>AAVT01000001.1 GCA_000169075.1 marine gamma proteobacterium HTCC2143 | reverse complement strand
ACCTTGAGGCTTTTCCTGCCAAAACCAGCACTTGGCTTGTCTCGATCAGGGAGGCGAATTATACAGAGTATGTTCGCCGTGGCAACTGTTTTTTTCAAGTAAATTCAAGGAACTTACTGAGCAAACCGTTCTTGTTGCCTTCTCTCAAATCAGGCTGTACCTGACGAGAGAGCGCGCATTATAGGGACAAGCGCGCCGCTGTCAACGGCTAATTTCACTAACCGCTAGATTATTAACACTTCGGCTGAAAATCGCCGAAAAACAAACGCTTGCAGCACACTTTTCATACAACCTGTTAAAGGACTTCAAACAAATGGTATTTTTTCTTGCCAAGTTTAACGAGGTAGTAGGCACCATGAAGTCCGCGTGACGCTGGCAAGCAGCCTTCAACATTCATATTGTCATCACTACCAACCGAAACGCCGTTAATTAGCACCGACCTTCTACCGAGAGCATCTTTGACCTGTTTGCCCGAAGCGGCCATTCCACTGTCGGTCAAAATTTGTGTCAAAGACAGTCCTTTAAAGTCCGATCGCTCTAATGTTGAAGACGGCAAGCCATCCAACCGCAACTGCCGGAAGTCGCTCTCTGACATTTCGCTGAGATCGCCACTAAACAGTGAGCTTGAAATGCGCCGAGCGGCGGACAAGCCTTCGTCACCATGGACCAACCGAGTAACCTCTTCCGCAAGTACACGCTGACCGGTAGGCCTGCCTTCAGCCTTGGCATCCTCTTGCTCTATACCCGCAATCTGATCAACCGACAAAAAGGTAAAATAACGTAAAAATCTGTAGGCATCCGCATCCGCTGTATTCAGCCAAAACTGATAAAACGCATAGGGCGACGTTTTTGCTGGGTCTAGCCAAATGGTGCCGGTCTCCGACTTCCCAAATTTAGTGCCATCTGCTTTAGTCACTAACGGCAAGGTTAATCCGTAAACCTGCCCTCCAAATCGCCGCCGAGATAGTTCAACACCCCCGGTAATATTACCCCATTGATCAGAGCCACCGATTTGTAAAGTGCAATGTCTACTGTGAAAGAGCTCGGAGAAGTCGAGCGACTGCAGCACCATATAACTGAACTCAGTGTAAGAAATACCATCGCCATCACGATCAATACGCTGCTTGACCGACTCTTTCTTAATCATCTGATTCACAGGGAAGTGCTTGCCGATGTCTCGAAGAAAACTCAAAACATCCATTTCACCAACCCAATCCAAATTATTCACCACGTCAGCGGAACTGTCTCCACAATCGAAATCAATGTAGCGACCGACTTGAGCTTTCAGCTTTTCCACCCAATCACTAACAACATCAGGGGTATTTAACTTTCGCTCTTCTGCCTTAAAGGAAGGGTCACCGATCAGACCCGTCGCACCACCAACTAAAGCCAGAGGTTTATGCCCTGCCTGCTGAAATCGACGCAAGGTCAATAACGGTACTAAGCTACCGATATGGAGACTATCTGCCGTGGGGTCAAAGCCACAATAAAGCGTGCGACAGGCCCCGGTTAAGTGATCTTCCAGCTCTTGCTCAGCTGTGGCCTGAGCGATAAGGCCTCGAGACCGCAAATCATCCAGCAATGCTTTTCCATTAATCGACATATTCTATTCTTGCCCTGCACTAAACGTAATGATCATTAAACTGTACTAAAACCCAAACCGCTGTCTTCAATTGATTATTATAAGGAAAACCCTCAATATGCGGCCTCAAAGATCGCGAACGATACCTCAACCCGCTGCAATTGCAAGCGACGAAGAAGTGAAGGGGTTCTCATCAGTGATCATCCCTACTTGTGTATAGTAGGGATTGAACTACTTTTTAATGTATTATTAACCGTTAAACGGCTTATTGAACGTTACGATCGTTATGAAGCATGCAACCAAAAATCGAATGAAACCTAGGCTCAGCCAACTGGTAGCAGAGTTTCCCCGCAAACATTTGGCAATTGCAAGCACCGCTATAAGCGCAATTTTTGTCGCTATGTTGTTAGTGCCGGGAGAAACCGCTCAGGCTAAGCGTATCAGCTTGCCTGTTGACTTAAAACTGGAAGCAAAACAGCTAACCGCAAAGGCGACTGCACCACGCCCCGTCTTGGTATGGGAAGAACAAAGCGTTCAAAAAGGCGACAACCTATCACTGATTTTTCAACGAGCATCTCTCTCCGCGAGTGATGTTCATGAGATTATGTACAACAGCGATAACTCAAAAAGTCTGTTAAAACTGTATCCGGGCCAAAAGTTAGCGTTTCAAATAGACTCTGAGGGTACACTTCAGCAGTTAAAGCATATTCAGTCCCAGCTAAAGTCGACACTGTTCGCACGCAACGGTGATAGCTTCATTACTACTCATATCGAACGTGAACCAGAAATCAGACAAAACTATAGCAGCGCATTCATCAGCAGCAATCTTTTTAGTGCTGCACAACGCTCGGGCTTATCACAGAATCTTATTATGGAGCTTGCCAGCGTATTTGGCGGGGTTATCGACTTTGTTTATGATGTCAGAGCCGGTGACAATTTCACTGTATTGTACGAAGAGCAGTTTCTAGACGACGAAAAAACAGGCAACGGTCCAATTCTAGCGGCACAATTTACCAATCGTGGAGAAACTTACAGCGCTTATCGCTATGTCTATCCTGATGGCAGTGTCGGCTACTACAACGAGAACGGCGTTAGCATGCGAAAAGCATTTTTGCGAGCCCCTCTAGACTTTACCCGTATCAGCTCAGGATTTAACCCCAAACGACTGCACCCGGTTTTCAAAACGACCCGACCGCACCGGGGTATCGACTATGCGGCCTCGCGGGGAACACCCGTCTATGCTGCAGGAGACGGCAGGATCGCTAAATCCGGATATACCAAAGCGAATGGACACTATGTCGTTATAAACCACGGTTCCAACTACACCACCAAGTATTTGCACCTTAATAAACGTGGCGTCAAGCAGGGCCAAAAGGTCAAACAACGACAGATTATTGGCTGGGTTGGGTCAACAGGTTATGCGACTGGCCCACATTTACACTATGAATTTTTGGTCAATGGCGTACATCGAAATCCACGGACGATATTAAAAAAGCTGCCAAAAGCCAAAAGTATTGATGGTCAAGAAAAAGTACGCTTCACCGCGCAGATCAGTGGCTTGCAACTGCAACTAGCTGTCTACAATAACCAGCGCAGTGTCGCTACCGCGGACCAACTGCCAAACAGCTCCGCTCTTTAGATGGTTGCGCGTTACTCGAACGTGACCCCACAACTCTATGTTGGACTCATGTCCGGCACCAGCCTGGACAGCATCGACGCGGGCTTATTTGACCTGAGCACCGGCACGTTCCAAATGGTTGCCGCACTCGAATACCCGCTCCCCAAAGAACTCAGGCAACAACTCATTGGTCTCTGCCAACCAGGTGATAATGAAATAGACCGAATGGGCTCAGCCGACCGAGCTCTGGGACTGGTATTTTCTCGCGCCACAAACCAATTACTGCGGGAAAACAATATCGACATGGCGAATGTGGTCGCTATTGGTAGTCATGGCCAGACCATTCGCCACCGACCAGAATTAGAATACAGTTTTACTACTCAAATCGGCGATCCCAATACAATCGCCTTCGAAACAGGTATCACCACTGTTGCGGACTTCCGTCGCAAAGATATTGCTGCCGGAGGCCAAGGGGCACCGCTGGCGCCGGCCTTCCACCGGGCTGCGTTTAGATCAAATAGATTTAATCGCGCTATTGTCAATATCGGCGGCATGGCAAACATCAGCTTTTTAGGTAGTGAGGGAGCCTGTTTTGGGTTTGATACAGGCCCGGGTAATATCCTAATGGACGAATGGATTCACCGAAATCAGCAGAAAGATTATGACAAAGACGGTGTGTGGGCTGCTACCGGCCAAGTACACGACTCGTTACTTGCCACACTGCTTACCCATCCTTTTTTGGCAAAAGAAACACCAAAAAGCACAGGCAGAGAAGATTTCAATATTGCATGGCTCACTAAAGTCATAGAGAACAAAAACTATCTCGCTGAAGATGTTCAAGCGACTCTGCTTGAATTTACGGCGAGAACAATAACCCGCGAAATCGACCACATATCTGCAGGGGTTGACGAGGTTTATATCTGTGGCGGTGGTGCTTACAATTCGGCCCTAATGCAGCGAATTGAAACCCTCATTCAGCCTCGCCCCCTTGCCACCACCACTGCCCTTGGAATACCTCCACAATGGGTGGAATCGGCAGCCTTTGCCTGGCTTGGACAGCAAACACTGAATAGAAACAGCGGGAATATCTGCAGCGTGACTGGCGCGACGCGGGAAGTCATTTTAGGGGCTGTTCACTATCCCTAAGCAACACACAGCTAACCAATTCTGTACGCCCAATAGGAGCTAAAAATAGAGGTACTTTTTTCGCTGAGCAGGCGTTGCTTTACTTATTTGCAATGAACAACAAAGAACAGTCGCCAATTACGACAGCGGCCTGCGCGAAGCACAAAACCGCGTCATCGGGCCTGCCAAAAAATTAAACAGAAAAAGAAGATCCGCAGCCACAGGTTGTATCTGCATTTGGATTTATCGCCACAAAACGCGAGCCTTCTAAACCCTCCTGATAATCAACCTCTGCACCCACCAGATATTGATAACTCATCGAATCAAGCAGGGCGACAACCCCCTCCGTTTCAATGACCGTATCATCATCAGCCACCAGCTCATCAAAGGTAAATCCGTATGAAAAGCCGGAACACCCGCCACCGGTTACAAAAACTCGCAATTTAAGGTCGTCATTCGCCTCTTCAGCTATTAGGCTTTTAACCTTGGCCACCGCACGCTCTGACAAAAATAGCGCCTGCGGGGTAAATTGCTCAACTGCTGACATAAGACTGCTCCAAAAAACTGTTAGCCCGATCGAGCTGATAGAGAATTATGCGTAATCCTCAGCATTTTAGTCAACTAATACTTATTGACCAAGTTCAATAGCGCCCTGCGAAGGCTTAATCGCTACTGTTTTTTTAGCGGCGCCGGCGTAAATAAGGCTCCCGTTTAACTGCGCACCTTTTACCATCTCGATTAGGTTATAGTGAACATTGCCCTCTACATTTGCTTTGGCCGCAAGCTCCACATGCTCGCTACTGTGGACGTCACCACGGATCTCTCCGTTGACGATGATTCTAGGGGAGTGTATTTCGCCCTCCACCTGTCCACCCTCGACAATTCTAACACTGGCACTTTTATCGGCTTTTGCGTAGATGTTACCGCGAATAATCCCTTGAATTTCAAGATCACCACTAAAATTTACATCACCCACAATTTCTGACTCTTTTGATATCAGCGTGGTTGTATTGCCACTTTGAAATGCCATTATTCTCCCCTTCATCCGGTGTCTTTCCAAAAATATGTGCTTACTACAGACGCTATTCAGATGTATTTTGAACAATCCATCCGTAATGCTTTTCTACTGTGACCGCCTTCGGTGAGGTAATGCGGGCAACTATATCCACGCTGTAGGGGGTAAATCCTTGAGGTAGCCGCAGTTCACCCTCAACATATTGAAAATATTTAAAGCGAAGCTTAACACCCTGGCCGTCAATTTGTTCTGACAGAATATCCAGCGATAATCTGTCTTCTATTCCATCTTGCTTGCCAACAATATCTACTGACAGCACGCCCTTTAACACCGAGTGCTTAAGTGCCAGTTGCTGCAACACTAGCTTGTATTGAAACACATTATTCTCGGCGGCCGGATAGATCTCCCAACTTCGAATGCCCAGCCCGCGCTCTTTCTCTGTCGGCGCCATTAAGCCTTTGTAAAAAGAAATCTCCTCATTAAGCTGATTAATAGTTTGTTTGTACTCACTTACTAATAAGCGCACGTCATTCACGGCCTGTCTATCGATGTCACCCCCAACCTCTAGATTAACCAGCTGCTGACTCGTTTCTTTATGAGCAACCTCTGCGATACTCAGACGCCACGCTAACTCGGTATAATCCTTTGAAACGGCCTGAAAGTCGGCGCGCATCGACCGCCCGCCAAGCCAGTATGCAGTAACAGCCACGGCCATCAGCAACAATACAATCAACAGTCGCTGTGCGAGATGCCGTCCAAAGTGCTCCTGAACAACAACAGACCGATATTGTTTACTGCCCACAGGATCTGACATGTTTAGCGACTCCGAGCCATCACTAAGGCATTACCGCTACTGTCGTCAAACCAGCGTTTTCGTCCAATCCCAACATGATGTTCATATTCTGAATGGCCTGTCCGGATGCCCCCTTTACCAAGTTATCGATGACCGATAAAACCACTAAAGTGTCTCGATCCTGAGGCCTATGAATAGCCAGACGACAGTGATTAGCGCCACGCACACTGCGCGTTTGCGGATGGCTGCCCGCCGGCAAAACGTCGACAAAAGGTTCGTCTTCGAAGCGCTGCTCATACAATGACTGAATTTCTTCAAGGGTAACGGCGCTATCGGTCAATTCAGCATACAAGGTTGAATGCATTCCCCGAACCATAGGCACCAAATGAGGAGCAAAAGTCACACTGACCTCTCTTCCCGCTATGTCTCCCAAGCCCTGCTCAATTTCAGGTAAATGGCGATGCCCTGGAATGCCATAAGCCTTAAAACTATCGCTGACTTCAGCAAACAGATTATCGATTTTTGCCTGCCGGCCCGCACCACTAACACCCGACGTTGCGTTGGCTATCAAACGCTGCTCATCCACCAGATTATTTTCAAGCAAGGGCAACAGCCCCAACTGAACAGAAGTTGGGTAACAACCAGGACAAGCAACCAGCTGAGCGTCGCGTATGGCCGCACGATTGACTTCAGGAAGCCCATAAACAGCGCGGGATAGTAATTCAGGGCAGGCATGGGGCTCACCATACCACTTTGACCACAGTTTATGATCCCGAATTCTGAAGTCAGCGGATAAATCCACAACCCGTGTCCCTAGCTCCAACAACTGCGGCATTAAGTTCATTGCCACATTGTGTGGCGTGGCAAAAAACACCACGTCACACTGAGCTAATACATCCAGATTTGGGTGAGAAAAACGAATATTCAGATGACCTCGCAAGCTTGGGTAGAGTGCGTCAACTCGAAGCCCTTCTTCTGCACGCGACGTTATAACAACCACCTCAGCTTCCGGGTGATTAACTAACATCCGCAACAACTCAACACCGGTATAACCTGTGCCGCCTACTATACCTACCTTAACCACGCAATTTTCCTCCACATTCCGTCTACTGTACCTATCTATCTCACACGTTAATCACACAATCAAGAGCACTAACTGCTCTCTCTTGAAACTGATGACGAGTTGCACTCAAAAGATGCGGTATAATAAAGCAATCAAAATGCAATCGTAAGCTATTGATGACCATTGCATCGGTTTAAACACAGAGCAAGCAGGAGTCTCTTCACACTTTATGCAGAATAATTGGATTCGCAATACACGTCATCGCTTAGCCGATGCGGACTCGTTACTTCCTCTGTCAATACTAGGGGTTGTCTCGGGGTTTAGTTGTGCGTTGGTGATACTTCTTTTCAGATATTTGATAGAGACCCCATCAGCCCTTTGGCTACCGAACAACGATGCCGAAAACTTTGAGGCTTTACCCCAGTGGGCCCATTTTGCGCTACCTGTCATGGGGGCCATTATTATCGGATTATTTCTCAGCCGGATGAAACCAGAAAATTCTCGCACCGGTATTGTTCATGTCATTACGCGCTTCCATCTGGATCACGGGCATCTGCCGCTAAAAAACGCTTTAGTACAATTTTTTGGCGGCGCATTCGCGATCGCAACCGGACAATCGGGTGGTCGCGAAGGACCTGCCATTCACCTTGGTGCGGCCGCCAATAGCTTGCTCGGGCAAAAGCTAATGCTGCCTAATAACAGTATTCGCCTGCTGGTCGGCTGTGGCATTGCTGCCGCCATCGCCGCGTCATTTAATACCCCTATTGCCGGTGTTATTTTCGCTATGGAGGTGGTGATGTTGGAATATACCGTCGGAGGGTTTATACCGGTGATGTTGGCTACGATCACCAGCACGGCGATGACCAGAGCCGTGCATGGTAGTGAGATGATATTTTCGATCCCTCCCATATCTATGGCCTCACTGTGGGAAATACCCTTTATCGCTTTGCTCGGCCTTGCTGTCGGATGTTGCGCAGCACTTTTCATGGTTATCCTCAAAACGGCGCTTCGGTACAACGACAAACCTATATTGCCCCGTATGGTGCTCGCAGGACTAATAACCGGTTGCTGCGCGTTGCTAGTCCCCGAGATAATGGGTATTGGCTATGACAGCCTGAATGCTGCACTCGCCAACAAATTACCGCTAACCGTACTGCTCCTGTTGATCATCGCTAAAATTATCGCCACCGCTACCAGCAGCGGCCTCGGTATGCCCATCGGGCTGATAGGCCCTAACTTACTTATTGGTGCCTGTATCGGTAGCGCAATGGGTGACCTGGGGGTCAACTTATTTCCGGATCTCGCATCAAACCATAGTTTCTATGTTTTGTTAGGAATGGGCGCCATGATGGGTGCTGTTTTAAATGCCCCATTAGCCGCCCTAATGGCTTTACTGGAATTTAGTAATGACACTTCGATGATTTTCCCTGGCATGCTAGCCATCACAATAGCCACTTTGACCAACAGTGAATTGTTCAATCAAAAATCAGCTCATCAAACTGTCTTTCAGCATATTAAACTATTACTGCCAACCGATCCTATGAGCCTAGCACTGCAGCGAAACAGTGTTGCAAGCGTCATGCAACGCAGTTTGTGTACCACGCCACCACAAATGACCGCTGATCAGGCAAAATTATTACTTAAAGAAAATACGCAGTGGTATGTTGTCATCGACGACGCCAACAGGCCAATCAATCTCATTGCCGGGGTGGATATGATCGATCACCTTGAAAAAAATATCGGCAACAACACGGTGTATTTGTTAGACGGCTCACTTGCTATGCAGCCATTGACAGCACTAAACATCCAGGCGACTTTGAAACAAGCTTTGAACAAAATGGACGATAACAAGGTCAACGCCCTTTTTGTATCGGGTTATATATCCGGAAGCTATCCCGACAATGGTATAGTGACCCGCGACGATATCGAACAATACTATAAGAAGCCGCCGTCTTACTAAAAGGGTCAGACCATGCTTTGGGTCAAAGCGTTACACATCATTGCTGTTATTTGCTGGTTTGCTGGAATATTCTATCTTCCGCGCATATTCGTCAATCATGCAATGGCCGAACACAAAGAAACCAGACAACAACTGGCTCAAATGGCCCACAAGCTCTATCGCTTTATGGCCATTTTCCCCGTCGCCACCATCATTTTTGGCCTCTGGCTCACTTCTTATAATTGGAGCTACTACTGGAGCTCGAGTTGGTTTATTGTCAAATTGGTGCTGGTCGGGTTTTTAGTGGTTTATCACCTGATCTGCGGGAAATATGTTGCGCAAATAAACCAAGACAACAATCAGCACCAACATGTTTACTACCGATGGTTTAATGAAATTCCGGTATTGATGTTATTCGCTATTGTCATATTAGTGGTGGTTAAACCTTTCTGATCGTTTTCTCTGAACGGCATCACAGGCCCATACTCCGCACAACTGAGGGATCATTACCCAACTCTCGGTACTGATCGATCATCAGTGCTTCGTATTTTTCCCTGCGCTCAACCGCACGCATACCCATTCTCTCGCCCAGCTCCATCTCCTGAGGATCAAGCGGTTGAAAACGGCTCCACGTTGGCATGCCCGGCTGGTTAGGATTGCCATTTTTGGCAAAGTTCGTCCAATAAGTCATTATGTGATCTGTTAATTCAGCGTCAAATGTATTGACGGGGAATAACGGAAATGGACTGTTGAATACAAATGGGATTTCACTCGCATGATAGGCCCCCGCCCATTGGTCTTTCGCTGGAGACGTTCTGGTAAAAAAATAGAGCCACGTTGGCACCCCGTGCCGAGCTGTTTCATTGGCAGCAAACCAAGCTTGCATCCCAAATAAATGATCCCCCAACAGCCTGTTAATACCGTCGAAGAGCTCGGCGTCCGAGGCGATAGGATAATACTGCAGAATAGTGCCTGCCTCATCAGGGTAAACATCCCGGACCATTGCCTCATACCCTTCTGGGGTAGTCGGTCCCGGACTGCGCTTAACGAATGGGCTTCCTATTAATGGACCTAGTAATGTACCTTCATCAGCATTCGTACCGATCATAAGCGGTATTTGCACCTGTTCGCCAGCCGCAAATGTCGCGGCTGTCGACTTCGGCAACACCCATCCGTCTATTACCGGATGAGACAATGCATCCAGATGAGCATTTTCCTCCAAAGCGACAGCCAACTGTTCCGCAGACATCGCTCGCAACCGTAACACTTGATTACCCCCTTCAACACCGACAAAACTTGCAAATTCTATTCCCTGTTCTTCCGCCGATCGCCATGCGCCAACACTGTTTTGCAGGGGTGTGTATTGGTGGGTACCAATACCGCTTTGAGCAATCGCCTTATGGATTAATCCTCGAGACAGGGGTGATGCCATCACCTGTCCCACAGAATGTGCGCCCGCAGACTCGCCAAAGATCAGTACGTTGTCTGGGTCACCACCAAAAGCCGCTATGTTTTGCTGAACCCACCTCAGCGCTTGAATCTGGTCCAATGTTCCGTAATTGCCAGAACTATTATGCACGGACTCTGCCGTTAACTCCGGGTGCGCAAAAAAACCCATAATCCCAAGCCGATAATTAATAGAAACTACAATGACATCGCGAGCGGCTAACGCTGAAGCATCGTAATTGGATGCATCTCCAGCACCGAATTTATGCCCGCCGCCGTGAAACCAGACCATGACTGGAAGAGGTTTATTTTTTTCAGAGGGCCCGTAAATTGACAGGGTAAGACAATCTTCACTAAATGTACCCGGTGACGAGATGGTCATAAACCATCGAACAATAGTTTTGCGCCAGCTAGACATACCCGCACCATCCATCATCAACTCAATAAAACCGAGCTCTCCCGTTCTCGGCTGCACGCAGGCAGCGCCATGTGCAAATGCATCGCGAACACCCTCCCAGCTTGCGGCTGCTAACGCGGGCTTCCATCTTCGATCACCTACAGGAGCTGCCGCATAAGGTATTCCCCGATAGGCTACCGTTGCAGTCGCATTATCTACCAAACCCCTCAATTGACCCGACTGTATCGAAATAAGTTCCGAGTCTTCGGTATTGCTGGCGCCGAGATAAAAATACCCTACGGTGATAACGAGAGTGACTAGCATCAAGCCGATAAGCTTTTTCATTATGTTATTCTCCACTTGCTGTTGTCACAGCACTAACTTGAAAACATGACCCACTACGCCAATAGGGCTCCAAGATGCTATCACGAGTAACTCACTGGATCACAGATGGCACAGAAAAAGACAGCAGAAATCAAATCACCCTGCTGGTGGTGATGGCTATTGCGATGCCACTCACATTTTCTATTTGGCGGACGATGCTAGATAACTTCGCCATTGAAAAAGCCGCTTTCACGGGCATTGAAATTGGCACACTGCAAAGCTTGCGCGAGATCCCGGGATTTCTGACTTTTTTGTTTATTTTTATCACCCTGTTTATTCGTGAACAGCGATTTACCATTTTGTCGCTGGGCATCGCCGGATTTGGTGTTGCGCTGACTGGCTTCTTCCCTTCAGTAATGGGCCTTTACGCAACCACAGTTCTTATGTCCGTTGGCTTTCACTACTACGAAACGGGACAACAATCATTGCAATTGCAATGGATCTCAAAGGATAAAGCACCGCAAACACTGGGGAAAATCATGGCCGCCGGATCTGTTGCCAGTCTGGGGGCCTATGCAATTATTCTACTGGTTCATCAAGTTTTGCATTTAGAGTATAAGTACATCTACTTGATTGGCGGATCAATAACCCTGACTATTGCGATTTTTGCTGCTTTTTATTTCCCTACCTTCAAAGAAGACGCGCAACAAAATAAACAACTCATTCTGCGCAAACGTTATTGGCTCTATTACGCACTCACTTTTATGAGCGGCGCACGTCGGCAAATTTTTGTCGTATTTGCCGGATTTATGATGGTCGAACGGTTTAGCTTTCCCATTTGGGCTATGACATGCCTCTATTTGTTTAATCATTTACTCAATATGTTTCTAGCGCCTTACATCGGAAGAATGATTCATAAGCATGGTGAACGCAATTCACTCGGGGTTGAATATGTAGGGCTAATCATCGTTTTTTCTGCCTATGGCTTCGTTGCCAGCTTACCCGTAGGAACGACATTACTGTTTGGACTGCCTTTGATAGGCTTTGCTGCAGCCGCGTTGTTTTTCATGGATCACGCTCTATTTGCAATGGCCCTAGCCATCAAAACTTATTTCCAAAAAATCGCCGTCAGCGCAGACATTGCCGCCACCGCTGGGGTGGCCTTCTCAATTAACCATATTGCCGCTGTTGGCCTGCCGGTCATTCTTGGTTTGGTCTGGATGCAGAATAATGCGGCTGTTTTCTTCATCGGAGCCGCTATGGCGATAGTTTCGCTTGGCCTGTCCAGATTGGTACCCCACAACCCTGCTCCTGGCAACGAGTTGGTTTGGGGGGCAGCTAGCGCATCAACACTGATAAAAGCGAACGAATAATTTCAACGAATAGTTGTCGATCTAAGTACTAAGTTGTTAAGCTGAAACCGGTTGGTACGCATGCAGTTCTAGTCACTATTTGATGGAGAGCAATCATGCCCAGTTTAATGACTGATACGCCCGTTGTCATGAGCATTACCAGTAATGATGCTACGGGTGGTGGTGGGATGTCAGCAGACATTGAGACTCTTTGCAGTCTTGGCTGTCATTGTACGCCCATCATTACCTCACTATCCCCGCCCGGTATCTTCACTTCAAAATATTCTCAAGTCGCCAATACTGGCTTACTGATCGAGCAAATACGGGCAGTTTTAGAAGACATCAAGGTTGACCTGATCAATATTGGCTACACCGCTAGTATTACCAACATTGAAGCAATTCATACCATCCTTAATGACTACCCGACGATACCCGTCGTCTTTCATCCCAACCTAACTGACCAGCCTGAGTTTCAAGACATGGTGGAGGCCGCCGCTGCTCTTTTACTGCCTCGGACCGACATGCTGATATTAACAAAGAATGAAGCCGAAGCCCTTAGTCCCGCGGCTGATACCCTGTCTGCTTGTGCATGGGGAATCATGGAATTTGGCTGCAACAATATTCTCATCACTGATAGCACCGAAAAAGGTAAATACTATACTAACCATTGGTACTCGCACCGATCCATCAGTCGTCAATACCAATGGCAGCGACTACCGTATAATTATCATGGCGCGATGGGCACCCTGTCAGGCGCGGTTAGCGCCTACCTTGCTCACGGATTATCTCTCGCTGAAGCACTGCAACAAGCGCAAAAATTTTGCTGGCAAGCGCTGCAAAACGGACGCCGTATTGGCATGGGCGATTTAGTTCCAAATAGAATCCACTGGTGCCAACGCTAGCAAACTCCCGCTCTGGCTTTGCATTTATTCAGTAGCATATTGTCAGAGATATCCGGATAATAGCTTTCCCTATTTAAACATCACAGCAGCTTTAAATCTTATGACTTCATCTGAACAACTTTTTGATCAAGCAAAGAAATTCATCCCCGGTGGCGTTAATTCTCCCGTCCGGGCCTTTAAAGCTGTGGGGGGCACACCTGTTTTTATTGAGCGGGCGCAAGGCGCGTATATCTACGACTGCGAAGATAAACGCTATATCGATTACATATTGTCGTGGGGACCAATGATTCTTGGGCATGCACATCCGTCCATCACTGAAGCGGTGATCGAAAAAATGAAACTGGGCTTAAGCTTTGGGGCACCGACTGAAGTCGAGACCGAGCTAGCCAGCCAGCTGTGTGGAATTATGCCTAATATGGACATGGTGAGAATGGTGAGTTCCGGTACCGAGGCAACCATGAGTGCGATTCGCCTGGCACGAGGCTATACCGGACGTGACAAGATTATCAAATTTGAAGGTTGTTACCATGGCCATTCTGACTCTCTGCTGATAAACGCGGGGTCGGGGGCCTTGACGCTCGGAGTTCCGAGCTCTCCTGGTGTTCCCGCCTCACTGGCCGAACACACAATCACTCTGACTTATAATGATATTGAAGGCGTGAAAAAAGCCTTCAGCGAAATTGGCGATCAGGTTGCCGCAATCATAGTCGAGCCGGTAGTTGGCAATATGAACTGCATTCCTCCTGTTGAGGGTTTTTTACAGACACTACGATCAGAATGTGAAGCCTATGGCAGTGTATTGATATTAGACGAGGTGATGACTGGCTTCAGGCTGGGCTTAACCGGTGCGCAAGGTTACTATAATATCGAGGCTGACATTACCACTTTGGGGAAAATCATCGGTGGCGGAATGCCAGTCGGTGCGTTTGGCGGCAAGCGCAAAATCATGGAACAGATAGCCCCTTCCGGGCCCATCTATCAGGCCGGCACACTGTCTGGTAATCCTGTTGCGATGGCGGCAGGACTTGCACAGTTAGCAGGAGTTCAAAAAGAAGGGTTCTACGAGTCGCTATTTGAAAAGACAACGACGCTGTGCATGGGCCTAGAGCGAGTTGCTAAAGACGCCGGCATTCCTTTTACAACGAATCACGTAGGTTCTATG
The DNA here is from genome assembly GCA_000169075.1 of marine gamma proteobacterium HTCC2143. Lineage (GTDB taxonomy): Bacteria > Pseudomonadota > Gammaproteobacteria > Pseudomonadales > Dasaniaceae > Oceanicoccus. Next base: position 1,209,601 of record AAVT01000001.1, on the reverse strand, counting down.
TTCGGTGGTTTTTTTGTTGATGATGATTTTGATCTCGACAACAAAATTACTAATTTTCAGCAAGTAATGAGCTGTAATAACGAACGCTTCAATCAATTTTTTCACGGTATGCTGGATGCAGGAATTTACTTGGCACCAGCCGCTTACGAAGCCGGTTTTATGTCAGCGGCGCATAGCGATAATGACATTCAATACACGTTGGAAGCCGCGAAGAAAGTGATGTCTGGATTATAACTCGGCACAACAACGCTGCATTAGAAGTACAACAACAACTCATTAACCGCAACACTGTTTGGTGAATACTATTATGTCCAAGTCATTACACCGAGGCCCATTTCCTAGTACCCGTATGCGTAGAATGCGTAGTAGTGAGTTTTCTAGGCGAATGATGCGGGAAACAACACTGACAGTTGACGACCTTATTTACCCCGTATTTGTTGTCGAGGGAACCAATCAGAAAGAGGCAATTGCTTCGATGCCGGGTATTGAGAGACTGAGTATTGACCTACTGGTTAAAGAAGCGATTTTACTCAACAGTCTCGGTGTACCTGCTATCGCCCTTTTCCCCGTAACACCCCTAAACGCCAAATCTGAATTTGCTGAAGAAGCTTACAATCCAGATGGACTTGCGCAACGTGCCGTCAAAGCAGTAAAGGACGCTGTTCCAACAATGGGTGTTATCACTGACGTCGCGCTGGACCCCTTTACCGTCCATGGTCAAGACGGAATACTCGATAGCAACGGCTACGTTATCAACGATCGCACTGTAGATACACTGGTCAAACAAGCCATTTCGCATGCGGACGCTGGCGTCGATATTGTCGCCCCCTCTGACATGATGGACGGACGTATCGGCGCCATCCGTCAATCCCTAGAACAAGCAAATCACGTTAACACCAAAATACTGGCCTATTCGGCGAAATATGCCTCCAGTTATTATGGACCATTCAGAGATGCCGTAGGTTCAGCCGGCAACCTGAAAGGGGCCGACAAATACAGTTACCAAATGGATCCAGCGAATAGTGACGAGGCATTACACGAATGCGCACTGGATTTGCAAGAGGGGGCAGATATGATCATGGTCAAGCCCGGAATGCCGTACCTGGACATTGTTCGACGGGTCAAAGACGAGCTGGCGGTACCAACCTTTGTTTATCAAGTCAGCGGCGAGTACGCTATGCATATGGCTGCCTTCGAAAAAGGCTGGCTCGATAAAGACCAGGTGATGATGGAGTCGCTCGTTTCGATAAAACGTGCCGGCGCCGACGGAATTCTCACTTATTTTGCGAAGGATGCCGCAAAGCTACTAGCGAACTAGGCCTACTCCTCGAAGTGCTTCTATCGATGCTGATTCTTTAGTATCACGAAAATTTTCGTTTTTTTGTCAGTGCACGCTGTCACCTAAACGACAAAAAAATCTGACGTGTCGCTGCTTCGCAACGGATCTGCCATTTCCAAAAACCACAATACTGTTATGGGCACGGGATATTCTTGCACTACCGAATAACAATAGTCATGGCCAGAGATACGTACAAAAATTTACAAACGGACAATTTGATCCGCGCTGACCTCATCAATGGAACAACATCCCATTAATCCCAGTGACCGCTCAACCTCAGTTTTAAGAAGATGGATCGCCCGCGCTACGCCGGGTTGCCCACCGGCGGCCAAACCATAGAGATAGGGACGGCCGATAGAGCAGGCGTCGGCGCCCAGACCAATTGCCTTAATAATATCAGTACCTCGGCGGATACCCCCATCACAGATCAGCTCCAGATCGGCACCAATGGCATCCCTCAATACCGATATGCAATCTACGGGAGCAGGAGCACCATCCAACTGTCTGCCGCCGTGATTTGACACCATAACCGCGGTTGCACCAATATCTCTGGCTTTTTTGACATCGGCTACCGACTGCAAACCCTTAATGACGAAGGGACCATCCCACTGCTCGGCCAGCCAAGCTGCATCATCCCAAGTAATAGTTCGATCAAACTGGCTATTCACATAATCGATCAGACCCATGGGATTTTTTTCTAACGCATCCACTCGATGGGCAACATTCGCTAAGGTGAAATCGGGATTTTTTACAAGATTAAACAACCACTCAAAACTGCTACCGTAGCTAAAAAAGTTTTTCATGGTTATCTTGGGAGGCATCGTCATGCCATTTCGCAGATCACGCTCGCGGTTTCCGGCAATCGTTGTATCAACCGTCAAACACAAAGCTTGATAGCGGCTTTCTTTACAACGCTGAACAAATTCGCGCGTTAGCCCTCTGTCTTTTAGTATGTATATTTGAAACATTTTCGGACCGACAGCGCAGGCAGCAACCTCCTCTAGGCTGGATGTTGCAAGGGTCGACAAACTGTATAGGGTTCCCGCCTCGTTCGCCGCACGGCAAGCAGCAGGTTCTTTGTGGTGATGGAAAAGCCGGGACATTCCAGTGGGTGCCAAAAAAAAGGGAAGATCTAACGTTGTTCCTAAGATATCGGTGCGCAAATCAATCGATTCAATATTTCTAAGATGATTAGGGATTATCTGATAATCTGAAAATGCCTGACTATTACGCAGCAGAGTCCATTCGTCATCAGCTCCTCCGTCAATGTAATGAAACATGGGCGCGGGTAGTTTACGCTTGGCTCGTACCCGCAGATCCGCAATGTTGTAACAACTATCCAATGAGTTCATAACATAGGCTCAGGAAGAGTTGACCGTTGAAGAACATGCGACAGTCACCGACTTTACCGATGAATGTCGCAGTGACGTTAATGTCTATTAGCTTACTTTAACCACAAGTTTCCCAAAATTAGCCCCACGGAATAAACCGAAAAATGCTTCCGGTGCATTGTCCAAACCATCTACAACGTGTTCTTTGTATTTCATTTGGCCTGACGCCAACAATGGACCAATCTCCTCCACCAACTCTGGGATCCGATGAAAGTAATCACTGGCAATGAACCCTTGCATACGAATACTCTTGGTCAGTATCATACTTTGTAACATACTCATGCGATCAGGGCCGGGCGGTAGCGATGTCGCATTATAATTAGCAATGAGACCACATACCGGTATCCGCGCATGATTATTTAACAGCGGCATAACTGCTTCCCATGAACTGCCACCAACATTTTCGAAGTAAACGTCGATACCCTGTGGACATTCAGCTTCCAGCTGTTGCGCCATATCGCTGTCGTAATGGCTGACGCAAGCGTCATAGCCCAGTTCTTTCACGGCATATTCGCATTTCTCCTTGGCGCCAGCTATGCCCACAACACGGCAGCCTTTGCTTTTCGCCAGCTGACCAACCACGGAACCGACCGCGCCGGTTGATGCCGCCAGCACAACAGTTTCTCCCGCTTTCGGCTCACCAATATCCATCAATCCGACGTAGCCGGTAAGACCTGGCATACCTAACACACCAAGCGCATATGAAGTTTTCGGTATACGCGGATCGAGCTTCATAATGCCCTGACCTGAAGACACCTCATAACTTTGCCAACCCGAGTAAGAACTCACCAGATCACCGCGGTTAAATGTGCTATTGCGAGACTCAACAACCTCACTGACGGTTCCACCAACCATCACATCACCCAGTTCTACTCGCGACGCGTAGCTCTTACCCGCATTCATCCGACCACGCATATAGGGGTCGAGTGAGAGATATTTAGTCTTCAGTAAAATTTGTCCATCAGCAATCTTAGGGATCGCAACGTCTTCAATTCGAAAGTTTTCAAGTGTCGGCTTGCCAACCGGACGAGAGGCCAGAACAATTCGTTTGTTTTTCTCTTCACCTGCCAATACTGTCGGTGACAGTGCCAAAGCACTCAGGGCGCTAACGGTCGAGAGGGTGAATGTGCGTCTGTCGATAGGCATAAAAGATTCCTTTTTATCGTTATGAATAGTGGTGTTTATACATCGGACTCGGGTTAACCAACGCTGACCCAATAGCCCCATAGTAAACGGCACCTGCAAAATGCGCCAGTTAAATACTGGGGCAGCATCGATCGGCAACACAGCTTTTTTAGCCTGCTACCTAGTGATCGCCAACATTAACATGACGCAGGGTTGAACACTCGAATTGATGTGAATACCTATACTCCGGCACGCTACTCATAGCCATACACTAGTATTGCACTCTTGATAGCTAGAAATTCAGAATTAAACTTAATGCGAAAAATTACAGTCATGGAGCATGATTTCTGCAGTTTCCTACCAAGGAACTGTAAAACAATATTAGCTCATTATGCGTTAGTAAATGAATTTCAAAAACCTTCAGGACAAAAGGACGTCAGGACCTTCATTGCGTATTCGTATTAACGCCTCCTGTGCCGTGGATGCAACTAAGATTCCACTTTCGGTAAAAATACTACCGCGACAAAAATCGCGACCACCACCCGCAAGAGGACTGTCAGTGTGGTAATAGAGCCATTGATCAACCCGCGCAGGCGCGTGCAACCAAATAGAATGATCGAGACTGGCAGCCTGTATTTTATCCCGCGACATCGATACAGTGTGAGGCCGTATCCCCGTACTCAATAACCCCATATCAGAAACAAATGCGAGCAGCGCCTGATGAGTAACCCTACTATCAGAGAGAGCCTGATTTTCGGGATTTCCAAAGAAAGCCTCACCAAACTTAAACCAAAAACCTTGAAAGGGCTCACGGTGCACAACATCTACCCCTTCTAGAGGAAACCGCTGACGCACATCCAGTGTTGCTTTAGGCAGCAATGCCATCATTGGGAATCGCGGCGTTGGCATACCTAATCGTTGCCGTCTATCCGCTTCATTCTCTAATTCATCGGGACGGGGGATGTCGTCTGGCATGGCCATTTGGTGAGATAGCCCTGACTCAGCAATATGGAACGAAAGCGTTGCATGGAAAATAGCTTTGCCCGCTTGTTCTGCGACAATACTGCGCGTACTGAAACTGCCTCCATCACGAACAACATCAACTTGATAATTAATATCCTGATGAATATCGCCGATACGCAAAAAGTGCGCGTGTACCGAGTGCGCATGCCGGTCATTACCGACCGTTGCTGTAGCTGCATGTAGTGCCTGACCAAGAACCTGACCGCCAAATACCCGCGGCAAAGTACCCACTAAGGATTTTCCACGAAAACGAAAACTATCCATTTGCTCCGGCTGTAATACCGAGGTCAAATTATCTATACTGAACATATCGGTACCATCATCAACAACTTCAATTCTAATCCTGATAAGTCATCAGCTGATTGCTATTCTCGCAGATGAATCGAGGCATCTTACCACCAAGGGTAAAAGTCCGGCATATCGGTTGATGCTTTGTCATCAAACTGTGCGGGGCGCTTTTCCAGAAAAGACTGCACACCCTCTTTCCCACTGCCAATACTGGCATAGTATATCGCCAGCGAATCAACTTTGTGGGCGGCCATGGGGTCTGGCTGCGCAGAATTACGGTACATCATTTGCCGAGACATGGCGATTGCCACCTGACTATGCTGGGCAATTCGTCGCGCAATTTTATACGCTTCCTCTAATAGCTCGTCCTCAGGAACAATTGCTTTTACAAAACGTCCCGCTAATGCCTCTTCAGGCTTAATAATATCGGCACTGTAAACCCACTCAAGAGCTTGGGAAATACCAACAATACGCGGCAAAAACCAGCTAGAGCAAGCCTCTGGTGTGATTCCAATCTTGTTGAAAACAAAGCCAATCCGAGCCCGCTCTGACGCCAATCGTATATCCATCGCACAGGTCATGGTCGCACCAATACCAACCGCCGCACCATTAATTGCGGCAATAACCGGCTTATTACAGTTATATATTGCCAGTGTTACTCGCCCGCCAGTGTCGCGAACACCTCGAATCATATCGGCGTCTTCCAGACGACTGTCCATGTCTTCCATAGTCGGAGCCATACTTTCGTCGAGGCCAAAGACATTACCCTCTACCGACAAATCCATACCGGCACAAAAAGCTTTGCCGGCACCGGTAACAACAATGGCACTGACTGCATCGTCGATGCTGGCTCGATTAAATGCGTCAACTAACTCATTCGCCATCTCGATAGTAAACGAATTTAACTGTTCAGGGCGGTTGAGTGTGAGCGTTAGTATTTTTTCACTAACGTCATATTTAATAGTACTGTAACTCATGATCAGGGCTTCCGTTTTAAATTGTTGATTCGACGATAGAGGTCAAACTGATAACAGTGGGAGTTTGGCAGCATTTTTAGACTCTTAAGAATGATGTTTACGCAATTGTGAACAAGCCGGCGGCACCCATGCCTCTGCCAACATTTATTACTCATTGTGAGCACGATAGGTAAACACCGCGTTACTCACCCCCAATGAACGCATGCATCATCATCGGTGCGCCACTGATGCCATAGGGGTGACTCATTGCAATAGCACCGCCGCTAACATTGAGATTTTCCTTTCGAGTGCCTCCTTTGTCACGGCAGTAAACGACCCAAACAGCAAAGGCTTTGTTCAATTCAAACAAACCTCTACAGTCCATTTTCAAACCATTACACGGTAACAATTTGGGGGTTGCGAATACGGGACCGACGCCATTTCATCGGGTTAAATAACCGCAACGGGCCTGCTGCGGTAGACCCAAAAAGGCTCTATATTGCGCAGCTCATTTTATCTCTTCAAAATAAACGGCGTCAGATAGAACACTATCGTCGAGTATAAATAGCGACTGTCATCGAACCGCCGCTATTTAACCAGACTTTTTTTATTACTCTGCGTTTTTGTTCTGCATGTAAGCCATGGCTTTACCCAGAAATTTCTGAGTTTGGCCAGCACCGGTCTCCATAGCAGACTGATTAGAGGTGTCACTGACTTCAGCCAAGTTCGCCACTATATTTTCCGGCGTCTGCTCGTCTGCAGGAAGAAAAATACCATCGGTTTCAAACAGACGAGTGCTGGCATAACCACCCGCACCGGCACAAAGAATATAACGATTAGGTGCATCATCATGACAGATAGTGAGCAACCCAGCTGTTACTGATTCAGGTGTCAACATATCCAATACTTCTTTCGGCATTAGGTCTTCGGTCATCCGGGTGCCTGCGGTAGGAGCTAATGCATTAATGCGAATGTCATTCTTGGCGCCTTCAATACCAATTGTATTCATAAAACCAAGCACCGCCATTTTCGCTGCGCCATAATTCGACTGGCCAAAATTCCCATACATGCCACTTGACGATGTTGTCACTACAATACGCCCATAATTCTGGTCGCGCATAATTTGCCAAACCGCTTTTGTGCAATTGACCGTGCCCATCACATGAACATCCATAACCAATTGGAAGTCGTCTATCGTCATTTTGGCAAAAGTCTTATCGCGTAAAATGCCAGCATTGTTAATCAAGATGTCAACCCGACCCCATTTTTCCATGGTTTGCTTAACCATATCTTCAACTTGATCCATCTTCGCAACGTTAGCGCCATGGGCCATTGCTTCTCCACCTTTGGACTCGATGAGCGCAACAACCTCCTGAGCTGCATCTGAAGAAGCACCGCTGCCATCACGAGCACCACCTAAATCATTGATTACAACTTTTGCGCCACGCTCGGCTAATGCCAAAGCGTGCGAACGGCCCAAACCGTTACCGGCACCGGTTACTATTGCCACTTTACCTTCGAAACTAATTGTCATGCTCTTCTCCTGTTACCAAATGTTGATTAAATGTGGGGATTGACCGACTGTCATTAAGCAACAAATTGAACGGTTATCCAATGAGCCAACAATGCGGGCTTCTCCTCTCCTTCGATTTCTACCGAAACTTCAGTAGTCACCGCGAACTGACCTGGCTTACGCTCCTCAATGGCGAGGATTTTGGTATTAGCGCGAACACGGCTGTTAACCTTTACCGGGGCCATAAAACGGACTTTATCAAAACCATAATTCACACCCATGTAAGCGCCTTCAATACCGATACCAAAACTCTCAGCAAATTTTGATAACATCGACAAAGTCAGAAAGCCATGTGCAATGGTGGTTCCAAAAGGCGTTTCTTTGGCCCGCTCTGGGTCTATGTGAATAAACTGATGATCCTGTGTGCAGTCTGCAAATTCATTAATTTGTTCCTGCGTAGTTGTATGCCAGGGTGTCGGCTCTGCTTCATAGCCCACGTAGTTAGCGACTTCATCTTTCTTTATTAACTTTCCCACAGTGTTGCTCCTCGTTATCGATGTCCAAGTGTTAATACCAATCGGGGTTCATGTCGTTACAGGTAGTGCTCAAATCACAGAGCGCTTTCGCTCATCTTTATTATCAGCCGACACCAAATGATAAACGGCTTTCAACGCCTGCACTACACCAAGGTAGCAACCAATAGCTGTGTCATGGCAACGTTTACTTTTACGATAATCATCGATTTAGTCATTTCATTTTAGATAACTCTGTATCTCGTCATATTATCCGTCAGCACTGCAAGAACCCATCAATGAGACCACTAAATTCAGACGACCGCTGCTGAAACGAAGAAACGATTATGATGACAGAAAATTCCAGCCGCATGAGTTGCGTCACGCTGGTATTAAAGGCGGACATATTCTGCATAGGCGAAGATACTGTCACCATGACATCTGATGTCTGGTAAGTCATAATAGCGCCAATATCCAACAGTTTGTAAACCCTAAAGAAGGGCCTTTTAGCCACCTAACTGAGGCATCGACGACCGATCATGACCGAATCTGCAACTGAGCTGCCCTTCGGCCGTTTCCTCAAGTTCTGGAGAGGTGTCCACAGCTTGAGTCAGGAAGAACTGGCTCATCGACTGGACAGCTCCACGCGTCATATCAGCCGTTTGGAAAACGGTAGTAGCCGGCCAAGCGAAAACATGGCGCAAGATATTGCCGCAGCTCTCGAGCTGGGACAGCGCGACCGCAACTATTTGATGCTGTCGGCCGGCTATACCGCCATCGAAGAAAAGCAGGATTTTCATGACCCTGCGTTAAAATGGCTACGTAAGGCAATGGTCTTAACACTGAGATCACTTGATCCCTACCCCGCCGCCCTTACCGATGGCCTAGGTAACCTGTTGATGGTCAATCGTGGATGGGTAGGGTTCTATCTTAATAGCAACACCGGAAGCACTCTGGGCAATGTAAGCAATCTCTATGAGTTAATGTTTAACCATTACGGTGCAGGAAATATTATAAGTGACTGGGAAGATACCTTATCAGTTATTATGATGTCACTTAAGCAGGGTATTATGCTGGGTCGAAAAAATGAAGGTGGTCAGCAATTATTGAGCCGACTGGAGGTTCACCCCAATATTCCCGGTGATTGGGCACAGCGGGCCGCGATACTAGAACCAATGGCTAGCTTTAAAGTGCAAGTAGAGATAGACGGCGCGCTAAAACGCTTTTACAGTGTTGCACAAACAATAGGGGCTCTGGGCCCGGCCGCATACGTGTCCGAACCCCGGTTAAGTATTCACACTTTGTACCCCGAAGATGACTCGTTGGACCTGTCGCCACTGATAGCGAAAGATCTTAGTCATCCACTACTACCGTATTAAGCTTTTTATCGTCTACAATCTCTGTCGCTGACAGAAACGAATTAACAGACAACCTGGAGAAACAAGTAATGAGCGCTTCAAACTGGGCAAAATTCGATTGGCAAGACCCTTTCTTGCTGGAACAACAGTTAACCGAAGAAGAACGACTAATAAGAGACAGCGCCCGGCAATATGCGCAAAATAAACTCCAGCCTCGGGTAACCGAAGCCTACCGTAACGAGTCGACCGACCCCTCTATTTTTCGAGAAATGGGAGAACTCGGATTGTTGGGCTCCACTATTTCCGGCTACGGTTGTCCCGGTGTTAATTATGTCAGCTACGGTTTAATCGCTAGGGAAGTCGAACGTGTTGATTCTGGCTATCGGTCGATGATGAGCGTGCAGTCCAGCTTAGTTATGTACCCTATTTACACCTACGGAAATGAAGCCCAGCGGGAAAAATATTTACCTAAATTGGCCAGCGGTGAGTGGATTGGCTGTTTTGGCCTTACTGAACCCGATCACGGCTCCGATCCCGGCGGTATGATTACTCGAGCGACCAAGGTTGACGGTGGCTACAAAATGAATGGCGCAAAGATGTGGATATCAAATTCACCCATAGCCGATATCTTTGTCGTCTGGGCAAAAACCGATGACGATGTGATCAGAGGGTTTGTACTGGAAAAAGGCTTTAAAGGCTTAACCGCACCGAAAATTGAAGGGAAGTTATCACTGCGCGCCTCCGTCACCGGAGAAATTGTTATGCAAGATGTATTCGTTCCCGAGGAAAACCTACTGCCCAATGTGCAAGGCTTAAAAGGTCCTATGGGATGCCTAAGCAGCGCCCGTTACGGCATTTCCTGGGGTGTATTGGGCGCAGCAGAAACATGCTGGCACGCCGCCCGTCAGTACGTGCTCGACAGAAAACAATTTGGTCGCCCTTTGGCAGCCAATCAATTAATTCAGAAAAAATTGGCCGACATGCAAACAGAGATTACTCTAGGTTTGCAGGGCTGCCTGCAGGCAGGACGCTTAAAAGACAACGACCAACTAGCCCCTGAACTGATCTCCATGTTGAAACGCAACTCTTGTGGCAAGGCTCTGGACATAGCTCGCGTAGCTCGCGATATGCATGGTGGCAACGGAATATCTGATGAATTTCCAGTATTTAGACATATGTGCAATCTGGAAACGGTGAATACCTATGAGGGTACGCACGATGTTCACGCATTGATTCTGGGCAGAGCACAAACAGGGATTGCCTCTTTCGGCGGATAACGTTGTCTGCTGAATACTGACTGACGCAATAGCTACTGGCAGACTGCTTAGCAGCCATGCCGTAGCTACAGGCTTTTATTATTTTCAGCCAGCTGACATCTATAGTGTCGACATTGTTATTACTTAAGCTATTTAGCGCTTAAGTGAAGCTGCATTGGCTTATCATCTGCAGTGACAATATCGATAGTAAATTTGCCAGCAGCAGGGCTGCTGTAAGCCAGCTTTTTAATGCCTCCTGGCGTTATCGCTTCAAACCCAACGCGATTTTCACCCAGATCAATCAATTTCATGGTCTGCGCTGGTGCCCGAGGCTTATAGCCTGGATCCCACTGCTGAATATGTAATTCCAGAGTGTCGCCTTTATTTTCGATAACGATCAACTCTATCGTTGCAGTTTTTCCTTCGCCACTAATTCTCACCAACGAGGCAATAGAACCGTCGACCGGTTCAATCCAGTTTTCTTCCAAGATCATCGGACCCAATGGCACTGACCAAGACCCTGTCATCCAACCGAGATCATTCACCGTTCCTTTCACATCTGCATAACTGAGTTGTGCAAATAGCAATAGCGACAATACCGCGGCCGAGGCTAAATTATTCATCATAAAGATTCACTTTTTTATTTAAGGTGTTAACAGAAGTTGAATGCTAGATAATACATTCTCATCGAGACCGATGGGAATAGTTTTATTCAGACAGCGAGAGTGTAGCGGACAGGTATCACATCACTGCAGCAGCGTGTTGGCCACTCCATGACGAGTAAGCGCATGCTATACACGGCGCAGACACCAATTACAAAAATTAGCGCGCGCGCGGGTCTGAACCATCTTTAGGTGCACCAGTACCAGAGGAGCCCATGAAGACTTTACGTCCATCCTCAAACGCTAAATCGCGGCCATTGGCCTTACAGGCAGGAGCACAAGCCCGATCTTTGCTCTGATAACCCCTTACGACTATTTCCGAACCAATAGGGAGAGAATTTTTATTAATCCCTGCTCTCAGCAGTGTATTTGGCGTCCCACCCTCTACCATCCAAGCTTCAGTTTCACCGTCTTCTTGGACGGCAGCGAGATGAATCCATGCATGGGGGTTAATCCATTCAACCCGAGTTACTTTACCCCGTAAGGTCACTGGCGCGTTGGCATCAAACTCCGCTGAAAATGCATGGTGCGCCCACGCCTGATAACTTAGTGAGGCCACTGCCGATGCCGCTAAAAAAAATGCAACGATGATTTTTTTCATGTTTTATACTCCATTTGGCCGTCGACATCGAATCGTTATAATTATCCATTCGCTGTCTACAAGCCATTTATTTCTTCAATCATCCGGTCAAGCTGACCGAGATGGCGTCTGTTTATAAATTTGGTTTGCCTGCGTGTGTGTAACAAAAAGGCTGGGGCCTGATTTACCCCTCGCTTTTTTCGATCCTTTCTTTTTCCCGCTGACCCCCAAGAATACCGGGCAGCGAGTAGTTTCCTTCGTGGCAGGCATATTCGTAAATCGGGCCCTCGGACGGCCTAAATACTGTTTCCGCACTCCAGGGCTGAGAATAGATCGAAGCGTCTTCTACGGTATATTCGTAGTGTATTGCGGCGGCTCCAGTGCGGGTAAAACGCTCCACAACCTTCGTATCTGTTGTCGACATAAAGCGATGAGCAATGGCTGCCCGAAACAATTTTTGAGGGTGAAACTGCGTTGTTTCAACAACTAGCGTATCCCCCTCCCAATGCCCGACAGAATCCCCCAGCCACGGTTTAATGTCAGCCGGTAGCCGCTCACCCTTGAGTCGAATGGTGCGCACACTGTGATTCATTTCCACCAAAATCATCACGTATCCAGGCGTTTGCACAAACTGATAATTGTTGTTGTAAAGAACACCCAGCATTGGTGGCCCCCCAGTGGAGCCAAAACCCACCATACATCGATCACCCAACATTAGCTGCTCAGGATTGTTCCGCGCCCGGGCTTTCATGTAAACCTCTCTACTTTTTTTACCACCCTCCGCTGTATAAGGCAGCCTTCCGTTTTCGGGCTCGATGATCAATGAAGTACGCGCCTTACCATCAATCCTCAGCATTTTTTTGCCGGGATCCATCCAGACGCTGTTGTAACCCCCAACATCACCCTTCACTAAATCACCTTCGGGCAACTTATCAATATTGGCCAGCAGATCGGCGCCCATACGTTCGACGTTCCTAGCCTGATCTTCCGAGATAGTGAGACTTGGAAAAAGCGCCTGCCTCTCCAGTGCAGTTAAATAAGCGTGAGTCCACACTCCCTGCAAGTCTGGATCGCCCCAGGGCATTCTGGGCGCTGCATAGTCTTCCGCCACCGCAGGCAGCGCCAATACTAAAAAACCTAATAATTTAAAAAAATACGTCACAATCGATGCCTCATTTCTCCAGTGGGGTCTTACGAAGATGGCCGTACATTAGCTCTTCGACATACTCCACGCAGTTGAACTGCTGGATACGGTCATCAGCGCCTACTCGCTTGTAAAGCGGCATGCTGATTTTCCAAGGCTTGGTATACACTTTTTCATCTTCCAGCGTCGCCTCATAATGGATAGTATGGTCACTGGTTCGAGTAAAACGCTCGGTCACTTTCAGTACGTCGCTGTGGAAATTGCCCGCACGGTCCAGCCAAGTGCGATCGTTATAGCCTGAACTCTTGATAACCAACGTATCATCATCCCAAGAGGCCCAAGACAATCCCATCCATGAGTCGATAGGTGCGGGACCAGGATCCGTCAAATAGATATTCCTAACCGCATTGGCATACTGATAAGAGAAGAACAACGCCTCGTCGTTATGAAAAATTTGGAAAGGATGCGGCATATAGGTCGCCCGCGGAATCCCGGGCAGGTAGCACTTGATTTCCGGGTCTGAGGTTAACCAGTTTTGTCGATTTTTATCGCGCTGTATCAACGCTGCCGGCTGATACGGGATCTTGCCACCTTCCACCACTCCAAGCCCAGCCGGCACTGCGCCCACAGCACCTAGTGCAAGCACTTCTTTTGCCGGCACGGGCACAACGGGGCCTTCACGTAACGCCATGGCGGCCTGTCCGCCATGCGGCTCAATGTTGTAATTGGCGTTATTAAGTACCTGCCAAACACCGTTAAAATCGGGTTTTCCACTGGCAAGGCGGGGCGGCTGATAGCTTTCCGCCGCTGCGGCACTGAGGCTAACCAAGCAAACGGCCAGCAGCGCAGACATCGCCTTTATGCAACGCCGCGAAGATCGTTTTTCGTCCATAATATTGTCACTATTGTTTGGTGTAATGAGTGGTTACTAGACCGCCCCTTAAAGGCTTGAATGAAACCCCATCGTGCTAACATTGTCAATTGCACGGCGTGTTAGTTAATCAGCTAGTAATCTTAGTTGGGGGCTTCATACCCTGCTTGAACGCTTGTTTTGCACCGGCAACATACTTGCGAGATGGTGCAGCGGCTAAGCGCTTCTCCAAGCGGCTGGTGCGATCCAGTGGCACCGAGCTAAGGAAAATCGTGACTGATACATTACAAAGCTACGGGGTCGCTCACCGGGGGTTTATTCCAGACACGATCCACAGCAATCAACAGTACGAGAATAACCGGGCCGAGCAATCGCATAAGGCGACGCGCGTGAGAGAACGAGGTATGCGGAAATTCAAATCGGCGAAGCAGGCTCAAAGATTTCTAGGTGCCCATGCAGCAGTTAGCAATTTATTCAATTTGGGCAGGCATCTGGTCAAGGCTAAGCACTATCGGAATCTTAGGGAAGGTGCGCTCGCAGAATGGGATAAGGCGGTTGCTGAGATCGGATGGCAGATTCAAGCTGTCTCAATTAGTTAAGTTGCCAATACCCGACGCTAAGCTGTGATAACATTAGTTTCACGGATAATTTTTTGAGACAGCTATGCCTTTTACGGGTGCCGATCATACAGTGATAGTAGTTCGAGATATTGATCAAGCCATACACACCTGGCAGAACCAATTTGGTTTGTCACTGAGTCACAGAGCAGATCTGCCGGAGGTAGGCATTCGCCAGGCTTTCTTTCTGCTTGAGGACAATACGTTTCTCGAGTTGATAGCGCCAATGGGGGAGCAGTCACCGATTGAAAAGGTACTTGAATCACGGGGTGAGGGCGTTCACACCCTCGCACTCAAAGTTGATGATCTGGATGCTACCGTCGAAAACCTCGAATCACAGGGTGTTCAGTTGATGGGGGTTGGCACACCGCAGGTTTTTATTCATCCAAAATCGGCAAATGGTGTACGCGTACAATTATGGCCATCGACACGCCCACATCGCTGGAAAGATAAGCCGAGTGAAGGTAGCGAGTGAATGAATAAGCAGCACTTTGAAGTGACGGAGCAAGAATGGCGCGAAGGCAGCCTGCTTGAGGAAAAACTTGAGCTGATTCAAGACAGCTTCAATTCGATTGGTTTTGCGGTTGTATCCGGCCTTGTACCGGCCTCGGTTTGTAAGCCCCTCATAAAAGCGTTTCTTGAAGACGTCGAGCTAATTCGCGAAAAGTCAGGTTTGACGATGCACGAAAAGCATACCGCAGAAGGGCATCTGCAACTGGGTCCGCGTCGTCACGGACCCTATGTTCAAAAAGAGCTGGTCGCAAACCCCATACTCGAAAGTGTTGTCACAAAACTATTGGGGCGCGGTGCTTGGCTGGGTTTTTACAATGGTAATGTGAATTGTCCCGACAGCGGCTACCAGCCGCTGCATTTCGATAGGCCCTATGCGTGGACCACTGAGCAGGCGGCTAAAGCGGCGGGGCAAAGCTGGCCGCCCAATACGACAACAGTTTCTTGCTCGTTGGCATTGTCAGAGATTACCGAAGCCCTTGGTGCGACAGAAATATATCCCGGCAGTCACCGAGAAACGGCCGTCACCACCTGGGGTAAGGGTGAGCAACCCGTGCACCATCCTGAAATTGTAAAAAACTGGGGGCAGCCGGCGTCGATGACAATACCTGCCGGTGGCGTCTGTTTTCGTGATCCTCGTATGTGGCATCGCGGCGTAAAGAATTCGTCAAATACACCAAGACCGATGATTGCATTGACCTATCATTCGGTTATGTCAAAACATCAACGTGGCACCCTCGTTAATTTGTTAGATGAAGATGCGCGCGCTTGTGAGCTAGATCCTTCTCTCAAGATGCTTGATTCTGGTGCTTTAGGTGATGGTCGATTGGTTTTTGATGCAGACGTAAAGTCAGCGTTCGACGCGCCTAATTTGCATGGCGTGTATCGAAATGCGCGATTTGTTGACGCGCCGCTAGTCGTTAATCACTTTCTTGATGCGCATCTATTAGGTGGTGGGCGTGTGGTTGAAGATCAACCCGTGCATCCTTATCCCAACCATGACTAGCGTTCTCTACATTGGCGGTAGTGGGGAAATTTCTACGGCCTGCGTCGCGCATTCACTTGCCCTTGGTCATGACGTGTCTGTTTTCAATCGCGGCAATCATCCAATTGAAGGTGTCAGGCATTTCGCCGGAAGCATTCACGAGCCAAATCCCTATCAGGCGTTAGCAAATACGTCTTTCGATGTGGTTTGTCAGTTTCTTGCCTTTGACACGAGCACTGTTGAGGCAGATTTAGATTTTTTCGCATCGAGATGCAAACAATATGTTTTTATTTCGACGGCATCGGCCTACGAAAAGCCCTGTCAGCATCATGTCATCACGGAGCAGACGCCACTGTCGAATCCATTCTGGGACTACGCTAGGAAAAAAATAGCCTGTGAAGACTTACTAATCAGCCAAGACCAGCTGCCTTATACAATTGTCAGACCCAGTCATACTTACCGCAGCCGTTTGCCGGGTGCTGTGATTGACGGTAATCACCAAACTTGGCGACTACTAAACGGCAAGCCGATCATCGTGCACGGAGATGGACAATCGCTTTGGACATTAACTCATGCGGCGGATTTTGCCCGCGCGTTTTGCTGTTTATTTCTTAACGATGTAGCGCTCGGTAAAGCGTTCCACATCACCGACGAGCAAGCACACACTTGGGACACGTTGATCTTATCTAGCGCCAAGGTGCTCGACGTCGAAGCTGAGTTGGTGCATGTGTCGAGTGAGCGTCTGGTTCACCACCAGCCATTGTGGCAAGGACCACTGCTTGGCGACAAATCGAATTCCGTGATGTTCGATAACCGATATCTCAAACAAGTCATTGGTGATTGGCAGTGTGAGGTAACGCTAGAGTTTGGCCTACAACAAGCCGCAACAATGGTGCTTGACCGTTTGGCGGCGGGTTACGAGCCCGATAAGAATATTGACCAACTTATTGATCGGATTATTGAAGAAAACACCTTCCGCGACTTCGGGTCAGCTTAGTTGCACTGACCCGAACCCTCAGCGTCAGGCTGTCAGGTTTTCAATCGTAATCGGTTCAATAGCATCGGCTGGGGAGAAGCCAAAGACATTCGCGTAAAAGAAATATTCGAGTTCAAGACTTCGCTTAATATTTTTAGCCTGCCGAAAACCGTGCTGCTCGCCTTCGAAGGGCACGTAGGCAACAGGCAAGCCTTTTTCGCGCAAAACCTCAACCATCATTTCGGCCTGGTTCGGAGGTACAACCTGATCTTCTAGTCCCTGAAAAAAGATGCAAGCAGCGTTGAGTTGTTCTGTGTGATGGCTGGGTGAGCGTGCTTTAAATGTGGCAATGTCCTGCGGATAACGCCCGATTAAGCTGTCGACCATATCGGGACTCGAATTTGTGTGTGTCTTCGGCTAATGCTTCAAGATCACTGATACAGTAGTAGGATGCACCAGCGCTCAAGACGACCGTGAGAGTATAGGAAGAATTAATACCTCCTGATTGGGTTCAAACTACTACAAGATCCCATCTACTGGCAATCGACAGGCTATTATTTATGCTCGGAGGTCCAATTATTAAGTACAAATCAATGATGCGCCGGCCTTTTCGCCGTCTTGCGCTTTCCGACCCGCAACCTATCCTAGCGGCCTCAATCCTTGAGCAGCACCTATCATCCTCTCCCTTGCTTTCCTAATCGTACAAGCCGTACTGGCTCAGCCTAGAATGGTGTTTATCGATCGCTTACGAAGTGGAAAACGCGTTTGCGCTAATAACGCCGTTACCGAAGCCATCGTATTGGAGATGTCGCGCGACCGCTAGAATATAAAGCGCCACTATGATTTTCATTAAAACCCGCTAAATCATTGGCGGCGACCGCGCTGCGACCTTATTTGCACAATCTCTAGGCAGAGAACACAACTCCAACTCGAATCTTTATTACTCGCGAACCACTGCCATCTATCAGTTGTGGAAAGCTTAATAAAAGCGGTAATAGATGACTTAACAGAGATGACTGGCCAAGACCTGACTGACCAACACTCAACACAATATAGCGACAACCATCATCATCGTAGGTGCGAAAAAAACCAGAACCCAATTGGCTGCTAATTATCGGATAGCGTCCGCTTGAGCTCGCTCTTATTAATTTGACTTTTATCGCTTTGGATTAACGGCAACGATTTTTTGAACACAATCCGGCTGGGTATCATATAAGACGCCAGGTGCTTCTTGAGCTCGAAAACAATTTCGTTTTCAGAGATTTGCCCAGCTGCCGAATAAACCATCACTATTTCTTGCTCGATGAGCTCATTGTCAATGCCGAATACTGCGCACTGGTCTATCTGCGGAATATTAATAGCTACTACAGATTCGACTTCGTAAGGAGACACCCTAAAGCCTCGAGTCTTAATCATGTCATCTTGTCTTGACACAAAATAAAGATAACCCTCTTCGTCTTTATAAACATAGTCACCGGATGCAACAACAATCTCATCGGTTAGCTGACCTTCTAAATTGATCACATCCTTCAAAATCTGTACTGATTTGAATCGCTCCGCATTTTGCTCGGGGGCATTCCAAAAACCTCTATAAATATAGCCGCCACGATGTATCAACTCTCCTACCTCTCGGACAGCACACTCATTGCCATCGGCATTAATAACATAGAGTTCAACATCGGGAATAGGCCGGCCAATCGAATCGGGTCTAATTTCAACTTGTGAAGGGTCAAGGTATGTAGACCGAAAAGCCTCAGTAAGACCATGCATTGAGTAAAAACTTGCTTTTTGAAAGTGTTTTTTGCAATCGCCGATCATTTTTTCGGTGACATTACCACCGGAAGACGTGATAGTTTTTACGCTATCAAAAAGATCCGCGCTGGGGATTCTGCGAACATCCTCGTCAAACATTTGCGATAGGTTAACTGGCATCACCGGCAGCACTGTCACACCATCGTTGATCAAATGGTTAAAAAAGTCTTCTGGCAAAATAAATCGATGCAAGGCCAATCTCGCCTTTTTATAAAGCGTACAAAATATTTGATTCAGCCCATAATCGAGATTAAAAATCAGCAGACCTGAAATAATATCATTCTCTTCCAGATGCAAATACTGAGAGACAACCCGAGCAGAATCGATCAGGTTCCGGTGCGATATTACGATACCTTTTGGCGTTCCTGACAAACCAAAAGAGTAGGTAATAACCGCATTATTATGCCCATTTATATCGCAAATATAGGGCTTATTATAATATTTATAGATCTCGTCAAACGACGCGATATCCTTACTTGTTGTTTCATATGAAATAATATGTCCGTCAAAATTGATTTCCTCGATACTTTCTAGCTTCAATTTATCAGTAATTATGCACTTGATATCGCAGTCATTAATAATGTATTCCACCTGCTCTGGCTTGAGCAGTTTTGTCAGCGGCACTAAGATATGATTGGTCGACAGAATTGCCAACACGGACACAACCTGTTCAATACCTTTATTTGAGTAAATCCCAATACGTGAATCTTTTGGCAGTCCCAACTCCTCCAAATAAAAAGCAACTTGATTTACTCTGGAGAACAGCTCACCGTAAGTGACACTTTTGTCGCCAAAAACTACGGAGGTTTTATCGCTATGAGTTAGTGCAGCATCTTCGAGTAATGTTCGTATACAATTTATAGACATAATTGTTTTTCCTTTGCACCAATCGTCCAAATATCATAGTTACTGTCAAGAATAGTCACTGGCCGATGTTCTGACGCGAGGATCTTTTTGTAGAAAAACGCAATGATATCCTCTATTTCTTCAGTTGTAAGAACCTTGGTAATACCACCGGTTAAAACAATAGAATTAACGGCAAGTAACTTAAGGCTAATGTAGGCTTTGCTATAATTGGAAATTTTGCATAAAACAAGAAAGATAGCGAGCTGCATCAACACTTTCGTGGCTTTTTCAGTTTGCTCAAAAAAAATGTTTTCTGTAACCTTTAGATGCGTCAACAATTCGTAAACGAATTCGTTATTCTGCGCGGCAAAAATAAGCGATTGCCGAGATTTATAAACCCCTAACTTTTTAAAAACCAACCGATCGTATTCATTTTCCGTCACTATGTTGTCGTCAACAAGATCTTTAGAATAATGGATGTCTGTCGTAGCGCCACCGACATCGAGAAGAATAAATGGATTCACCACCGAAAAACTTGCATCGATTAATGGCAGTGCTCTATTTACGATGTAGGGTGTTGGAAAAATCTGATTGGCAGTAATATCATAGAGATTTTTAATGTCTTCCTTACCTTCAATATCTTGCTGGTACAGGTTAGTAAGGTATTCTTTTAAATGGTCTTCGATGATATGCAATCTGCTATCAATGATGTTCGGTAATATGACAACATCGTCAACATGCTCTTGAAGATTAGCCGCATCACTGGCACTACCAGAGAAGACAACATTTGAGTAGTTTAGCTTCTCTAAATAGTTATATAAGTTAGCGCCGAAAATATCAGTTTTTGTGTCTATACCGCCTACAATAACAACCACATCAACGAGGTCACTGGGGAGAGAATAGTCTTCGATATTCTGATACAGAATAGTATCAATGATATTTATACCAGAATTGAAAGCAATATTCGTCGCATATTTTAAAGAATAAGAATGCGTAATACCAATAATCAACGCACTCAAACCACCATTCGCAGAAGAACAGATATGTACGTCATTTTTCTCAAAACGGTCTATCGTTTTACCACACTTATGTACTAGATCATCAAGAATATCTTTACCAAAATCTCTAAAATGTTGCTCTATATTTTCATCGGTACTGACTTTGAAATAGGTACTACCCACATCAATGAGTAACTTTTCATCCTGGCTCATTGCATAATCCCTATATCGTGAATAATGTCATTAACAATACTTGTTGTATCCTTTGTCAAATCACACTGGGCTCTCTCATAGGCATAACAGCGGTCAGAAATGGGAACACTACCTCTCTCTATGATGCGTATATTTTTCTTAGCATCTCTGATCGTTATCATTTCATTATGGTTAATGATATGTGGTGAAAATGGCACATCAATAATGCCATTTTTGATGGAGTTAAAAACTTTTCGCCATAAGGTATCTGCAGGGTCATTGAACACTGCCTCCATAATCGAGTGAACTTCCTCAGTCAAAATCTCCTCTTCCTCCTGATCAACAACATTTGGCAGACCATTTAGAATGCCAAGACTGTACTGTGTATTGGCAACGGTTTTAGCGTTGGCCTCTTTGGTGGGTATTCCCGTTGCCTCTTCCCTGGTTTTTGTGATTATTTTATCTGCACCAACCATTGAGGCTATTACCGTTGATATGCTGATCAGTTGTTCGGCATAGTCTTTATTGGTAGGAAAAGCACCCATCCACTGGTGATACACCAAATTAATCGCCGCATCAGCACAGTCAATTTGTGCCGCATAGTGCTTCGACAATTTTCTAATTACAGCACCCATCACAATATCTTGGTTCATAGATCCCGATTGAGAAAAGGATACGGAAAAAGACTTTACCCCCTCTTCTAAAGACAGCATCATTTCTAGTAATTGAATAACAATGGTGATGCAGGGAGGCACTAACGTAGCCGTCAGCGGTCCGAAAGACTCTCTATTGATGGGCTCATTAAGCTTCGAGTAATTGGCGCAAACACGCTCAACATACTTCCAATAAAGAAAAGCCTTGTCCAATGGGAAGTTTTTTGAGTAGGGCAGTAAGTAGGTGATCGGCCCGCCTTCTATCTCAAAAATTCCCGACGCTATGGCAGTTTCAATTAGCAGTCTGGCATCTGGCGTGCCATGTCGTAAACTCACCGGCTTGTTAAAGTGGGTCATCATTTTACGGGTAGTTCGATAGCCATGGTTGACTAAAGGGTAGCCATTAAGCATATCCACGTCATTGTCTTCGCTGAGGCGAAGCATTTTCTTTGCGGTTCCATAATCGTTAAGCCGAGTATTGGAGTCAATCGTCAACGGCAATACATCAACATTGGCGTCAACAAAAAATTCGTATAGGGCGAATTGTTTCTTGTACGTTGGAAAACCACCCCTTGGCTGAACAAGCATCTTATTTTTTTTCTTGAAATGGTGCGAAATAAATAGCTCTTTGCTGGCGTTCTTTACAAAATCTTCCACTTCGGCAAAATCGAAAGTATCAACATACTCGTTGCCCAGAATTATTTCTCGCTCTTCCTGCAGCAGACTCATGATTGATTACTCTCTGTTATTTTGCGATCAGCGATAAAGGTCTCTAGTAGATCAAGCCCGGTATTGAGATCCACCTGATGACACACCAAATCAAACCCGTAGTTTTTATACTTTGGTATTATGTCTTCAGCATGACCACTGCCAACCGTTAAATTACCACCGATCATCATCACTAGATTATCTAGATACTTATATTTTGCCTTTAGCTGTTTAACTTCCCGACCCCAGCCTTCAGCTTCGCCATTGAGTGAGGAGATCAATAGAATCTCTGCCCCCGTTTCCACCGCGGCATCGAAAAACTCTTCCAAATAGGTATTTACCCCCAAATTGAAAACCTCATACCCTCTGGCATGCAGAGAGAGCTCCATGAGCCGATTAGCGACCACATGAATATCGTTGCCGACTACGCCTGTTACTACCTTCATAGACTTTTTACACCTGCAGTATTTATAAGCGCATGATACCAAAATTCCCATGCAAAAAACGGCCTCGGGATGCTAAAATAGTGACTCAATTTGTAACCTGAGAAATACCTGTGGAATTTTTTACAGCGGATATCTGTGATGAACATAGTGACAAGGTCGCTGTGCTCGGTTCAGAGTACAAAAATTTTGGTGGCGCCGACAAATGCGAAGGCCAGATAGTGACACTTAAACTGGATAGAAACAATTCTGCACTGATACGTATGCTTAGAGACGAAGATGGCACCGGTAAGATTGCTGTCGTCGATGTTGAACAAGCCTATTTTGCGGTCGTCGGCGAAAATCTGATGAAATTTGCAGCCCAAAGTAACTATTCAGGAATTCTCGTCAATGGTTATATCAGGGATACCTTTCAAATAAAGGACATTCCTGTTGCGCTCTATGCGTTGGGAACTTGTCCGAGAAAATATATCCCTACAACCGAGGGGGAAAAGAACGTGCCGCTATCGTTCGGCGGCATCAACATTAACAGTGGTGACTACCTTTATGCAGACACTGACGGTGTAATTGTTGCTGCGGAGAAGATTGTCTAGGGATGCATCAGCATCCCGAACTTCCTACCAAGAATATAGCGCCACTACTAACACTGGCGGGGCTAGCTATACACACCTAGGGTACTAAAGTACTTTGGCAATAGACTCCGTTAAATAATCAACATTGTCATAGGACACAGCGGCAACGCTTATGCGGCTGGAGCCAACAATATAGATACTAAACTCGTCCTGTAAACGCTGTACTTGGTCTTTATCGATACCCAGAAATGAGAACATGCCGTTTTGTTGGGTGATGAAGCTGAAGTCACGAGTAACACCCTTAGCCACTAATTTATCAACCAACAGACGGCGCATCCCACCGATGCGACTGCGCATTTCATTCAGCTCACCATGCCACTGGCTAGTCAGTTCTTCGGAGCTTAAGATTGTTTCGACGATAGCAGCACCGTGCGCCGGCGGCATAGAGTAGTTAACTCGGACAATGGGAAGCAACGCTGAATTAATGATATCGGCAGCAGCCGCACTTTTCCCGATAATTGAACATGCACCGATACGCTCCCGATACAAACCGAAGTTTTTCGAACATGAACTGCAAATAATCATCTCATCAACGGTGTCGGCCATTAACCTCAGACCGTAGGCATCCTCATCTAAGCCCTGACCGAAGCCCTGGTACGCCATATCAACAACTGGCATGAAGCCAATTTTTTTCGATAGCTCGGCAATTTCACGCCATTGACTGTTGCTTAAATCCATACCACTTGGATTGTGGCAACAGGCATGTAACAGCACCGCATCGTCTTTGGACACTTCTTTTAGCGCTTCAACCATTCCAGCAAAATCTATACATTTATTGTCATAGTCGTAATACGGGTAGGTTTTCACATTCAACCCGGCAGCTGTAAATACACCCTGATGGTTTGCCCACGTCGGATTACTCACCCAAATAGTCGCGCCCGGCGTGCAGCGGTTAATAAACTCAGCCGCTATACGCAAAGCTCCAGTGCCACCAGGGGTAGATATGGTGCGAATGCGATTGTCACCAATAACTTTATGCTCACCCAAATTCAGCGCCTGAATTTTTTCATTAAATAACATTGAGCCCGCTGAGCCTAAATAGGCTTTACTTGTTTCATTGTCAGTACGAAACTGCTCAGCCGCCTTCACACTGGCTAAAACAGGCGTGCGACCGGCCTCATCTTTGTAAATACCCGCGCCAAGGTCAATTTTATTGGAGTTGTTATCGGCTTTAAATTTAACTGATAAGCCCAAAATGGGGTCCGCAGGCTGTTGCTTTAACTGTGAAAACACGAGATTCGATACCTTCTAAGTGACAATGATGTATTTGTAATGCGAGCAACAATTGCCGCACGCAATGAGTGCAGGTATAACGACTACACCGCTGGGGAATTATACCTGAATTTGCCGTCGGTAAAATGGCTTATGGCACCACTTCATGATCTTTCACAGTCTGCCAATGACTTCTTTAAATGCTGGTCAAAAAATACCCAAAGCTGCGTATATATCGTCTTACCTAGTTGCTATTCAGAGACTGTCATCGAGACTGGCAGGCCCAGAAAATCAGCTATGCACCGACGGGTAATTCCATTTTTTTAACCACTTAGCCCACCGCAAACGAGGGCAATGGACTATTCAGAAACTCTTATCACACGCGTACCGATATTACCGCCAGCCAGTAAATCGACAAATGCGTCAGGTGCATTTTCAAGCCCTATCACTTCATCCACCAACGGCGTCAACTTACCTGATACGATCCATTCAGACAGCTGTTTTTTTGCTTCGTCATAACGTTCTTTATAGTCAAAAACCAGGAATCCTCTCATGGTGATTCGCTTGTTAACCAGTAAGCCCGGAATGCCTTTGGGACCGGGCGACGGGCTGCTCGTATCGTATTGAGATACGACCCCACAGCAGGCAATACGACCATGCTCGTTCATTCGAAATAGCGCCGACCCCAGAATATCACCCCCGGTATTGTCAAAATACACGTCAATACCATTGGGGGTCGCCTCTTTTAACAGCTGACGAAAATCCGGAGATTTATAGTTAACAACGGCATCAATGCCTAATTGGGCCTGCAATTTTTGAGCCTTAGCATCGCTGCCGGCGGTCCCTACAACACGGCAGCCTTTGAGTTTTGCAAGCTGAGCGACAATATGCCCGACAGAACCTCCGCAAGCAGAAACTAATACCGTCTCACCGGCCTTAGGCTTACCAATATCCAGCAAACCAAAATAGGCAGTCACACCATTCGTCCCCAAAACGCCGAGATGATGAACAGGGTCAACTGATCCTTCGATCTTTTGTAACACACTGGCCGAGTGCACTGAGTAATCTTGCCAGCCGGCATTACATATCACGAGGTCTCCCTCTGAAAAACCTAACGCCTGCGACGCTACAACAGTGGCCACCGCAGCACCATTCATCACCACTCCTGTTTTAGGCGCTCCGGCATAGCTAGCACTGCCTTGCAAACCTGCTCGAGCACCCGCAGCGACCGTTACCCACAAAGTTCGACATAATACTTCACCATCGCCCGCCACTGGGACCGGCGATTGATGCAATTTATAATTTGTAATTTCAAGTTTGCCACCGGGTAATGAGTCAATCAAAACTTGTCTGTTTTCTTCCATCATTCATACTCTTGAATCAATTTAGGGACTTAAGCCAGCCGAGACACTTCCAACCACCGGCCTTTTGTTATCAAAACTGTTGCATCGATTCACCAATGCAAAAACTTAGGTGCTTGGCATATTAACAACAAGTCCCTGATCTGCGGCAACCTTGCCATCACAAACTCTCTGGTAAATGTCATCGACACCAGCAAGCCCATTAATTCCGGCAATATGCATCCATTCGCGACTTTTAGCGGCAGCAGATGCCATAAAGCTCTCCACTTTTTCTTCGTAAGCCGCCGCACCCCAATCACCAACACGCTTTTGAATATGGGCAGGGGCAAAAAAGAATTCGCTTCGCTCTTTAATAATATCGCTGCTCTCGCTTACTTCGTTCCAGTGAGTAATGCCAACATTGCTGCAAAACAGCATATTGCCACCCAAATGCGAATGCAGGCGACCTAACACCTCCGTATTTCCGGACATATCAACAATAACGCTGGGAATACTCGCATCAATGGTCTCAATATCATCATAAGTGACACCTTGGTCGTAAGTGCCAATTTTATTGACCAACGCTAGATTGCGTTGCGAAGTAACACCAATAACTGTAGGCGCTTGCGAATCGTCTGCAAGCGCATAAGACAATCCGATACTTGTTTTACTAGAGGCACTAACGATGATCACCTGCTTGGCGCCGCACCAATTTTTATCAGCCAGTGAATCCCATAAGCAAAATGACGTAGTAAACAACGGCGCTAGCAGCATTCGTTCATTGTCTGTTGATGGGTCGTAATCTGGATCCGCATCGAGACGCTTATAGCTGTTATATGCCGCTGCCAAATCCTGTCGATAAGGCGCCCCCTCCATAAACCGGGTCGCTGATAACCTTTTTGGTGTCAGCGTTAATTCAGTAGCAGGAGGAAAATAGCCATAAAGCCGCTCACCTACTTGAACCTCTGCCAGCTTCGATTCTGAAACCACCGCAAACCCCCAAACAGGCATCACCCCCCATTCGTCCTGCTCATCATTAATTGCAGGAAAAAAACGCCAATAACCCATTTGCTCACCGGCTACGGCGTAAGTAATGTTGTTTGCAGTCAGTGCGAACTTTTCGATACTGACCCGGATCTGTCCTTCATGAAGGGCCGCTGCTACAGTCTCCGTCACTCGCTTCGAATTGAGATTATTTTTACGTATTTGAAATTCAATCACTTCTCTCTTCCCTTTCTCTGTTAGCCCTGTCGTCTGCCACTATAATTTCACTATAATTTCACTATAGAAAAAAGCTAGCTGACTCTTGCCTTGGGAAATATCCGCAAGAAGTTTTCCGTATAAAATAAATTGCGAACATCCTCACTATGATCACCTAATGATTTCTCAAAGCGGCCAATAGGATCAGTTCCACCTTCCACATGCGGATAATCGCTGGAAAAAAGGTACAACTCAGGGCTGGATTGACTAGAGAGAGCACCGATATTTTCAAACATAAAAGGCGTAAAAGCCATTTGTTGTGTTAGCTGTTCTGAGGGTTTACGTTTGAGGATGCTCAGGTTTTTGTCGACCTTACTCCAGCTCCGCACCACCCAGTCTAGGCGATTAAGTAATTCCGGCACCCAGCCCGCGCCCAATTCAACGCTAGCCCCACGCAATTCAGGGTGTCGCTCAAAAACTCCATCTAAGACCATCATCGATAGATAAGTCTCAGGCCCCTGATGCATAACAACCATGTCCTTAGCGCGAACATTTTCACCACCACCCATCCAGTCTCTGCTAGGAGCACGGCCATTGTTATTCCAACGTTTTTCGAGCTGCAAAGGAGACCCTCCCACGTGCATCACGAAGGGTATTCCCGCTTCGGCTAATCTAGCCCAAAAAGGGTCGAGGTCGACATGACCTGGGGACCGATCGCCAGCGGCATAGTGAGGAATCCACATGGCCTCCAGCCCCGCCTCAATAGCAAACTCCAGCTCAATCATGGCCAACTCGGGCACATGCAGGGGAATAACGCCAACACCCATCAAGCGATCATCATTAGCACAAAAAGCAGCCATTGCACGGTTGTGCGCTCGGGTGGCGCCATAACGCAATCCTGGTTCTATTTTCGAGCTGGGGTGAAATGGGGTAACAACACTGTGTGTTGCAAAAACCAATTGTTTTTTGAATCCCAACATATCCATGGCAATACTGCGGTCATCGCGATCAAAAGCTCCCAACGCCTGAATCTCTTTTGATTTAGCGATAAGTGCATCACCCAGGGCAATTTGTTCCGCGATATGGGCGTCAGTGTGACGACTATTGTTATTAACAATAGCCTCAACTTCCTCATCAGTAACCAATGAGGCGGCATAATTAACTGGGGGGATTTTATGTTTGTATTCGTCGTCTGCATAGTCAATGATAAAGTTAGGTAGTTCCATTATATGACTATCTGCATCGTAAAACGGACGGTTATCTGGAGCGTATGTCATAAGCCTTCAAGTCCTATCTAAGTGCGTTTGAATGGCGACTTGCCATTATTATTATCGTTCACTTGTTAAAAAATCGTACCTTAATAAAGCCAAAAATAATCGGCTATTTTTTAGGTAATACACCAAAACCATCCCCAGTCACTAACACTCTTTTCTTGCGTTCCGATGACTTTGAATCTGCGGGGCTATTAGCCGGCATTTTCTTGCCTGGTTTCTTTTTCACCTTAGCTGACAGCTTGCCATTCAGCGATTTTTTATTGTCCACTTTTTTCTTTTTAGTACCGGCGGCTTTGCCGGATTTTTTTACTTTTTTGGGGCCACTGTAATCTGCCTTCAGGCCTTTGACAACGCGTGACTCGAAACGAAATTTCAAATACCGCTCAATACTGGACATTTGATTCCATTCGTTGGAATCGATCAACGTGATCGCCTTACCCTGCTCACCGGCGCGACCAGTGCGGCCAACTCGGTGTAAATGATCATCACCGGATTGCGCAATATTAAAATTCACAACCAGATCAACACCTTTTATATCCAACCCTCGAGCAGCAACATCTGTTGCTACTAGAACCGCTATGCCTCCTTGGCGAAACTGGTTCATCACTTGCTTGCGATCATTCTGAGAGATATCTCCATGAATATAACCGACTTTCATTTTTTTGTAGCGCAGCAAATGGCTAAGCTGCTGGCATTGCACTCGAGTATTACAAAACACCAATGTCTTCTGCGCCTGCTCCTCATCAATCAGCGCCTCTACGAGTTTTTCTTTATGTTTTATCGTATCCGCTAGCACCAATTGTTGACAAATATCTTGATGCTGATGGTCCGGTGACCCCACAGCAATAGCGACCGGGTCTCGAAAGCTTTTACTGATCTTCCCTAAACCTTCATGTTTCAAGGACGCTGAGAACAGTAGATTTTGCCGCTCTGGATTACAACTACTAGCGATCGTATTCATATCAATTGCAAAACCCATATCCAGCATACGGTCAGCCTCGTCCAGCACCAGAACTTCCAGCTGTCTAAAATCCGGCGTCCCTTTCTCGATATGGTCGACCAGCCGACCCGGCGTAGCGATCAACACCTCCGGATCTTTGCGCAATGTAGCCACCTGATGTTTAAACGCTTCACCGCCGATGATCAGGCCACTTTTGATATAAGTAAATGCCGCGAGCATTTCAAAATTTTTCTGCGTCTGCAGCGCCAATTCACGGGTGGGTAAAAGTATCAATACCCGCGTGCCGCTGGTAGACACCTCTTCCGTCAGTATCTGATGCAATATCGGCAGAAGAAATGCGGCGGTTTTACCACTTCCGGTCTGTGCTGAAACCATTAGATCACGGCGTTTCAACGCCTCAGGAATAGCTTGCGCCTGCACCTCTGTGGCCTCGCTAAAACCAAGTTTATCTAACGCTTTCAATAGCTGTTTATGGAGTGCTAACTCACTTAATAATGTCAAGATTATCCCTAGTTAAAGCGTGCTAGTGGCCAGCTTACCGGCAGAACCTGCATAGTACCGGAATCGAGGCCATTTAGCCTTGGTAAATCGCCACTCTGTGGCTCAAAGCTGTCGAGCTAAAGGAACCCCAAAAATGAGGCAACCAAAGTCACCGATGCCAATCATCGTTCAATAAGATTTCGGCAAGCCCAGTACCCGCTCCGCAATATAGCTCAGCGCCAACTGCGGACTGATCGGCGCAATACGCGGCACCATCACCTCCCGCAGATAACGTTCAACATGATATTCCTTGGCATAGCCATAGCCTCCATGTGTCATAACTGCCTGCTGGCAGGCATCAAACGCGGCCTCACCGGCGAGGTATTTTGCGGCATTGGCGGCAGCACCGCAGTTTTCATCGTTGTCATATTGTTCAGCCGCGGCCATGACCATTAGTCGAGAGGCTTCGAGGTTAGCCCAGTTAATGGCCAATGGATGTTGAATCGATTGATTCTGTCCAATCGGGCGATCGAAAACCACCCTTTCCTTGGCATATTCGGTCGCGCGTTGCAGCGCCAAGCGACCCAGGCCAATGGCTTCGGCAGCAATCAACACTCTTTCCGGGTTCAGCCCGTGCAATATATATTCAAAACCTCGACCCTCTTCCCCAATGCGGTCTTCAATGGGCACTTCGAGACCGTCAATAAATAACTCATTCGAATCGACACACTTGCGTCCCATTTTTTCAATTTCCCGAACATCAATTTTGCTGCGATCGAGATCTGTGTGAAACAAACTCAAGCCCATGGTTGGCTTGCTAACCTCTTCCAATGGTGTAGTGCGCGCCAATAGGAGAATTTTTTCTGCAACTTGTGCGGTAGAGATCCATACTTTCTGACCGCTAACAATATAGCGATCACCGTCCCGAACTGCCCGAGTTTTTAACTGAGTGGTATTTAGTCCCACATTAGGTTCGGTCACACCAAAACAGGTTTTTTCTCGCCCCTCCACCATGGGTCGCAGCATCCGTTGCTTCTGTTCTTCAGTACCAAAAACCACCACCGGATTTAAACCAAACATATTAATATGGATACTGGAGGCAGCTGACATACCGCCGCCTGCTTCGGCAATTGCCTGCATCATAATGGCCGCTTCAGTAATTCCTAAACCAGAACCGCCGTAGGCTTCAGGTGTACATATGCCAAGCCATCCGCTTGTTGCCAGCGCCTGATAAAAATCTTCGGGGAAGCCTCCTTGCTGGTCTCTTTCAAACCAATAGTCATCGCCAAATTCACTACAAATTTTTGCAATTGTATCGCGAATAGTTTGGTGATCATCCTTCAGTGTGTAGTGCATAAACATGTCTCAATTATTAATCAGTACAAACCTGTGTTTGGGATTTATTGACACCAACTACCAGCGGCAGCAGTGTTTCTAACTCACGTATCATGCAAGTAAAAATGTACACCGCATACATCGACCTGACTCTCTGAGATGTAGCATCCTCGTTCACGGGCGCGGACCAAAATAGCAGCTCGATTATTCACCGCCAAATGAATTCCGCTCAACCCCGGCCCGCGATCATCCGCCTCGTCAACAAACCGAATATAGGCATTACTAAGATTCATAGAGATATCACCTCCTTTGTCGAGCGGCAGTTCAGCGACGGCACTCCAACGCTCCGCCATTGCCGTAGGGGCAACTCCTTGTAGCTCAACACCAAGAAAACCCTCCGTCACATCCTGCCTCACGTTAGTCTCCCAACCGACACCACCAACCGGGTCCCAGTGCCCTTTAAAATCACCGGCCTTGTCCCAGTCCAATTCAAAAAAAGCAGCGATCATATCGCCCGGATGAAATTGGCAAATACTGATCTTGTCATTCTCGGACTCCCAGGCAACCCGCACATTATTGTCAGCGGCCCGCTGCCGGGCAGCCTGCTGATTTTCCAAGCTTTCGGTCTGACAAATCACCATATAGCCGCCATCACCCTTCCGGCGGTCCAAATAACGACCCGCCGCAGTATCGTCGCGAACAGGAGATACAACTTCCAAGAAATTATTACCGAAGGCTAGCAAATTATTTGCCAATCCAAAATGGAGAACCCCCGGATCAACGTGTGCACTGTTGACCCCGAAAATCGTCGTTAAATCGTCAATGGTTTTATCAAGATCACTGGCGACCAGGCAAATTTGCCTAAGGTGAATAGTCATCTTCATTCTCCTTTACTTATAAATACCGTCATTTTCAGCCCTAATGAGCTCTGCCCACCTACACCTTTAAGCCATCATGAAGACTATCCGAACCATCAAGAATATCTACTGTGCCGATGACACATGTGTTCTACCCATCGTGTTTTGGGGGCAGCACCATAGTCTCTATCGAGTATACATAGCTGACTACCCCTTTAGAAACAGCGCGTTAACACCGAATAACATTAACAGTTATTAATCCGTACAACAGCCTGGCAGCACGGCGGCGGTGTTTCTACTCAGGGAATGCTGTAGTACTATGAAGTTTGACCGGAATAACTACCCCACTTGATAGATATAGGAGAATAATAATGTCCGAAGCCTGGATAATAGACGCCTGCCGCACTCCCAGAGGAATTGGAAAAAAAGGCAAAGGCGCCCTTGCCGATGAACATCCACAACATTTGGGTGCTGCAGTGCTAAAAGCGTTAGCAGAACGCAACAGCCTGAAAACGGAAGAAATTGACGACATTATTTTTGGCACCAGCAATCAAAGAGGCCAACAAAGCGGTGACTTAGCTCGCATGGCAGCACTCGACGCCGGCTATGATGTTCGCGCCAGCGGCATGACCCTCGATCGCTTCTGCGGATCCGGCATCTCTTCGGTCAATATTGCAGCCGCTAATATCATGTCTGGTATGGAAGATTTATGTATAGGTGGCGGCACTGAAATGATGTCTACGTTCGGACAGGGCGGCGGCTCGCCCTTTTTGGATAATGACAACCTGCGTTTGCGTGCAGTGCATCCGCAGCCTCACCAGGGTATTTGCGCAGATGCAATTGCGACACTCGAAGGCATTGATCGCGAAGCACTTGATCAATTAGCCGTTGTGTCCCAACAGCGTGCCGATTATGCGATTAAACACGGCCACTTTGATAAGAGTTTAATCACTGTTTACAAAACTGACGGTACCATCGCCCTTGATCATGAGGAATTTCCCCGTCCACAAACAACCCTCGAAGGCCTGTCACAATTGAAGCCATCGTTTGAGGCTATGGCTGACTATCCTCTGGACGATGCGGGCACAACTTACCGCAAAATGATTTTACAAAAATACCCTGATCTGAAGATCAAACATATGCACCATGCCGGTAACTCTTCCGGTGTAGTCGACGGTGCAGCGGCAGTACTATTAGCCTCTCCGGGTTACGCTAAGGCCAACGGCATGAAACCGCGCGCGCGCATTGTTGGTATGTGCAACATGGGTGATTCTCCAACGCTAATGCTTAACGCCCCAGTTCCAGCGGCAAGAAAAGTTCTCGCCAAAGCAGGCATGAGCATTAGCGATATCGATTTGTTCGAAATCAACGAAGCTTTTTCTGTCGTTACCGAGAAATTTATCCGCGACTTGGATTTGGATAGAAATAAAGTCAACGTTAATGGCGGCTCTATGGCTCTGGGTCATCCGATTGGCGCAACCGGCTCTATGCTCATCGGCACGGTTATCGACGAACTGGAAAGGACTGACAAGCAATTTGGCTTGGTCACCATGTGTGCTGCTGGCGGTATGGCACCAGCCATTATTGTCGAGCGCATGTAGCCAGGCAGCTTGATTACTAGCGCCCCACCCCGGTCTGACTCTTTGAAAAGGAGGGTTAGATCGTCATAACTGACGCAGGGCATCCGGCGCAGACATTATAGTTTCTAGCTAAAAGGGAGTGTGTTGATGGGCATCATGATAGCCGCTAGCGGACAAGCCTGCGGAGCAGAAGTAACCGGGGTAGACCTAAGCAAGCCTTTGGATGAAAAAACGGTTCAATCGATACGCACGGCGTGGCTAGAACACCATGTTTTATCCTTTCCCGAACAGCTAATGTCTGACGATGATCTGGAGCGCTTTACCAACTATTTCGGCCCCTTTGGTGATGACCCTTTTATTCTGCCAATTGCCGGACGTGAGCATGTTATCGCCATTCAACGCAATGCCGACGAAACATCGTCACTCTTCGCTGAAGCTTGGCATACCGACTGGAGTTTTCAAACAAATCCCCCCTCAGGTACGTGTTTGTACGGAATAACGATACCCCCTGTGGGTGGCGATACCTTATTTGCTAATCAACACAAAGCGCTGGCAGATATGCCAGCCCAACTGCGTGCAAAGATTGAAGGCAAATTAGCCATTCATTCCGCTGCTGGAGCTTACTCCCCAGAAGGCGCCTACGGTGAGACCGATCAAGATTCAGGCCGCAGCATGCTTATTAAAGCCGATGACGAGGCCAAAGAAACCCATAAACATCCATTAATTAAAGCCCATCCTGAGTCGGGGCAAGAGTGTCTCTACAGTTGCCTAGGCTATATTGTCGGTATTGATGGCCTCGACCAAGAGCAGGCGACTGAGTTGCTGGCAGAAATTTATGCTTGGCAAACAAGCCCCAACTTTCAGTACTGTCATCAATGGAAAAAGAACAACTTGGTGATGTGGGATAATCGTTCCGTATTGCACCGGGCCACCGGCGGCTACGAAGGCTATGATCGCCTCTTACATCGAACTACCATTGGCAGTGTCGCATGAGTAACGGCGATACCACCCCCCATGGCTTAGCGAGTTCAATAGCTCGAGCGATTGATAAACGGCAAGCCATTCCGCTGATGCCTGCTAGCCTGACCATGGCACAGGCTTACGAATTGCAACACCAGGTCACCCGCCACCTTACGGGTGAGTCGGGTATTGCCGGTATCAAGGCAGGTCTAACCGCTGATCCAGTGCAAAAATACTTCGGTATTACCGATGCTGTTATTGGCTCTCTGTATGAAACCGGCCGACTATCCCCAGGCTGTCACATTGAGTCCGCTCCCGGGCTTCTGTTGGAATGTGAAATTGGCGTCATTATTGGCAGCGATCAACAACCGATATCACTGGTGCCAGTGATTGAGATCGTGTTTCTGCAATATAGCCAGGCCTCTGACCTTAACGCCGTTAATATTGTCGCTGCCAACGTTGGTGCCGACCGCTTCATTTGCGGCCCACCACACCCTTGGAACCCTGCTATTAAGGCGACCAATATTGTGTTAACGAGAGATGGCGAAGCGGTTTGCGACGCGTCGACCAGCGATTCGTTGGGAGGGCCTGCTGCGGGCACGGCCTGGCTACTTGAGGAAGCAAAAAAGCAACAGGTCGATGTACGCGAGGGTATGTTGCTGATTCTGGGGACTTGTGGTCCGGCTATTGCGGCGGAACAAGGAGAATACCTTGCACACTACGGTGAGCTGGGCGACATAGCATTCACGGTGACATGATTCCGACTGGAGACCGTCCATTTTGGCGGCTAGCCAGAAGCTATTACCGGTCAATCGCAGCGCTTGCTGCTTTAAGCAACTAACGCCGTAGACACCCAGCTGCTCAACAACCTTTTTATTCAAGGCTTATGGATATCACTTCCGACATTTCACTTTTCAAACCACCGATATCAATCGTTGAAATGGAGAAATGATAGGTATCTGCAGCCAACCCGTCAATCGAGTGCTCGGTGATTTGTCCCCCATCAATTACGATGACACTGCTCCTATCCCTATCACTGGTGTAATAGATTTCGTAACCTGCAATAGCCGATAGCGCTAACGCCTCGCCATTTTCGCGGGTTGCCGGCGCCACCCAAATTAGTATTATATTATTGTATGTCGCTACGGGCTCAGCAACTGGGTCGTCGATCACCTCGACAATCGGCTCTTCTATTACCGGGTCAACGATAGGCTCGGCGACTATCGGATCAACGACGGGCTCAGCGATCACCTCAACAATGGGCTCTTCTTCTATTACGACGATGGGCTCAACGATCGGGTCAGGGAAAGGTTCAGCTACGGGTGTCGGCTCAGGCAACGTAATATTGACAGTAAATATTGTGTAGTTGTTGTTATAGAAGCCGCCGTCAGAGGTCCCATAATCTACATACAGTTCTCTGGAGCCGGGCTGGGTAAACTGAGATATATCAATATCCATGACAAAGGGGGAAGTATTGGAACTAACTTTTGGATTATGAGCTTCCCCAGTGGCATCACCGTCGATGCCTTTACAACACCAATAGTCGACGCGGCTAATGTCTTCGCCCTGCCAAAAAATATAAACCGTTTGCTGCTCCAGTATTGCACCTTCTAAGGGAATGGCCGTGGCTATATCATTGGAATATGAGTACATTGCCCCGAGAAAGCGTTCAGGCTCAGCGACGACGGGGTCTACGACGGGCTCGCTGATCACTTCGGCAACAGGCTCTTCTTCTGCTATAGGTTCAACGATAGGCTCAGCGACTACCGGGTCGACGATGGGCTCAGCGATCACCTCGACAATAGGTTCTTCTTCTACCGGTTCAACAATAGGCTCAGCGACGTCGGGGTCAACTTTTGTTTTCTTGCCTTTGCCATGGGCTTTTGCTGTACCGGGTTGCTCAGCACTGTCTTTAACCGGCTTTGCTGCCCATACTGAAGTTGAACCAATAATAAAAACTAAGGCTAACATCACTATTTGGACTAATCGCATATCAATAACCTCTCTGGGAAAAGAGCCTGATTTACTCCTCAATAATCATCAAGGTTACGCTTTCAGCACAAAAAAACCGGATACAGTTCTCGTATTTGAAAGATTACTCCATTGTTCGGCGAATCATTGAGCTGGATTACCCGCAAGTCGAGCCGGAATGGTGATTTTTTCCAAACAATTTTGCATTTTGAGGGAGCCCTCAAAACGATTAAAACGTGGGGGCAGCCGGTAATAGATGTCGTCATGGTAAAAATCAAAAACATTACCGGCCTTAACCTCACCCACTTACACGTAGGTAGTTAGCCTCTGGAGCTACTAAATATTGATGGTGAGCTGTGTCAATACAGCCGCCGGCCCAACGGCAGCCATTTGACGTTCTGACTCATTACCACGTATCAACATGATTACGCTTTTTCCCCTCTCGTGGGTGTGGTTTAGGTGCAGACTTCAGCGCACTCATGATCCAGCGGCGGGTGTCTTTCGGATCTATTGCATCGTCTATTTCAAGAAACGACGCCATATTTGTCGCCTTGCCCCTCTCATAAGATGCCGCAACCATTTCAAGATATTTATCATTGCGTTCATCCAAATCTTCAATCGCTTCAAGCTCTTTACGAAAGCCTAACTTAACCGCCCCCTCTAACCCCATGCCGCCAAACTCGCCAGTCGGCCAAGTAATTGTGAACAACGGTGACATAAAACTACCCCCCGCCATAGCCTGAGCGCCAAGACCATACCCCTTACGCAAAATCACCGTAAAGAAAGGCACTGACATGCTAGCTGCGGTGACAAACATACGCCCGAAACGACGAACAACGGCGGTCTTTTCTATCTCTGGGCCCACCATAAAGCCCGGGGTATCACACAAAAACAGAATGGGAATATCAAAAGCATCACACAGCTGCATAAACCGTGATGCTTTATCAGCACCGGGGCCATCAATAGCTCCGCCTAAATGTTTAGGATTATTTGCTACGATACCAACCGGGCGCCCCTCAATGCGGGCAAATGAGGTGACCATTCCAACACCATAGGCCTTGCGAATTTCAAGCACACTATCGGTGTCAGCTAGATTTTCTATGACCGCCTGAATATCATAAACACGTAGTCGATTTTCGGGAATTGCCGTGCGCAATAAGCGCTGATCGGCGCACTCCCATTCTTCGAGAGGTCCTTGAAAGTAGGATAGATATTTTTTCGCGACAACCACCGCCTCGGCTTCATCTTCGACAGCTATATCAACTACACCATTAGGAACCTGGATCGACATTGGACCCACTTCATCCGGCGTATAGACACCCAGACCTCCGCCTTCAATCATTGCCGGCCCACCCATACCAATCGACGAATTTTCGGTAGCAATAATGACATCACAGCAACCTAATAGCGCCGCATTACCGGCGAAACAACGACCCGAATTGATCCCGATCGTAGGGACTAGACCACTGAGTTTGGCAAAGTAGGCAAAAGCCAGACAATCAAGCCCCGCAACTCCTTTGGCATCGGTATCGCCCGGGCGACCCCCACCCCCTTCCGCTAGCAAGATCACCGGTAATTTTTGTTTTTCTGCTAGCTCGAACATTCGATCTTTTTTGGTATGGTTAAATTTCCCCTGAGTACCTGCTAACACCATGTAGTCATATGACATGACAACGCACTGGCTTTCGCGCTCTCCGAATAAGTCACCATTAACGCTACCGACACCGGTGACCATGCCATCAGCAGGCGTCTTTCGAATCAAATCTTCAACGGAGCGCCGACGACGCTGGGCAGCAATGGCCAAAGGACCATATTCTACAAAACTGTCCTCATCGCAAATATCGGCAATATTTTCCCGCGCAGTGCGCTGATGAGTTTTACGACGCTTGGCCACGGCCTCTGGCCTCGCCTCATCCATGCCAAAGTAATGACGCTCCAGTACCTCTGCTAAATCCGGACGAATATGGTCAAGGTCGACAATTTCTTCAACAACGTTTTCTGTCTCCTCTACGTCAGCAGGCTCGATAACGATAAGCCCATGGTTTTCATAAATCGCACCGCCCGGAGAAACTTTAATTTCTCTAACGATTCCACTGATGGGTGACGAAATGACATGCTCCATTTTCATCGAGTCCATTATTGCAAGCTGCTGCCCAGCTGAAATCTCTGCACCGACTTCCACACTAAACTCGACGATCGTCCCTTGCAACGGAGCAGAAACAACATGCATACCATCGAGCGTGCCGTCGTCGCCATCAACTGGGTTCGCATTGCCACCATGGGCTAATACTGCCAAGGGATCGTTCGCGGCTGTTACTGAAGGTAGTTCGAAATAATATTTTTCTCGCTGCTCGGAGGCCGACTTAAATAAGGCTGATGACTGGTCGTCAATAAAGCGGGTATATATATTTCCTGAAGCTAGCTCTTGTCGTTGCAGTAACGCCTGCAAATAGGGAATATTTGTTTCCAAACCGTCTATTCTAACTTCGCCCACCGTTCTGTAGGCCTTAGATAATAGTGCATCAAAATCAGCACTGGCCGAGTGCACGATAAGTTTTGCCAGCAAACTATCAAAAGAAGGGCTGGTGCGATAACCCGAGTAACCAAAACCATCAACCCGAACACCTCGACCAGAAGGCATTTCATAGGTATTGATAACGCCACCAGTGGGCCGAGCCTCGCCATCTTCGGTCATCACTTCCATATTGATGCGAGCTTGCAGAGCATATCCCCGTGGCGATAAAAACTGCTCCTGAGTCAAACCCATGTCAGGCAATGACTGATTGGAGGCAATGCGTAATTGCGTTTGAACAAGGTCAATATCCATTACTTCTTCAGTAACCGTATGTTCGACCTGCACTCGCGGATTTGCTTCAATGAAGGCGAAGTACGCATTGTCCGCATCTGTTTGGAGTTGATCCGCATCGACTAAAAACTCGAAGGTACCAATATTTTCATAGCTTGCAAATTTCGCCAATTTCACCGCTGCTGTGGTAATTTTTCCCCGAAGTATTGCGCTCAGATCAGGGCATGGTGCTAGCTCAATAATTTTTTGGTTGCGACGCTGAATAGAGCATTCCCGCTCACCAATATGGATAACGTTGCCCTGACCATCTGAGACAATTTGAACTTCGATATGACGAGCACGACGAATCAATCGCTCGACAAACACATCACCATTACCAAATGCCTGCTGTGCCTCGGACTGACATCGTGTATACGCCTCTTCTATGTCAGCAACGTTTTCAACAGCGCGCATACCACGCCCACCGCCGCCGGCAAGGGCTTTTATCATTACCGCAGCATCATCTCCCAGCGAAACAAAAAAATCCTTTACACCATTTAGAGACGTCGCCCCTGTAGTCCCTTCGATGACAGCCACTTTACATTCCTGAGCTAAACTGCGTGCCTTCACCTTGTCGCCAAACAGGTCAAGAACGTCGGCATTGGGCCCTACAAAAACAATACCAGCGGCGTCACAATCACGCGCAAATCCAGCGTTCTCCGCTAAAAAGCCATAACCGGGATGAATAGCGTCACAACCGTACTCTCTGGCAACCTCAATAATTTTGGCGGCATCAAGATAGGCGGCAACGCCATTTCTTCCCAAACTAACGCTTTGGTCTGTTTTACGTGTATGCAAGGACGTTGCGTCATCGTCTGAGTAGACAGCAACTGTATCGATACCCAATTCGGATGCCGCTCCAGCAATGCGAACAGCTATTTCACCACGGTTGGCAATCAGTAATTTTTCTATCTTCATAAATTTGCTCAGATGCAGGAGGCATTTCCATTATTGGTTTTTTTAGCAGTAGGATTCTGCCAGACTGACTGGCTCGTTGCAATTTGGACAGCCCGCTTGAATCATTAAAGCTACTCTCAACCCAGCTCACGCTAGGATAGACCTATCCACTCATTCGAGAAGAATGCCTTTAGTGGACTCAAACAGCAGAGCACTTTATGCTTTGCTAAACCCTGTAAGCGCATGACGAACGCGTCGACGACAAAGTGAGATAATAATGAGACTCCGACAGGTAGCATTGGTGGCTGCTGAGCTAAGCCCAGTGAGACAACAACTATTTGCATTGCTTGGAATTGACCATGATTACAAAGACCCTGGCGTTGGCGAGTTTGGTCTGGAGAATTCAGTGATGGCGATTGGCGATACCTACCTAGAAGTGGTCGCTCCGATTACCGAGGGCACAACGGCCAATCGATTGCTGGAACGGCGGGGGGGTAATGGTGGCTACATGATCCTTGTCCAGACTGACGATATCGCCAGCGACAATGCTCGCATTGCAACGCTAGGGGTACGCAAGATATGGGAGACAAGCCTTGATGATGTCATCGCCTTTCATTTACATCCGAAAGATATTAGTGGCGCGATCGTTTCAATCGATCAAATGATGCCCCCCGAGTCTTGGCGCTGGGCGGGTCCCGAGTGGCAACACAATTCAGCAAAAAACGTTGCTACCATTGTTGCAGCAGAGCTTCAGTCAAGTAATCCGCAGGCTATGGCCAGCCGCTGGGCTGAAGTCTTGGGACAATCACTGTCTGTCATCGGCGAAAGCTATGTACTAACTTTCGACGACGGAGTACTTCGCTTTGTGCTCGATAT
Source organism: marine gamma proteobacterium HTCC2143 (assembly GCA_000169075.1). Classification (GTDB taxonomy): domain Bacteria; phylum Pseudomonadota; class Gammaproteobacteria; order Pseudomonadales; family Dasaniaceae; genus Oceanicoccus. Next base: position 1,168,423 of record AAVT01000001.1, on the reverse strand, counting down.
TAATGGCCGGGGGGATGGCGTATCCGGTATTGATTTCAGCACCGAAAATTTACCCAAAGTACTAGCAAATGCCAAACAATTGGGGTTACCAATAGACGGCAATAAAGTCACCATCTGCGGAACTGACTTTCGATTTATCGCCTGAATAAACCAATTTTTTGGGCAGCACGCTTTTTAATTCCGATACTGCGATAACAACAATAAAGAGGGCTAAACATGTATTCATCGATAAAACTCGAAACAAAGGGAGCGGCTGCGGTAATAACCTTTAATCGCCCAGAAAAGCTTAATTCCTTAAACGACCCGATGATTTTAGAATTTCGTCATGCCCTCGCACAGGCGGAAACTGACGACACTATTAGCGGCATTATTATTACCGGTGCTGGCAAAGGGTTTTGTGCAGGCATGGACATGAACGCCCTCGACGGCATATCCGCTGAAGGCGAACATAAACGTCGCGAGGCAACAGAAGCTTTGAAAGCCAGCCCAGGGGATGCCTCGATGGGAGAGGATTATATTTCGGGATTTACTTACTTAATGACTGTACGAAAGCCGGTCATTGCTGCTGTCAACGGCGCCTGTGCCGGACTTGGTTTATCGATAGCCTTGTTAAGCGATTTACGTTTTGCCGCCGACAATGCCAAATTTGTGACATCATTTTCTTCACTGGGCTTGGTCGCAGAGCACGGGCAAAGCTGGATTTTACCAAGAATAGTCGGGCCCTCTAATGCGCTTGATCTACTGTGGAGTTCGAGGCGCCTGTTGCCTGACGAAGCAAAAGCTATCGGTTTAATCAATCGCATTTTCCCAGCCGACGAATTGCTGGATTCAACGGTAAGTTATATCAACGAATTGGCGACAAAAGCTCCTCTTTCACTACAAACCATGAAACAACAAGTTTATCGTCATCTCAACACTACGCTGGGTGAATCGATGAAAGAGACAGATCAATTAATGGCTGCCAGTATTGCTCATGATGATTTTAAGGAAGGTGTTGCCGCCTATTTAGAAAAGCGGCCGCCAAACTTCCAAAAAATTAACATCGACTAATCGATTCTGAGTACTGTCAGGATTTTTAGGGTCGCCTTACTGCGCCATGTCAGCAAGGTTTTTCCAATGATTTTTCCAGCCAGTAAACAGTATTAATCTACCGATATCGCAGCAATATAACTGCTGGGAAAATGTTTTTTGACCCATGGACTCGACTCTCGATAGGGATAACAGGAATTCAACATACCTGGGCCCATTTCGCGGCGTACTTCTGTAGGTTCTTCAAAGTTTTCGCCCGGTCTTCTGGACCAGTTAGCCTGCATTGCACCTGAGGCCATCTGCGCCAACATTTCAATAATATGAGTACAGCCCAATCCTGGTGACATGGCCGCTTTAATTTTTTTGTTCCAACCGGGCCCGATTTGCAAACCAATGATATTGCTGAAGTTAGGCTCCGCCTGCGGACACATATTATGAGCGCCCTGATCCATCGACGCTACGGCATCCCTTACAGTCAGCGAATCGTCGAGGGTTATCCGTATCGATAAATTGTGCACCGGCTCACCGGCTTCCCGCGAGGTGTCCATTAACTGATGCGGAAATGGTTTTACATCGATAATGCAACCTTCCACATCCATCAATCCATCTTTCCGCCGAAAGGCATTTATCGTAATGGTGCGAGTATGGATGTGCTCGCGATCTTCAAGTATTGGCAATGGCACGTTTTTCCCCTGAATGATTCGACTATCGACAAGTACCGACTACCTACCAGTAGCGTGCTTTCGAGTGCGTTTCGATGAAATTAAAAAAACCACGAAGAATAAACGCTGGCCACAGATAAATCCAGAGGTATAGGCGTTACTATTGAGGGTAGCTACAGCGTCACTTCAAGTTTCAGTGTCGACTTGCTTTCATGGCAGTGGCCAGTCCGCGTGAGCCGGCCTCATCTAACTGCGCAATCACTTGATCGCGATCGAGGTCCGAACGATTCTGACTGAGTTTATATTTACATTGAAGCTCATCAATTGAAATATCTATAGCGACAATGGCACCCAGCATCGATGCGGGGTATTGCGCTACCCAGGGCGTTTCAAATTTCGCTTCATTTTTTTTAGTGAGTGTTTCAATAATAGAGATTATTTTATTCGTATCAGTAGACACCTTACACTGTCCGTAAATATGCACAGCCTGGTAATTCCATGTAGGCACTCCCTGCACGCTATACCAACTCGGAGAAATATAATCATGCGGCCCTTCGAGAGTAACCATAACCTGTTGGTTCTCTATATCCTGATGCTGCGGATTGTTTTTCGCCACATGACCTAACAATGTGGTTTTGTCATCACTGAGCAGAAACGGTATATGCGTTGAATACAACCTGCCTTGATGCGTTGATATAAGTTGCCCGAAAGCATGCGTTTCTACAAACGATAATATTTCGTCTCTATCACGTATTTCGAAATGCCGGGGTATATACATTCAACACTCTGTCCTTATTATAGTTCGAAACTACCCATCGAGCGATCGAATATCTAACCTTCGCAACCATAATACTAACGTTTTTTCCGGAAGCTATTCAAAATGGTTATGCCGGGGTCGCGCCCTCTTTCGAGGAGATGACCCACCATTACGATCAATCAGCTGATTGATCCTGCCTCACGCAATTTATCAATTTCACCCTGTGCCAAGCCCATCGCGGTCAGCACATCATCCGTATCTTCACCCGCATCATGAGTTGCATGAGCAACTGCTGATGGCGTACGACTGAAGCGTGGCGCCGGTGCCGGCTGAGTTACACCACCAACCTCGACATAGGTATCCCGAGCAACATTCGCAGGATGCGCCGCCGCGTCAACAAAGTTCAACACTGGTGCAAAACACACATCGGTTCCCTCCATTAACTCACACCATTCAGCCTGACTTTTCTGCAACATGACAGCGGCCAGTTTTTCTTTCATCGCGGGCCATTGGCTGCGGTCATGCTGGCTGCCAAAATCAGCTTCTGACAGACCCGCAATTTGCTTTAACAGCGCGTAAAATTGTGGCTCTATAGAGCCCAACGAAATGTACTCGCCATCAGAGCATTCGTAAGTGTCATAAAAATGCGCTGCACCGTCGAGCAGATTGGTTTCTCGCTGGGTTGCATCCCACATACCACCGGGTTCCATGCCATGGAACATCCACATCAGCTGTGCTGCACCATCGACCATCGCAACGTCAATCACCTGACCCATGCCAGACTTACCGGTCTCCAGTAAAGCAGCCAGCACACCATTCACCAATAACATCCCACCGCCACCCATATCACCGATCAGATTTAATGGTGGCACTGGTTTTTCACCACTGCGGCCGATCGCATATAGCGCGCCGGTAATCGATATATAATTAATATCATGGCCCGCGGCCTGCGCTAACGGTCCCTCTTGTCCCCACCCAGTCATGCGAGCAAATACTAATTTAGGATTCCTCGCCAGGCATTGCTCAGGACCGACACCCAACTTCTCACAGACACCCGGTCTAAAGGGGTCAATAATTACGTCCGCTTTCTCAACCATCCGTAACAATGTTTCAACACCCGCTGGATCTTTAAGATTCAGCACTACTGATTTTTTTCCTCGACCAGAAACCGGGTCAGAAGCCCGCCCCCCGGCTGCTCGATCTACTCGGATGAGATTGGCGCCCATATCAGCCAGAATCATGCCTCCCATTGGGGCTGGCCCAATACCTGCCAATTCGATAACCGTGTAACCGTCTAGAGGACCCATCGTACTCTCCTGAATAGTTTGAATTATTTTTTTTGATGAAACTGATGCTTTTGTAACTGTAACCCGATTCTAACAATAAACTCACTAGAAACAGAAGGTTGTTGATCCTCATGCTAACAATAACGTGTTACATTTAATCCATATAACCCGTAATGAGAATGATAATGAACACAGTTGCGTTATTACTATGCTTACTACTTTTCACCTCCATCGCTCAATCAGAATCGATTGAATGGCCAGCTTACGGCGGTGCCAAAGGCGGCGGTCACTATACAGCCGCAACCCAAATAAACAAAGATAACGTCAATGATTTAAAGCTAGCATGGACTCATCGCTCTGGCGATTTTGTTGCGGGAAAGCCGTCATTCACTGAAGATTTAACCGCTGAGTCAATCCGCACACGGCCTACCAGTTTCATGGTGACACCGATCATGGTTGACGATACTGTTTTTTACTGTACCCCTTTTAATCGCGTATTTGCCTTGGATCCAGCCACCGGAAAAGAGCGTTGGGTATTCGACCCCCAGGTGGACATGTCGAAAGAAAGTATTACCAACTGTCGCGCAGTCAGTAGCTGGATTGATCAAAAAGACCCCACGGCTAGCTGCGGCCACCGCATTCTATTGGGCACACTAGACGCCCGTTTGATATCGTTAGATGCAAAAACCGGGGAACGTTGCGCAGATTTTGGTAATAGTGGCGAGGTCTCTTTGCATGCGGGCCTTACCGAACATGCCTCTTCCGAATACTCAATCACCAGCGCTCCGGCGATTATCAATGATACGGTCATTACCGGCGCTTTTATCCAAGATAGTCATCGCCCAGACGTGCCGTCAGGGGTAGTTCGGGCTTATGATATTCGCAGCGGTGAATTTATTTGGGGCTGGAATCCGGTTCACCCCGACAGACCACAGACAGATGCAGAGGGTAACTTCACTCCGGGATCCACCAATGTTTGGTCCACCATATCTGTTGACGAAGAGCTAGGATTGGTTATTGTCCCTACGGGCAATTCATCGCCGGACTATTACGGTGGCGACCGCGATGGTCACAAAGACTATTATTCAAGTTCTGTAGTAGCACTTAACGCCAGTGATGGCAGCGTCGCATGGCATTATCAAACCGTCCATCACGATATCTGGGACTACGACGTGCCAGCGCAACCCACCCTTGTTGATCTAACAATTAACGGTGTAAAAAGACCCGCCGTTGTACAGGTCACAAAAATGGGCATGACCTTCGTTCTTGATCGCGAAACAGGACAACCTCTGCACCCTGTAGAAGAGCGCGCCGTGCCGCAGGAGGGCGCTGTGCCCGGAGAGTACTTGAGCCCCACTCAACCCTTTCCGGTGAAACCCGACCCTCTTCACCAGCTTGGAATATCACCCGATGACGCATGGGGACTGACCTTCTGGGACAAAAGCCAGTGCCGGAAAAAACTAGCCCAGATGCAGCATGGCCCCATCTACACACCACCGAGTTTAAAAGGTACACCGCTCTATCCCTCTAACCTTGGCGGCAATAACTGGGGCGCACCAGCAGTCGATCTCAAGCGAAAAATCATGGTGGCAAATACAAAACATATGCCGATAGAAGTTCGCTTAGCTGAACAAAAAGACTGCCCTGAGGGCTTGCCGTTCCCGCAACTGGGTTCCGAATACTGTGTGATTATGACGCCTGTTGTCTCACCTCTGGGCATTCCCTGTACCGCTCCACCCTGGGCGACTTTAGCAGCAGTAGACCTAGAGTCTGGTGATATCCTCTGGCAAATTCCCTTCGGCACACTAAAAGGCATGGCTCCCTGGCCTTTCTATCATCTTATCGAGGGCGGCATGGAAATGGGCGGACCTATGGTGACCGCCAGTGGCCTTATTTTTATCGCAGCAACCTCCGATAGTTATTTCCGCGCCTTCGACATCGAAAACGGAGACGAGCTGTGGAAGCAAAAGTTGCCGACAACCGGTAACGCTGTTCCAATGAGCTATACCTATAACAACGAACAGTACGTTCTGGTCGCTGCTGGCGGACATTTCACGTCGCCGGAACCCGCCGGCGATCACTTAGTTGCCTATAAACTCAGTCCATAAATGCAACAGGGCAAAAAGCCCATCAACTCAGACCATATTCGATATTACTCCGCGATTTTTTTTTAGGAACTTACGATGACAAGAATTCAATCCGCTCCCGTTGACCGTATGGATGAAGTTAGTAATGAACTTCAATCATTAGCTACCGCTATGGGTTTTGAAGCTAACTCCTTTAAATCCATGGCTCATCGGCCTGCCATTCTGCGCGGCTTTATGGCCTTAGCCGGCTCTATTTTAGGGCCGGATTCAAATTTGGACAAAGGCCTGCGGCAAATGATTGCCTATATCTCCAGCGCCGCTTCCGGCTGTCGTTATTGTCAGGCACATACCAGTCATGGTGCCGAAGTTGCTGGGGTTGATGTTAAAAAGCTTGAGTCACTGTGGCTATTTGAAACCAGCGATTTATTTGATGACCGAGAGCGAGCAGCGCTTTCCTTGGCATTGGCGGCGGGTCAGGTGCCCAATATGGCAACGGATGACCATTTCAGCACGCTCAGCAACTATTTTTCTGACGAAGAAATTACTGAGATAGTCGCCGTTATTTCTCTTTTTGGGTTTCTTAATCGCTGGAATGACACCTTGGCGACTCAACTTGAAAAAGGGCCTCTAACTTTCGCCGAAACCCATCTAAAAGAGTCAGGCTGGGAGGTCGGCAATCATTCGTAGGTGAGGCGCTTTTTAGCAACGGCCCAACGTGATTGCTCCATGACAGAGCCCCGCCGGGCTGCTTTCCCACCCACCTTAGCTTGGGCTTAAAAGAAGGCCGGATTTGAGATAACCGACATTCCGTAATATAGTCGCCCACTGAACCTAAGGGAGATCACGAATGGGTAATATCACCATAGAAACAGGTACCACCGAGTTGCTGTGCCACATTGAAGACCGTGTTGGTGTAATTACTCTTAACAAACCCGACAAAAAGAACGCCCTCGGCGATATTTTAACTCCCGCATTGCGGCGGACACTGCTGCTACTGGAAGACGACAACCGCGCAGGCTGTATTCTAATTACCGGCAGCGGTAGCGCCTTTTGCTCGGGGGGTGATGTCAGTGGTATGGCTGGGGAGTCAAAACCGCAGCACAGAGAAGAGCGCATAGCAGACCTGTTGCATAAACAAATCACTCTGACAGAACGCTTGCATCAGCTTAACAAGGTCACGATTGCTGCGCTGCCTGGCGCAGCCGCTGGCGCCGGCTTATCCATTGCACTGGCCTGCGATCTTAGAATTGCATCTGACAACGCCTTTATCACGACGGCCTTTCGCAACATTGGTCTGTCGGGAGATTATGGCACCAGTTGGTTTCTTCCCCGCTTAATAGGCATGGGTAAAGCCAAAGAACTTTTCTATAGGTCAGCCCGCGTCAACGCCGCTGAAGCCGAGCGACTGGGAATTTTCAATTGCGTATTTCCGCAGCAGAGTTTCCGACAGGATATGATGACGTATGCATCACAGATAGCTAACGGTCCTACCAACGCGCTCAGCCGGATGAAAATAAATTTGAATGCCAGCCTCGACCAGAGCCTTTCTGAAAGCCTAGCACTTGAAGCAAAACACTTAATAGACAGCGCCGGCACTGCTGAGTCGAAAGAAGCGATCAGTGCTTTTATGCAAAAGCGCAGCCCTGTATTTCACGACCCAGACTAACAGCTCGTCTTTGATATTGTAGTAACCGCTGTGCCTTTTACGCTAAATCACCCCATGCAAAGTCCCGAAGGTTTGATCGCTCTATTCGACGGTCCCAGAGCAGAAAAAACCTCGTTACTAGGACGATGGTCTAAACTAACCAGACATTCGTGTTTAAGACAGGGCTCTAGGAGCAAATAGAAGTAATGAATCAAACAATTAAAGTAGCTCAACCACTCGTCATTCTGCACGGTGACGAAATGGCGCAAATTGCATTCGAACGAATTTTGCAACAATTCGTCACTTCAAAGCTAGACATCTCACTCATTGAAATAGACCTCTCTGCGGAGAATCGCTTGCTCACCAACGGGCAAGCCGTGGTAGACGCCATTAATGCATTAAAAACCTATGGGGTAGGCATTAAGAACGCTGGCATGACTGTCAACCGCCAGCAACTTGATGAAATGCTGACGAAATATCCAGCCATTAATGAAAGTGAACTCGACAAGCTTGCTACTAAGTCGCCCAATGGCGCTATTCGAAAAGGTATTGGCGGTAATATCACCCGCGAAGATATTGAGTTTTCGAATTTAAAAGTTGAACACCCCAACTGGATCGGTCGTGATATAGACGTTGATACCATGGACAGCGGGGGATTGGATCATAGCTACAATGAGTTATCTGATTCCACCGGAGTGGCAAAAGTCATTTTTGTCGGCAACAGCGGGGACCCGATCGAGCTCCATCGCCGCACCTTGAAAAAAGGCGACCCATGGCTTTTGGCAACCAACGATATCGATGAAATAAAACAGTGGGCTCACCGATTTTTTCAACGCGCCCTGACAGAAAAAAGAGACGCCTACCTGGGCCTCAAAGACACCGTCATACCGGGTTACGACGGTGTTATGCGTGCCGCCATAGAGGCTATTTATACAAATGACTACCAACAAGCCTTTGCTGCTGCCGATCTAAATTATCACTACGAGCTTATCGATGCACAAGCCGCCCGCATCGTATCTAATCCACCGGAACGAGCATTATGGGGCATCCCGGATAACACCACGGGTATGAAAATCTACAAACTCGTACAGCAGTTAAAAGCTTACGGACTTCCGACCCGCAAACATCATGTTTCACTGTCTCGAATGAGTGCCGGTGGCGGCGATCAATATGGCAGTTTCAATATGCCCATTGAGGAAGACGGTATCATCAAGGTAGTCGTTGATGGTATCGAACGGCATGCTCGTTTTGTGAAAAAAAATGATCCCATCCTATTTATGTCTAATGATCGCCAGGCGATCAAAGACTGGGTCACCCAAGTATTCAGAGATGCTGCAATTAATAAAAAAGAGGTGTACTTTGGGCTAAAACGTGAATTTATTAATTATGACGATGTTTATAGTACGGTCATCAACGATGTTCGAAATGAGCTGGCCGAACAAGATACCCCGCCACCCTCATTTATGATCATGCGCCCTTCGCGACAATTGAGTAAAATGATTACTGACCCTCCTCGTTGGGGGCTATATCCTGCTCAAAATTTGGACGGTGATATTTTTTCTGATATATCGGCCGCACTCGGTGGTAGTCTGGCTACCGCAAGCTCCATCATCGAAAGCACAGATGGCACCATGCTCTACGAAGCACCGCACGGCACCGCTCACGACCTTTATTTGAAATATATTGAAAGCGATGGAAAGACCGCAATTTTTAATTCATCGGCATTAATTTACGCTGTGGCGAACGGCCTAAAAACACTGGGTGTCCGCGAAAACAACGACGCGTTACTGCAGTATTCAAAACAGCTGAAAGCGGCTCTTATCAATACCGTCGCCAGCGGCACTATCACTGGTGATTTAAAAGGAAAAACAACCGATCCCAATTCAGAAACGCTAGTCGACATGCAAGGCTTCCTTGACGCTGTAGAGGCGAACATCGTCCATTAAACGGTGAGAGCTCACCGGGACAATAACCATTTTAAACCGTTAGGGGTTAGAATGGTTGTTCAGCGAGCTCGCTCTCAGAACGTCCATATCGAACAGCCTTAACTGATAGCCGTGACGATTGGGGAATCTGCAAACGACTGTTAGGTCGATAGGCTTTCCAATCGCCACTATTAATAGCGGCTCATTGCTATGGTAAACGCTCGATCGCCAGCAAGATTGTGCACTTCATGGAGGCCCTTCACCAGATCGTAAAACTCCTCTCTGGGACGGGGCTTAAACCAGTAGGCTTGTTGTTCGTTAAGATTAACGCTTTCAAAGAGCGACTACAGATCCTGCATAACCGCCAGTCGGTCCCTGCATGTCAAATGCCGAGCACCCACTCTCCCCGCCCGATAATTGTCGATATATTTGTAACGAATACCGCGGATGGCTCGCTCCCGAAAAGCGAACTGATCCATTTGGTCTTAAGAAGCATACACATAATCTCGGATCACAGTTTGATCATGCAGTGATAGCACACCCTGAATATAAACAGGTAACTCTATGTCTAACAACTTAGAAATCGAGGGGGCAAAATCAACAAGACTGATCAGTCGATGATCAACAGCCCCAGAACCGTTTTTACCACGCTATTCCATTCACTGACTAAACCGCGACTAAGTGCCAGTAAAGTTACCGACACGGCGCTCAGTAACCGACTTGACACCTTCAGCAAAGTCGCCGGTCTCTGACAGCCAAGCCTGCTCTCTATCCTCATGATCACTGAAGCGTTTGACCTCTTCGGCAAGACCCTGCCGCATAGTGGCCCGAGTCGACATGACCGCCAGCGGAGCACCTTCGGCAATTTCACTCGCCAGCGCAAATGCTTCTTCACGGACTTTATCCTGAGAGGTCAGTATATCAGCCAAGCCCCACTGTACCGCCTGCTCACCCTTGATACGACGCCCTGTGTAAAACATTAAATTCGCTCGCTGCTGACCAATCAACTGAGGTAAAACATGGGTCAAACCAAATCCGGGATGAATGCCAAGCTTGGTAAAATTAGCCACAAAACGAGCTTCAGGACAGGTTACTCGAAAATCTGGCACCAGCGCCAAGCCCAAACCGCCGCCTGTCGCTGTACCCTGTATCGCTCCTACAATCGGCTTTTTACAAGAAAACAAGGCTACCGCGGCCTGATATAACGGATTACCTTCCGTTGCTTCGGTCGTCGACAGTACCGACTGTCCGCTATTAAAATTGGCCCCCGCACAGAATACCTTGCCTTCCGAGGCCAATACCGAAGCCCTGCATTCCTTGGTGTCGTCCAAAAGAGTGAACGCCGCTACTAAATCCTTGATCAACTGCACGTCAAAAAAATTCAGCGGCCCACGGCAAATTTCAACCAGTGCCACATGCCCATCTAAGCTAACCTTTACGTCCCCAAATTGCTTTTGCATTATCGTCCTCTTTTTTGTTATCGGCACTACTCTAGACAGCGCCTACGTGTGTCTATTTATCTCATTCGTCGTCGAGCAATAACCATCCGATGTATTTCAGAGGGCCCTTCGTAAACCCTCATTGTCCTCACTTGCTGAGCCATCATATTGAGCGGGAGCTCTTTAGTCATACCCATGGCACCACAGGTCTGCATGGCTTGATCAATAATGTCGGTGGCAAGCTCAGTCCCGTAAACTTTTACCATTGATGCCTCAGTACGAACGTCTTCGCCTCGATCTTGTTTCCATGCGGCTTGTTGTAACATCAGTCGACAGGCATGAATTTTTATCTCAGCATCTGCCACCCACCACTGCACGGCCTGACGATCGGCCAATGACGCACCAAAGGTATTTCGATTCTTTGCGTATTCACAAATAATATCCACAGCCCGTCTCGCCATACCAACACACCAGGCCCCCATTTGCAGTCGCCTAATCACTAGACGTAACTGCATTGGCGCAAAACCTTTACCCAATTCCCCCAACAACTGAGTCGCCGGTAGACGACAGTCATCCAGTGTTATTTCAAAAGTCGTGTGACCACCAATCATCGGAATGTGCCGCGATATGATAAATCCTGGTGTATCTTTTTCAATGATAAATGCTGATATACCGGCATTTCCCTTGCCGGGCTCTGTGACTGCCATCAAAATAGTAAAGTCGGCTTCATCAACTCGACTGACCCATATTTTACGTCCATTCAACACCCATTCGTCTCCGTCTCTCACCGCCTTCGTAATCATACCGGCAGGGTCTGAACCCGCTCCAGGCTCTGAAATTGCTATCGCAGACACAGCTTCACCGCGGGCATACGGTTCGACATACCGCTGCGTCTGATAATCATTTGCAGTGGCTAATAGCATGTGTAAATTCGGCGAGTCTGGCGGAAAATGAAACGGCACAACAGTACGCCCAATTTCTTCGTTGACACCTACCATCGCGATGGCAGGCAAATCAGCACCTCCTGATTGCTCAGGACAATCCAAGCCCCATAGACCTAAATCCTTGCACTTTTGATTAATTATCGCCGACTCTTCGTTAGTTAACCCCGGCTTTTCACCACTAATTTCTCGGGCCAGATAAGCCTGCTCTAAGGGAACTAACTGCTGCTGAACAAATTTTTCAACCAGTGTTTGTAACTGCCTATACTCTTCCGGCAAACTAAAATCCATCAAACTATCCCCCTTTAACTGCTTGCATTAACGCCCAACGCAGTTAATCAATAATAGCAGCGTAAGTCAGTTGCTGTAATTGTGGCCGCATAGGATACGTGTCAGATGGCATCAGCTGAGTCATGAATATCGCCAACAGATCGTATTCCGGATCTATCCAAAAATAAGTGCTCGCTGCGCCACCCCATGAATAGCTGCCAGCAGACCCTGGCGCCATCACTTCAACAGGGTCGAGTATAATGGAAAAGCCGAGGCCAAAGCCGGAACCATCCATACGGTTTTCACTGAATAAACTGTCACCCATTTCGCCCATCGTCTGGCCACCAGGAAGATGGTTCAACGTCATAAAATCAATGGTGCTAGAACTCAATAAACGGGCGCCATTGAACTCGCCTCTGTTCATTAGCATTTGGCAGAACTTATAGTAATCACCAATCGTCGAAACCAAACCACCGCCGCCGGAAAAGAAAGCACGCTTGCCGATATAGCTACTCTCCGAGCCTCGGTCCTGCAGTCTGGCTTTTCCAGTTTTTGGATCTCGCTCATAACAACTGGCAAAACGTTCAACTTTATCCAACGGAATGTCAAACGACGTATCGTTCATACCCAGTGGTTGGAATATTCTGGTTTTAAAAAACTCATCCAGACTTTGACCGGATAACACTTCGACTAGGCGGCCGCAAACATCGGTAGACACACTATAATTCCAGCCTGCTCCGGGAGAGAATACCAAGGGCAGTTTTGCTAATTCTTTACAATAGTCTTCTAGCGACATCTCACTCGTATTGTTAATGGAGCTTTTTCGGTAGAGACGGTCGACCGTATTTTGAAACATGAATCCATAGGTCAGCCCGGAGGTATGGGTAAGAAGGTCGCGGACGATCATCGGGCGGTCTAGAGGCTTCGTCGTGTAGTCGTCGATGCCACCACTTTCATAGACCGACAAGTTAGCAAACTCTGGGATATAGCGAGACACATCATGTTCCAGCCTGAATAAGCCCTCCTCATATAACATCATCAATGCGACCGAGGTGATCGGCTTGGACATTGAATATATTCGAAAGATGGTTTCGGTATCAATAGGACTTCCAGTTTCAAAATCTTTGACGCCCATTGAATGCTGGTAGGCAACTTTACCTTTCCTTCCGATGAGAAAAGACATACCTGCAACTTTTTCCTTATCAAGATAGGTTTGGAAAAATGCTGGAATACGCGCTAGACGCTCTGAACACAAACCTACTTCTTCAGGTGTTGCCGTAGACAGCATTGTTGTCATATAACCATTCTCCTAGACACGCTCTATTTTTTTTAGTGGTTCAAGTATCGCAATCCGAGACAACTTCTACAAGACAAGTGGGGCCACTGATCTTAGCGCGATGCTTGAAACCAACAACATTATCTATATGCACCCTGCCCGTCACTGCCTTTTTTTGACCACATGCAAGCAAGAAAAGGACGGAGGGATTTTCAGAGGACGCTACTACAAGCTCCTTCAATTAATCCGAACGACAACTTTTCCCTCTACCTTACCGGCTGCAATGTGCTGGATAGCTTTTAGTCCATCCTCAAAATCAAATACCTGATTGCCGATGACTTTTAGCTCTCCGCGCTGCCAATGTCGCATTAAATCTTTATGAGCATCATGCATAAATTCTGCACTGTAGCCGACAGGCATCGCCCCCACCAAGGAAATGTTTTTCATCAAGGTTTCTGGCAAGGTAATATTGACCCATTCACCACTCGCGTAGCCAATCACCACATATCGCCCTTCGAATGCAGTGGCTTTAAAAGCTGCTCGCCCCGCTCTGCCGCCAACGGGGTCAAAGACAACCGAGGCGCCCTTACCGTTGGTCAATGATTTTGTTACTGCAGTAATATCTTCACTACGGTGATCGATCACTGCGTCTGCGCCAATACTCATGCAAAATTTGCTTTTGTCAGGGCCACCAGCAACAGCAATAACTTTTGCTCCTTTCGCCTTTGCCAGTTGCACTGCTGCACACCCCGAACTTCCTGAAGCGCCTAACACCAATACCGTATCTTCAGCGGTAATGTTGGCTCGCCGGACCAGTCCAATCCAAGCCGTTTGATAAGGAATATAAAAACCCGCCGCTTCTTCTCCAGTCATTTCATCAGGAATAGCAAACGCCATATCAGCCGACATTAAACAGGCTTCCGCCAACCCACCTTTTTGTTCTCGAAAAAGTGTCGGGCCGAGTACCCGAGTGCCGATGATTGCGGGGTCAACATTTTCACCTACCGCAACAACCTCTCCTACAGCCTCTTGGGATGGAACAAAAGGAAGCTCAGGTGTTAATGGATAATTGTCTCTGCACATAAAAACATCAGGTAGGCCAAGACCGGCGACCTCGACTTTCACTTTGACTTGACTGCTACCAGGCTCAATTGATGCGCAATTTTCATCCAGCGCCAGTACATCCATGGGCTCACCAAAACTACTTACTTTCCATGCTCGCATTGAGTATACCTTTCATTATTTTTAATACCCCTATAAAAAAATTAAGAGGAGAAGAAACTATATCTATACGTTTTTTCGCTGAGCAAAACGATAGGTGAAATACAGTGGAATCATTATTATTACAGTAAAAAGCAGTATCAATATATTATCGCCAAAACGGTCGCGCATGCCGTTGATAAGCACCTGGCGAACTTGTTGATATCCCTCAGGAACAGGCAGCACGCCATTTTCGCTGACATAGACTTGATAGTTTTCCAGCATAGTCAAAAACCGGCCGGGCATTTTTTCGCGAAGGTCAATCGTCTCACCGGGGTCACTAACGATATTGTAAAGGTGCCAGATATCATCGCCCACTGGCCCTCGGATATTGACAATTTTATAATCACCCTGAAACAGGGCTGCATGGCCTCCGAGCTCATAACCGATCACATCATCTTCCGAGTAGACCGTGTTGACCTCTCCTTTCAGCAACGGCAACAAACTCTTACCAATAATCGGTTCCACTAAACGACCACCATAATGTTGGCCAGGCCGCGCTACCCCGGCAATTTCAAGAATGGTTGGAGTGATATCCGTAACGTAACTAAAAGCATTTGTTTTCTGTCGACTCGCAGCAATCGAATTCCCCGAAATAACCAGCGGAACGCGTAAACCACCTTCTCCAGCATAAAACTTATAGTAAGATAAAGGCGACGCTGCAGCACTGGCAAAGCTCGGCCCAATAGTGCTGTAACTGCCCTTTGCCCCCAGCGTCTCATAGTCATTATTGTAATCCTGCAATCCCAACCCAAAGCGCATCACTTTATTATTAAAGTTGTCTGAGCCAGAAGCTTCACTGCCATTATCTGAGGTAAATATAAAAACCGTATTTTCAAATTGGCCGGTACTTTTAAGGTAATCCACTAATCGTCCAATGTGGAAATCCATCGCATCAACCATGCCGGCATAAACCGCCATACGCTTTGCATGATAGCTTTTTTCACTGTCAGTCAGGATATCCCACGAACTGGTAGTAGACATCGTCACCATATCACTGGTCTCAGGAACAATACCCAATTGCTTAGCACGGGCCTGTCGCTGCTCTCGGAGCACTGTCCATCCCTCGTCGTAAACACCCATATATTTATCGATAAATGCTTTCGGTGCCTGCACCGGTATATGAACGGCCTGAAAAGGAACATACGCAAAAAACGGGCTGCCATCACCACGGTTAGAATCGATAAACTCAATGGTTTTATCAATCAGGTAACGAGAGGAGTAAAAGTCTTCGGGCAGCGTTGTTTCTTTGCCATCCGCATACCAATTCGCCTTTTCATAGATAGGTATATAAGGCTTTTGCTCCCAGTTATCTGAGCCAGTATCCGCCATCGCTACCGTACGTTCAAAGCCCCGACTACTCGGCAATAAATTTGCCGTTTTACCCAAATGCCATTTGCCCGCCATATACGTGTGATAACCGGCACCTTGCAGCAAGGTTGCTACAGTAACCACGTTGTTACCGAGCACACCTTTATAGTTCGCCTGCGACGCCTGCTCTGGGGGAATGGCTTCAGGAATGTTTGGCACACCATTACGATGGCTGTCTACACCGGTTAACAGCATTCCTCGAGTTGGGGCGCAGCTGGCAGAGGTATGATAATTAGTAAAACTGACACCGTTTTCAGCTAAGGCTGTAATCGAAGGCGTCGATATCTCACTACCAAAGGGCGCTATGTCAGAAAACCCCAAGTCATCCGCCAAAATAAGAATAACGTTGGGTTGTTCGCCACTAGCTTGCAGCGACACAAACAATACAATCAATGCGGCAAAATGACGGCTGTAGTTTTTCCTATGAATAGCTTTTTTCATCAGTCTTTTGTCAACCGGGCCGATGCGAACACAAACAACACGGCGAGTACCACCTCTACCGCAATCATCGACGTAGCCAGTGCGGCGTCATGCAACAACCAGGCAAGAATACGGAATATGGCTATCATCATTAACAATAGGGCCGGGGCCTGAAACCATGCACGCTTGCCGGTAATCACGCCTAAAACGACCATAATTCCAGTGACCAAAAAGAAGCCACCAACATCACCGATCTGGGAACTACGACCGATACCATCCAAAAGCGGCATACCAAGAGCTGCCGCCGCGCCTTGTGGATCGACTAACCAGCGCATACCGATTCCGATAAATAGAATTGCCGGCAACAATACAATAACACGTAGTACTTTTTTCATTATTTTTCCTTCCTTTTGTATCATTAACGTTTGGCTTATTGTTTCAGAACATTCATCTATAATCCCCGCTGCCATTCTTGGCGCAAGGGGATAACACCCGGACGGTTGATCGCTGTTTCAATAGTATTCAGCAATACCGCCTTATCTCGTCCTAACCGTCCTTTTAACACGAGATAGTTGGACGCATGATCAGACCGAAAGACGGTATTATCCAACTCAAGGTTGTCTAGCAATACATACATTTCGTTGAACAATTCAGGCTGCGTCAATGGTCGCCAGCGCCCATCAAATTTGTCGATAAATCGATCACCGTCCTGGTGAAGCTCGATAACCAGACTAGAGAGATATTCCGGTTGCGCCTCGTTCATCAATCGAGCGGACTGGATTGCGTGTCGCTCGCTGAGTTCAGGGCCACCCAAGCCGTTTAAAATCATCACCGAGCTCTCCATCCCTGCCTGTTTGATTTTTTGCAATGCTGCCAACGAAGACTCATAGGTTTCACCTTTTTCCACCAAACTAAGCAACTCGTTATCGCCACTCTCGCAGCCAACATACATTAGCGTAAGCCCCATTTTTTTTAATTCGGCTAATTCTTCAACTGACTTGTTTTTCAAGTTTCGGGGAAGACAGTAAGAACTAACCCGCTCAACATTTGGGTAATATATATTAATGACTCTCATTATATCTTGTAGTCGGCGAAATGACAGCGTCATTGCGTCACCATCCGCGAGAAATATCTTATGCACACGATAACCGGACATGGAAAGGTCACGAAGCTCTGCTTCTATTTGGTCGACCGTCTTGGGACGAAAGCGTTTCTGCTCCGCCGTATACATAGTGCAGAAGGTGCACTTGTTCCAAGAACAACCGTTGGTGACCTGCAGAATAAGTGAACGGCCCTCGCTGGGTGGGCGAAATACAGGATCGATATATTCGATAGGAAAAAATGACATAACACGGCCAAACAGTCAGTGATACTGGTCAATCTATCAGCCCTCTAACCGACAGCAGGGCCACAGATTGAAGTCAGAAGTTCAATAGAGAGCCTATTGAGTTGTGCTACTAAAATTGGAAGTTCTCGGCAGTAAATGCTTCGAAGGTATCATTCAAGTCGTCTGCCGTCGCTGCCAGCGGCGCAATAATATGCGTGTGAACGCCACCGTCAGCATCGGAACGAATGCGCTGTTGAATTTCCTCGCGGGTGCCAATAATAGCTATTTCATCAATCAAATCATCGGTCAGGGCATTACCTGTTTTTTCACGGTCTTTTGCCGCCCAGCCCTCGTTGATGGTATTTGCAGCATCACTATAGCCTGCCCATGCAAGGAACTTATTGTAAACCGGTGTGGCAAAGTATGGCGCGAAAGCCGCACGGAACAATTTACGTCCATAGGCTTTGTCGTCAGTGCATAGCACCATAGCGCGGTTTACAATTTCTACATCCTCGACTTTTTTGCCGGCACGCGCAGCACCAATAGCCACATGCTCCATCATTTTTGGCAGTGCGCCTTTCGGCCATAGATTAAATATTACCCCGTCACCAACCTCCGCTGCCATTTCAATCATGTTTTCGCGCAATGCAGCAAGATAAACCGGTGGAGGGTTCTCCATCGGCGCCTGTCGATAACCATTACTGGAAACAGTCTCACCATCAAAACTAGTCTTTTCACCCGCCAACATAATTTTCACTAACTGCGCAGTTTCTTTAACCCGCGTGAGTGGTTTTTCCAATGGGATGCCATTAAATTTACCCATAATGGTTTGACTCGAAGACCCCAGCCCCATAACGAACCGGCCCGGTAACACTTGACCAATGACGTTCGCAGAAGCCGCCAGCACCGAAGGGGAGCGCGTGTAGACCGGTGTGACAGCAATACCGATCCGCAGATTAGTTGTGTGGTGTGCTATCGCTGCTACCTGAGTCAGCGAGTCGGGAGCACCGGAGTCACTGAACCATGCATCAGAAAAGCCATTATCTTCAGCCCATTTAATCCGTTTCACCGTATCTTCAATATTAGGTCCCGCTGGCAAGGTGACCGCGATGCGTTTCTTTAAAGCCATAGTGTGCTCCCGTTTACTTTATGCTCTATTTTTTAAATCACTTTTTGCGCCGTAGATTCGCATATTGCAGCCCCGTTGATCAAGTAATTTCCCAGACCATAACTACCGCTACCTCGATCATTCTGGATTAATAACGGCAATAAGAAACTGATTCAGAGCGCTATTGACCCTATTCGTCCCCGCTGTCGCACATTGGTCGCGGAAGCCTTTACAACGGACATCTCCGGGTTAACTATAAAGCACAGCAAATCGATAGTCTGTAGCGGTCAAGGTGATCTGGAAAGGCCTTTAAACCGTATAGGTTTCTTTACTCGACGTTAACCAACCGTAACCCTTTAATGCCGCTGACAGCAATAAATCCTTGTTACAATAGATGCAACGGGCAGCTTTATTATCAACTTGACCAATGAACCAGCCCTACTGACATTGTAACCGCAAACAGCTTAGGAACTTGCCATACATTTGGCCACCCAAGGAGTTTTTAGATCTTGAATAAAAAATATCTGGCGTCTTCAATCATTGCTCTGATTGTTTTTCTATGGCTACTTTCAGGCCTTTTTAAGGACGGACCTGATCAAAATGTGGCTGACTCGCAGCAATTGTCAACTACCGAAAGCTCTACACCCAACGTGCCCTTAGTTCGCGCCATAAACAGCATAGCAACTGAACGACGAACCCAGTTACTGGTCAGGGGCCGAACAGAGGAAAATCGGCAGGTTAAGGTCAGAGCTGAGGCGGCGGGACGCGTCGTTGCATTGCCGGTAGAAAAAGGCGCGACGGTCAACACCGGAGACGTTTTGTGCAAGATCGCCATCGACTCCCGCGATAAATCGGTGGTTGAAGCTAAAGCTATCCAAATACAGGCAGCCCTCGAATATGCAGGCGTCAAAGATTTAGGTACCCGCGGGCTGCAGGCAGAGACTAATGTCGCTCAATCCAAAGCGCGCATGGAGTCGGCTAATGCATCATTAAGCCGGGCAAAATTGCAGCTCGCGCACACTCAAATGAAAAGTCCTTTTTCAGGCGTTGTCGAAGACCAACCCGTTGAGTTAGGTGACTTTTTGAGAGTAGGCGATGTTTGCGCATGGGTGCTCGACGCAGACCCCATGTTAATGATTGGCCAAGTTGCCGAGAAAGATATTGCCAACGTTACACTCGGTGACGTGGTCACCGGTCAACTAATCACCGGCGAATTTTTATCAGGGGTGATTAGGTTCATCGGCCAGTCCTCGGATGTAAATACCCGGGCTTATCGTGTTGAAATCGAGGTCCCCAACCCCGACCTGTCCATAAGAGCCGGAATTACTACCAAAATCAGTATGCCCTTGGCGATGCAATCAGCTCATGCTATTTCACCAGCGATTATGGTGCTCGATGATGCGGGCGTCATGGGGGTGAAGCTGGTTAATGACAATAACATTGTAGAGTTTGCGCCAGTTCACGTAGTGGAAGAAAGTGTCGATGGTGTCTGGGTGTCAGGATTACCCGATAGCGCGACGATTATTGTTGTCGGCCAGGAAGTCGTTTTTAGTGGCAATAAGGTCAAAGTAGACTTAGCACCGCTGGAAAATTTGTAAGCCGCTACCAACAACGACTTAACTCGTTAATTTAATGGACACCAAGGCCTAACCCATGAAATTCATCCATGTTGCGATCAATCGATCAAGAACCACCCTGAGTATTATGGTTGTGCTCATATTGATGGGGTGGACTGCCTATTCAAATATTCCATTGGAATCCAACCCCGACGTTTCAGTCCCTGTTGTTGTGGTCATTGTTCCCCACGAAGGCATCTCTCCAGAAGATTCCGAACGGTTGTTGGCGAAGCCAATGGAACTGGAACTGAGAGCCATCGAAGGGGTTAAGGAAATTTCTGCCTCCGCCGGCGAAGGTTCTGCGGTTTTGATTATCGAATTTGATGTATCTTTCGAATCTAATCAAGCGATTTCCGACGTTAGAGAAGCCGTTGACAAAGCCAAGGCAAAAATTCCATCGACAGCAGAAGAACCGATTATCAATGAAATTCGTGCAGCCGAATTCCCTGTTGTTGTGGTTTCATTTGCGGGTAACGATGTGCCCGAGAGAACACTGTATAATATTGCGCGGAAGATGCGTGACAAACTGGAAACCATTCCCGGCGTACTCAGCGCCGACCTGCAAGGTCATCGTGAAGAGTTATTAGAAGCGGTCGTAGACCCTGCACAGCTGGAAACCTATGGCATCACCAACAATGAACTGTTTAACGCGGTCTCGTCCAACAACCGACTGATTGCAGCGGGCGCTATGGATACCGGCAAAGGATCCTTCTCGGTAAAGGTACCTGGACTACTGGAAAGCGGAAGAGACGTGCTCGACTTACCCATCAAGGCAAGTGCTGATGGTGTAATAACGCTATCCAACGTTACTGAGGTTCGAAGAACATTTAAGGACGCCGTCAATTTCACCCGTGCTAACAGTCAAACGTCAATATCACTTGAAATTTCAAAACGTAAGAATGCAAACCTGATCGATACTGTTGACGAAGTTAGACGTATCGTTAATGAAGAAGCTGTGAATTTCCCAGTGTCAGTGAATGTTCGGTTTATGAACGATCAGGCACCATCAACGCTTGAACAAGTCAACACGCTGGAAGGTAACATTACTACCGCAATGTTATTGGTGCTAGTTGTTGTCGTCGCCGCTGTTGGCTTGCGCTCAGGTATTCTGGTGGCACTGGGGATTCCTTTTTCATTCCTTTTCTCGTTTATTATTCTGAGTTATCTAGACTACACCTACAATATGATGGTGATGTTTGGGATGCTGCTTGGGCTGGGTATGCTCGTTGACGGCGCTATTGTCATTATTGAATATGCCGATCGGAAAATGACCGAGGGGCTTTCTCCGACAGAGGCCTATATCGACTCCACAAAGCGAATGTTTTGGCCCGTACTAGCATCTACAGCAACCACCTTGGCCGCTTTTTTACCGCTATTGTTCTGGCCGGGAGTCATGGGCGACTTCATGAAATATTTGCCGGTAACCGTCTTTGCAGTCATGGCAGGGGCACTACTTTACGCACTACTGTTTGCACCGGTTCTAGGCGCGCTGTTTTCAAAGCCAATCAAAGCCGACAAAAAAACCAAACATTACTACGACACCCTGGAATCTGGTGATACCACAACCCTTGGTGGTATTACCGGCACCTATGCACGGGTGCTCAGATTTGCTGTTGATCATGCATTTTTAACACTATTTATCACTTTCGTTGTTCTCTACAGCATTATTTCACTTTACGCTGCCAACAACCGAGGCGTGGTATTGTTTACTGATCGTGACCCAGATTTCACGCAGGTTTTAGTCTCATCCCAAGGCAACTTTTCCGCCGCAGAAATCCGCGATATTGTGGTTGATGTAGAAAACAAATTAGTCGATGCCGGCCATTTCAAAACCATGTACACCCGCACCGGCCCACAGGGTTTTAGTAGCAGTAGCAGTAGTACTGCCAGTGACAATATCGGTTCGTTCTTCATCGAATTTTCTGATCGCCGAGATCGCGATATTGATGGCTATGAAATCAACGACTTATATCGCCAAGTGACCAGTGATATCCCCGGCGTTCGCATAGACGTTATTAATCCAGAACCGGGACCGCCCATTGGCAAAGAAATTCAAATTCAGCTCAGTGGCCAGAATATCAATTCCATGATTACTACGTCACGAATGATTAAAAAATACATGGAGGAGAATGTTGAAGGGCTGGTTGGTATCGACGATACCACGCCAGTGCCCGGCATAGAGTGGGAAATCAAGGTTGATCGCGCTAGAGCAGCCATGCTCGGTGCCGATGTCACGGTCGCCGGAACGGCCGTGCAACTGCTCACCAACGGTGTCATGATTGGTCAATATCGCCCGGATGACGCAGAAGAAGAAGTTGATATACGTATTCGCTATCCTGTTGATGAACGAGGAATTCATCAGCTAGATCAATTGAGAGTCAATACGATCAATGGGCAAGTGCCACTTTCCTCATTTGTAACCCGCGCGCCCAAAGCAAAAGTCAGTAGCATCAGCCGGCTAGATGGCAAACGCGTGATGTTAGTGCGAGCCAACACGACTGACGAAGTTGTGCCCGCAGCTGTCGTCGAGCAGATGGTCGAATGGCTAAAAACGGCTAATATCCCCGCCGGTATAGACATTCAATTTCGTGGTTCGAATGAAGAACAGCAAGCCTCTGCCTCCTTTGTTGGCACTGCCTTCATTTTGGCACTGTTACTGATGGCAATCCTATTGGTTACGCAATTCAACAATTTTTATCAGTCGGCCCTTATCCTCTCGGCGGTAATTATGTCGACAGTCGGCGTGTTGTTAGGCCTAATAATATTTGACCAAACCTTCAGTACGGTAATGACCGGAGTGGGTATTGTGGCGTTGGCAGGTATCATAGTTAACAACAATATTGTGTTGATCGACACCTATAATTACCTTCGAATTGAACACAAAGACTGGCATATTAAAGATGTCATTGTCAGAACAGGCGCACAGCGACTTAGACCGGTATTTCTTACGACATTTACCACAGGCTTCGGCCTGCTGCCGATGGCGTTGGGCACATCAGTGGATGTATTTTCCCGCAACATAGAATTCGGCGGACCAGTTGCATCGTTTTGGACACACCTGGCATCAGCGATTGTTTCAGGACTTACCTTCGCAACGCTATTAACCTTGATTGTCACGCCTGCCATGCTCATTATGCCTTATCACCTGCGTGCGCTGATCAAAAAAATCAAGGAGCGGACACTGTTTAAAAAATCCGGAGATGCATCAGCGTTATAACCAACAAACAGGGGTTCTACTAGCGGTCCCACCAATTTGCTAGTAGTTCCTTTTAGAGCAGCATTATGCGCAGACCTATCCGTCTGTGTATGGGCGCTTTAACATTGGGGGCATCGGAAGATGATAGACACAACCAAAACCAACGTTGGAATCAATCCCGCTGTTTTGTTGTACCTCTCTCTGCTAGTAATTCTCACCGGTTGCGAACAATACCAAGACCCTCCCCCCGCTAACACACCTGCACAAACGCGCGATGCCAGCTCAGTCTCTCTCTATGGGGGCGAAGGGGGCCGACAATACACCGACAGCCAAGAGATCACCACGGCCAACATCCACAGGCTGCAACCGCTGTGGTCTTACCACACTGGCGAAATATCGAGAGGTTCAGCCAGCGTCAGGGCGTCAACCTCTTTTGAAGCGACACCTATACTCGTCGAGGGTATTCTCTATCTCTGCACACCATTTAATCGCGTTGTCGCCCTTGATGCTGCAACCGGCGCAGAATTTTGGTCACACGATCCTAAAGTCAATCTGCAAGGGCATTATGCTAATAACCTAGTTTGCCGAGGCGTGAGTTTCTGGCGCGATCCGCAAATAACCGACAATCAACACTGTGCAGCCAGAATATTCAGCAACACCAATGACACCCGGCTTATCGCCCTGGATGCAAAGACCGGTAAACCCTGCACGGACTTCGGTAAAAAAGGTGAAGTCAACACGGCCATCGGTCCAGGTAATGTCGCTTATGTTGGTGAGTATCAGCACACATCGCCACCCGCTATTATTGGCGACAAGGTCGTCATTGGAGGTTCCGTATCCGATGGCAGTGGCATCGATGCCCCCAGCGGTGTTGTTCGAGCCTTCGATGCTCGTAGTGGAAAATTAGTTTGGGCACAGGACATGGCACCTCCCGGATACGACTATGCTAGCCACGGTGTCAGCGATAGTGGCTACGCATTAGCAACACCCAATGTGTGGGCGCCGATGATAGCCGATGAGCAACTCAATCTAGTTTACGCGCCAACCGGAAACCCACTACCCGATTATTTCCGTGAGTATAGTGGCGATGGCCGCCCTGAACGAGGTCATTACGGGTCTTCGCTGGTTGCCATGAATGGTGATACCGGCGAAATCGAGTGGCACTACCAATTTGTACATAGAGACTTTTGGGACTTTGACACCCCTGCTCAACCGACGCTGTTTGAACTGCAGCGCGACGGTAAAACTATACCCGCTGTCGCCCAGGGTACTAAAATGGGTTTTATCTTTATCCTCGATCGTCGTAACGGTAAGCCGCTGTTTGCGGTAGAAGAGCGCCCGGTACCACAGAACAAAAAATTTCCCGACCTGGTACTTTCACCGACTCAGCCGATCCCCATTTTACCCAAATCCGTTGCCCACAATGATCTCAATCTGAATGATACTTATGGGCTGACCCCCTGGGACAAGTCCCAGTGCCGACAGCAAATGGAGAGTCTCCACTACCAGGGTATGTACACGCCACCATCAACAGACTGGACGCTAATGTTCACCGGCAACGCTGGTGGTATTAACTGGGGGGGCTTGGCCATTGATCAGCGACGACAGCTACTGGTTGTCAATGCCTCCAACCTCGCCTTTAAAGTCAAACTTTTCCCCAGCGCTGATTATTCGAGACTCCGCAAAGACAACCCAGGCAAAGAAATATCACTGCAGTCTGGTATGCCCTTTGGCATGTGGCGCGAGATGATTATGTCGCCACTTGGTATTCCCTGCAATCCTACTCCCTGGGGAACACTAACCGGCATCGACCTGAAAACCGGTGAGCAGTTGTGGCAGTCGACACTGGGAACAACGCGGGATCTCGCCCCATTACCCATAGGCCTTAATACCGGGACACCTAACCTCGGCGGGCCACTCATGACCGCCAGTGGCATTACGTTTATTGGTGCCACCATGGATAACTACTTGCGCGCATTCGATAATCGTAATGGAAAAGAAGTTTGGAGAACGCGATTACCCTCTCCCGCTAACGCAACACCCATGTCTTATGAGATAAGCGATATTGATGGCTCTCGACGACAAATTGTTGTCGTGGCCGCGGGAGGTAACAGTGGATCGCCGATCACCATGTCGGATACGCTGATCGCTTTTGCCCTTGAAGAGGAATAAGACTTACCCTAATATCCAATGCCAAACTACAGTCTACGACTATTTGCTACTAAAAATAACAGCGGAAAATATCATGTCTTTTGAAAGAATTAGTTTAGAAATAACCGATGATAACGTTGCAGTACTTACCTTTAAGCATCCTGAAGCCCTCAACGCGATCGGCATGCAAATGCTCAAGGAAATATCTATTGCTTTAAAGCAGGTCGCAGCAATGAAAGCTCGCTGTCTTTTAATAACCGGCAGTGGCAGGGCATTCTGCTCAGGTGCAAACTTGACGGATCGCACCGCCGATTCGCTAAAAGAACCAATGCCTGAAGGGGTTATTGCTGAATCCGATATGGGTGAAGGTTTGGAAAAATTTTACCACCCGATACTGCTAACAATTAAAGAACTGGATATGCCTGTTGTGAGCGCCGTTAACGGTGTGGCCGCAGGCGTTGGTACCAGCTTTGCGATGATTGCAGATATTACTTTAGCGGCCAAATCCGCTTATTTTCTGCAGGCGTTTGCTCGCATAGGCCTGGTGCCTGACGGCGGCTCAACGTTTATGTTGCCACGCCTTGTTGGCTGGGGCCGAGCCATGGAACTGGCATTGCTGGCAGAGAAACTGCCCGCCGAAAAAGCCTTTGAGTGGGGGTTAGTTAACCGTCTTACCGAGGATGATGCGATAATGGAGGACGCTATGGAAATAGCCGTTCGACTAGCAAAAGGACCGAAATCTGTCACCTTAATTCGCAAAGCTATGTGGGATTCTTTAAATAATAGCTTCGAACAGCAGATTCATCTGGAACGTAAGTATCAGAAAGAAGCCGGACGCACAAAAGATCACAAAGAAGGTGTGACCGCATTTTTAGAAAAACGTAACGCCAACTTTATCGGCGAGTAATCATTTGTCGATTAGATACTTATGTATTGCGACCCGATCAGCCATTCGATTTAAATGGATGACCGGGCCGCACAGAAAACCCCATCTAAAGTAACAACAAATAAATGCAATATACCTCCCATTCAATCAGTTAATTACATTGATCGCTCAGGACGGTATAAACGAGGTGTGTAGACGGCCAATGGCCCTATCAACTCTGTTGTCCCAACCAACCAACAGGTCGGCTTTGAAGACAGCAGTCAAGAGAGGTCTGGCCTATCGCGCTATTTTCAACAGAGCCGCTAAATACGCATTTGTGTACTGACTAAAAGCCCACCGACAATGCCGGAGCGATACCTCAGAGTTACAGGCTCAAGGAAGGGCCAAAGTGACAAGCCTCGCGTCTTTAACACCGCCAACAGCAATGACAATGTATTGTTTTCCATCGACCATATACGTCATCGGCGTGCCACCGGGAGCAGCGGGCAATTCAAACTGATGGACAGTCTCACCAGTCTGCTTATCATAGGCCGTCAGCAGATGTTTCTTGTTGTCAGTTACCGCCTGAAACAACAGCATTTTTGTTACCAGCGGGCCTGATATGGTGAAAGTTCCTACCGGTCCGGGGTCGTCAATACCCATATCGATAATTTTTTGTCTGATGCCTTCTCCATTGGGTTTTACCCATACATACTCCCCAGTATCCAAATTTATTGCACTGATACGACCGTAAGGTGGTTTAGTTAGCGGCAGTCGCTGGGGACCACGCACATTCCGAGTACCACCGCGAATATATCGATTCTCAGTGGTCCCATCTTTTGTCGGTTCAACTAACTGAACAACCGAAGGCATAGTCATAGAGGGAATATAAAACATCGAGGTTTCTGGATCAAAACCGGCACCGGACCAGTTGGCGCCGCCCCCCCAGCCCGGTAGCTGAATAGTGCCTTTTAAGGACGGCGGTGTGAATAATTCGCCATGGTCAAATCGACTGATAATTTTTTCGGCGGCGGCTCTGAGCTCAGGTGTGAAATCAATTAATGTGGCATCTGAAATACCCTGAAGTTCAAAGGCCTCTGGTTTACTAGGTATTGGCTGCGTTGGCGAACTATGCTCCCCCGGCACGTTACTGCGCTGAACCGCCCGCTCTTCTATCGGCCACACCGGGGCCCCGGTAACACGATCCAAAACATAGACAAACCCCTGTTTGGACACTTGTGCTACTGCCTTGATGGCCTTCCCATCAACCTTAATATCCACCAAATTAGGCGCCGCCGGTAAATCATAATCCCACAAACCGTGGTGCACCATCTGAAAGTGCCAAACACGCTTACCGGTTTTTGCATCGAGACAAACAAGTGACTCAGCGTATAGATTGTCACCTGGCCGAGCACCCCCATACCAATCATTATTGGGGGTACCAAAGGGCAGGTAGACGTAACCAAGCTCAGGGTCTGCACTCATCAATGTCCATACATTGGCGGCACCGGCGCGCTTCCATGAGTCGTCTTCCCAGGTATCATTGCCAGACTCGCCATGCTGTGGAATTGAGTGAAAGATCCAGCGCTGTTTACCGGTATGTATATCAAAACCCCGAACATGACCGGGAGGCAAATCCATTAACGGATAATCAGCAACAAGACCGCCGATAACGACAATATCACCGACAACAGTCGGCGCGGCCGTCACCCCATAATGTTTGCGATTGATTTCACGGCCGTAACCTTCTGTTAAATCGACTTTACCACCATCACCAAACAGAGAATCTGGTAATCCTGTTTCAGCGTCCAGCGACCACAAATAGCCATTGTTAGTCGGCATCAAAATTCGCTTTTTCCCGCTATTTTCCCAATAGGACACACCTCTATGGTGAAACCCTAAATTGACTGGGCGGCCGTCCTTCCATGTCTCCGTATCAAACTCCCACTGTAACGCACCCGTCTGCGCATCGAGAGCGACGACCGCTCCCAGTGACGTGCTGGTGAACAGTGTGTTGTTTATTTTGATTGGGGTCGCCTTGAACGACAGAGGAACCTGTTGCGGGCGCAACGTAACGCGCTGATTGTCCGTTGAATCCCAGGACCAGACGATCTGTAAGTCTTTTACCGTCGATCGATTGATTTGATCCAAGGGCGCATATTTTGACGAACCTTTATCTTGTGCATAATTGCTCCAATCGTAGTTGGAGGTCACCTTTACTTTCTCGTCGATAAGACGCTCAGCACTTAGTGATAAACAAAAGCTCGTAACTAGTGTCAATGCCAATGCCGTTGAAAAAAACTTCATAGTCGTATTCTTATTTTGGTCTGTAGTATGATCATTGATTATTTGTGATTCACAGACCGAACGCAATTACCGTACAGATTTTAAGGGCGATCAATGATTACTAAAAAAATTCAACGTCTTGCGTTAATAATCAGTCTATTTGCTGTTGCCCCTGCATCACTAACAAAGGACCGCTCTGCCGAGGAGATATTCGCTGAAACCTGTGTGGTTTGCCACGAAAATGGTATGCATGGTGCACCTATGGTCGGTAGTAAGGCCGACTGGGAATTCCGCTTAAGCTACGGTATAGAGGAGGTTTATCTGAATACCATCGAAGGCATAGGCAGTGCAATGCCTGCCCGCGGCCTGTGCACTGACTGCAGCGATGAAGCACTAAAAATGGTGGTTGATTTCATGATCAAAGATCTAAAGTAGATCCTCAATATTACCGGTTGAACGAAGGGTCACCACATTATATCTACGGGTTTTTTGTCCCTGCATTAATAAATGGTAACCCCTTTTTATCATTACAATACCTTGCCGATACGTTTTGCCTCCTCTTCATACTTCGCATAAGAGTGTTTTAGCGTTGCGGAATTTAGTAAGGTTGTTGCTAACAGCTCCCCCGATTGAGGATCTTTAATCAACGTTTTTATCCAAACCGACTCGGTCCGCCGGCTTTCACCCAGGCCGACCACTTCTCGCTCTAATAGGTACTCCTGACCGACAAATAAAGGTCCCTTTATCATTCTAATTTCCAGATCGGCAAACAGTCCTATTGCAGGGCCTTTGGCCTGAGACTTTAAGCCAGAGGAAGTATGAGTTACCAGAGGACTAATCATTTCAATAGGGATGATTGGCTTCCCCCAGGGAGATACCACCGCGCCATCGACGCTATACCAGGCACAATTCTCGGTAATTTTATCGAGTTTATTGGCCAAGGTGAAGGGATAACTATTGCCCAAATGCTGATCGTAGTCCATCCGAACTTTATCAACGTTTGTTGATTTATCGCCGATACTCATGTGTTCGAGAATAACTAACTTGTCTGGTGTAGGACGTGATGCCATTAACTTATCGAGCTCGGTTTCCGGATGGTCCGGCCCTAGCGATGCAGTCCCGACTAATACCGGCTCACCGGTTTTTTTTGTCGCCCATATTTTGGTAATCGTGGCACCGGCCGCTGGAATTTCAGCAAAAGCCTGAACTTCATCGCCCTCTACCACTACATTTTTAAAATGAGAACTAATACATCCACTCTCCAGCCACTGATCACCCCAAATTTTATACATTAGTGGCTCAAACTGTGAAAAATGGGTTGGCCCCTCAATTGGCGCCCCACTAAAGCCCAACTCCTGAGCCTGACTATCATCATGAATCGATAAATGCCCATCGTATTCCTGCTCGGCAAGCATCTGACGAGGCTGGCGAAAAGGACCGCTAAGAACCCCATCATTCTCTTCCAAAGCGGTACTAAATAGTGCTTCTTTCATTATCGCGATTCCATATTATTGGGTTATGTCACATCGATGCCTCTGCGGCCGAGTCATTCCATCATACCTGTATTCGTGAATTAATTGCAGTGCCTCATCTGGCTTACTGAGAATGCATGCGACCATTATCCAGCATTTAACAGTAATGACTCGCATCACTAGAATTGTAAAAACGCTGATACACCGAACGATGTTTACCCGCGACCACTTCAGCTTATATTAGATCGGCATTACATTAGAGCGAACATAGTTTGATTCTTAGACTGTAATAAAGGTAGTCTATATAGGAGGAAAAGTAGTTAATATCACCGCACTACTCTACGCCGTAGTGAATTATCACAATCTACGTTACACACTCTGGGAACATCGCAACTGGAGTGATTTTCAGAGGCTGTATTTAGTGCACTTTAGACACATCGCATTCTCATTCTTCATCATGACCACCCTGGCTGCCTGTGGTGGAAGTGGAGGCGGGGGCGGCAATGGCGTTGATAGTAACCCGCCGGCAACCAACAGTTGGACTCAAAACGTATTTACCTCAGCCGCTAATTTTGCCGACCAATGTGCAATGCCAAGAACCGGCATCGACCCCACCACCAACCTAGCCTATCGCGATGATATCGGCTCTATCACCGACGAAAATAATTGGTTGCGCTCTTTTAGCAACGACACCTACCTCTGGTACAACGAGATTATCGACCGCGACCCCGCCCTCTATTCAACCGCCGACTACTTTGACTTACTCGTGACAGAAGCTACAACCGCATCCGGCAGTCCAAAAGATAAGTTCCACTTCACTTATGCTACCGAAGAGTGGATCTCGCTGTCTGAGTCGGGTATCCAGGCAGGTTACGGCGCACAGTGGGTTATTATCGACGATGTGCCACCAAGGAACCTGGTTGTTGCCTACACCGACGCTAACTCTCCCGCTACAGCGGCAAACATTAATCTGAAGCGAGGAGAGAAAATTCTCGAAGTTGATGGTGTCGATCTGATTTACGCAAATACCGACGTCGACATCGGCATCATAAATGCGGGGCTGTTTCCCAGTGATGCGGGAGAAACTCACAGTTTCGTCGTACAAGAAGCCGGAACGTCTGCCACCCGCACAATCACCATGGTGTCAGCAAATGTCACCGCCGAAACCGTTCAAAATGTACGCACTATACCTACGGCGACTGGCAACGTTGGCTATCTGGCTTTTCATTCCCACATATCAGTGGCTGAACGCGCGTTAATCGATGCCATAGAATTACTGCAGGCAAATAGTATTAGCGACCTTATTATCGATATTCGCTATAACACTGGCGGTTTTCTCGCCATCGCTAGCGAGCTGTCATACATGATTGCAGGAATGGCTTCCACCGCTGATAAAACCTTCGAAGAACTGCGATTCAACGATAAGTATCCGAACACCAATCCGATTACCCGCCAAAGTCTCGAGCCGGTGCCGTTTTTTAATACCAGCCAAGGGTTTTCAGTCAGTGCGGGACAAGGTCTTCCCACCTTGAACCTTCCTAGAGTTTTTGTTCTAACAGGAGAAAACACCTGTTCCGCCAGTGAGTCTATTATCAATGCCCTGCGGGGAATTGACGTCGAGGTGATTCAAATTGGATCAGCCACTTGCGGTAAACCCTTCGGCTTTTATCCTCAAGATAACTGCGGTACAACCTACTTCACGATTCAATTTGAAACGTTAAATGAGAAGGGGTTTGGTGGCTACTCAGACGGATTTTCACCCGCCAACAATGTGGCTGCGGGAGAAGTTAGCGTCCCCGGTTGCGCCGTTGCAGATGACTTAAGTAAGGAACTTGGCGACCCTACCGAAAACCGCCTAGCGGCGGCACTATCTTACCGGGAGACGGGAACCTGCCCTTCCGTATCCGCAGGATATAGTCGTCTATCCAGCAACAGTCTTTCCCAGCCCTTAAAAATAAACGATGGGATTATTACTCGCACAGCTTGGCTGCAGAACCGGATTATGCAGCCGCAATTTTAATCTGATTTATGTTGTCAGCTCGCTGCGTAAGACATGCCACCGTCGACTTTGATAATAGCGCCATTAGTAAAACTGGACGCGTCGCTGGCCAGATACAATGCTGCACCTACTATTTCTTCCGCATGACCTGCACGCTGCATTGGAATTGTTTTCTCAAAAACTTTTGACATCGCATCCATATCCCACGCTTTAGAAATGTCGGTTAAAAAAGGGCCCGGTAAAATACAGTTCGTTCGCACCTTGGGCCCCAAAGCGTGTGCCAGCCCCGTTGTTAAAGCATTTAAACCGGCCTTGGCAGCCGCATAGGGAATTTCCTTGGCTCCGGGCATCAATGACGAGGTGCTGCTTACATTAATAATTGAACCACCGTCGCCCTCTGCCATACGTTCACCAATAAGCGCCGACAAACGATAAGGGCCCGCGAGATTAACACCAATCACTTTATCAAATAGGTCTCTGCTGACCGAGCTAAGTTTATCGTACAGAGGGGACATCCCAGCATTATTAACTAACACATCAACTCTACCGTATTCGGCATACGCTGCATCGACAAGTGCATCGCAGGCATCCCAGTCAGCCACGTGGCAGGGAACCCCAATACAAGCAGTGCCAATTTCATCGCGAATAGCCGCGGCCACAGCTGCACAAGCATCAGCTTTACGACTACTGACAACCAAACTCGCACCGGCTTGTGCAAACGCCTTCGCCATTTCGAGCCCCATACCGCGGGTACCGCCCGTGATAACAATTACTTTGTCAGTCAGATTAAAATGCTGTGCTGTTTTTTCAATATTCATGCTGGTCTCCTATGCATTACGAATCGTTAAGCCGCCATCGACGGGTATCGCAGCGCCGGTAATAAAGCTAGCACTGGGTAGCACCAAACTCAGAGTCATGTGGGCAACTTCCTCGGGAAGCCCATAGCGACGCAGGGCCGTGCGCCTATTAGCAAAAATTTCTTTATTAGCGTCGGGAATTCCCGCCGTGATACCTGTGTGTATCGGACCCGGGCAGATACAATTAACCGTAATACCTTGCTTACCAAGCTCAACCGCCATCGCTCGCGTCAAACCTACAGAGGCGTGTTTTGCGGCAACATAAGGGCTGTTATAGGCCGTGGCGCCTAATGCCTCAGTAGACGCTATATTGACAATTCTTGGATGATCAGCCGCCGCAAGATAAGGTAAGGCAGCTCGAACCGCCCACTGCTGGGCACTAGCCATCACCGCGATCGATTTATCCCAAGTACTGTCGTAATGATCATCAGTTAATAAAGTCGGAATCGCGATACCGGCATTGTTAATCAATATATCAATACCACCAAAATGCGCAGCCGTTTTCTTTATTGCAGCAACGACCTCTGACTGCTCAGAACAATCTGCAGTGATAGCCAATACATCACCTCCGACATCACGAATCTCTTTTTCGACCACAGCTAACGCGTCGGCATTGATGTCAATGATGGCCACCCGCGCGCCCTCATCAATAAACAAGTGCGCTGTCGCTCGGCCCATACCGCTAGCGGCCCCAGTCACGATCGCCACTTTGCCGACAATAGATCGCGATAACGTAGATAGTTTACTCATAACGTATTATTCCTCTGGCTTTTAAGGCCGGATATGCTGATGTTTTTATTAGCAGAGCCTGTCTCAAACAAAAATTGCGGTGGTTTCTGAGGCCTATAGTAACTCATAGGTAACAGCGTAGTCTGAGGTTGTTAGCTGCAGAAGCATAAACACCCCAAGCTGCGAAATCTAGAGGATTTTGATTAATTGTTTTTTAACGACTGCAACAAAAAAATCGCCACATCCCATCTCCGAAACCGCCAGCATAACGGCGGCGTCATTACCTAGGGGCACAATAGAAAACGGCAGCGGATATTGCGGCAAAATCGTGCCGTGATATCACTCATATCCACACTACATTTGCCTGAATAAATGTCCGTAACTCTGGCTAGTTCGCAGCGTATCCTGATGATCACGCAGGGAAATTGTATAACGGCCCCGCAGGTCTCGTTTAGCCGCAGCAACCTGATCAACCCTGACAATAATACCTCGATGAATTTGCCAGAATTGCGCGGGGTCTAGTTCTTCACCTAACTCTTTGATGCTTCGACGCACGACATAAATACTCTCTTTGGTAATCACCTCCGTGTATTTATGATCGGCTTTGAAATATATTACATCCTCAGCAGCAATCAACTGGGTGGTGTCATCATAGCCAGCCCGAATCCACTGCAGGTAATTTTTCTGATCAGTCCTAGCCGCTTGGAGAAACTGCATCAAAACAGACCGATCTTGATGGCTGGGTGAATTTTTTAAGCGTTCAATAGTTAGACCTAATCTGGCATTTGTTACTGGCTTCAGTAAGTAGTCAACCGCAGCATGCTGAAAGGCTTTCACGGCAAACTCATCATAAGCAGTAACAAATACAATTTTGGTATTTGCGGGTAAAGCTTCAGCAACCTGTAAACCACTCAAGCCAGGCATATGGATATCGAGAAAGGCAATATCCGGGTCAAATTCTTCTGCAAGCGCAATCGCACTGCGACCATTATTGGCTGTTCCAACGATCACGAGCTCTGGCCACAGCTCGCCTAGTTTGATGACCAGATAATCAACCAGCGTGGACTCATCATCGACGACAATAGCAGTTACCGTCATTGTTCTTTCCTAGGAATTAATAATGTCACAATAACACCCGTCGGTTTATTATCTGCCACTGTCAAAGACGCCGCATCCCCATACAAAATTTTAAGCCGGCTCCTGACATTACTCAGCCCGGCACCCATCCCAGATGACTCCTTCGCTGGGCCATCCTGACAAATACCCAAACCGCTATCGGCGATTGTGATTAGCAAATTCGACTCTACTACTTTCGCATCGACGTGAATAGATCCCCCCGACTCTGAGGGATCTATTCCGTGTAAGACAGCATTTTCTACTATAGGCTGCACCAACAAAGGCGCTAAGGGCCATAATTTCAAACTTAAATCGTCTGTAAAATTCCCTGGAGAAAAGGTATAACTCAATCTGCCCTGCATACGAATTTTTTGAATATCGAGATAAGCCTTAACAATGGTAAATTCTTCGACTAGTGTCACAGATTGCTCTCGAGTACGTTGCAGCGATGATCGCAATAACGTTGTCAAATTAATGAGTGTCTGCTCCGCCTGTAGGGGCTTAGTATGCACTAGCCCAATAACGTTCGATAAGGTATTGAATAAAAAATGAGGCTCTATTTGCGCCTGCAACAGTTTTAACTCGGTCTCAAGCTGCAATTTTTCCTGCTGTTGTTTGTTTATTCTCGCCTGTGTCAATTGGGCCTTAACTTTGGCCAGATTTTCCCGAGTAGAGAATATGACCAACCCAACAATTCCAAAAAAAACTCCAAGAACAAGCGACGTGTAATTATCCTGAAAGAATAACAAAGGATTACCTGCGACAATCGTACCGGCAATCAATAAACCAACACTAAGCCCGATCGCGGTCAAAAGAATCACAGAAAAATAGACCGGGAAAAAATTATCCAGCAACCCACCCAGCAGATGATATGCCAGGTGAATTGACCAACCGATACTCAAGGAAACAATTAGCGTATCCCCGAACAAAGGCGTGTACGGATAATCGACGTATTCCAGTACCCCGGCGATCGCCAAGCAAAAAAGAGTATTGTAAAAAAACTCCCTCCAACCCGGCGGCTTCCGCTTAACATTATGCGCTTGCAACAAATTTTCCATGTAACCCCAACGGCATTGAGTAAGGTAGTGTAGCGGTAGCGATAGGGCCGGCATCAACAGCGTCAACGTTGAATACATTGAGCACGGTTAACTGTCTTTTCCAGTCGTGTGCGGTGCCAACAATCCAGCCAGCTGTTTCAACAGCACTGCCGGACTTTGGAACAAATAAATGTTCTTCTGGAATCTGACTGTCATCATAGCGATAACTGGAAAACTTCCCCGATTCAATGTCAAAGGTACTGGTCCGGTTCAGATTACCATGAATAGGCAATGACTGGTCATCAGCTGACATCATAATAAGTCGTTTGTTTTGACGACAACTCACTCTAGGGTCAATAACCGGGAATTCCGTATAAATATTGGGCGCAAATATTCGCTCTTCCTCGGCTCGCCAAGTTTTTGTATCAATACGGTACTGATGGTGATGACTGGGACTAAGGCCGACTAAATCGCCTCGCATGACATCTCTAAAATTTGTCAGCATATTTACGGGGCTGGGCTCCCGAGCCCCATCAAAACGAATCACACCACTATGATCTTCCCAACCATTTCCGAAATGAAACACCCATTGACTGGGTAATTCTAGCCAGTGGAAGTTTGAAAAATCATTTTTATCGACCACTAGAACGCGCGTAGGTAGTTCAGGCTGCCAATCATGTGAATCAAGGAACGATGATTCTCGACGCTGATAGTTTAGCGGCGGCATCATTAACACAATGTGTTTAGTAGTCACAATAAAATCATGAGGCATACTAATAGGGTCAGAGGCAACCTTACCCATTTTTATAACCCGGCCATTTTTATCAAGGTGCCAAAGTACAATCAGATTAGCGCCGGAAACATAGCCAAAATTCCAAAGCGTACCGTCAGGCTCCACCCGAGGATGCGCTGAAAATGGCACACCGGCTGTCTTTTCAGAAAAACGGTATATCCCTTTAGTATCGAGCGTATCTGCATCCATTTCCCATGGGGAGCCTGCCTCCCATAGCGCTAACAATTTTCCATGGTGAGGCAATACGCTGATGTTACCCGAGTTCATCGTGTCAGCGCTGGTCACCGCTGAGGGATTGGGGGGGATCGTTCCAAATCCTGGGTACAGTGCCCGATCCGCCGCTCTCTCAGCTTTGTATTTATGCGTCTGAATCATCTGTGCCGAATGCGTAACGCCCTCTTCAGACATTCGATAGCCATGCAGCATACCGTCTCCATCAAACCAATGCTGATAGCGAAAGTTACCGATTTCATGGCGAGCCGGACCATTTCGAAACAAAGTACCCTTAAGATCAGCCGGCCACCGGCCACGAATTTCAGCACGACCTTGAAAAGAATCGCTGGCAACCGATTTATACCCGGCCAACCAAGGTCTTTGCTCGAGGGCATCTTTGAATGCAGCTGACCAAGATCTTTTTGTAGCTGCAGCGCCAACGTTAGATAATGCTGATAAGGGTAAAACCCCTGCCGCTGCGCCGATGGCGCCAACGGTCAAGAAACGACGACGGTTCATATTCATTGTTAAATCCCTACTAATTGAGGGTGATAATCTGGGTGGCTTTTCCACTCAAACTGAACTTCACATCACTCCATCCCGGTGGTCCCATAGTGCCCGTTGCATTATTGGAAAAACCCCAAGGCTCTGTCGGCATCCCTACAAAATTGCTATCAAGCTCTCCATTGCTGTTTTTGTCATGCATGATGCGGAAGCCGTAATCTCCCTCGGGTAAATTGCCAACGGTGAATGTGTTATCCCCAGCCAATGACCGCTGCTTCATAGACGCTATCGCCTCAATGTCACCATCAAACTCTTGCTCGCTAGCGAGAATGACCAGCATGATATACCCATTAGCTGATTCGACATTTTTGATCACAACCGTGAGCGTTTCTGCCGCGACGGGGAAAGCCATAGTGATCGATATTATTAGGGTAAACATTGACTTTTTCATGGTTAAACTCCTCTAGTTGGACCTTGAGCTTAAACCCCGGCCAGCAAGCATGTAAACGCCGCTGCGATCAAACGGTAATAGGGCGATTGAAATAGGCAGCGGGAGAACGAAAAAGAGCGGAAGAAAATGTCAGACCAATGACGAGTTCTAAACCGCTCTTTTTTAATGGCACATACGGTAGGTATTATTTAGGCCTTAGCGCCCAGCTGGAGCGGCCCCATCTGCCGGAGCACCGGTACCTGACGAATCAATAGACAACGTCCTGTCTCGAGTGGGAGTAGCACCCCTCATAGATATGAGGTTTCGACAGAATAAGTTAATTAGACTGACATCCTTTCAAGTTCAGAACCTCGGTGATCATAAACTCGTTAAAATCTTCCGGCTCTTCCCACATAGGGAAATGGCCAGAATTTTCAAACCATTGTAGTTGCTTACAAGGCGCACTGATTCTGCCGAAATAATCGGCGGCTAGAGTCGCCGAGACTTGATAGTCCGTGCGGCCAAGAACAAAGAAAATTGGCACATCGAAGGTGGTAGGTTCCTCAAAGAAATTTATGGCCATTAATTCGTCCCACATATTTTCAACCCCTTCAATACTTCCCCTTGCTAAATTTATAACAGACATTAACGTTGCTTCTTCGGTGCTAAACATTTGCCAACCAAGCAGCGGTAGCGTTAATTCTTGCATGTCTCCTTTGTACCGGCTCAGGTAGGGACGTTGTGTCATTGCATATTCTGGCGTGAACGGAGGATGACAAAATGAAGCCACCTCTGCCAAGACTTGAGCGTCGCCAGCGCTCTCGGCTTGTGCTTGAATATAGTCACAGCCTCTCTGTTCACTCTCTGTCAGATCGGTGACTTGTCCTACCCCGATATAAGCCGCCACGAGATCGGGATGATTCCTGATGTGACGAATGCCAAGCACAGACCCCCAGGAATGTCCGAGAATGAAGACCTTCTGCTCACCGAATCGCTCATATATGTGTCGCACGATTTCATCAACATCTTCTAAATGTGTATCGATTTTGTAGTCGTTCACCGTTTCATTCCCAGTGCGGGTCCAACCCGCTCCACGTTGGTGCCAATGTACAACCGTGAAATGTTTTTCAAGCTCACTATTAAACGCGCGAAACAGTTCCGCTTCAGGCGACCCCGGCCCCCCGTGAACGACGAGTAAAGGAGGATTGTCGATATTGTGAGAGCGGATAAGTAGCCATTGAGGAATACCACCAATGTCTATGAACTCAATCTGCGCGATGCTATTTTCTAGCGCCTCTCCGCTTTGGTTGACTATGGGTGGCGTTGAAGGCTTGTCCAGCAACAAGATGCCGACGATTATCGTGAGTATTAACAGTAATCCGAGTAGTACCAATCCAGTTCTTTTTAAGAGCAACATGTTATTTTTTCTCAGTGGCTATAATTTATTCTGGGATACAGAAACGATTAACCCCCCTACGTTCGATAAATCTACTGCAAAATAACAGCTCCAGGCAACCGACAGGCCATTATTTTTACTCAAAATTTTTATTAGGTACTGGGTCAGATTCGTTACTGGTGGTGCCATGAAATGAATATTTTTAGCTGCCAAACACATTTCAGCTAACTAGTTTCACGGATTTAATAGATTGATAAGAATTACTGCGAGGACGTTAGATTCCTAATTAACGGAAAAATTCAGTCACTAATTGTTACCTGTCCTGTGATTGAATTGAACTGAATGTTAAGTTCGGTATTTTTTTGAAAGGCGTAGGTGCAGCCATAGGAACCATTGTATATTGCCTGATAATCGGCAGTGCCTGCAGAGCCTGATACTGAAGGTCCAGATAAAAAGACAGATACCCAAACATCAACACAATCGGCCTTACTATTTAAAGTTCGACTTGTCCCGCGCATATCTGCCGGCCAACCATTTGCATTGACACTCAGGGCACCTGAGCCAGTTGCGGATGTTACAGGCATAAAGTCAAGTACAGCGCCGGGCGACCCACTTGCTAGCCATTTAAAGTGAACATAATTTACTCCTGTTGTGAAGTTAGCACCAATGTTAGCAACAGCAGCCCTCTCCGCGTCAGACCATAAATCAATAAACTTACCGGTGGCTGTAGCGCCAAGAATGCCCACCAGCAGCAGTACCGCGACCATCTCAATTAAAGTAAAGCCAGAATTATTCATCGATGTGACGTGAGCAGTAATTGATTTCTTCATGAAAATATACTACTCAACCCTATAGCTAAATCTTACAAGCATGCTGCCTAATTAACTTAATCATTTATTTTAGTACCTTAATGGTTATTTTTAAAGCTGGCCTGTAATAAATCTATGGCGCGATATAGGACCCAATTTATTGGGTGCAACCAGTTTTTTTAGCAGCACCATAAAATTAAATATGGTATTTTCTGCGTATCTTATTTGTTCGCGCTCTAATCGATTTACTCACTACTCGTTGAGTTACCGATCAGACGGATCCTGGGATACGTGATAATCGACCCCTATACAAAATCAAACCGACTAGTCATTGATGGGATAAAGCCAATGCCGACTAACAATAGAAGTAAACCCGTACCAAATGGAATACTGATCGAGGCGGAAGACTTTGACAATCATGGAGGCTGGGTTCTTGATTCTCAATTTGAAACCCAAATGGGCTCGCCCTATCTTTTGGCCCACGGTCTCGGTCGACCAGTTGGTGATGCAACAACAACTGTGTCGATACCTGAAGCAGGCGATTACGAGGTGTGGGTGCGCGCAAAAGATTGGGTCCCGGAGCATCACCCTGGTCGATTTACATTGTCAATTAATGACATATTAGTTGAAACAGAATTTGGGGCTAACGATAAAGATTGGTCGTGGCAATCTGCGGGGAAAGTTTTTATTCCAAAAGGAGATATCCCTTTTAGACTTCACGACCTCACCGGATTTGACGGGCGCTGTGACGCGATATATCTCAGCTCCGACGACTCAGTACCACCAAATGCAGTCGATACAGCCAGCCGCTCCTGGCGCAGAGCTTTACGTGGTTTAGCCGATGAGCCGGCTGATAGTGGAAATTATGATGTTGTAGTAGTTGGTGGCGGGATTTCTGGATGCACCGCTGCGCTTGCCGCGGCACGTCTTGGTCAAACCGTGGCGTTGATTCACGATCGTCCAGTCCTCGGAGGCAATGCAAGCAAAGAGATTGGTTTGTTTCCACGTGGCACGCAAGGTGCACTTTTCAAAGAAATTTCTGAACGAACACCTGATGGCGATTTAAAAGCTTTTTCATTGCTAGAAGCAAATCCGAACGCTACGGTATTTCTCGAACATCGTGTTGTAAATGCGGTTAAAAAAGACAATAGCATTGTTTCAATAGACGCAATACATGCACAAGACGGGCATGAACATCGCTTTAAAGGGCGTATATTTATCGACGCAAGTGGTGTAGCGATGCTTGGTGTTTTGGTCGGTGCTGAAACCCTCTTCGGGAGGGAGTCACGGTCAGAATACAATGAGCCTTATGCGCCTGATAAAGCTGACGATATGCACCATGGCAATACGGTGTTTTTTCGTACCGGCATGGTAGACCATCCCGTTTCCTTCCCGGAAGTGCCTTGGGCTACGGAGGTATCAAAGGACTACGCCAATTTGAGTGGTCAGCTGGTCGAACCCGGCAATGATAACGGAGAAGGTCCAATAGCAGGAGACAATCCGAGTACGCCAGAATTCCAATTTGCAGGAATGGATGAGACCTTCCCTGCAACTCACTTTTGGGAGTATGGTCAGTGGCTAGACCCCTATACAAAAGGCGAACTTATTCGCGATTATCTTATGCGAGCTCTCTACGGAACTTTTTCAAATGTTAAGAAGCTCGAACCTGAAAAATATGCCAACCTGAATTTAGAGTGGATGGCATTTGTGGCCGCTCAGGGTGAGTTTCGTCGCTACAAAGGTGATTACATCCTTACGGAGAACGATATTAGAGACCACACTCCGTTTGAAGATGCGCTAGTGGCAAATGATGGATCATTTTGCATCCATTGCGCTTATGAACCCGGTGAAGGCAAGTATGATTTTCGGCTAAAAGACTGGATCTTCGATGGCCGAGACAAAAAACCCTATAGCATTCCGTTTCGCTGTCTGTATTCTGCGAACGTTGAAAATCTAATGATGGCTGGTAAGCATATTAGTGTCACGCATATCGCTGGCTCATCGACAAAGTATATGGGAAACGGTGCCCAGCAT
The DNA here is from genome assembly GCA_000169075.1 of marine gamma proteobacterium HTCC2143. Lineage (GTDB taxonomy): Bacteria > Pseudomonadota > Gammaproteobacteria > Pseudomonadales > Dasaniaceae > Oceanicoccus. The sequence goes on along the minus strand of AAVT01000001.1, from coordinate 1,126,117 downwards.
GGTGTTGCCGTGGCAGCCGCCGCGTCACTATGCAACCAACATAACATAACGCCTCGTGCTCTCTACGAAGAGCGTCTCGGTGAGCTTAAAGGGTTAGTGGAAGATCTCTCTGGTTGTGATCATGACATGCACCAAAATCCACCAGCGCGAAAGTACAAACCGGTGCCGGGCTAAACCGTCTCCATTGAGCAGAGGAAGGATTAACACCCCTACTTTCGATCAATCTACTAAAAGATAGCGGCTACAGGGCTGAACAAAGTGCCGGGGCGCGGTGTCAGTTATTGCAAATGGGAGGCTAGCTGTCCTTGCAGCGCTGGGTGGGTATGAGCCGGAGGGCGTTTTCTGTCATCAATTAATGGAGATTAACTTCGACGAAAGTAGTTTAAATCTTTAGCAATGACATGCCTGTAACTTTTCAGCTCGCTTCTGTGAGTTTTCTCCAATTACTAGATGTTAAGATAGAATTACTGTTCCGAGGGTTAAATGAGCATGAATCTACGTCGCAAATTACTTCAACTTTTAGCTGCTAGCCCGCTGCTAGCCCAGTCCACTGTTTTCGCGAAAAACAGCGATAGAACGTCACAGACTGACCAGTCTATAAAGCTCAGATGGGGGCATATTAATATCAATGTGAGTAATCTTGACTCTTCCATCAGCTTCTATAAGAAATTAGGTTTCAGCGTTTATATACCATCTATTCCATACATTGGATTAACATCGAAGCCACACTCTAATTCAGTTGATAAAGGTAGCAGCACCGCTTTGGGGCTACCTCCAGAAACCTCTGGTCGAGCATGTATCATGCAGTTGGATAATGGTTATCCAAAATTGGATTTAACTCAGTTCAATGACATGCCACCATCGAAACCATTGAACAATGCGAATTTAGGATTAGTACGGATGTGCTTAGCGTCCGCGAATTTAGAGGCAGACTACAAAAAATTAACAAACCTTGGGGTCGAGTTTATCAGCCCGCCCATGACGACAAAGGATGGCATGGCGGACATTGCAGTTTGTATCGACCCTGACGGCGCACTCATTGAATTGATTCAGGTTTATTTCGATAAGTGGCGTGTTTAAACTGACCCGATTAACGACGGGCATTTTTAATGGGTTCGAGGTCGTATTGCTTAGGGTGTAAGAGGGATTAACACCCCTTCTTTCGACCCTCCCACTACAAGATAGCAGCCACCATTGATACCGTCGACCGAACAGACCCGGAGACAATGGATTCAATTGTTAACCTTAAAAGATTAAATACCCTACTTTATCCATAGGGCTGTTTGCACAACTCATGGTGCGTCGTAATGATCAATTCGCCGACGGCGGTGCTGTATCGAACTGCATGAACTTACCGCCTTGAGCCTGAGTCAGACGCAAAATCAGAGCATGTCCCAAACCGGTGGAAGGCGTCAGCACGCCGGCTCGGTGCAACGACTCGCTATGATCATCGAGGGCCAGGCAGAGACCAAGCTCAGCCAGCATTTTGGATGTTGCGCCATAGCCCGGGTCGCCTTGCCCAGAAATTCGGGTACGGACGGTCTTCGCGCGGGCTTTGGCCGTCACGTCAATCTCGAAGCCTCCATCGCGGAGTAACCATGAAGGCGGACCTTCCCCGGAGGTTGGTTTGAAGTTGATGGGTTCGCCCAGGAAATAGCCAAACCCTCGACTCGCCCACATTCCTGTCAAGCGCAACCACATCCCTACAGCTGCGCACTCGCTATAGGACACCTTTTGATGCTCGTTGCGCAGCACGAGGCTGCGTCGCACGACTCTGGCGTTGATGGGGGCCATAAAAAATTTCGAAACAGCACCGTAGGTCGAATCAAAAGCCCACTTGAAGTCAGGGGCCATACCATCGGCGGTTCCCGGTGTGTCGGTTTCTACCCCTATAACCCCGGTTGTCAGGAGATAAGGATTTGCTTCCATCGCATCTGTATAACTGCCAGACCTTTTCGCCCGCTCGGTGGCCTTGCCAGAATTTAAGGTGCCTCCAGAAAACGAACCTGTGTAGCGAGTATAAACGCCGCGAAGCTGTACGCTTTGGTTTGGCTCACTGGGCAGAGCCTCTGCGGCTATGAAGGCACCGAGATCGGAGGGAATTGAATCGACACCCCCCCCCAGAATCACTTTAGCACCGGAATCGCGTGCAAGATCATCAAAGACATCGATCATTTCGGCTTGCCAGAACCCTTCGCCGGCGAGATCTGAGTAGTGAACGCCTGCTCGAGCACATGCTCCCAAAAGGGCCGCCCCATTATTAACAGAGTAAGGGCCAGCGCAATTGAGCATCACTGTGGTACGCGAGACCATCGCAGTCACCGCATCGGAGTCATCGAGGTCAACGCAGAAGGTCTCGGGCCTATCCCCGAGTTTAGCGGACAGTTCGGCAAGCTTGCTTTGAGTGCGGCCGGCAATAGCCCAAGGCTTGCCACGGAGTTCGGGGTGCCCGTCAAGGTAGGTGGCGACCAACTCGCCCGTAAACCCGGTCGCTCCATAGACGATTAATACTAATGGTTCTGTCAACATCATGTTAGTTCTCTCTATTGCTGGTGACACCCAGATAAATTACAAACGCAGTAATAACATCACCAGTTCTCAGATGGAACGCAGGTTTCCAGATAGTGCCAAGATGGAACGTTTTTGGCTACCTACCACTGCAGCGTTGTTACCCAGCGCCGGAGCGAGTGCTTGATCATGAGTGTCATTAACTACCAAGACCGTCATACTCAACTCCTTAACTTTTTTGTAAATTAGTTATATATTCGATCTAAAAACTTGTGACAAACCGCAGCAAAACCGATGACCGATGTTTTTATGCTTCAACAGGCTGCTGGTCACGCTTCCTCATAAGGTAAGCAAAACCAAAGCCCGTCACATAGGCAATTGGTAGATAAAAAAGCGTCGGCGTGAACATCTCTGGGATTTCTAACATCGTTAGAATAACCACGATTGCAAGAGACACATTTTGCAAACCGACCTCCACCGTAATAGTGCGCACTTGGGTCTCCTGCTTGAGCAGCAAGCTCCCGAGCAGATAAGCCAACCCCATCATTGAAACATTCAGCGCTAAAGCCGCAAACATTGCCTGAGCTGAACCCAGCAATTCCGAGCGAGCAACCAAAAGCAAGAGCGAGGTTGTTATCACCAAACCAAACCCGAATCTAAAAATCGTCTGTCGGTAGTTCTTCAGATTCGAAAACTTACCGCTCAAATACATTCCCAGACAAACTGGCACCACCGTCGTAAAGAAAATCCTCATGGCGGTCTCTATGAATGGCAGCTCCAGTTGCATACCTGCCATTTGAAAATAGGTTAAGGAGAAACTCATGACCAGCGGCACCGTAATAAACGCAACAATACCTGATAGCGCTGTGAGCGTGATAGATAACGCCGTATCACCGCCAGCGATCATGCTGATCGCATTAGACGTTGGTCCGCCGGGGCAGGCCGAGAGAACCATCAGGCCAATGGCCAACAACGATGGCAGCTCCATCAAGTAACAAATGCCAAAGGCTATGATGGGCAACAGTAGAATCTGTCCTATCAACCCCAATAGACTTGCCAATGGTGTTTTTACAACGTTTAAAAAATCACGCACCCGAAGCATAATCCCCATCGAAAACATGATGAGCATTAACCCTGTAGTAGCAATATTAGTTACTATTTCGCCAATTTGCGCTTCTGTCACACTGATGTTCCTTATCTATCTATTATTTAAATCAACCTTGGGTATTGGATGGATTAACACTCCAACTTTCAATTGCCCTACCACAAGATAGCGACCTACAGACGATCGGCGGTGCAGCATAAACTGCCGCCAGCACGCATGTAAGCGCCGTTGCGATCAAACGGTAATAGGGCGATTGAAATAGGCAGGGAGAGAATGAAAAAGAGCGGAGGAACCTGTCAGACCAATGACGAGTTCTAAACCGCTCTTTTTTAATGACACAAACTGTGCATATTAGATAGGCCTTAACGCCCTGTTGGATCGGCACCATCTACCGGAGCACCGGTACCTGACGAACCCATAAACAGCTTTTTACCATCGGCCAAGGTGATATTGCGACCGTTAGCCCGCTGCGAACGATCTTTACTCTGATAACCATCAACCACGATGAAGGTGCCCGGTTTGATTGTACGCTTGTTAACCCCACGTCGCAGCAATGTGTTTGGCGTTCCGCCCTCAACCATCCACTGTTCTTTCTCACCCGATTCATTGGTGTGCTCCAGATGTATCCAAGAATGAGGGTTAACCCACTCGACCTTGGTTACGGGTCCTTTCAAAATTAATGGCCGATTAGGATCAAATTCAGCAGAAAATGCATGATGACCAATTGCCTGTGCTGAAAAGTAAGCGGTCGCAATCACACCGACGGCCAACAGGGGTCTAAATAATTTCATATGAGTCTTCCTATAGGTCTGGCATTACGTATTAGGGCTATTAATTATTCTTTATCAGCGGCTGCTTTTTCTCTATATTCGGCTTCCAAAATGCGGGCACCGCGAAGAATATTACCCATCGCATAATTGGCCTCATGACAGGCGTACTCGTAAACTGTCTCCTCAGACCTGGGCCAGTTGTAGCTCCCCGACCATGGCTCAGTCCAAGTGTTAGGGTCCTCGACAGTGAAACTGTAGTGAAGGGCGTCTTCAGTACGAGTAAATCGTTCTACAACATGCAGATCGCGCGTGGCATTATATAATCCGGGCGTATCATTGAAGTTGGTGGTATCAATAACCAGTGTATCCCCTTCCCAATGACCGATTGAATCACCCATCCACTTACGAATATCCGGCGAGATATGCTCGCTATTCATACGGACAATTCGAGAGTCGTGAACCATCTCTATTAAAATCAAAATATGGTCAGGAGTTTGTACAATTCGTTTTACATTATTATATAACGTGGGCAACATAGGCGGCCCACCGGTTGAGCCAAAGCCCTGCAAACATCGATCTGAGGTTGTGCGCACTTCAGGATCATCATAGGGACCCTCCACATCCTCTCCTTCTTCCAGCCACCAAGCTCTATCGTTAGCCGCTGCGACCTTGCCGTAATTAGCATAGCGCTTAGCTAGCCGCATTTTTGCAGCTCCGGTGAATTCGGGGAAGCGGCCATTCGATGGTTCAGTTACAATTGAGGTCCGAAATTTGCCATCGACCGATGCCGCGCCATCACCGCGGTCGATCCAGAATGTGTTATAGCCGCCAACACCACCCGCACCCAATTCGAAATTCCCGTCGCCACCTTTTGGCGGAGCCGCACGATCAGGGTCCAACTCCTCATCACCCTCGGCGATTAACGCCGCTTCGTCAGCAGCCATTTTATCGGCTTCTTCTTTGGTAAGGTATTCCTTCTCACCAAACAATTTAGGTCGTTGTGTTGGGGTTAATGTGGCGACATTATAGCTGCCATTTAGATCTGGTTTACCGTCTGCTGTACGAGGAATATCAGCCCATGCAGTTTGCATCATAGTCGCCGCAATGAGCAGAGATAGTGTTTTTATATTGCGCAATTTAGTATTCATGTTAAGTACTCCTGGTGGCGCACCGTTAGTTGAGCTCGTTTCAACGGTGAAGTTTCAACTCAGTCAAGGGGGTTACGACGCCACTTGCCATATAGTAGCTCTTCAACAAATTCTACACATTTGAAATCCAAAATCTGAAAATCCTGTTCCATTCGACGGTAGAGAGGAAGACTGATCTTCCAAGGTTCGGTATACACCTCGGGATCCTCGATAATTGCCTCATACAGCAAATGATTGGGGCCCATTGGCGTGTATCGCTCGATCACATGTAATTTATCACTGTGATGATTTCCGGCCCGATCTAACCAACTGCCAGGGTGCAAACCCGTCACATCCAGCACCAGAGTGTCGCCGTCCCAGCTGGCTACCGATTGCCCCATCCACGTGTCAATGGGTGCTTCACCGGGGTCATTGGTATAGATATTCCGCGCCGCATTCGCGTACTGATAAGACATAAATAGGTCATTGTCGCCTTGGAATATCTGGAAAGGGTAAGGCATATAAGTGGCGCGAGGTACCCCCGGCAAATAGCATTTCACCTCCGGGTCACGATCCAACCAATTAGCTTGGTTTTCGTCTCGTAGAATAAGCGCTTCCGGCGTGTAAGGGATTTTTCCACCTTCGACAACGCCCATTCCGGGAGGGACAGAACCTACCGCCCCAAATGCCAGCGCTCGTTTTGCCGGAATAGGTCCGTGCGGACCCTCTCGAACCTGCAGCGATGCTTTGGCCATATGTCTTTCGAGGTCATAATGGGCTTCACCCAATGCCTGCCATATACCGTTCAAATCAGGATGAACACCGCCAGGGCCCCGCGGAGCAACATAGGTAGCATCACTTGAGGCATCATTGGATGAGGTAGTAGCCGTCATAGGGGCGCAGGCACTCGTTGTCAAAACGATTACCATCAACTGGGCAAATATTCGCATAAATCTCTCAGTACCGGATACCGGTCTCTTATTGATAAATCAAACCATGACATACAGGATCATTAGCTAGGTGGCCGCGATCAACGTCAGTTGCTCGAACCCGATGAAACTAACGACAACCTCAAACTGTTGTCGAGGCACAAGCCGCCATTGTTTTTATAGACTTGAAATCCTACGACAGGGATGCTGATGAATACCTGACTCAACCATCCCCTCACAGGCACTGGCAACTGCTTGGGCATTATTAACGACCACATGGATCTTTTAAACAGTACGGTCATCTAGCTAAACGACGGCCCTTGAACGGAGAATAAAAGTTACTCTGGTAAAAGTCCATAGTGGGCCATTGAGGAATGGCATCCATCAGAGCGCCTGTTACACTCTCGAAAAAAGAACATCAACCGCACGGCAGAGAGTGATAAACTCGGGTTGCCCATGGCTGCTATTTCCACGATTTCTCCATAAAAGCACCACCAGCTAGTGTCTTTATGCAATCGATCAGGCATCATATGGCCGGTTTCAAAACAACCCGATCATCAGCTCTGCGGCGCTTTAGCCACTGCGGTTGAAGATCAAAAGCCGTTTTTTGGCTAATTACACAAGAAATTAAATAATGGTAATCAAAATTCACCAATAAAGAGGTATAGCGAACGTGGATATTTCAGGAAGAGTTGCAATTATAACGGGCGGTGCATCAGGCCTAGGTCGTGCCACGGTAAGACGTTTTGTGGGATTGGGCGGCAAGTGCGCGATTTTCGATATGAACGAAGAAAAGGGCGAAGCTCTCGCCAAAGAAATGGGCGACAACGTTATCTTCATTAACACCAACGTTACCAGTGAAGAATCTGTTCAAGCCGCTATTGATAAAACCATCGAGACATTCGGCGCCATTCACATTTGCTGTAACTACGCCGGCACCGGTAATGCGCACCGTACCATGGGAAAGAAAGGACCATTTCCACTGGCAGAATTCACCAAAATTCTCCAGATTAACCTGGTTGGTACTTTTAATGTTTTGCGTCTTGCTGCTGAGAAAATGGCAGACAACGAACCATTGAATGATGACGGTGGGCGTGGCGTCATTATCAACACCGCATCAGTCGCGGCCTACGAAGGTCAAATTGGCCAGGCTGCTTATAGTGCATCGAAAGGTGGTGTTGTTGGCATGACTTTGCCCATCGCCCGTGATCTCGCTGTATTGGGCATTCGTGTTAATACGATTGTACCCGGACTGATCTATACGCCATTAATGATGGGTGGTCACGAAGAGCCGACGCCTGAAATTATTGAAGCACTGCGTCCTCTCAGTAGTCAGGTATTATATCCAAAGCGTCTCGGTAAAGCTGATGAGATAGCACACCTTGCTCAAAGCATTGTTGAAAATGATTACATCAATGGTGAATGTATCCGTATGGATGGCGGCATTCGCATGCAGCCAAAATAATAAGCACTAAGCGATGAATTAACCTGGGGTATGATCGTGGGATGGATTCTATTTATAGTTTTTGTTATCTGGGCAATAGGCTTTTTCTATTTACGCGGAGAAGACCTGTCATCCTACGACTTACCTGAAGGTCAGCAATTTAGCACCGGCGATGCGCTCAATGAAGAACATCAAGCCGTTCATAAAAAATTATCTGCGATAACGACCAAGGCAGATGGCAGCCCGGCGTCGCGTAAAATCGACGCGATGCGCGAACGAATGGATGCCATGTTCGCTGGCACAAAATTCGACAGCGCGTTTGTTGCGGTAAATGCTGCGGGAGTGTCCGCTGAGTGGGTTATCGCACCCGGAGTCGACCGCCATAGACGCGTTCTCTATATTCATGGCGGGGCATTTGTGATGGGAAGCCCTTTAAGTCATCGTGTTATCACCACAAAATTCTCAAAAATTGCTAACGCAGCCGTTCTTGCTATCGATTATCGTCTAATGCCCGAAAATAAGCGCTTTGCAGGGATAGAAGATTGTCGCACCGCTTATCAGTGGATTCTTGAAAACGGCCCGCAAGGCCCGGACAAAGCCAGCTATTTAATCGTCGCGGGAGATTCAGCAGGAGGTAACTTAACGTTATCGACAATTGCTTGGGCGAGAGATCAAAACATTCGTAGTGCAGATGCAGCAATCGCATTATCCCCAGCCACTGACAGCACCTTTTCCAGCCCGAGTATGAAAAATAATATAGCAAGTGATGTCATGCTTGGGCCCATGTTCAAACTGTTGTCAAAAATACCCAAAACCGCCCTGCTATGGATGACCTGGTTTAATAATCGAATCAATCCACGGGATTCAGTCATTTCTCCGACACGGGGAGATTTGTCAAATTTACCACCAACATTGGTTCACGCCAGCGGCGTTGAAATGCTCCGGGATGACGCACGGCGTTATGTCAATAAAGCGACTGCTGCCGGCTCTATAGCAACACTTCAAGTATGGGATCACGTTGTCCACGTTTGGCATATATTTGATCCAGACCTTACCGAAGCGCGCCAGGCTTTCGATGAGATCGAGAATTTCATAGAACGCTATGCACCCAACTCAGGACACCATCCTGATGAATAGCATTGTTACGCACTGCTCAGTTGTTCAATGCACTCATCACTCACAGCACACTCGTCAATTCTTATGAGCCATTTAGGGCTTAGACGCCGATATTGGCACTTTAAGAACTTTGTTTATGACGTAACAAACTACACGGCCTAAGAGGTTTCCAATTTTGCTTCACACATCCACGTTATTACCTGCTCTGATAAAACTCATCGCATGGACGGCATTGTCATCGCTCGTCGCATCAACAAGCGCTTATGCCAACTGTGAAAATACTGATATTAAACCGGGTCTCCAACAACTATTTTCTAAAAGTTGGGGGATTGAGTACAGTGGTGAACGCTTTCAGTCGTCGGCTAACACCTCAATCAATGCCGACAATGCGTCCACGCTTTCTTTGAAATGGGCCTATGGATTATCCACAGATCAGCCCCGCTCTTACCCATTAGTAACCGAGGATACCCTTTTTATTGGTGACGGCGGCCGCGGACTAGTCGCTCTCGACAAAGAAACCGGCTGTGTCAGATGGGAAAATAACAGTATCAAGGATATTAGCACTTCGATCATATCGGAGCAGGTTGATGGCCGTACCTTACTCATATTTTCGGGACGCCGTTCTGGCGTCCATGCTGTTGACGCAAGCACCGGCGATAACGTTTGGTCCAGCGTTCCAAAAGTACATCCTGTACCGCTCTTTTCCGGCAGTCCATTAGCCTATAAAGATACCATCTTCGTTCCCATCTCATCACTGGAAATTGGTTTGTCAGCAAACCCTTTTTACGGCTGCTGCACCACCAGCGGCGGCATGGCAGCATTGGATGTTAGAACCGGGGAACTACTTTGGTATCGCCCTACGATTGAAAAAGCCGGCAGTGTCATCACTGGTAAGCATTATCTGTTTGTGGAAAAACGCGGGCCTAGTGGCGCACCGGTTTGGGGTGCTCCAATGCTGGATACTCAGCGAGATTTGCTCTTTTTCGGCAGTGGCCAAAACTACTCCCTTCCGGCCAGTCTGACCAGTGACGCGATTTTTGCCGTCCATACGAAGACGGGAGAAATAGCCTGGGTTAAACAATTCACCGCAGACGACACCTTCAATATGGCCTGTACGATCTCTATTGATCACCCTAATTGCCCCTCCACTATGGGGCCTGACGTGGATTTTGGCGCGCCACCACTGCTAACCCAGCGGCTATCGGGGCAGGACATACTGATAGCCGGGCAAAAATCTGGCGATGTTTATGGCATTAACCCGAACACCGGCCAAACTATTTGGTCAACACGCTTTGGCCGCGGCGGACCCCTTGGCGGTGTACATTGGGGCATAGCTGCCAACCCTGAATTAGGCTTAGCGTTTATCCCCATCAGCGATATTCCCGCGTTCCCCTCAGATGTTCCGCAGGCACCAGGATTGTATGCCATTGATGTGAAAGACGGCTCACTGCGCTGGTCTGTTGAGCGAGAAGCCTCCTGCCAAGAGCGTAGCTGTTGGACCGGACTTTCCGCTGCGATTACCGCCGGGCCAAACATTGTTGTAGCAGGAGCAATGGACGGTATACTGGAAATATATAGAGCAGACAACGGAGAAAAACTTTGGTCATACAACACGAAAACGGAATACGACGCGGTTAACGGACTGCCTACAAAGGGCGGCACGCTGGATGCACACGGTCCGATGCTGGCCGGCAACTTATTGATTGTTTCATCGGGCTATGGCTCCTTCCAGCAAGAGGCAGGCAATGCTTTGCTAGTATTTAGTACGGCACAGGAGCAAACGCCATGAATGATTCAACGCTGCTAGCAGGCCGTGGTCGCCGTCTATTCGCCACCCTGATCGATCTAGTCATAACGCCCGTTGTTGGCGTTGCGATCATGTTAGTGACAGGAATTCTTGAAAGTGCAGAGGCCTATGCCAGCACCGAACAAACTATCACCCGACTACTGCTACTGGCGATGTCGAGTTACTTAGTAGTCAACGGCTGGCTACTCTTTTCGCGAAGCCAATCGCTGGGTAAGTCGTTGCTGGGGATTATGATCGTTGACAATAACAGCGGCGAACCGGCGTCTTTTTGGAAATTGATACTGCTAAGATTGTGGGCACTTCCGCTGATCTATTTATCGGTGATACCTTTTGCGCTTATTATTCCGGTACTGGATCAAGCCTTTATTTTTGGTAAATCTCGGCGCTGTCTGCACGACTACCTTTGTAGTACCAAGGTCGTAAAGAGACCTTAACTCGAAACAACTAGCTAATGAAAAAATGCCGTCTGTGTCACTGACCTAAGCCAGCTACACAGACGATGTTCGGATCACTCTGGTCTTGGCGCCATCATCACCTGCAATTGCTTAAACATGACCATTTCCTGTTCGCTGAGCGGTTCGTTATCACACCGTGGATCCGTTTTTTGTAACAATGCCAATACGGGTTTACTTAGAGGGATAGGGTCACAACCGTGCCCGGTTTTACACACCATGTCCCACTTCGGTTCCGCCTGAATATGACAACCAAAACAGTTACCACCAAACCTATTGACCACGTCAACAAAACCGCGCTTCCTGATAGCCGTCCCCTCTTCAGAAACATCGAGTTCAAAAAACTCCCAATCTTTGGTGGCTGGACTAAACCCTGAGCCATGTTTAACCATAACTTCCCCCGGCACTAACTGGACCACTGAACCGGGAGGATATACACCGCCGTCGGCAGAGCTTGCCACCGCTATCGTCGCCGCTGAATCACCGAGTAAATTATCGACGTAAAAGCCATCAACCTTTGTCATGTCTCGCATACAGTCAAAGGTATTGTCCGAAATCTCAATAGCCCCATTTTCACTCTGTTCTGCTGCCAGACCATAATTAGAGAAGACCATCGCCGCAATAGAAAAAACAACGCCGACACAGTTTTGGATTTGGTTTTTTAACATCATATTAAGACACCTCAACACTAAAAATCACATTAAAATAGAAGGCTTCTACTGCACTAAAGACGTTGACGACGGAAAATATCTCTTTACCGAGAAGACGTCTAAACCTTTGCTATCGCAGTTATAGAAAGAGCAAGCCGGTGGCCCGAGTATACGCACAAGCTAGCTTCTTGCATCTTTTTTAACAATGAGACGCTGCTATAGGTTACTAGCGAGAATCGCCTCTTCAAAATCGGGCAACGCGTTCTTACCAAAAAACATTTCATTATTGACAAAAAATGTCGGCGAACCAAAATTACCCCGCTCCACTGATGCCGAGGTGTTTTCAATTAGTTTGGCTTTTACATCGGCCTCTTGAGCTAACGCTATAAGCTTTTCGCCGTCGAGACCCGCGTCCTTTAGCACCGACAGAATAATGTCAATCTCATCCATTTTTTTCGGTTCGACCCACATAGTATGGTATATCGCTTTGATGTAGGCATCAGCAACACCCTCAAGTTGGGCTGCAACCGCTGTACGCATGATATGTAACGTATTAACAGGGAAGAATGGATTCATCTTGAATTGGGTAATGTCATGTTTTTTCAGAAAGCGAGCGGTTTCAAGACTCGAATACTCTGACTTATTTTTAATACCCTGCATTGAAACCATCGGCGATACATTATTAGTCGCTTTGAAAACACCCCCGAGCAATACCGGAACATAATCAATCTTCACTCCCGTCCGCGCCTCTATTAAAGGTATAACGCAGTGACTTAAATAGGCATTAGGACTTCCAAAATCAAAATGAAACTCATAAGTGTTCATATACTTTCTCCGTCGATAACATGTTTTAGACAACAATTAATGTATTTAAAGACCGCTCGATAAACCAAAATATAGCCATAGTTCCAATACAATAAGCCGGTAATTTGCTGAGTATCAAGGAGCTTCCAAAGGAGGTATGGCGGATAACAAACAGCAGCACCAGCAATGCAAACACAATCAGCAACTGGCCAGCCTCCACCCCTATATTAAACAGCAACAACGCTACGACCGCTGCATTTTGCGGCAAACCAATCTCTGACAGTGCACCGGCAAATCCAAATCCATGCAATAAGCCAAAAACAAAGGTAATCGCCCAGGGGTGGCGCATCATAATACTTGAAGTTGGTATGCCGTTCGCTACAGTCTCATCACTCCACCGCCCGGTATTGAACAATTCAACTGCTAGAAACGCAATACTCAGCGCAATTACCGCCTCAATAGACGCCTGCGAGGGCTGCACAATACCGAAGGTTGCCAGGGCAAGCGTTAAACTGTGAGCCACCGTAAATGAAGTCACCACTTTGATAATATTGATCGGTGTGCGTACGAGAAGAACCAGGCCAATAACAAAAAGAATATGATCAAAACCCAACAGCAAGTGCTCTATACCCATCCAAAAATAACTCAAGCTGTTAGGCCCGGCACCCGGGTCAACAATCAGCGATGAATTACCGGGCTTGAGAATAGTTGTTTGTACCTGACCCGTTAGAAAAGTAATTTCAACAAACACATCCGCTAAATTGCCATCCAGTCCACTGATAAAAATCGTCTGATTTTGTAATCCGCTGACCCCACAGTTCATTCGCCACCGCTTTACCAATGCCAACCCCGTATTCTCACCAAGACCGCGACTAACTTCTTGGCATACCGACGGAACCACAGGTTCGATAGGAACCAGGCGACCTTCTCTCAATGGCTGCTTCCAGACCATCGAATACTCAGTTTTATCATTTAATTCGGTAATTTTTAGATAGGCAGGTCGAATTTCATGGGCACTAATCCCGACTGAGCAAAATAAGCTGACAGTAACGATTAGCGTAAATAGAAAAAAACGCTTCATTCATCACCCTTGGTGTCTGAAAAATCTGGCTTTGGGTCGATGACAATCTGATACTGATTTCTAACCGATTGGTAGTAATCAGCATTGGTTTGCCGACGCTTATCAGCGATATAATCCACCACCACTTTTGAGCGAATATCAGCTAACAAAGGCGTCGCTGGCGGTTTTCGGCTGAGTAATTTTACTGCATGCCAGCCATAAGCGGAGCGGATAGGTCCCACCCATATAGCGATGTCCTCGTCGGAAATACCCGCCAGACCTTGGGTGAATACAGCTCCAAACAATTCGGAAATCTGCATAGGCTCTCTCGCAGCATATTCTCGCTGCAACATGAATGCATCCCCCTGTTTACGCCAGCTCGATGTGTCAACCTGCGACGCATTCAATGATTGGACCATATTATTAGCGGCCGATTCTGCATCATTATTCTCATCTTGTGCTGTGCTTACCGAGTTGTGGCTATAATATATGTGGCGAAAGGAGAGCTTTTCCGGAATTTCATAGCGCTGTTTATTCGCCGCGTAAAAATCCTCCAACTCCGGTCCAGAGGGTTCTGTAATTTCAACCAGCGACTCAGACAAAAACATGTATTTTTGCACCATTCGGCGACGAATAATAATGTCCTCTTCACCCAGCCTTAACTTTGTTGCCTCCCGATAAAAAATCTCCTCCCTGATATGCTGATCTATGATTGAATCCAGCTGGGCGCTCGTCGGCTGCTTGGCATACTGCGTTGACCACTGCCCATGAAGACGAGCTATGTCCATCGCTGATACTGTGATATTTCTATCACTGCTGTCGCCATCGGTAAATACAGAAAATACGGTAAAAACCAGGCTGCCTAATATAAGAAACTGAATAAATGGGTCACGAAAGAATTTTAGTGGCATGCGGGTCATAAGCTATTGCTGGTTCCAGATCAAAAAAACGGATAGCAATCATACTCGATAGCAGTCAGTTCTGTCTGTAGCAGCACGTCCTCTAGGCAGGCTGTTTTTCCAAGGAATAAAAACACATTAAATAGTGCGTGACTCTTCTTGTCATCAACTACAGGTCGGGTTATCGTTGCCCTCACAATAATTAAAACAAAATCTGATGGCCAATTTTTTCGGCCGCAATATCCTCTGCGACCACCGAACAAAAAAGTTAGAGGGCGGCGGCTGTCGTGTCACTTCATACTGACGCTCTTTCCGGGACTCGTAAACCATGAATACCAAGAACTACACGCTACTAAGCACCATGATGTTTTTGCAGTTTTTTATCTGGGGTGCTTGGTTCGTAACCTTAGGAACGTATTTGTCCAGCACTGGGTTTAGTGGCACCGAAATTGGCTCGGCATTCTTAATGAATAATATCGGCGCCATCATATCCCCATTTTTTATCGGCCTGATAGCCGACCGCTTTTTTGCTGCTGAAAAAATTATGGGAGTTCTGCACATTGCCGGAGGTCTTGTTCTTTACTACGTATCTGACCTCACTACCGCGGGATCAATCATATTTGGCCTATTAATCTACAATGTTTGTTATATGCCGACACTGGCTTTGGCTAATACCATTTCATTTAACCAGATGACGTCGCCAGATACGCAATTTCCGAAAGTGAGAATTTGGGGGACTATCGGCTGGATCGTTGCGGGACTGGTCATATCTTATGGATTAGCTGCTAGTTATAACAATATAGAGACAACGGCCATTCCTATGAAAATGGCTGCAATTGCCTCTCTGGTTATGGGATTATTCAGCTTCGCTCTACCCAAAACCCCGGCCCAAAATACCGGTAAAAAAACCACCATTGGCGACATTCTGGGGCTGGATGCGCTAGCGCTTATGAAGGATCGTTCGTTCGCTATTTTCGCCCTCTGTTCGCTGTTGATATCCATACCGCTGGCGTTTTATTACGCCTTCGCCAATCTCTATTTTAATGAGCTGGGCATGGAAAATGTCGCCGGGACAATGACTTTGGGACAAATGTCGGAAGCTGGATTTATGGCATTAATGCCCTTCTTTTTCCGTAGGCTCGGGGTTAAGTGGATGCTGTTAGTGGGCATGTTAGCGTGGGCCGTTCGCTATGCCCTGTTTGCCGCAGGCGATATGCAAACCGGCGCATGGATGCTTTATGCGGGCATAGTTTTACACGGTATTTGTTATGACTTTTTCTTTGTCACCGGCCAAATTTATGTTGATAGAAAAGCTGATAAGTCGATCCGGGCCAGCGCCCAAGGCTTTATCTCACTCATCACCTATGGTGTTGGTTTGGCGATTGGATCCAGTCTTTCTGGGATCGTCGTTGACTATTTCACTCAAGATGGCGTCAAAGATTGGATCGGAATATGGATGACACCTTGTCTATTCGCCATCGTTGTTGCCATGCTATTCGCGCTGACATTTAATGATAAGGAAGATGTCGCCGACGAGGCACTGCAACCAACCACTCCCTGAACTGATTCACTGGACGGGTAACCTTTACAAAGGGATTAATCATGGCAAGACTGAACAATAAAGTTGCAATAATAACGGGGGGATCCGGGGGAATCGGCAAGGCGGCTGCGGCTAGGTTTATCGTCGAAGGTGCGAAAGTTATGTTAGTTGATATCGATGAGCACGCACTAAAAAATACCGCTGAAGAACTTGGTGAAAATGCGGCCTACTGCGTGGCTGATGTCACTAAAAAAATGGATACCCTGCATTTTGTTAATGCGACCATTGAACAGTTTGGTGGCATTGATATTTTTTTAGCCAACGCCGGTATCGAAGGACAGGTTGCACCTATTACAGAGTATGACGAGGATATTTTCGATCAAGTTATCGCAGTCAACATTAAAGGTGTCTGGCTGGGGATCAAACACATATTTCCAATCATGCAAAACAATGGGGGCGGCAGTATTGTCATAACGTCTTCGACCGAAGGTGTCCGTGGTGGCATCGGTATTTCAGCCTATACCACCAGCAAACATGCTGTCATTGGGTTAATGAGAGGGATCGCCAAAGAGGGTGCCCCTGATAACATTCGTGTCAACACGGTTAACCCCTGTCCCGTTGAAACCAGGATGATGCGGAGTCTGGAAAACGGTATTAGCCCGGGAGATAGCCAAGGTGCGCACGACAGGATTACCGAATCAATCCCGCTGCAACGTTATGGCCAACCCGAAGATATCGCCAATATCATGCTTTTTTTAGCTTCCGATGAAAGTGCATTTATTACCGGAGGTGTGTATATGGCTGACGGCGGCAGCACAGCTTAAGCGACCAACAGCGATAAAAATGATGCAGTATTCAATAGCTAGTACTAACCCTTTTATGAGAGACAAGTAATTATGGCCATCACATTTTACGATTTTTCTAGAGCACCAAGTCCACGGCGAGCACGAATTTTGCTCGCCGAAAAAGGCGTTGATGTGGAAACAGTGTCTATCGATATGACTAAAGCTGAGCAACTCGGCGACGCATTCCGTGCCATCAATCCCGGCTGTACTATTCCAGCGCTGAAACTAGATGATGGTACCGTACTGACAGAAAACAATGGCATTGCAGCCTATCTGGAAGCGCAGTTCCCCAACCCTCCTATGCTGGGTGTGACACCCGTAGAGAAAGGTTTGGTTGCCAATTGGACTGCCAAGATAGAACTTGAAGGATTGATGGCCGCGGCTGAAGCCCTGAGAAATTCGTCACCAGGCATGAAAGATAGAGCCATTACCGGGCCTGTCAACCATCAACAAATACCCGAGCTGGCTGAACGCGGCCTCGCTCGCCTGAATACTTTCTTCGATATGCTGGATGCACGATTGGAAGATCGCGAGTTTATTGCTATTGATTCTTTTTCAAACGCCGATATTACTGCCGCTGTAGTGGTCGACTTTGCGGCCTGGGTAAAGGTCATACCCCAAGAGCACCAAAAAAACTTAATTCGCTGGCGCGAGTCTTTAAACAGTCGACCCAGCATGTCGCTGTAAATTGGGCCCTATAGACTACCGCAAATACAATGATTGTTTGCGGTACTGCTATTCACACAGATAACAGTCGTGCGTAACATGAATCTACGACATATCAGTACTGCATTTCTTTGCGTAACAGTAATAACACCTGTCTCCAGAGCTGAAACGCCGGTGGGTGATATGCTCACTAAGGCCACAACATCAGACGGCCGTTATATCAGTTGGCAGGAACATATCATCGATGACCCCATAATCGCAGGCTTCGCCCTCAGTGGCAGCGACGGCCTGGTGGTGGGAGACATTGATCAAGATGGCTTTGACGATATTGTGTCGGTTCACGAATCTGATACGCTTTACGACTCATCTACCCACGATGCCGATTTTACACCGCCACCTGAAGGTCATGTACGTATTGCCTTTGGCTCTGCAGACCCTGACATTTGGACTAATATAACCATAGCCGAGGGTACTGATGCACCTGCACCAGAAGATGCCGCCATCGCCGACGTTAATGGCGATGGCTTTCCTGACGTTATGGTCGCTACCGAGTTATCTCACCTCATCTACTTGCAAAATCCTGGACAGCAGTCCCGAACGGCGGAATGGCCGCGACTTATTCTGCCGATGACTCAAGGTAAAGGATCGTATATTCGGGTATTTTTTGCCGACCTGGATAGCGACGGCACACCCGAAGCTATTGCCTCTAACAAGGGTGCTCAACGTCCTGGCCCAAAAGATTATGCTGTATCGACGCCTGTTTCTATTTATCGTGTTACCGGTGATCCATTAGACGGAGATAGTTGGCAGGAAACAGACATAGGTTACTACAGTGTCCCGCAAAATTCTGAGCCTATAGACATCGACGGTGACGGCGATTTAGATATCATTGTTGGCAGTCGCGGCGAACAGCGCATTGCCTATTTTGAAAATATGGGTGGCGACAAAATACGTTTAGAAGAGCGCGCTATTGGGATTGTCGGTGCGCGAGTTGACGGCTTTAATATGGTTTACAGTGATATCAACGGCGACGGACTCTTGGATATTATTGGCCCCACGTCCAAAGGCCTAGGATGGATAGCGCAACCCCGGCGAAAAGGCGACGCCTGGAATTTTCATCTCATAGGCACCATTAGTCCCGATCTAGCCGTAGGGCTCGAAATCGCCGACATCAATAGCGACGGACACATTGATATTTTGGTGGGTAGCTACAGTCTAGGTGAACGAGGCGACGATAAAAATATTAATAAATACGGTGCACTCGGCCGCATTGCCTGGTTTGAAAACCCTAATGATGTAACCCAGACATGGACTCGTCACGACATCTCTCGTCGAAAGCGCGGTATGTTTGATAAGTTCATAGCGAGAGATTTAGATCGGGATGGCGACATGGATTTCCTGAGCACTCGCGGCAACAGTGCTCCTTATGATGGTGTAATATGGCTGGAACAAATTCGCTCTGAAAAACCTCAAGCCGCGTTTCAAAGGGCCCGGCAAATCGACAGCCCGGAAATGCCATTGGTCGACTAATCAATAATAATCAGGGAGCACATAATTGTGACGACTACCGAATCAAAAAAGACAGCCGAAAATTTGTGGGATGTGACACGGCTTGCCGGTTCGCTGGGAGCCGAGGTACGAGGTATCAATTTGGCACAGGCCACAGATACCGATATTACCGAAGTGCAGCGTCTACTCAATCAGCATATGGTGTTATTTTTCCCTGCGCAGTTTCTTAGTGAAGACGAGCATGTAGCGTTTGGCGCACATTTTGGTCCACTGGAAGGACACCCGAATCTAACTAATGCTGACAGCCATCCCAAATTGTTTGAACTACGAGCCAGCCAAGGTGGTGTTGCCGATGAGTGGCACACCGACATTACATTTCAGGAACAACCCGCACTGATGTCAATCCTTAAAATGGTAAAGTGCCCTGAGAGCGGTGGCGATACGATGTGGACAAATTTGTGCGATGCATTTGATGCGCTCTCACCCCCAATGCAGGAAATGTGCATGGGGCTATCAGCACTGCATGATGCCCACCCTCACGATCGCGCAGACAAAATGGCGATACACCCAGTGGTGCGAATTCACCCAGAAACCGGTCGCAAAGCCCTCTACGTCAACGAACACTTCACTCGAAGAATTGTCGAAATGAGCGCCGTTGAAAGCGACTCAGTGCTACGATTTTTGACGCGCTGGGTGCAAAGCCCGCGGTTTACTGTTCGTTATCACTGGACCGAAGGTGCTATCGGCATGTGGGACAACCGCTGCACACAACATTATGTGCTCAATGATTTTTCTGAAGAACGGATCATTCAGCGGGTCACAGTTATGGGCGATCGGCCCGAGGGACCTGGTCCTAACTGGGAACCCTGGACGAAAGAAGCCGCTATAACGGCGATGAGTCGGCACGATAGACAATTGGGACGTTTTTTAAGTAAGCAGGCTAAGGGCTAAAAATTACGCCGCGTATTCTCTGGATATAGTTAGGCTCTATCGAAAGGCGAACTGCCTCAGAGGGCAGAGGTTCGCCTCTCGCCAGATCAACCACATTGGTGAACAGGCCCCGCAGCGGGGTCAGTCTGTGCCACCATTTCGAAACCATAGCCCCGAAACAGGTTAACTTTAACCCTCTATCGAAGCTAACTGGAGTATCAATGGAAGAGACCCATGCATTCGTTGTTTCAGATATCAACGAAGATCACCAACTACTGCGAGACCGATTTCACGAGCTGGGCTATTTATACCTTAAAAAATACGTTGGCACCGAAGATTGTGAAGACATACTGACGTCGTTTTTGGACCTATTAAAACCTTATGTCATACGGGACATTAATAGCCAACAGCCAACCCTTTGTGGCGAGCCTTTTAGCGAAACCGATCCCATATGGGACGAGGTTTACCCAAAAATACAGTCACTGGAACAATTTCATCGGTTTTTTCATCAAGACCATATTATCAATTTGATGAAAATGATCACTGGCGACGAGGTCTTTGTGTACCCCATAAAAATGGCCCGTATCTCCACGCCAAGAAAAATAGGTCATGAAACGCCCCCTCATCAGGATGCCTACTCTCATCATGCAGGACCGACGATGGCGGGAATATGGGTAGCCCTTCAGGACATATCTGAGCCGATGGGGCGGGTTAAAGTTTTATCCAAATCTCACAAGAGAGGCGTCAGACCGGTTCATCCTGTGCAGGGGGTCGGCGGCATTCAATGCGAAATTTATCCAGATGAAACTGATTGGCATGTCTCCGATTATGAACAGGGGGACGTATTAATATTCCATTCGCGCTGCGTTCATAAGGCTGAACCGAATAGAACCCAAAATACGGTTCGTATGAGTATAGACACTCGCTTTTGCGACTATGGCGCCCCTGTCTTCTCTACTAATCTAGAACCTCATCATGGCTGGAGGATAGACAAGCTCAACTGGGAAGCCATTTATAAAAACTGGCAATCCGAACGGTATCAGTACTATTGGCGAGATTACCCACATTTATTTTAGTCAACACTTAGCTAAGCATGGGGGCCTAGCTTCAATCATTAACAGCTTTTAACAGGATTATCGTGATATCTTGTGTTTATACTTAATGTTCGAAGAATAAGGTTCATCAGCCAGCAACATCAATAATAAATGCAGGCCTAACCCTGCTAAGGATGAATGTATGTATGACGTAGTGATTAGTGGCGGTACAGTATTCGATGGATCCGGTACCCCAGGAAAACAAGCCGACATTGCCATTACTGGCAAAAAAATTGCTGGGATAGGCGACTTTTCATCTGCAGAAAGTCACCAACGGATAGACGCCAGCGGCTGTATTGTGACGCCTGGCTGGGTTGATGTTCACACTCACTATGACGGCCAGGCAACTTGGGACCCTATCCTAGCCCCTAGCAGCTGGCATGGTGTAACCACCGCGGTCATGGGCAATTGCGGCGTAGGATTTGCCCCCGTGCGCCCCGGCAAAGAACAGTTCCTGATTGAATTAATGGAGGGGGTTGAAGATATCCCCGGCTCAGCACTGGCCGAGGGCATGAATTGGAACTGGGAAACGTTTTCAGAGTATCTCGACACGCTAGAGTCAATGCCAAGAGCCATTGATATAGCGACACAGGTGCCCCACGCAGCAGTACGTAATTATGTCATGGGGGATCGCTGTAATACTGATGCTCAGCCCACTGCCGTTGAATTGCAGGAGATGGCAACTATTGTCAGGGAAGGTATGGAAGCTGGCGCACTCGGATTTTCGACGTCTCGCACACTATTACACAAAGATAAACACGGCGTTGAAATGCCCGGCACTTTTGCTCCTACCGAAGAGATGCGCGCCTTAGGTGGCGCGCTTAAGGGTTTGGACCACGGCGTCTTTGAGTTGGTTTCTGATCACCTAGGCGAGGAAAGTGAATGGGAGTGGGTCTGCGAAGTTGGAAAAGAAACCGGACGTCCTATTACTGTTGTATGGACATCCGCCGAGGCTTTTAAAGGCGACCAGTTCATCGCCTTGGCAGAAGATGCTGAGAAAAAGGGCATTAAGGTAATGCCACAAATAGCGGGCAGGCCGACGGGAATACTCCACGGTTTACAGTCCAGCTTTCATATTTTTGTTGGCCATCCCACTTATATCGAGTCTATCGCTCCGCTGGCATTAGACGAGCAAATTGCCAAGTTAGCTACGCCCGCTGTAAAAGCACAAATTTTAGCGGAAACAAGCCTCCTAGAAACCTCGCCTTTTGGCGTTAGTTGGAGAAGCTTACTGCAGTATGTCTTTCCACTGGGAGAAAAACCCGACTATGAACCCCCACAGGAACAGAGCATTGCCGGGATTGCAAAAACCGAGGGGCGAGATCCTTTTGACGTCATGTATGACTTGTTAATCGCCGACGGCGGCAAAGAGCTTTTCTACCAACCTCTCAACGCTTATGAAAACTATGACTTTAGTTTCTTCGAGTCCGTGCTCTCTCATCCGGGTGTTATGTTCGGACTGTCTGATGGCGGCGCACACTGTGGAGTTATCGCCGATGCCGGCATGCCCTCCTTCATTCTGACGCACTGGTGCAGAGACCGGGCGAGAGGTCCTCAACTACCACTAGAACTAATGATTAAGAAGCTCAGTCATGATACTGCAACGGCATACGGCATGCCCGATCGCGGTCTACTGGCGGAAGGTTATATGGCCGATGTTAATGTCATTGATTTCGAAAAAATGCAGTTGCGGCGCCCCACCGCCGAGTATGATCTTCCGGCAGGTGGACGACGACTCTTACAACGAGTTGACGGCTATCGCTACACCCTAAAATCTGGAGTCACTACCTTCATCGATGGTGAGCATACTGGTGCATTGCCAGGTACGCTGGTAAGAGGTGGTAAGGCCGCTTGACCATCGGCCATTATTTCCAATAGCCGAACATAAAAAAAGCAGGCCAATGGCCTGCTTTTTTTATAAAGGCCAACTCCCCCAATGAGGAAGTAGCCCTGTCTTAATGTGTTACCTTAGATGGCAACGATGTTTTCAGCTTGTGGGCCTTTCTGACCAGCTGTAACAGTGAACTCTACACGTTGGCCTTCAGCCAAAGTTTTGAAGCCTGAGCTTACGATAGCGCTAAAGTGAGCGAAAACGTCTGGGCCAGATTCTTGCTCGATAAAGCCAAAACCTTTAGATTCGTTGAACCATTTTACGGTGCCAGTAACTGTAGACATAATAATATCCTGATATTTAATTTAAGTGTGCCGTTAGGCTTGGGTAGCGGAAAAAATAGACTAAGACTTAGAAACCAAATGTCGAGGAATTACGAATAAAACAGCGAAATGGTGTGTATTGAAAAGACTTTCTTTCTAGCTGTGCGGCACCATACAGGGCAAACACAACAAAGTCAAGCAACGCCCACAAGAGCTTCCGTTTAGCGGAATTATTCAGGGGAGCGAGAACGATTCGATGCGCCCCTCAACCACATGCAAATACTGACCCTTCATTGGCTAACGGACTCCGTATCTATTCCGGGAGCCTTTTGAATAGCAAGCGCTGTTAATCGTTATTGCTTTTTATCATATGCGGGTCGCGATGGTGCCTGGCCGACTGGCATAATTTCCATCCTGTTGATATTCACATGTTTAGGTTGCTCTAAAACCCAAACCACACTATTGGCAATATCAATCGGCTGCAAGGCATCTATCCCTTCGTACACCTTTTCCGCCTGCTCTTTATCACCCTTAAACCGCACGAGGGAAAATTCACTTTGCCCAACCATGCCAGGCTCAATACTAGTAGCACGAACGGGGGTACCCAACAAATCGGCCTTCAAGTTTAAAGTGAATTGCTCAACAAAGGCCTTAGTCGCACCATACACATTGCCACCTTGATAAGGGTAGGTGCCAGCAATCGAGCCAATATTGACGACATGTCCACAATGTCGTGCCACCATTCCCGGTAACAACAGTCGGGTAATATGAGCTAGGGCTATGCAGTTTACGTTGATCATTGTTTCCCAGTCATTCCAATCAGCTTCCTGAGCTCCTTTTAAGCCCAAAGCCAAACCTGCATTGTTAACTAAAATATCGACTGCTGAGAAGCTTGCGGGAAGTTGCTCTAATGCAGCTGCCAACTTGATTTTATCGGTTATATCGCAGGCGATAACATAACTCTCAGTAATGTTTGAAAGCTCTTGCTGCAGCCGCTCCAGCTGCTCTTTACGTCGAGCCACCAAAATTAGCTTAACGCCTCTTTGAGCTAACGATTCAGCAATTGCTTTACCTATTCCCGTTGACGCACCGGTAATCAGAGCAACTTTGTAGTCCACGTTAAATTTCCTTTCCAAATTATGCCAGTGAAATATCGTAACCATACTGCAACAACTTCACAATCTGGTTACTCTCGATTAAACCTTTTTTTGTCCGACCTGACTTAGAGTTAGGCTCTGCCACCAACTGTACATATACGTCGTGACTGGTAACATAGCCATTTTTCAAGGAGACAATCATGGCATTTTACGAGCTCAGGCAATATAAAATTCTTCCTGGCCAAATGGACAGATGGGTTACTTATATGGAAAAGACTATTATTCCATTTCAGGTCTCAAAAGGCATGGTTATTACCGGCAGCTTCCGCCATGAAAGCGATAACTCCGTTTATATATGGACTCGGCGCTTCGAGAATGAAGCACAATGTAAAGAGCTCTATGCGGAGGTCTATGAGAGCGACACTTGGAAGAACGATATTGCGCCGTCGATTCTCGAGATGATGGATCGCAGCGCGATTCAAGTGACCCGGATTGTACCTACAGAAAAAAGTGTAACCCAGTAGCTCAATTCACACAGACAGCCTTGTCAATAAACACTGAACGGTCATAGATGACATGTTTGTCAACCTATCAGTCACTGTGCGGTAATACTTGAAGCTCAAGATGTCTAAACTGTATTGGATGACTTTCAGACTGCAGCGATATATACCCACCTGACAACATAACATTGTCGGAGGCTGCTGCAACAAGCGGTTTCGCATCTTTATCTCGCGGGTCAAGTTGCGGGCGCTGGTACTCCATAACTAATTCATTATTAACAAAGTGCTTGATACTATCATTACCCCTGACCTCGACCTCTACGTTAACCCACTGATCGCCGTGGAAGGTTTTTGACGCCGAATCAATACAGTGTCGGGTCTTAGTTTTCCCCTCCATTTCGATATGGGTTCCCGGCGAGCACATATTTGCAGTGCTACGAGAACGGGTGCCGCCGCCCCCCAGTAACTGCACCTCGATTGAAACTGGAAATTCTTGATCCAGCCCCATGCTCGCAGGACTCTGACCATGAATCATAATGCCACTATTTCGAAACGCCCAGCCGGCACCGCCCTTGATTTGCTCGCCAACAAAACGGTACTGCATCCGAAAGCGATAATGAGAATAGGGGATTTGATAGATTAAATGACCAAACTTATTGTTAAACTTCTCATAGCCATCGTATGAAACTGTCAGCAGTCCATCTTCTACGCGAAATGTATTTGAAGGGTTCTCACCTAAAGGATGGTAGCGAACTTTAACAATCCAACCATCCAAGTCCTCACCATTAAATAGGCTCGTCCACTTGGGCTCATCATCAGCGATACTCAGTGAAGCCATTCCGAATAATAAGACCACTGCGACAAGTCTTATCAGCACACTATAATGAGTCATTGAACCGTTCTCCTATCCTGTTTTAATACTATTTTCTGTAGGTATCCCAACGAGGCCATTTTTCTTCAGCTAAGTTTTAGCCGTTATGTGCCGACGCTTATTTTTCCGTTATTATAGTAGCAGTTTGTCATTCTAAGAATAATGGAATATACCGTGAAACTACTATCAAAAGCACTGCTCGCCCCCATAAATCTCTTACTGGTTAGCTTATTATTGTCGGCCTATGCTGTCGCCAATCCTTCCCATCAGTCGCCTAATGTTATTATTATATTTGCTGACGATATGGGCTACGGCGACATAGGGGCATATGGCCACCCAACCATACGCTCTCCTAATCTCGACCAGATGGCCGCTGAAGGCATCAAGTGGACCAATTTTTATGCCGCTTCCAGCGTCTGTACACCTAGTCGTGCGGGCTTGTTAACGGGACGGCTACCAGTTCGTAGCGGTATGGCACATGACCAGATACGAGTGCTCTTCCCGACCTCTACCGGCGGACTGCCAACAACAGAAATTACCATTGCCAAAGCGCTGAAAGAGAAAGACTACCGCACAGCATTGGTTGGCAAATGGCATCTCGGCCATCTTCCGGGATTCCAACCGCTAGATCATGGTTTTGACGAATATTTTGGTATTCCCTATAGCAATGATCATGACCTTAAAAAGGAACTTAGTTATATTCAGACCATTACCCATGCAAAAGATGGCGATTTTAATGTTCCGCTGATGCAAAACCGCAGCATTATCGAACGGCCGGCGAATCAGAACACGATAACTAAGCGGTATACTCAGGAAGCCGTCAGCTTCATCAAGAAAAACAGCAATCAGCCCTTCTTTCTCTATCTTGCCCACTCCATGCCTCATGTGCCGCTTTTTGCCTCTGATCAATTTCGTGGAAGTAGTGACCGGGGACTTTATGGCGATGTTATCGAAGAAATAGACTGGAGCGTTGGCCAAGTATTGAGTACCTTATCGGAACAAGGCATTAGCGAAAATACACTCGTCGTATTTACATCAGACAACGGTCCCTGGCTGATAATGGGAGCACACGGTGGCTCTGCGGGCCTCTTAAAAAGTGGCAAAGGCACCTCTTATGAAGGCGGTATGCGAGAGCCTGCTATATTTTGGTGGCCAGAAAAAATTAAACCTGCCGTTGCACACAACACAGCATCAACGCTGGACTTATTTCCCACCATTATGAGTATTGCAGGTATTGATATGCCTTCTGATCGCAGCTATGACGGTTATGATCTAAGCCCAACGATGTTTGAACAAAAAAGTAATGAAAGAAAAAATATCTTTTATTATCATGGCGACAAAATTTTCGCCGTTAGGCAAGGCGACTGGAAAGTTCACTTTAAAACAGTGGCTAATATTTACACCAAAGAGCAGAAGATTCTCACCCATACACCACCGCAAGTATTTAATTTACTGGTGGACCCTTCGGAACGATTTGACGTCGGCGCGGTTAACCCCGCCATTATCGCGTCCGCAGCTAAACTCATTGAACAACACCAGCTTTCAGTTAAGCCGGTTGAAAATCAATTGATAAAGATCACTGCCCTTCCCACCATAAAGTAAGACAGAAAAGCGGTTATTAAAAACCGCTTTTCTTGTTCCACGCTGTAGTTTCGACAACCTCTATCCTCGTCCCCATCCAAATATATGACACAGATCATAGCGAGTTTGTTGGGGCGATATATCCTGAACATAAGAATCACCTTATTAAGGGATAACAAATGACGATAGAACATCATGATTTAGCACACGAATTCCCTCACCTGCGCAATCGTATCCATGAACTAAAAATCGGCAACAATCATTTCCGCAGGCTTTTTGATGAATATCATGAATTGACTAATGATATTGAGCATATGGAAGCGGAAGTTGACCCTGTAGCTACTCGCACAGAAGAACAAGCCAAAATTCGCCGTGTGCATTTAAAGGATGAGCTATACCAGATGCTCTGCGGTTGATTATTCGATACATTGTTGGAGTTACTATGAAATATAAGCCTGTAGAGGATATGCTCAACAAAAAGCTGAGAGCGCTTGAAGAGCGACTAACAAAGGTGAAACGTAATGTTAGTAAAAGCCATTCTAGCGACTCTTCGGAACAGGCACAGGAGCGTGAAAATGACGAGGTTCTTGAAGAAATAGGCCGGGAAACCAGCTTAGCTATTCAAGAAATTCGTTCGGCATTGGAAAAAATAGACAATAAGACGTATGGGAAATGTTCGAACTGTGGCGAAGCTATAAATCCGATTCGACTGAAAGCAATTCCGGAAACCATTCACTGTGTGTCATGTGCTAGTAAATGTTGAAAAAGGTACAGCAGAATTGCCATTCCCCTCAAAAAATGTTCTAGTCTGCCCTAGAGAAACACAATGGCTTAGGGGATTTTCTGTGGCTGAAGAACACAATCATTGGCATGAAAATGGTGTAAAAGTGATCAGCGGTGATCATCTTGACATCAATACAGCACAAACACCCGGTATGAATCGGGCTGCGGCTATTAACCTAGCCACTGCCGGCGCACAGAAGCTATGGGCAGGAACTGTTCAAATCCATGCCGATGCCAAAACAGGCGCCCATCATCATGGCGATCTGGAAAGTATCATTTACATTATCAGTGGCAAAGCTCGAATGCGCTGGGGTGAAAAGCTTGAATACGTAGCCGAAGCGGGGCCAGGGGATTTTATTTTCGTCCCACCTTATGTACCCCACCAGGAAATCAATGCTAACGACGATGAACCCTTAAATTGTGTGCTAGTGAGAAGCGGCCAAGACCCCGTTGTTGTTAACTTGGATATCCCGGTCATTGAAGAACCTGATGGACTGCATTGGGTTGACCCAATACACCCCGCACCGTAAACGCCCTCTCGCTAACACACGTTACACCTATTCATTACCGCCCGAGAACCTCTGTAGGCATAACACCGCAACGTCGCTGTTAGAAGGTCAGTTCTTTCAAATACGCTATGCTATTTTCAGCGGTTTGCAGTGAATTTATCGGCATATCATGCTCGACGTAATAGTGCTCAAATCCCGCTCTTTCGCTTTGCGCAAATATTTTAGCAAAGTCG
Organism: marine gamma proteobacterium HTCC2143; assembly: GCA_000169075.1. Classification (GTDB taxonomy): domain Bacteria; phylum Pseudomonadota; class Gammaproteobacteria; order Pseudomonadales; family Dasaniaceae; genus Oceanicoccus. The sequence continues at coordinate 1,097,134 of AAVT01000001.1, read as the reverse complement.
ATAGTGCCTGCGCCGACGTTTTCTATGCCTCCGTCTTTATTCATATCTTTTACGTGGCACTGCTTAAAGCGACCGGGGTATTTATCAAAATAGTAGAAGGGGTCCTGCCCGGCTCGATGTATCCAATACAAGTCCATTGTCATTTTCATTAGCTCACTATCAATCTGCTGCAACATCAGGTCATAAGGCTTCATCCCCTCCATGTCTTCAAATTCAAAATGATGATTATGATAGCCAAACTGCAACCCCCTTTGCTTGGCTGCTTCACCCGCCTTACTGAATAATTCGATATAAGACTTATAGTCATCAATCGATTTACGTTCATTAGGCATCAGGTAAGCCAGCACAACATAGTCATGCCCTATCTCGGCGGCACTATCCATCGTTTTTTCTAACGAATCCCTAATATCAGTCAACTGAACATGGGTAGAAGGCGAACTAAGCCCGACGCCTGACAGCATAGTACGGATCTCCGCGGGGCTATGATCATAATAACCGGCAAATTCTACTTCTTTGTATCCCAATGCAACTAATGCAGCCAATGTATCAGATACACTTTTAGCCATTAAATCCCGAACGGTATAAAGCTGGATGCCGATAGTCTCAAGACGTGATCCCATCCCCATGGCCGGAGCATTGAGTCCTGTAAATAAGCCGGCCCCAGTAGTGACAGCAGCCATGCTTAGAAAACGTCGACGCGTTGTCTGTAATGTATTCATCATTTAATCCGTCATCATTCAATTAAATATAGCCGTCTTTAAGCTGCTTTACTGCGTAATCGACAGCTCTGGCGGTTAATGCCATATAGGTCAATGACGGGTTTACGCAGGATGAAGAGGTCATACAGGCGCCGTCAGTAACAAACAAGTTGGGAACTTCATGGGCCTGATTCCATTTATTCAAAACAGCTTCTGATGGATCATTACCCATTCGCGCTGTACCCATTTCATGAATAGATTCACCAGGCACACTCTTTCCCGGATCCCCTTTGACAAATGCCAGCCCCGCAGCTTTTAGCATCTTCTCTCCTTGCTTCACCATATCCAGACGCATGTTATCTTCATTCGCACCAAATTCGGCATCAAATTCAACCTGTGGAATACCAAAGCGATCCAGCTTTGTTTCCGATAATTTTAGTTGATTGCTGGCATGCGGTAGCTGTTCACCAAATCCTGCTAGATAGAAAAACCAAGAGCCGGGCGCCCTCATTGCATTTTTGAAATCAGTACCAAATCCACTGATCTGACTCGACATTGACTGCCAGTCAAACCGTGAGGCGCTCCCCTGAAAACCGTAACCGCGAAGGAAGTCCGCATCTTCATCCTGATCATTCAAATTTCTGAAACGAGGCACATAAATACCGTTAGGTCGGTTTCCACTGTAATACTTATCTTTATAGCCGGGCATCAACCCGACTATATTAGTCCGATAAGTGTGATCCATTAAATAGTGTCCCAACGCCCCACTACCATTGGCCAACCCGTTAGGAAAAGTTTCAGAGCGCGAGTTCAGTAATATTTGAGTGCTGCCGATTGTTGACGCACAAAGGAAAACTAATTTTGAGGTATAGGTGGTTTTTTCGCGGGTATTGGCATCAATTACGTGAACACCACTAACTCGCTTTTTCTGAGCATCGTAATCGAGACTTTCGACAACGCTATTAGACAATATCGTCAAATTCCCTGTTTTCTCGGCGGCAGGTAGTGTCGAACTCTGGCTGCTAAAATATGCACCAACAGAACAACCGCGCTGGCAGGGCCCGCAATAGTGACAGGCCCCCCGTCCGTTTTTAGCTTCCGTTTGTACCGCTACCCTGCCTATTGTCATTGTACGATCGGTAAAATTATCATCGATACCTTTTTTGACGGCTTTTTCCACTATATTCATTTCCATGGGCGGCTGGAATTCACCATCAGGCAGTTGTGGTAGGTTCATTTTTTCTCCCGACACGCCGATAAATTTTTCGACATGGGAGTACCAAGGTGCGATATCTTTATAACGAATGGGCCAGTCAATACCGTGGCCATCTTTTTTATTCGCCTCAAAATCTAGGTCACTCCAACGATAAACTTGACGCGCCCACAACAGCGATCTACCGCCCAATACGTCTGCGCGAAACCATTCAAATGGCTTTTCATCGTTGCGCACATAAGGATTTTTTTTATCATTGTTAAAAAAATGACGCGTTGTTTCGTCAAATGCATAACTATTACTTTGAACAGCGTACTCTTCTTTATAAAGTTCACGTAAAGGCCTACCACGATAAGGAATATCCCAGGGGGCCATATGCTCCCCTTTATAATCCTTTCCATGCTCTATTGGCTTGCCTCTTTCTAACACTAGAACTTTTAGACCTTTTTCAGTTAACTCTTTGGCAGCCCAACCGCCAGAAATCCCAGAGCCAACAACAATCGCATCAAACTGTTTATTTACACTCATTATAGATTCCTCAATAAGACCACTGACGGCCGACGTCGGAAAAGTCGACATCACCATCATATTTCATTGGCATGGGGTTATAGTGTAACTCCTGCTTTGCCCCTACTTCGGAGGTGTAATATCCCAAGACTGTTAACTCCTTAATTTTAGTAAAAAAGGGACTATCCTCATCGATGGCTCTACTTAGTGGGGAGGATGGTTTGGCCACATATTTTTTACTCTCTTGTTCTGACCATTGCAGTGCAATTACCTGCTCGTCATTGGAACAATCATTGAATTTTTTACTATAGGTTTGCTGGCAATACTCGCTTAGCGCCTGTAAACCTTCCAAAAACAAGGTTCGCTCGGTATCGGTGTACCAGTCGCTCACCATCAATTCGATAAAATCAGGAACCCCTGCAGCCACTGCCCCAGGTGTATCGGTCTCTGGGATTATCAGCTCAGCTAATATCACCAACGATTTGCGCCCACTGGCATCAAATAGCTGTCTACTCACCTCACCTGAAGCATTAACACCGGCCATCACCGCTGCGCTGAGCGATCCAGATAGGGTTCCACCTAACACGACAGCCGCCATCTTAAGAATTTCTCTGCGGTCCATTATTATCTCTCTCAATGTCGGAAAACTTATTAATAATAAACTTAATTTACCCCACATAGCCATCGGCTGCTACAGCTAACAGCGCTAATACTAGAGCTATTAAAAACAGCTTGCATCAGAGAACCACACAAAGTACTGTATATCCATACAGCAATATAAAGTGGCCAAGCTATCCTTCATTATGTCTTCAGTAGAACAACTCATCCAGGATTCCAGACTATGGCGCGGCAAGCATTACCGCGACGACCACAGTCAGCAAACTGGAAACAGCATTAGCTCAGGTATAACCCAGCTGGACCAGCAGTTGCATTGGCGTGGCTGGCCACTACACAGCTCATCTGAACTACTCTGTGAACACTGGGGTATTGGCGAACTCAGTTTACTGATGCCGCTACTCAAGAAAGTCAGCCATAAAGGGAGAATCGCGTGGATTAACCCCCCGTTTATTCCCTATTCACCGGCGCTGCTGTCACAGGGAATAACGCCGGAAAAATGTTTATTGTTATATCCATCAGAATCCGATCAATGGTGGGCCGCCGAGCAAGTACTGGCGTCTTCTGCCTTTGCCATTGTGATGACCTGGTTTACTCGACAAGCTAGCAACGCCACTCCCTATCGACGCCTGCAGGCTGCAGCAGAGAAAGGTCACTGCCTACACTTTCATTTTCGCCCCCTGTCGTCAAAACAGCAATCTTCGCCTGCTCGCCTACGGATACAACTATCATCGTCAGCGTCGCAGTTGGCGGTTGAGGTACTTAAACAACCGGGAGGCTGGTCTGGTCAGCAGCTCGTCATATCCCGGCCGGAGTCATTACTGTTCAAACAACAGGCCGTAGAAAAATGGCCGGTTTATCATTCCTCTCGTCCCTCATATCAAGTCGTCAATGGCAGAACCGACATACCCTCAATAATCGACCCCCAGCACTCAGACAGGCTCAATGACGATCAGTCTATCATCCATCAACCCAGTAGCAGTGCACCAACGCAGCCCCACTAAGGGATGCTGGTACGCGGAGTAAATAATGATGTGGTGGCTATGTATACGTTTTCCTTCTCTGATGCTGGACAGTCTCAGTATAAGAGAGAGTACTGAAGCAACAGCCATTATTGAACGACAAATCGTCTTGCAAGCCAACCCACCTGCCGTGGAAAAGGGTATAAAAAATGGGCACTCAATGGCAACAGCACTCAGCTTACATCCAGAACTACAGGCAGTAGAACGTCAGATAAATAGAGAAAAAGAATTGCTCGAGCATGTCGCTGTATGGGCCTATCGATTTTCACCTCAGGTTAGTATTGATGAGCAACTTAGTGCCGTTTTTTTAGAAATTCGTGGCAGCTTGAAATTATTTCGAGGTTTTAATCGATTGTTTCATTACTTAAGTGAAGGCATAAAAAAACGTAAGCTTCATTTTTACTGTGGCCTATCACACAATCCTATAGCCTCTTATCTGATTAGTTACAGCGATAAAGACCCAGAATATTATCGTCAATCGCCGACAAAGTTAGACAGTAAAAAAATCCTGCAGAATTTAAATGCATTACCTGTAGCGCTCCTTCCCTGCCGGAAAAGCGTGAAAAAAAATTTGCAATCCATGGGATTAACCCACATTCATTCTGTCTTTTCATTACCCAAAACATCGCTGGGAAAGCGATTTGGTCGTGAATTTTTCGACTTAATCGCTTATCTAAAAAATGAAGAGAAAGAACATCGTTCATTATTTGTTCCACCGGAGCATTTTAATAGCAGTCGCTATTTTTTAAACGGGCTGAATAACAAACAACAATTACACCCTTATATTAATCAACTATTGACCGAATTAAAAAATCATCTTCGCTTCCGACAATTGATTAATCGACAACTAAACTGGCAGTTGAATTATATTGATGGTGGCAGTGACTCACTGCGACTAAATAGCTCTCTTCAGGTATTTCAACAACGGTCTTTGTTCGATATAACCTTATTGAAGCTAGAGCAAATGAAACTGCGCGCCAATATCGAATCACTCAGCTTGTCGTGCAAAGAATTCGAAAAAATAGGAAGCTATAATGATAGTTTATTTCAGCAGCATGACAATGAATTGCTGGCAGAGGACGACAGCAAAAACGAGAAATATAATGTAGTAATGGACAAATTACTCAGCCGATTGCAAAGCAAGCACTGCATTCAGCTCAGTACGCACAATGATCTCCTGCCAGAAAAAGCGTGGCGTGCCATTCAATATACTGATAATAATAACAGTGATCCTTTAGATGGCCAGGCCACACCTCTTCGCCCCCTATGGTTGCTATCGAAACCTGCAGCTATTCAACAACACCAAAAAAAACTCTATTGGCAAGGTTATTTGCAACTGCTGCAAGGTCCCGAACGAATAGACAATCAGTGGTGGAAACAGCGACATGCGAGAGATTATTACATTGCCCGTCATAGTAACGGCAGCATCTATTGGATATTTAAAGACCCCATCAACCGACAATGGTTTGTCCATGGAATATTCTCATGACTCCGCTGCTTCCTGATTATGCCGAACTGCATTGTATTAGCAACTTCACTTTCCTACGCGGCGCCTCACACCCAGAAGAACTAGTAACGCAGGCAGCAGAGCTGGGCTATCGAGCGGTAACAATCAGTGATGAATGCTCTTTCGCTGGAATTGTACGTGCTCATATGGCAGCAAAATCCTGCAACATAAAACTCATTATAGGCTCTGAATTCTATCTCAACGAAAATATTCGCTTACTATTATTGGCAACCGATAAAACAGCTTATAGCCAAATATCTTCTCTTATCAGCAAAGCACGACTGCGTAGCCCAAAAGGTAGCTATGAGATATCGCTCAAAGATTTTCAGCGAGAGTCCCCTCATTATTTGGCTATCTGGTTAGTCAATGATGCTCTTACTGATGAACAAGAAGCTAACCAAAAAATCGCTGAACAATTGAAGTCCGTCTTTCAACAATCATTATGGATGGGCATCAACCTGCCTAGAAAAAGCCACCAACAACAACGCTACCTTCAGTGTTATGAAATTGCCAAGCGATATCATATTCCCATGACAGCTAGCGGTAATGTGCATATGCATGTGGCGGCACGAAAACCATTACAGGATGTTGTTACCGCTATTCGACTCAACACTAATATTCAAAGACTCGGAAATAAGCTACAGGCAAATGCAGAACTACATTTACATTCAAGAAAACAACTAGCCTCACTCTATCCTCCCGAATTACTCGCAGAAACACTACAAATAGCTGCACGCTGTCAGTTTACATTGGACTCGCTTAACTATCAGTATCCTGATGAAATTGTGCCGCCTAATACTACTGCCACACAGTTTTTGCGTGAGCTCACTGAAGATGGCGCTCGACAACGCTGGCCTGATCACATCCCGGAAACGGTGATCTCCTTGATTGAAAAAGAGTTAGCACTTATTCATGAGATGAAATATGAGCAGTATTTTTTAACGGTCTACGACATAGTTCAGTTTGCTCGTAACCAAAAAATCCTCTGCCAAGGGCGCGGCTCTGCTGCAAACTCTGCCGTTTGTTACTGCCTGTTTATTACCGAGGTAGACCCGGCCCGAAGTCAGTTACTATTTGAGCGCTTTATTTCAAAAGAACGCGATGAGCCACCAGATATTGATGTAGATTTTGAACACGAACGACGCGAAGAAGTGATGCAATACATTTATCGTAAATATGGCAGAGAACGAGCAGCATTGGCCGCGACGGTCATCACTTATAGACCGCGTAGCGCTGTCAGAGATGTAGGGAAAGCTCTAGGCTTTGATCAGGCATTAGTCGACAAACTAGCAAAGTCGTTGTCTTGGTGGAAAAAACCGCAGCAGCTAGACGAATTACTCAATAGAGCACAGGTCCAACAGCGCTCTATTTCAGCACAGTTATTTCTCCAACTCGTGGATGAAATCCTTCGATTCCCAAGACACCTCTCCCAGCATGTCGGTGGTTTCATTATTTGTCGAGAACCCATTTCAATGTTAGTCCCATTGGAAAATGCCGCCATGAAAAACAGAACGATTATCCAATGGGACAAAACAGATATCGAGTCGCTCGGACTGATGAAAATTGATGTACTGGCTTTGGGTATGCTAAGTGCGATTCGAAAAAGTCTAGGCTACATTAGCGACTTTGAAGAGACCAATGGGAAAGAGTTTCAGTTAGACAACATACCCGCTGAGGACAAGGCTACTTATGATATGTTGTGCAAAGCCGATACTATCGGTGTCTTCCAAATCGAATCCCGTGCACAAATGAATATGTTGCCGCGTTTACGGCCGCAGACATTTTATGATCTGGTCATTCAAATTGCGATCATCCGCCCAGGGCCAATTCAGGGCGGTATGGTCCATCCGTTTTTACGTCGCCGTCAGGGACTGGAATCAATCACTTATGCCAACGCCGGATTAGAAGCGGTATTAGGCCGTACTTTGGGCGTACCTATTTTTCAGGAACAGGTTATTCAATTAGCTATGGTTGCGGCGGGGTTTAGCGGCGGTGAAGCAGACCAATTGAGGCGCGCTATCACTAGCTGGGGACGCAATGGCCACCTTGACTTATTTCGAGACAAGTTAATTAATGGCATGCTGGAAAGAGGCTATAGTATCGACTTTGCTGATCGTCTGTTCAACCAATTAAGAGGCTTTGGAGCTTATGGTTTTCCAGAATCACATTCCGCCAGCTTCGCGCTCCTCGCTTATGCTTCTTCATGGATCAAGTGCAATCACCCAGGTGCCTTCTATTGCGGCTTATTAAACAGCCAGCCCATGGGTTTTTATGCCCCAGCACAATTAGTACAGGACGCGCGTCGACACGGCGTTCAAATACTTCCGGTATGCATTAATCACAGTCAATGGGACCATTGTTTGATGACCCGCCATGTTTTACGATTAGGATTTCGCCTATTAAAAGGTATGCATAGAAAGAGTGCTGAAAGACTAGTCACCGCTAGGGCTGACAGATCATTCTCATCGATGGCAGATTTCATACAGCGCACTCACATTAATCGACAGGAACAAAACTGTCTGGTGCGATCCGACGCGTTCCAGTGTTTTAACAGTCACCGTTACCAAAGCCAATGGCAAATCAGCGCAGTGGAAGAATCCCGCCCCTTATTCAACGTAGAAAGTGATGCCGTTCTGGACGACCATATTGTATTAGCTGCACCTAAAGAACATGAAGAAATACAGTGGGATTATAGTTATACCGGTCTCACTTTACGCCGACATCCGATGGCGTTACTGCGAGAAAATCAGCTTCTCCATCGCTGCACCCGAGCCACGGATCTCGCTACCATCGAGCACGGTCATATTGTCCATATCGCTGGTTTGGTGACCTGCCGCCAACGACCTGGCACTGCCACTGGCGTGTTATTCATTACGCTGGAAGATGAAACCGGCTACTGTAATGTCATCGTTTGGAAAAACCAGCAGCAGCATTATAATCAAGAAATTATTAACAGCCGAATATTATCAATCAAAGGGAAATTGCAACGCACCGAACAAATTGCAGGACTGGACCCACAACAACAAACACCCGTAGTCCACATTGTAGCGGGATTTATCAAGGATATTAGCCATTTAATGCCATTAGACACATCCTCCCATGACTTTCATTAACAGCTAAAACCATGGGTGTTGTTCGCGGTGATAATACCTTTTATATGCATCTAACGTCTGGCAAATTCTTCGCTACTATTTACTCGAGGATAGGCTTCATTGGGAATTTCGCACTCTAGGAATTCACAGAGCGGCATCCAGCCATCGGTCGCTTGAAAAATCAGTAATCGATCTGCCGAAATCGTTTTCTTTACTCGTTCAATATGATCATTGAAAATCTGAATAGCATATTGTTTATCTTCGATACGCCCGCTAAAGGTATTTTCCCAGATCAATTGATTGCTCCACTTTGCCCAACGTTTAAGCTTAGGGTCATTGGACTCAAGCGCTTCTTTTGTCGCGGGATAAATTGTCTTATGCACACTATCAAACCAGCTTTCGGGATTGCGAAGGCTCAAAATGACTTTCGCCCTTGGATATAATTCAGCATATTCCTGCCAATAATAACAGGCAGGCCAATCGACCGCCGCTCGATAATCACTAAATAGGGTATCCCAATCACAGCTACCAGTAGCCAATGCCTGTTCCCAGCTATCCAGATGTTGCGGTTGACCAAATAACTCTGCCATATGATACGTTTTTTTAAAGCCCAGTTTTTCCAAAGCCAACTTCAACGACAAGGTTCCTGTTCGACCAAACCCTGCGCCAATAACATCTAACGTCATAAGCCATTCCTCTATCCATTTTCATGGTTGTATTCATTGATATTTAGTTCTAATAAAATCGATGACTTACTAAAAACTATAATCGATCGACCTATCTAATTTGTAATTATTCTCAACTCGAGCCTATAGTAGCACCGGGCGCCCACTAAACCACCACCCGTATATTTACGTTAACATCACCATTGAAATCTAACCATTTTTGGTGTTAGCCTCAAACTCACGTTTGTATGCTACCCCTCTGACAGAGGTCTACGGAGTTGCGCAAGGCCCGAATTTAAAAAAAGATAATATCGGGACAATGAGCGCCACATATCAAAATTGCTAAATGTATTATTTTCGAAGAGACGTGAGTGAATGGCTGTTGATAAATAGCGTTTATGTTGAAGACCGAGTAATCATCAACTTGCACGAACGTCACTCGGAGCTGAAGTTAGGACTCTAGTGGGAAGAATCGAGATAGCGATAAGAGCCTTTAATCAATTTAATGATATCAACCCATAAAAATAAAAAGAGCGTTTTATGAACATCAAAATCACAGCAGCGGAACAGCCATTTGATATATGTTGGGATGCCAATGGTCTCGTTCATGTTTTTGCAGAGAATCAAGCTGATGCCTTTAGAGGAATGGGTTATGCCGCAGGCTATGAACGATTATGGCAAATTCACCTCAGTACGCTGTTCGCAACAGGAACCGCTGCAAGTGTAATGGGCCCACGATATATTGCCCAAGATCTTATGCACAAAGCCTTCAATGTGCCTGCGTATGACATGCCAGACTCACCCGGTGACTGGGTAGTTGATGCCTACCTTGAAGGGTTGAATAGCTATGTCCGGGGACTTCAGGAAATTCCAGCGGAATTTATTCGCGCAGGAACAGTCCCGCGGGAATTCACTCGCCATGATGTAGCCTCCCGACACCGATTTACCGGCTGGTTTCAACACAAAACATTTATGGAAAAAATTTACATGGGCAAGCTTATGGCTCGCCACGGGACCTCTTGGTTTAAACATCACCTGCACAATTTTTCTGCCGCCGACGAACAATCGATTGCTGAGCTAAGGGATGCCTTGCTGTCTATGGATGCAGGTATTGGAAATCTTCTATTTCCCAATCAACGCATCGTTAGCGGCAGCAATAACTGGGCAGTACGCGGCCATCTTTCAGCATCAGGGAAACCCATGCTGGCCACTGACCCACATCAGCCCCACTCAATACCAAACACGTTCTTCTACGTTCATTTAAGCACTCCCGACTGGGATACATTCGGCGCGACATTCCCAGGCATCCCATACTTTATGATGGGGTTCAATCGTAACGTTTCCTGGGGATTAACTACCGGATTCATCGACACATTTGACGTTTTCGTAGAGAGAGAAGAAGCGCCCCGGAGCAAACAATTTATCATTGATATTGCAGGACAGTCTCCGGCTTCTTTCGATATCGATATATCCGATCGGGGGCCTATTCTGGAGTCGCTTACCGATGAACTTGGGCTATCGACGCCCACAACCAGACAATACACAACCTCACTTAACTGGGTAATGAAGGATATTCCTACGTCGGCAGGAACACTCGCATTGATGCCGATGTCTGAAAACAGCGAAGAATTTGGCAACTCTCTGTTTGAGAATGACGTTTGCCCGCTGGTGAATAATATTATTTGTGTTGATCAGGATGACAATCTACGAAGGTTTATCGCGGCAACAATACAAAAGCGTCCGGGATATAAACGTCCCAATCAAGACTCTCATGGTGTAACAGGATCGGTACCGCTCGCGGCCTGGCGTCACGAATATAATTTCGATATTTCCAAGGCTGACGAATTGACCGTGGAATACAACCCTGAATGTGGCTATAGCCTTACTGCCAACGATGACACAATGGAAGACAGAGGCAGTTTCCCAATACATAACTATCCAACATTTAACGCTCGCGCAAAACGCATTCAAGCATTATTGGATGAGAAAATATCTAAAAACTCTCACCCCATGTTTACGTCCTCCGATTTCGAATCTATGCAGCAAGATATTCTCGACTTGCGCGCACAGGAAACAGTACCGGGCATTATCCAATGCTTAACGGACCCATCTGCCTCAGTACAGCGTGCACGAGAGCTGCTCGAAAACTGGAATTTTAGAGCAGGTCTGGACTCCCAAGCCGCCTGTATCTATTACCCGTTAATGGACAAGCAGTGGTCTATGCAGTTTATGCACAAAGTTCTCGGTGATGACTTAATTCTTTCCCTGCCAACAGTTGCGGTAGCGTTAAACAAGTTTAGCGTTGATGATTTTTTTCAGGAAAATTCGCCCTGGTTAGTACATCGAAAAACTCTGGATAAAATAATTTGTGACGAGGTAAAAAAGCTGATTGATAATCTCGACAATGAAATGGGTGATCAATGGGCATGGGGGGAATTGCATCAGATCAACTTTAAACATTCTCTCAGTAAATTTAACGAATGGGGCCATATGAACGCTGGGCCAGATCCTATAGCGGGTAGTGGAACCACGCTACGCATGGCACTGCACATACCTGCAAAAGACGATACCGAAAAAGTGAGGGTTTATCATGGCCCAGCATTTCGATGGGTTGTAGACCTCGCTGATCCGTTGCATTTTCGATTCGTAATTGCGGGCGGTAATAGCGGCAAACCCGAGAGCAGTCATTTCGCAGATCAATACGATTACTGGCTAAATAGTCAATATTATGATGTTTCCCTGGTCAGAGACGAGTTAGATATAGAAGAGGTTATTCACGCGAATTAAAAACACATGCAGTCATCTTTTAAACTGATAACCATAAACAATAAGTAGATTATAAAAGGACACCATAATGAATCGGCTAGAAGGTAAAGTAGCACTGATAACAGGTGGCGCTCGAGGTTTGGGTGAGGCTATGGCGAAAAAATTCCATGAAGAAGGCGCACACGTCATCATCAATGACCTGGATCTTACGGCCGCAAAACGAGCGGCGAAACCACTGCAAGGACATGCCATTGCCGCAGATGTGTCCAATAGTGAACAAGTAAAGCTGATGTTCGAAGAGGTAGGAGACACCGTTGGAAGACTCGATATCCTCGTCAACAATGCCGGAGTCAGCGGCATGGAAAACAATCCGGAAGCCGAAGAGGAAATGAAAACCAGAATAGAGGCCATGGAAGCGGGAGAAGTCATTCACAATGATGCCATCTTCAACACAACCGACGAACAGTGGGATCGAATGATCGACGTACATATGAGAGGTACTTTTTTGTGTTGTCGCGAAGGCTTGAAGCAAATGATTTCCTTACCAACAGCATCGGTTATCAATATTGCCTCGGTTATGGGAACTCTCGGGAAACCAGGGGGCGTTAGCTATTGTGCGGCAAAATCGGGGATTATGGGATTCACTCGGGCGCTCGCCCACGAAATGGCAACGCGGAATATTAGAGTCAATGCAATTGCACCTGGCTGGATTGAAACAGACATGACAGAACCGTTAAAGATCATGCGCCCAATGCTAGAATCTCAGATTCCTTTAGGTGCCTTCGGTAAACCTGACGACATAGCATGGTCAGCGGTCTATCTGGCGAGTGATGAGGCAAAATATTTAACCGGCCAAGTTATTTCTCCCAACGGCGGCTGGTATATGAGTCAATAGACACTAGCTGGGCAAATGCCCGGTTTTAACCCATATTAATGTATCTTCTTCCACGCGAAAGCGATGCTCGCGGAGAAGCGGGTTTCTTATCCAGCAACCTGCTGGATAAGAGCCCAATTCATCACTCAGCGCACCGCTAATAACATAAGTTTCCTCACCGTCAATTTTACAATGCGACAGAGCATTGTCTCCAGCGGGCCAGCATACTAAAGCAACGGATTCTTTTTTATGTTGATGCAGTAATAAAGTCTGCGCGTTGCCCACGCCCTTAACAAACGCAGCGCTACGGCTATCAACCACCACATGTGCAGTATCAGAGGCTTGGAATTGATGTAACTTAACCAGTAAAACACAGCCCTCCTTACTAAACGGCGCGTGCCGAAAACCCTCTGGGTTTCGAAGATAGGTTCCCTCAGGATAATCGCCTGTCTCGTCCGAAAATATACCTTTCAGTACCAGAATCTCCTCACCAAAAGGGTGGTCGTGCTGCCTGAAGCTGGACCCTGGGTCGTAGCGAACAATACTGGTGGCATGTCCTTGCTCAACCTCCTCCCGAGCGAGGGGCTTTCTCCAAACACCGGCCATCGGACTACTGATCCAATGGCTAGCATTGGTATCAATAACGACCCGATGGTTGAAATTCATATTGATCATTACAGCGGCCCTTTGTATATCAGCAAATGATAAAAATTAGCGCCAGGCAAATACCGGTTGATCGTAGTCTAGCACTCGTGTTGACCGGCCACTTAGTGCCACTTCCCGGAATTGATACAGCATAGCTGCAGTTGGAGCGTACAACACATCATCGAAGTAGTTCATCGACAAGACTTGCCGATCACTCTCAGGAATTGTTTCCAGATTAGGAGAGTCTTCACGGGATAATTCCGTAAAAGTGAATGGATGAATGGATGCTACTTCGTCCGGGTTCGCCTTCAAGTGCCGATCATCAATGTCTGCCCAAACGACTACGGGCGTAATGACATAACCGGACCGAGTAACGTAATCGTCTAGTGTCCCGATGACGCTCTCTTCCCCTAGCTCTAAGTTAACTTCCTCATGAAGCTCTCTTAACGCCGCATCAGTCGGTGACTCGCCGTCATCAATGCGCCCGCCAGGCAATGCCCACTGCCCGCTGTGCTCTCGTAAACTATGTGATCGCCGGGTAACTATGACTGATGCCTCACCCTGGCAATCATAAACTGCTAGAGCAACAGCCGCGTGCCGCAATCCATCAAGCGGCTGCCGAATATCTTCGAAATATCGGACATTACTACTAAGCTGTTCTTCCAATAACTTGGTATAAGCATAATCGGCAACCGGCTTCATCGATTATACCTACTGTCTCTAGGGTACATATTCACTCTTAATATTCGATTGTAGGCTTTCAGTATCAAAATACGTTTCCTTTAATTTTTCATCAATGAACAGAGGAAGCTGATCCGCATAGTGGGGAGACGATTCCTCCACCGTTGCACTACCAAACTGGTGAATACTCTCTATCGACTGTTTGCCTTGACCATCCCAGCTGACAAAGATGAAGAGACCGTCTCCGCCACTAGCCGTTAGATAACCATCGTCTTCAAGCCCTCTGCCATAAATTGCACGCAGGACATCCGGCCCTCCATTCAACGCTTCATTCACCGAACCTCGTATCAATCTGTTCGTCTCCCCCCATGCAACATCAACGCGACCGTGTTTCTCTAACAGTATATCAACACACTTTTCAAACTCGCCTTGCACCGCCGGCGGTGATTGCCCACTTTGTTCAGAAATCCACTCTTCACTAATGGTACAAACACCTAGGTTTGCCGCAGTATTATCAACGTCCGTTGCCAGATCCCAATTTTTTAACAGCTCCAGCGGTTGCTGATACAAGCTATCGACTGGATACTCTACGTCAAACAGGTCAGAGAGATAGTTTATAGCTCTGGAATTTGGCGAATAACTATTATCAAATTTTATTTTTTTAAAGTCGTCGGCCGTTATTAGCTCTAACGCTGAAAACAATTCGAGACCACGGGTCGCTCTATTTGTCATTCTGGTGGGAAACCCAAATGTCTCAGAGTAATCACTCCGCTTCACATTATCTTCCGGTGCAGTCACATGAAATGGTGATTGATTGGTACTCAGCAAAAACCCACTATTCGGATTTACTACTTGCGGTAAGTCCGCAAAAGGAAGATATTCATTCCAAATTAAATCACTGCGATTGCCCGGCAAATACCCCTTCCAATCAAAACCCTCTTTTCGAATTGGCGATTGAGAGTTGTGAAAAAAACCGATATTTCCCGCCGCGTCAGCTGCAACAAAGTTAAAACTTGAAATTGCCAGTCGGTCCATAGCCTTTTCCCACGATGCCAGGCTTGTGGATTTACTCATATCGAACCACTGCTCCACTTGACGAATTTCTCCATGCCCCGCATAGCGGATTGCATAAACACCATGATCTTGCTTTATCACCGGACCATGTTCCGAGTAGAAAAGATCCTGCGTTACCGTCCAGTAAAAATTGCCAATAATCTTGACTCGAATAGCAGCTTGTTTAACCTCAAAATTCAGCCATTCATTATCTAATCGATACTGATTTTCATTATCTGGATTTATTTCCAACACATAAATATCAACTAAATCGGGCTTATTAACGGTCGCGCCCCAGGCGACATGTTCATTGGCACCTACTGTTATCACCGGTGAACCAGGGAAAGCACCGCCCATCACGTGCCATCCTTCATCACTCTTTAAGTGGGCTTCATACCAGGCAACAGGACCTGTTAGCGGCTGGTGCGAATTAATCAGTATGCGAGTGCTGCCGTCTGCAGATCGTGATGGCGATATTGCAAAAGCATTTGAGCCTACTGGAAGCGGCCTTTCTTCAGTTAATTGCCAAGCAGTTTCGTTCGAATCCATCGACAGACTATGTTTCCTCTGCTCATCAAATAACTCAGTTATTGGTTTTTGGATACCATAAAATAATAAGTGCTGTAACGAAAATGAAGCCACCAAATCCTTCGCCGTAATGGGATAGGTTTTTTGATCAACTTTCTCAGGATTTTTTGCAGCCCAGTAATTTAAACCGTCAGCGAATCCATTAAGCACCCGCTTAACGTCCTCGGAAAGCACTTGGTCATACTGCCGGTCTACCTGAGATCGAATATTTAGAAGGTGAACAAGATAGTCGAGTGGCACCGACTCATAACCGCTTGATGCACTTTGAACGCCACGATAAAAGCGCATCGAATCTTCAATAATTGGATAGTGATCTTCGGCTTGAGCTACAGCAAAACCAAAGGCTGTATCACTGTCTTTTTTACCCTCTATATGGGGGACACCCCAGATATCTCGCTTGATCGTAACCTGGTAGGTTTTTCGTTTTTCGAGGTATTGCTGAGCATCAAAATTATTTTCATCAATGACGCCGAGAAAAAGATTGGCCATTGCGATGACGCTCACCATGACCAACCCACTTACTACCCATCGCTTTGTTTTTGACATATTGATCTCTATGAGTTGCAACTACCTTGTACGGGATAAAATAGAACAAAAGACAACGCCAGAGGACAGATGCTTCCATCCCCGGGTCATAAAAAATGACTATTCTACGGCTCTGTCAACGGCCCTTTTGAATGCAGGGCGATTTTTGTTGCGCTCAACATAGTCGCTTAATGACTTGTGTCCCGATAACAAACCGAGACTTTCAGCCATCGACATCATATAACAAACGCCAAAATCGGCAGCGCTAAACTGATTTCCCAGAATGTAGTCGTTTTCACCCAGTTGGCTACTGATATGATCCAGGTGCAACTTTACTTCAGCCTGCGAGTAACCCTCAAATACCGGCGCGGGAACACCACTTCGCAGCAACAGTAATTGTATCAGTAGAGCTAGGAATACGGAGCCTTCGGGGTAGTGAAGCCATTGATTATAGGTTCCCCAAGCCGCCAAGTCGTGTGGTGCGGGTGAAAACCTGTGTTCCGGATCATGTTTCTTCAACAGATAACTAACAATCGCCCCAGATTCCGTCAGAATAAGTCCGTCATCATCAATAACTGGTGATTTCCCTAAAGGATGAATATCCCTCAGCTCTGGAGGCGCGCGGTTAGTGTCAGGGTTGCGAAAGTACTCTTTTACCGTATATTCAAGCTCGAGTTCTTCCAATAGCCAAACAGTAAATATAGATCTACCTATACGCAGATGGTGGATTGTTAACATAGCATTCTCCGGGAATATGGTTGTGTTAATTCGTAAATGTTAACCAAAAGATAAAGTTACTATCGTCAAAAAGACTTAACTTTCGACGACGATAGTGAACAAAAAATACATTTAGTCATCAATAGCCTGGTATACCCGACTGCGTAATTCCCGCCGTATGGGATACGTTGACGAGGGTATTAACTGAGTAAAAAATACCACAAATAGATCTTCTTCTGGGTCAATCCAGAAGAACGTACTTGCCGCACCACCCCAGTGGTGTTCGCCGACCGACGTAATAGTGTGGGCCTTAACGGGGTCAATAACTACCGCAAAACCTAAGCCGAAACCAATTCCGTCATAATTTGTCTCGCTCCATACTGGTTGCCCCATTGCCGCCATATCTCGATTGTCGGGCAGCTGGTTCTGCCGCATAAATTCAACAGTTTTTCTTGATAATAAGCGCTCACCGCCCAGCTGGCCCCGGTTCAGTAACATCTGGCAAAAACGACCGTAGTCCGCAATAGTCGACGTCAGACCACCTCCACCGGAATATACGTTGGTCGGCGAAAGATAAGAGCTAGTTTCCACCCCCTCCTCTAATTTATAGCCACTCAATTTTTTTTCAAATACAGATTGGCTCTTGCCAACATTACTCATATCGCCGCCCGATAGTGGCGCATATAAAGCCGAAAATCGATGGTGATTTTTTTCTTCGACATGAAAACCGGTATCGTTCATGCCCAGCGGCTGCAGAATACGCTGCTTGAAAAATTGGTCTAATGACATTCCCGACCACACTTCAACAAGCCTGCCAAGCACGTCGGTAGAAACACTATAATTCCACTCACTTCCAGGCTGGCACATCAGCGGGATAGTGGCCAAGTGCTTGATCCATTCTTCAAGACTGCCAACATCGGACGGGATGTGTATTTTCTTTCTCCGGTATTCACGATCGACAACATTGCTATTCATAAAACCATAGGTAAGCCCAGACGTATGCGTCATCAGTTGTCGAACAGTCATAGGAGTTTTCATCGGCTCGATCGAGTCGATACTCGAATCACCACCGATCCAGACTGGCGTATCGCGAAACTCAGGTAAGTGTATGGCTACCGGGTCATCCAGTTGAAAAAAACCTTCCTCGAATAGCATCATCGCGGCTACTGTGGTTATGGATTTAGTCATTGAATAAATTCGAACAATGGTGTCTTCAACAAAGGGCTTGCCGGAAGAGACCTCTGATTGCCCCATTGTATTAAAGTAAGCAATCTTGCCTCGACGAGATAGCAGGACACTTGCCCCAGCTACTCTTTCGCTAGTCACTTGCTCTTCTAACCAATCGGTAATGCGCTGTAACCGGTGTGAAGAAAGCCCCACGGATTCGGGCGTTACTGTTTCCATCGTCAAAAGCTCCGATTCTATATTTTTTAAGGTAACCCATTAACCATATATCTATGCCTATTAAACCGCAAATCCCATGACACGCTGGAAAAGCCAATAAGCGGCAATACAGCCAACAGAATAACCAACGCCCCGCTGTGACCATTGTTTGATATCAATTTTTGCGCCGGCTATTTTCTGGACTAAGGTAATTAGCAGAATAACCAATATGGCAAAAAATGCCTGTCCAATTTCAACACCTATGTTAAAGAACAGCAGACCGCTTAAAACTTCTGTTTGCGGTAAACCTATTTCATTAAGCACCGCTGCAAAACCGAGACCGTGGAGCAGTCCAAAAGAACTGGATACGGTAACGGGCCTTCTCCAAGTCAAACTATGACTACGACCCTTGGCTACCTCAGTTGCAAGAAAAACGACGCTGAGTGCGATAACCGCTTCAACTGGAGGCACCGGGAGTTTAATAATTTCCAACGCCGATAAAGCCAGAGTCACCGAGTGCGCGAGGGTAAAACCGGTAATAGTCACCAGTATTCTTTTCCACGTCCCTGCAATCCAGATCAGGCACAAAAGGAACAACAAATGATCATAGCCAATCCAGATATGCTCTATTCCCAGCCATGTGTATTGCTTGGCGATACCGTTGATATCTTCTGCTCGAGGCATTTCCCAACGAGTGTCGCCAGATGCCAGCGCAATTGTATAAGATGCTCCTGCAAGCGAAATAACTTTGACGATGGCTGGATTAGGCACAATAAAAAGTGGATAGCGAAGCACAAGTTCTTCGCCGTCGATACTTTGTCGACACATCCAGATGTCGGCGACCGCCACGGGGACGCCCGCTCTCAATCTAACATTGCTAGTCTTCGCCAGCTGTTGACAGTAATCGGGAAACACTACAGAAGGCCGGTTTGCTTCCGTCACTTTGGGTGGTTTTTTAATCCGAACACCGTACTGGTCGTTTTCTATCTGCTCTACTTCTATGTAGATCGGACGAAGGTCATCCGCAAAAATAGTGGTCGAAAAGAGAATTAAAATCCCGGAGAACAGCATCCAGCAGCACAAAAGTGTGGCGTCCGATATCTTTCTCGTTCGATTTTTAATCATGATATTAGATTACTCAAACCGCTCAAACCTCAGTCGACAAAAATATCATTGATGTCGAATAAATAATCTGTAGAGACAACTATGACAGACTGCAGCGTCCAAAAATATGCTGCTCATTTTCTTTTAAAGAACAGACTCACTCTTTACTACTTTTCACCATTTCAGTTAAAAGCGATGGCGTAACGCGCATATCCCTCCCGCCGTGAACGAAGGTTTGCTCAATACTAAAATTAGCCAATATACTCTTTAGGCGTTGGCTTTTAAATCGGATCAGCCGCCATTCATAGAGAGGGTACAATTTCACAACACCCCCGGGTTTTAATACGCGAAGAAACTCTCCCAAAATATCGGCGAGAGCCTCTTCTTCTTCGACCCAAACAAATAAAAGATAGCTGCACAATACTTCGTCGACGGACCCATCGTCGAAAGGAAGGTTTTCCGCTCGAATCGATAGTGCTCTATTTAAACCAGGCGCCTTGGCGTTAAAAACACCGCCACCTCCGGTAACTATTGCCATCGCCCGCTCACGGAGTCCAAATGCAATATCGCCTGCTATAACAGGGTCAACCCCATAGAACTCAATACCTGCATCGTGACAGACTCGGAACATGGAATCCTCTGCAAATGGCGTGTAGCCACAACCTACATCAACAATCCGCTTACCTTCAAGGCTGGTTAGAACAGTTGTCCTCGCCTGATTCTTGTAAAAAACTTTCCGATAATAGCCAAAGGATCGAGCTGTATGCATCATCGAAACACCGTATCGTTGTAACGATCTAACGTAGCGATGCATCATTGCAAAAGAGATATTAGCGATAGGAGTACTCAGGTTGAAGCCGCTTGCTCGTCTCTTTCTCATCGTTAACTCCTACAATCTTATTAACAGTGGGTAAGCAGTTAACCTGTTAGCAAAGTGACTGGGCATTCGCAAACAGCCGTAAAAGATAGGCCTTACTCTTGGCACATATAAATCTTGGTACTGCTGTCATCAAAATTGGCCAGGACGTGGCTCAAGGCTGGGCACAAATAAAAAAGGCATCCCTTAACTAACAGGAATGCCTTGTGATTTATCCCTAATCGTTATGAGTCAGGGTTGAACCAGATTGGAGAAGTCCAAGCACGCTCTTGTAGCGTTATTTTTAAGTCTGACCGTGGCGCTACTCCAGCGCGAATTGCATCCCATGTAGACCAGCGGCACGTTGGATTTTCCAACGCTCGGACATAGTAGAACGCGCGATGACTTGCGTCGAACTCCGGGTCAGTCCAAACGGTTTTAAGTTCTGGAGCACCTAAACCCTGGGTGACGGAACAATCAGAAATATCCACTGTTGCGCCATTGTCGGCACAGCGATGAGTGACAGGATCAAGACTTACGCCATCGGAGCAGGCAACGTCAAAAATCTTTTCATGATGCTCACCGTTGATGGTCCAACCTTTAACGATTTGCAACCGCTGCAACGCTGCGGAGTTTGCATCGCGCACTGCCCAGGCGATGAAACTTGGGGGCGTCTTATCCTTCGCGAACAGATCAGACCCCATCGCAACGCCTTCTGCATAGGCTCTAGTTACCATATCATTGTCATCCAACATGGCCTCGTCAAAGCCGTAGCCGCCAAATAAACGAACTCGAATTCTCGGGCCCGAGGTAGCAAAAGTTTCCTTACGGCGAAACGCGTCATAGATCGCCTCACGCGTATTTTCCTCTGCCCAAACAGCTGCCAATCCAGAAGCGCCCCACGTTTCATAGGCTCCCGTCGCATAAGTTTGACCGTCAACTTCCGTTAATGCAGAGCGACCAGCCTCGCGAATAATTTCCGCGTCCATTGGGGTCAATGGTGTCGAGCCTCGCCTATCGCTGGAACCATCAATTAGACCAGCCTTGGAGAAATAATTGGCTTCGTCGTCAGAGGTAGCGCCGGTATGAGTGTCAGATGAACCAATAAATCCAAATTTATAAGGGTTTGAAGCACCTTTATCCTCAAACGCTAATCCATTCAGTAAGGCTTCACGAGCATAAGAGCCCTTTGGCTCACTGTTTAATGTTGTCGCGATACGATAAGGCATAATTTCAAAGTCCGCCCACTCGTCGCTATCTGATAAAACTGGGTGAGTTTCTGAGGTGCCCTTAATCTGGGTAATCTCTACAAGCGGTTCATTCCGGATTCGCTTGTCCGCATAATTGTCATCCATCGGGTTCCCAGCCCAATCGACTAGCTTAAACATCTGTCCGTTTGACCCGTTAGAGTTATGCGGGATGGCTAGAGTTTCGATACCCTTCTCTCGCAGGTCATCCATCCAGTCCCAAAGGCCCTCTGGGTCTTGGCTATGAAATCGAGAAAAAGGCATAGCTGGCAATTTATCGGCGCCACGAAAAATAACGTTGCGGTGCAGGTTGCCACGATCGTCTGAAGACGTCGTATATTCGTAGGCAACAAAGGTAGTAAATTCCCCTGGCTTGTTAAATTCTTCAGCAGCGCTAATGGTATCCGCCCATGCCTCCCGGGCAATCGTATTTGTCATTTCGACATCCACAGTACCGTCAGCAATTCCTCTCAGGGTGTCAGGTAAAAAAGTAGCGAAGGCACTACCTCGGGCAACCAAACTCTTGGTGGTCATGTTTTCTGGGGCGTTCAGATTATGCAAGGCCTCTACATGAGCATATTTAGAAAAATCACTCGTCGTGTCCGCAGCGCCCCTAACGGCTCCCAAAAACATCGCATGATCAGTTACGGCATAGAAATCCAACGGTTCTCGGAGTTGTACATCAAATCCTCCAGGATGTTTAATCGCTTCTCCCTTCGCATATCGATAAGCGTCATGAGGGGTAGCTAAAGTACCAAAGGCAAAGGCGTCGAACGAGTACGTTGTATGGACATGTAGGTCACCGTAATAGGCATTTCGCTCGGCATTGGCGGCGGGATTTCCAACCAAGATATCCATCGGCATTGTTAAATGTCTGCCGCCGAAGCGATTTTCTGGAAATACTTCTTCCGACCCGCCACCGTGACCATTAACGCCATTGGTTTCCGGTTCAGCAATTACAACGGCGGACTCCTTATCTCCAGCACCGCAAGCGCTTAATGCCAATGCAAACCCAGCGATAACTATAGCGGAAGGCCATTTTGATGTTTGCCGAGGATGACCGATAGACAACGTATTATTGTTGACGGGCTTAAAGAGGGGTGAACGGATAAATTTCATTGGGCTTCCTGCTAGGTTAATTCTAATTTTTTATTATCACCGAGTTTGCCAGACCAGAGCTGAATGCGCAATCGCGGTAGTTTTCTAAAAATAAGGGCCGCGAATTCTCATTCGAAGCCCTTGTAATCAAAACATGAATAGTTTCCGCGGCAAGAAACTGATTACGATAACGTACCTAATGCCTTGCCATCGTATTGGCGGACCTCATCGAGCCGACTGTGGCGAATTTTGTTAGCCCATTCCGGGTCCTGCAACAATGCTCTGCCAACACCGACCATATCAAATTCGCCCTTATCGAGACGCTCTACCAAGTCATCAACAGAGCGAGTTGGAGCATCCTGACCGGCAAACGCGCCGAAGAAATCGCCGTCCAAACCCACAGAACCGACAGTAATTGTTGGCTTGCCAGTAATTTTTTTAGTCCAGCCGGCCAAATTCAGATCAGAGCCATCAAACTCAGGCTCCCAATAACGTCTCGTTGAGCAATGAAAAACATCCACACCGGCATCAGCCAAGGGCGCTAAAAACTGCTCCAGCAAATCGGGGCTTTCCGCCAGCCGAGCCGTATAATCTTGCTGTTTCCACTGAGAATACCGCAGAATAATTGGGAAATCAGGCCCAGTAGCTGCGCGTATCGCCTTAATAATCTCTTCCCCGAAGCGCCCTCTATTTTCCATGCTTCCTCCCCACACGTCGGAACGCTGGTTAGTGCCTTCCCAAAAAAACTGATCAACCAGATATCCATGCGCGCCATGAATCTCAATGCCGTCAAACCCTATACGTTGAGAGTCAGCCGCCGCGCTGGCAAAAGCTTCAATAACTGCCTCAATATGCTGAACTGTCATTGGTTCAGCCACCTGCTTGCCGGGCTGCACGAGTCCAGACGGCCCAGCGCTTGGTAATTCTGGGAACGGTGCAGTTTTTGAGTTGCGCGCCATTCCTACATGCCACAACTGAGGCATAATTTTTCCATCGGCAGCGTGTACTTCTTCGATCACATTTTTCCATCCGGCCAGCGCGTCGTCACCATGAATACGGGGGACACTGGCACCCATCGTCGCTACAGGATCGTTAACGGTTGTACCTTCGGTAATAATCAGCCCGGTTCCACCTTCAGCACGACGACGATAATAACCCGCAACCTCGGCGTCAGGTATCCCCTCAGGAGAAAATTCACGAGTCATAGGCGCCATAACAATCCTATTGTCCAGCTCCAGATTTTTAGAGGTAAATGGTTTAAACAGTGAGGCTACAGTACTACTCATTCGATTGTCCTTAGTCATTTAATAGAGGCCGTGCTCTGAAAAATTAAGCACTCTCGCCGCGTTACAAAAATTCAGCGCAAAGTATAACTGAAACCACACCATCAGATAACATAGTTTGATCACGACGATTAAAAGAATCGCATGTCACGATAACGGTGCACCTCATATCACCCGCCTATAATCAGTTCTCTTGGTTAGACCAGCTGGGTTCCAACAGTTTTAGCTGATGAACTGCTATCAGAATAACGACCATACAGTTTAGATAGCTTTCCATTAAAAAAGTGATTGCATCATCTATTTTTAATTGTCCGCTCTTTTCATAGCGCAGCTAGTCGCTATTAGCTCAACTATTCATCAAATTATTAATGGAAGATTTTCCGAGCAATTTTAATAGCAAATTTCTACAGAATCTCAATGGTGGATAGAACAATGAGGACAGCCGTTCCGATTTGAACAGATAATAATTGATTCGATTCAACGCGCCAGATCGACTGCTAATTACAGCAAGCGCATGCAGTGCGTCAGAGCCATAATAGAGTTTTTTACCCATTTTAAGAACCATTCCTTGGTCCAGATCTAGGCCTGCTGCGGTTATTTCGTTGAGCACCTCGCTGCATTCTCTAGCATTAACAATGACTAAGTCACCAACGCTCTCCCTGATTTTTACGATCTGACAATAAGCCCTACAAACGGGACATTCTTGATCGTAGACCAGTAAGATTTTTTCTCGATGCATTTTATTTAATGAGACCTATTGGCTCCAATTTATTATCATGTAACCGTTCGATTAATTGTTTATCATCTGCAAAAACAGCTAAACCTGATTTCTTATGATATAGGATACGCTGTGAAAAATGGAATTAATGTCAGCGTTGCCCACAGTCAGTCTGAAAAAGGTACCAAGCCTATGCTTCACGGAGCTCAGCAGCGGTTACTCGCAGGTGACCTGCAAAGACTATAAAAAAATAGGCAGTCGCAGGTAGCGAATAGGAGCATCACATGAGCCAACAATTACATCGTCTATGGTTAAGCTTCTTAGTGCTCTTGAGTTTGAATGCTTGTCAAAGTACCGATGAAGTAGCTATGACAAGTACTCAACCGAACGTGAAAATCTTAGCAGGGAACGTTTATTATCATGAGCGAAAGCTATTGCCTGACGGGACCATATTGCAAGTAGCCCTAGAAAATATCTCTGAAGTCGGGGCTGTGTTAACTCAAATCAGTTCAATGACGCAGACCCTTGAGGGTACTCCACCGTACGCATTTAATTTTAGTTATGATGCCGACCTGATAAAAGCAGAAAGGCGCTATAACCTTAACGCAAAACTTATCTTAACTGGCAAGCTGCTAATGATGTCAACCGAGCAGCTGGATCCGTTTAACCCTATCCAAGAAACAATCAATATAAAGCTGAGTGCTGTCGCATCTGCTGTATCGCAGGAACCATCAGCGAGGTCGGTGGAACCGAATTTAGCCATCGTATCAGAGCATGCCTTGTCAACGCTGACCAATACTTACTGGAAACTGATGACATTGAATGGCGAAGCAGTAAAGATGGCCGAGCGACAAAAACGTGAAGCGTTTTTTCAGTTAAAGGATGGACAAGGAATAATTAAAGGCTTTGGTAGCTGCAATCAGTTTCGTGGCGCCTTCACGGTTAGTGGTAGTCATTTAAGCTTGGCCCCCATTGCGGCTACGAGCATGGCCTGTGTTAATGGTATGACTGTAGAAGGTCAATTTTTTAAGGTCTTGGAGCAAACAGCTCATTATTCTATCCGCGGGCACGACTTGACCTTATTAGATCGTACTAAACAACCATTAGCCCACTTTCACGCGCAATATTTCAATTAATCACACAACCATATAAGACCGCTGCTATGCACAATATGTCATGCTTATCATCTGTTACATTAATAGTTATATTGAATTTAGTGGCCTGCTCGGACGGTAATGACAGATCACCGCTCAAAGAGGCAGCACCAGCTGTTAACACTGCCACCTCCACCGTTGATGATGAAATAACCGCACTCAAATCGTCGACAATGCCTAACCCCCAACGTCCTGTTGGGTCTGATAAAGATAAATATGGCTGTATAGGCTCCGCTGGGTATCAATGGTGTGCCAAGCTAGCGCAATGCCTGCGACCCTGGGAAGTCACAAAAAAACACGGTAAAGAAAATACGCCAGCAGCGTTTGAGCAGCTCTGTTGGCAAAACCAACCCAAAAAATCAGTTAATTAACCCACCAAAAAATCCCTTAGAACGCCATTCAACTGCTCGGGCTGATCGTAATGCAGCATGTGCCCGGCACCATCAACGACACAATGACGAGCATCGGTAAATAGCTGCTGTTTTCTCTGCAAACTGGCTGTGTAAAAAACCCCCTGATCTTTCAGCGTGGGTTGATTCGCCACCCAATAGTTTAGAGCATCACTCCCCGTTACAATCAGCACCGGGCAGTCAATTCCACGCCAGACATCTTCGCTCTCATGGTGCGGAAAGGTATGCCAAATCATTTGAACCGAGGGATCAAAACTCCAGCGGATACCGCCTTGAGAATGCGTATCGACGCCATGCTCAACAATAATTTCAGCGAGATCCGCACTCAATAACGGATTATTGTCTCTCAGTCGTCTTATCGCCTCATTTCTATCAGGCATTTGGCGACCTTCTATGTACAGGGAAGACACAGCATCGACTCCATGGCGCAAGCCTACTTTTAAATGATTGATGTCGGGCTTATCGGTCCAATCTGGAGGGCCCATTCCGTCAAGTAATATCAGTCTGTCCACCTCGTCAGGGAACGCTGCTGAATAACGGCTGGCAATGTGTCCGCCCATGCTGTGCGCTACGATAACGGGCTTGTCCAAACCACAGTATTGCACCAGCGCACGTACATCTGCGACATAGTGAATCATAGTATAGATACCCGGGTTATCACTTCGTCCATGTCCTCGCATATCAAGCGCAACCACATGAAAGTCATTTTTTAGCGCCTGGGCTACATTCAATAAACTCAGTGCGTGATCACGCATACCGTGAAGCAGTATTAAAGCTGGCTTATCGGGGCTGCCAAAGTCTACGAAGGACAGCTGACAATTTGAATGAGTAAAGTAAAATCGCTCAAAATCGTTCGCGGTTATATTCAAAAAAGTTTCTCTCAATAATGGATAGGCGCAGGACTGCAATTGAAACTAAGACAAGCTTGTTTTTATTCTGTCGAGCGAATACCTTATACCAATGATGGGCCGTACTTAAAACAGGAATAATGCCATGAGCTTGACCACGAAGGAAGTGCAGCTTAAGTCCAGACCCGATGGAATACCCGCGGCGAGCGACTTTGAAATTGTTGCTCGCAAGATACCTTCACCTGACGACAGCCAAGTCTTGATTCAGAATATATTTATGTCGGTAGACCCTTATATGCGTGGACGCATGAGAGACGACTTTCAACTCGGCGCTGTCATGGAAGGAGCAACCGTAGGAAAAGTTATAGAGTCCCGGCATCCCGACTTTCAAGTTGGTGACTATGTCACGCACTGGAAAGGCTGGCGCGAACACTATCTGTCAGATGGCAAAGATTTGGATAAGGTTGACCCTGATCTCGCCCCGTTGTCGGCCTACCTTGGCGTGCTAGGTTTTCCCGGCCTAACGGCCTACGGAGGCCTGTTAACCACTGGAGCGTTGCAAGACGGGGAATCAGTTTTCGTCTCCGCCGCGTCAGGTGCGGTTGGCAGTCTCGTTGGCCAGATTGCAAAAATAAAAGGTTGCACCGTGGTAGGCAGTGCCGGTTCCGATGAAAAGGTCACCCACTTGATTGAAGAATTTGGTTTTGATCATGCATTTAATTACAAAACTGCTGATATCGACGCCGAACTGACTAAAGCACTACCCCGTGGCATTGACGTCTATTTCGAAAATGTCG
The DNA here is from genome assembly GCA_000169075.1 of marine gamma proteobacterium HTCC2143. Taxonomy (GTDB): domain Bacteria; phylum Pseudomonadota; class Gammaproteobacteria; order Pseudomonadales; family Dasaniaceae; genus Oceanicoccus. The sequence goes on along the minus strand of AAVT01000001.1, from coordinate 1,069,068 downwards.
GGGGCCCGCAATTAGAGGCCGCATTGAATCATATGAGAATGTATGGGCGCATACCGCTGTGCGGCATGATCTCTATGTACAACAACGGTCCAACTATTGCGCCGGGCCCTAAAAACCTCTCGGCGATGATCTACAAAAGAGTCACCATGAAAGGGCTAGTAACACCAGACTATATTGACCAGCAAGCACAGTTCCGAGAAGATGTCGGTCAATGGATTAAGGATGGAAAAGTTAAATATAAGGAAACGATTCATCAGGGTATAGAGAGCGCACCACAATCTTTTATTGAGCTATTCAGCGGTGGCAATGAAGGAAAAATGCTGGTGCAATTGGCAGAACAATAGTTTTAAAACCACTAAATCCAATCGTTTAACGATCCAAACTACAATTGATCATGGGGATACAACAGTGAACGACATTACGCCTTTTCACATCGACATACCGGAAGCGAGTCTCGACGATCTCAAACAAAGACTATCGCTGACGCGGTTACCGGAAGCAGAGACTCCAAATGATTGGTCTCAGGGCGTGCCCCTCGCTTATGCCAAGGAAATTCTTCAGTACTGGAGCACTGATTATGATTGGCGTCGAGCAGAGACCCTATTAAATTCTTTTCCTCAGTTTCAAACATCTCTCGATGGTCTGAACATTCATTTTCTCCATATCAAATCACCAGAACCTGACGCCATGCCATTGATCATGACTCACGGCTGGCCCGGCTCGGTTGTTGAATTTTTAAAAGTCATCGGTCCGCTGACTGACCCCGTCGCTCATGGCGGAGATGCAAAAGACGCTTTTCACCTGGTATGTCCCAGCTTGCCCGGCTTTGGTTTTTCCGGAAAACCCGATAAACCCGGATGGGGGATCGAAAAAATTGGAGCCCAATGGGCCCTGCTAATGGCCCGACTAGGTTACGAAAGCTATGTAGCCCAAGGCGGTGACTGGGGCTCAACCGTAACCAATGCTATCGCCGCTCAAGATCCGCAACATTGCATAGGTATTCACCTGAATATGGCTATTGCTGCGCCGGATCCAGAGACCATGGACTCCCTAACGGCCAGTGAGCAACGTGCGTTGACAGGGTTTAAGCACTATGCCGACTGGGATTCAGGTTATTCCAAGCAGCAGAGTACCCGACCACAAACCATTGGCTATGGACTCGTAGATTCGCCTATGGGTCAAGCTATGTGGATTATGGAGAAATTCTGGGCTTGGACAGACTGCAAAGGGCACCCCGAGAATGTATTGAGCCGTGACGAAATGTTAGACAATATTATGGTGTATTGGCTGACCGCGTCCGGGGCATCATCGGCGCGAATATACTGGGAAAGCTTCAACAATCCATCATCTGACCCCATCAATGTCGCCACGGGTATCAGTGTATTCCCACATGATATTTTTCAAACCTCGGAACGTTGGGCGCGCAAACGATTTACTGATCTGGTGTACTTCAACGAGCTAGACGAAGGCGGTCACTTTGCCGCGTTTGAGCAACCTGAAACTTTCGTTAATGAAGTCAGAGCATGCTTCCAACGTATTCGGTAATTTAACCCGGCAATTGCTGCACCGCTGGCAGCCTTCCAAGCTGCCTCTAATAGTGCCCAAACACAGCGCTGTAGACGGCAACAGCCTGCGAGTTAATCAATCGACGCATCAGGATCTGGTGTTCCGTCCCAACTGCCTCCCAGACAGAGGGCCGGAACACTGGGAGGCTAGGCTATTTTACTGTATGGTCTCGTCACGAATTCCGGCGACTGTTGCCGCAACTATTTTCACAACCTGATTGATCGAGCATAAATGAATCCCTGGAACAAATTAGGCGTTGCTGAAATTCCTAACGGTGGTGGAACGCTGACCCTGTCGCAGCGCGACCAAGAGTTTTCCATTCGTCTTTCAGGTGTTCGTGGCGAGCTAATGAATAGCCGCGTACATAATTCTGAAGAGGCTCTCGCTGAACTCGGCTGCGCTCATCTCACTGCTTCAACTAATGCTAGAGTACTTGTTGGCGGCTTAGGGATGGGGTTCACTCTGACCGCAGCGCTGCAAGCACTCCCGGATAGTGCCCGAGTCACCGTGGCGGAACTTATCCCTGAAGTGGTGAAATGGAACCAAGGGGCACTGGGTGAATGTGCGAACTATCCACTGAAGGACCAACGAACACGCGTTCACCAGGGCGATGTTGCTGAGTGCCTGGTAGCTGCCAGTTCCAGTTTCGATGCTATTTTGCTGGATGTTGATAATGGCCCCGAGGGCATAACTCAGCGAGATAATAACTGGCTCTATTCGGCGCAGGGACTGGATAGCATTTTCAAAACACTCCGTCCCGACGGGATGCTGGCAATATGGTCAGCTGGGTTTGACCCTATGTTTGTTATCCGCTTGAAAAAAGCGCACTACAATGTCACCACGAAAACCGTGCGTGCACGCCCCGGCAAGGGTAGTCGTCATACTATATTTCTTGCGCAAAAACCCAGGCGATAAATAGCAATACCGCCAATGATCTCATTGTGAAAATAGTGGCATCATGTTAGTTTTTGCCCCCAATTATAAGCCTACTAAAAGGCCGGAGCATGCAGTGTCGTTACAGCTAGAAAACGTATCACTAACCGTCAACGGCCAACCACATATTCATCCGAGTCATTTAAATCTGGCCGCGGGGTCGATGAATGTATTGTTGGGACCAACCCTCTCCGGAAAGACATCACTGATGCGATTGATGGCGGGACTGGATATGCCATCGACCGGTAAAATACTGTGGCGAGGTGACGATGTTACTGGGGTAAAGGTTCAAAAACGCGATATTGCCATGGTCTATCAACAGTTCATCAACTACCCATCGATGACCGTATTTGAAAACATAGCGTCGCCGTTGCGTCTGCGAAAGAAACCCGAGTCTGAGATCATCACTGCAGTCAAAAAAACGGCTGACTTACTGAAGCTCGGCGCATTTTTACAAAAAAAACCCCTTGAATTGTCCGGTGGCCAGCAGCAGCGCTGCGCCCTTGCCCGCGCCTTGGTCAAACAATCTGGCTTAGTTTTACTCGACGAACCACTGGCAAATCTAGATTACAAATTACGTGAAGAATTGCGCACGGAGATTCCAAAAATGTTTGCTGATTCCGGTGCTGTTTTTGTCTATGCAACAACCGAGCCTGAAGAAGCCCTGCTATTGGGCGGAAACACCGTCACCCTCTGGCAGGGTGCTATCACCCAATTTGATACCAGCACCCGTGTTTACCACCGCCCTAAAAATCTTGTCACCGCTAATGTATTTTCCTCCCCTCCAATGAATTTTTTGGATGCTGAGAAGGAGGGCTTATTGATTAGTTTAGGTGAGAATAGTTATAACCCTCTCGATCCTGGCCATATCAAACTTACCGCAGGCGTCTATCGAGTTGGGTTTCGCCCTAATCATTTAATGTTGGAGCCGAAAAACTCTGAATCCTTGCGCTTTAGTACAATACTTAAATCAACAGAAATTACCGGCTCTGAAACCTTCCTTCACCTGCAACATCAGCAACAGCATTGGGTGAGTTTGCTGCATGGCATTCACCATTTGACCCCCGGGGTCTCGATTGATGTATTTGTCGATCCAGCGCACTTGTATTTTTTTGATGCCATGGGTCAGACAGCAGCACTAGCAACTTATACACAATCGTTGAAGAGCGTTTAACCGTGGCAAAAATTACACTTTCAAATCTGGCTCATAGTTACACGACCAACCCGGTTTCAGATCAAGACTTTGCTTTAAAGACACTTAATCATGAATGGGATGATGGGGCTGCTTATGCATTACTGGGGCCATCGGGTTGCGGGAAGTCAACGCTACTTAATATCATTTCGGGTTTGTTAACGCCGTCTCAGGGTCGCATCTTATTCGATGATCAGGACGTTACCAACTACGACACCGCGACAAGAAATATCGCTCAAGTTTTTCAATTTCCTGTGGTCTACGACACCATGACAGTCGCGGAAAACCTGTCTTTTCCGCTTAAAAATCGCAAACTTCCTGCTGACTATGTCAACCAGCGGGTCAGAGATATCGCTGAGATGATTGGTATAGAATCCTTACTCAACCATAGGGCTCGAGGACTCACCGCCGACACTCAGCAAAAAATCAGTCTTGGCCGCGGTATGGTCCGAGAAGACGTCAATGCCATTCTTTTTGATGAGCCACTCACCGTCATTGATCCACAGATGAAATGGCAGCTTCGCTCTCAGCTTAAAGCACTGCATAGTCAGCTGGGGCATACGATGATTTACGTTACTCATGACCAAACTGAAGCACTGACTTTTGCCGACAAGGTTGTAGTGATGTCAGACGGTGAGGTTGTACAAATTGGTACACCCCAAGAGTTGTTTGAGAAGCCAGCACACACTTTTGTTGGCTATTTCATTGGCTCACCCGGGATGAATATTCTACCCGCTGACATTGTTGGCAATACAGCTATGATCTGCGGGCAGAAGGTGCCGCTGGACGCATCGTATAGAGCATTGAACGGAGAGCTAGCGCTGGGAATCAGGCCAGAATTCATTACCCTGACCAACAACCCCGATGACCTCCCAGTCACAGTGCTCAGTATCGAAGATATAGGACGCCACAAGATAATAAGAACTGACTTCTTTGGCAATGAACTCAATATTGTCAGCGCTCAAGATCACGACATTCAAGAGGACATGAAGTTTGTTACTTTTGACCGCAGACGAATAAATATTTATGAAAATGACTGGCTGGTGACACCATGAAAAAAACGGTTAATCAAAAAGCTTGGTTCATGGTGTTACCCGTATTGCTTCTGGTCGCTTTTTCGGCGGTCATTCCGCTGATGACGGTTGTTAATTATTCAGTACAGGACACCTTTGGCAATAACGAATTTTTCTGGGTTGGCCTTGAGTGGTTCGAAGAGATCATTCAGTCGGAACGAATGCACGATGCACTGATCCGACAAATATTGTTTAGTTCAATTATCCTTATTATAGAAATTCCACTGGGCATTTTTATCGCTTTACATATGCCCAAGAAGAACAGTCTGTGGACCTCTCTCTGTTTAGTTTTAATCGCCCTGCCTTTGTTGATACCGTGGAATGTGGTGGGTACTATCTGGCAAATTTTTAGCCGTATCGATATCGGCTTACTCGGCTATTCCCTTGACGCCATCGGTGTTGATTACAACTACACCCAGAATGCAGTGGACGCGTGGATTACTATTATCATCATGGACGTGTGGCACTGGACATCGTTAGTCGTTCTTCTCTGTTACGCGGGCTTGCAGTCGATTCCTGATGCTTATTATCAGGCCGCTAAAATAGACCAGGCGAGTCGCTGGAATACCTTTCGCTATATTGAACTACCAAAAATGAAGGGAGTTTTATTGATCGCTATCCTACTGCGTTTTATGGATAGCTTTATGATTTATACCGAGCCATTTGTGGTAACCGGGGGTGGACCCGGAAATGCCACCACATTCCTGTCGATAGATTTGGTAAAAATGGCTATTGGACAGTTTGATTTGGGACCCGCTGCTGCATTTTCACTGATTTATTTCTTGGTGATTCTACTCATCTCTTGGGTGTTTTATACAGCAATGATTCATACTGATGAAGAGAACCAGTCATGAGAATAAGTCGGTCTAATTGGATAATGATCCTCTATATTCTTTTTTTGATGCTACCAATCTACTGGTTGGTCAACATGAGCCTGAAATCCAACCAGGAAATATTGGACGGGTTTTCTCTATGGCCACAGGCCATCACTTTCGACAATTACATGACCATTTTTACTGATTCAAGTTGGTACATGGGCTACGTAAACAGTATTATTTATGTTGTTATCAACACAATAATTTCATTAACCGTCGCGCTGCCTGCCGCTTATGCTTTTAGCCGTTATCGCTTTATGGGCGACAAACACCTGTTCTTTTGGCTGCTCTCCAATCGCATGGCACCGCCAGCTGTCTTCGCGCTACCCTTTTTTCAGCTTTACTCCAGCGTCGGCCTATTTGATACACACATTGCGGTGGCGCTTGCGCACACCCTGTTCAATGTACCGCTGGCCGTGTGGATATTGGAAGGCTTTATGCGGGGAGTTCCTAAGGAAATTGACGAGACAGCTTATATTGATGGCTACGGGTTTTTTCGCTTCTTCGGCAAAATATTTGTACCCCTCATCGCTTCAGGTATCGGTGTGACCGCCTTTTTTTGCTTTATGTTTTCTTGGGTTGAATTACTACTCAGCCGCACGTTAACTGCCGTCGACGCAAAATCAATTGCCGCGACAATGACTCGCACCGTGTCTGCGTCAGGCGTCGATTGGGGCGTACTCGCTGCAGCGGGCGTGTTAACGATAATTCCGGGGGCGCTGGTTATTTATTTCGTCCGTAACCATATAGCCAAAGGCTTTGCCTTAGGTCGTGTATAGACATATGACAGTGAAGAGCTAGGGTCAATTTATGGATTTATCGTGGATGGGCTGGACGACACCGACGGCACTTTTTTTTGCTTTCATCGGCGCCGCACTGTTAGTTATGATAGCGTGGGGCATTATTGCACCGCAAGCGCCTCGCGTCGGGCTTTTGAGAATCGAAACAACCCCTGGCGATCGGCTTTTTATAAGCCTGTTAGGGTCAGCCTTTATCTGCCTATTCTGGCTGGCATTGTTTGGAGCTCCGCTTTGGGGGGCATTAGTATGTTGTCTGGTGTACGCTGTTTGCGTGTTTCGCTGGGTCTAAAAAAAGTGTTGGAGATTAATCAATGAAGTACCTCGTAAAGTTGTCATTTGCTACCTGTGCATTATTTGCCTTGCTCGCTACCGCTATAACGTCACAAGCGTTGGCCCAGACCGCAACCGCAGACGCCTGGATAGAACAATTCCAACCGTCATCACTCTCCAAAGATGAACAAAAGCGAGAGATTGATTGGTTTGTGCGAACAGCCCAGCCCTTTAAAGGTATGGAAATCCAAGTGGTTTCAGAAAATATAGCCACCCATGAATACGAATCAAAAGTACTGGCAAAAGCCTTTAGTGAACTTACCGGTATCAAGGTCACTCACGACCTCATCAACGAGGGTGACGTAATAGAAAAGCTACAGACTCAGATGCAATCCGGTGAAAATATCTACGACGCTTATATCAATGATTCAGATCTCATTGGCACCCACTGGCGTTACCAGCAAGTTCGCAACCTTTCAGATTGGATGGCCGGTGAAGGCAAAGATGTCACCAATCCGGACTTGGATCTCGACGATTTTATTGGTACATCTTTTACCACTGGACCTGACAATAAGTTGTATCAACTGCCTGACCAGCAGTTTGCTAATTTATATTGGTTTCGCCATGACTGGTTTACTGATAGCAACAATATGGCCGATTTTAAAGCGAAATATGGGTATGAACTGGGCGTACCCGTTAATTGGTCAGCCTACGAAGATATAGCCGAGTTCTTTACCGGCCGAGAAATTGACGGTGTAAAGGTCTACGGTCATATGGACTATGGGAAAAAAGATCCATCTTTGGGATGGCGCTTCACCGACGCGTGGATGTCTATGGCGGGGATGGGAGATAAAGGCGAACCCAACGGACTTCCCGTTGACGAATGGGGCATACGAGTCAATGAAAATTCACAACCGACGGCATCCTGTGTTGCACGTGGTGGCGCCACCAATAGTCCCGCCGCCGTTTACGCCCTAGAAAAATATGTTGAGTGGCTAAAAAAATACGCACCACCCGCCGCGGCAGGCATGGACTTTTCGGAGTCTGGTCCGGTACCTGCTCAAGGTAAAATTGCCCAACAAATTTTTTGGTACACCACCTTTACCCCGGACATGGTCAAAGAGGGTATTGCGGTAATGAATGATGATGGAACACCAAAATGGCGGATGGCACCCTCACCGCATGGCGTCTATTGGCAGGAGGGGACAAAAATTGGTTATCAAGATGCTGGCTCTTGGACACTGATGAAGTCAACGCCCGTTGATCGCGCAAAAGCGGCTTGGCTTTATGCTCAATTTGTCGTATCAAAAACAGTGGACGTAAAAAAATCCCATATTGGACTGACATTCATCCGTGATAGCTCGATTAATCACCTATCGTTTACCGAGCGTGCCGCTGAATTGGGTGGTTTGATCGAATTCTATCGATCTCCCGCACGCGTGCGCTGGTCCCCTACCGGAACTAATATTCCCGACTACCCTAAACTCGCACAACTGTGGTGGCAAAATATTGGCGACGCCTCTTCCGGTGAAAAAACGGCACAGGAATCATTGGACGCACTCTGTCTATCTCAGGAAAAACTTCTCAAACGATTACAGCGTGCCGGTGTGCAAGGTCAGTATGGGCCGCTTTTAAATGAAGAAAAAGGCGCTGAATACTGGTTTAAACAGGACGGTGCACCTAAGGCTAAAATCACTAATCAAAAGCCGGCACCCGTTACCATCAGTTATGAAGAACTGTTGAAGTCCTGGCAGTAGCTCTATGTCAGTCAACCTCAGAGTCAAAGAATAGAGGGCTGTTACAATGAATAGCATTAAGTATTGGGGTTTGGTGTCAGGCTTTTGCCTAGTGGCCTGTAGCCATGTACTGGCTGAATCAGCTGACCACCCTTTAGACGTCTCACCCGTGACGATCATACCGTCCAGCACATCACTCACGGTTGAAGAGATTTCTTCTAAATGGTCTCGAAGCTGCGCGCTATGTCACGCCAGTGGTGTTGGCGGTGCTCCGAGAATAGGTGTACGCACCGATTGGGCTCCGCGCCTTGCAAAGGGCAAGGCTGTGCTCATGGATCACGTCATCAATGGCTTTAACGATATGCCACCACTCGGCTATTGTATGTCATGTGATCGCAAAGACTTTTCAGCGCTGATTGATTTTATGTCGAGAGAACTACCATGAAAAAAGTGTCACGCCGTCAATTTTTAGCGACAAGTGCGGTCGCCGCGATGTATGGCTATAGCGGCTATGCCCTCGCTAACAATGGAAAGACTCGGACAGAGCCGAGCTCGTCACTTCCCTGGAGCAATTGGTCTGGCAATGTGGTCGGCTATCCCCAAGGCAGAATTTCTCCTAACTCTGATGACGAACTAGCAAAGTACCTAAAATCTACTAGCGGGTCGATTCGCCCTGTAGGATCTGGGCACTCATTTGCGCCGCTGGTGCCAACTACCGGTAATATTATCGTTGCTGACCAATTTAATGGGTTGATAGGTCACGACTCAGAAAAAATGACCGCAACATTCGGTGCGGGCACCAGGCTTTCCGACATGGGAGCCGCTCTCCAGCAAGTTGGACAGGCATTTTTCAACCTTCCTGATATTGACCGTCAAACATTAGCCGGAGCAACAGCCACAGCGACTCACGGAACCGGAATAAACTTTCAATGTTTGTCAGGTTACATTACTCATGTACGCCTTATTAGCCCACAGGGCGAGCAAATAGACATCGATGAAACATCTGACCCTGCCCTCTTTAATGCCGCGCGTGTAAGCTTAGGCGCACTGGGCGTCATCACACAAATTACTCTGAAGAACCGATCACCTTATCGACTCAAACAGAGAAGCTGGGTTGAAAATACAAATCATGTTCTGGATAATTTTGACCAGCATGCTGCGAGCCATCGGCACTTCGAAATTTTACCACTGACACATTCCGACTATTCGTTTGTTGTTTCAACTGACGAAACCGATGAGCCAATCAACAACCCCCCTCCTTCACTCGAGGAAGAGGCCGCAATGGGAGCAGCCATGCGCAGTTGGATGGAAATCCCTCCCGAAGACAGACCGCCATTAATCAATGGATTAGCTGAGCAAATACAGCCCAGTGAAAAAATTGATGAGTCCTATAAGGTGTTAACCAATATTCGCAACAACCGTTTTAACGAAATGGAATACGCCGTTCCCTTAGAAGCCGGGGCTGATTGTTTGCGCGAAATTCTAAATACAATTCGCGACAAAAAAATAGATGTTGTGTTCCCATTAGAGTATCGCTATGTATCTCGCGACGACACCTTGCTAAGCATGAGTTCTGGACATGAGGACCACGCAGCCATATCAGTACACCGAGTTGCGTCGGAAGACTATCGTCCATACTTTGATCTTATCGAACCCATTTTCTGGAAATATGGGGGCCGTCCGCACTGGGGTAAAATACACACCCTGGGTGCACCGGAACTCGCTAAATTATACCCACGCTTTAACGATTTCAAATCCATTCGCAAACAGCTTGATCCTCGCGGACGAATGCTAAACGACCATCTGCGAACACTTTTTGGGGAATCCTGATGAGACGACGATCAGTTATTTTTAGCGGACTGGGGTTAACACTGGTCGCCGCCTTAGGCGCACTATTTTGGCGCCCTAAAGATCTTGGCGAGAACCATGACAACTATTTTTCCGCGCTGAATAATTTACTGAAAGAAAAAGGTCCAGGTAGGCCCGTTATGATGATTGATGTTGATCGCATGAATCATAATATCGACCAAATAAGCAATTCCGTCGGGCCTGAAAAAACTTACAGAATTGTCGTGAAGTCGCTGCCTTCGATGGACCTGTTAAAACACATCATGAAGCGCGCAAATACCAACGCTCTGATGGTTTTTCATCAGCCATTCCTGAACGCAATTGTTGATGCTTTTCCTGAAGCAGATATATTAATGGGAAAGCCAATGCCCATTACCGCCGTGGCAACATTTTACAACACGCTAACTCGCTCAGCGGCCGCTGCCAGTCAACAAATCCAGTGGCTTATCGACACCCCAGAACGATTGATTCAATACCAACAGCTAGCCAATAAACTTGGCGTAACCATGCGGATCAACTGTGAACTGGACGTCGGCTTACATCGCGGAGGATTGTCGACAGCGCAATCACTCGACGCTGTACTGAATATTATTGATGGTGATCCAGAACACTTAAACTTCTCCGGATTTATGGGTTATGAACCCCACTTAACCGGCCTCAAGGCCAAACTGGAAAGCCCCTCGGTGCAATCAGTGCTCTCTATTTATCAGGCATTTATCGATCAAGCCAAAGCACGGGGTGTGGATACAGAAAAACTGACGCTCAATGGTGCCGGCAGTCACACTCTGGGCATCTATGAAAACGACAATCTCATGAATGATCTGTCAGCGGGATCGGGGATTGTAAAACCGATGGATTTCGACACATTTTATATGAAGGGAAACTATCCTGCGCTGTTCATTGCTACACCCATACTGAAACGCTATGACGAGCTAAAACTTCCCGGAGATCCAGCAATTGCGAAACTACTGCCATTGTGGAATCCAAATATGCAACGCTTGTACTATATTTATGGCGGCTATTGGAAAGCAAAAATTGTATCGCCAGCTGGCGTTGCGGATCCCATTTATCAAAGCACTAATCAAAGCCCTATAACTACATCCAACTCAGTCGACCTACAGATTGACGACTATATATTCTTGCGGCCAACCCAAAGCGAACATGTGATGTTGCAGTTTGGGGACATACTGGTTGTAAAGGGTGGTGAGATCATCGATAACTGGCCTGTTTTTCATCAAACTGGATAGTCCATGGGTGGTGAAAAACAGATCGAACACGACTAACGGCTGGGAAAATTTTATAACTTATGTTCTGTTGTCGACAATTGGGCGGGCGGGACGGCTGCCGGAAGGTCCGCCATCTATGGAGCAGTGATGCCGCTCCGCTGATGCGTCAGATAATCATTATCACACCGGATTGCCATAGCGAACTCGTATTAATGACTATGACATCGCTGAAAAATAACTAGAATTTGATACACTCTTCTCCCTATTTGTTATCAACGGAATGTCATGATTGACCCTTACGAACATAGCAACTCCTTTATCACTGCCAACGGCATCCAGTTCCATTACGCTTTAGACGGCGATGCCAGTAAACCGTCACTGGCACTGGTTAACATGGCCAGTGCCAATCTCACTAACTGGGAACACTCCCTACCCTTTTTACTCACACACTTTCAGATATTACGATTTGATATACGCGGCACGGGTAAAAGCGGCTGGGGCGGCGATGACGAGTTTACATTCTCACAATACGCCGATGATCTTGTCGCCATAATGGACGCCCTTCAAATACCTAAAGCTTTTGTCTTAGGTGTTGCCTATGGCGCCAGAACAGTTGCCCAGTTTGGCATTCGCCACCCCGATCGATTAACCGCACTGGCTTTGTTTGACGTCGCCTTAACACCGCCCGTTGAGCAGACCGGGCAAAGGGAACTCGGCCAACAAGCACGTCAACTGTTAACAGAAGCTGGGGAACCAGAATACCCCACTCGAAAATCCTGGCGCTTTTATGAAAATCGCGACGCTGCGCTAAGTGCCCATACGGCTCACGAAAAGGAACCCGACACCAGCAACTCACTCAGCCATCTCAGAGTCCCAGTGCTGGTTGCATGCGGACGACAAGATCTTAATCTTCAAGAGGCGCAACGTATTGCCAAGGCAATCCCGGGAAGCGAATTTAAAATTATGGAAATGACAGGTCACGGATCGCCGTTATTCCGGCCAGCCTATTTTGCACAATTCGTCACAGAATTTTATCAAAGGAACGTCAACGAATAATTAGCGTCAGACGAAAAATTCTATATTAGCAGTATCATTATTTTTTCATCGTTTTCGTTACAGTTATTTATTTTTTTGCAGACTACATCGCCAATTCGTTATTAAACAGGACCGTCAGGAATCTGTTCACCACTGCGGAGTTTCGAGTGTACTTCCGCCAGCCGCTCTTTGCTGACATCGAGCTTTGTGGACATCCACCAAGGGACAACATACAGCAGGGCCAACACGGGCCCCATAATAACTCCAATACCGAGTAACGCAGTATCAGGTACATCACCTGGCGCTACCCCTGCCTCTAAGCCGATAATGTCTAAGAGCGGACCCGCCACCATATAACCGAAACCCATCACAAATTTTGTTGCAAATGCTGCGGCCGCAAAAAAAACACCCTCTTGTCGTCGTCCCGTTTTTAGTTCATGTTCGTCAGCAATATCAGCCATAATTGAATGAATATTGACCGTGCGGATAATTGTTAAACCGGTGAAAAGCATCATATTGATGAAGATAAAGACAAACAGCAAAGCGGAACCATTTTCCGGTAACAAGTCCAATAACCTAGCAGGGTAAAGCCATAGTGTATTAAAAAATAAACCGATAACTGAAAACTTCAGTAGCGTTTGTTTTTGCCAACGTTGAGCAATAAAGCTCATGCCCGGGAAGAAAATAGTGACCGCGGCAATAGATGCCAATGCCAGCACTGATATTTGCAGAACGGTCAGTTCCCAAAAATAGGTATAGGCAATCATATTCAACGCACCCATGACCCCCATCATCGCGCCCATCGCCAAATCCAGGAATATAATTCGTTTGAAATTTTCGTTACCGAGAGTGGCCAAGGTATCGCGTATCATCCCAGAAAACCCTATCGATGGTTTGTTGCGACTAGCAACTTCTTTTAATCGCGGAATGAACTGTCGGGTTCCTACTATACAAATAGTAGCAACTAGGATGACGGCAAAAAATGAAACCCATCCATAATAATAATAATTTTCAATAACAAATCTGCCATCTATGCCTCCTGCATCTTTGAACAGTAGCGGCAAGGTGATTGCCGGCAACAACACGCCAATTGTCCAACCAAGGTTGGTTCGAAAATTAACGATAGAGGTACGCTCGTGATAGTCGTCAGAGATTTCTGCACCCATTGCAGTGTGAGGGATTATAAAAACAGTCAGGAAAGTGCGGACGGCAATAACTGATGCCAATAGCCAAAAGAACAGCGGCCATTGTGTATCACGCACAGCGTCTAATGGAGAAAACAGCATGATAAAAGAAAAGGCCAAAGGCAGGGTTCCTGCCACCATCATAGGATGGCGCCGTCCCCATCGGGATTTCAAACGGTCAGACCAAGCGCCAATCATTGGGTCCGACACAGCATCCCACATAACGGAAATAAAGATTGCCAGCCCGGTGAGTGTACCTGAGAGGCCGAGTACTTGTTTATAAAAAAGTAATACGAAAATCGCAAATGCCGCATCCTTAATGGAATAGGTCATCGTGCCTATACCATAGGAAAATTTTGCACCAAAGCTAATTTCCTTCATCGTTAATACCGTATCACTTTTGCTGTTATCCCAAGCTTTATAATGGCGTTAACAAGGCCTCTATTTCATTGCCGTTTAGACACCGGGCTTTTATCGAGATTGACGAAGAGCCAATGAAGCCTGTACTTCATTGAGTTTTTCTCGACTCACGTTAAGTCTTGCCGCCATCCACCAAGGGATCAGTAAAAAAGCAGTCATAATCGGACCGATAACCATACCAATACCAAATAATGCAGATTCGGATGCCTCTCCGGGCGCTACTCCCGGCTCAAGGCCAACGAAATCCAGTAAAGGACCCGCCACCATGTAGCCAAAACCCATTACAAATTTTAACGCAAAGGTGGATGCAGAAAAGAATACACCCTCCTGCCGGCGGCCAGTCTGTAATTCATTTTCATCGGCAATATCAGCCATAATTGAATGCAGATTAACAGTGCGCACAATGGTAAGACCCGTACCTACTAACGATTGGAAAAACACCAAAGCAAACAAAATGGGCGTGCCGTTCTCTGGCAGAAAACCCAACAGTCTCCCGGGCACAAACCAGGCGGTATTGATAAATAAACCTGCTACAGCAAAGGTCAACAACTGCTGTTTCTGCCAATGCTTACCTAGCCAGCTCATCGAGGGGAAAACAACAACCACAGCAACCAGAGAAGATACCATCAGTATTGATATTTCAGCGGTCGTCAGCTCCCAAAAATAAGTCCAAACGATCATATTCAAGGCACCTTGAATACCCATCGTGGCACCCACCGCCACCTCAAAAACCATTATCCTTCGAAAATTTATATTTTTTAAGGTCCCTAGAGTATCGCTAATCATCCCCATAAATCCCGGGGATACAGTATTGCGCGTTGCTACTTCCATTAAACGCGGTATAAATTGCCGGGTGCCAAAAACACAGATGCCCGCAGTTATAACGACAACAAAAAAAGAAACCCAGCCGTAAAAATGATAATTTTCAATGACAAAGCGCCCGTCCTCGCCATCAACTGAAACGAATAGAAAGGCCAGACAAATTGCGGGAAGACTCACCCCCGCTATCCAACCTAGATTGGTACGAATATTAACGATGGCGGTTCGCTCGTGGTAGTCACTGGTAATTTCAGCGCCCATCGCATTCTGCGGAATATAAAAAACAGTTAAGAAAGTTCTCACCATCAATACAGATAGCAGTAACCAAGCAAATAGTTGAATCTGGGAATCCAATACCGAGGCAACAGGGTGGAATAACATAACAAATGATAAGCCGAGGGGAATGGTCCCTGCCAGCATCATTGGATGCCGCCTACCCCAGCGGGTTTTTAGCCGATCAGACCAGGCCCCAATCATCGGGTCCGAGACGGCATCCCAGACAACTGAGATAAAGATGGCTAACCCTGTCAGCGACCCGGAAAGGCCTAATACCTGAGTATAAAAAAACAGCACAAAAGCGCTGAAAGCTGCATCTTTGACGGCGTAGGGCACACTGCCCATACCGTAAGCAAGCTTTGCTCCAACGCCTATTTTACTCATGAAGCGCACCATTGTGCATAGCGAGGCTGAGGTCAATCATTATCAGTTATCCGTTGTCTTATTATTTTAGTTCAAACTTCCGGTTTGAATCGATGGTCTATGGTTAGCCTGTGAAATAATATCAGGGCGACTTTTTACTAATCGAGAAATTTAGACGCTAACTCTCTTAAGGCTGCAGACATCGCTATTGTTATAACACTTATTCATCCCTTAAGGCCAGCATGTCACCAATCATACGGTTGTGAAAAAAATTTCCCGCTTGGCAACGGCCAATAAGATCAATAGTCTGTGACCTTGGTACATCTTCGGTGAATCACCATGAGCAAAACCTAGTTGGTTCGCCTTTAACAACACGCTAGAAAAAACAGGCAATGCAGGACCAATTGCCATCGAGGATTAATATGGGAAGTATGATTCAACTGAAGAGCGGCGATGACGCCGTTATTGATGCCTATCATGTAGAAGCCATAGGAGAGCGTATCGGTGGCTTGGTCCTTATTATGGAGATCTTTGGTGTAACCCCTCACATCAAGCATCTATGCGATAAATTTGCGGAATGGGGCTATGAAGTTATATCACCAGCACTTTACGACCGAACGCAAAAAAACTTCCAATCTAACTATTCTCCCGAGTCACTAAAAGAGGCCATCCATCTACGCGATACTAACAAACTGGAGTTTACAATTTTTGACAGCCAGGCAGCTATTGACCGAATGAAAGATAAGGGACCAGTGTATATTACCGGATTTTGTTACGGAGGTTCCATCGCGTGGCTAGCCGCCTGTCGCTGCACGGACCTGACTGCTGCTGCTGCCTACTATGGCCGTCTAATCGTCGACTTTAAGGACGAACAGCCCCTATGCCCGGTTATTCTCCACTACGGGAACAACGATGAGAGTATCCCGATGGAGGACGTTCATCTGGTAGAGTCGGCTCAGCCAGATGTACCTGTTTATATCTATGATGCTGGGCATGGCTTTCAGTCTGACCGACCGAGCCACTATGATCACCACGCAGCAACTTTATCATGGGAGAGAACAGTTGCTTTTTTTATGGAAAATGGCTGACGGTTTGCCTCAGTTTTGATCGGAGATGTATCAATCAATGGGGGCATAGCAGCCCGGCCTGTCAGTAAAAACGCCACTGACAAAAGCATCAGTGAGTTAGCGGGCATTATCGTACTGGCTTTTTGTCGCTAGCTGTCGATGTCCTGCAGCGTATCATTGATCAACTCTGCAACCATTTGCGGATCTTCAAGTGGCATAAAGTGAGTTCGGTCCTGACGATGAATATCTCTTCCATTAGGAAAAGTAGCTGCCAATCCTTCCCATGTCGGCGAAAATTTAAAGGTCATAACGTCACGCGGTCCGTCCGGTGACATCGCGCGCAAAACAGCGACGGGGATATCAATAGTCGGTGGATACTTTAGAATGTCACCCATACTCATCGATGTCATATAAATGGATGCTTCAAATGCTGGAGGGCAACCCAACACCAAACCCCCCTCTTCGAGATCGCTATTTTCGACCAGTCCATATTGACAATAATCACGGAACGCTTCGGCCGTAAATAATGAATAGGGCTCACGTTCAGAAAAGCGCTGTACCATATCTTCAACCGAATCAAATCGGTTGCGCCGTCTTGCTGTTGGATGATCTTCAGCCGTTCCGGTCCATCTTTCTTCTGGAGTTTCATAATGGTCGGGCGACATAATGACAGGATCGATCAGCAGAAGATGACTAAACAGCTGCACATTTTTTGCCGCGGCTTGCACCATGGTATGGCCTCCCATCGAATGACCAACCCCAATGGCCTGAGTTATTTTCATTTGCTCTAACAAGCTAACCAAATCATCGCCAAAATCGCCCCATGTCTCAAAGGGTGTATTTGCACTGCGGCCATGACCTCGCTGGTCAACCGCAATTACATAACAATCGTCTAGTTGCGCTATCACTTGATCCCAGCACCGGGCATGAAAACCGGTGGCGTGTGCAAAGACTACCGTCGGTCTTTGATCTCGAAGCTGGCTGTTCCATTCAAACACTGATAACTCAGTACCATTAACGGCATATCGTGATAGTTCAGGCATATTCATCATTTGGGGGTTTCTTTGCTGGGCTAAATTGCGCCGTATAATGCCATTTTTTTCAATAACATTACTAGCGAAGAGGGCAATAATTTTATCTGACCGTCCTTTGCACGCGACGCATCTTCCACAAACCTTGTCACTGCATTATGATAACGATCGTTGAAATTCAGACTGATAATAAAGGATTGCTAATGTTGATGATTGGAAAACGACTCATAGCTACTATGGTATTTCTATCAATCATTGGTTGTACTCTGACTGCCCAGCAAAACTCAATAACAACCTTCGGTGCTAACACGTCTGGAACGACACCCAATACCTCCCCACAAAAACCCGAACGCTTGTTCCTGCAGCAGATATCTGATGTCAGTGTGATCATAAAATGGCGAGGCGAAGCAATGCAGGCCTGTCTAGCAACGGGGGCCGGACCACTAACAGAGAAAACAACCTGTGTTACCGCAAAAGAGACGACTGGTCGTCACAAAGAGGCACTCTTTGAGCAGCTGACGGCTGATACAGCGTATGTTTATTCGGTCGGCGAGTATTCAGCGCCATCGCTACGTTTTCGGACAGCGCCGCCAACGGGTAGCCCGCCAAAAGACGGCAATGTCCACGTATGGATCATCGGTGATTCCGGTACAGCAACTGAGCAATATCCACTGGGAAATTACACCCATCCCGGCGAAGCAAAAATGGTTTTGGATGGCTTTCTGAAGTACAACGCTGAGTCAAATCCGCTCCTCAAAAACGAAGCCGTTGATGTATTTTTGCTGCTCGGGGACAACGCCTATATCGATGGTACGGACAAAGAATGGCAAGGCGCTGTTTTTGATTTGTATACCGAGATATTAACTCAGTCCGCCGTTTGGCCGACCATTGGCAACCACGAAATGGGCTCAGGAGAGTTAAATCCTACCGGCACCCGAATCGTTCATTACCCTGGCGCCAGTCTTACGGCAAACCCTAATAATTATATGTCGCGAGAGAATCTCACACCGAGGCGAATTCCCTATCTGGATATTTTCACACTGCCAACCGACGGCAATGTTGGTGGCGTAGCTAGTGGTACAGAACAGTATTATTCTTTTGATTACGGCAACGTTCATTTTGTTAGCCTTGACTCGCAGCTGTCCGCACGGGACAAAATTCAAAGGGATGCTATGCGTGGCTGGTTAATTGCAGACCTCAGCAGTAACCAGTTGGACTGGACCGTCGTCATCTTCCATCATCCACCCTATACCAAAGGCAGCCATGACTCTGATGAAAAGCCCTCTTCATTTCTTGGCATAGACACCCCCATTATTGATATGCGAAAAGAATTTACGCCGGTTTTTGAGGACTATGGTGTCGATTTGGTGTACGGCGGCCATAGTCACTCCTATGAACGCTCTTACTATTTAAATGGACATCGAGGCGATGCAAATTCTTTTGATGAAAAAATTCACAGTGAATTAAACAGCGACGGTAAAGCGGCGACTGGCTATGGCGGCGAAAGTTACTTCCAAGTAAGCCCCGGCAGCCAAAAAGATGACAAAGTTGTTTATACCGTGGCGGGAAGCTCCGGAAAGGTAAGCCTGAAAAAAGGTAAGCTTGACCATCCGGCCCACACTGTTCAGCAACATGATCCCGAGCGCCGCCGTGGCCTAGCGGAGCTCGGGTCAGTCGTTCTCGATGCTAGCAGTACCGAACTCACTGCGCGATTTATTAATGAAAAAGGGGAAATTCGCGATACTGTTGTCATCCGTCGATAAGAGTATACGATCGACGACGACTGCCGTTTGATCGCCTACTGGTATGCCAATGAGTCAACCAAACATCATCCGCGCTCGAATAAGTCTGGCTGTGATTTCTTTGTTGTGCTGTGCTGGGCACGCTTTTTCACACCCGGGAGATGAACACAAGTTGGAACAGCTTAACGCGGTAATTACGCAACAGCCCAGCTTGCAAAGCGCCTATATACAGCGCGCAGCTCTTTATACACGAACGGGAAATTATCCACTCGCTGAAAAAGATTTTGAAGCCGCGCAGACCCTAGGGGATTTATACCTTGTCAGCCATGAACTTGGTGCCTATTATTTTAAAATCAAAAAATATGTCGCGGCTGTTAATCAGTTCACCAATTATCTAGAACATTATCCCAATCATTACCCAACATTGGAATATCGTGCCGAAGCTTATCGAGAAATTGGCAAGACTCAAAAATCACTGGAGGATTTCAGTCACTTTTTAGAAACATCGCCCTATACTAACCCTGGACATTATCTCACCGTCGCGCAAATTATATTGTCGGAAACCGACCAGGGGAACTCGATAGACGATGCTATAAGCATCATCGACCTAGGGATATCACGAAGCGGAAACTCTCCACAACTGCAATCTTTTGCCGTACAACTGGAGATAAGTCGAGAATTTTTCGACGCAGCACTGACACGCCATGAATCACTCAGAGACATTACCTCCGCCAGCCCAAGATGGCATGTTGAGATGGCTGAAATACTGGTGACATCCAAACAGTGGGGAAAAGCACGCGACCAACTTAATCAAAGCGCAGTAAAGCTGGCCGACTATAAAAAAACACCCGCCCGAGAAAAACTATTAATACATATCGAGAAGTTACAACGCCATATCTCAGACAAATTATAACTCAACAAAAATACCTACTCAGGCATTAAGGGCAGTCTGCAGACCGCTGTACTTCGGCTGGTCAATAGCCACTTGATTGGCAACCGTAAACCGTAAATGTCGCTGGAGTTCCTCCGACTCTAAAGGTATTGAACCCGCGTTTAATTCCCGACACAACTGCCACCGTAAATCTAAAATTGATTGATTATCAGGGTTGCCTAACAAAGATTGTAAGCGGTCAAGTTCTAACACATTTGCCTGCGGTCCGAGTTCCAGTTCTCGAACAACAATACTGACGGAGTTAGCAGCAACTCTCGCCATAAAATTGGTTCTTCCCTCTGTTTCCGTCATAACCTGCTGCTGAAGAAAGTCTTTAACACCTAGCAGTAGCTCATCCACTCTCGGCATTCCAACATCATCGGGGCTAGACGCATTTGTAACTAGTTCGACCAATCCGGGCATTAGCAAATTTACGCAGTCAATCTGCCCCTCGGACGAACGTCGACCGATAGCTGCTCGTTCGATACTTTTATCCGGCCCATTTCTGTAGTGGTCCGCCATACCCAAACAAGTAACAGCCCACCAGAAAGATCCAAAAATCTCCCAAAACTTCACATGATCCCTGTTCACCGATACACCACAAACACTCTCATAGCCTGAAAAAAAATCGTCATAGCTGCCAAACCCCCCTACGGGTAACTCACTATGACCAAACCTCCAAGAGTTTGTACAAATCCACCCCAAATCACGCATAGGGTCGCCAATATGGGCTAACTCCCAATCGAGAACCGCCTCCACACCTGCTGGAGACACCATGATATTGCCATTGCGGTAATCGGTATGGACCAATGCCGGCGTATAGTTTTGCGGAAGGTTATCTAACAGCCATCGTCCGGTGTAATCGATCATAGGCTGTGGTGATTGATATTCCATATAACGAGCCAGGGTCTGCTCAACATGTTCTTTGGGAGTGATTGGTAATAATTTTTTGTCGAGTCCAAACGACTCCAGCTTGATAGCATGAATCCTTGCCAGCACTTCACCGCACTCAAAAGCAAGACGTGGCCTAATCTCATCAAGTGCCGGAATTTTTACAATTCGCGCCCCGAGTGTTTCACCCCCCAGCCACTCCATAATGAACCCTTCACCAAGACCATCGCTTTCGCTTAGTACATGATGAATAGTAGGCGCCGGCACACTGGCAGCCAGTGCCGCCTGCATCAGCAATGCCTCAACATCGAGGCCCGGGTAACCAGCCGTTCTTTCTACATCAGCACCACCTGGCGCTCTGCGCATCGCGAGTAATAATTCCACCCCGTCCACAAGGACTGTCAGTCGATAGGTCTCCTGACTTGCCCCTCCAGACAGGCGTTCGGCCTTAACCAACTGCTGAAACTGAGGAACAAATCGATGCAGACAATCACTTAATTTGCTATCGAACTCTGTCACGACTCACTAACACCCTTGGGTGCTCGCTGGTCCATAAAACCAAACATATAGCCCGCAACACGGCGCATTTGGATCTCTTCTGCGCCTTCAGTAATGCGGTAGCGGCGGTGATGGCGGTAAATGTGTTCAAATGGCTTATGTCGGGAGTACCCTAATCCGCCATGCACTTGCATCGCTCTGTCTGCCGCTTCACAACAAAGTCGATTCGACCAGTAATTGCACATAGAGACCTTATCAGAAACAGAAAACGCTCCGTACTCATCCATCTGCCATGCAGTTTTATGAATCAGCGCACGTAACATTTCACATTGTGTCTGCAACTCCACTAATGGAAATTGAATACCTTGGTTGCTAGCTAACGGTTTACCAAAGGGAGACCGGTGTTTAGCGTAGTTTATCGACTCGTTGATACAAAACTGCGCAGCGCCAAGCGACGACGCTGCTTGGCGAATCCTATTTTCATTAAAGAAATGCTGAACCACGCCCAAGCCGCGGCCTTCACCGCCAAAAATGGCATCGTCGCTTACCCTGACATTGGTCAAGGACACGGTGCCATGGTCGGTAGGCATATTGAACGTCCACAGCATTTCCTCAACTTTGAAGCCTTCGCTCTTCATGGGTACAAGGAATGCAGTTATCCCTCGTCCATCTCCCGGCTTGCCACTGGTACGAGCAAAAATTAAGTCATAAGGCGCTTTATGAATACCTGTGTTCCAAGTTTTACAACCGTTTATAACCCAGCCATCACCGTCACGCTCCGCATGGGTTTCCATATAAGTCGCATCAGATCCATGCTCGGGTTCGGTAATACCAAACGCAAACCCCAGCTTGCCCTCTGCCAAGCCATCTATCCATTCTGCTTTTTGTTTATCTGTACCATATTGAATCATCAACAGTAGGCCAACATTATTACCGACTATCGAATGTTCGTTTTGCAAGTCGTTATGCAAGCCCAAACCTTTAGCTGCGAGATGCTCTCGAATGATCGCCATCCCCAAGTTGGTTCCATCTTTACCGCCATATGACTGTGGGGAGGCATACCGGTAGTGGCCCGCTTCGTCAGCTTTCCGCTTAGCTCGGTGCAATAGCGCTTCCCATTCTTCGTTAGGCAACCCCCCTCGTTCCCAATCTGTTCGAGCATCTTCCCGACGATGATCAAAAAATCGCTCATTGTCGTTTTCTGCCTGCATCGGTTTTATTTCTCGATCAATAAATTCATCAAGTTCTTGCAGATAATCGTTGAGGTCCCTAGGGATATCGAAGTTCATTGTCACTCCACACTGAGAATTGTCATTATTGTTTTTTTCTAATACGCATGACGATGCGCACCTGTTTTATTGTTTTTCACAGTCCTGAGAGTAATCATTCTGAAAAAGTTAGGCAATCTTTTCGGCAAAAAATTATCCGCCTACCCACTGATCAGCTATTAAGGTCGCTTAATCATGATTCTCGCAGGTTGACTATCCGTAGGCTACGCATCACCAAAGGCAGCCAGCGCACTCCTGCATTAGGGCCCAAGCCCGGGCTATTATTTCTCTTGATAGAGCCACTCTCCTAAGACGTTTTGACAGGATATTTTTATCATTGGGGCTGCAGTGCCGTCAAAATAGTCGCTTTTGTAAGCCACAATATTTGCAGCTGAAACTCGCTGTGTATAGGTACCAATAAGAACACAGCCCAAAGTGCTACCGATAATGATATTATCTTGGACCTGTTTAACACCCTACATCACAACAATAAAACGATAACAGAGGCAGCTATGTATACCAAAGTTCACGATTGGATAGCCACTCATGCCGGCACTAGGCCCAATGCAATCGCTATTACCGATTTATTTTCCGAGCGAGAATATACCTATGCGCAGATGAATGAGCGTGTCGCCCAATGTGCAGGTTTTCTGCGCGATGGACTGAATATTCAGCAGGGTCAGCACGTTGCTATTTTGTCTCAAAATAGCAGTGACTTTATGGAAATTCTCTTTGCCTGTGCTCGAATAGGCGCCGTATTAGTCCCACTGAATTACCGCTTGGTTGCCGATGAACTGGATTTTATTACCGGTGATGCCGAGGCCAAAGCGCTATTTTGCGATGCTGATTTTTTGGAAGTTGGTAAGGAAGTTGCCATGGGTTGCGATCTTCCGCTGATCGACATGCAGGGAGACGGTTCTAAAAGTCGCTACGAATATGGCCTCGCAGAAGCCGTACCGATATACCATATGGTCGACCAAGACCTAAGCGCCTTATGGGTGATTATGTATACCTCCGGCACCACCGGCAGACCCAAAGGGGCACGAATAACTCACTATGTCATGCAGTCTAACAACCTGAATAACATGTCAAACTCCAACATTACTCAATCATCTATTTCTCTGACGTTTATGCCCGTGTTCCACATAGGTGGGCTCAACTGTTATACCGTGCCGACATTATTTGTTGGTGGCCGTATCTTGATGATGAGGAGCTTCGATGCCGCAACAACGCTCGCCGCGCTAAACAATAAAACAGTGCAGGTTACTCACTTTCTCGGCGTACCTGCCACTTTCCAGTTTATGTGCCAACACCCGGACTTTGAGCACTTTGACCCGTCAGGTATCGAATTAGCGACGGTGGGAGCTGCGCCAATGCCGGTTCCGCTGCTTAAAATCTGGATCGAAAAAGGCCTGCAATTGCAGCAGGGCTATGGCATGACAGAAACCGGGCCTAGTGTCTTTTCATTGCCGAGAGAATATGCCTTAGAAAAAATTGGTTCCTGCGGGAAAACGCTCATGTTCACCAAAGTCCGCATTGTTGCTGACGACGGCAGCGATGTGTCGGCCAATGAGATTGGTGAATTATGGGTACAGGGTGGCAATATCATCGAATCTTACTGGAATCGGCCCGAGGCTAACGTAAAAGATTTTGTCGACGGATGGTTTCGTACCGGGGATGCTGCCCGTATCGATGAAGACGGATTTTATTACATCGTCGATCGGACCAAAGATATGTATATTTCCGGCGGCGAAAATGTTTATCCGGCAGAAGTAGAAAATACCATCTATCAACTGGAAGATATCACTGAAGCCGCAGTCATTGGCTTACCTGACGAAAAATGGGGAGAAATTGGCTGTGTTGTAGCCGTATTGAAGAGCGGCAGCACCTTAACTGAAGAAGACATACTCAACCACTGTGACGGGAAAATGGCAAAATTCAAATTGCCTCGCTCCGTTCGGTTTATCGATGCACTACCAAGAAATACTACCGGTAAGGTGTTGAAAACTGTCCTTCGCCAACAAGCACAGCAGGGTTAATCCTGGTCTCTTATTCAGGCATAAAGCAGTCAGGCCTAGCACCCTGAATGCTTGCTGTGCGCTGGGATGTCTGTATCACCGTAAATTAGTGGCTCATACCTCTCATCACAACCTGCTCCGCTCTTTTTGTATTGCCTAAATGTAATTAAGCAATCTTTTAAGCCAGTGATAGAATAAGGTATATTGATCAACTGTATAAGATATTACTCAAAGGGGTAACACCATGATATCTATCACCAAGGCCGGAGCTGCAGCCTTACTCTGTACTCTCATTTTCGCCGGACACGCAATAGCGAAAGTTGATAGCGCCGACGATTTTATGTTGCTAGATCACACTGGCAAAGCTCAAAACCTTTATTATGAGAAAGATGCCAAGGCTATCGTATTAGTTGCACACAGCAACAGTTGCGACATGACAACTGACAACAGCGAAACCTACAACGCCCTGCAACAAGACTATGCCGACCAAGGCGTAAAAGTATTAATGATCAATTCGGATCAAAAAGATTCTCGGGGCGCAATAGCCGCTAACGCAGAACAGAACGGGTTAAATGTTCCCGTTCTGCACGATACCGCCCAAATCATTGGCTCGTCGTTAGAATTAACCAACGCGGGTGAAGTTCTAGTCATCGAGCCTAATAGTAAAAAAATCGTTTATCGGGGAAATGGCAGCGCTGATCTACGCACCGCTCTCGATTCGCTGATTGCAGGCGAGCCTGTTAACGTTGCATCGATAGCGTCTAGCGGCTGTGAGATCACTTATCCCCATACAGAAACAGCAAAAACGATTAGTTATGCTGATGATATTGCACCAATTTTGGTCGACAACTGTACGGCTTGTCACTCGCAAGGCGGTATCGCACCTTGGGCGATGACTGAATACAGTATGATTAAAGGCTTTGCTCCCATGATCCGGGAAGTCATTCGTACCAAACGTATGCCACCGTGGCATGCAGACCCCGAAACGGGTGTTTGGGAACACGATGGAAGCATTTCTAACGACGAGATAAAAACACTTGTTGGCTGGATAGAAGCCGGCGCTGAACGGGGTGAAGGCCCGGACCCGCTGCTGGCGGTTAAACCTTTGGAGTCTAAGTGGACTTTAGGTGAGCCTGATTTGATCTTGGAAGTGCAGGCCTATGATATTCCCGCAACTGGCGTTGTCGACTATGAATTCCCAGTCGTGCCAAACCCTCTCGGCAAAGATGTTTGGGTAAAAGCTGCAACGATTATCCCCGGTGATGGCCGAGTCGTTCATCACGTATTGATGGGGTCCGGACCTGTTCCTGAAACAAAAGACCTTGGATCCGTGTTCGACAATTACATTATGGGTTATGCCGTTGGCAACGAGTCTGCTGAGCTGCCAACAGGTACCGGCGTTTTTGTCCCTGCTGGAGAAGCATTTTTACTGCAGATGCACTACACCCCCATAGGAATAGCAACCACAGACAAGACACGTGTTGGGCTTTATTTTGCCGACGAACCCCCCGCTAACTTTTTGCGCACCCACGTTATTGTTGATACTTCAATTAAAATCGAACCAAATTCAGCGGCACATGAAGAGAACGCATATTTCACCTTCTCCGATGACGCCACTTTGTATTCGTTGACCGCACACGCCCACTATCGGGGGAGCAGTGCAAAATACACCGTAGAATACCCGAACGGAGATTCCGAGGTTGTATTGTCAGTTCCAGTGTACGATTTTAACTGGCAGCGAACCTATACCTTTGAAAAGCCATTAAAGTTGCCTAAGGGTAGCAAAATGGTTTACAGCTCTACATTTGACAATTCTGCTGACAACCCCAGTAACCCTAACCCCGACCGCACTGTGCCGTGGGGATTACAATCTCATGATGAAATGCTCTATGGCAGCATGAGTTTTGAATGGGACAATGAAACTTCTGAAAAACCTATCTATACCAAAGAGGATACTAGAGCTGCGCAGATGATAGGCTTTATGGATACCAATATGGATGGCTTGCTCATGCTGGAAGAGCTACCTGAGAGCTTCGGCAAACGGCTAGCACCCATGTGGGGATTACTCGACGCAAACCAGGACGGCGGACTCGATGTGAAAGAGCTAAAACCACTGTTGGCTCAATTGGATAAAGCCCGCGAAGCGAAAAAAGTGGCTAGCACTCACTAAACCCAGTACCCGAGTGAGGACATCGCGTCCTTGCTCTCAAAAAAAAGCCAGCCTCATTGTAAGGTTGGCTTTTTTTTGCCGATTCAAAAGGTCAACGTCGCTTTACTGATGTTACCGCGGCAAATCACACTGCGGTTTATTGAACACAGGTCACAACTACGCGAGTCTTAGCGGAAAAAAAGAGAGGGGGGGAGTAAAACAGCGCAACTTGCGCGCCAACGCGGGTTTACGCGGCGATGCCAATCACAGTGGCCATATGGACCAAGAAACTAACTCAGCGAACGCAAAACAGAAAGGAGACTTGGCGCGTCTATGGTGACCACGCCAAGTAAGCAAGGCTAGATTTAGAAGATTTCAAACAATCCAGCAGCACCCATACCACCACCGATACACATAGTCACAACACCGTACTTGGCACCACGACGCTTACCTTCCAGCAAAATGTGACCCGTGCAACGAGCACCTGTCATTCCAAAAGGGTGGCCAACAGCAATAGAACCGCCATTAACATTGTATTTTTCAGGGTCTATTCCTAAAAAGTCCCGAGAATACAAACATTGACTAGCGAAAGCTTCGTTAAGCTCCCAGATATCAATATCTTGCACTGTTAAGCCTGCACGTTGCAGCAACCGAGGAACCGCAACAACAGGACCAATACCCATTTCATCTGGTTCACAGCCGCCAATAGCAAAACCACGAAAAGCACCTAAAGCCTCAACACCTCTTCGTTCTGCTTCTTTGGAATCCATCAACGTGACTGCCGCAGCACCATCAGAAAGCTGCGAAGCATTACCCGCAGTAATAAATTGATCAGCACCTCTAATAGGTTGTAATGATTGCAACCCTGCTAAGGTAGTCCCTGGACGATTACATTCGTCACGATCAACAACGTAATCAACAATGGTTTCTTCGCCTGTTTCTTTATTGCGCTGAATCATCTGGGTTTTCATCGGCACAATTTCATTGGCGAAGAGCCCGGCTTCTTGTGCAGCGGCCATGCGCAACTGGCTCTGCAGTGAATATTCGTCCTGTGCTTCGCGGCTAATATTGTAACGTTCGGCGACGATGTCAGCCGTCTCGATCATCGGCTTCATTAAGCCGGGGTACTGGTCAAATAAAGGCAGGTCATTAGACAGTGTAAATGGACCACCGGGCTGGGACAGAGAAATAGACTCTACACCTGCACCTACAGCAATAGGCACACCATCAGTAATGATACGGCCCGCCGCCGTTGCAATAGCATTCAGGCCCGAAGAGCAATGACGGCTAACCGTGAAACCTGAGGTAGTTACGGGACACCCTGCCTTCAAAGCAGCGAGTCGACCAATATTATTACCCGTAGTGCCTTGTGGCGTGCCGCAGCCGACAACAACTTCTTCAACTTCTGCTGGCTCAACCCCTGCACGCTCGATCGCATGCTGCACAGCATGACCCGCCATGGCGGTACCGGTGGTGTTATTAAAGCCACCACGAATGGATTTGGCCAAGCCCGTGCGGGCTACGGAAACGATAACTGCTTCGCGCATAGTTCTCTCCTAGTGTATGAGTGATATTAGTCGACACGGATAATACACACTATTTCTAACAAGATCGAATGCGTGACAATTAGCACTTACTTCAGCGGGCCCTGTTTAGATCCCCTCCATCAGCAGCGATGTCTAGGCCCCCAACCAATTGTCAAAGAAAAGGATCCCAGAAACGAAACAAGAGCCATAAATGGCTCTTGTTTATGCGCGGTTAAACGCGATCGATGGGCTCCCGCCTGAGCGGGAACAACATCGCAACTAATGATTTGTTACGAGTTAATTTCGAACAAACCAGCAGCACCCATACCACCACCGATACACATAGTGACAACACCGTAGCGAGCACCACGACGACGCCCTTCAATCAACAAATGGCCTACCATCCGTGATCCCGACATGCCAAATGGGTGGCCAATAGCGATAGAACCACCATTAACATTCAGTTTATCCATGGGGATACCCAAAACATCGCGACTATAGACAACCTGACTAGCAAATGCTTCGTTCAGCTCCCACAAATCGATATCATCAACCGTTAAACCAGCTATTTTCAACAATTTTGGTACTGCCAAAACAGGACCAATACCCATTTCATCAGGCTCACAGCCACCGACCGCAAATCCGCGGAAAGTACCCATGATATCCAGACCACGACGCTCAGCTTCAGCACGCTCCATTAATACTTGCGCAGAGGAACCATCAGATAACTGTGATGCATTGCCAGCAGTGATAAAGGCATCGTCACCCATGATTGGCTTCAAACTAGCAAGACCTTCTGCCGTTGTAGAAGGACGATTACAATCATCGCGATCGGCAACAGCTTCCTGCTCAGTAACTTCTCCTGTTTCCTTATTCATCACTTTCATGATGGTGTTCATGGGCACAATCTCATCATCAAATTTGCCAGCTGCCTGGCCTGCGGCACAGCGTTGCTGGCTGATCAATGAATACTCGTCCTGAGATTCCCGAGAGACATTGTAACGGCTAGCAACAGTATCAGCTGTTCTGATCATAGGATACCAAAGGCCCGGGTAAGCTTCATAAAGCTCTGGCTCGATGGACTGCTTAGGGTCAGCAACCGCTTGTAAAGAAATACTCTCAACACCACCGGTTACCATGACATCAACGCCTTCGGCGATAATACGACCGGCACCCATGGCAAGCGACTGCAAACCAGAAGAACAAAACCGATTGATGGTGGTACCAGAAGTAGTCACGGGACAACCTGCAGACAGTGCCGCGTTACGCGCGACATTCATGCCTGTACTACCTGCACTTGCTGCATTACCAAGAATAATGTCGTCAACATCAGCAGGATTCAGCTGCGCGCGCTCCATGGCATGCTGAATTGAATGAGCGGCCAATTTTATGCCGTGCGTGTTGTTAAATGCGCCGCGAGCCGCCTTTGTAAGCGCTGTGCGAGCGGTAGATACGATTACTGCTTCTCTCATGATTATCCCTCAATATTGGGTTTTAGTGTTTTTAGTGTATTTTTCGGGGGCATATCTTACCCTTAGAGGTAAAAAAATGTAACAAAGTTGAAGATTGCGATCAAAAAACGCGCTGTTTTATGCATTTATTACAATATCGTCATCGTAGGGTCGCACCTAACACCCCCATACCGTTGCTGTTGCTTGACACAGCGTCTTCGTTTCCGGTTAATTAGGGTGCAATCACGAGGCCTACTGCTGCCCAATAAATGATCTCACAAACGAGCACGATCAAAACTAACTATGCCAGATAACGCAAGTCCTGCAGCAATACTCGGAGACCCGCCAAGTATTGTCGGTCCACTGACCGAGACGATTCAACACGCTTCTGACCTCGTATGGGATACCCTTGCCGCTAATACCCCCAGAGACTTACATTGGGAAATTATCTTATTAACTCTGGCTATTGCGACTTTTATTTGGCTGATCAGGGGCGGACATGGAGCACGAGGTGCCGATGGACGGGAAAGAAAAGCAGGTTTATTGCAGTTTTTATTACCTAAGGATATCTACAGTCATGTTTCGGCGCGAGTAGACCTTTGGTTATGGATAACCGAGCGTATATTGCGCCCATTTTGGATTGTCGGCTTGCTCGCCACTGTCGGCTCAGGCACCGAAACGGCGGTGATCGAATCACTGGAATGGATTTTTGGGGCATCACCGGCGATGCAATCCAACTACACATGGATGTTAATATACAGCTTGGTAACACTACTCTGCTACGACTTTGTGTTCTACGCCATTCACTATGCCATGCACAGGGTGCCCGCCTTGTGGGCCCTTCACAAGGTGCACCATTCAGCGGAAGTTTTAACGCCGCTCACTCGCTCTAGGGAACACTTTATCGCAGGTCCCATTTGGGCGGCTGGGGGCGCGCTAAGTTACGGCTTTATTGGAGGAATATTTGCTTGGCTGTTCGACGGCGGCATCGTCGCCGCTACGTTATTCAACATCGGGGTTTTCGCGCTACTGTTTGGATTTAATGGTTCCTTTCGCCACTATCACGTGCAGTTCCACTATCCACATGGGTTATCAAAATGGCTGCACAGTCCCGTTATGCATCATGTTCATCACAGTTATTTACCGAAACACTGGGACAAAAATTTTGCCGCAGTAACCAGTATCTGGGACCGCCTCTTTGGCACACTCTACATTCCTGAAAAAGATGAGTACACACCTTGGGGTATCGGACCGGCAACACAGTCAGAATATCGCTCTTATTGGCAAAATACCGTCGGGCCCTTTCGTGACTGGTATCAAATGCTAAGGTCTGGCGACTCCCCCCAAGCTGGGGCAGCCGACCAGCGCGAATAATTTGCCACGATTAAAGACGACTGTATTTCTATGACAAGGTAGCCTATAGACGCCGTCTTGAGTTTCTTAAGCTAGAGAACGAATAAACCGATCAACGCCTTCCAAACCGCTCGCATCCATAACCCGAATCGATTCAGTTCCGATGATTGCTATATCGACAAAACCTTTAACCGCGTCAATGTCGGCTTTTTCCTTAATACCGAAACCTACCGCTAATGGCAGGTCTGTTGCCGCCCGACTACGCCTGAGGTAATCACTGATATCTTCAGAAAAATCAGTATTCGAACCAGTGACACCTGTGCGAGCCACACAATAAATAAACCCACTACCGGTTTTTTCGATAGTCTTCATGCGCGCATCACTAGAGTTGGGGGCAAATAGAAAGATCGGATCCAATTGTTGCTGCTTCATTGCTGCCGTATAGTCCTGCGCATCTTCTGGGGGAATATCGGGAACGATAGAGCCTTTGATCCCAATGGCTTTCATTTTTTCTGCAAACGGCTGGAACCCGTATTTGTGCAAAATATTACAATAACTCATGAAAAGAAATGGGATATCAAATTCACTGCAAATTTTTTCTGCTGTTTCAAAGCAGCGCTCTAACGTGGCACCATTTTCAAGAGATTCTTGACTGGCTTTCATAATTACTGGACCGTCAGCCATCGGCTCCGAGAACGGAATTTGCAACTCCATCAGGTCTACACCTGCCTTCACCATGGTTTCCACCAAGCGTAAACTGTCGTCAAAACTGGGATACCCCAATACAATATGGGTCATCAAGAGAATGTCTTTTTGCTGCCGCCGCGCTTTAATATAATTTTCAAGATTCATATTGACGAGCCTTTTCTATAATAAATTGTTTCCACTTGGGGTCATCAAAGGCGTCCGCAATCGTGAAAATATCTTTGTCGCCACGGCCAGACTGATTAATGATGATGGTCTGATCGCTGCGCATTTTGGGTGCATCCTTAAAGGCCTGGGCGAAGGCATGACTAGTTTCCAATGCTGGAATAAGTCCTTCCTTTTTCATCGTTAAAGATAGGGCATCAATAACTTCGACATCGGTAGCCGACTCAAACCTGATCCTACCCTGGTCGGCAAGATTTGCCAGCAGCGGTGAAATACCAATGTAATCGAGACCAGCAGAAACACTGTGAGTCTCGTTCATTTGTCCATCTTGATTTTGTAAAAAATAGGTTCGAAAACCCTGCGCTACGCCAACCGTTGCATCATTGGAGGCTATTCTCGATGCATGTAAATGTGTATCAATACCGTGACCACCAGCCTCGACGCCAACCAGCTCGACATCGTCATCCATAAACCCCTGGAATATTCCCATGGCATTGGAACCGCCGCCGACGCAGGCATAAACACTGTCGGGTAACTTTCCAGTTGCCTCCAGCGACTGCCGCCGTGCTTCCTTGCCAATTATCGATTGAAAATAACTGACCATCTCGGGAAATGGTGCCGGTCCGCAAGCTGTACCCAGAACGTAGTGCGTATCGTCCATATTGGTAACCCAATCACGAAAAGCTTCGTTAATTGAGTCTTTCAATACTCGAGTCCCCTCTTTAACAGGGACTACCGTTGCACCCATGCGCTCCATCCAAAATACGTTTGGCCGTTGTCGAAGGACATCAATTTCCCCCATGTAGATGGTGCACTCTAAACCAAATTTAGCGGCCATTGTGGCGGTGGCAACACCGTGCTGGCCCGCCCCCGTCTCAGCTATAACGCGTTTTTTCCCCATCCGCTTGACTAATAAGCCCTGACCCATAACGTTGTTAACTTTATGCGCACCGGTATGATTCAGATCTTCTCGCTTGATATATATTTGCGCGCCGCCAAAGTGCCGAGACAAATTATCTGCGTAAGTGAGCGGCGTAGCACGGCAGGAATAAGTACTCATCAGATTTTCATATTCTTGCCAAAAATCTGGATCTGCCTTTATTTCAGTAAATTTTTCATTCAGTTCTTCAAACGTTGCATGTAAGACTTCGGGAATAAATGCCCCGCCGTACTCACCAAAATAGCCAGCTTTACCTTCAGCCATGGTTTTCAACTCCAAGGGTTTGTGAAAATTCAAATTGATCGGTACGGCACAGCATTTCACAGTAGATCGGCGCCGTACTTTGAAAACTAACGGTACGTTTTACTAATATTAACGGACCATTCCATTGCAACGCCTCTGCCTGTTGCGACGTTGACTGTGCTATCGAAAACGTCTGTCGTGTTTTAACGGGCTTTTCGTGATGCGTCGCTTGAATAAAGTCTGACAACCTTAACGATGCCAAGTCCACAGCATCGAATGTGGGCAGTTCTGCCGTCGACAAATAAAACGTCTCGATCATCAAGGGCGTTCCGTTGTTTTTACTGAGTCTCGAAAAACGCCAAAACTGCTGGCCCGTCACTTCATCCGGCAATGCTGATGATCTTCCAACGATCATCAGCGGCTCAATTATTTCAAAAGGGTCCGCAACGCCACCCGCATGCAATGCTGCTGATGTGCCTGCCATCGATAGCAAGTCCAGTCGTTTAGGGGCCGTTTGCACGACATAAGTGCCGGAACCTCGCTTTCGCTCCAAATATCCCTGTCGAATCAACCACTCCGTCGCTTGCCGCACAGTCGGACGACCAACCGTATAGCCAGCGGCCATAGCTTGCTCAGAAGGTATTTTATCGCCAATGACATAGACGCCACGACGAATATCAACCAACAAATCTTCAGCCAACTGATAGTAAAGGGGGACGGGGCTTGTGCTGTCTAGGGCGTTCATGCGGAGAAGCATAGAAAGTTTTGGTTAAGTTGTCAAGACAACTTAACCAAAACCAGAGGGAATTTATTGGCCAAATTTTGGTGCGCGTTTCTCCATATTTGCCATCACCGCTTCGATCTGATTAGGAAAACCAATTAATTGATCCTGTTCCCGGGACTCGGCTAACAAAATATCCTGAGGATGCTGGAAAGGTGCATCGTTCAAAATTCTCTTGGCGCCACGGATCGCATCAGGATTTCTACCGGCTATTTGCTCCGCTGTCGCCAGTGCAGCAGCAATTGGATTCTCTATGACGCGTGTCACCAATCCAAGCGCTTGTGCCTCTTCGGCTTCAATGACTTTGTTGGTATAAGTCAGCTCTCTCAGTACGTCATCGCGCAATAATTTATGCATGTAGGGTGTTGCACCCATGTCTGGTACCAGACCCCATTTCATCTCCATGATGGATATTTTTGTACCGGGGGCAGCATAGCGGATATCAGCACCCATGCTAATCTGGCAGCCACCGCCATAGGCGACACCATGCAGCGCCGCAATCACCGGGACAGGCAATTCACGCCAAACCCAGCTGGTGTATTGCGCTCGATTTGCCAAACCGTGCGTACGCCTTTCAAGCCGACCGAGCCCATCATCGCTAGACTCAGCGCTACCATCAGAATTTCCGTTAGCCATATTAGAAAAGTTGCCCATATCTAAACCGGCACAAAATGCACGCCCCTCACCGGAAAGCACCACTGCACGAACATCCTTGTTCGTTTTCAGACTCTCGCCTGCTTCTATAATGCCAGCGAACATGGCTTCATCAAGGGCATTCATTTTATCCGCACGATTAAGACGAACGTGGGCAATATGGTCTTGAATATCGACTATGACGCGATCTTCCATTATTTTCTCCAAAGTTTTTGCAGATCAACACTGTTTGCTGACTATTAAACGAGTTCTCCTCACAAAAGTACAGACGGAACCAAAAGTACCGATTCAATAATCCAAACAGCCAGCAAACAAGGAGAATGGTCGCAGCCATTCAATTCAGTATGAGTTATCAGATTCTGTGCCTAAAAAACTGTCTTGTGACGATCAATGAGCCCACTATAATGGATTACCACAAACCTCTTGCTACAGGAAATATCCATGCACCTACAACTCGAAAAGAAAGTCGCTCTAGTAACTGGCAGTGATCGTCGTACGGGTGAAACCATTGCCGAGTCACTGGCGGCGGAGGGCGCTACCACTATTTTTCATGGCAACGACGAATTACCGGACAAACCCTTCGCTGTTTGCGGTGATATAACCTCGGAAGCAGGATGTCATCAAGTATTAGAGCAAGTCACTGAACTGGGATTGAGCGTTGATATACTGGTCAACAACTTCGGCTCGGCTGATCGCCACAGCTGGGAAGATTCGACAACAGAAAAATGGCTTGAGCTTTATCAAATCAATGTGCTGTCGGCCGTAAGAATGATTCAAGGGTGCATCCCAACAATGAAACAGCGGGGTTGGGGCCGTATAATTAACTTGGGAACTATCGGGTCTCACCAGCCCAACAATATCATGCCGGCTTATTACGCGGCAAAAGGAGCAATGGCAACAATGTCGGCCAGTCTAACCAAAGAACTTGGAGGCACAGGCATCAACGTAAACACCGTTTCTCCGGGACTCATTCGTACGGAGCAAGTTGAGACCAGCTACAGAAACATTGCGACAAAAAAAGGCTGGGGAGAAGACTGGGATGAGATAGTCAAGAAGCTCGTCGCAAGGGATTTTCCTAACCCCTGCGGTCGTATTGCTGAACGGGAAGAAGTCGCAGACCTGGTTACGTTTTTAGCGAGCCCCCGAGCCGATTTCATCAATGGCCAAAATATCCGAATCGATGGTGGCGCGATTAATTATGTCTAACCGATTAGCTTTCTTGGCCCAGGCCATCAGTAACTCTTTCAATTGGCTCACATACACTGCGGCAATGTCGGCCGTTTTTCAACGATTTTAACCACCTTTTGAAACAACTTTCTCAAACCCATCATCTTAATTTTATCGATCATCCATCGTTACCGTCTGATCGCTGAAAGCTTGATCCGAGTCAAACCTTTCTAATAGGAAAGTGTAAGGACATAACTCTTGAAAGGCTGTTCAATGATGATGGCGCAAGGCCAAATTAACAATATTTAATACCCAATAAAAAGCCTGAAAACCGCATGGCCAGAGCTTGTCAACACACTCTATTTTTTTATCAAAAGCGCTATAAATCAATAGCTTAATGCCTAATATAGACGCAGCTATTGGCCTCTATATCATTGATTAAATTGTAAAAAACAGACAATGCACAACTATTAGTCATTAGGCCGCTCGTTAAGCGACTGATTTTATTTCCAATCTGATGACAGTTAGACCACAATAGATTGATCATAAAAAAACCAATGGCTAAAGAGGGCACGGCGATGACGACCAAATCGACTAAGCGTTTACTAACTCTAGGAGCACTGAGCTGCGCCCTGATCTTCTCCTTATTTGGCACACTCGTCTCCACCGCATCAGCCGCTCCTATGCAAACCGCCTCAGCCAGTGACAGTGTTGTTGGCATGCGCGTTGATGATTTTGAACTTCTTGATCATAAAGGCGCTGCGCACCGTCTTTACTACTATGACGATGCCCCTGCAATTGTGCTGATGGTTCAAGGTAATGGCTGCCCGATTGTCCGCAATGTGATGCCCGGCCTTAGGGCTGTTCGCGACGCCTATGCTGATAAAGGTGTTAAATTTTTGTTGTTGAACTCAAACTTGCAAGACAATCGGACAAGTATCAACGCCGAGGCTGAAGCATTTGGCTACGATATCCCGGTGCTCGTTGACAGCAACCAACTCGTCGGAGAAGCGCTAAAAGTTTCTCGCACCGCCGAGGTTTTCGTCATCGATCCAAAATCTAAAAAAGTGGTTTACCACGGCCCAGTCGACGACCGAGTGACCTATGAAGTTCAAAAAGAAAAAGCTGATAACAATTATTTGGCCAATGCCCTCGATGCCGTGTTGGCGGGTGAAAGCGTAGCAATCGCTGACGTCGACTCACCGGGATGCATCATTAATTTCCCTGAAAACAACAAACGCGATCAGCATGCCGACATTTCCTACCACGATACCATCGTACCGCTGCTCGAACAGAACTGTGTCGGCTGCCATCAAGTCGGTGGTATTGGTCCATGGGCGATGAGCAGTTACGAAATGGTTAAAGGGTTCTCGCCTATGATTCGCGAGGTTATCCGCACCGATCGCATGCCTCCCTGGCACGCCGATCCTGAAATCGGTCATTTTCTTCGCGATAAGAGTCTCTCCGCCAATGAAATAAAAACGCTGGTTCACTGGATAGAAGCGGGGTCACCCCGCGGTGAAGGTCCTGATCCATTAGCGGAGCCACGGGAGCCGCTGAAAGAATGGCCCCTTGGTAAACCAGATCTAATTGTTAAACTACCGGCATTTACGGTTCCCGCAACAGGTGTTGTTGATTATCAATACCCAGTTATCGATAATCCATTAACCGAACCAAAATGGCTAAAAGCCAGTACTGTTAAGGTCGGCGCTCGTGAAGCCGTTCACCACGTATTGAGTGGGATGATGAAGGAAAAGCCTGCAAATGGTCGCGGCGGCCAAAGAGACTGGGGGTCATCTATCGGCGGCTACGCGGTTGGCGCGGAATCGAATATTGCCCGCCAAGACCACGGTACTTATTTGCCCGTTGGCGGTGCTATTGGTTTCCAGCTTCATTACACCACTTTTGGAAAAGAGGCTGTCGACCAAACGGAAATCGGATTGTACTTCTACAAAGATGATGAACTTCCTGAACTGATGACCCGCCGCTCTGTTGTTATCGATGTGTCGATAGAAATACCTGCAAACACTGCAGGACATGAAGAGACGTCGTATCTTGAATTTCCGCAGGACGCAATTTTATTAGGCGCATTCCCTCACGCCCACTATCGCGGCCAATCGTCAACTCTAACTATTCGCTACCCTGATGGCAAAGAGGAATTATTACTGTCACTACCTCGCTATGACTTTAACTGGCAGCGGGATTATGAGTTTACAGAGCCGGTAGAAGTTCCTGCCGGATCCAAACTTATCGCGGTTAATGCCTATGATAATTCTTCGCAGAATCCTGCTAACCCTGATCCCTCTGGGGTTATTACTTGGGGTGAACAGTCCCACGAAGAAATGTTATTCACTGCCATATCTTATCGCTGGAAAGGTGAAACCCGAGTCAATCAGACACCTCAGTACAGCAAGCAGCTCAGTGATACGCGCATGTTTGGTATGCTTGATGACAACGTTAATGACCTACTAGAAAAATCAGAGCTGAAAGGACGGGTCGGTAATATGATTGCGGCCAGCTTCGACCGACTCGATCGCGACAGTGACGGTGCCCTCAGCCACGACGAATTTGCCGCAGTTGCAGCTATGATGGCTCAACGGTAACTCGCTCGCAGGAAACAACAAAAGGCCCGTTAGCTAACGCTAGCGGGCCTTTTTTTTGGCTACAGATCTCTGACATGGGATTCTTTGACGTAGCCAGCAGGCATGCATCCTGCTTGTTCAGCTGGCAGTTCTAGCCGCCAATAATCCTAGGGAATAAAAAAACCTCTGAACCTACCGGAATAGGTGTCTCCCAGTCATCACGAATTATTGTGCCATCAATAGCTACGGCAATACCTTCTTCAAGATGATCCTCTAACCTTGGATAACGATCGATAAGTCGCGTTAGCAATTCACGAATGGTCTTCGCCTCAACTTCCACTGAGGTAAGACCATTCAAAGAATCTACCAACGACCCTGATAGAAAGACTTCCATGTTGACGTCCTTAACGAGCGCCTACCTAGACACCAGCCTCATCCAATGCTTTTAGGATTCTCGGGGGAGACATTGGTACTTCGTACATTCTGACACCCACGGCATTAGACACGGCGTTACCGATTGCACCCAGCGGTGGCACAATCGATGTCTCACCCACACCACGTATCCCGTAGGGATGGCCGGGGTTAGGTATCTCTAAAATTTTAGTATCTATTGACGGCAGATCAGAACAAACGGGGATCCTGTAATCCAAGAAACCCGAATTCTGCAAGCGGCCGTCCTTGCCATAGATGTACTCCTCATTAAGAGCCCATCCAATACCTTGAGCCGCTGCGCCCTGAAATTGGCCTTCAACGTAGTCAGGATGAATTGCCTTCCCGGCATCTTGCACAACGGTATACCGAAGAATCTGCGTCTTACCTGTCTCAGGGTCAACTTCTACATCAACAATGTGTGATGCAAAGGAAACACCTGCGCCCTCGGCGGTAGCTTCATGGTGACCAGCGATTGGACCCCCAGTACTACCCGCTTTTTTGGCAATATCTTTCAATGTTAAGGGCGACAGATTGCTGTGTTCTTTACCGTTTGCTCGAGCAGAACCGTCTTCCCAGATCACTGATTCAACCGGAATTTGCCACATTTTGGCGGCGCGCTCTTTTAATACATCAACCGCTTTTCTTGCTGCAAAGATTGCCGCCATACCGGATGAGAATGTGCCACGACTTCCCTCTGTCGTATCATTGTGACCCAGCGACGATGTATCACCAATATTGACCTTAACGTCCTCATACGTAATACCTAATTCTTCCGCTGCAATCATCGCCAGTGACGCTCGCGCACCCCCCACATCGATTGTACCTACGGTCAAGTTAACCGTACCATCGGGACCAATATTTAGATCACTACATGTTTGACCGCCGATATTGAACCAGAAACCGCAAGCTACACCGCGGCCTTGATTCTTACCAAGCTTAGCTTTCATATGAGGATGATCACGCACGGCTTCCAATGTCGGTTCGATACCGATGGGTCCCCAGACCGGACCATAGGGTGCCTGCGTACCTTCTCGGGCTACATTTTTAAGTCTAAGCTCTACAGGATCTATACCGAGCTCTTTTGACAATTGATCTATCGTACTTTCAACACCAAAAGCCATCATTGGTGCAGAGGGAGCACGATAAGCAGCCACTTTGGGACGATTGCACAAAACGTTGACGCCTATCGCCTTATTGTTGGGAATGCTGTAGCAGGCAAATGCCGTCATCCCACCCAAAGTGCCCCACATACCAGGAAAAGCCCCATTCATATACCGGCATTCAGCACGAGCAGCAACGATAGTGCCGTCTTTCTTGGCGCCAATTTTAATTTCCATCGACGTTGAACAGGTCGGCCCCGAGGCTTTGAAAACCTCTTCGCGGCTCATCACCATTTTTACGGGGCGATTTGCCTTGCGGGACAGTGCCAATGCAATCGGCTCCATCCAAACGTGGGTCTTGCCACCAAAACCACCACCAATTTCAGACGATGTCACTTTTAATTTCGCAATATCCATTCCCAGTAGTTGGGCACAGGTATTCCGATAGGAATAATGCCCCTGAGTCGTTACCCACAACTCACCGGTACCATCTGGGCTGACACTTGCGAGACAAGCGTGAGGTTCAATATAGCCTTGGTGTGTCTGCCCTGTTTTATAACTGCGCTCTACAATTACATCAGCTTCGGCAAAACCTTGGTCGATATCGCCTTGACCAAATTCACCTTTATTGATCAGATTACCGTGTTGACCTTCCGTTGCATATCGAGGTTGTATAATTGGGGCATCATCTTCAAGAGCGTCATCCACATCTGTGACATGGGGCAGCTTTTCATAAGTGACTTTAATCAGTTTTAATGCTTTTTTCGCGGTAGATTTATCGATAGCAGCAACGCCAGCCACCGCATGCCCGTCATACAGTGCACGATCCCGTGCCATCGAGTTTTCGAGCGTATCGAAAAGCCCCGCATTGCCCTCGGTCAAATCGGGCAAATCTGCCGCTGTAATGACCGCTTTTACACCGGGTAACTTTTCAGCTTTAGAAATATCAATTTTTTTAATACGAGCATGTGCGTGAGGCGAGCGCAGCATCAAAGCGACTAATTGCCCAGGCGCATTCATATCGGCACCGTACCTTGCTCGCCCTGTCACTTTGTCTATTCCGTCAGGCCTTTTGACTCGGGAGCCGATAACCTTGAATTCCTGTCCTGTATATTTTGGATCATTCATAGTCGATATCTCCTACACCTTCTTTTTTTGTTCTACTTTCGCAGATCTTTTGCGGCTGCCTGCACGGCTTTTACAATCTTATCGTAGCCAGTGCAGCGGC
Source organism: marine gamma proteobacterium HTCC2143 (assembly GCA_000169075.1). GTDB lineage: Bacteria > Pseudomonadota > Gammaproteobacteria > Pseudomonadales > Dasaniaceae > Oceanicoccus. The sequence continues at coordinate 1,027,530 of AAVT01000001.1, read as the reverse complement.
AAAGATTACCTGCGAGCGCATATCGAATTTCTGTTTCTGTCGGATCGGAGTTTTCATCCAACAATGCTTTTGCTGCGATCAGAAACCCCGGCGTGCAGATACCACATTGAAGCGCGGCATTATTAATAAACTGTTCCTGCAAAGGATGCAGATTTTGACCGTCGGCCATGCCCTCTACAGTGGTAATCGCTCTGCCTTCGGCTTCGGCCCCAAGCACCAAGCAGGAACAGACAAGTTGGCCGTCAAGAGTAATGCTGCAGGCTCCACAGTCACCGGTGCCACATCCTTCTTTCACGCCCATCAAGCCTAACCGGTCCCTGAGCACATCCATCAAAGACTCATCTGCCGGACAAACATACTCAACTGGATCGCTATTAATTGTTGTCGTTACATGAACACCCGCCATCACTTACCCCCTGCTCTTTCATAGGCAATTTTTGCTGTACGCTTGGCAAGAACACCTGCCACACGCCGTCGATATTCTATCGTGCCACGTTTGTCATCAATAGGATTACAGGCTGAGGAACAGGCAGCTGCGAGGGCATCTAAAGCCTCATCATCCAGCTTTGTCCCGATAATAGCCTTGGCCGCTTCCTTAACCAATAGTGGAGTAGGCGCAACAGCACCTAACGCAACTCTTGCGGATTCAATAACACCTCTTTTCAGTTTGAGGCTAATTGCAACACCCACTACCGCAATATCCATTTCAGTCCTTGGAATAAACCTCAGATAAGCGTCAGCAGAATTTTTTACCGCAGCAGGCAGGCTGATAGCCTCAATCATCTCTCCTTTTTCAAGGATCGTTTGACCAGGTCCGATGATGATTTTTTCCACCGCCACTGTTCGCTTCTTCTTGCCAACAATAATAGCTTTAGCTCCCGCCGCAATCATTGCGGGGACGCTGTCTGCAGCGGGCGAGGCATTACATAAGTTACCCGCCATCGTACATCGCCCTTGCACTTGATCTGAACCAATCAGATTTGTCGCTTCTACGACGCCCGGCCAGGCTTTCAATAACGCTTTGTTTTTACCCAGCGTCGCGCCCGATATTGCGGCGCCAATCTTGAACCCTGTCGCCGTCTTTTTAATCTCTGTCATGGCGGGGATACGCTTGATATCAACCATAAGATCGGGCTCAATCGTGTCCAGTCGCAACCGTACCAGCAGGTCGGTCCCTCCCGCCAGAACATAAGCTTGACCTTTTTCTTGGGCCAGCAGAGCGACCGCTTCTTTGGTGGTCGTTGGTGATTCGTATCTCATACAGCCCTCTATTTATTCTAGATTTGGAGCGCGAAGTGTATCGTGTGTAGACCGGAAGCAACAGCGCAAATTTTACAACGTTCAGAAGCGGCTATTTTGCCCGCCAGAGATGCTAACAATGCCTCTACTGAACAGTTCTGTCCTCTCTTTTTAAGACCATGCAAAGCCATATTCTAATTAATCAATGGCTATTTTCTCAGCAGTGTGTCGTGACGGCCTCCGCCGAATTTCCAGTTGATCCTAATTAAATCAACTAGAAATACTTAACGCGCTTTTGACGGTAACTGGCTTTATTTAGCGCCCTTTAAATTCTGGCGCTCTTTTCTCGACAAATGCAACCGCAGCCGACTTATGGTCTTGCGTCGTCATACTACGAACCATATGACCACATTCAAGATCTAACACTTGAGCCAAAGAACCCTGTTGTGCCATGTTCAGATTTTTTTTCATATAGCCAATCGCTATCGTGGGCAAATTCGCTAAATACTGAGTATATGCTCGAGTTTCTTCTTCGAGATTCTCTGCACTTACCAGCTTATTAGCGAGTCCAAGTCGATAGGCTTCGCTTCCCAAAATAACATCTGCTGTGAAATATAACTCTCGAGCTTTAGCAGCACCCAGCAACTGTGTCATAAACCAAGAACCACCGTAGTCGCCTGAGGCGGCTATCTTCGAAAAGGCCGTAGTGATTTTAGCATCATCGACGACCATCCGCAGATCGCAAGAGAGCGCTAACGATAGACCCGCACCAGCACAAGCGCCGGGGATAATAGCCAGAGTCGGTTTAGGCATCTCATTAAAAAGTTCGCTGATTTTGGTGCCTTCCCGAAGGTTTGCAGCGAGCTCGTCCACCGTCCGTGGCTTGGCGGCATCAGAACCTGCATCGGCAGCAAACCCTTTAACATCACCTCCAGCACAAAATGCACCACCAGCACCAGTGAGCACAACCAACCTAACTTTAGGGTCGTTAGCCAAACGGGGGACAGCTTCCGCTAACGCAGACATCATCCCTCCACTCATCGCATTGCGTGCATGTGGGCGGTTCATAATTAAAGTTGCTACGCCATCTTCAAACTTTTCAATTAAGTCTTCGCTCATTATTTCAAATCCTCTTATTTTTAAGTCAGATGTTATATCTCGATAAATTACTGATCACTCATATATTTAAACATTCACCTTACCATTGCCGGTATCCCTTAGGAATAGTCACCGCTGACTTCCAGAGTGAAGTCAGCTGAAAAACGGCGCTTTAATACACAGGATCCTTTAAAAAATGTAAGATCTCGTGCGGAAGACCAAAAAACAGCGGGCAATGTAGGCAGCAGTAGAAATGAATGCAGAAAACAGTAGCATTGACGGAACGGGGATCCCGGACACGCATTACAATGTCCGTGACACTTTTGGGCTAGACGTCGACATTAAAATCCCTGGGTTTTCGACGGTCTCTGAGCACGTACCAGAACTGGATAAAACCTATCAATTTAACCACGAAACGACCCTCGCAATTCTCGCAGGGTTCTCCCATAACCGCCGAGTCATGGTTCAAGGCTATCATGGTACGGGTAAATCAACTCACATTGAACAGGTCGCCGCACGATTAAACTGGCCCTGCATTCGGATAAATCTTGATAGTCATGTTAGTCGCATGGACTTAATTGGCAAAGATGCCATTGCCCTGCAGGACGGCAAGCAAATTACAGAGTTCAGAGAAGGCTTATTACCATGGGCACTGCAGAGACCTTGTGCTTTGGTCTTCGACGAATATGACGCCGGCAGACCTGATGTTATGTTTGTTATTCAGCGAGTATTAGAGGTCGAGGGTAAACTAACATTACTTGACCAAAGTAAAGTTATCAGCCCCCATCCATCATTTCGCCTTTTTGCAACAACCAATACCGTCGGACTGGGAGACCCTAGCGGCTTGTATCACGGCACGCAGCAAATAAATCAAGGACAAATGGACAGATGGAATATCGTGTCGACTTTAAACTACCTACCCCATGAAAAAGAAACGGACATCGTGGCCGCTAAATTACCCGATGTTGATAGAAGCCGATTATCTAATATGGTTTCCGTGGCAGATCTGACAAGGCAGGGTTTCATCAATGGCGACCTGTCAATCGTCATGTCTCCTCGCACCGTTATTATGTGGGCAGAAAATGCGCAAATATTTGATGACGTAGGCTTTGCCTTCCGACTCACATTTTTGAACAAGTGCGATGAAACTGAACACAGTATCATCGCTGAGTACTATCAACGATGCATGGGTGAAGAACTACCAGAGTCTAGCTCCAAGATTGTATTGGCTTAGTCCACACTTTTTAGGCTTATAAGAAACCTGTCTATTTATTGGTATAGGTTTGGGAATAACATTGTCAGATTCAATAGAGCTTTTCAAAAAGGCCGTTACATCAACGATGAAAGCAATTTCTGGTAACCATGAGCTCGATGTTAGCTTTGGTCACGGCAGGGCTTACCAAAAAGGAAATCATGTTCATATACCACTTCCAGATAATCACATAACAGAGGAAGAATTGGCGGCATTACGTGGAGCCGCGGATCACTTCGCCCTCACAGTAAGATATCACAACGACGAAAAACATCGTCAAAAAAGCCCCTCAACTCGGTTAGCTCAAGACGTTTTTAATTGTGTTGAGGATGCGCGTATTGCAGCTATTGGCGCCTCTCTAATGAAAGGGGTTGAACATAATCTATCAGCAGAGCTGGAAAAAAAATGTTGCGAGCAGGGTTATGGCGGCATTCACCAACAGCGCGGCGCTACCCTCGGAGATGCTGTCGGCTTTTACATCCGTGAACAGTTAGGCATAACTCTGCCACCGACTGCAGATCATTTACTTGCGCTATGGCGAGTACACATCGATTCTCACATTGGCAGTCATTGTGCTCAGCTTAATGATATAAAATTTGATCAAGAAGCGTTTTCACAAATCACCTGTCAAATGATCATCGATTTAGGCTTAGAGGAAGAATCAACCGAGGAGATTATCGAAGGAGAAACCGAAGACCGTGAAAATCAAGACAGCGAAATAGGCTCGGACGCGAGCGATGAAATTTCAAATCAAGACATGCCCAGTCATTCAGACAGTACTAAAAAACTGGGTGGTGAACTCCCGATGGAAGCTAGCACCATCGGCAGCACAGACTCTGAAGGGGGTTCAGGCGAGCCAAAAGAGGCAATCGACACTGCAATCAATGCTCATCGGGTCGAACTGAAAGAAAGCCATTACAAGGCATATACCAATGTGTATGACGAAATAGTTGTTGCCGATGAACTCTGTGATGCAGTTGAACTCGATCGATTAAGAGCCCTACTCGATAAACATTTACAACAATCTCAGGTTGTCATCGGTAAATTTGCAAGCCGTTTGCAGCGAAAACTGATGGTACAGAAAAACAGAAACTGGACCTTTGACCTAGAAGAAGGACTACTCGACACATCAAGACTTGTCAGCGTAATTCTAGATCCCTTGCAACCGTTGGTATTTAAACAGAAGAAGGAAACTGCCGTTAAGGACACCGTCGTTTCATTACTAATTGATAGTTCTGGCTCAATGCGTGGACGGTCAATGACAGTTGCAGCTATGTACGCCGATATTCTAGGTCAAACTCTAGAGAGATGTTCAGTTAAAGTTGAAATATTGGGCTTTACCACTCGCGCTTGGCGTGGGGGTCAGTCAAAGCGATTGTGGTTGCAACAAGGAGAGCCACTGCAACCAGGGCGTTTAAATGATCTGCGTCATATTATTTATAAGTCAGCAAACATGTCGTGGCGAAAATCGAGACGAAACTTGGGCTTAATGATGCAGGAAGATCTTTTGAAAGAAAATATTGATGGAGAGGCATTACTTTGGGCTCACAATAGAATTGTTAAGCGCCCTGAAGATCGAAAAATACTCATGGTTATTTCTGATGGATTACCCGCGGACAGCAGCACCCTGCTTGCCAATTCAAGCAACTACCTTGAACAACACTTACAATATGCGATTGATAAGATTGAAAACCACAGTCCGGTTGAGCTTGTTGCTATAGGCATAGGACATGATGTAACAAACCATTATCGACGAGCAGTGACAACAACGGATGCTGAGCAATTGGGTGACGCGATGACGGAGCAGTTGATGAACTTATTTGATGATCGAACCAATGCCGAGTGAAACTTGCGCAAGCATGCAACACCCCGTTTTGGCTTAAGCAATTGACAACATCAGTGTTGGGTAAAAACCAGCACTAGCCACCGGTCACAAAGTGAAAAAAATAAACTTCACTATCTGGAGCAACCGGCTCAAGTAAGGGGTCGATAATAATTACATCATCAATCGCTATCGCCATCTTATCGAAGGAACTCTCTGTTAACTCAGGGTAGCGCTGTATCAACTCCGTCACTACATCGCGAAAGACGCGAGCATCAACTACAAGATTATTTTCTCCAATCAATTTTTCAAGTTCACTAGGGAAAATAACCGTCGCCATACAAGCTCCTAAATGAACTAACTATTTGCCTGTATCACAGCCAACACATTGGGGGGCGAGCACGGTAAGTCAGTAATTGGCGCATTAATCGCATCGCTGACAGCATAAGCCGTGGCTGCCAATGGTGGAATAATGCCCGTTTCACCGACACCGCGAACGCCGAACGGATGCGCAGGGTTAGGTACCTCCACTATCACTGTCTCTATCATCGGCAAATCTGAAGCCAGAGGAATTCGATAATCAAGAAATCCAGGGTTCTGTAAAATTCCTTTGTCGTTATAGACATATTCTTCGTTTAACGCCCAACCAATTCCCTGAGCGGCCCCACCTTGATATTGACCTTCAACATAACTGGGATGAATCGCTTTACCCGCATCCTGTATAGCGGTGTAACGAACCACATCCACTTTTCCCGTTTCTTTATCAACTTCGACATCGCAAATATGAACGGCAAAGCTAGGACCGGCACCACGAGCATTAATATTCCCCTGCCCTGAAATTTGCCCCCCCGTTCGATCTGCGGTTGCACAAATTTCTGCCGCCGACAGTTTTTCAGTGCTATCAATATTAATAGCAACGCCATCGACCCAATCAATGGTATCTACCTCCACACTCCAGACTGAAGCGGCACGACTTTTCATCTGCCTGATTACATCCTTTGCGGCTTCGACAACCGCCATACCGGTAGCAAAGGTTGTGCGACTGCCCCCGGTGCCGTCGTTATGTGCAATATTTTCAGTGTCAGCGACGACGGTTTTAAAATTATCTGCAGCGATACCCAAGGTTTCCGCTGCCATCAACTGCATTGATGCACGTGACCCACCAATATCAGGGGAGCCTTCTACAATAGTTCCAGTGCCATCACGATTCATATTGAGTGTCACACTCGATGAGCCACCAATGTTGAACCAAAACCCCGAAGAAACTCCGCGGCCCTGATTGTCTTTTAAGGGCTGTTGGTAGTGAGGTGAATTCTTAGCCGCCTCCAAACACTCGACCAGTCCGACTTTTTTTAACTTCGGCCCATAAATTGTTTTTGTTCCCTCTTTCGCAACATTTTGCAGGCGAAAATCGATAGGGTCTATCTCCAGGCGAGCAGCCAGCTCGCTGATTATCATCTCTGCTGCATACTCTGCTTGCGGTGCACCAGGCGCCCTGTAGGCGGCAACCTTGGGTTTGTTAACAACCACGTCAAAACATTCAACAAACATATTTTCAACGTCATAAGGAGTAAATGCAGTCATTCCCCCGAGACGAGCGGGAGAGCCTTTAAACGCACCAGCTTCATAATGCAGTTTCCCTTGCATTGCTGTGATAGTCCCGTCATTTCGTGCACCGACTTTTATCCAGTTTCGAGTGGCCGACCCAGGTCCAGACGCTTTAAAAACTTCATCCCGGTCCATCAACATTTTTACCGGGCGCCCTGTTTTTTTTGACATTAACAACGCTACCGGCTCAAGATAGACCGTGGTCTTGCCTCCGAAGCCACCACCAATTTCACTGGCAATAACTTTTAATTTACTGAGACTCATATGCAATAATTTTGCGGTGGTGGACCGAACATCAAAATGACCTTGAGTACTGCACCACACCATCGACTGTCCATGTTCGTCATACCTTACGGTACAGGCATGAGGCTCGATATAACCTTGATGCACCGTCGGGGTATAAAATTCTCTCTCGATGACAATGTCAGCTTGAGCAAAGCCCGCCAGTATGTCACCTTTCTTTAACTCAACCACCGATGCCACGTTGGAAGGAGTAGTTGGCGTCTCTGACAACCCTTTTGTAAACATCGTTTGATGAAGAATGGGCGCATCTTTCGCCATCGCATCGCGTACATCAAGAACAGCAGGCAAAATATCGTAGTCGATATCAATTAATTCGAGCGCCTGTTCTGCTATTTGTTTCGATATCGCAGCAACTCCGAGTATTGCATGACCGTGATATAACACTTTACCATCTGCCATTAAGTTTCTTGCCAAATCCAACAGATCCTCAGTACCTTCACCGGCAGCAACAATTTCAGATGAAACGCCGGGAAAATCATCATATGTAACAATAGCCATTACCCCAGCCAAGGCTTCTGCTCTGGAAGTGTCAATATTTTTTATCATCGCATGGGCATGCGGACTGCGTAACATTTTTCCCCAAATCATGCCCGGTAACGACAAATCAGCACCGTAGTTAGCGCGCCCCGTTACCTTTTCAAACCCATCGGGACGAATACTGCGAGTACCAATATATTTGTAATTATCAGCAGCAATAGCTTCATTATTATTTTTCATCATGCCGCTCCTCTCATCGTTTCTGCAGCATCTAGGACAGCTCGAATTATCTTGTCATAACCGGTACAGCGGCAAAGATTTCCTGCCAAATAATAACGGGCCTCTTCCTCGGTAGGCTCAGGGTTTTCCTTCAACAGTGCCTGCACAGAAACGATAAGACCGGGCGTACAGATACCGCACTGCAAAGCGGCGTGTTCAAGGAACTTTTGTTGAATAACATTCAGTTGATCTTTGTCAGCAACACCTTCGATAGTACCAATAGCCTTGCCTTCGGCCTCAACCGCAAGCACCAAACAAGAGCAAACTAGGCGATCATCGACGGTTATCGAACAGGCACCACAATCACCGGAGCCACATCCCTCTTTAGTCCCAGTAAGCTGCAGATCATTTCTCAATATATCCAACAGCGTCTCACCGGGATTACAAAGAAATTCAACGGCATCGCCGTTAACCGTTGTACTGACATGAATTTTGGCCATTGCTACTGCTCCTGTGCCCGTTGCGCTGCAATACTTACCGCTCGTTTTACCAGAACACCCACTACATGCCGACGGTAATCTGCCGTCCCCCGTCGATCACTGATGGGTTTTGACGCCGCTGAAGCGGCAGCTGCAGCTGCCTGCAAGGCGCTTTCTTCTAATTTAGAACCGACCAATGCTGCAGCCGCCGCTGGAACTAGTAGCGCGGTGACCGCCACTGCGCCAATAGCAATACGAGCGGCCGTACAGACCCCTTCGCTGTCCATCGTAATGCTAACGCCGGCACCGGCGACCGCGATATCCATTTCGGTTCGCGGGATGAAACGTAAGTAGGCATCTGATGTCTTTGCCTCGGGAGGAGGTACTTGGATACTCTTAAGCAACTCACCCTGAGCCATACAATTTTTACCAACACCAACAACAAAGTCTTCAACCGCAACGACTCTTTCCCCATCGGGACCAGCGATAATACAGCGCGCACCAATGGCAATAAGCGCAGGAATTGTATCTGCAGCGGGAGAGGCGTTAGATAGATTTCCACCGATACTAGCGCGCCCTTGAACCTGTGTTGAACCTATTAAATAGGCCGCTTCAATCAAACCGGGGTAAACTGATTTGATATCATCCCGAGCAGTAAGCTCCGCACAACTCATGGCGGGACCCAACGTCAAACCTTCGTCGTCGATGCTCGCCGTCATCATACTATCGATAGACTTAATATCGACAACGGTTAGAGGATCGCTGCCAGCTGGCTTTGATTGAATGATTAAGTCAGTGCCTCCGGCCAATATTTTTACCGCCGTATTGCATCCCTTTAGCATTATTACCGCCTCATCGACAGACACGGGCACTTTGTAGTCTACAATCGGCATTGTGTTACTCCTGAAAAATAGATTGTGCAGATATTAGCGGAGAGACTTTAGCACTTCAGGCAACCCGCTATTATTATAGGACCGCCAGTACTGTAGCACTTAGCGAAATCAAGGTTCAATTGTATGGCGTAATTATATAAAGAGCTGGACTTTACCGCTTTAGCTATTTCCGGCAAGCTCGAAGAGACCATGATAACAACAACAACGTATGAGAATTTACAATGACTTCCCTTAATAGACACATCTTTGCCAAACTTATAGCGTCTCTGTCCTTGCTGTCGGCCTTATCTCCGCTATCGTTCGCCGATAGCCACCACTGGACCATAGAGCCGCGAAAACTACCACCTCCTGCCGCCGCCAGTGCCCAACTCCGACAGTCTATTGCCAGCACCGCTGCACCCGATGTAGCTATGCGGTTGCTACCTTTCAAAGATAGCGCAGCCTTTGATTGGAATAGCCTTATCGCTCAAAGGTCTGCCACTGATGACGAAACAGCAGAGCGGCTAGTGTCCGCTCTTAATGTCACCGTCAGCCAACAAATGATTGAAGGAGTTAGTGTTTATCAGCTCACCCCGGAGCAGCTAGACCCTCAATTTAACCATCGGGTCTTTCTATACCTGCACGGCGGCGCCTATGTTTTCGGCGGAGGCTTAGGAGGTATCTCGGAGGCCGCGATAATTGCTAATACTGCTAATATTCGCGTGTTATCGGTAGATTATCGGATGCCACCCGGCCATCCTTTCCCGGCCGCCGTCGACGATGTAGTCGCAGTCTATAAGCATTTACTAAAATCGACGCCCGCCGGCGCTATTGCCATCGGCGGCACGTCCGCGGGTGCAGGTCTAGCGCTGTCTTCCATTCACAAATTCAAAGCCGAGAATCTTCAGCTGCCAGCAGCAGTCTATACCGGCACGCCATGGGCAGACCTCACCAAAACCAGTGACAGTCTTTATACCAATGAAGGAATCGATAGAGTATTGGTTGCCTATGATGGCTTGTTAGGCGCCGCTGCATTATTGTATGCTGATGACGCAGACCTGAAAGACCCTCTTATATCTCCCGTTTATGGCGATTTTTCCGGATTCCCGCCGGTTTATATGATCACCGGTACTCGAGATATGCTGCTCAGTGATACCGCAAGGGTGCATCGAAAATTACGTATCGCGGGTGTTGCTGCTGATTTGAATATCTACGAAGGAATGTCTCATGCGGGCTATGCTTTTAACCTCGCATCACCCGAGTCGCAGCAGACTTATGGTGAAATGAGAGCGTTTCTACGACGCTACTTGCAGTAAGCGAAAAAATTCAAAACACAGAAGTTGTGCTAAACCAACGTCTGTACTTGAGCTCTCTCTATTAACATAATAATCGAATTCCATGAATGATCTGACAGATAACTTTGACAAATACCCGCCAAACCCGGCCGGCTATAAGAAGCCACCCGCCGGCTTCGAACCTCATTTTAGCTCTGGCGGTTTTTCAAATCACAACGGTCCGTTTTATCAGAAGCTAGACGGAGAAAACAGCTATCGCGGTTTTTACATACTCGATCGACATACCAACGGCATCGGCATTGCTCACGGCGGGCTGTTAATGACGTTTATTGATGGCCTGCTGGGAATGACAGTATTTCGAAAAACTCGCAGAGCGCCATTAACCGTGCGCTTAACTACCGATTTTATTTCCAGCGCGAAGCTCGGTGAATGGGTTGAAGGTAAGGGAACTGTCGTCGGCACCACTGAATCCGAAGTCTATGTCTCGGCAGAAATATACGTTGGTGAGCGCACCGTGATGACAGCGCAGGGGATCTTTAAGCCACAACGAAGACGATAAGCTCATGGTAATGATGAAACCAAAGAGCCGCTCGGTACTGTTGGCGACACGCGGTCTAATGCTCAGCGCGCTATTTACTGCTGAAAACCGCATTACCAGTGCTAGCTTCTTTCCGTACAGGTATCGTGCCGAAAGCCAATTGAATTAAACCTGTCCAAGTCACTTCGTTTGATCATTTTTCTTCTCATTGGCATGGGCCTTAATCGAGTCTGCTGTTTGGCCAAACATCGTTTTAAGCGCCTCTTGGGTTATGCCTTTACCAAAGCTTCGATTTTCTTTTCCTACGTCCATACCAGCTCTAACCTGAGGTCGATTTTTCAGATCATCAAACCACCGTCTTACATGAGTAAACTTATTCAGATCAACCCCATATCGCTTATAAGCGGTTATCCATGGGAACGATGCCATATCTGCAATTGAGTAATCGCCCGCCAAATACCGCCGTTCACTCAGGATATTGTCCATTATTCCAAGCAGCCGGTCATATTCATTTTTATAGCGGGCCTCCGCATAGGAATGATCCCCAGCAAAATTGCCTGCATAGTTCACGAAGTGACTGACTTGCCCCGCCATGGGACCAAGCCCACCCACTTGCCAAAACAGCCATTCCAGCACCCTGATTCTTTCACGAGGTTCCTGTGGGAAAAATTTTCCTAACTTCTCTCCCAGATACATTAAGATCGCACCGGATTCAAAGATACTAATCGGCTCTCCATTAGGACCATCGTGATCGACAATTGCAGGCATGCGGTTATTGGGGCTTATCTTTAGAAATTCAGGTTCAAATTGATCCCCTTGTCCAAGATTAATAGGAATAATTTGATAGGGTATTCCGCACTCCTCCAACATAATGGAAATTTTCCAACCGTTTGGCGTTGGTGCGTAATATAAATCGATCACGGTATCATCCTTTGATCTAAGCTCATCGCCATAACGATGTTAGTAAGTGCGAAAAATCAGCTAGCATCTGCCTTTTTAACCCGAATTTTGTTGCCGTCGAGTTCCAGTCCATTGAGACTCTTCACAGCGGCCTTCGCTTCACCTTGGCTAGGCATTTCAACAAAGCCAAAACCCTTAGACGCACCGGTGCCCTTATCCAGCACCAAATCGCAAGACTGAACCTTACCGTAACGTTCCAATAATTCTTGTAATTGTAACTCCGTTGTTAAACGGCTGAGATTGCGCACCAGTAATTTCATCAAAAAAACCTTATAAAAAATAATGATTGGAAGCTATTGGACAATGAACTTGTCGACGATTATGCGTAACCCAATAATGTTTCAACTTGTTCGCTATCAACACCTAACATCGGTTTGACCGGTCGACTTAAAGCCCGATCTTTTGGGCAACTTTTTCTAAATGATATTCCGTGTTACCAAAGGCCATAGACGCCGATTGTGTGCGGCGTAAATACAAATGCATATCGTGCTCATCGCAAAAAGAGATGGCCCCATGTACCTGGTGCCCCAGCTTCGAAACCCTTACAGCAGCCTTACTGACAAAAGACTTAGCCATTGATGCCTCTTTGGTTGCAGGCAGACCCTCACTCAACTTCCACGCCGCTAACCCGGTTAAATAGCGGGCGCTATCGACATTCACCGCCATATTAGCACAGTGATGCTGAACGGCCTGAAAACCACCAACCGGCTGGCCAAATTGAGTGCGATCTTTGACATATTCAACACTGACATCTAGCACCGACTGAATAGCCCCCATCATTTCCGAACACTTTGCTACCGCACAAATATCTTCTAAATGATTCAACATTGACTCGGCATCGTCACCGAGCGCAAGAATATTTTCTGCAGGCACTTTTACCGCATTAAAAACAACTTCGCATTGCTTACTGTAATCTAGTGTGGGCATGGACTTCAATTTAATACCGTCGGTTGCAGCATCAATCATCGCGACTATTAGACCTGTTCCCTCTACATTAGCAACAGTAAGAAAGTAGCGAGCGCCTTTGGCATATTCAACAAACAATTTGGTGCCGCTAATAATCCAATCTGAGCCATCTGCCGTTGCTGCTGTTCGAATGTGGGTCAGACCATAATCATTATTGGGCTCAATAAGCGCAAAGGAAGATACTAATTTACCAGTAACCAGCAGCGGTAATAGCTTGGCCTTCATTTCTTCGTTCGATGACTGCTGAATCGCGGTGCCTGAGACGACTACAGTTGTAAAGAAGGGGGCCGGCAAACTCGCTTCGCCCATAGCTTCCATCAGCACAGCCACATCAGATGCACTGCCACCAATCCCTCCGTATTCTTCATCAATGCCCAAACCCATCCAACCCATATCTGCCATATTTTTCCATAGCGTCTCGGGAAATGCCTCGTCAGAGTTTCGGACTTTTCGAACCAACGCCGAAGGACATTCCTGTTTCAAAAAACTCCTCGCGGAATTTTTCAATAATTTTTGCTCAGTATTTAGATCTAAATTCATGGTGATAACTCTCGATTAAACTCTTGGTAAACCCAAGCCACGTTGAGCGATAATGTTACGCATAATCTCAGACGTACCTGCGCCGATAGTCGCCGAAATACTTTCAAGAAAGCCTCTAGAAACCAAAGCCCGAATAGGACTCCATTCTGACGACTCAGTCAATTGACCGTAGGGTCCTAAAATTTCCATAGCCACCTCGGCCATATCTCTAGCCAACTCTGTGGTAGCCACCTTTAGTGACGACGACTCAACGTTGGGATCCTCTCCTCGATCGAGCATTTCAGCTGTGCGCCAAAACAACATATAACCAATTTCAATATTGGTAGCGATTTCTGCCAGTTTATATCTCACCGATGGGATTTCACTGAGCAATTTTCCGTTGCGTTTATTGGTTTTAACGTAGTCGATAATTTCCTCAAACATACGTTTAAAGCCACCAATGCCAACCAGCGTAATACGCTCGAAATCGAGGGCCTGCATTAAATGATAAAAGCCTTTATTTTTCTCGCCCACCAAATTATTTTTTGGAATTCGAGCATCGGTCATGAAAACTTCATTAAACGAGTGATCCCCAAGAATATTAATCACCGGTTGCATTTCTACACCCGGAGTTTTGTTATCAACAATGACAAAACTGCACCCCTGATGCTTCCTTGCATCGGGATCAGTACGCACGATCATCCAAGAATAATCGGCTTTGTGCGCAAGGCTAGACCAACACTTTTGTCCGTTCAACACCAAGTCATCGCCGTCTTCAATCGCCGTTGTCCTTACCGCACCTAAATCGGAGCCTGCATTCGGCTCGCTATAGCCCAACCAAAAAGTGATTTCACCGCGGGCAATTCTGGGAATAAACTCTGCCTGTTGTTCTTTTGTGCCGATTCTCAATAACATCGGGCCAACAATACCTGCACCAACAGAACCACTTGATCCAGCCGGCGCACGGTAATAACTCATCCGCTCATCAAATATCGCCTGCTGCATATTATTAAAACCCTGACCGCCATATTCTTTGGGCCAAGAGATAGTCAGCCAACCTTTCTCAGCAATTTTTTTAATAAAAGACTCGTGAACTTCCATATCTTTTGGGTCACGGTAAGGGCTGTGTGCATAATCGTGAGGCCATTGAACAGGATGATCAGCCCACCCCGCTGGCAATTCGGCTATTAGAAAATCAGTCAATTCATCATGAAAAGCCTGTTCTTTGTCAGTAAATTTAAAATCCATATATCATCCTATTAGCGTAGGCTTTTGTCGGCAATCAAACCGAATTTTGTTGAAATCAGAGTCGATTTGGAACAGCAGCTATTTCCATCCGATGCTCTAAAAATTGCGCCAAATCTTGTTCTATTCGTTAAACATTGACGTGCGCCCGCCATCAATCACCAAGTCATGGCTGTTAATAAAACGCCCTTCATCGCTGGCGAGAAATAGTGCACCGTTAGCTATATCTTCAGCCAGTCCCGGTATCTGTAAAGGCGTTGCCTTCGCCAGATTAGCTTTTAATTTTTCTAGCTTTCGCGCGTTGTCTTCATCGGTTTTGGTATTGGCGATTGCGGAACCACCCCAGAATATTGGCGTTGCAATGGCCCCTGGAGAAATACAATTGACACGAATACCCAATGGGCCCAGTTCGACTCCCGCGAGTTTTGTGTAATGGGTAACTGCAGCTTTTAATGCAGAATAGAGAAGATTCCCCTGACGATAACGTATTGCAGCAATGCTGGTATTATTAATAATAACGCCGCCGCCATTGGCTTTCATTGGCTCAATTGCATAACGAATACCTAAAACAACACTACTCAATAACAAATCGACGCCGTAGTTAATATCTCCGGGGGCGATAGAGTCGATGGTTCCTCCGACCGGGCCACCGGCGTTGTTAAACAAGACATCCAGCTTGCCAAATCTCTCAACTGTCTCACTGATAGTATTGGCAATATCTTCTTCTTTGGAAACATCGGCTTTTATGTAATGGGCCTTATCACCCAGACGATTAGCGATGGCCTGGCCTTTCTCCTCGGAGCGACCGGTCAAAACAACGGTAGCGCCTTCTTTGATATAAATGTCCGCGGTTGCTTCGCCAATACCGCTGGTGCCACCGGTAATTATCGCAACCTTACCCTGTAAACGATTTGTCATTCTCTACTCCAGATTAGATTCTTAGCGAATTGATCAGAGCCTGGTAACCTCTTTGAAGGGTCCACTGCTCGTCGATAGGGGTATTTGTAGGTGCTTCGAGACATGCACTATCATTGGCCGGAGTACGACTATGACAGTGCACCTTATTTCAGTGACAATTAATCCAGCAATAATGTCGCTAACCGTTTGCGGTGATAAATCGCATCGCCAGACTGGTTAGCTGTCCAGAAAGCTCGACGGCGGAATAACTGCGCATCACACTCATAAGTAAAGCCAAAACCGCCATGAAACTGTATGGCACGATCTCCCGCATAGGCGAAGTTGTCACTGGATTGAGCCTTAGCCATCCGAACGGCTGCCTCGCCTTCGTCAGTATCAATCACACCAGCAGCGTAATAGAGGAACGAACGAGCGGCCTCCAAATCGGTCAGAATATCCACCATGGTGTGCTTCAAAGATTGATAAGACCCAATAAAACGGTCAAAGGTACGGCGAGTATTCAAGTAATTCAGCGTGATATCCATTGCACCTGCGGTGCCACCACAGGCTTCAGCGGAAAGCAGCAAACAGGACAAAAGATGATAGCGTTTAAGTGCTGCTGCGGTTTTTTCTGCGTCAAAAATGTTGGTTGCAGGCACTGATATTCCATCGAGATTGATTCGATAGCTGCGCCGAGTTTCATCAATGACGGTCTCACGCTGCAACGCAGCACTGTCTATGGACCCAGAATCTATAGCCACCAGTGAGGGTATACCAGCTATGCTGATGGTTGCCAAAATAGTATCGGCAACTTTTGCATCGGTGACCAGTCTCTTAATACCCGACAAGGTGACGGTATCGCCGCTGATTACCCCAGTACACGTGACATGGCTAATATCCCAGTCACCGTGCTCTTCGTGCATCGCCAAGGCTGCAATAGCGCCTCCGGCCATCCTCGGCAACAGATCTTGCTTCTGTGCAGTAGTACCCGCATTCAGCAGCAACTGTGCTGCCAAAGTGGTAGAAACCAGCGGCGTTGCCAGCAGCATTCGGCCCATGGGTTCAACAATGGTGACAACTTCAGCAACGCTTAAACCGGAACCGCCAAACTCTTCTGGGATAGCGATACCTAACCAGCCTAGGTTTACCATTTCCGTCCATACATCTTTATCAAAACCCGTCTCAGACTCGATAAGATTACGAACGGTGGCGATCGGCGCTTTATCTCGACTGAAGCTCTCGGCAATTTCCAACAACTGGCCTTGCTCCTCACTAAAAGTGATACCCGCTTTTTTTATCATGTTTGTATTCTCGCTCATAGCCGCTCCTACTTCTTCGGCAGGCCGAGGACCCGCTCGCCAATAATGTTTTTCTGAATTTGCGTAGTACCACCACCGATAGTGCCGGAAAACGCCTGAAAATAGGTCCGCTGCCAGCGGCCACCATCAACGGCATAGTCATCACCAACAAAATACAAAGAGTTGCTACCTTGCAGAGAAGTCGCCTGATCGCCGATACTCTTGGATAATTCTGTAGCAAGCATTTTTACCGACATAGCAATAGACGTAGGACGCTCAGAAATCAATGCAGGTATTTTCGAACGGGCCCCATTTAGCGACATCGCCTTACCGCGCATCAATAACTTGACCAATTCGTCGCGAACCATCGGATCCTGATTGGCGGGCTTACCGTCGCGATAAACGCGCTTGGATAATTCTGCGACTTCCTCGACAGTCACTGGCATTGATGTGTGTCCGCCGGCCTGACCACCCTCCGCACCACGTTCAAACATCAGCGTCTTCATCGCGACCAGCCAGCCACCACCTTCCTTACCAATAATACAATCTTCAGAAATACGGGCATCATTAAAAAATGTTTGGCAAAACCCATGTTCACCGGTCAGCTTTTTGATCGGCTGAGCTTCAATACCATCAACATTCATCGGAGCCAGAAAAAATGTCAGGCCGTCATACTTACTTTCAGTATTTGTATTGGTACGGGCGAGCAAAATCATACGCTGTGCCTGAGTGGCAAGCGTTGTCCATATTTTTGAACCGTTCAGGACAAACTCGCTTCCATCACGCTCAGCCTTAAGCTGCGCATTACCTAGATCAGAACCGTAATCTGGCTCAGAAAACCCTTGGCACCAGATTTCTTCAGTGCTGAGAATTTTTTTGATATACGCTTTCTTCTGTTCGTCTGAACCCATGTTTAGTATCAACGGCCCAGCCCAGTTCAGTCCGAGAGTGTTGACCATAAATGGAGTGTTTTGCGCGACTAACTCTTTGTTGACTACATCCTGATAAATTTCCGGCATACCACCGCCGCCATATTCAGTAGGCCATGACATCCCCAGATAGCCAGCGTTATAGACCTTTTCCTGCCATTCCCTCAGGTATTCAAACTGCTCATCAGTGCCGACTTCCATAAAACTTTGCGGCATTAAAAAAGTTGGAGGTGCCGGCTTATTCTTCGTCACCCACTGATTAACTTCTTTTTTAAACGCTTCAATACACGGTAATGTTTCGCTCATTTTCTCTACCTTTTTCAATGTTCTTCAATATTTCAACGACTAAAGTCGAAGTACGCCAAAGCTGTTAGGTTCGGTATCACGGTGTGGAGTTTCGTAAACAGTAGCAAGACAAAATGAGACAACTTGACGTGTATCACGGGGATCAATAATGCCATCGTCAAGCATTCTTGCAGAGGTAAAAATTGCCTCAGAAGAAATTTCCATATCTGTTTCAATCCTCTCACTCTGCTCGTCTAAACCTTGTCTTACTTCATCCGGCATTTGCTCACCTTTGGCTTTATAGCGATCTTCAGAGACTATCGATAATACTTTTGCCGCCTGCGCTCCACCCATTACTGCCGTTCTAGCTGTCGGCCAAGAGAAACAAAATGACGGTTTCAGCGAATGGGAACACATCGCATAATTACCCGCTCCGTAAGAATTACCAACAACGATGGTGACCTTAGGTGGGCGAAAATTGGCAACCGCCTGAATCATCTTGGATCCATGCTTAACTTGCCCCATTTGCTCAGCCTCAACACCGACCAGAAAACCCGTCGTGTTGTGCAAAAACAACATGGGCGTGTTGGATTGATCGCAGAGCTGCAAGAATTGTGCAGATTTCAAAGCACCCTGCGGCGTGATCGGTCCATTGTTAGTAATAATACCGCATCGAAAGCCGTCTATATAACAATGACCACAAACAGTCTCAGTGCCAAATTCTGCTTTGAATGCCAAGAATCTCGAACCGTCAACGATGCGTGCAATCACTTCTGTCATATCATAGGGAACACGTTTATCCGTAGGCACAATTCCCATCAGTTCCTGCTTGGGATAGCAGGGCTCTTCTGGTTCTTTGTCACGAAGCATTGTACGACCAGCTGGCGGCGGTAATTGGTCGACAATATCTCGCGCTACGCGAATGCCATCGGCATCGTTTTCCGCCAAATACTCGCCTGTGCCCGCGACTGACGCATGCATTTCTGCGCCACCCAGCACTTCGTGCTCGGCTTCTTCACCGGTTGCTGCCTTTAGCAAAGGCGGACCCGCTAAGAAAAGGTGGGACTGATCACGCACCAGTACAATATAGTCAGAAAGCGCCACTTGATAGGCACCGCCGGCAGTCGCGTTGCCATGAGCAACGGTGATTTGCGGAATACCTGCTGCCGATAGCTGTGCCTGCTGGCAATAGACACGACCACCGGCGATAAATCCGTAAGCACCCCACGGATCTTGAGGGCCCTCACCCCCCGATAGATTACCACCGCCACTCTCGCTCAATGACACAATAGGAAGACGAGTTTGGAAGGCAATCTCCTGTAATCGCAAGCTTTTGCGAGTGGTCGCCGTATTAATCGTGCCACCCTTAATAGCATAGTTCCAAACCATCACTAAAACACGACGACCTTTAACGAAGCCAATACCCATAATAAGATTACCTCCGGCAGTTGTGCCATCGGTATCGCCCATCATTTGATAACCCGCAAATGAGTTTAATTCCAAAAACGGCGCGCCGGGGTCTAGTAAATGAGCTAATCGCTCACGGGGCAGAAGCTTGCCTTTTTTCGCGGCTCGCTCCCTATAACGTTCTTCGCCGAGACGTATCTGATTTTCAATATGGCGAACTTGCGCAACATAGTCAGTCATAAACTCGACATTCTTCGCAAACTCTTCGCTGTTGCTATCTATACGTGACTGAATAGATTTCACGACTCTTTCTCCTCATTCGCGCTGACTTCATCGAGCGCCACCTCAACCAAAAGCTGACCCTTTTTAACCTGCTTACTTATTTGAGCGTTAACCTCCGTAACTACGCCGTCACCATCGGCCAGATGACGATGCTCCATCTTCATGGCCTCAATAACAACTAATAAATCGCCCTTGGATACTTTCATGCCAACTACCGCGGGGACGTCAATAACTAACCCTTCAGTTGTCGCCTGAACCTGACCACTACCCGCCTCATCTTCTGTTGCTGCTGGCTGATACGTTTTGTTAGTAATAACAACCGTCTGACCAGAGGCATCTAACCATAACTCATCATTGTCTATCGCATAGTGCGCTCGGCGCCTGACACCATCAATGGTAGCAATCACTTGTGAACCAACAATACTATGCAGCACAATTTTGTGCGTCCCGGTATTTTCGACACCCTCTTTAAAACAGGCGAAAAATTCTAAGCCATCAAAAGTGACGCCAATACTATGATTGGTTTCCTCAGTCGTTAAGCGTTGGCGGTATTCCATGCCCGCAGCATTTGACCAACTCCAACCCACGACGTCGTCGAAACTGCCATCATCAGCCTGATCGATCATAAACAAAACCGCAGCTAACGCTAGGTTGCAATCTTCAGGGATAGCCGACTTAGTAGCTTGCGCCAATGTTGCCTCATCAATAAATGCGGTTGTCGCTTCGCCACTGATAAAACGCTCGTCTTGAAGTATCTGTGCTAAAAATGCTTTATTCGTGGTCACGCCTAATAGCTGCGTTTCTCTTAATGAACGTAGCAACCGTCTGCGCGCGTCCTCCCGACTTGGACCCCATGCAATAATTTTTGCCAGCATAGGATCGTAATGAGGACTAACATTACCCCCAGGCTGAACACAGTGATCGTTCCTCAAACCTCTACCTTCTGACTCTTCCCAAACTAACACTTTCCCTGTTTGCGGCATAAAACCATTCGCGGGATCCTCAGCATATAAGCGAGCTTCAATCGCGTGCCCATTCAGAACAATTTCGTCTTGGTTTAAGGGCAGAGGATCACCAGCGGCAATCTGAAGTTGCCAGTCAACTAAATCAACACCTGTGATTAACTCGGTCACCGGATGCTCAACTTGTAAACGAGTATTCATTTCCAAAAAGAAAAAGGAACCGTCAGCGTCTACTAAAAATTCGACCGTGCCAACACCCTGATAATGACAGGCTGATGCAGCATTAACAGCCGCTTGACCCATTAAATGACGAAGCTTTTCATCAACAAAAGGGGACGGGGCCTCTTCAATGACCTTTTGATGTCGTCGCTGAATAGAGCAGTCACGCTCACCCAAATAGACCGCCTGACCCGAGGCATCTGCAGCTACTTGGATTTCGATATGCCGGCCATTAATTACCGCACGCTCGAGAATCAGTTCGTCTGAACCAAAGGCATTGAGCGCTTCAGTCCGGGCAGATTTAATAGCGTCTTCCAGCCCATCCGCAGACATTTGAAAACGCATTCCACGACCGCCGCCACCAGCAGCAGCTTTTACCATCAGCGGATAGCCTATACTTTGCGCTTTCTCGAGCAACACGGCATTAGACTGATCGGCACCTTGATAACCCGGAATACACGGAACACCAGCATCAATCATCCGATTCTTGGCGATACGCTTGTTACCCATTAGATCGATAGCTTCTGGAGAGGGGCCAATAAAAATAATACCTGCGTCGGTACAAGCTTTGGCAAATTCTGCATTCTCAGAGAGAAAACCATATCCCGGATGTATAGCGTCAGCCCCCGTTTTAGCAGCCGCATCGAGTATATTGTCGATGACTAAATAGGACTGGTTAACTTGAGCAGGACCGATACAAACAGCCTCGTCTGCGATGAGAACATGAGCAGCATCTTTATCAGCCTCAGAAAAAACAGCTACCGATTGGTAACCTGCATCTTTGACGCTATTAATAATGCGTACCGCTATTTCGCCTCGATTGGCGACAAGCACTTTATTAAACATAGTTTTCGTTTAGTCCTCTCTACTAATATTCAACATTTAGCGCCGAAAAATTTCACTGTTCTGGGCGCCTAAACTAACTACAATATCGCCGTCAAAAGCCGCTGCCAGCAGGTGGCTAAACTACGCTATTAATCAGCACGGCAAACGTACGGATTATTCATCCCATTTTGGTTCACGCTTTTCCAAAAATGCTGAGATACCCTCTTTAGCATCTGCACTTTTGAGGACTTCGGCAATCTGTGTACGCAGAAAATCCAGCGCTGTATCAAAATCCTGATCCTCCTGCTGTAAGTATCCAGACAGCCCCATTTTCATAGTATTCGGCGCAAGGCTAGCCAGTTCTTTTGCCAGCGCGTCAACATTAGCATCCAATTGGTCTGCAGGCACCGTACGGTTGATCAAACCGGTGCGAGCCGCTTCCTCCGCTGAAATAGCATGCCCGCGCATGATGAAATCGAGCCCTTCTCGCTTGGGCATCACTCTAAATAAGCCCGCCATCACCATAAACGGCCATATACCCCGCAGAATTTCCGGTGCTGAAAATTTTGCGTGATCTGCAGCAATCGCATGCGTTGCATTACACACCATCAACAAAGCCCCGGCCAATACTGAGCCCTGAATTTTTGTGATCACAGGTTTGTGCATATGGCGAATAGAATGGGCGACGTCTTGGGATTCAGGTCGCACGGGAACATTGGAAACCATCGCTCCTTCCGGATTACCACTCATTGTCCGAAGGTCGCCACCGGCGCAAAAAATATCGCCATTTGCGGCAATAACAACGACGCGAATTCGGCGCTCTTGTTTTGCCCAGTCCAGCGCATAGGTCAACTCGGTGGTCATCTCGGCATTCATCGCATTTTTGCGCTTGGGACGATTTAACGTAATCGTCAATACGTGATCATTTTCATCCAGCTCAACCGTGGTAAAGTTTAAGCCATCAAGAGAAAGTGTCTCGCTCATAATAATATGCTCTTTGTATTCGTGTACAGCGCGCTTATTCCTGCGCAATTATCTTAATCTTACCCCGGGCAACGTCTCACCAATATTACGCCGTGAGACCCTTGGCAATTTGCTCAGGCACATCGATATATTTGGCCCGTAAATATTCACCCAGCGACTTGGCCTGACCATCGACCCGAGTTGACGCGGCAACGCCGTCGCCGAGAATACCCTCAATGTAAAAGTTCAGCGATTTGATATTGCTCATATCGTAACGCTGAATATTAAATTCAGCGGCGTCAGGTAGTAACTCCTTGAGCTTTTCAACCGTCAAAAACTCGAACAGGAAACGATAGGCATCATCAGTCTTGGCCCATATTCCCAGATTCGCATTGCCGCCTTTGTCGCCAGAACGAGTACCAAAAAGCCGACCCAAGGGAAGTCGAACAGTTTCTCCCTCGAGAAGTGGAGCAATATTCGTCTTTTTTACTTCATGCACGACAGCCTTTAAACTTAATTGGTTAGTTGGCAATACTTCAGTAATTTGACCATCGCAGTGCACATATTCAACAATGTTTTTACTATTAATTAAGGCTGGCCAATGAACCATAAACGGAGCGCCCGCAGCACCGCCAGGACGACCCGTAAAACCGGGGATATTTGCCAGCGCAAGTTCTGTTGCCTTTGCTGTAAACATTCGGCCTACTTTAGCCTGATCAGATGATTTGACAGTGACACGAATCGATGCCGTCGCTGTTTCATTCGAAGAGGGGTCTTCATGATCCGAACGGATCAGCTGTTCAGTGACACTATCAAACGATTCACGCCGACCAACCAGCTCAAACAGCTGATCAGTGAATAACTTCGCTTTGGCCTCTATATCGAGACCGGTTAACAGCGTTTCCAACGTGGTTTTAAATCCGCCAAATTGATTCACGCACACTTTATGAAATGACGATGGTGCGGAACCCCTAGTACCGGATACCCGCACTCGGTCATTGCCCTGGTCTTCAATAGTTAGCGTATCGAAGTGGCCAATAACATCAGGGTTCATATAGGCGGGCGGCCCAATTTCATATAACAACTGAGCGGTAACCGTGCCGGTAGACACCAAGCCCCCCGTTCCGGGGTGTTTGGTAACGGTAAAGGACCCATCACTTTCAATTTCAGCTATCGGGAAACCAATACCTTTAAAGGTTGGCACTTCCTGAAAAAAAGAATAGTTACCTCCGGTTGCCTGCGTCCCGCACTCAATAATATGTCCAGCCGCCAGTGCACCGGCCAAAGCGTCGTAGTCATCTCGGCTCCAGTTAAATTTCCAGGCTGCCGGGCCGATAACAACTGCCGCATCAGTGACTCGGGGAGCAATAACAATATCTGCACCTTGATCTAAAGCCTCTTTAATACCCCAGGCACCGAGGTATGCATTCGCTGTGACCACCGTTCTTTCACTGTCGAACAGGTTAGCGCCCGTATCAATATTGGACAGTGTTTCACCAGATTCTTTTAACTGATCGAGCCTCGGCAGCAGGTCGTCGCCGTCGATATAGGCGATTTTAGCCGGTAAACCTAACTCTTTAGCAACCCCCTCCAGTGCATCAGCCATCGCTCGGGGGTTGAGCCCACCTGCATTGGTAACAATTTTGATGTTTTTTTCTAGGCAGTCAGCCAGCACCTGTCTAACCTGCTTAACAAATGTGCCAACATAGCCCATGGAAGCGTTTTTAGATTTTTGATTGGCAAGAATGGCCATCGTGAGTTCTGCCAGATAGTCGCCGGTCAGTACGTCGATTGGACCGTCATCAACCATTTCTTTAGCAGCGGATAGGCGATCGCCATAAAAACCACTGCAATTCGCAACGCGGAGAATATCATTATCACCTGCTGACTTTACGTCCACTGTCTGTGCCCTCTGATTAGGTAAGTGCGATGTATAACCGCCCTTTCAACTCCAACGCCCAGGTCGCAGTAAAAAAGTGCCGTGTCTGCCCTGAGCTCAATGCCATCCAAAATAGGGGACGCCACCCATTAGTGGCAATTGATCCACAGTCGCCACTCAACGGATTCGACTATACGATATTTACTTTTAAAAAAAAAGCCTTACGGATGGTTTTTTTAGGAAAGGAAAAACGGCGGCATTAAAGCCTAGAAGCGGCGGCAAATTACCATAACAATCGGCTTATTTACCGGGGATGAGACCTGACAATGCGTATTGGTAAAAAATGGGAGCTTGCCCCCGAAGAAATTGCGCAATCGGTCTATTTAACAGCGCTGATCTCCCCGTAAACAACTCTGAGGGCTAGCAACCACGGGTTGCAATCATAAATTCACCGCCCAGATTATCGAGCTCAAAATTTATGTAGCTTTCCACATCAGCTCGCGTCTTATTTTTGCTCATCTGAGACAACACCTGACCCAGCAACGCATTTGCCATCGTTTCTGGGCACATTGAATGGGTATCTTTTGCTTCTTTAACAGCATCTGCGACCAGTTTTGTCGCTATCGTATATTCACCTGCCATAGTTATCTCTCACTATTTTATGCGCCCGACCACATAGGTTGTATAAGCATTCTGGCTGAGCCTTATTCAGTCACCTCATCACAGCCGTTAATTAGCCGATAGAAACAACAACTAAGGGCACTAGATTGGTAGTTTCAATGGTATTTTGCAAGCATATCGAGCTCGAGATAGTTGATCTCAAACAAAGAATAATCGATGGCATATCTCTGTCACCGATTAGCCCGTCGTTGTGGCCCAGCCGCCGGAAAATGGAATCACCTGCCCGACTAAGTGAGTGCATAAGTCAGAGGCCAAATAGAGCGCGAGCTCTGCGGTCTCGGCACCGTCTGCAACTTTTTTTGTGGGAACAAAATCTTTCAAATGCGCCTTAAATTTTTCATTGGCAACAAAGTCATCAGGGTAATAGGTGTCATTGCTAATGTAGTTCTGCGCGATGGCATTAAACTGAACATTAGATTTAGCTAATTCCAAACCTACTGCGCGCACAAAGGCATTTTGAGCGCCTCTGGCGGCACAATAACCTGCGGCATTGGGAATTCCCCGCAGAGGCGCTGCACTGGTCACCGCAATTATTTTCCCACGTCGACGCTCTTTCATAACTCCGGCAAAACCCCGCACAGTCCGCATCAAAGGATGAACGAGGGTGTCAAACAAAATAAACCAATCCTCATCAGAAATTTTTTCAACGGGTGCGGTGCGGGGAGGTTCTGCAAAATTCGCCACCAAGACATCAACCTCACCAACACTCTCTATCAGCGCATCGACGCTTTGTTGGTCAAGTAGCCGATTTTCGCTGCGGATAACCTCGGCGCCCTCCTCTTCAAATCGAGTAGCGATATCGGGCCCCATGTAGCGGTTTGACGTAGTTACTAGTACTCTTTTATTTGAATATCTCATGGAATAGCCCTTCAGATAACAGATCCAAGCTGTACAACACTGAAACCAATGACCGGTAAGCCGGGCATCAGCATAGAGCCTCAATCAGTTGACAAACGTTGTGAGCTCATCGCCTCTTGAGACCAGTTCCAACGAATCACCATTATGCTTTATCTGAGTAATAGAGGCGTTATCAGGACGAAAGCACACAGTTTCTTCCTGACCCGATAAAAGGCCTACAATGGTATTCAACACCATGAAGTGGGTAAATATCACCGTGGGCTTCTGCATGGCTAACAGCTCCGAATGCATGTGATCACGCCAACTAGTCAGTAGTTCTGGCTGCTGGCTCCAGCCCTGCCCCATAAATTCGCGCAACCAGGCCTGACGCTCTTCAAAAGGGACCGGCGAAGGAATCTCCCGGAATGCATCATTCAGAGAAATATCCATCGCCAATGCTTTAGAAAAGGGAGTTGCCGTCTCTTGCGCTCGCAAAAGAGGGCTACTCACCAGATCAACGTTTCTATCCAGTGAGGGCAACAACTGCTCGGCGGCTTTTTCCGCTTGCAACTTACCGTCTTCGCTTAGACCGGGATCACTCGATGTACCCCATGCCGCCGCAGCCTCGCCATGTCTCACCAGATAGATATTCACTAGCACAGACCAGCAAGACGCTGCTTAATAAGACCGTCAGCTTCCGACATGATACGGTCCATCAACTCTTGCACCGTTGGCACATCATGGATGAGTCCAGCAACCATGCCGCATGACCATGCACCAACGTCCATGGTACCTTCCTGCATGATTTTGGGGTAAACGCCGGCAACTTCCTCAGCGATATCTTCAAATTTTATATTCGCACCAAGTTCTTTCTCTTTTTCCAGCAAACGTTCTACTGCCGGATTAGTAAGTACTCGCTCAGTATTGCGCAAAGGACGCATAACAAGCCGTGTATCCAGCTCAGAGGCATCAACAATTGCCTGCTTAACATTCTCGTGTACCGGCGCTTCCTGGGTAGCGATAAATCGAGTTCCCATATTCATGCCCTCGGCACCCATCGCCAGCGCGGCAACCAAGCTTCGACCATCAGCCATCCCACCCGAAGAGACAAATGGAATGGTCAGTTCGTCAGCTGCGCGCGGTAACAGAATGAAGTTAGGAATATCGTCTTCACCGGGATGACCACCACATTCAAAGCCGTCAACAGAGACGGCGTCACAACCAATGGATTGCGCCTTTAATGCGTGCCGAACCGCTGTACACTTGTGAATGACCTTGATGCCCGCTTCTTTTAGCGCTGGTAAATATTTCTGCGGGTTATTGCCTGCAGTTTCAACAACTTTAACACCACCGTCGATGATGGCTTGTACAAATCCCGGGTAATCAGGAGGTGTTACCGACGGTAGGAACGTCAGATTGACGCCAAACGGCTTATCAGTCATTGTCTTGCAACGAGCGATTTCCTTCGCCAGATTTTCTGGCGTGCGCTGTGTCAGGCCAGTAATAATACCCAGACCGCCAGCATTTGATACGGCAGCAGCGAGTTCAGCCAAACCTACATAGTGCATGCCGCCCTGGATGATTGGGTGCTCAATTCCGAACATTTCTGTAATGCGTGTTTTCATGATTTTTCCCCAGTATTTGTTATTTTATCAAACTCGAACAAAAGCGCTAACGCTACTCGCTAAAAAACCGGCCTAAGCGCATCTATATCTTTAACGAAGGAAGCGAAAACTACCACATGATTTCCCCTCCCTCAACTCGAGATTGCGAAACCACGACAACAGTTGTCGTCATTAAACGATCGTTAATAGAAAAAGATTTGCCTTTAAAGTTCATTAACATCACTGTTGTCGGACTTAATAGCCGATGAGAGCACCAACCTATGGCCCATTTTTTGTCCGATCGACAACAGTGGCTTGATCAAGTGACTGAAGATATCGTAGACCCAGACCTCGCCATCATAGATCCCCATCATCATTTGTGGCGCGACAGGCCTGGCATCCCCAACTCTGCCTACTTAGTAGAACAACTGCATCAGGATACCGGCGCGGGTCATAATATTGAAAAGACCGTATTTATTGAGTGCGGTGCCGAGTATCGCGTTGAAGGGCCCGAAAAGTATCAACCTCTAGGCGAGACAGCCTTTGTTAGCGACCAGGCAAAACACAGTGAAAAAGGGGGCGGGGCCATCATCGCCGGTATTGTCGGGCGGGCAGACTTACGGCTTGGCGATGCAGTAGCAGACGTTCTCAATCAACACATCGAAATAGGCGATGGGCGTTTTAAGGGCATTCGCCATGCCGGCGCCTGCGCAGAGTATCCGGAGGCACTGACTATCCCCGGCAATGCACCAAAAGGCTTGTTCAAAGACGCTGGGTTTCGTCAAGGTATGAAGGTGCTGGGACGAATGGATATGACCTATGATAGCTGGCACTATCACTATCAAAACCGTGATTTTGCCGAGCTGGCCATAGCCGTACCAGATACTATTATGGTGCTCGATCACTTTGGTACTCCGCTCGGTGTCGGCCCCTACGCAGCGCACCGCAAAGAAATTTTTGCTCAATGGAAAGACGACATTCGTAAAATTTCTGAGTGCGACAACGTTGTCGCCAAACTCGGTGGGCTGGCGATGCCCGACAACGGCTTTGGCTGGGATAAACATTCAAAGCCGCCCACGTCCGATGAATTTGTCGAAGCGCAGCGGGAGTGGTATCTGCACACAATCGATTGCTTCGGCCCAGAACGCTGCATGATGGAGAGTAATTTTCCGGTTGACCGACAATCTATTTCTTATGCTGTGCTGTACAACGGTCTTAAAAAAATTGTTGCTGATTTTTCTGCCGCCGAAAAACAACAACTCTTTTATAACACAGCAGAGCGCGTCTATCGGCTAAACGCTTGACGGCCCTGCTGTATGCCCTAGCGTCAATGACGCTGAGTGGTATATTTGAGATTGTCTACCGACTTGCCCATAAAACAGGCATGCACGAAGGCACCTATATGGTCACTCAGACCGGTACGGTTTTTTTGTGTCTGGCTGCCTATAGTAGCAGTATTGGTTTTGCCATAAGCCCAGCACTCGTTCTCTTGGCGATCGTATCGGGTATTGTTGGAATGATGACCGGATGGTCACACATTTACGCGATTGGCAGAGGCCCCGTTGCCGTCACTTCGTCTATGCGTAAACTTGGTTTTATTGTCACAGCCCTGTTGGCGCTTATTTTTCTGAATGAAACGCTCAACGCACAACGTGTGGCAGGGCTGCTAATTGCCAGCGCAGCGTTATTGATTATCGGCTGGGCTCCCGGTGCTCATAATCGCCCACATCCAGCGATATTTATAAGTCTGGTAGGTGTTGGAGTGATGACCTTCTTTCACAAAATAGCCGCGACCGCAGGAATATCAATCACTGTTTTTTTGATGATCCAGTCGGGCACAGCGCATATCGCCTCCCATGTTGCCTGCCTGCAAAGCGGAGGCTATAAACCCAATAAACGCCTAATTGGCTTCGCCATGTTGAGTGGCGGCATGATTTCGCTATCGATGACTTTCGGCATGTATGCGCTACGCCATGGCGATGCCATAGTTATTGCTCCAATTTTGCAGCTTGGCTTTCTTATTGCCGCGCCCATCAGTTTTTTACTGTTCAAGGAACCGATAACACAACACAAACTAGTAGGGCTCAGTGTCGGCACATTAGCTATTGTACTTTTTGCTACCGGTGGATAAGAAGACAGTTCGAGCTAAACCAGCTCACTGTTCAAATCGACAAGATACTGTATTTAGATAGACTTAATTCGCTACTATCGTAATACTTAGAAAAACGAATAATCATAAAGAGAAATTGCCCCATGTCTGACAGAGAAAAACGAATTCCAGCAACACCGGTACCCGCCGCGACAATCTTGATGCTTCGAGACGGAGATAAAGGACTTGAGGTATTTATGGTCGTACGTCATCACCAAATTGATTTTGCCTCAGGTGCATTAGTTTTCCCCGGTGGTAAAGTTGCAAGTTCCGATGCCGACGTTCGTAGCCAGTGTACGGGTGTTGACGGTCTTGATGATGGCGAACTGGGCTTACGCGTTGGTGCCATTCGAGAAGCATTTGAAGAATGTGGCATATTATTAGCGCGCCCAGCTGACAGCAGTGAACTGATTGATGGCAAGCGACTAGAGGGATTAGAACATTATCGCAAGCCTCTTGCCGACGGCGACATGACTATTAAAGAATTTCTTGACGCGGAAAACCTGATTCTCGCCTGCGAAACACTGCATCACTTTGCTCACTGGGTAACACCCATGATGATGCCCAAGCGTTTCGATACTCATTTTTATCTGGCCTTAGCACCCGATGATCATCTCGCTTTACACGATGGGCACGAATCCGTTGACTCCATTTGGATTGATCCACAACAGGCACTCGATGAAGCTGCCGCCGGAACACGGACTGTCATTTTTCCAACCAGACTCAATATTGAACTGTTGGCGCAAAGCAAGTCTTCCGCCTCCGCCATTGAGGACACCGATAACCGAACCATTGTTAGTGTCGAGCCATGGGTAGAGAGCCGAGAAGACGGTAAATTCCTCTGCATTCCAAAAGAAGCAGGATATCTGATTTCAGAAGAGAAAATGCCCTAACTCGCCTCAACCACCTATGTGTTTAAGAGGAAAGCCGAAGAAGGTATTTATGCTGGCCATCCAGCACTAGCTCGCCGGCTTGGTTGTGTACAGTTGCTCGCATGACCACAACACCAGTTGTCTTCTGCGGCTTTAATTCGGTAATCTGCAAGCTGGGATAGAGCGTGTCGTTAACATAAACACCGCCTTTGAACTTTACTGTTAGTTCGATAAATCCAATCAGGCTTTCTCCGACGATATGTGGAAATGCGCCGGCTCCAGCCGCCGTGAAACATAATACCTGTAAGCCGTGTGCCAGCAGATCGCGATGACCCTGATTTTCGCAATAAACACGGTCATAGTGTATCGGATGATTGTCACCACTGAGCATTTGAAACGCTGAAAAATGCGCATCTGTCACCGTTCGCGATGGAAGGATGAACTTTTCTGCCTGTAGCAACTGCTCAAATCCCCGATGGGGGAAAGGACAATGATTTTCAGGATTAAACGTATCACTCATTGTGTTGACCTTTATAGTGCATCGTTCTGCATTGTTGATAAGTACCGCCCGCTAAGCACAGATTCCATCCGACAACACACAGTCCCTTTGTCGGATGGAAAGATTGGCCTTTTAGCCGTGCTGTAACAGCTCTACCCAATTGCCGTCGGGATCTTCTATCATCGCAATGGTAACGCCCGGCGCTATCTCTGTGGCTGGCACTGGAACCTGATAGCCGGCGGCAGCACATTCTTCAGCGGCTTCAGCAAGATTGTTTACTGTAATAGTGAAATAGCGATAACCGGTAGCACCGCGAAGTCCGCCTGGGGCAGCTTCACCTTTGGGGTCTTTGCCATTGACGACAATCTTGACCGTTGTTGTCCCCGCCATTAAACGAGTCATATGACCGCCACCAGGCATATCCTGTTCACCCGTCTGTTCGAGACCCAAAGTATCTCGATAAAATTTAATAAGCGCAGCAGAATTTTTGGTTACAATTCCTAGATCGATAGAATCCTTACATATATTGACTGGCATAAACTTCTCCTAGTGAAAACCGAAGACCATATCATATTTTCATGAGGGTTGATTGATCACATTAGCGCAAACATTAAAACCTGTTCACCTTAGCCCCCTCGGTTACGTTTCAACGCTATTCGACTTTGTATACTGAGTTCTTGGCGTTATAGTATTAGACGAGATCCGGCAACTAACAAAACTGGCAATCGATTAATTTTTTGGCACGAAAAGCTGATCATTTATCAAACTCCCGTGCAGCAACCCCATCCCAGCAAGGACATAAATTTGAACCCCCCCCAATCCTCGTCAATTTACTATGGCTGGAAGATCGTTGCCGTAGCTTTTTTTGTCGACTTTATTGCCGTCGGATTTTTCTTCTATTCTTACGGGGTGTTCTTTAAGGCGCTAGCGGAGGAATTTGGTGGTTCTCGTTTAGATGTTTCCATTGGCATAACGCTGGTCAATATCGTCTCGGCCGTTATATCGCCATTTCTGGGTAAAGCTCTCGACTCATACCCTATCCGCTCAGTGATGATTTTTGGCACGGTTACACTGTCACTAGGCTTCTTTCTATTGTCATTAATTGCGACCCAATGGCAATTATATTTTATCCTAGCGACACTGATTGCGTTTGGATCTTCGGCAATGGGCGGTTTGTCGACGGCCAAGCTAGTCACCAACTGGTTTTTTACTAAGCAGGGGCGCGCTCTGGGTATTGCTACCATGGGCATATCGTTATCCGGGGTCGCCATGCCTATTATCTCTGCTTGGATGATCCAACAATATGGCTGGCGCGCCGGTTTTACCGTATTTGGTGCAGTGACCCTTCTATGTGTGCTTCCGGTTGTGTTGCGCTACGTAATTACGAGCCCCGCGGAGTTAAAATCGAAACATCAACCCTCCTCCGGTACAGCCGAAGCCACCCAAGCAGACAACATCATCTCACGTCAAAGTGGAGAGCACTGGAGCATCAAACAAGCGCTGGGAAATAGAAATTTTTGGCTGGTAGTTGTCACCTTCGCACTACTATTTTGCTGTAACGGTGCCACCTTAACCCATATGGTTCCCAGGGTAACTGATATGGGCTTTTCGCTCACCCAGGCCGCACCTATTTTGTCCTTCGCCGCCGCCGCAGGGGTAATTGGTAAAGTCATTTACGGCTGGATAACCGATTACTCGAATGCCCGCATAGCGATATGGATAGCCATATTTTGTCAGTTTATCGGTCAATTTTTTCTACTTAATGCCGATTCTTACGGCTCGCTTACTGTCGCCGCTATGATATTTGGGTTTGGCATGGGCGGGATGGTGCCCATTCATGGATCACTGGTATCGTCGCTATTCGGGCAAAAAGGCTTTGGCTATATAATGGGACTCATGAGGCCAGCCATGTTGCCAATTATGGTTTCAGGCATTCCTTTGGCGGGCTGGATTTATGACACCACCGGTAACTATGATTTAGCCTTTGAAATATTTATGATCCTGTATGTGCTCGCTGCTATCGCTGTCGTATTCATCGACGAAGAAGCGACCCGGTAGCGGACCAACCAATCCGGTAAACCATAAACCGAACGGCTAAATCTGCTAAAAAAAGTAGTTCAAACTTATATAGGCGAGATTTGAATTAGACCCATATTCGGATTGAATTGTTACAACCGGGGGCACCGGCTGATAAGCCAGACGGTCACCATAAAACAGATAGAGGCCAAAATTCATTCCCAACTCATCGCCTAGTGAGTATGACCCCGACGCGTTGACAAATGCTGAAGAGTCATCAAGATTAAGCAGCGACGAAACGGTCAGTGTCAAGATTGGTGTTGCGGTCCATGATAGAGACGGCATCAGATAATTTTTTCCCAGTAAAAAAACACCGCCTTTCTGATAAGCCACATGGTCTTGCAAATCTCGATAACCCTTAGGGTCGGCATCTCCCGCGCCATTGTAATGATATTCTATCTGCCCGAAAACGTGAGTGGAAAATGAATAATCAACGCCCACGGAAGTCCGATTATAATTATCATCTCCAAACACCCAAGCAGTTTCAAACCACACCCCCATATCCCCGATCGAAGATTCTATACCTCCACCCAATAGGTTTTGTTCAGCAAAGCGAATAGCTGTTACTGAAATGTCTGAACCCTTCCAATTAGATTGTCCATTGATGAAAACCGCGCTATTTTCTGTTTTTGCGTCGTCTCCAAGAACAATGCCCATATCTATCTCGCTCAACTCACCCATCGGTTTTTGAAAGCGAACCATATCAACACCGGTACGATATTCTTGGTTCAGTGTTGTCACTTTAAACGGCAAAAAAACATCGATCGGATTAATCATTCTTGCCGAACCCAACGAAATGACTTGCCGTCCTATCGTCAAATCACCGGCGTCGAGATTAAAACGAGCATTGAGCCGATCAAGATTTTGATAAGTTACACGCTTAGCCATCGAATCATCAATAGTAGGCTTGATATCGGTCAATCGATAGTTATTGTTGGACGAAGAAAACGTTGTATTTGAAAAAGGATTACTGCTGGCAGCACGTGAAAAAAAAATGGGCGTCACTTCATAATGTAACTGCCATGCCACGTTGTCACCCGTAAATGCATCAGCCATTAAACGGAGCGAATTCTGAGATTGATGCAGATCATCGACATCGTCAATGTCTGTAGGAAGATCCTCTATTTCAATTGCTGACTGGGCAATTGCAAAGGACTTTATATAGCCGCCAAATATAAAAGTCGTCTCAGCAGCCGCTGCTGTAGGAATGAATGTAACAAGAAGTATTTTTACAAAAGTAGTTTGGTTCATAAGCTGAAACCAGCACCCTCAGGCAGCGAATTCTTTTCTCTGTTCATCTAATTCAATCAACCCATCGCGAAGATGTATCAAACGCCGAGCGCGATCCATTATTTTTTGATCATGTGTTGAAAAAATAAACGTCATACCATGACGCACATTAAGATCCTTCATCATATCTAACAGTGATATCCCTGTTTTCGAATCCAGATTCGCAGTAGGCTCATCTGCGAGAATAATATTAGGTCGGGAAACCATCGCCCTCGCAACTGCAACGCGCTGCTGCTGCCCCCCAGACAGCTGTGCGGGGCGCCGCCCCCCCAAACCATCCAAACCTAAAATATCCAGCATTTCAAAAACGCGTTTTCGCCGCTCCGACGATGGCACACCTTGCATCAACATGACATATTCGATATTTTCAATGGTCGAGAGTACAGGAATAAGATTGTAAGCCTGAAAAACAAAACCGATATGGTCGCGTCGAAAATTCGACAGCGCTGACCGAGTCATCGACTCAATATTGGTTCCCGCGAGGATGACTTCACCATGGGTCGGTTTATCCAACCCTCCAATCAGATGAAGCAGTGTACTTTTTCCTGAACCCGACGGTCCTATAATCGCAGAAAACTCTCCCTCTTCGACGTCAATACTGACGTCATCCAAGGCCTTCACCAATAATTCTCCCTCGCCAAAGTAGCGGCAGAGATGGCTAGTTTCGATGACTTTTGACATCTTTCCTCCGGTTCTCAAGGTGCTTCAGAGTGATTTATGCAGCGCTTCTGATGGCACAATACGCGCTGTAAAAAGTGCAGGGTAAATGGCTGCCACCAAAGTTAAAGCGACGACAGACAACGGTAACACTGTGAATTGTGAGATATCAAAAATGGTCTTAATATTATTGTGAATACTAATCCCCTCGAACTCCATATCGCCCATTGGAATACCGGCCACCGAAAAATAATCGATTAAGAAATAGGAAACGATCATACCGCCGACAATTGATAATAGCGCTAGAAAAAACGCCTCTGCCATGATCAGAGTGACCATTTGGCTCGGCCGCGTGCCTATTGCCATCGCTACCCCAAACTCATAAATTCTCTCATAGATTGACATAAACATAGAATTGATAATTCCAAGAGAGGCAATGAGAAATAAAATCCCACCAACGATCAACAAAGAAAAATCAACCATAGCCAACATGGCAGACATTTGTGGCTGAAGATCAACCCAGCTTGCTGCTTCGATATCCCCTGTTGATAATGACCGGATGGTTGCAGACTCCGGGTCGACAGCGTCTTTGGCATTAACAAAGTTGAAAGCGACTTGATGTGCGCCCGCCTCCATTCCGAGAATTTTACGGCTTTGCGCCAAGTTAATAAAAATCATTGAACTGTCGATCTCTCGCATTCCAAACTTGAAAATACCCGAAAGCCGAAACAGCGCTTGCGAGAGCTCCCCGCCGTCGACTTGAGATAGCGTCACAACAATTCGATCACCTAGCTCAACACTCAATAGGTCAGCCAGCTCTTCGCCGATAAGGATTTCATTGTCTTTACCCGTCAAATACGAGCCATCAACAAGCGCTTCCTTTAGTTTACTTACTTTCGCTTCGCGCTCACCGTCTACACCCCACAGCAAACCACCCGCCATATTATCTGCCGACGACATCATTGCACCCGACATCGTTCTAATTGTATAAGCCTCAATGGCGACATCAGCCTCCAGCTTATTGGCAACAATGCTGATGTCTTCGATATATAGATCGACGTCAAATGAATCACGAAAGCCTTTTTTATGCGCCTGTGCCTCACCGGCAAACGTACGTGTTGTAGTCTCGACCATGAGGTCCATCATTCCTCTCATTACACCATCAGTCAGAACTAATGCGATCAGAGAACAAGCCAATAGCAGGCAAGTCAGAAAGGTGCGCCGTCCGTTTCGAAATATATTTCGCCAAGCCAAACGTAATATAAGGTTCATAACAAGTTCCTAACGGTCTGACAAAGCGTCAAGAGGGGTGATAAGGGCTGCTCGAATTGCCGGAATAAAACTTACAGCAGCGGCGGAGCCCACGATAATAACGACTGGAATAATAAAAATTGCAGCACCCATTTCACCGACCATCGTGTCATAAATAACGCCTCCCATATCGATAGGTTGAGGCATGGTGATACCAACATGGGTAAACCAGTAGAGCAGTGGCAGTGATAACAAAAACCCAATAGCGCAGGATAACAATCCCAGCGTCACTATTTCCAAAATGATCATCGCCATAACCATTAGGCGATTTGTTCCCACAGCCAACATAACGCCAAATTCTTTGGTACGTTCGAGCACAGACATCAAAACGGTATTCAACACGCCAATACAAATAAGGAATACAACGATACCCATCGTCACTTTATTACCCTGTTTGTCAGCTTCCATCGACTTGTAAAAGGTCGCTTCCACGACCTGCCAAGGTGACACAGTAACCAGCGGATCATCGATAATTGCCGACAGCACAGCCGTTAACTTCCAAGCTTCGCTGGGGTGGCTGGTCATCACTGCATATTCATGAACCTTACCCTTCATTGAAAAAAAATCTTGGGCAGCCTCGAGAGGAAGATAAACCGTCATTTTTTCATATGAATCACGAGACCCTACTAGTGCGCCAACACGATAAATATCGTTTGCAATAGAACCATCTGCGCCGCTCGATATTAATACAATCTCATCGCCAATTGATAATTTGAGCATGTCGGCCACACCATATCCGATCATCACGGAATAATAGCCGTCACTATTTACTGGGTCACTAAAGTAGTTCCCCTCACGGACTTTTCCAAAAATGCTGGTGGTGTTTCTTTCCATCACAGGATCAATACCAACAATTGATAATGGCGCGCTTTTTTCATCGCCATAACCGAGGCCAACACCATAGATCCGTGGCGCCCAACTACGAACACTGGGCTCGTTCGCAAGAAGAGTTTCAATACCTGAACCCCGGGAAAGTGTCTTAAAAATTCCCGGCCGTTCGAGATAATTTTCCTTATGAATCTGCACATGGCCAGTGTGATCCGTTGTCACGATGTTGATGATGTTATTATAAGAACCTTCAACCAATGAGATTGTCAGAGCGAGTAATATGTAACCCCCGCCCATACTTAAGCCGGTAAGCAGTGATCGGCGACGCTGTCTGAATATATTCCTGAATGCGAGTTTTGCGACTAACACAAGTTCCCCCTAGCGCAATCTTCGCTTTAATGAACGCAGAGTAAATAAATCTTCTTCTACACCTTCGGCATTGAGTTCAAGCTTATCGTATAAGACGAGTGTTTTATGACCCTTCTTGTTGAGCGGCACCATCTCTAGAACCGAGGGCAAAATAACACCCCCAAACTGTTTCGGCTCACGATAGCTCATTACTCGAACTTTTCGGTTTTTCTCATCATAGAAAGCTTGTTCGATCGGGGTATAGTTTTCTTTATTCATTTTAATAATGATTTTGTCCCAGACAGTCACTGTCTGAGCTCGGGGTATTAAGGTAATTACATATATTTCGCCACTTTCATCCAGTGATAGCGCATAGTCATCGGTTAAGCTGGTTTCTTTTACCAAGTCGTCATTGGTAAAATCTGATCCCATCCAAGACCCCATCATCATCGACGGCGGCACCTTGATGGTTTTATTGATTTTCGGAAAAAAATTCCACATTTCTTCATCAAGTTTTAGTGTTGAAATTCCCCGCTCTTTTTTAGGGGCGAGAATCCGAATCAACATTTTCTCTTCACCGATCGTATATGACTCCATGGTCATAGAACGTTCATAATTGGGCGTCTGGACACGCATGGTCATGGTGGCGCGACTCGCCGTTGAACGGTACATATCATCAACTTGTTGAATCAGTTTTTTTGCTTTTTCTTCATTGGCACTTGTGTCAGTGACAAGATTTTCAGCCGTCAGAAACCACGACATCGGCAGTGAAAAAAGCAGTAATCCAAGGGTTATATATTTTGTCATCGTGTTGCCTTTCTGGACAGAAAATACCGCGATAAAATTTATATAGCGACTTTTTTTATGACATTAAAAACACGGCTATTACTTATCATAGCATTCATGTCTACGTTAAAAACGATCAAGACATTGAAATAACGGTATCATGACGACGGCAAAGGATAGACTGACACTGATGCCCATGGGTCACTAAAACAACATCTATTCCCAACGCTTTACCTACCTCCAGATCATGAAGGGTATCACCAATCAATACCGTGTCGTTGCTAGGTATCGGCGAATTTTGTAGCAACTCAAAACCTCTTTGGAGTTTAGACGCCGCAATTTTGTTGTCAATCCCATAGACAAAGTCAAAGTAATCACCGAAACCAAAATGATCGACCATTTTATCGAGGTTGACTTGATCGGTAGCTGACAAGACTGATTGGACCTGACCATTGGTGTTTAGCGAAGACAAAATTGCCGGCATTGAATGGAAGGGCCGACAGTCGCCAAATTCCGCCATAAAACAGTCAATAAAATCGCCACATAAACGTTCAAATGAACGCTTAGAATAGTCAAAGCCTAGTTTGTCGTAATATTTTTTTACAGGGAATTCAAAAATCTGACGATAAGTAACAATGTCTATTAACGGTAGGTCATGACCGTCAAGCAGGACGTTCATGGTATTCACAGCATGTTGAACGTCGTCAAGAATAGTTCCGTTCCAATCCCACACCACATGTTTCTTGTGTTGGATTTCAGTCAGCAGGCGCATAATGACCTCCGCTATCGACCGTTACGACGTAAACCATCAACAACTCTCTTGGCGTAAAACCGATGCCACTGTTATTATTTTCTCGCCACCATACAATAACTGACTTCATCGACGAGCTCTTTGTACTCACTAGGGAATTACCATATGCCATTTACCGGTCCGGACGTTATCCTCGACAACCCCACATTTATTCACGAGTCAGCCTTGCTCTTCGGCAAAATTACCATTGGCCCTGAGTCGACCGTCTGGCCATACGTTGTGATGCGCGCCGAGATACTAGAAATTCGCATTGGCCGTCGCACCAATATTCAAGACTTTGTCATGATCCATATCGGCAACAATTCACCTACCATTATCGGAGACAACTGCTCCATTACCCATCACTGCACTATTCACGGCGCACGTATTGGTGACAACTGCCTTATTGGCATCAATGCCACTATTATGGACGGCGTCAAAATCGGCAAGAACTGCATCATCGCGGGCCATACCATTGTCAAAGAAAATACCGTCATCCCTGACAACTCAATTGTCGCGGGCTCCCCCGGGAAAGTGATACGGACAATGGACAACAGTGAAGCCAACAAAATGAATGCCGATTTTTACTACCAGAATGGCATTAATTACTCACAACAAATCTATCGGATGTAGTGGTTAGCAATATCATCGCTATAAATAGGTCATGGCGATAGCAATTAGACCGCTCGTAGCGCCTTGCCTAACGCCTTAGCCCCATAGTCCTGACTGAAATCAACACCTTGCCACACGGTAGTCCCGTTAATGAGCACACGATTCACCACACCATCAGAGCGATTAACCATCTGCTTATGATTAAATAACTCGCGGTGGACAAATTGCCGATTGGCATCACACTCATGGCCGGCAAGCGCATCTGGGTCTATCAGCACGATGTCGGCCTGGGCGCCCATATCTAAAGTACCAACCTCAAGTCCAAAGAATTTAGCAGGTTCCGATGTTAACCTTTGCACCATCCGGCTCACTGTCGCAACATCGCGCTGCTGAGCTCGTTTTAGTGCCCCAAGATTACCGTCAAAAAATGCCATGTTAGTGATATGCGCGCCCGAATCATTGAAGCCCGGCATCGTGTTCTCGTGCAGCAGCAGATCCAGGGTAGCGCGGTTGCCGACGTTTGCGACATCGACCCAATAACGAAAATCCTTGTCGTAAGTACGCATCATGTGCAGCATAAAATCAGCGTCATCGCCAATTGGGCTGGGGAATTTTTCCAACGCGTCACGCTCGCCGTCACTTCGTGCCTGCAGTGTGTCACCCGCCTGAAATCGCTGTAATCGATCAAACACTTGCTGAAATGACTCGTCATTCCACTCAACAACCGGCGCTCCATCAAAAATCATTAAGTAAAACTCTCGAATCACTAGGCTGTCAGGAGCACCTAGCTTTGTTTTCAGGTGCGCCATATTCCAGCCACTGCGACCTCGAAGCCAATCATCCCTGAATAGTTCAACCCAAGCAGGGTCATTCAGCAACGCTAAGCGACCCTCCCGATCATCGTATTCCTTGGCAATCAGTGCGCTGGTTGATGCAAGCTCTTCGTACAAAGGGCTGACAATGCCGTCAGCCCAAATACGAAAATTTGTCCCCAGTGCCTGGAAATGAATCTGACCTTTAAACAGTTTCGAATTCATCAGTTTCGCAAAACCAAGAAACGCATTCGAACCTCTAGGCATAAGAGCAAATTCTAATGCCGAAAGGGCCGATGTTTTAAGTGATTTGCCGTGCAAGCGTCCACTGGTCAGGGAAAAATATTTAAAGGCTTCAATCCGTTTTTCGATGATCGGCGTGGTCTGCCACACCTTATCGCGTTCGCGGACTACCTTTAGCAGTCGTTTCATCTCTTGGTAGCTGGCAAACTGGGTTGGTATACGCTTATCCGTATTAGGGTCGTTGGAGAGATAATGAAAAGGTAGGCCGTCTGTACTGAGCCCCATATAACCCTGATCAAGAGCAACTGCCAACAGATCACACATCGTTGTAAGTTCGGCTTCGGTAGGGGCTCGGCTGACAGATGCCTGTAAACCCATCACTTCGATACGTAACATCGAATGGGGGACAAACGCTGCGACGTTGGGCCCCAGCGGAATATCCGCAAAGTGATCCATATAACCACCGGTATTATCCCAGGACACTTTCTCAACACATTTTCGCAATATTGCCTTCGGGATGTTTTCGACACGGGTAAAACAATCGACGATAGGATCCTG
Organism: marine gamma proteobacterium HTCC2143; assembly: GCA_000169075.1. Lineage (GTDB taxonomy): Bacteria > Pseudomonadota > Gammaproteobacteria > Pseudomonadales > Dasaniaceae > Oceanicoccus. Next base: position 985,739 of record AAVT01000001.1, on the reverse strand, counting down.
ATCACCTTCTCTCTGATCGCCAAAACAGGTGCCAAGACTGCAATTTCCAACGAGCACCGTGGTTGTGCCGTGACGAACAGCCTCAGGTAGTCTTGGGTCTAAATCCACCTCTAAATCCAAATGGGTGTGAATATCCAACAAACCCGGCATCAGCCACAGCCCAGCACCGTCAATCACCTCCAACGCCTGTGCCGAACCCAGAACAGAGCCCTTAGCAACCACCTTTCCGTCTTTTAGCGCGATGTCTAGGGTTTGCGGCTTACCTCCGCTACCATCGAATACCAACGCATGCTGAATCACCGTATCCCATATTTTTTCGGTCATACTCGGAGTCTCACTAATTAGGTAAAAGGTATTTTTTATTGGTCATTGAGCGAATAAAGTAACCGCCATAAGGCCAACATACAATCAACAATGTCGTGGGAATCTTACATTTATGTAATGATAGAATTTTCCCGCTAATCAGCGAACCGCGCTAAAAAGTGACGAGATCATTATACTGACAAGGCTGCCGATTGTTATGACTCTTACAAAAGCTTAGCGACAGCTGGGTGCTGATCGAGCCCGGCATTTTATCCTCTAGACATTGCCGCAAGGTGTCTTTATTCTCCATACGCTTAAACTATTGATAACCGTGAATAGAAAGAACAACTAACCTGAGAGGTATAGTGATGAACCTGGATACTTTCCGCGCAGAAACACGCGAGTGGCTGGAAGCTAACTGCCCACAGAGCATGCGCAACAACCCGTTTCACTTTGAAGATGCCCACGAGGTCTACAGCACCGATGATGCTATCGTATGGCGTGATCGTATGGCCGCCAAAGGGTGGACTGCGCCAACATGGCCTAAGGCCTATGGTGGTGGCGGTATGGACTACGATACTCATCGAGTTTTTCAGGAAGAAATGGCAGCTATAAAAGCACTGCCTGGCGCTACTGGCATGGGACTGGCAATGATTGGGCCAACCTTGATGGAATACGGCACCGAGGAACAGCGACAACGCCATATCCCTAAAATTATCACCGGTGAAGTCACTTGGTGTCAGGGCTACAGCGAGCCAGGCTCTGGTTCTGACCTCGCCAGCTTGCAAACCAAGGCGGTCCTCAAAGATGGTAAATTTGTGCTCAATGGCCAGAAGATCTGGACGTCCGGAGCTCAACATGCCGACTGGATGTTTGCCCTAGTACGGACCGATCCGAATGCTGCCAAACACGACGGCATCAGTTTTGTTCTTTTGGATATGCATCAGTCAGGCGTGACCATTAAGCCGATCCCCCTAATTTCTGGCTCATCGCCATTTTGTGAAACCTTTTTTGACGACGCGGTCGCACTGGAAGAAGATCTGGTTAGCGAACTCAATAAAGGCTGGTCCGTTGGTAAGCGTCTGCTGCAATATGAGCGTTCCGCCGCACCATCACGAGCAAAAAAGAAAGGTAAACCTGCTAATCCTTATGCCCTTACCGCTAAAGAGTACATTGGCGAGATTGATGGCAAAATTGCCGATTCAGAAGCCCGTGAAAAGATCGTTAAGCAGACCATGCTTGAGAAGTCTATGCAGCTGACTGTGAAGCGGGTGTTTGAGGAAAGTAAATCGGGTAAAGCACCTGGTGCGACAACCTCAATCTTTAAACTGGTGGGCTCAACTATTTCCAAAGAAAGCTCGGCCCTGCAATCAGAGCTTCGCGGTACCGCCGGCGCTGGCTGGGAAGGCGACAGCTTCACTGAGAAAGAACTGGACGCATGTCGTGGTTGGCTTCGAGATCGCGCTGTGACTATCTATGGCGGCACCAACGAAGTTCAGATGAATATCATCAGCAAGCGCGTATTAGGCTTACCGGATAAATAGATGTCAGCTGTTAACCGACGTGAAACAGTGTTTCATGGTTAAACAATTGGCTATTTAAACCAGATTGAGGAGTAACCAGGCTATGCCATTGGTACTAAATGAAGAACAAAATATGCTGAGAGATTCGGCTAAAGATTTCTGCACAAATAGCGCACCGATAGCGCAATTTCGGCAGCTCAGAGATGACAAAATCGAGGCCGGCTTTGATCAACAAACTTGGCAACAAATGATTGAACTCGGCTGGACCGGTATTACCGTTCCCGAGGAATTTGGCGGTCTGGGATTTGGTTTCCTAGGCTTGGGCGTGGTACTGGAAGAATGCGGCCGTACCTTAACAGCGTCGCCATTATTATCAACAGCTATTGGCGCAGCAGCGATTGCCGACGGCGGCTCTGGCGAACAAAAAAGTGCGCTGTTACCGAAAGTAGCTGAGGGCGAATTATTATTAGCATTGGCAGTGGAAGAAAGTGCGCATCACAACCCTTATGGTGCAGCGACCCGCGCCGAGAAAGCAGGCTCGACCTATCAGGTTACCGGCAAAAAAACCTTCGTTATTGATGGCAATGTTGCTGACAAATTGATTGTTGTTGCTCGGACTTCTGGCAATGCAGGTGATCGTGACGGCTTAACCTTGCTACTCGTTGATCGTCAGTCTGCCGGAGTGACCGTGACTAAAACGATCATGACTGACTCGCGCAATGCTGCCAACATAAGCTTTGACGGCGCTAACGGCGAATTACTTGGCGCGGAGGGAAATGGCGCCGATTTACTGGACCGGACACTCGATGTTGCCAGAATTTTGTTGTCGGCAGAGATGCTTGGCGGAACTCAAGAATGTTTCGAGCGCACGGTAGAATACCTGAAAGTAAGGGAGCAGTTTGGTTCTCCTATTGGTTCTTTTCAGGGTTTGCAACACCGCGCATCGGTCATGTTTTGCGAAGTGGAAATGTCAAAGTCAGTGGTACTGGAAGCACTATCAGCACTCGATGATCCTGATGATATTGCAGAACTGGCCAGCTTGGCAAAAACGCGCCTAAACGACACCTTCAATTTGGTCAGCGCCGAAAGTATACAAATGCATGGCGGCATTGGCATGACTGATGAATACGATATTGGTTTCTTCATGAAGCGGTCACGCGTTTGCGAAGCTGCCTTCGGCAACAGTTCATTCCATCGCGATCGTTACGCAACTATACAAGGCTATTAAAGCCAATCATCATCGGCGTGTGGGCTAACCAGTAATCTGAGAACCCCACACGCCGACTGTTTCTATTTTACTGATGACTCTACTTAATAGCCGACGACTTTTCAGCCCTGTTTATCGTCCTTAAAAACACCTGACAGTGCCGCCCACATTTGTTCCCAACTAAGCGTGGTTGCAACCTAAACAATCGCTAACTCACCGCAGCCTTAACGGTATTGATAGCCGTTACCGAGCCCGGCTTTATCAATTGATCCAATGCCTCGGTTTTACCTTTACAGGCCTGCATAATCAGCTCTTTGTTATTAGCCAATAATAAGCCAAATGCCTCTGCAGACTTCTCGTCAACACCGTCGATCTGGCTTTCTAACAGTGCTGTAAACTGTTCACCCAATTCCAACATTTTATCGTAGGCATCAGCCTGCTTCTTGTCTTCAAACATCGAACCATCCCGATCACATTTCCAAATCGCTACTACTGCCATAACTGATCTACCTTTTGCACCGTTGATATACTGTATATTAATACAGTATTAAAAAATAGCAAGAACATTTCCTCGACCATCCATAGACCAAACTTGTCTACCAACTCTCAAACAGGACAACGTCAAAGACTTTCATCGCAGAGAGAACTCTGTAAAGATAAGTGAATAGAAATAGCCAGTACAAACAGGAGACGCCGAATGAATATGGACATGAAACATCTCACCGGATTACTAATTTGCTTGCTTACCGTATTGTTCCATTCAAGCAGCATTGCGCAGGTTTATAAATCTACTGATGACCAAGGGAATGTGACCTTCAGTGACACACCCGCTGCAAACGCCAATAAAATCGAACTACCGCAGGCAAATAGGGTTAAGGCAATCAACGTGCCACCACTGCTGGAGGTCGTTACGGAGAAGGCCGAAGACTATGTTGTCCGCATATCTAGCCCAGCCCACGACAGTGTAATCGCCAATGGTTTGGTAGGATTTAAGGTAACCACCAACATCAGCCCTGCGCTTAACCGAGAGCATCAATTACGATTAACTATCGACGGCGAAGTTTACAGCAGCGGGCGGGAATCGTTTAACGTCAGTAGTATCAATCGCGGCCCCCATACTCTACAAGTGACACTCATTGATGATAAAGGAACCGCACTCGCGGAGTCCGCTGCGGTTACTGTCTTTGCTTATCGCCCTTCCTCGAGCGGCAGAAAATAGCACCTAAAGCCTGCTAGCCGCTACCTACCAGACCGCATCAACACTCGACGGGCGCGGTGCTACGGCCCTAGGTCAACAGTAAAAAATGCACCAAATTAGACCTTTAGCACCAATATCAGTCGCAATACCGAACCTAATTGGTGCATAATGTTTCGCAAACCGCTGGTGACCTCGGCGGTGAACCCATTAAGATCCCACCAATATACTCAATATTAGGTCATTGGAGGATATTTTCATTCCAATAGCCTACTAAACAGAGACATGGTTTAGATATTGCATTTAACCTGAGGCAAACCGACCGAGTTAGAGGTCATCAACACACATTACTCGCTCAAAATCTTCAAACTCCACGGAAACCCTGATGGCGCCTGTAAGCTTACACACTGATATTCTGGACAACCTGCAGACGGCAATTTTACTGATGAACCCTGATTTGTCAGTCCGGTATATTAATTCCAGTGCAGAGGCGCTGATGAAAATTAGCGGTAGTCGCGTTATCGGGGAACCCATTTCAACGCTTTTCAAGGAGGAGGAGCAAGATCAGCAAATCTTGCGGGACGCGCTCAACAATACCAGTGCATTCACTAAACGAGAAACTCAATTGCAACTTGCCGACGGGCGAACAATCACCGTCGACTGCGCCGTAACACCCATTTTGACCGGTGATGTTGTCACCGCGTTGATTATGGAACTGCAACCCCTTGACCGGCTATTACGTATCAGCCGTGAGGAAGGCATGCTGTCTTCCCAGCAAAATTCTCAGGTGTTAATTCGGGGACTTGCTCATGAAATTAAAAATCCCCTCGGCGGTTTGAGGGGAGCTGCGCAGCTGTTAGCCAAAGAATTGCCAGAGGAACATCTCACCGATTATACCAATATCATTATCGAAGAGGCCGACCGCCTGAGTAATCTAGTGAACCGAATGCTGGGCTCTCACGACCTAATGAAGATTCACCCGGTTAATATTCACGAAGTTTTGGAACGCGTAAAAAGCCTAATAGACGCTGAAACCGCAGGCCGCATAAAAATAGCTCGCGATTATGACCCCAGCATGCCAGAGATCAATGGCGACAAAGAAAGGCTGATTCAGGCACTGTTGAATATTGTTCGCAACGCCATGCAATCACTTCTCTCGAGCCAAGACACCAATCCCGACCCACTGACGATAACACTAAAAACTCGGGCAGTGAGACAATTTACCATCGGGCCAAAGCGCCATCGACTTGTCTGCAAGGTCGACATTACTGATAACGGCGCAGGTATCCCCGCCGATATCGCAGAGGCGATTTTTCTACCGATGGTGAGCGGACGCGCAAACGGTACCGGACTCGGATTATCTATTTCACAGTCAATTATCACCCATCACCAAGGATTGATTGAATGTAATAGTGAACCGGGATGCACTGTATTTACCCTCTTTATCCCACTCGAAAATTACTGATGGAGAACGCAATGAGTACGGCCAACACAGTCTGGATTGTTGATGATGATCGTTCGATACGGTGGGTACTGGAAAAGGCGCTTAACCAGGCGGGGATTACCACCCAAACATTCGATAGCGGAGAGACTATACTCAATAGTCTTCGTCAAAATACGCCGGATGCCATTATCAGCGACATTCGCATGCCTGGCATGGACGGGCTAGAGCTACTGGGAAAAATTAACGAAACTCATCCCGACTTACCCGTTATCATCACCACCGCCCACTCCGACCTCGATAGTGCCGTCGCCTCCTATCAAGGGGGGGCGTTTGAATATTTACCCAAACCCTTTGATATAGATGATGCAGTCGCAATGACAGAGCGCGCACTCCTGCACGCAAACGAAAAAACCGCTGATAGCACTGAACCAGAGGAAAACTCCAGCTCCACTGAAATCATTGGTGAAGCACCGGCAATGCAAGAAGTCTTCCGCGCTATCGGCCGCCTTTCACACTCTAACATTACCGTCTTAATTAACGGCGAATCTGGCACCGGTAAAGAGCTCGTGGCCCACGCTTTGCACAAACATAGCCCTCGCTCGAGCCAACGATTTATTGCCCTGAATATGGCGGCAATACCCCGTGAGCTGATGGAGTCAGAGCTGTTTGGTCACGAAAAAGGGGCCTTCACTGGTGCGACCTCTCTACGACCCGGGCGCTTTGAACAGGCCGATGGTGGCACGCTTTTTCTGGATGAAATAGGTGACATGCCCTCAGAAACGCAAACCCGCTTACTTCGTGTTTTGGCCGACGGTGAGTTTTATCGGGTCGGCGGCCACGTTTCTATCAAAGTCGATGTCCGTATCATCGCGGCAACCCATCAAAACCTTGAATCACTAGTGAAGGAAGGTCGGTTTAGAGAAGATTTATTTCATCGCCTTAATGTTATACGTATTCATATACCCAGCCTTCGCAACCGTCGTGAAGACTTACCTAAACTGATGCAACATTTTTTGCTTAAAGCCTCAGAAGAACTTAATACCGAAACCAAGTTACTAACACCGGAGAGCGAGCACTACCTGTCAAAACTGGATTGGCCCGGCAATGTCCGACAACTGGAAAACACCTGTCGCTGGATCACCGTTATGGCTGCAGGACGCGAAATACATCTTGAAGATTTACCGCCTGAGCTGCTCGACCAGACCATCGCTGATGGCGGCACTGACGATGGCAACTGGCAAGATAACTTACGCCGCTGGGCAGACCAGGAGCTCAGCCTCGGTAAAAGCAACATTCTCGACACCGCAATACCCATTTTTGAAAAACTCATGATTGATACCGCTCTAAAACATACCCACGGAAGAAAACGCGATGCCGCGGTATTGCTAGGGTGGGGCCGAAATACATTAACTCGAAAAATGAACGAACTGGGGATGAACACGACAATAATCGACAGCACGGAAAGTTAACTGCTATTTTGCCCGCACTTCGATAGCCCGGACCGCGCTATCATCAGCGGGCCCACAACGCCCGGTGCTAGTTAGAGAAAAATAGTTGACCGCATCGATCAAAACATAATCACAAACGACAATTACATCGCTACAGCCAATTAATCCTCCCATGACGAATGTGTTAGTTCTGGGAGAGCCGGCCGACCCAGCACAGCTTGCTGTAACTGAGGCGCTAGCACCGGGAGGAAAAATGGCATTGAGTTGACGCTGAGCACCACTCTCAGCTGCAAATAACGCCCGCGCCGACAATACTTGCCTGGCGACTGTATCAGAACCCGCCGCCATAATGTTGAACATAGCAGTAGCTAATAGACTAAGCACAACCAAAACAAAGATAGCGAAAACTATGGAGAAACCCTGCTGTTTGCCACTGGCAATCATCACTTTACTTGACATCCGTGTATGCCGCTTGTGGGATCACAAGCTATGACTGCGCACCCAATCCACATCACGGCGCATGCCTCATCAAAACTTCCTGACTAAAGCGAACCCATTCATCTGACGCTTTCGCATTTAAGAAATGTAAATTCATATGAACCGCACCGGCGCGCTGAAGTGTACCTGCAGTGAAATCGAAGACGGTAATTGCTACCGCCGGAGAAACACCGCTATCAATAACTCGAATAGATTCTGACAGTAGACTGGCATTACCTCCAGTAGGCGGCGACGGCTGCAGACTTCCCGCTGAGGTATAAGACGAATGACGCGTTAATGCTCCATCAACCGCGCAAAAACTAACCCTATCTTTTATGAGATAAAAACGCCGTTGTGGAGACTCCCTGGCAAATAGATGCCCGGGGGCAGCGGCGTCCAGTGTACGACTCTACGCTAGCACCGCGCTATACTGTCAAGGTCTGCAATTTGAGGCGGCGCCAGGGGATAAACACTGGCGCTGTCAACGGTGTAAACAGCAACTCGATAACCTTGCCCAGAAAAATCGCAATTTGAACCACTGGCACAATTTGGGAAACTAAAGTTCGCCGCGCGAAAACTGGCAATACTGCCACCACTTATTGTGTCAATATGGCCGGAGCCTGCAACGACAGGAATGAACTCCAAGCAATCACCCGACGTCCTTACGCTGCCAGGCAGGGCGTTGCGCACCTCACGGGTGATTCGCTCGACAACAAAACGACCTTCTTGTTGCAGACTATCACGACGAGAGGTGTCGACAAAAATATTCATCCCCTGGCCAATAAACTGGGTGCTCGCAAGTGCAACAATACCCAACAGCACAATCACCGTAACCAACTCAACTAGAGTAAAGCCCCGCTGTTTACTCGCCACCAAGACCATTAGAAGTTTCCCCGGTAGCTACTCAATGTTACCGGCGCAGCGCCAATACCCGCGCCTGAGGGCAAATAGAGCTTTATCGTGATCAACTTAGCATTAATATTATTGTCCGCTACACCGTCATAGTTACCATCGTAACTCACACAAACCTCCATGGTGTAACCCATAAAATTACTCACGCCAACACCCAGCCCATCGGTCAGCGGAACCGGCGCACCACAACTGTCGTGGTAGTCGTCGACATCGTCATAGCTACTTCGAGACTCCGCCTCACTGCCAAAGTTTCCACTGGCCGTACAGGCGACACATGCGGGAACACCGCCCATGGGCGTTGTATCATCAAATTTTTTCGATAGAATCTCGTCCATCAAAGCCTGTCCAAATTCGATGGCCCTGATTTGCATCATCGGCTCAACGCTGCGACCCGGATTAGAAAAGAAAACATTGGTCATGAAAGTCAGTGCAATCGCCATGATGACAATACCCACAATCAATTCAATCAGCGTAAAACCACTGTTTTTTGTCGGTGCCTGTAACACCATTTTAAAGCGCCTTGACGTAACCAACCGAATAAATGCCAAGCTGTATCCCGGAAGGTAGGATGGTTAAAGTTGTCATGTCGGTCAGTGGTGTACCACCACAGTCACCGCTAAAGGTGTTGCCTAAACCATCAAAATAAATGGCGGCAGCGGGGCTTATGGCAATGCCGCCATAGTCACCACTAAACTCGATTTCGCCAACCGGACCAAAATAAACACCTTGCCGCTGCGAGCCAAATCCCGTGGCATCAATATTAAGCCGGTAACAGTTACCACTGCCATCGTACATAGCACGCTGTTGCGACAGCCGAAACGCCGACATCAATTGATCACGGACCGCATATTCAGCAAATCCGTCGCGACTGGTAAAACGGGGGATAATTGAGACGGTGAGGATAGACAGCAGAATAATCACTGCGATCATCTCTACTAACGTAAAACCCCGATGACGAATCATCGGGGTTTTAGTGTTGCCGTTCTTGTTATGACTCACTAGAGCTGAAGCTAGCAGCCCGTAGTTACAACGGTGACAATCGGCGCAATCAAGACTGCCGTGGCACCTGACCCGGTGGTTGTAGCTTCAGTATATTGGGCGTAACAACCACCGGCTACAATTGCGCCAGTACCCAAACGGTCATAACCAAAAACAACTGCAGGGTCCGTCTCGGCCTTGACAAACTCAGCATCAAGTTGCACCAAAGATTCCATTGCGTCAAATGTAGGGTAGCCATAAGCGGTCAGTGTATCGACACCGTTTATAACAACCTTTGCATTGGCATTACCTCCCGCTAAATTATCAACGCTACCAATAATTGCCTTGGCGTAAACCTGAGAGCCGGCACCCTCCAGAGCCGCGCTAACGCCCTGAACCGTAGCTATGCGGGCGTCTGTTTGTAAATCTATGAACCGTGGCAATGCGGTGACCGCCAGAATACCCAGCAGTACAATGACCGCGACCAGTTCGATTAATGTAAAACCCGATTGTTGCTTTTTCATCACACACCCCATTTAGAACAGTTAAGTTGTTATCGTACGTTAACCTGACCTTGTCCTGCCGCCAGATTTTAATTTAAGTTTCTGTTGATTGGATCTTCTTCGCCATTCACGAACAACATAAAGGCGCACCGCTCACCAAACACTTGCTATTGCTACCAATTACCTAGGCAGTTACCCGTGCCGCCATTCTCCTTGAAAAAATTCCCATAACACAACGACAACTCGTATTGTCGGATTAAACCTTAAGGAAATTTTCAGATTCCATCCCTGCACCGGCATAAAACCGCTAATTTTTCTCACCGTCTCGATAGCCATGCATTCCAGTATAGTCAGAAATTCCAAACCCGCAGGTCATATGCCTAAAAATACCAAAAAAATGTGAACTAAGTTCAACATTTAGCCCTGCATTACGCTCATCATGTCCCACATCGGCAGGAATATCCCCAATGCCAAAATCATCACTACGCCTGCGATACAGCTGATGAGTACCGGTTCTATATAACTGGCAAGATTTTTTAGATCATAGTCGACTTCTTGCTCATAAAATTCCGCAACTTCATCCAACATTTCGTCAACCCGCCCGGTCTCTTCACCGACCTGCAGCATTTGTAAAACTAATGGCGTAAACATTTTACTCTGCACAGCGCTGCGGAGCAGACTTTCCCCCCGCTGAATGCTGTTCCTCATCCCGCCAATATTTTTTGCCACATAACTGTTGCCTACCGACATCGAAGACAATTCAAGTGCTTTAATCAATGGCACTCCAGATTTAAGCATCATCGAAAAACTGCGACTGAATCGCGACAGTGTGGATCTCTCCAAAATTGAGCCAATATATGGAACTCTCAATTTCATCCAATCCCATTGCAACATACCCGACGTTGTACTGCCATAATAACGAATACCAAAAATAACAGTTGCCAGCAACAAAAACACCAGCATCCAGTGGTTAACAAAAAAACTGGATGTACCGATGAGAATTTTTGTTGCCCAGGGAAGGTCTGCACCAAACTGTGAAAAAAGATCGGCAAACACAGGAATAACAAAGATATTGAGCACAACAATGGCGATACCTAACGCGATCAGTACAAACATCGGGTAACGAGTCGCGGTAGATATTCTTCTCCGGGTATCTTTCTCCAACTCTAAATAAGCGTACAGTTGATGAAACGCCGATTCTAATCGGCCAGAATTCTCTCCCACACTAACAATATTAACAAACATCGAGTCGAATACATCGCCATGTTTCGCCAGTGATGTTGACAAATTGACACCGGAACTCAAGCTGGCCTCGACCTCCATTAATACGTTACGAAAACGAGTATTGTTGGTTGATTCCGCCAAACCTCTTATGGCCCTATTCAAAACAACCCCCGCTTTGATTAGGCTATATAGCTGGCGAGCAAACATTGTGAGTTCTTCTAGTGATATCTTTTTTCTGAAAAAAAACAGAATTCAAACGTTTCGGGCTCTGTGACCTTCTCAATAGCGATCGTGTAATACCACGGTCAATAAGCAAGTCAGCAATATGGTCTACCGACTTACCGTCAACAACACTGGACACCAGCGCGCCGCCCTTGTCGCGTCCACTGTAGCTATAACTGGCCATCGCTTACGCGCCCTCCGACAGCGATAAACTTTCCAAATGCTCTTCGGCCAACTGCTCGGTAATTCTAAAAACCTCTTCAATCGTGGTAACACCATCACTGGCAAAATCTAAAGCACAGGCACTCAGTGTACGAAATCCCTTCTGCCGTCTAGCTGCTTGACCGAATACAAGAGGGTCCGCCATCCGTAATGCATCCGCCAGTGATGCGTCTATTTCTAAGTATTCAAACACGCCAATGCGCCCGCGATAACCGGTATTATTACACTGCGAACACCCTTCACCGCGAAACAGCGTGGTTGTGTCGAGGTTGAAACTCTCATTAATCGACCGCAACCAAATATTTTCCTGTTCGCTCGGCTCATGAGCAATTTTACAATTTGCACAGATACGCCGCACCAATCGCTGTGCGATAACCGCGCGTAGCGAATTGGCAACTAGGTAACCCTCAAGCCCAACATCAATCAGCCGCATCGCACTGGTGATCGCGTCATTAGTGTGCAAGGTCGACAACACCAAATGACCCGTCAATGAAGCGCGCACAGCAATCTCTGCTGTCTCTTGATCTCGAATTTCACCCACTAACAGAATGTCCGGATCCTGTCGTAACGAAGAACGTAAAACTGTGCCAAAATCAAAGCCGATATTGTCTTGAACCTGGACCTGAGTGACTCGAGACAAGGTATACTCGATCGGGTCTTCAACGGTGATAATCTTTTTTTCGGGAGAGTTAAGCTCTTGCAAAGCACCATATAATGTTGTCGTTTTACCGCTACCGGTTGGACCGGTGACCAAAACCAAGCCATATGGCCGATGAATCTGGCGACGGAATTTATCCAGCATAGCCAAAGGCATACCAACGCCAGAGAGATCTCCGATACCGCCACTCTGATCCAATAACCTCATCACTACTGACTCGCCATGCTGAGCGGGCAGCGTAGAGATACGAACATCAATGGGCCGGTTTTTTATCGCAATCCGAAATCGACCGTCTTGAGGCCGGCGTTTTTCCGAAATATTTAGACCTGACATCAGCTTGAGCTTTAGTACTACCGCCGACGCTATCTTCTTCTCGTTCATCACCTGCTCTTGTAACACCCCATCAATGCGTTGACGGATTCGAAGTACTTTTTCATCGGGCTCAATATGAATATCTGAGGCCATTACCTGTACGGCGTCTTCAAAAATGGACTGCAACAATTTAACAACCGGTGCATCTTCTGAATCTGTTACGTCCAGAAACTCCATATCACTAGATTGGTCACCCAGCTCAACACTTAGCTCTTCGGCGAGCGATGCTATCTCGCTTGTCCGGCGATAGAGCATATCTAACTGATCAAGTAATTCTGACTCCCTGACGACTGCCAGCGATAGGGGGTGATGTAATATTCTGGATAGTTCATCAAATCCATAGATATCGGTTGGATCTGCCATACCAACCACTAAAGTGCCGTTGTTCTCCGCCAAAACTAATGCCCGAAATCGACGGGCATAGGTTTCTGACAATCGTTTGGCCGCTTGCCGGTCAACGTCGTAATTACGCAACTGAATAAAGGGAACCTCTAATTGCTGAGACAGCAACTCAAGCATGGTATCTTCTTCGACTAAACCAAGGTCAATCAGTGCACGACCAAGCTTTTTCCCAGTCGCTTTTTGTGACGTCAACGCCGCACTTAACTGCTCATCGGTGATCAGCTGATTTTGAATCAACATATCCCCTAAGCGTAATCTTTTTTGTCCTGATTTAGCCACTACAACTCACCCTTGGTCTCGATATATTTTTACTGCAAGCACTAACAAGTAACGTACTTCTACGTTACAACGCCGACAATCGCTGCTGCGCATAATCGCGTAGCGTTGGCGCAATTTTCTTCGACCTTAGCGCTGAACGATACGCACTCCTTGCTGCTTTTATTTCCCCCTGCATATCCAAAGCAATCGCCATTCCCACCCACCAATCGCCCCGAGAAGCGTTGTATCTCAGTAAACCTTTGTAGGCTTGAACCGATAGTTCGTACTGCTGCTCTTGGCGGGCGCTTAAACCTAATAGCTCGTAATAATCAGAATGAGCGCTCATCGGCGGACTAAACTTCATCAACAAGTCCATTGCCTTACGAGGCTTAATCGTCACTAAAAACAAGCGTGCCTGAGTCTTAATAAGCTCTATGGAATCGGGATTCTCTCTCAGCAGATACACCAGTAATTCCTGCGCCTCTTCAAATCTTCGCTGAGCCATCAACAAAGAAGAGAGTGCAGTTCCCGAGCGAACCGCTTGCGGGTTTGAGGTTGTCTCATTGACAAGCACTTGTTCCGCGGCGGCTAATTGTTTATCACGAATCAATTCCTCTGCTTTTTTGAACGCAGATCTATCACGCTGCTCGAAAGAGCGAGGAGTGGGTGCTCTCACTATTTTCGCCACTTTATTCTGGGACGTCATGGTCGCGACCGACCGAGATTTTTCTGTTGGCCTCAACGAGTTCGGCTGCGAAATTTTTTCGTCAACGGCCGCAACTGAATCAGCAGTGACTTGCGCCGGCCTATTCGTTAACGTGACACCTTCACTTGCCAGAACCGACGCTTTAACAATGGCACTGGACTCAGAAACTGTAGGTTTAGCTACTATAGGTTTAGCCACTATAGGTTTAGCCACTATAGACTTAGCAACTTCTGATTCGGCAAGAGCCCGCTCTTCATTGGACTCGCTAGTTTCAGCGAGCTGCACAGTCATCGGACTATCAGCTGCCTTAATGATATTCCCTGCGTTACTCAGGTGCTCTACTGCTTCTGTATTGACCGCATTGATATTGCGCCAAACCCCGGTAGCGATAGCAAGAAAGACCAAGCCACTAGCCAGCCACAGCAGAGGCTTAAAATACCTATTTTTCGTCGCCTGTTTTTCGCCGACCATCCAATCGATATTAACAGCGCTTTTGGCTTGCTCGCCTCGACGCTTTTCGAGATCGTTCAACATATCGTTAACAATGCTCACACGCTTGCTCCGGGAAGCACAAGTAATAACGCCACCGCAATAGTCACCGCGACGAACGAAAGACACAAGCCAATCACTTTTAGTCTACCGTTTACCTCTAACCCCTGTGTATCGCGTATCGCAGCCATCATCTGCTTTTTGTCAACTTGCGCAAGACCTTTACCATAAGCCACCATTAATGATTTATGACAGAGAATATTGACTAACCGAGGCACACCTTTACTGGCACGAAACACTAACGCAACCGCATTATCACTGAATAGCGGAGCACCATTAGAACCCGCTGTTGCTGACCGATGATTTATATAATTACGAGTTCCGTCATAATCCAGCGCTGACAAATCATATGAAAATGTAATTCGCTGGCGCAGTTGACGCAAGCTACTATGCTCGAGCATCCGATCTAGCTCGGGCTGGCCAAACAACACGATATGAACAAGTTTAGATGTCTCTGTTTCAAGGTTTGAAATCAGCCTTAGCGCTTCTAATGATTTAGAAGGCATGGCCTGCGCTTCGTCGATAACCAGTACAACTTTTTTGCCCTCGGCAACGAGCTCAAACAGCTGCTGATTAATGGCTGCTTGATATTCATTAATTCCGTCGCGAGTCTTACATTTAATACCCAACTCTTCAGCAATTGCTCGATACAGGGCATTGGGATTAAGCAATGGATTGGGAATATAGACCGTGTAATAACTCTCATTGTCGAGAGTATTCAGCAACTTTCTGCACAACATGGTTTTGCCGGTACCGACTTCGCCAACAACTTTGATAAATCCTTCACCACTGGATAAGGCAACCTGCAACATATTTAAGGCCTCGCGGTGGCCTTTCGCATTCAAAAAGAATGCCGTATTAGGCGTTAACCCAAACGGCTGCTCTTTTAAATTAAAATGCGCGGTATACATACAATTACCCTATAAAACTCAATATTCTAAATATCTGGAGCAGCATCGTCTGCCATGTAGGAGTTATCCAGCACCCGACGAAACTCATCAAAACGTGACCGCGACGTATCCAGCGAATCCGGCAACCCTGACGGTCCCATAATTACCGGACGAAGGAGGATTACTAACTCGTTCTTCACCGTTTTATTGCGCTGCTGACTGAACAAATGCCCCACACCCGGCAGGTTACCTAAAACGGGGGTTCCTGAATTATTGTCGACAGATTTCGTTTGCATCAGCCCTCCAAGCACAACAACCTGGCCACTGCGCGCATAGACAATACTGTCAGTTTCCCGAATAGTACTCAGAGCCAGCGGTACCTCGACAGTTTGGTCACCTAAGGTAATGACTTTGGTTTGATCTCGAACTTCGCTAATGGATGGATGTATATGAAGAATAATCTCATCGTTGTCACTAATTTGAGGAGTTACATCGAGTGCAATACCCGAAAAGAATGGTGTTAATTCAATCTCTGGATTGCTCGTTGTCGCCCCCGTTGACGTCGTTGTTGAATTGGATATCTCAGTGACAAAAAACTCATCCGTGCCAACTTTAATGACTGCCTTTTGATTATTAACTGTTGATATTCGCGGGCTCGACAAAACCTGCACGCTACCTTGCGTTTCCAACAACTCTATTACGCCGGAAAAGTCCCCCACCGATTCATAAACAGCACTAAAAGCACCCCCAACAGAATTGCTACTTACTGGGGACGATCCCGATACGCCGAAGTCAAGAGTATTACCGTTAAGGGTCCCCCCCATTGACTCCCATTGAATACCCGTTTGATAACCATCGTTGAGTTCCACCTCTAGGATTTTTGCTTCCAATACGACCTGTCGGCGCATGATAACTTCGGCACGGTTTAAAAATTCCCTCGCGGCGTCAATTTCTGCTGGCATCGCTCGTACAATAATAATGCCAGCCTGCGGTGTTACAATAACTCGACGGCCCTCTTCAGTACCGACAAGGACTTTAAGCGTTTGTTGTATTTCACCCCAGAAATCTGCGTCAGTTTCAGTAATTATCCGCGCACCAACCGAGCCACCACCCTGACGATTACCAGCCCTCTGGTTATTGCTCTCGCTACTGCTATTACTGCTTTGTTCGCGGCTTCCCTTAGCTGAACTCACCTCACCGCTGGTAACCTGTGTCTCAGAAGTACCGGCACGCTTAAGACTTAGATAATCGATCTGAAAAATTTCTGATCGCAAACCGCCTGGAAGAATTTGATAAAGGTTCCCCTGCTTTTTATAAGGGTAGCCATAAACTTCATTAACAATACCCATGACTTCAGAAATAGTGACATTCTGTAGGTCAAGGCTAATCGCGCCTTCAACGCCGGGATGCACGACCATGTTAAACTCTGTGCCTTTTACCAAGCCCATGAAGAAACTCTTCGCACTCACCTCGTTAA
This sequence comes from marine gamma proteobacterium HTCC2143, assembly GCA_000169075.1. GTDB lineage: Bacteria > Pseudomonadota > Gammaproteobacteria > Pseudomonadales > Dasaniaceae > Oceanicoccus. The sequence continues at coordinate 968,769 of AAVT01000001.1, read as the reverse complement.
CGGCCACATCAAATCGGTCTTCGGCGGCGGCGTCGGACTCCGCTATGGAGTTCAGCGAGGGCAGCAGGGCATCATCCACCTGCGCTGGCGGCGCAGTGTTTCTCGACTCATTCTCAGCCTTCAGTTGTGCCAGCTCGCCTTGTATTGCAATTAAGGCCGAGTTGTCTCTCGTCTCTCTGGGCGTCATCGCGCATGAAGAAAGAACACACGCCGTGAAAACACCAATAACTAATCGATAATAATGCATCTAATTTTTCCGTCTAATTTCAGCATGATCCAATGTTAAGGTGACAATTTTTCCTCTTGATTGGCCCTCCACACTGTCTTTATTTATCTTTACAACCGCGAAGCCTTTCACAGACTCACCCTCAGTGACTACTTTGCCGCTAATAACGGCGATTTTCCGAGTACCGCTTATCAGTACGCTTTCTAACTGAAGCGATTGAACGCTCTCGGTCGAGCGGTAGGCAGATGGACGCGTGGGGTCATTGAGTGCAGCCGCACCGGAGCAAATCATAACGAAAATCAAAGCCATCATTAGCCGGGGGGTACTCATCATTTTGTGGCTATTAAACACCTATCCACTCCTCAGACATACTGACCGTGCGAACCCTCAATGACACCGTCGCATTGGGATACTCATCAACCTGATAACTCAATTCGTCCCAATAAAATTTCCACGGTAAAAGCGCAAGCCTATCGAAAAAACCGATCACTGCCATGTAGTCCCCACTTATCTTCAGCACGACATAGTGATTATATAGGGGTTGTGAGTTCGTCCATGGCCCAACATCATCAAGCACTGCCACTACCGGCTGATTTTCCAAACTCAATAATTTTAAACCCTGACTTTCAAGTAATACTTTTTCCAGCACTTCGGGCATAAGCCGAGGCGGGATCATCCCCTGGACTGAATCTTCGATTTCTTCGTTGAGATCATCCAATTCGGATTCAAGTCGTTCCAACTGTTCTTTTTTAGCCCCCTCTACCCCCACACCTAACTGAGCTTCAACGACCTGCTTCTCTGCCTGATATCGACTGATCTTTCCCGAAGCCTCGGCAGCTCTGCTGCTAATTTTTTTAGATGTCCCTAACAACGGATCGAGCAGTACAACCTGCATGAGCATGATGGTCACGACAGCGGCACATACCAGCAACAGGATTCGCTCTCGCTGAGCCAGTACATCAAACTTAGATTTCCATTCCGCAAATTTTTCGTTCATATCATTCTGATTCTGTTTGTTGTGTAAAGACAAAGATGCTCACTCATCGAGCCCTCTCGCCTTAATTTCAAAATCTAATATCTTGCCGCCGTCGTCAGGAGAATTAATTTTAAATATGCGAAAAGAATGACCCTGATAAATAGGTTCTTCCGCCAAATTCTTTAAAAATCGCGGTACCAATTCGGGTGACGTCGCCCGACCGGATAACGATAAATACAAACCGCCTTCCTGTAACAGAATATTGGTGAGCCAGAGACCATCAACAGACTGACGAGCTAGCCCCTGCAAGTGCTCTGAGAAACCTTCGCCGAGGTCTGCCCCCGCCGGGTCTAACTCTTCGAGTAGCCGCCGCCTAAACAACACGTCGTTATTCAGCTCGGCAATACTATTGTCGAGTGTTTTATCGTTTTTCGACCGAGTCATTTCTGCGCGCAACTGTTCCAACTCACCACTGAGTAATTGCTCTTGTTGAAGCAGCGGCTTAAGCAGAGAGGATTGACTGTTTTTGTCAACAGTCACCCAGACGGTAGCGACCAACATGACGATGAAAATAATTGCCACAATAGCGATCATCTGACGGAATGAATATGGCGGCTCAACCGGGCGATCTAATTGGGTGTATAGATTAAGATGCTGCACTGCTGACGCCCTCCGATGCATAAGGGCCCAGCGCAGCACCAATAGCAGCAGTGCTGTGCGATAGATGCTCACTGGATGTTGCTGTACAAATGTTCAAATCAACTACATTTAGCGGGCTTACATTAAGCCCCAGCTGAGATGATAAAAAGTCGCCTATAGCGGCTGTGTCCGCAATTCCGGGGGAGTAGAAGAGTCGATTGATAATGCCTTTACCCAACTGGCCTTCGTAAAAATCGAGCGACCGCTGTATTTCTAAAAACAAGGCGTCTAAAAATTCGGTATTATCACCACCTGGGCGAAACCTCTCTAACCCGATATCCAAACGGCGAGTCAGGTACAACGATCCATCTTCAACTAGGTTGATAAAACCTTCGCCATCGTGAAGTTGCACCATCGCTATCCCACCGCCCTCAACAGGCAAACGTGAAATAATGTTATGAACGGCCAGTTCGGCTATTTCAACACAGTCAATATCTAAACCGCTATCGACAAAAGGCTCTATTAAGCTTTCTAGCGCAGTCTTTCTCAAAGCAGAGGCATAGAGCATTTTTTTTCTGCCGCGATAAGCGTCGTCTGGCAATAAAAAATGTTCAATCGCCGCCTCGCTCAACGGAAAATCAAGTAATTCTTTCACTTGCCAGCGTACTGCCGAGGTCATCTCGGCATCATTTACCACCGGGCTTTCCGTTAAAAACAAATGGTAATAAGCAGGGTGAAGAACGACGCTGCAGGGTAGATGCTCCCAATTATGTTCTTTGACTACTGATTTGACTAAACCACCGATGTCGCCGCTGGGCTCGTAAAATTGGCAAAAAGACACCTCGCCAGCCGCGCCAACCATGGCAACCGCCAAACCATCAGGGCCGAGAGCCAGACCAACGCGACCGGATCTTGCTCTATTTCGACCGGGCAACACAGCACCAAATAAGCCTTTTGCCATCGATAGAATTGTTGTCGCCATTAACACCTGCGCCTCTTCCTTAACTATTCATGTCACTGTGTCGCTTCATCAATCGATACCGTCGTGCGAACCACATGGAGTAATTGAGGAAAATATGAACACACACAAAAATTACAACTTAATGTATTACAACCCTTAAAATTTGTAAGTGTTTGCTTTAATTAGAGAATTATAGCCCATATTCACAGGAACGGGAAAAAATAAAATCGGTATTAAATCGCCTTCGAGTGACGATGACGCAAACGCATAACGCCAATAATATTGGGGGCGCGCTTGTCAGTCCATAACTCACTACCGTGCTGAAGGACATCCATCACAGAAGAATGCTGGCGTGAGTAAGAACACTAATTGTAGCTCCAGACTTATAACGATAGGGTTGATCACAAACTGCTCAACTGCCGCCACTAAAGCCTAGCTGCCGCCAAGCCTCATACGTAATAATGGCCACTGAATTGGACAGATTCAAGCTCCGACTGGTTGGATGCATCGGGATTTTTAATAGATTGTCAGCCGGAAAACTGTCGCGAAGCTCCGCGGGAAGACCCGCTGTCTCTGATCCAAACAACAATACGTCACCTTTTTGATAATCCATCTGGTCATAGTGGCGACTGCCCTTGGTTGTGCAGGCGAGTATGCGCCGGCCATTCATCTGTTCGGCAAAAACAGCATAATCGGGATATCGGGTTACATGAGCAAGATCGCTATAGTCTAACCCGGCACGGCGCAGTTTTTTATCTTCAAAATCAAAGCCCATAGGCTCAATAATGTGCAAATGACAGCCATTATTTGCACACAACCGAATAATGTTTCCGGTGTTAGGAGCTATGCGAGGCTCATAGAGAGCAATATGAAACATAGTGAAGAGAACTCCATTATCACCAAGACTGCAGCTGCAAGAGTAAATGACCTTGCTCAACTCGGGATTTCTGCCTCATATCGTTATGAAGCGACAAACACCGTAAACAGCCCTCACCCTAAGCAGACACACCAACCCTAATTGACAGACTCTGAACCTTGTTGTTGCTGAGCCGCTTGCTGGGCCGCCTGTCGATACAGTGCTTCAAAATTAATTGGCTGCAGGCTGATCGGAGGAAAACCCCCTTTGACCGCCAGACTATCGATTGTTTCGCGGAGATAAGGAAACAATAAACTGGGGGCCATAATACCCAAAGCCTGCCGAAGGTTTTCTTGCTCTAGCCCTTTTATCAGAAAAACGCCTGCCTGCTGAACCTCAATCAACAACGCCGCCTCCTCTTCGAGATTAGCCGTGACTGTTACGGTCAACACAACCTCAAAACTGTCGTCGGAGACCTTTTCGCTTTTAGTATTCATGTCGACGTTAACTTTGGGCTGCCAAGGTCTGCCGAATACCGCCAGCCCCATGGGCGACTCAAACGAGGCATCTTTTACAAATATACGCTGCACACCAAACTGCTGTTGTACTTCTTCATTCTCGGCCATTGCTGTTCCTCAAATCATCATAAATGTATTAAATTTACTTAAAAATCAAATGGTTATATATACTCAAGCACCCAGGAGGTCATCGAGATTACCATTGCGATCCAGTGCCCACAACTCATCATTACCGCCAATATGCTGGTCGCCAATCCATATTTGAGGGACAGTATGACGACCACTGCGGCTGTTCATTTCAGAACGCAATTCCGGCCGGCCATCCACGCTAATTTCATTGTAAGGCACATTTTTTTTGTCAAGCAGCTGCTTTGCCCGTATACAAAAAGGACAAAACCGGGTGGTATAAATCTGTACGTCAGCCATGGTAAAAAGCTCTTCTCTTTAAGCGGGAGTTTATTTTGTGACCAGCGGCAACTGCTGGCTTTGCCACTCAGTAATTCCACCGCTGAGCCGAGACACTTGCTGGAATCCATCTGCGACAAGTTGTTTGCCTATGGCACCGCCGTGCTGGCCCATCTTACACACCAAGACAATCGGGCGATCCTTAAAGCTGTTGACCTCGACCTTGCGTTCCGCCCATTTGGCGTGGGGGATATTAATCGCGTCTACGATATGACCCTGCCCAAACTCTGCCGCATCTCTAAGGTCTACAACCACCGCTTGTTGTTGATTCACCAGGTTAATCACCTGCTGAGGGGACAGCGTGGGTCCACCCTTGCTTGATTCGTGTCGAAATAACAAAATCCCGCAAACGATTAGTGCCGAAGCCAGTATCCACTGCTCCGATAAAAATTGTAAAAAAAGAGCCATAGCCCCTGTTACACCTCATATGAACCCCACTAGAATCAGCGGGCTTAGCAAATCGAGGCGCAAGTATACACATGAAGCTAACAATTCTCACGGGTAAAATGGTCATGGACTTCAGGAAGCGGTAGAATTCATTTATTACTTAACCACCAATATTAATTAATAGCCAAAGATGCCTGCCGATATGCCAACAAGCGCACCCCGTAAACCCACGGTTTTAGTCATTTTGGACGGCTGGGGCTATCGCGAAGATCCTCGCGACAATGCAATCGCCAACGCTAACACACCAACGTGGGACAAACTTTGGGCGACTGCGCCTCGAACATTGATATCCAGTTCAGGCAGAAATGTGGGCTTGCCAGAAGGCCAGATGGGAAATTCTGAAGTGGGCCACATGAGTCTCGGGGCAGGAAGAATTGTTTACCAAAACATCAGCAAAATAGACAAAGCTATCGAGGAGGGCGAGTTTACCGCCAACCCGGCTTATATCAATGCCATCGATCAGGCTATCGCTAATGACAGAGCGATACACCTGTTGGGCCTACTCTCCCCCGGCGGAGTTCATAGCCACGAAAAGCATATTTACGCTATGGTCGATATGGCGGCTAAGCGAGGCGCAAAAAAAGTTTATGTGCATGCTTTTTTGGACGGTCGAGATACGCCGCCAAGAAGCGCAAAGAATTCTCTGCAAACACTTTCTGAGCAGTTCTCCAGTCTTGGTTGCGGTCGCATTGCCTCACTAGTGGGCCGTTTCTATGCCATGGACAGGGACAATCGCTGGGACCGGGTGCAGTCGGCTTATCGACTGCTGACCGAAGAACGGGCAGATTACCACTACAATACTGCCGTAGACGGCTTAGAAGCGGCCTATCTGCGGGACGAAAACGATGAGTTTGTAAGCACCACCATCATAAAAAAAGAAGGCGAAAGCAGCGCCGCTATCGAGGATGGTGACAGTGTTATTTTTATGAATTTCAGGGCTGACAGGGCTCGAGAAATTAGCCGTGCATTTGTCGATAAAGATTTCTCTGGGTTTAAGCGCGATAAAACCCCAGAACTTGCTAGCTTTGTAATGACCACTGAATATGCATCCGACATCGCTGCTGCCTGCGCATTTCCCGCGGAAAAAATTCATAATAGCTTTGGAGAGCTCATCGAAAAAGCCGGAAAGAAACAGCTTCGTATTGCCGAAACAGAAAAATACGCACACGTAACCTTTTTCTTCAGCGGCGGCCGCGAACAACCCTTTGAAGGTGAAGAGCGAGAACTCATACCGTCGCCGGATGTAATCACCTATGATCTAAAACCCGAAATGAGCGCACCGGAAGTGACCGACAAACTGGTTGCAGCAATAAAAGGCGGGCAGTACGACACCATCATTTGTAATTATGCCAATGGTGATATGGTAGGACACACAGGTATCTACGAAGCTGCGGTAAAAGCTGCAGAGGCTATTGATGAAAGTCTTCGCCGCGTTACCAATGCGATCTTAGACGCAGGTGGTGACTGTCTAATCACAGCAGATCACGGGAACTGCGAACAAATGCAGGACTATCAGTCTGGCCAGGCACACACTCAACATACCACCGAACTGGTTCCTCTTATTTACGTCGGCGACAAAGCAGTCACGGTAAAAGAAAGCGGCGGAAAATTAGCCGATGTCGCTCCGACCCTGCTGGCATTGATGGGCATCCCTCAGCCGGCGCAGATGACTGGCCAGCCATTGCTGAATCTTGACTAAGCCGACGTACCTCTGCATTAATTTTTTCGGAGATTTCAAGCGATGAACGGCAGTATGGCTCAGTGTGACTTGCTTATAAAATTGCTGCTATTTGCCGTTGTTTCATCGATCCTTGGGTTTTCGACAATCGCTCTGGCCGACGAGGAGACCGAAACCCGCCAGCAACTGCAGCAAATAAGTACGGAGGTAAAGAAGTTACGCATACTCCTAGGTCAGTTCAAGACGCGCCGCTCGGAACTACAGAATACGCTGCAAAAATCAGAGGTCGATATTGGCGCAATCCAAAGAAGAGTCAGATCAATCCAGCAACAACTTCACAAAGAGCAAGCTGAACTGTCATCACTTCAAAAACAACGCAAGCAACTAAAAGCTGACAAGCAGAAGCAACAAAAATATATTAAGCAGCAGATTATTGCAGCCTACCAAGTAGGCCAACAAAAGAAAATCAAAGTACTGCTCAATCAGGAACAACCTGAAAAAATAAGTCGGGTACTGGCCTATTACGACTACTTCAATCAAGCTCGCAGCGACCAACTCAATGCCTACGCTGATATTATCAGTACGCTTGATACTATCGAGCCGAAGATTTTAACCAAAACTCATAATTTATCCCGGGCGAAAGAAGTACTAAGCGATGAGTACGAAAAATTACTCAGCCGCAAGGACCAACGGGAAAAAAGCTTGGTTAAAATAAATTCAGCGATCTTGAACAATGACCAGCGTCTCAAAAAAATGAACAAAGACCGCGCCGAGTTAGAACAATTACTCGCAGCGGTCGAGCAGACCATCGCCAACATCAATATCCCCACCGATTACAAGCCCTTCGGCAGTCTCAAGGGGCAACTGCCATGGCCGGTCAGCGGTAAGCCCAGCAATCGTTTTGGCAATCGTCGCAACAACACCGCGATGCGCTGGCAGGGCTTGGCCATCAGCGCCTCTGAGGGCAGCCGCGTCGAGGCTATCCATTACGGACGCATAGTTTTTGCTGACTGGCTGCGCGGATCCGGCCTACTGGTCATCATCGACCACGGCGACGGCTACATGAGCTTATACGCCCACAACCAAAGCTTGCTCAAAGAACCTGGAGACTGGGTACATCCCGGCGATATTATCTCCACCGTCGGTAACAGCGGCGGTCAGCAGAGCGCCAACCTGTATTTCGAGATACGCCACAATGGCAAGCCTACCGACCCCAGTCGCTGGTGTAAACGAGCGTGAATATTGAGCACGGCGGAATATCTTCCTAACACGACGCTAAAAACCAAGGTACAATCGATTTCATAGGGAATTGGGCTGTGAAACGTTGACAGCGGACACTCCGAAGGATGTACGAGGCAAAAGAATGATAATGAACATAACTCGGCTGCACGCGATCGCGGCCCGACTGTTAATAACAAGCGCATTACTGGCATGCGCTAGTCTGGCCACCTCACAAGACGAAAGCGTGTCAGCAGAAGAAGGTCGCTTACCACTGGATGAATTGCGATCATTTGCCGACGTCTTCAATCACATTCGACTTAGCTACGTCGATGAAATAGACGATAAAACACTACTAGAAAACGCTATTCGCGGCATGCTGTCGGGACTAGATCCGCACTCTACTTACCTCGATAAAAAATCGTTTGATGACCTACAAGTTAGCACTACCGGTGAATTTGGTGGACTGGGTCTTGAAGTCGGCATGGAAAATGGTTTTGTTAAGGTGATTGCACCAATCGATGATACACCCGCGCAAAAAGCAGGCATTGAAAGCGGCGACCTGATCATCAAGCTGGACGGAAAACCAGTTAAAGGTATGTCTTTAAACGATGCCGTCAACGAGATGCGCGGCAAAAAAGATAGCGAAATAGAACTTACTATTGTTCGCGAAGGTCTTCGGCAGCCTTTTGACGTCATACTGAAACGTGACATTATCAAAGTTGTCAGTGTCCGCAGCAAAACGCTGGAAGACGGTTACGGCTATATTCGAGTCGCCCAATTCCAAAGTAAGACAGGCAGTGAATTTCGCAAAGCTATCAGCACCCTGCAAGAAACTAATGAAGAGATCAAAGGAATGGTTTTGGACCTACGCAATAACCCGGGGGGCATCCTGCAGGCGTCAGTAGAAGTGGTCGATGCACTGCTTGAAGAAGGACTGATTGTTTATACCGAGGGCCGACTTGAAAACTCTCACTTTGAATATTCCGCTACACCAGAAGACCTGAGTAACGGCGCACCCCTGGTAGTATTGATCAATGGCGGATCGGCTTCGGCATCAGAAATTGTTGCCGGCGCCCTGCAAGATCATCGCCGCGCGGTGATCATGGGAACTGACAGCTTTGGTAAAGGTTCGGTGCAAACAGTTGTACCGCTTTCTAAAGACCAAGCGATCAAATTGACGACTGCCCGCTATTACACGCCCAATGGTCGCTCTATACAGGCACAGGGAATTGTCCCTGACATTACGGTTGAACGAGCAAAAATTGAAGCCATCAAAGCCAGCGGTGGAATCACTGAAGCAGACCTTCAGGGACATCTGAGCAGCTCAAATGGCAATGAGAGTGATAGCAAAAAACGAGAAAGCAAAACTAAAGAAACGCTGTTTAACTCGGATAATCAATTATATGAAGCACTCAATCTATTGAAAGGATTGCACATTCTCAGCCTCAGAGATAGAAAAGAGCAGCCAGTGAAACTCGATACTATGGCGCTCTGATATTCGCTATCCCATGACAATAACTAACCATCGAGCTCGGTCTCGGCAGCTCATCAAAAGCCTGTTTATCGTGTGCGTCAATATACTTGCAGCCATCAACTGTTTTGGGCAGGAAAAGACGGTTGCCAACATAGTATTAATTGTGGACGACATGGGCAACAGCCTCGAACTCGGTCAACGTGCCATAAACCTGCCCGGTGCAATTAATTATGCGTTTCTACCTTATAGCCCGCACCGAGTGTCTCTCGCAAATATCGCGTTCAGACAACGAAAGGAGGTAATGCTGCACGCACCCATGAGCAACTTACATAGCCATCCGGTCGGACAAGGCGGACTAACACCCAACATGTCCCAGCAACAATTTTTACAGACGTTGAACACCAACTTAAATTCGGTTCCTCATGTGCGCGGCGTGAATAATCATATGGGCAGCTTAATGACCCAGTTACGACAGCCAATGGGCTGGCTGATGGCCGCACTCAAACAGCAAAACCTCTACTTTGTGGACAGCAGAACGACACCACTGACCGTGGCCAAATCAACCGCAACCAAGCTCGGAGTGCCCAGCCTGCGAAGAGATATCTTTCTCGATAATGAGCGGCAACACGACGCAATTGCGATGCAGTTTGAGCGGCTAATCGCACTGGCAAAAAAGACAGGAATAGCGGTTGGCATCGGCCATCCGCACCCAGAAACTCTGAAATACCTCGAAAAAACGCTGCCGACCCTTGAACAACGAGGCATCAAACTGGTCCTCGCATCCCAAGCATTAAAACCCGTAAACTGTGATCACGAAAGAATTTACTGCTCAACCGAGATCGTCATGGCAAACTTAGAGAATGATTCGCCGACGGAAAATTGACAAAAAAGAGGCAGAGCTCGACAAAATAATATCCTATTCTTCTGTTATGCTCTGAGATGTCGAAAAATCGAACAATAAATTGCCCGATCTGATACAAAATGCTTTTTTTTTCAAAAAAAAACGCTAGACTGTTAAAGTCAGTTAACAAATAAATAAGAGACTTCATAAGAGGTCCTTTTTACACAGGTAGACACATGAACAATAGAGACGGTGAGCTAGGTAATGTACCCCTTCGGTCGGATCGATTTTTCGCCGCGCAAGGGGAGTGGTTTTTCTCTACCAGAGAGGGCACATCAATCGGTCCCTTTGATGACAAGCCAGAAGCCGCTCAGGGCCTAGAGGATTTTGTTGAGTTCATGAGCCTAGCCCAACCCAAAACCTTATCAAAGCTTTACGCTGCCCTGGCGAGCTAAGCCTGGTCCATCAGCAATAAACCTGCGGGCGCCATGTGTACCTCACGTCACCAACCCCGCAGTTAAGTCTACTTACAATCTAACCTCTATCCCTCGCTCTGCCATATAACGCTTCGCCTCAGGTACGCTATATTCTGCAAAGTGAAAAATGCTCGCAGCCAATACTGCGTCAGCACCACCCTTTAGCACTCCATCAACGAGATGATCCAAATTGCCCACACCTCCTGAGGCGATGACTGGAACTGACACCGCGTCACTAATAGCCCGAGTCAGCGCTAAGTCGAAGCCGTTCTTGGTGCCATCGCGATCCATACTGGTTAGTAAAATTTCTCCAGCGCCGTTAGTTACCATTTTTTTCGCCCACTCCACCGCATCGATACCAGTGGGGTTGCGCCCACCATGGGTAAAAATCTCCCACCGCAAAGGCTGCCCTTCAGTGCTTACCTGTTTTGCGTCAATAGCAACAACAATACACTGAGATCCAAAACGCTCCGCCGCAATTTTTATCAAATCAGGGTTATTGATTGCCGCAGAATTAATTCCAACCTTGTCAGCACCGGCATTCAGCATGGTACGAATATCCTCGACACTGCGTATTCCACCACCCACCGTCAGCGGAATAAATACTTCCGAAGCAATATTTTCCACGGTGTGAATCGTTGTATCGCGACCTTCGTGAGTCGCCGTTATATCAAGGAAGGTAATTTCATCGGCGCCCTGCTGATTGTAACGTTTTGCTACTTCAACCGGATCACCAGCATCGCGAATATCAACAAAGTTGACACCCTTAACAACCCGGCCATTGTCGACATCAAGACAAGGAATAATTCTTTTCGCTAAACCCACGGATAAACCTCTGCATTAACCAATTGAACGAGCGTCACAGTAGCGCTGCGCTTCTGAGACATCCAATGTCCCCTCATAAATTGCGCGACCCGTTATGGCGCCAAGAATACCCTCTCCCTCGACCAAGGCCAGAGCCTCGACATCACTCATATTAGTAATGCCGCCGGAGGCGATCACTGGGATCGACGAAGCGCGGGCCATGGCCACCGTTTGCTCAACGTTGACACCCTGCATCATACCGTCTCGGCTAATATCCGTATAAACAATAGACTCAACACCGTCTTGCTCAAAACGCTTGGCTAGCTCAGTCGCCTTAATATCCGATACTTGCGCCCAGCCATCCGTTGCAACCAAACCGTCTTTTGCGTCAAGACCGACGATAATATGACCCGGGAAAGCCTTGCAAGCCTCACTAACAAACCCAGGATCCTTGACCGCCCTGGTTCCAATAATCAAATAATTTACCCCCGCGTTGATGTAGTGCTCGATGGTTTCCAAGTTTCGAATGCCACCGCCTATTTGAATCGGCAAATCGGGATAGGCTTTCGCAATAGACGTTACGGCATCACCATTGATAGGCTTGCCATCAAAAGCGCCATTCAGATCGACCAAATGAAGCCGGCGCGTACCCGCCTCAACCCAGCGTCGAGCCATTTCAACGGGATTATCTCCATACACAGTAGAGTCATCCATCAATCCCTGTCGCAGGCGAACACAGGCACCATCTTTTAAATCAATAGCAGGAATAATTAACATAAATTTTTAACCGTAGGGATTTTTTTTAATGCTGGCACAAAGTTCTGCGCAACGCGATGTAAACATGGCATTAGGGCAAACGAATTAACCCTGGCCGCTCCATTTAAGAAAATTGCTAAGCAACTTCAGGCCCATATCACTGCTTTTTTCGGGGTGGCATTGAACCGCAAAAATATTATCGCGATGTAATGCTGCGTGAATATCTACCCCATAGCCGGCAGTTGCAGCGATCAGTGATGGGTCGTCAGCATGCACATAATAGCTGTGGACAAAATAAAATCGACTGTCCTGCTGTATCCCCTCCCATAGCGGATGCGCTTTCGTCTGGTGCAATTGGTTCCAGCCCATATGTGGAACCTTCAATTTTTGGCCGCTATTATCAACAAGAGGATTGCCAAAAAATTTCACCTCACCCGGAAATACTCCCAGACAATCAACACCGTGATTTTCCTCGCTACGAGTCATTAGCGCCTGCATGCCAACACAGATTGCTAACATAGGCTTAGTTGCCGCGACTTCTGCTACAACTTGATCAACACCCAGCCGGAGAATTTCTGCCATGCAATCACGAATGGCTCCAACACCAGGGAAAACAACCCTATCGGCAGCGAGTATTTTTTCAGCATCAGCGGTCACAATCACATCCACGTTCTTTCCGACATACTCAAGCGCACTGGCAACAGAGTGTAAATTTCCCATGCCGTAATCAATCACAGCAACCGTGTGTTTGCTCATACATTAAATCCTGAAAATTGTCTCCGCTCCAGCAGAGATATGACAACTGGCAATATAGTTACGCAGGAACAGCCATGACGACAATGTAAGCTGTCACGCGAACACTGTAACTACAGCGTTCCTTTTGTAGAAGGCATCACTCCAGCCATTCGCTCGTCAGCTGATAAGGCCATGCGCAATGCTCGACCAAATGCTTTAAACACGGTCTCTGCCTGGTGATGAGTATTCTTGCCGCGCAAGTTATCAACATGCAGGGATACTTTGGCATGATTGATAAAACCGTGGAAAAACTCGATAAATAAATCGACGTCAAATCCACCAACAGAACCACGGGTAAATGGCACATGCCACTCAAGACCTGGACGCCCCGAAAAGTCGATAACAACCCGGGATAATGCTTCGTCCAAGGGCACATATGAATGACCATAGCGAACAATACCTTTTTTATCCCCCACCGCCTCGTTAAATGCCTGACCCAAAGTAATACCTATGTCTTCCACCGTATGGTGAGCATCAATGTGCAGGTCGCCTTTCGCCTCAATGTCTAGATCGATCAGACCATGACGGGCAATCTGGTCCATCATGTGATCCAAAAACGGGACGCCGGTTTCAAATCGGGATTGCCCAGTGCCATCCAAATTAATAGAGACAGTAATCTGGGTCTCAAGGGTATTGCGGCTAACGGTGGCTTTACGATCCGCCATGCGGTTCTCCAACTAAGGGTTCGAATATAGAATTTTAATGCCTCGCAGCTTTCCTGCGGCAAATTGGGTATTATAAAAAAACCCCAGACGCTTTACATCCATTCATATGGATATGCCGACAAAAAGCCACGATAAATCGATAATAAATGACCTCCAAGCCCATACATCTGCCAAAATATGCCGAAATTGCAATCAGTGAGCGAGTTCTTGACTGGTTCGCGCACTCTGGCCGTAAAGACTTGCCTTGGCAAAAAGACATCAACCCGTATCGAGTTTGGGTTTCAGAAATCATGTTACAACAAACTCAAGTCAGCACTGTCATCCCCTATTTCCAGCAATTCATGCTGGAACTTCCGGACATTGATACGCTGGCGGAGGCCAGCGATGACCAGGTCATGCATCTTTGGACCGGGCTGGGGTATTACACCCGCGCCAGGAATCTGCACAAAACCGCACAGATCATCAGCCAACAGCACCTTGGTATCTTTCCCGATACCGTCGATAGTTTAGTAGAGCTTCCCGGAATAGGAAGGTCGACCGCCGGTGCTATTGTCTCAATAGCCCACAAAAAGCCGGCCGCCATTCTCGATGGTAACGTCAAACGTGTACTCGCTCGACATCAGGCCATCGACGGGTGGCCCGGGAAGACCCAGGTATTGCGAGAACTATGGCTACTGGCAGAAACCTGCACGCCCTCTAAGCAGGTTGCCGATTACAGCCAGGCAATGATGGACCTAGGCGCTACTCTTTGCACCCGCTCCAAACCCGCCTGCACACTGTGCCCACTGACTCAAGACTGCATTGCTCGCCAGCAAGGCAAAACTGGCGACTACCCTGGCAAAAAGCCTAAAAAAATCATGCCAATAAAACCCACCCGAATGCTGCTAATTAGAAACCAAGACAATGAGATTCTGCTGGAAAAGCGTCCGCCTACCGGTATCTGGGGTGGATTATGGGCATTTCCGCAAGTCGATATCCATACCGATATTCATCAATACTGCTTCGACAACTATGGACTAGAAGACTCAACAATAGAGCACTGGCAAACATACCGCCACACCTTTAGTCACTACCATTTAGAGATCAGCCCAACAGTCGTCCAGCTACAAAAAGCCAATCTGCCAACAATGCATACTATGGAGCCAAACCGAATGCTCTGGTACAACCTCACTCAACCGCCTAAGATTGGTTTAGCGGCGCCAATTAAAAAACTGATCGACACACTGTCTAATTCTTAACCGACTTACTCGAACTCATATGGAACAAATATGACACACACCGTTTTTTGTAAGAAATACCAACAAGAAATGCCGGGCCTGAACGCGCCTCCCTACCCGGGCCCCAAAGGCCAAGATATTTACGCCACCGTATCTCAACAGGCATGGACTGAATGGCAGACGCATCAAACCATGCTCATCAACGAACGTCAGCTCAACATGATTGATCCAGACGCGCGTAAATTCTTACAGCTAGAGATGGATAAGTTTATGTCGGGTGAAGACTACGCCAAAGCAGATGGCTTTGTACCCAAGGACGACCTTGCCCAGTCGTGAAAACGTGACACCCACGTCTTGACTCCACGCGCCTGAACCTGTTTAATACGCGCCTCTTGTAAATCAAGCATTGCAAGCACCGCCCGGTTAGCTCAGTTGGTAGAGCAGGGGATTGAAAATCCCCGTGTCCGTGGTTCGATTCCGCGACCGGGCACCATCATTCAAAGGCCTCCAAGCAATTGTAGGCCTTTTTTGTTTCTCCCGTGACACACTCCTGACACAATTGCTGACAACTAGACAGTAAATTACGAACCCTCACCGCAGTTGAGTACAGGCAAAACAAACGCCCTGTTCGTGGCCACTCTACCCTATCCGCACGAAGTACGGCAATGCCGCATAACTGCTGAGGCGGTGGCCAGCAGCCATCGCGCCCATACGTTTTTCCATTGTGGCCATCAACTAGTCGGCACTTTCAAGGCCCTGCTCTAGTGCGCTCTTAATTTCCGGGTCGAAGATCAAATACATATGATCGTCAATGAGGCCGGGAATCGCGAAAAGACCGCTGCAATCTACTTACTTGCTATCGCTAATTACTCCATCGCCAGTAAGACCAATGCTCTCTATTTTGTGAGCCGCCACTGTCAATAAATCAACGCCTGCCAAGTAATCGTCGGCGATCCCATCCCAAATTGTTAAACCCGTAAGAGTCGTTTTATTTTCGCTCAAGATTAACTACATCAATTATAAATTTTGACGAAGTGCGGGATAAATCAATCAGCTCCGACCCTTGTTTCTATCAACGTCTTCAGCTTGATCGCCAGAGTGACAGATACCTTACACATTTGTTACCGAGGAGAGTCAATTGTAATTTTCATGAGAATAGCGCTAGGCTTCACTAGGAGGGCGGCGGGCCAATCGCCTTAGTGATGAATTCCACAGTCAAGTCGACAGCACTGCTTCTATTGCCGCCATACAGCGAATAATGTTCCGCAGCACTTTTCGACGCTGCAGAAGCCATCAAAAACACTCGCCGTGCATCTTCCTTCGGCAATGAAGAAATGTCCATCACTGCATCCACAAGAAACTTCTCCAAGCTTCCCACCCGGTTTTTTCTAACGCTCTCTAGCGCTGCGAAAATATCCGGCTGATCTTGAAGAATTTGTACTACGTCACCCCGAACCTCCTGATCGAAGTCAAGGTTTACTGTGGTATACACAACCTGCTCGAAATTAACCGCGTTAGCCAAAGCTACCCTTAGTTTTTTGACAAACCGCGCCTCCTCTCGAAGTAACAGCGCCTGCAATAACTCGAGCCGTGTATCATAGTATTTATATAACAGCGGCTTGCTGACGTTGGCCAATTTCGCAAGAGAATCCATTGTTAGCGAATTCAAGCCGTTCTTTAAAATATAGAGTTGGGTTGAATCTAATATTTGTTCACGGCGGTCTTCGGGCGACAGTCGGGTTCTTTTCTTTATCATGGTAAGCACTCGATTCGCAGTTTTATTTTGCAGCCACGAAAATTAACCTAAGTTTTAGGAAGATACTAGCCCGCTTTAACAAACTATCTGTCTGCCTCATCGTGACCGTTCTCGGACCCTCCCCTCTTTAACTACCACTTAGCCTGACGATGAAACCCGGATCGAATCCAAAAAGGGCTGCCAAATAAGCTTGGTTAGATAAATCTATCTATTAGCAATGAGCTCATCACTTTGCTACAGATCACGATATCTAACACCATCCATTACGAAAAACTCAGTAGCGAGACGACAAAAAAATCAGAAGCCTCCTGTTTTTATTATAACTAAGTGATAATAGTACGCTTATTATAAAATTTAGGGTAAATTACTGACGACTCATGCACTAATGCGGATGTATAACAAAAAATTCTCACCGGAGCACATATCATGCATAAGATTAATACCACACTATTTAAGCGGTCGTTACTCGCTTCGGCCGTAGCCGGCGCACTTAACACGCCCCTTGTACAAGCTCAGGAAGAGAGCTTTGCATTGGAAGAAATACTCGTTACCGCCTCAAAACGCGAACGATCATTGCAGGACACCCCCATTTCAGTGTCTGTAACCAGCCAACTAGCGATCGAACAAAGTAAAATCATCGATATTGCCGACCTGCAAGTACTGGTACCTTCACTGCGGGTAACAAGCTTCACCCGGGTTGGCTCAGCGGTTTACGCTATTCGCGGCTTTGGCAATGGCGGTAGCAGTGCAGGTACAGAGCCTGCCGTGGGCGTATTCATTGATGGCGTATTTCGCTCGCGATCAAGCTCATCGATCGGGGATCTTCCCCGAGTCAGTCGTATTGAGGTCCTGAGCGGCCCACAAAGCACCCTATTTGGAAAGAATGCCTCGGCGGGCGTGGTCAGCGTAATCACAACCCCACCCTCACAGGAATTTGAAGCGAAAATTGAAGCGACACTGGGAAATTATAACCAACGAATAGTGAAGGGATATGTCAGCGGCGCTGTAACGGACAAACTGTCCATGAGTTTTTCGGGCGGCATGAATCAACGTGACGGCTTCACCGAGAGCCTGTCTCCCGGACTAAAAGACCTCAACGACAAAGATCGCTATAACCTGCGCGCCCAAGCCTTGTTCGAGCCCAATGACTCAGTCAGCTTACGGGTGATTGCAGACTATTCCGACCTCGACGAAATCTGTTGTACCGTTGGCGCGGTAGTCAACGGCCCAACCGCCGACGCCATCAAGGCCCTAGGCGGAGACGTGATTAGTACTGATGACCAATTCGGCTACACGTCGGTGCTCAATCTTGATCCAACCAATACAATAGAAGACAAAGGTATCTCCTTTCACGCTGATATCGATTTCGAAAACTTTACCCTAACCTCAATCTCTGCGATTCGAAATAATGAAAGCGGCCCGGATCTAGGCGAATGTGACTATACCAGCCTCGACATCTGTAAAGGTACAAGCCATCGCGAGATTGAAACTTTTAGTCAGGAATTACGACTGACCTCAAATACAGACAACGCACTTAGCTGGATGGTCGGCGCCTCTTATTTTAATGAAGATATCACCGGAGAAGCCGAAACGATCTACGGCGATGATCTCAGAAATTACGTTCTCGCTCTAACCGGCGGCCCATTTAGCCCTCTGCCTACGCTAGAGGCGATTGCAGGAATTCCCGGGGAAGCTTTTACCGCAGGATGGATCGTGGGCGGGATGATAGAACAGAATAACGAAGCGTACTCAGTGTTTGGTACCTTCGATTACCAACTGACCGATTCATTAACCGCCACCCTCGGCCTTAATTACACGAATGATGAAAAGGAAGTAGAGTTAATTCAAACCAGTAACCCCGACGTATTTTCTGCGCTAGATTTAGATGTCGTTGCGGGCGGCGCCTTTGCACCATTTAAGGGTTTACAATTTAGACCCCCACAACTGAGCATTCCCAACGCGGTTGAAGACGGCAAAACCGATGATAGTGACACCACCTGGCTCGCCCGATTGTCTTGGGAGATGAACGATAACTTCAATTTCTATGCAACGGCCTCCACCGGCTTTAAATCGTCCTCCTGGGACTTGTCAAACTTTGCACACCCTAACATTAACGATGCAGCAGCCATTGCCGCCGCAGGTATTGCAACGCCTAACCAACAATACGGCAACCGCTTCTCGTCTCCCGAGTATGCAACGGTATATGAAATAGGCATGAAATCGAGATTTGATAATGGCAGCCTAAATATCGCCATATTCGATCAAAGTATCGAAGACTTTCACGCCAGAACCTTTGACGGCGTCAACTTCATCTCCAGTAATGCCGGGGAACTGGCCTCTCAAGGTGTTGAATTTGACATACTCTACGCTCCAACGGCCGACTGGACGTTTACTCTAGCGGGCACCTACCTTGACCCGGTTTACGAAGACTACAGAAATGCTCCACCACCGATTGGACAATCGGGGGCCATCGATCGGTCGGGCGAGAGACCAGGAGGCATTCACACGCTCAGTATGACGGGGTCAGTGGTATACAACCTAACGTTCGACAATGGCATCGATGGCTATATTCGCGCCGAGTATCAATATGAGCGATCATCTGATCTCAGCGATAGTTTCCCCGGCCTATCACGCCAGGTAAATACCGCCAACGCCAGTGCCGGACTGAACTTTAACAACGGTTTTGGCGCGCAACTGTGGATACGTAACCTCAACGATGACGAGTATTACACCGGCGCTTTCGCGGGCGTCGCACAGAGTGGCACAGTTAACTCCTTCCTTAATCAGCCACAGACCTACGGGGTCACCGTTTCCTATACGTTCTAGAACGGTTCGGTAATCACTAGCGACCGGCGCAACCTTTGCGTCGGCGCTTTTTTAACGACTCCATCGACTTAAGCTGCGCCGACCACCTCCCTCGCTCAATCTGCACAACCGTTTATAGCAATCGCCCTACCATTACCCCCTTCAAACCCACTCTTTATCTTTTCATCTATTTTTATACGAACAGTATAATAAAAAACTTACTGACTATATGGTAAATAAGCACCCCATAACTGACATCATTAAAGTAGGACCGAAGGAATTTTTGTCTTTATGGTGGAAGGCAGTGCGAGTATAGGCAAAAAAAACGCCCTATTCGTGGCCACTCAACCCTATCCGCCCGAAGTACGGCAATGCCGCAAAGCTGCTGAGGCGACCGGCAAGTGGCTCGCTGAGGACACCTCACGACGTGATCGTCTAGTGTTGGTTACAAAGGTTCACGAGCCTATGTCTGATGATGTGAATGACCGCGGTTTGTCGGCACGTCATATCCAATTAGCATGCGATGCCAGCTTGAGGCGTTTAGGGGTCGATCACATCGATCTCTATCAAATGCACCATATCGACCGGTTAGCACCTATTGAAGAAATTTGGTAAGCGATGGAAAGGCTGATCAGCCAGGGGAAAATCACTTATGTTGGCTCCAGTAATTTCCCTGGCTGGGCCATTGCGCGTGCCAACGAAAAAGCTATAGCCAAACAACAAATGGGGCTGATTTCAGAGCAGAGTATATATAACCTGATTGAGCGAAGCGTGGAGCTTGAAGTCATTCCTGCCTGTCGGGAATACGGGCTGGGGCTCATTCCATGGAGCCCCCAGGCGGGGGGGGGGGAGGGGCTGCTGAGCGGTCCATCACAAGACTCAGGTGGGCGGCGGCAGTCTGAAGGTGTGAGTAATGCCGCTAATGAGCGAGATTTTCAGCTGCAACAGTATTACCAGTTTTGCGCACAGTTAAACGAGTCGCCCAGCGCAATAGCCCTTGCATGGCTGTTACATCAACCGCAGGTTTCTGCCTCTATTATGGGCCCGGCTAGTCTTGAGCAGTTAGTTTCCGTATTACATGTACCCGATATAAGCTTCAGCCAGGAATCGCTGGATAAGCTAGATGAAATTTTTCCGCCTACCGGGGAGGCGTCTTAGGCTTAGGCTTGGTAATTGCCCCCTACAGCCGTAACTGATTAATCTACTGTAGAAATGATGTGACGCTATTGCCAAAGCCCGATTGTGAAACGCCGGAAAGCGCGTCATTTAATCGGCTGCCGGTTCACCCGCCCCTTGGAGGACGTTTTTATTTACGACTGAAAAAATGAACCCGCGAGCTTAGCCTGATTCAGGCCTGTGCAATAGTTTCAACGAAGTTTTGTGCTTACTGACTACTGCTTCCAAACTGGCTAAAATCATGATGACTGTGATGTCTTCAATCTCCTGCAGTGAAATATTATGACTCGTTATATAGTGACCCGCTGCTGCCGGAAGTCCATAGGATATATCTACCACGGGAAGGGCTATAGACATATCGATTTGGAAGTTTTCGCTGAAAATTCTGGCTATATATATACAACAGCAGAATCACGATTATATTCGGTGGGGTCGCCATTATTGGCAACGGAAGGTTCTGCCGCCAATCTGTCGATTAACGGGCCATGTTCTTTTATGTAGACAAGGTATACATGGGTGACACGCCTGACGAGCCGCTCTAGGGTCTTGCCACTCTCAGCCGCCTCAAACTGCAATTTTCTTAAGTGCCGATACTCGCGCGTCAATAGTGCTTTTAAAACCAGTGTTAGATTGGGGTAATAATTGTAAACCAGTGCTTTGCTGACTCCCACTTCTTTGCCAAGGCGCTTCATATTGACTGCAGACACGCCCTCGGCGGAAATCAGCCTTGCGGCGTGGCCCAGAATCATAGATTTTCTAGCATTCGGGGACAGCCTACTGCGTGTTTTTTTCTCCATTGTCATGATTACCACAATACGTTTCGTCTAGTAAACCCGAACTTTATCATGAAATCGTAGAGTCTGACCTCCCAAATGAATGTTTATTTGGTGTTTTTTCGACCCAAAGTTAAACAATATTATAATAAAGGTCAGTATTAAGCAGATACTCAAAAAAAAACAAAAAAACTAATAAATACAAGTAGTTGAATTACAACATGTACTCATAAGATGGATTTATCTGTCAGTTAAGTAGAGTTTATGAGGGATTAGCAGTTGACTTCCTCTGTTAATTGTCTAATCTTCTAATATAGAAATAAAAATTAGTGATGCGGCAAATTTCCAGTAAAACCGCAAGCAGCTTACTACTAAAATAAGAGGGTACATCGATGAAATATAGGCACACAACGCTGAGTTTGGCCATGGCCAGTTCACTGTTACTAATCCCCAATCTCAGTACTGCCGAAGGTCTGACTGTCCTTGAGGAAATAGTAGTTACGGCTAGGAAGCAAAATGAGAGTCTGGTTGATACGCCGATTGCGGTATCTGTAATAGGCGCTGAATTCTTCGAACAGACTGGGTTTAATTCGATGTCTGACATCGTGAAATTTGTGCCTGGTTTTGACTACTCTCCCACTAACACCACTCGTGCCAATGGGACCAGAATTCGCGGCATATCTACCTTTAGTTTTAGTGACGGTTTTGAGTCCAGTGTGGCGACGGTCATCGACGGTGTGGTGATGGGCCGTGAAGCGCAAGGTTTTTTTGATTTATACGACATCGAGAGCGTTGAAGTGATTAAGGGTCCGCAGGGTACTTTATTTGGGAAGAACGCGTCTGCCGGAGTGGTCAATGTCCGTACCAAAAAGCCAGAGTTCGAATTTTCCGGCGGTAGCGATGTCATGTTTGGTTCCGACAATGAGTTACGGGTCCGGGGCACGGTCACGGGTCCCCTTATAGAAGACACCTTGGCTTATCGTCTCACTGGCTCGAGTCATGTAACTGACGGTAAGCTGAATAATGCTTTCCCCGGGCAGGATGATGTTAACGACAAAGACACTTGGTCTTTGCGAGGAAAGCTTTTGTTTCAGCCCTCAGACAATCTAAGTGCACTGCTGACAGTGGATACAGTAAAGGAGGACAACGCCTGCTGTCTGCCCACTTACCTCACGTCCAACGACGATATCTTTATAATCGCCAGCGCATACACTGAAAATGCTGTGCAGCTTCAGGCCGCTTTGGATGAGTTCGGAATCAAGCCTGGTGAAGGTAATCGCGATGTTGCAATTTTTGATGATCGTATAAACCAGGAGTCTGAGGCCGGCGGTGTGGCGCTGGAATTAAACTACGGATTCGAGGGGGGGACGCAGCTTACATCGATCACTTCCTGGCGCGACTGGGAAATTGACGAGTTCAATGAGGCAGATCAGCTGTCTAACACAGATATCAATAATCGCAATGGGACCGAGGCGGAGTCGACACAAGTAAGCCAAGAGTTCAGGTTGTTCGGTGACATGGGAGATTCGGTAAGTTATGTGGCTGGGCTGTTTTATTTCAACGAAGACGTTGACGCTGATGGCAGCATCTTTGTTGAGCTAGGCTCTTTCGGACTCTTTAATACACAGCTGCAAGCTGTTCGATCAGTAGAAACAACCAGCGCAGCTTTGTTTGGTGAATTTACCTGGGATGTTACTGACCGCTTCTCATTAATTGTGGGAGGGCGTTATACCGATGAAGAGAAGAAGGGAAGCTACACTCGTACTTATACCCCCATCAATCCAAATTTCCCCCAGTCAGAGTTTTTGGGGGCCGCTTTCACAGGGGAGACAATAATAGATGATCAGGATTTCTCCGGGCGTGTCATTGGTCGCTATAATATCAGCGAAAATGTGAACACATATTTGACCCTTTCACGAGGATACAAGGGGGCAGGTATTGACGTTGCAGAGTCGGCCAATTTGAATTTTGTCAATGAAGAGGGCGGTCTTCCAGTATTAGATCCCGAGATACCGACACTAGTGGAGCTCGGTTTTAAGGGGTGGTTCCTGGACAAGACCCTGTCCATCAATACCGCTCTGTTCACCCAGTCGGTAGAAGATCTTCAGTCTATTAACCGCGACGCTGCGGGACTAACCCGAAATATTTCTATCACCGAGATTCTGTCCAATGGCTTAGAGGCGGACGTCACCTACCTCCCTCCCGTGGATGGCCTGACGCTCTCGGCGTCGCTTACCTGGCTAGATGTCAAATACGAGAAATTCGATGATCAGCCAGCACTGGAGGGAGCGGACTACCAGGGCGTGCCGGAGTGGGCGGTTTCATTTATCGGCGATTACGCCTTTAAAATCGGCGACGGTGGCTGGGATAGTTTTGTGCGCGCTGAATACTATTGGCAGGATGAGAAGAACTCCAGCGCTGGTGGTGAGGAGGCTTTTGCAATCGACTCTTATGGCTTGCTCAACTTGCGTGCTGGCGTAACCTCACCCAGTGGGATCTACAGTGTGGTCCTCGGTGTCGAAAACGCGACGGGTGAAGACTACCCGTACTTTGTCGGCGGCTCAACCTTTGCGGTGTTAGGCGGTTCAGCCACTAGCCAATTTCTCGGTCCTGACCGCACCTACCGACTCACCGTTGGGGCCAAGTTCTAGCTTAAGGGTTTCGTTCTATAATCGGCCTTCGGGCCGATTTTTTTGTCTGGGCTTATGGTATTAGCTGAATATTGGTCAAAAATGTACATGGTCGGTACTGCAGCCATCCACGACCAGGTGGGCGCCATTGACCAGGCTTGCCATTAGGCTGGCTATAAAACTGACAACCTGTGCAATTTCCTCTGGCGTGCCAAGGCTGCTTCGTGGATTTCTTTTCATCACTTTTTCAAAAAGCTCGGGTTTGTAAATGCGCACTTTGTCCCATACATTGCCCTGGGTGATGATATCTCCGGGGGACACAGTGCTCACTCGTATGCCATCGTTCACCAGAGTTTTCGACAAGCTCTTCATATAATGAGTCGTGGCAGCTTTAGCGGTACCATATGCGGGTATCGCAGGGGTAGCAATGATGCCGGCCATCGAGCTGATATAGATTATGGACCCATTTTCTGACTGTTTTAGCAGGGGCAAAGCGGCATCAATACAAGACACTGTCGCCTGGATGTCGGTATTGGTGACTGCATCCCATATGCTCGAGCCTGCTGGTGGAGACCCTGCGGTCACATTAGCGATGAAAATATCGACGCCACCAAGCTCAGCGGCCGCACTATCACATAGTTTCAAGAAGTCCTGAAACGTCCTAGAAGCCTCGCATTGCGGGGCTTTTTTGTCGATCAATTGTTTCAAGCCGCCCCATCTGATTCAGTCAAATCTCTCTATCTTTGGCAGTAGATTGCATGATGGTTTCTTTTGATACCTTCAATATTGCCAAAAGCGCGGCTACGAGTGGCCTAATAAGTTTTATCGAAAAGCATTGCTGTAAAAATCCTTGAGACGCTTATCTGTTAATCCTGATAAATGAGCTGCGCATAAACTGTGCGAAAAACAATGTTTCTAGCGGATTCACTATCAATATCACATGCATCATTTTCAACGAATCGACCACACGCGTGTTACCTACCAGCGGCTTTATGTGCAAAAAACAGTCCTGGGGGGATCTATCCTTTGCCTATGGCAACTTAACGCGGTGGTGCTTCGCTAATACCGACTTCAAAGCTTCAGTGTTTATTGGTTTGGTGAGATATTCGTTCATGCCTACATTAATACACTTTTCTCGTTCACTGTTCATGGTGTTTGCAGTAAGTGCGATTATAGGAATTTTGCTCAACAATTCGCCAACATCCCCGGATCGTATCCGTCGTGTCGTTTCGTAACCATCCAGATTAGGCATTTGGCAGTCCATGAGTATCAGATCAAATGTTGGCAGCTCGGTACACTTAAGCATAGCCACAGCGTCAAACCCATCATTCGCAACATCTACATGAATTTTTAGACTTCTCAAAATGGCAACCATCACCTCCTGATTGATAACGTTATCTTCAACCAGCAGAACACGCAGCGTAGAAAAGTCAGCCGGGGACGGCGCAACACGGGCCTCTTCTTTTTGAGTTGTCACCGTATCTGGAGAGGTAAGCCTGACCGAGAATTGGAAGACTGATCCCTCTTCTAATTTACTATGGACTGTTATGCTCCCACCCATCAGTTCACAGAGTTGTTTGGTAATCGCAAGACCTAGACCCGTGCCACCAAAGTTTCTTGTTGTTGACATGTCAGCCTGGGAGAATGAATCAAAAAGGTAGGGTAGTGAGGTACCGCTGACACCGATGCCAGTGTCAATCACCTTTACATTTAGGAGGAGATGGTCGCCGAGCGGATTCAAACCGTATCGCACAATGATGCTGCCTACTTCCGTAAACTTGATCGCATTGGACAGAAGGTTGTTCAGCACCTGGGTAATTCGGTGAGGGTCGCCCACAACTTTTGAATGATGGATATAGTGCTTTTCTAACTCGAACTTCAATCCCTTTTTGTTAGCCAGAAATCGGTGATCATGAATTAATTCATTAAAAATCTGGTCTAAATCAAATTCTATCTTTTCGATAGTCAGCTCACCCGCCTCTATCTTTGAAAAATCTAAGATGTCATTGATGATAATCATTAGAGACTCAGCACTACGCTTAGCTGTTGAAATAAAATCTATTTGTTGTTCATCCATTTCTGACTTTGAAACAAGGTCGATCATACCAATGACCCCGTTCATTGGTGTGCGGATTTCGTGACTCATATTTGCCAAAAATGCGCTTTTTGCCATTGTTGCAGCCTTCGACTCCTGCTCATGTTGTATGGCAATGTCTCTCTCTTGCTGCAGTTCCAGTTGTTTTTCTACCAATTTTTTTCGCGCCAGATGGGCAAACCAGCTGAGCAGGGTGCTCATCGCCATAGTGAAAAAAAAGTGTCCGGTAAGCGCCATTTCAAGTGAGATGTTGACTGCGATCCATCCTGTCCAGTTGAACAGAATTGAAGCTGTCCAGTGCTGGCGATTCGATAACACTATCCCTGTTGCAATAATAGTCACAAATATGTTGGTAGTTTGTTCTGGAGCTTCAGAGAACCATAAATGTAGCAGACTGTTTGAACTGCCTATGAGCAACAACAGCAAGATAATTAGGCTGTGTCGTGATGATGAAATCTCAGATGCTTTGAGTCCGATCACAAGACTTAACGCCGCAGTCAATATAGTTGCAGTAGACAGGATCCATTTGTATGTATCTTGCAGTAGAAAAAGATGGGCAAATGTCAGAAAGAAATTGAGAACAGCAAAAAAATAGGCCATGGGCCTGAGCAGGTCCATCGTTTCATTAAAATCCGAGACTTTAAGATTGTGTCGATTCAAAAGGAGCAATCACTTAAATCTATCTGTTTATTTATTTATTTAAGTTAATTCTAGAATAACCGTCGCTAACGCTTACCTTACAACATAATAGGATAGTCTGCTTGCATGATTAAACAAACTACCCTTGGTAAATACTTTCAAAAACACTACAGTATCGCAAGGGGTAATATGCCTTAGCTTCGCCCCAGTCTACTAAAAGGTCTCGGTCAATAGTAATTGAAGGGCTGTTATTAATACTCAGTCATTCAGTATAAAAAATGTACTCCCAGTATCAAAGCGTTTTGCGCGGCGGCATAGCTAAACCCGGTTTCCATTCTACTTCCAAAGGGTTGCATCGAAGCGACTCCGACGTGTTTAGGCCCGCGCTAAACAGCATAAGCAGCCCCCTTTTGGTTTGAGCTTCACCATAAGAATAACTATGGGAGTATGATCACTCCCTGACACTCCCGCGCTCGATCTGGTCCATCATCCTTTACAGACTTCGCTGATTTTCACACCCATGCTTTTGCATTGTTTAATCATTCTGCCCTGCTCGGGTAATAAACTCATCGCAAAAACGAACAACATAGACCCATTTACCCGATATTTTCAGCAAGAGTCAGGTGAATCTTGACAGAAATCAAGGACAGGATACCCGCTCAGAGAGATGATGAGCGGCCGCACTATCACATACGAAAGGATGAGCAACCCATGATAATGCCGTACAAGGAAACACTGAGTGAATTGCTTCCTGTCATCGACAAAATTTACTGCGATCGCGGTTCCTTGTTGCCGCCGATAGCAGCGGTAGTCAGAGCGTATACAGAAATGGAGCTAGAGGGACAAGTCATCTGCCCAGAGGGATTAATAACAAAGCTAATAGCGACGGGTTACCCTATTAACCAAGAGCAGTTTTGGAAAAGTACCCACCAGAGTCGATCCTGAAACTGATCATCGCTCAACTTAGTTTCAGCATTTAAATAAGCTTGAATAAATAGTTTCAGGGCCTAACCGAGCGTCACAACCCTTCGAACATTTATGCTGGCACTCTTATTAGTATTAGATGGCAGAGAGGGCGCCTCGAATAAGCCAAAGGTCATAAACACTGAGGCACCCTTAAACGTTGAATTCGGCGATGCCTTCATCGCCCTCATTTACAATTCGAGGATATCCGAAGTAACGGCCACTGATCTTATGCTTTACCCGCAAAGGAAACAAACAAAGCCACAGACCGAATGTCGACGTATTGGGAAGAACGCTGGCGATTAGCGTGCAACCTCATCGTCACGCATCCCAAAAACGTGCATCGTCCCACGGCCGTTCATGATCTCAATCGCAATTTACGATGTTCCAAGCCTTTTGCTCACGACCATCTGCGGATAACCAACAATAACGACCCCCAAAATGGCAAGCGGTAAAAACAGGGTTTTTAACACGGCAAAAACAACGAAGGAGAGAACGTTCATAAAGAATCCCGATAGTATACGGAGCTTCTCAACATGAATACCTGCTTCTTTAAGCTACTTTCTAACACGAAAGCAAACAGCGATTTTGGCTAAGGCAACGGCATTTAAATGGCCGTCACCCTTTTGCATGGTTCAGTCATCAAAACCTAAAAAAGAAGCAGCTTCGTCAACGCTTTTCCGCACGGAAACTACCGCATTGGCTGGGAAAACCTCGTCGGGCCAGCCCAGAGCAACGGCTTTCATAATCACTTGGTCATCTGCAATTTGCGCATGCTCGCGCACCACTGGCGACTGCATAATGCCCTGACTATTAATCACCGCGCCCAATCCACGGGACCACGCCGCATTGACCAGTGCTGTGGTCACCGCGCCACAATCAAAAGCCGTGTCATCACTGCCTGCCAAGACCGCGTCATAAGTAATAATCACACAAACCGGGGCATCAAACTGACGGAAGCCTCGCAGCACCCAATCTTGACGTTTTTCTTTATCTTCACGCGCAATATCCATGGCAGCAAACAACTGCTTGGCCACCCCAACTTGACGGTCGCGATGCTGGCCCGCAAAGGCCTCTCCGATGCGGAACTCACGGGAGTGCGGCACACCGGCGAGATTACGTTCCGTATTACCGGCGCGAATAAGATTTAAAGGTTCGCCGGAGACGATCGTGAAATTCCACGGCTGCGTGTTCATCGACGATGGCGAACGCATAGCCAGTGCTAACACTTCTTCAATCAATGCTTTGGGTACTGGGTCGGGTTTATACCCACGGATACTGCGGCGTCCAAGAACGACATCATCAAATTGCACTGCTTTTCTCCTTATTCAAATAAAACGGTAGTCTACAGGAATAGCTGAGGCGCAAAAGTGTGTTTTTTCTTTTTTTTCCCTTGCACCTTCGATAAACATCGCTAGTACGTGATTTACATTTAAAAAAACACCCACCTAAGCAGGCCGAGACCGAACAAACCAACGCCAACAATCCTACAAAGCGGTATATTTTTTGCGAGGGACACTTAGAAATTCCACGGCGAGCACCTCAGCGGTCAGGTTTTATCGCCTCGAGTGTGAGAACTCTGAAAAGCTTACATTAGCCGGGCAATGTAAGTCCGGGATTGCGTTTTAGCAGGATATCACGACCGATATTTTCAACCTGCTCACAACTTTTGCCCGCCTTGATCCATCGCTGATACAACCCCTTGGCAATGATACTCAGGCCGCCCGTATATAGCGCGGCACCGCCTTCAATCAACGACCCCCCGGGGTTTACCTCAGGCTTAGGAGATTCCAGTGTACCGCCAACGCGGATGAAAGGCGTCAACAGGTCGCTGGCCGATATTCCAATCCCCTTGCGTGGCTCCGTCACTATGCCAAGCGCCAATACTTCAGTTTTTAAATTAATGGTACCAACGCTGGTAACGTCCAGCTTTTCTGTTTTGATCAATATGGCAGGCGCCGTTTTCAAAATACCGTCAGTTGCTTCAAACAAATACGCTTCGCAATCAACTTTCATGTAGGGATCCTTTTTGGAAAAGGGGTTGATCATAGCGCCAATTTCCGTAAAGGCATCTCCAAACAGGCTGCCATATTTAATGTTTTCGACTTTCTTCTTACCACCTCGAAGCCACACGTATCCATTTAATGTACTGGCGATTTCGCGCGTATTTGTACCGGTGCCTTTAACGTCTACATCAAGATCATAACCACTATTGCCAAGCAAAAATTCTTCCTTTTTCTCGGCGCCTGGAAAATAAAAATTACTGGCACGAAGTTGCGACTCCAGGACATATGAGTCTCCCTCCGGCTTGTAGCTTAGTGACGAATCTATGTTGCCTAACATTGTTGTTGCAACCAAGCTCGGTACGGTCAATATGCCATTCATTAGATTGGCCTGTAAGTAAACGTCTTTTAGTTCGTTCTCTTTAATCGCAAGCCGGCCTATCGCCATCTTCAGATCTGCATTGTAATTCTCGAGAATATCTGTGGGGATAGTCGTATCAGGAATAATCCTGCCATCGCCTTTTACTTTATCGTTCAGCACAGAACTGAGCGATTCATTCTGTTCTTTGGTTAATATGGCACCGAGTTCAAAGTTATCTGATTTTATATCCACCATAATTTGACTAACGTCATCAACAATAACTGACAATTTACCGCTGATATCATTAGGGCCGAGGATAATTTTCAGGTTGTTGAGCTGCATAGTATTTTCAGATGATTCAATAATTCCTTTGATTTCGAACGGTATGTCGACTACATCCCAGCCTTCAATACTACCAAAAACATTTAAATGATCTCCTCTAATATCGAACACAAGTTGCTGGGGGCTATCCACCGACGCAAGGTCTATAACCCCTCGCATATCTAATTTAGCATCACCGAGCTCGCCGACAAATTTATCGAGAGACATTTTCTTTCCGTTTACTTCACCTTTAGCTGCAATTTGATAGGCAACCGACGCAGGCTCATAAGTAGAAAATTTTATCAGTTCCTCGGCTAGACTCTCCCCTGTAGCTAGCAGATCAAACCGAATACTATCAAAAATCTCATCGCCATCCGACAGAATCGTTTCGACGTTTCCACTCCATTTTGCCTTTTTGACATGGACGCTAAAATCTATTGCTGAGAATTTTTTCCCCTTCAGTTTGAACACCGATTTTATTTTAAACGGTTCATTTATGCGCTGTTCAGTTGCGAAACCCTGCAGCCATTCGTCTAGGTTATCGCCCGCTGCGTCAATTTGCAGACTGATGTCGGTTTCTTTACCGCCGATGACCACAGCTGAATTAGTTTTTATCTTTACTGATCCAACGGTGCCATTATTATTGGCCACAAGCATTCCATCAGGGCTCAGTTCAAGATCTCCCCGCAGATCAAATTTTTCCGATGGGCCGAAAGGTACGGGAAAGTAATAATTCATCAGTCCCCGAAAGCTCGGTCCACTGCTTCGAATATTAATCTTTATCGGTTTTACTGTATTTTCCGCGGGAATCAAACCGCTAGCCCTTATCTCATTATTTCCAATTTTGACCGTAAGATCTTTCAGCTGCATACCCGTTTTTTGAAACTCAATTGAACCTTCCGCCTTTAGCGGATCACTTTTTGCTAAGGTAATGCCGAACAGATCCACCAACATATCCATGCTTGGGGACGTCAGAGAGTAATCAATCGTAGAATCGATATAGTCTGTATTTTCAGACAGTCGCCCAAAAAAACTGCCCTTAACCAAGCCCACAATAAGTTCTCCCTTTAAAGTATCAGGGATGCCCGAACCGTTACCCTGCATTGTCAGCTCAGCAGCAAACGGCGATAATGGCAAGACTAACGCATTAGTTAAGCCCTGAAAACGCTGTATATTTCCGCCGCGTAACTGCAGATTAATATCAGCATCAATCAGCGTTGGCAGTTGAGGTAGCAGGGCGTCACCTGTAATTTCGGCATCAGCCGATTCCATAAAAAAGTTAGTGACATGCAAGCCATCGGTTACTGAATCTACTTCGAAACCTAGTTCATAGGGTATTTTAGGAACGCCGTCGACCCCTATGATCTCCGCTATAGCAGCAGCGTTTAACCCTTTTAGATAAAAGCCCGCATGCAGGTCTGTTAGCAGAGAAATCTCGGGAGCCTTTAGATCACCGGCAACCGAAAGATCACCAACGCTGCCATCTAGGTGGCCATTGAGTTGGCCATTTTGGTTGTCGAGTTTAGCTTTCAGGGCAACCGGACCGGTAGTCACTATTGGCAAATTAAATGCCTCTAACGTGTCAGCGATTTCTTTCCCCTGCCAATCAATGTCAAAATTTGCGCCTGAAAGATTTCGCAGGTCATCTACATCGGCCTTGACGTTAAGCGCCGAAAACTCGCTTTCCAGTGTTAGATCCATGCTGACCTCACCAGCAAGCACAAGCTCAGAGAATCGCCCCATATTACCGTCCAAAGTAAATGGTCTATTATTCGTCAAGGCCTTTGAACGTATAACAATATTGTTATCTTGATCCAGTTCTTGCTTCGCGCTGATTACTTTAATCAGCAAGGGGCTGGTGAGGATCGGAGC
Source organism: marine gamma proteobacterium HTCC2143 (assembly GCA_000169075.1). Classification (GTDB taxonomy): domain Bacteria; phylum Pseudomonadota; class Gammaproteobacteria; order Pseudomonadales; family Dasaniaceae; genus Oceanicoccus. The sequence goes on along the minus strand of AAVT01000001.1, from coordinate 936,360 downwards.
CTTGAAAGCCAATTCTACGCTGTTTAAATTTGTAATACCCAGCAGCAGAGGCAGAGGATGAGCCGACGGATCACCGTCATCGGTATCGGTATCGGTATCGGTATCGGTATCGGTATCGGTATCAAAGAGCATCCAATTCATCCGACCATCATCATCCCATTCAAATTCTAGGTGGGCATTTTCTACATTTACATGGGAAATAATCACGGGGGGGGAAAAGAGACTGGCGAGATTTATTTGCAGATCAATCGAGTTAATTTCGAGCATATTTTCAGCACTGCCCCAGCTCGCATTCGCCCAAGTGACAAATTTAGCATGTATCAGCAGCTCTTTGCCCAGTTGAAAGTCAAAGTCACCGGCAATTTGAAACTGTCGTTCCGTTATTGAAGTAAGCAAGTGTTCAAGGATAGGACGCAACTGATTGGGCTTTAGCGCAAGATAACTGAACCCACCGATGACAATAAGCGCCGATACAACAAGCGTAACGGTAAGGGTTCGCAGTACGTGAAATGTCGCCCCTCGGTCCTTCTTAGGGGGCTGACTATTGGAGTTGGCTCGTGTCATTGCAGCTGATATTTTGAGGTTTTCTGACGGGCGGAAACCGACAGCGTTAATAATTCAGTAAACCATGAAATCTAGTCTTTGTCTGCTACTGATGAGTTCACCAAATGCCCATACAACCAAAGCCTAGACCCAAACGCTTAATCCCTAGCCGCGGCGTGATGCGAACTACCGCGTGATGCGGTAGATAGACCTCACATTATTAGTCAACTATGAACATCGGCAGTAACAGACCGTAAAGGTCAGTGATTATACGGGTTTTGTAAAATCATCGAATTGTCCAAGACTTGCTGATAGCGATTATACAGGCGCACCTGCTCGTTATATTGTGTGGCTATAAAATTAAGCTGATCTACACCATTATTATAAAGCTGATTGATTATCTCGGCATTCTCGGGAGTCGCTTGGTTTGCTGCCTTGTCAAGACATTCAAGAGATCCCTCAATCGAAACAACGAATTCACTCACTTGTTGATGCATCGCAGACATCGCGCTTTTGTTGGCATTACTACCATCGACGATGACCGGTAAATCGGGATAACCGCAGGCACTCAACTGCTGTTTGTCTAAACTCGTCTCCTGCGCACTGAGTGAAGAGCATGCAAAAATACTGAAAGAAATAAATAGCCATGACAGGCTGAAAGAACGGACTCGGATTAACATTGGGGATTCGCCTCTAGTGGTTACTTACTGAACACAGTTTAATCAAAAAAGACGAGATTAAGCAAATATCACGCTGAACATCATCCATCATAGTTTCTATCTCACTGCCAACACAGAGAAATCGGCACCGTACCAGCAACGCTACGCAAAATAATCTGAAAATTTATCCAGTATCATTGATTCGCTAATCTGCCACAGCTGTCTTGCTGCCTCGCTGTCTACCGCGTAGGCAATGACGCCCTTAGGATAGTCGGGACGAGACGCGACCACTTCGGCGAAATCGCAATCTTCAAGATAGACACCTCCCTTAGCGGTTAACTCAGATGCAGTAGCAGCCCAAGTAGACGTTGACGCACCTTGCTCAACTGTTTTAAAACGCTCATTAATGTTGCCTTCAGCATCAACCCATCCGCGAGCTTCTATATCTTTTTGTTCCATGTGACGTTGTAACGATGTCATGATACCACCCGGATGTACGGCAAAAGCATCAACGCCCTTCGATCCGTAAAGCTGTTGAAGCGCTACCGCCGTTAAACTGTTGGCGGTTTTTGCCTGGCCATAGCTAGACCATGCATCATATTTTCGTTGGCTAAAATTGATATCATCAAAAATAACCGGACTAATCATATGACCGGTAGAGCTTAAGCAAACCACTCGAGCACTTTCAGCATTTAATAAAAGTGGCAGCAATAAGCGGCTCAGAGCGTAGTGACCTATATGATTGGTGCCAAACTGAAGTTCAAAGCCATCGGTTGTTGTCTCAAATGGACAGGCCATTACACCGGCATTATTAACGAGTATTTCAAGAGACGCATGGCTGGCGCAATAACTTTCAACAAAGCCCTTAACACTTTGCAAAGAACCTAAATCGAGCGACATCGCATCAACAACTCCCAATAAGCCTTTGCTATTGAGTTCATCAGCGGTTCTTTCTGCCCGCGACAAGTCGCGACCGGCAATCGTGACATTAGCTCCAGCAGTCGCCAGTGCAACCACTGTTTCGATACCGATACCAGAATAGCCCCCCGTTACGATGGCGTTTTTATTACTGAGATTGATTCCACTAACGACGTCAAGCGCCGTAGAGCGGTAACCGAAATTTGATGTTGCCATGATGCGTCCTTTTTGACGGTGATTAGGTCGTGCTAAAAACGTGTAATGGTGTCAAGCGCCACCCGAACACGTCAGCACTTCTCCTGTAATAAAATCAGATTCAGGAATACAAAACAAATAAATCGCCCTGCTCCATCTTCTGGCTGGCCTAAACGACCCAGAGGGGCCATTTGCGTAACAGACTGAACCAAAGCTTCGCTCAATCCAACTTTCAGGTCTTTGTCATCAACACGAATTGACGTTTTTCAGTATAAGGCTGAGTTAGCCGCGTATCAATATGGCCGAAGGCAACACAGTTAACGGTAACATGATATCGCCCCCATTCTTTTGCCAGAGTTTTGGTTAAACCGATCACAGCCGCCTGACCAGAAGAGTACGCTACTTGTGTAGCGCTACCGTATTCCTTTTCAGCGGGCCTTGTTAGACAGTTTTCAAGGGTTCGGTACCGGTAAAGCCTATTTATCCAATTTCTTACACAATGGATAGATGAAGAGCAACTGACTTACTGGCGACAATGAACAGCATTTTTAAACAAAAAACCTGCTATTTTGCGCAGCATAAAATAGCCCTGATATCCCTGTAGTAAATATTATCGCTGCGAATGCGCTAGGGCATTGCACGCAATACCGTGTCGCTCAACTGACCATACAATGTGTATTCGGTATGGTAAATATCATCGACCTGCTCGTGGGCCTGATTCCATAAATCTGCGTTCGTTGGTTGTGCGGCAATCGATTGCATCGTCGGCGACAAAGCATTCCATTGGTCCGCCGCCAAATGGGCCAGTTTAACCGAATCTGCACTGACCAAATCTGGGCGTTGCTCTCGCGCCCACACCATAAACACCGCGTAGTGATTGCGGAAAAAACCTCCGCCGGTACCAAATTTAACGATAGCATTATCGACATATCGAGCATGAGAAGCGGCATTCTCTCTTTCAGGCCAAAGTTTTATCTGCTGTTGAAATGTCTGAAAACCCTTAAGTCCAGCTTCACAAATCGTATTCTTTCCTGACATTTCGGCCATTAGCTCACGCTGCGACTTATCGATCCCTAACATTCGCTCAACTGTTATTTTTAACGAGATACCGCAGGCTTCCGGTAGACTGTTACGCATTGTTCCGGAAGAAAATTTGCCCCAACGATTGTAGGTGCTGATCGCGTCTGAGGGATTACGACTTCGGCGCAACGCTCCCATAGAACAGGTTTCAGCATGGGCATTAATGCGATCGGCAATGTAGACTTCTTGTTTTTTGTCGTCAAAACCCAAAAGGATGAAGCGATGGCCGGGGAAATGAACTTTATACTCCCGGTAGTCGAGGTAGAGAATATCGCCCGATAGCATCGTTGGGCGCCCCTGCAAAACTTCCTGTTTTACTTCCTCCCACGCAAGATCGTTGTCCGGCTGGATTTTTTCTTCATAGTCCAAGCCCATGGTTACAGCGTAATCAGCCTCCATTGAGGAGCCTCGACCAAATAACATGAACGGCGGATCAGCATCTTCATAAGTAAAAAACACAGTATCCAATCCAGCGCCAAGACCGAACACAACGCCCTCGTCCAAGTCCAAACCGCAGTAGTGATAGATAAGATTTCTCATCGAGCCACTACCACAGTGGCCCGCTGGAACAATTCGGAAATCTTCAATCATTGCACGCATAATTCACAATCCGGTATTTGCAGAGGTTACGGCTAACATTTCAGTAAATTAACAATATGCCTTACACTAACATAAATCATCTTAACCACGAACGGTGCAGTCAACGATTGCACCCAGCGGAGATTCGCCATGCCCACAATCAACCGTCGACGTTTTCTGCAATTCGGAGCTGCGACTGCTGTTGTTGCGTCTGCGACAGCCTGTTCCAGTGATGGTCCTCAGGCTACTATTGACAAGCAATTGCCGGTAGGGCCGTATGGTGCGGACGCCACCGCCGAGAGCGTAACCAAAGACATGGACCTGAGTGGAAAAACCGCCGTCGTTACTGGGTGCAATTCAGGTATTGGATACGAAACGATGCGGGTGTTAGCTCTGCGTGGCGCGCATGTCATTGGAACGGGCCGAACATTAGAAAAAGCTCAGATAGCCTGCGCTAGCGTCGAGGGGATAACGACACCTGTTGCCTTAGAATTGTCTGACTTCCAGTCCGCCGTTGATTGTGCCAACCGTATTAAGGCAATGAATACACCGATCGATATAGTTATATGTAATGCTGGCATTAATACCTTTGGCGAACTAGAACTTATCGATGGCATCGAAAGAATATTTAGGGTTAATCATTTGGGACACTTTGTCCTAATCAATAATTTGTTACCCGCACTAGCCAGCGCCAATGCGGGACGGATTGTTCATGTGGGTAGTGTTTCTGGCTATGTCCAAGCACCCGCTGTCGGTATTGACTTTGACAACCTACGGGGAGAAAAAATATTTGATGCCGGAGAAGCCTATGGACGCTCAAAACTAGCCAACGCATTATTTTCATTGCAGCTGTCTAAGAACTTGGCGGATACCACCACCACGTCGAATGTTATCCATCCTGGCCTAGTACTGACCAATATAGCTCGCACTGCACCTGCTTTTTTGCGCAAAGGGTTTGAATGGGTAGGCCCACTGTTTGCAAAAACGCCAGCACAGGGAGCAGCAACGCAAGTTTATGTAGCTACCCACCCTAGTCTGGAAGGCATCAGCGGGGCTTATTTTGAAGATTGTAATCCGGTCACTATTTCCGGTGACCATCACATGTTTGACGAGGCCATGGCCGATAAACTCTGGAGCGTCTCTATGGAGATGACCCGAGGGTTTATTTGATCGCAGGCTACACGTTTCAGTAACTGCCATCTCAGACGATTATTCAACCTTGGACAGTCCGGGCTTATTCAACGCTACCCGGTACTGTTTGGACAAATATTCTTTGCCCGGACGACTGAGTACCGTATCAAGATGATACCAACTATTGGTTACACTGCTGCGATTGATATCCAGTACCATATAGCCCCGCTGAAAAAGATCGACGTATTTGATATGAGGGTGGGAAGCGACCAAATCTCTGGCGGTCTGTTCTGCTTTTTCCTGCGGCGATATTGGAGAGGGTGAACTGACAGCAGGAGTGACAAACTCTACCGCCAAAGCTCCTTCTCCAGTCTCGGGATTATAGCTATTCGGATCAAAAGGGTTTTCAGCCACGTCATTAGCCCAAGACGAATGCACGTCGCCGGTTAATACGACATTATTGGTGATTTTTTCGTCTTTTAGTTGCTTCAAAAACCGCTGGCGTGCTGCCGGATAGCCGTCCCAAGCATCGGTATTAATGACCTCCCCATCGCTACCGACGACCGGTGCGATTACCATTTGTTGCCCGAATACCCGCCATAGCGTTTGATGTTGTTTTGACGCGGATAACTCACCCGCCAACCAATATTCTTGTTGCGTTCCCAATAGACTGCGCTCCGCACTGGTCAGATCATCTTTATGCGCCTTGTCAATTTGTTCATCCCTGCCAATGACTCTGGTATCCAACATAATCAGATCAAATAGATCTCCCGCATGGAAACTTCGATAAATCCGTTGCTGCCGATCACTGACACTGTCTCTAATCGGCATCCATTCAAAGTAAGCTTTCGTGGCAACAGCGCGCCGATTCTCCCAAGAACCCTCCGACTCACTATGATTTTCCGCCCCTTTTATCCAGGCATTATTGGCAAACTCGTGGTCATCCCACACTAAAATAAACGGGTGACGCGCATGAACTGCCTGCAAGTCTTGGTCCTCTCGATAACAAGCGTAGCGCTGACGATAATCGTCTAAAACAATACATTCTTTATTTGGCTTTGGCACCCGGCCCAGCGGTGCACCGTCGCCGTATTCCCCATTGGCATACTCATAAATATAGTCACCTAAATGTAACACGACATCCACATCGTCCCGGTTGGCGAGATGATAGTAGACGTTGAAATATCCCGCAGGAAAATTGGAACAAGAGACAGCCGCCATGACAAATTTTTCTGGTTTGCCGTCAGGCAGCGTTCGAGTGCGACCTACTGCAGATGAGCGATTGTTGCAAAAAAAACGGTAGTAATAGCTGCTGCCACTTTGCAGTCCGGTGACATCTACTTTAACGGTATAGTCACGACTCGCGTTTGTCAGCATTGTTCCGGATGCCATTAGCTGTTCAAAACCTTCATCCTTTGCGAGCTCCCAGCTCACTTCAACCGAGGTCTCCTCAGTCGTCACTCGAGTCCAAATAATGACCCTATCCTGCAAAGGGTCGCCACTGGCAACCCCATGGGAAAAGTGACTAATCGACGTACTTCTGATCGATTCAGTGCTACAACCGCCCAAGGCAGGGGCAACGACACTAGCACCTAGAGCACCACCAATAAATTTTCGACGAGAGACGCCCATAACATTACCTATTCAATATAAACGCAGATAAACAATACCGATTTGCACTATAACATTGTAAAAAACACGGCGTACACTTACCCCATCATAGCGATTTTTCGAGTACAGAGCACTTGCCACCCCATTCGTCCAGAACTATCCTTATCTCTGTAATCATCGCTGGTGGACCAATCGATAGATCAAGAGTTCCTGAATAAGTAAAGTCGCACATTCACTGGAGCATATGTATAAATATTCTGGTACAGTGGGGGTTCGTTAATATTTTTACGAGTAGTTGTTTTTTCTACTCCATTATCAACTCATTCCTATCGGTGGATAGTCGACAATTGAGAGGCTACTTTTGTGGCAAACCGCGCAAACTCTATGTTTAGTGACCGTCGCGACAGCCGTCGCGGACGTCGCAAAAACGACCTGCCCTCCCCTGCCGGACTTGACCGCAGGGTAGACAGTCGCAGAACCGGGCAATTTCACTCTGGAGATTGGTGGCTGAAGGTTGACTATGCTGACGAGTTTGTCAGTGAAAAAGCATTTGCCGAAGAATTAAAACAGATAAAAGCGGGAAAGAAACCACTGTCGCGGCGACAGAAGCCCCCAAGGACTGAAACGCAGGAGTAGAGCCGCCGCCAAAATGCTATCGGCACAAACGCCTTAAAAACCCTTCGACAACAGCTATAGAATCCCCTTAGAAACGCTGCAGAAACAACTCGTGAACGTTACTATCGATTCAATTCGAGAAAAAACATAGTACGGCTATGTATCATTTCCCGATAAGTTTGAATCATTGAGTAATCTGCAGGCAACACATCGGATCGCAATAGTTTTAACCGCTTTTCCAATTCGACCAATTCCTGCAGCAGCTTTTTCTTGACCCAGTATGTGTTCTGTAAAGGAACACCATTTGCCGTTTCACGCTTGGCTCCTGGGCGATGAAGATCTAACGATGCTATTCCTCTGCTCATAACCTTACCCTCAGCACGTCTATCGATTCATTGATATTACTGTCAAAGCTCTACTAACTAATCCAATATTTTCTTCCAGTTTGTTCCTATTCGTGCCAACCCATAAAAATTAGGACTCATGATCGATAATTGTTGATTGTATCGCAGCGGGTTAAATTTCAAATCCACCAATGACCCTCCCGCAGCCTCCAGAACGGCTTGCCCCGCTGCGGTATCCCACTCACAACAGGGTGAAAAACGAGGGTATATATCACCCCGCCCTTCTGCCAAATAACAAAATTTTAACGCGCTACCTGCCGGCAATCGCTCAATATCACCAAAATGCTCCGCTAAGCGAAGGATGCACCGCTCTAGCTTTTCACCTTGATAGCGGCTGCTGCTCAGCACAGTAAGAGAGGCAGATTGCCCAGCAGTACTTACTCGCAACGAGGTTTGACGATTATTTTCGGCCTTAACAGCAAATGCCTGCTCTGGAATACCAATATAGGCAATTTTTTCCAGTGGTAGATAGACGATCCCCAACGTTGCCACACCCTGCTCGATCAAAGCCACATTAATAGTAAATTCACCCGTGCGCTCGACAAACTCTCGAGTACCGTCCATCGGATCTACTAGCCAATATCTGCTCCAGCTTTTACGCAACTCAAAATCAGGAAGTTCCTGCTCCTCCGACAGCACCGGCCAATCGGGGGTCATCACCTGTAACCCCGACACAATAATATCGTGTGCGCGCCTGTCAGCCGCTGTCAGCGGGGAGTCATCACTCTTGTACTCAACAGAAACCGGTTGAGTCGCATTATAAATCGCAACAATTGCTACGCCGGCTTCAGCACACAGTGCCGTCAGCTTTTCTGCCAACACCCGTTTATCCATAAAAACACCACCACTGCATCATACTTACAGACCCCGCAACCACTATACGCCAATAAATAGAGCAGCTACTACCCATAAGATGCTTAACAACTGCCGGCTTGCCCTGCATAATCACAGCTCAATTCATTGGTGAAAGACATTCATGGTTAACTGGGACGACATAGAGACTGTATTACTCGATATGGACGGCACGCTGCTGGATCTTAACTTTGACAATCATTTCTGGCAGCACCATTTGCCCATGCGCTATGCTCATATTCATCAAAAAGACGAACAGTCTAGCCGCGAACATATCCAAAAACTCACGCAGCAAAGTCATGGAACGCTAGATTGGTATTGCCTAGACTATTGGACACAAAAATTAAACCTAGATATTCCCTTACTGAAGCGGGAAATCCAGCATATGATTTCAATTAGGCCCCATGTTGTTGAATTTCTGAAGCAACTAAAAAATAGCGGCAAACACGTCATTCTTGTTACTAACGCCCACCGTCAAAGTCTCGACATTAAAATGGCCACTACAGGCATTGCACCATTGTTTGATGAGATTGTCGTTTCGCATGATTTTCGAACGGCCAAAGAACAACCTGAATTTTGGCGACAGATGCAGGTCTCTCATCCCTTCGATCCAAACAAAACGCTGCTGATAGATGATACAGCAAGTGTACTTCGATCAGCTCAAGGATTCGGGATTCGTTACCTGTTGACACTGTTACAACCCGATAGCCGCAAGCCGATACGTGGCCTGACCGAGTTTCCGGGCATCCTGCACTTTGATGAAATTATGCCCGCAAGTGCAAAATCATCGGACATCCCCGTACCAAGCCAACAGCATGACTAATGGAAAAGCATGAATAGTCCCAGCCACCCCTTTCCCACCGCAAAGGTCCGACTGGACAAATGGCTGTGGGCAGCTCGATTTTTTAAGACCCGCAGTCTGGCAAAGCAAGCCATTGAAGGCGGGAAAGTTCACTACAATGGTACTCGCAGTAAAGTCAGCAAGGAAACAGAGGTCGGTGCAAAGCTGACGATTCGTATCGGCCTAGATGAAGTTGAAGTTGAAGTTATTGCGCTATCGGACCAACGCCGCGGCGCGCCGGTGGCAAACTTACTCTACGCTGAAACGAGCGACAGTATACGGAAACGCGAAATTGAGGCCCAGCAGCGTAAAGTCATGCGAGGGCTTGATATCGGCCGCCGCGAAAGACCCAATAAAAAACAGCGTCGGCAAATTCACCAGTTCAAACAAGATAGCGACAAAAGCTAATGTCCGCTCTATTTTTGCCCTATTGATATTACCAACCACTGACATTTTTTGTGCAGCAACCTCGCAATGCTCATCAAATCCCGTGTTTTAGTGTCGGAAAATCTTACACTCACCTCTAGCACTCATCATCAGAAGATTTAACTCACTGTCTTTATTAATATTTTCAAATGAGGCGTAGTTTTTGCGCATAAAATCTTGTTGCTGGTTCTCAATCATCTTTTGTACGCTGTGCCGGTAATACACAGGCCTGCGGCTGCTCGGAAAAGTGTCAATACCGATAAACGACAGTGTATTTAACACCGACACACGTGCAAAACCAACCGCCGACAAAATGATCTGATATGACCCGACGATGAGGAGCGACGCAAAGGTCGTGATAGACGCCTATTGTCATATTACTAGCACGGACTTTTTTTGCAGAAGGTCGGTCCTGAAAAAATTCTGATGATGAAGCTCGCTACTGATGGGCCACCTCTTTATAATCCATGCTATGAATGATCAACTACAACGTTTTGTTTTCGACGGTACCGATATTCGCGGGGAGCTGGTTCGTCTCGACCAGAGCTACCAGGACACTTTGGCGGCACATCAGTATCCTGAAGTGGTTGCTCGCTTACTGGGAGAGCTACTTTCTGCAGTGGTGTTGCTCAGTGCGACGCTTAAGTTTGAGGGCACGCTGGTTCTGCAGGCCCGAAGCCAAGGCCAAATACCTATCATTATGGCCGAGGCAACATCGGACCATAAAATCCGTGCAATCGCCCGCGAGGCCGACGACGCTAACAGCAGCGACTTTCAAACTCTCCTAACCGACGGCCAACTCAGTATTACTATTGATCCCCGACATGGAAAACGCTATCAAGGCATCGTGTCACTGGACGGGGATAACCTGTCCCAGTGTATTGAAAACTATTTTAAGCAGAGCGAACAGCTCTCTACCAGAGTGTGGCTTGCAAGCGACGGTAAGACGGCCTCAGGAATGCTGCTGCAAGAATTACCCGCGAGTGACGATATAACCCACGAACAACGAATAATAAGTTGGGAGCACGCAACCAAACTTGCGGAGACACTAACCGCCAACGAGATACAGTCACTATCTTTTGAACGCATCCTATTTCGGCTTTTCCACCAAGAGCAAGTCCGGTTATTCGAACCAGACACTCTCTCTTTTCAATGTAGCTGTTCACAAACCAGAACACTGGACGCATTGCGCACATTAGGCCAACAGGAACTGAACAATATTATCGAAGAACTTGGCTCAATCGACATTAACTGCGAATTTTGTCACCAACATTACCAATTTGACGGCGACGATGTTGGCAAACTGTTCGACCACAAGCTGCACTAAAGGCAGCCCTCAATTTTTAGCTGCGCCGATCTGTAGTATTACTACTTTTACCTTGATCTCATAATCACTGGGAAATCTTCGAGTCCCGGGCCAACACTGGCGATGTAAAAGGCCTTCAGCCCGCAAAACCCCTGATCCAGAGCCACCTTTTCTGTAGTTTTATTACGTAAAAAGTCCCGCAAAAAGCCATTGATAAGGTTCGCTTAAGACCTTTTTGTTTGCCATAATGACGGCCCTGAAAAGACAGGCTGCGGCACTGCATCGATGCGGCTACTGTTGAAAAAAACGAGCGCACATCGTCACCAGCACAGACAAAGAGAACCCGTATGACCATTCATAGTAATTTATCCGCGGCAACGCTAATCGAACAAGCACTGATCCGTGGCGAAGGACAGCTGACCGATGCCGGCGCCCTTTATGTTACCACTGGCAAGCGGACCGGCCGATCACCGGCTGATCGATTCATTGTCAAAGAGCCGTCTACTGCAGATAGTATTGACTGGGGTTCGGTAAATCGTCCTTTCGAGGCCGTAAAATTCGACGCTCTCTGGAATCGTGTAGAAGACTATCTCTCTCAAAAGGATCGATTCGTTTCGACGCTACACGTAGGAGCTCATGAAGAGCACTATATTCCTGTCAACGTTAATACTGAAACAGCTTGGCAAGGCCTCTTTGGTCACAATATGTTTGTCCGACCTGAAAAATACAACCCAAAGTCCAAAGAAGAGTGGACGATTCTGAATGTTGCCAGCTTTGAGTGCGATCCGGAACGCGACGGCACCAACTCAGAAGGCGTAGTTATTCTTAATTTTGCACAACGCAAAGTGTTACTGGCGGGTATGCGTTACGCCGGTGAGATGAAAAAAGCGATGTTTTCTGTACAAAACTTCTTGTTACCTGAGAAAGATGTGATGCCCATGCATTGCTCATCGAATGTCGATGAAGCCGGTAACACAACGTTGTTCTTTGGCTTGTCCGGCACCGGCAAGACCACATTGTCTGCCGATCCAGCTTGCTTTCTCATCGGCGATGATGAGCACGGCTGGTCAAAAGGCGCGGTCTTCAATATTGAAGGTGGTTGCTACGCAAAGACCATTAATCTTAGTCAAAAAAATGAACCCATCATCTGGGATGCTATTCGCTTCGGAGCCATCGTTGAAAACGTTGTTCTGGATGAAAACCGCACACCTGACTACGACGACCTTTCTCTCAGTGAAAACGGTCGCTGCTCTTACCCTCTGGAGCATGTTGATAAACGCATCGTTGAGAATGCTGCGGGGGAACCGAAGACTGTCATATTCCTAACCTGTGATGTGTCGGGTGTTATTCCACCAATATCAATACTCTCTAAAGAGGCGGCGGCGTTCCACTTTTTATCAGGTTACACAGCACGAGTAGGATCTACGGAAATGGGTGCAGCAGCGGGTATTCACCCAACCTTCTCTACCTGCTTCGGCGCCCCCTTTATGCCTCGTCCCGCCCGTGAGTACGCGGAGCTGCTGATGAAGCGTATAGAAGACTTCGATTCTCAGGTCTACCTTGTTAACACTGGCTGGACCGGGGGGTCCGGTGGCGAAGGCGGTCAAGGGTCTCGTTTCCCTATTCCCGTCACTCGCGCAGTCATTTCCGCTGCTCAAAATGGCGTATTACTAAAGACTGAAACTGAGCACTTAGATGCACTAAATCTGGATGTGCCCTTATCCATACCCGGTGTTGACGACAAATACATCAATCCGCGTAAAGCCTGGGGCGATGATGCGGGTTACGATGCGCAAGCATCCAAACTAGCCAATATGTTTGTCGAAAACATCAAAAATTTTGATGTCTCTGAAGCAATAGTAGCTGCGGGCCCTAAAGCATCCTAAGCTAAGCTTAATTTTCTACATAAAAAAAGGGAGTCGTTCACAAGACTCCCTTTTTTTGTCTATACTATCCTCAATATTTTGTGATCCTGAACAATAAAGAGCAGCAACTTGGCCAGTAACACTTACACACTTCGGATGAATTGTGATCAACTTACCATAGGGATGAGGGTTATAGAGCTCGATCGTCCCTGGCTAGAATCTCCGTTTACCGTTCATGGGTTTCTCATCACCCATATAGAACAGATTGAGAAACTTAAGCGCAGCTGTGACTACGTTTACGTTGCTGCCAGCAAAAAACAATCTACTGATACCGCTGGCAGCAATCTGAAACGACAATCCTACACCGACACCAAATCATTTCAACAGGCAATACCTCAGGCAAAAAGTGCTCATCGGCAAGCCAAAAGCGTAGTAAAGGGTTTTTTCAAAAACATTCGCCTTGGTCAAAATTTTGAAACCTCGGTAGCAAAGAAAGCCGTCAAGCAATGCGTCGACTCTGTTATTGCTAATCAAGATGCGATGTTGTGGCTAGGCTTATTAAAAGATGTTGATGAATACACCGCTCGGCATAGCCTAAATGTGGGGCTGCTCTCAATTATCCTTGGCCGCGCCGAAGGCTTGGCACCACATGACCTCGAGACTCTAGGCCTGTGCGGCATGTTGCATGACATGGGAAAATCAGAAATATCGCTAGATATTCTTAATAAAGAAGGGGCCTTTAGTGATATGGAATTTGAAATCATGAAGACCCATACTACCCGTGGCTTTAATATACTCAGTAAAAAGCCAGACCTTATTGCAGAGGTGGCCAATGTTGCATACAGCCATCATGAACGTTTAAATGGGAGGGGCTACCCCAGAGCGCTGTCAGCCGCGAACATCTCTTACTTCAGCCGTATCGTTGCAATCGCCGATGCCTATGACGCTATAACCAGCAAGCGGATATATAGCCCTTCGAAAACGTCATTAGAGGGACTAAGAATTTTGATTGGGGCCAAAGGCAGTCATTTCGACCCTCATTTGGTCGATCAATTTGTCCAATGTATCGGCATCTATCCAGCAGGAAGTATTGCTGAATTAAACAGCGGAGAAATAGCGATTGTACTTCCCTCTCCTGTCGAAAGAAGAAATTCGCCCAATGTCCTCATTGTTAAGGATCGTCAAAAAAAATCCTGCACACCGAGAACAGTCGACCTCAGCGATGAAAGCGCCAACAATTCTGTCAAACCTTTGAAAATTAAACATTTACTTTCCGATGATGCTTTTGGAATTGATGTCAAAAAATATCATGAAATGGGAACAGGTGTGGTCAACTAGTAGTTGTAAGCCCCCCTGTCGAGTAAAAAATACTGACTTAAAGGCCGGTAAATTCAATCGAATTTTTGCGCAATAGCGCCACAAAATTAAATTCTACGCCCCATCAAAACCTAAGATACCTACCTATGAGCAACACAATACGGCAAATTGCCAACGTAATTTCAACAGAACTGCAGGTTGATCAGCAACAAGTCGATGCTGCCATCAAATTATTAGACGAGGGCGCCACAGTTCCATTTATTTCTCGCTATCGAAAAGAAGTGACTGGCGGACTAGATGACTCGCAAATGAGAACACTTGAAGATAGGCTCCGCTATTTGAGGGAACTTGAAGACCGCAGGGGGAGCATTCTAAAAAGTATTACCGAACAGGAAAAACTAACACCCGAGCTGGAAGCTGAAATCCGCGCGGCTGAAACGAAAAATCGACTTGAAGATTTATACTTACCCTATAAACAAAAGCGTCGCACTAAAGGCCAGATCGCCAAAGAAGCTGGACTTCAGCCGCTAGCTGACGCTTTGTTTGGCGATCGATCCCTAGACCCCGAGCAACTGGCAACAAACTTTATTGACCCGGAAAAGGGCATCAGTGATGTTAAATCTGCACTTGATGGCGCCAAGTATATTCTCATGGAACATTTCAGTGAAGACGCCAACCTGCTGGCAAAGCTTCGTGACTTCCTATGGACTGAAGGAAATTTATCGTCCCGGATTAACGCAGATAAAGCGCAACAGGGCGAAAAGTTCAGCGACTACTTCGAGCATGATGAGCCGATTAATGAGGCCCCATCTCACCGTGCACTCGCCATGTTTCGAGGTCGAAACGAAGGCATACTTAGTGTGTCTATTGTTATTGGTGATCCAGAAGAAAAATCACTAACTCATCCCTGTGAAATAATGGTGGCTGATCACTGGAAAATACGCGACGAAGGTCGTCCTGCTGATCGATGGTTGAAAGAAGTCATCCGTTGGACATGGCGTATAAAGCTTTACACTCATCTGGAAACAGATTTGATGGGGCGATTGCGCGAGCGTGCAGAGGAAGAGGCAATTAAGGTTTTTGCCAGTAATCTGAAAGATTTATTACTCGCGGCACCGGCGGGACCGAAAGCAACTATCGGCCTGGATCCCGGTTTGCGAACCGGCGTGAAAGTTGCCGTAGTTGATGGCAATGGCAAAGTGCTAGACCATGGCGCCATCTACCCAACGCCACCCCAAAATAAAATTGCCGAAGCTTCAGCAACAATCGTCGCAATGGCAAAAAAATATCAGATAGAGTTAATCGCCATCGGCAATGGCACAGCTAGTCGGGAAACGGACCGGTTCGTTGGCGATATTATCACCGCTCATCCCGATTTGGGATTAAAGAAGGTCATGGTCAACGAATCTGGTGCATCGATTTATTCGGCATCCGAATTTGCAGCCAGAGAATACCCAGACCTTGATGTGACTATTCGCGGCGCAATTTCAATAGCTCATAGACTTCAAGATCCGCTGGCTGAGCTGGTGAAAATTGATCCAAAGTCAATTGGCGTCGGCCAATATCAGCATGATGTCTCGCAAACTCAAATGGCGAGGTCTTTAGATGCCGTCGTCGAAGACTGCGTGAACAGCGTTGGCGTTGACGTCAATACAGCTTCTAGCGCCCTATTAAGTCGGGTCTCGGGCCTCAATCAGACTATTGCCAATAATATTGTTGAGCTTCGTGATCAGCAAGGTTCTTTTACAAGTCGTGAAAGCCTAAAAAAAGTTAAACGGTTCGGGGAAAAAACCTTCGAACAAGCCGCTGGGTTTTTACGTATTATGGGAGGGAATAACCCTCTAGATAGCTCAGCCGTTCATCCAGAGAGCTATTCTATTGTAGAAAAAATAGCGAGAGTCAACGACCGTGAAGTCATTAGCATTCTTGGTGACGGCTCCTTTTT
The DNA here is from genome assembly GCA_000169075.1 of marine gamma proteobacterium HTCC2143. GTDB lineage: Bacteria > Pseudomonadota > Gammaproteobacteria > Pseudomonadales > Dasaniaceae > Oceanicoccus. Next base: position 920,073 of record AAVT01000001.1, on the reverse strand, counting down.
GAAAACTCTTGACGCCAAAAATTTTGTCGATGAAAAATTCGGATTACCAACAGTTTCCGATATTATCAGTGAACTTGATAAGCCTGGGCGCGACCCGAGACCGGAATTCAAAACCGCAGAATTTAAAGACGGCGTTGAAAAAATATCCGACTTAGTTGAAGAAATGATATTGGAAGGAACCGTCACCAATGTCACCAACTTCGGAGCGTTTATTGACATTGGTGTCCACCAGGATGGCTTGGTTCATATTTCGGCGCTATCAAATACCTTTGTTAAAGATCCACGGGCAGTCGTAAAAGCTGGCGATATCGTCAGAGTAAAGGTCATGGAAGTAGACACTCAACGAAAGCGTATTGCACTGTCAATGCGATTGGACGATAAACCGGAGCAACAAAAGCCTAGGAAAAGAAATGACAAACCCGTTAGCAGAAAAGCCACCAAACAGGCTACCGACGGGCGGCCCAGTAACAAGCCGTCACCGCAGGGTACTTTTGCGCAATTATTCGCCGATGCAGGAAAAATAAAGAACAAGTAATAGGCTACCCTATAAGTAAGCGAATACCACAGGTAGCCTCTCACAATGAAACGACTAACATTGAATAAGAAAGTACTATGAATATACTGGTCATTAATTGCGGCTCATCAACCGTCAAATATCAATTATTAGATGTAGCCACTGAATCAATTATTTCGACAGGGATAATTGAAACAGACACCATGGCCCACGGCCCTGCCGTTCAATTGATATTGGAAGAAAATTCAAATTTTCAGATAGATGCAGTTGGCCATCGAGTCGTTCATGGTGGCGATTCATTTCATGATGCTGTTGAAATTGATGACAGCGTTATCACCAGAATTGAAGAATGGATTCCAATGGCACCACTCCATAATCCGGCAAATCTTGCAGGTATATCGGCAGCTAGACGCTTTTTACCGCGAATACCTCATGTCGCCGTATTCGACACAGCATTCCACACCACCCTACCGCGAAGAGCATACACCTATGCCATTGACCCGATAATAGCTCGCAAACATCATATTCGTCGCTATGGCTTCCATGGAACGTCTCATCAATATGTCGCGCAACAAGCGGCTATCTTCCTGGGGCAGCCATTAAATGAACTAAAGATTATTACACTTCACCTTGGTAATGGCGCCAGCGCATGCGCCATCGAGTATGGTCATTCCACTGAAACAAGCATGGGAATGACACCTCTCGAAGGTTTAGTTATGGGTTCGAGATCAGGTGACATTGATGCAGGAATTGCCATCGAATTATTGCGCCATGAAGTTGAAAACGTTGACGCCTTAGATGATTTACTTAATCGAAAGAGTGGCCTGAAAGGCTTATCTGGCGTTAGCAATGATTTGCGAGAAATAGAGACAAAAGCTGCCGAAGGCGACGATAGGTCGCGCTTAGCGATTGCTGTTTTTACTCATCGGGTCAAAAAATATATTGGCGCTTACGCTGCCACCATGGGCGGTGTCGATGCAATAGTAATCACCGGGGGGATTGGTGAAAACAGTAATACTATGCGCCAGCGAATTTTGCAGCGTCTCGATTTTCTTGGGGTCCAGCTTGATGAAGATCGAAACCAGGATGCCGACTTATCGATAAATATGAAAACAGTATGTATTAGCACCGACAACTCTCGCGTACAAGCGTTGGTCGTCAAGACGAATGAAGAGCTAATGATTGCGCAAAAGACGGCTTTTTTGGTTGAGCAATCGTCCGTTAAAAAGGCCCCGGCGATCTCACTAAATAATATTCCCATAGCTATTAGCGCTAGACACCTTCATCTCACTATGGAGACATTTTCTGAATTATTTGGGCCGAATATTGAACCTACACATTTAGCAGATCTTTCACAGCCAGGACAGTTTGCCTGTGAACAAAAAGTTAACTTAATTGGACCCCGTAATCGTATCGATGGCGTTCGTCTTTTAGGTCCCTTGCGCTCCAAAAACCAGGTGGAAATTTCACGCACAGATGAATTTCTACTCGGTGTTGATGCACCGGTCCGAGATTCCGGTCAAGTAAAAGCATCAGCACCCATTACGATAGAAGGCCCCTTCGGGACGGTTCATTTAAAGGAAGGGTTGATTTGTGCAAGACGGCATATTCATATGCACCCCGATGATGCAGAACGCTTTGGTGTAACAAACAGAGACGAGGTCGAGGTCGCTATTAGTGGCGGCCCCAGAGATCTGATTTTTTGCGATGTCCTTGTTCGAGTCAGCCATGGATATAAACTGGAAATGCATATCGATACCGACGAGGCTAATGCTGCAGAACTTAGTAAAATAGACAGTGGTGGGCTAGTTTATACCCACATATCTGATACGAAAGCGACAGTGACAGGTAAGAGTACCCGTTAATGTTGATGGCAGGCTTACACTACTGACAGTCATATTTTTCTAATCATTTTTTCTCCATGATAATAACATCCGCCCCGAAAAAATGGAGGTTAGCATCCAGCTCATTGGCCAGCCATTCGAAACTATATCGGGAGAAAAAACAAATATGTGTCGGATCGTTTTTATAGTGCCACCGCTGAAACGATTCTTTGTCGATAACCAACTTCGTCATTATTCCTAACTGCCCCCCGGGAACCAGCATGGCCCACAAATTCCGAATAACTTCTCCCGGATGAACTAAATGCTCTACAACTTCCGTTGCTGTAATGAAGTCATAATTTAATTGCAAAGTGGATTTTTCATCATAATAAAAGACATCATAAAGTGACGTCGGAAATCCTGCCTCATCAAACATTGAAGCTAATGCGGGTCCGGGACCACAACCGAAATCTAGACCTTTGGCACCTATCACCAACCGATCTTTCATTGGTAAAAAAAGCCGAGACAAAAATTTCCGATAATTGGGGTCACCGACGCTATTTTTATGTAAGTCATAGACGGATTTCTCTTCCGCCGCCGAAAGATGTTTTTCAGGGTCGGAAAAAACTAATTGGCAAAAAGCGCATTGGAAATAGCGGCGCGGCTCGCTCTGCCAATAGGCTACAACCTCTTTTTGACCACACAAAGGACAAGGATAAGTCATGGCAAACTCTCAGAATGATAGAACTCCACATAGATAACCACTAAATACCCACTCACATGTTGTGTAATTGTACTGTTTTTCATTGGAGCCACTGAAATACTGCTGCTGTGTCTTTGATTTTGATTCTGTTATTATCGATAATCACCAAGACAATTTTTGAACACGTAAATTATCGCAAATAGGGAAAACAAAATGACAGTTAAAGTAGGTGACAAATTACCAGCTGGTAGCTTAAAAGTCATGGGGGCTGAGGGTCCTCAAGAGTTTACTATCAGCGACTTGTTCGACGGCAAAAAAGTCGTCATGCTAGCCGTACCGGGCGCATTTACGCCAGGCTGCTCAATGACGCACTTGCCGGGCTTTGTCGTTAGCGCCGACAAGATCAAAGCTAATGGTATAGATAGTATTATTTGTCTATCGGTCAATGATGCATTTGTTATGGGTGCTTGGGGCACAGCTCAGAATGCCGATGAAATCATCATGGCCGCTGACGGAAGTGCAGATTATACAAAAGCTTTGGGCCTGGAGATGGACGCCTCTGGTTTCGGCATGGGCCTGCGAAGCAAACGCTACGCAATGATCGTTGATGATGGCGTCATTACCTACCTCGGAGTTGATGCTAAAGCTATTGAAGCCAGTGCAGCAGAAGCCGTTTTAGAGCAGCTGTAATAGCGGTTCATTGAACACAGTAAAGCGGCGTAGTCATAGTCATTTGCTCGCCGCCTACCTGTCGCTTAGGTATCGCTAGTTGTCGTGATGGTCTGCATATACCTCCGGATTAAAGCAGCAAGGCATCTTTTCGCTCCACATCGCTGCACACATGTTGGCGACCGCTAAATCCATCATCGCCAGTCTAGTCTCTGGAGTAGCGCTCCCTATGTGCGGTGTCGCTATGAAGTTGGGCTGATCAAATAACGCATTGCCCGGTGAGACCGGCTCCTTTTCAAAGACATCAAAACCCGCCCCCGCGATCCGACCCTCTTTTAGTGCTTGAGCCAACGCTCTTTCATCGACAATGCCGCCGCGCGCCGTGTTTACTAAAATAGCCCCAGGTTTCATTTTGGATAACGCTGCCGCATCGATTAACCCTCGCGTCTCTTCAGTTAACGCAACATTAATACTGACAAAGTCGGACTGATCAAGTACCTGCTCAAGCGAGAGAGTTCGCACCCCCGCCACCTCTCGACCCGAACGACTCCAAGCTATAACCGGCATATCAAAGCCGGCTGCCCTTCGCGCAAGCGCTTGGCCAATATCACCTAGACCGATGATACCTAAAGTTTTCCCCGCTACACTGCAACCCAAAAAAGCTTTCGGCGACCAGCTAGCCCCCTGCCACCCTCCTGTCCGTACATGACGGTCTCCCTGAGGAATACGCCTAGCGGCAGCCAATAACAAACCGAAAGCCAAATCAGCTGTCGCATCGACCAGCACACCGGGGGTATGCCCCAGAGGTATCCCTCGAGCGGTTAATGTACCAACATCAACGTGATCTACACCCACTGAGACACAGGAAACAGCTTTTAAGTTCTTACTAGAGTTTATAAGCTCTCCATCAATGCGCTCAGTTAGCAAACAAATAATCCCATCCACACCCTCTACACGCGCCATCAGTTCATCTCGAGGGATTGAGCCTTTACCCTGCCACGCATCCACGTCGCAGTATTCAGACAATCGAGACAACTGTTCCGCCGGCATGTTGTAGGTAACAAATACTTTATTCATATTATGACTCCGGAAGAGACTACTTTGTTTACGGCAACCTCCACATCATCGACACGGCGTAGCTACGAGACTAGTTTAATACACTTCTAGTTATAGCTGATATAAACTGGTGTGATGAATGCGGTTTTGAGCAGACACTACTGTATGGGGTTATTTCTATCGGTGGTGAAAAACAGCATTAGTTATCTCTGTTGACGCTTCCAAGGTAAATAGCATGACGATTACAGTACAACATCTTTCAGGGTCATTGGGCGCCGAAATTAGTGGCATTGACCTGACGCAGCCGTTAGACAATTCTATTTATGCGGACATCCGCCAACTATTAGTCGAACATGAAGTCATCTTTTTTCGAGACCAAGACATTAGTCTATCCCAGCACAAAGCACTGGCTGAATCTTTCGGGCCACTGCAAACTCATCCTGCCTATGGCACTATCGAAGGTTTTCCCGAAATAACGATACTGGAAAGCACCCCTGAAAAACCCACCATGATTGAATGCTGGCATAGTGATATGACCTTCAAAAAACACCCACCCATGGGGACTATATTGCGCTCTCGTATTATTCCTCCTAAAGGCGGTGACACTTTATGGTCCAGTATGACGGCCGCCTATGATGGACTATCGAGCGGCATGCAAAACTTTCTCTCGAGCCTGACCGCAGTCCATGACTTTGCCTTCGGCTTTAAAGAGAGCCTGGCAGAAGCTGGCGGCAGAGAACGGTTAGCGCAAGCTGTCGCTGACAACCCTCCGGTTGAACATCCTGTTATCTGCACACATCCTGAAAGTGGAAAAAAAGTGATTTTTGTCAATGAGCTGTTCACCACACATATCGTCGGCATGACGGCAAAGGAAAGTCGGGCACTATTGGGGTTTTTGTACGAACATATTGTCACGCCAGAGTTTACCTGTCGCTTTAGTTGGCAGCCCAACAGTATCGCCCTATGGGATAATCGCAGCACTCAACACAAACCTATTAACGATTACTTCCCATCACATAGAAAACTTGAACGCACCACAATCGATGGCGACAAGCCCTACTAACTAAAACATTGGAGCAACCCATGCCAGAACCAAAACGAGCTAGTGATACCCCCTATGCAGTCGAAGTTGAAGAAGGAAAAAACTACTGGTGGTGCAGCTGTGGGCTAAGCAACCAGCAGCCTTTTTGCGATGGATCCCACAAGGGCGGCGAGTTTAGTCCTGTTAAATATCAGGCTGAAGCATCCAAAAAAGTATTTTTTTGTGGGTGTAAAATAACGGCTAATCGGCCTCTCTGCGACGGTGCCCACAAAAGCTAGCAAACTTCGGCACTGTAAGGCCCTACTGTTTTTCGATGAATGAACCGGGCTCATCGTCATCCTTTTTGCCAACCAACTGATCGGCAAAATTAGCAATAACCGGCAACCGGGGGGCATTGCCCAACAGTGACATGGCCAAAAGAATTAACCAAAGAATCATCGAGATCGGCGCAATGAGGATCATCAGCAACGGCCCCAGTGCAGGAACGAAGGGCAACAGGATATTTAGAACTGTCAAAGAGCCGAACAAAACAATGGATTGAGCGCCATGGAACTGAATCGAAGCATTTTTCTTTTCGAGTAAAAAGATCACCAAACCGGAAATCCAGCCAAATAAGTATGCCAAAAAGGTTGCTATATTAGCCGGTACACCTGCAGACGATATGGACATAATGTGACTCCAATTTGTTAGGCACCTGTCGGTACAATAGGACTAGTTTACCCTGTCAGGTCATTTTAACAAGAATTGAGGGTCGTCAATCGACCCACGGAATTTTCTACGGTAGCTTGCGGGTTGATGGTAAGCTGCAGCAAAGCATTTTTGAAGATCAAGATCACACACTCTAGCAGCGGAAATTGAGTCAATGGGGAAAATAAGAATGGGCATGGTTGGTGGCGGAGAAGGAGCTTTCATCGGCGCTATTCATCGCATCGCGGCCAATATTGATGGTGAGATTGAATTGGTCTGTGGTGCATTTAGCAGTTCTGCAGACCGGTCTAAAGTCTCCGGTAAAGCATTATATTTGCCTGCCAACCGGGTCTACAATAACTATCGGGACATGATGCAGAATGAAAAGGCACTACCCGAAGAACAACGTATGCAATTCGTCGCCATTGTCACCCCGAACTACCTGCACTTTCCCATCGCTAAGGCCGCACTTGAGGCTGGTTTTCACGTGTTATCTGATAAACCGGCTACCTTTAATCTACAAGAAGCCCTTGATCTTCGCCGCCTTGTCGATCAAACCGGTCTGCTGTATGGATTGACATACACTTATACTGGCTATCCGCTGATAAAGGAAGCCAAGGCTAGAATAGCAGACGGCGAACTGGGAAATATCCGCAAAGTAGTTGTCGAGTATCCCCAAGGCTGGTTAGCTGACCGCCAGGAAGATCAACATAACAAGCAGGCAGCTTGGCGACTGGATCCCAAACAAGCGGGTATCAGTAGCTGTATGGGCGATATTGGTGTACATGCAGCAAATCTGGCGGAATACGTTTCAGGGCTTAAAATAACCGAAATTTGTGCCGACCTCACAACTTTTGTTGAAGACAGAGATTTAGATGATGACGGCTCTATCCTGCTGCGTTTTGAGGGAGGAGCTAAAGGCATTCTATTTTCTAGCCAGATATCTATCGGTGATGAAAATGCCCTACACATTCGTATCTACGGTGACAAGGGGAGCCTCGAGTGGCATCAGCAAGAGCCCAATACATTGTGGTTAAAATGGGGAGACAAACCTACTGAAATGCTGCGCACTGGAGGCGATTACCTGGGCGTAATGGCAACGCTTGCCACTCGGACACCAATGGGTCACCCAGAAGGGTACCTGGAAGCCTTTGCCAATATCTATGCCGCATTTTCAGGACAAATTCGCGCTCGCGCGAATGGCCAACAATTCGATCTTCAGACTGCAGACTGCCCCGGAATTAACGAAGCGGTTCGCGGCATGGCCTTTATAGAATTAGCCGTCACCGCCAGTGCCAGCGACAAAAAATGGCATACTTTTAAGCAGCATTAATCAGTGAAATTTGCAAACAGCACCCGAGGAAATACGTAATGTCGAAAATGAAAGGTCCGGCAATTTTTTTGGCGCAATTTGCTGATGAACAGGCGCCATTCAACTCCTTGGATAACATTTCCAAATGGGCCGGCGATCTTGGCTATAAAGGCATACAGGTTTCGACCGGAGACAACCGTTTCATTAATCTAGAGACCGCCGCCGAAAGCAAAGACTATTGTGATGAAATCATCGGGATTTGCAAAAATAACGGCGTCGAAATTACTGAATTATCCACGCACCTTCAAGGCCAACTAGTAGCCTGTCACCCTGCCTACGATACAATGTTTGACGCCTTTGCTCCCAACGAATTGAGAGGTAACCCCTCGGCCAGACAGCAATGGGCAGTAAAAGAATTGATTCTAGCGGCCAAGGCCAGTAAAAATCTCGGGCTGACTGCCCACGCCACGTTTTCCGGCGCACTCATGTGGCATACGATGTACCCTTGGCCACAGCGTCCGACAGGTTTGGTGGAAGCAGGATTTAAGGAATTGGCTAGTCGCTGGCTACCCATATTAGATGCCTACGAAGATGCTGGTGTGGACCTTTGTTATGAAATACACCCCGGTGAAGATTTACACGACGGCATTACCTTCGAGCGCTTTCTTGAATCAACGGGTAACCACAACCGCTGTCATATTCTTTACGATCCCAGCCACTTTGTATTGCAACAATTGGATTATCTGCAATTCATTGATTTTTACCACGATCGAATTAAAATGTTTCACGTTAAAGACGCCGAGTTTAACCCAAACGGCAAGTCTGGCGTTTACGGTGGCTACCAAAACTGGGCCGATCGCCCCGGAAGATTCCGCTCTTTAGGTGATGGACAGGTCAACTTCAGCGCTATTTTCAGCCAACTAGCGAAATATAACTACGAAGGCTGGGCGGTTTTGGAATGGGAGTGCTGTTTTAAACATCCCGAAGATGGTGCCGCCGAGGGCGCACCATTTATTGAAAAACACATTATTCGTACAACGGATAAAGCCTTTGACGACTTTGCTGCCGGAGACGTTGATGAATCCGGCATCAGGCATATTTTAGGGCTGGAGTAATTAGTCGCATTGTCTGCACTGCCGCTTACCAATTTCAACAACATCGTAGCTAACGTTAATTTTTCAAGGTTCACCATTAACGACTCCATTTTTGATAAGGCCAGAAAATTATTATGAACACACAGTATGATCAAAGCGACGTTGAATTATTTCGAGAGAATGTGAAACGATTTATTGCCGAAGAAATCTCTCCACACTTTGAACAATGGGAAAAAGATAAAATAATCCCTAGGGATATATGGAATAAAATTGGCGATGCTGGCTTTTTATGCGTTGACACTCCCGAGCAATACGGAGGTTTTGGAGCCCATTTTATTTTTTCTGCAACCATTGAGGAAGAGTTTTCACGGGCGGGATGCGCATCAATAGCCAGTAATATAAGTGTTCATTCTGACATCGTTGCGCCCTATCTTATCAACCATGGTACGGAGGAACAAAAGAATAAATACCTACCTAAAATGGTCAGTGGCGAGTATGTCGGGGCTATTGCGATGACAGAGCCCGGCGCGGGATCCGATTTACAAGGAATACGCACCACGGCTAAAAAAGATGGCGAAAATTACATCATCAACGGTTCAAAAACGTTTATTACCAACGGCCAGCACTGCGACTTCGTTATTACTGCTACCAAAACCAACACCGAAGTTTCCGGTTCTAAAGGCACTTCTCTATTTATTGTAGATACTAACAATACTGGCTTTAGTCGTGGTCGCAACCTCGACAAAATTGGCCAGCACTCTGCAGATACTTCTGAGCTTTTTTTCGAGCAGGTCTCTGTGTCCTCCGGCGCTCTTCTCGGACAGCTAGATTGTGGCTTTGCAGTACTGATGAACGAACTACCCAGAGAGCGACTGATTTTGTCCATTGGAGCAATAGCGGCTTGCGAAGGTATTTTAGATTGGACTATCGAATACACCAGCGAAAGAAAAGCCTTTAGCCAGACAATTAGCAGTTTTCAAAACACCCGCTTTCGGGTCGCAGAAATGACAACAGAGACGCGAGTCAATCGTTCTTTCGTTAATGAATGTATTGATCTTTATAGCAAGGGTGAGCTGGATACAGCGACGGCAAGTATGGCAAAATTATCTACCACAGAATTGCAGGGCCGCGTTGTCGATGGCTGCCTGCAATTATTTGGTGGCTATGGGTATATGGTGGAATATCCTATTGGACGAGCTTTTGTTGATGCGCGCATTCAAAGGATATACGGCGGAACATCAGAGATCATGAAAGAAATAGTCAGCCGATCAATTTTTGGACGCTAATCTAGCTCAGGCTAGATTAGCAGTAAATAGCACACCCCTGAAATCACTAATGCGCCCAGAATATTTAGCACAAATCCCTCTCGTGCCATTTGCTGGGTAGTAACACATCCGCTCCCGTAAATAATACTGTTGGGAGCCGTCGCCACTGGCAGCATAAAGGCGCAACTCGCGCTTATTGCCGCTGGCACCATCAGTAACCGCGGGTCGACAGCAGCAGCCAGCGCGGCTGCGGCAAGTACCGGCATCAACAAGACGGTACTTGCCGTATTGCTAGTCGCTTCGGTCAAAAATGTTACACCCAAACATAAAGCGAGCATCATCAGGATCAGTGGCAGGTTGGCAAGTACAGCCAGCGCATCCCCCACCATCGTACTCAAACCCGACGCGACAAAACCTTTAGCGAGGCAGATACCACCACCAAACAGTAGCAAAACACCCCAGGGAATACTTGCCGCAGTCGGCCAATCCAATAGCTTTTCACCGCGACCATTCGGCACTACAAACATAAGAATAACGGCCGTCAACGCTACCGATGCGTCATTAGCGTTTACACCCAGCAACTCTGTCCAGCCGCCGAAAGGCTCTTTTCGAGTTATCCACGCCAGCGCAGTCAGTGCAAAAATCATCAAAACTCTGCGTTCGTCGACCCGCCATTTCCCAACTTCGGGCAAGTGAAAACCGCCTCGATAGGTGAGCGAACGGGTCAGCCACAGGCCCGTAACCGGTACCATCAACAAGACAACAGGTACTCCCCAAGTCATCCATTCAGTGAAACCGACAGACTTGCCTGCCTGCTCTTCATAAACCTGCATAAACACCAAGTTGGGAGGAGTGCCTATCGGCGTTCCTATACCGCCGATACTGGCAGCGTAAGCAATACCCAGCATCAGTGGTGCAGCAAGACGCCTGTCCTCTGCCTTTTCTAAAACCGCCAGCGCGACGGGCAGTAACATCAATGTGGTCGCAGTATTAGAAATCCACATACTTAGTACAGCCGACGTTGCCATAAAACCAAAGACTAGCTGGCGGCTACTATTGCCACCAAAAAGATTAATCATCCCCAGTGCTATACGCCGATGCGCGCCGCTGCGCTCCATCGCCTTGGATATGATGAACCCTCCCAGCAACAATAAAATGAGGGGGCTTCCATAAGCTTCCGCGACTTCATTTTTTGATAACACCCCAAAAATTTGTAACATTGCCAAAGGTATCAACGAAGTCACGGGAATAGGCACTGGCTCAAATACCCACCACAATACACACAGCAGAGTAATGCCGGCGGTTATTGCAGCATCACTCTCCAGCCCTGCCTGTAATAAAAAATAGTAAACTAGCAATCCCGCTATAGGACCTGCCAACAGAACCCAATCTTTAAGCTGACTCAATGTTGTAATTCCTGCATTTATTTTTTTAGTCATTTCAAGGCGTGAATATAGCGCACTTGTTTATTGAGATTCCAGTTCGCCAGCCGAAACAGGTCAATCTTAATCGTCAGCAGAGCTTTTTGGCCCGCAAGCATGTAAGATTGCCGCAATGAGCACTACACCATCACCACAATTAATAGACCGCTTTGGACGTCAGGTAGACTACGTCCGGCTATCGGTCACTGATCGCTGCGATTTCCGCTGTATCTACTGCATGGCTGAGGAGATGACTTTCGCCCCGCGATCTGAAATTCTTTCCCTCGAAGAAATCGAATTAGTTGCCAAAGCATTCGCAACCCTAGGGGTCAAGAAAATTCGACTAACTGGCGGAGAGCCTCTGGTGCGGCATAACATTATGTCGTTAGTAGAAAATATTGGCGCCTTGGATAATCTCACCGAGCTGACCATGACAACCAACGGGTCTCAGCTCACAAAATACGCCCAACAATTGAGCGATCATGGTGTTAAGCGAATTAATATCAGTATTGATAGCTTGCAGTCACAACGTTTCAAAACTATTACCCGTACGGGAGATCTCACTCAAGTTCTAGCTGGCATCGATGCAGCCTGCAGTGCCGGTTTCCAGCGTATTAAGCTGAACGCCGTCATTCTTAAAGGCCGCAATGATGATGAAATTATGGATTTGGTTAACTTTGCCATCTCCAAAAACATTGATATTTCATTTATCGAAGAGATGCCTCTGGGCCTAATTGATGAGCATGATAGAGCACTGAGTTTTTGTTCTAGCGACGAAATACGAGCATACATATCATCAAAGCATAGCCTTACGGCTAGCGAAATAACAACGGCGGGGCCATCACAATATTATACGCTGGAGGGAAGCGATACCCGTATCGGCTTTATTTCTCCGCACAGTCATAACTTTTGTCATTTGTGCAATAGAGTGCGAGTTACTGTTGAGGGTCGTTTGCTACTGTGCCTGGGTAATGAACACTCTGTTGACCTGCGGGCAGTTCTCAGAGCCCATCCCGGAGAGATTGAACCCCTAACACAAGCAATCATTGACGCCATGGTCTTAAAACCAGAGCGCCACTATTTTGACCTCGATAATGAACCTCAAATCGTCAGATTTATGAATACGACCGGCGGCTGATATGCTACTATCGCCGGCAAAATTTCGAACGGATACCACGATGACCAAGACTTTAAGTGATACTTCCCCCCTTATGGAAGATGCTGAGACCATCCGGTCGGGCTTTGATAGCCTCGGCTATATCGCCAGCAAAGACATTTCCACGGCGGTATATTTAGCCTATCATCTGGAAAAACCCATTCTTATTGAAGGCCCTCCTGGGGTTGGTAAAACCGAGCTGGCAAAAACAGTATCAATGTACTTAAACCTGCCTTTAGTGCGACTGCAATGTTATGAAGGGCTTGATGAAGCAAAGGCATTGTATGAATGGAAGTATGGTAAGCAGTTGCTGTACACACAGGTTCTAAAAGAACAGCTGGGCGATATTCTGAAGGGTGCAAAAGGTCTTTCTGAATCGGTTGAACGACTGCATGAATTTGGAGACATCTTTTATTCGGAAGATTTTCTAGAGCCACGGCCCTTATTGAAGGCAATGAGAGAAGAAAATGGCTCGGTTTTGCTCATCGACGAGATCGATAAAGCTGACTACGAATTCGAATCTATGCTACTTGAGATATTATCTGACTATCAGATTTCTGTTCCAGAGATCGGTACTATCAAAGCGGCCTCCAAGCCAATGGTATTTCTCACCTCCAATAACACCCGCGACATCAGTGATGCGCTTAAGCGTCGATGCTTACATCTCTATATCCCATTCCCGAATGGTGATCTGGAAAATCGCATTATCGATAGCCGTGTTCCTGAAGCATCGGACAAACTGCGCGACCAACTCGTTGAATTTATTCAACAATTACGTGGACTCGACTTGAAAAAGTCCCCAGCAGTCAGCGAAACTATCGATTGGGCAAGGGCATTAGTGTTACTTCATGCAGACAACCTCAACAAAGAGGTTGTCGAACAGACACTTAACGTCATTTTGAAGTTTGAAGATGATATTCAAACGGCAAAAAGCGAATTAGCCGCTTTGTTAAATTCCGTGAAGAAAAATACCTGATCTCATGCAAACAAAACTTGTCAGCTTTATTGGTGCACTGCGCAAGCACGACGTGAGAATCTCCACGTCAGAGACTCTCGATGCCATGCGGGTAATGGCATTAGTCGGCTATAGCGAGAGGGATACAGTAAAGATGGCCCTCGCCAGTACGCTGGCCAAAACTAAAGAAGAGAAAGCGCTATTCGATGATTGTTTCGAACTGTTTTATGGCGGCGAACGTTTAAAAATCAATCAAACCAGTCAGGACAATGACAAAGCTGCCAACAAGGAGAACTCCGATGTTGATTTGCAACAACAAATTGCTGACAACCCGCTGGTAAAAGAAGCGCTGGATTCACCATTGGTACAAATGCTAATGGAAAATGATCCAGCTAAGCTGACTGCGGCGATGGCAAAAGCGGCTTCCGAAGTGTCTATGGAGAAGCTGCGCTATTTCACTCAGACAGGCCAGTATTCACGCAAACTTCTGGAGCAGTTAGATACCCGTCAAATTGACGATAGCATAGAGCAACTGCAGGGAATCCAAGACTCGACTGCCGACTTTGTTATCGACATATTGCAGAATCGCAAACAACAGCTCCGTGAAATTGCCAAGCAGCAAGTAGAAGAGCATCTGCTGCTGACAGCCAATGCCGAGGGACGCAAGCTTCAAGAAGACGTATTACGTAGCGCCAAGTTATCATCATTGGAAAGAAAACACTTCGACCAGTTACAAGAACTGGTCAGAAAACTGGCTAAAAAGCTTGCTTCGCGCCATTCACAAAGGATGCATGTTGAGAAACGCGGCAAGCTAGACGTTGCTAAAACTCTGCGAAAGAATGTCCATCTTGATGGCATCATGTTTGAAACCTACTGGAAAAAGAAACGCAAGGACCAGCCAAAAGTCATCGCCCTCTGTGATGTCAGTAATTCTGTTGCCGCCTATGCAAAATTTTTACTGCTGTTTCTATACAGTCTTAGTGATGTAATACCAAAAGTTCGCAGCTTTTGCTTTTCTAATCGTACCGGTGAAGTTACTGATTTATTTAATAAATATGAAGCCGCGCAAGCGATGGAAATGTCTTTTAAACAGTGGGGACAAGGCTCAAGCGATTATGGCCAGTCGCTAGTAGATTTTGCTGATATCTGCCTAGAACAAATCGACAACAATACCACAGTCATTATTCTTGGAGATGCGCGCAATAACCATGGCGATGCACGTCTCGATGTGCTTCAAAAAGTCTATAACCGTGCCAAAACAGTTATCTGGTTGAATCCTGAGCGGCGCAGCCAATGGAATACCGGGGACTCAGAAATGCACCGCTATCAAAGTGCCAGCCATTTCTCTACTGAATGCCAATCACTGCAACAACTTGAACGAATCGTAGACAAACTACTGACACTTATTCGATAGTGTTTTTAGCCAAATAGGGCGGAATCGCTGCTATTCAGCTCCTTGTAAATACATCTATATCCTCGCTAGTTCTGCAACAAACCCGCGTTGAGCGAATTTCTGGACTATACTGTAGTGGCTATTAAACTAGCCGCATTTCATTACAATGTAATGCGATATCAACCGAACTAACGTAAAAAGAGATAGCATGAACGAAGCTCTCGTCGCAGACATTGAGATAAGTGACAGCACCCTTGAAGAATCCAACAATAACTATCTGGGAACAGTCTCGGAACTCGGTGACACCGAAGAAATTGCTGCTGGCAAAGATATCTACACCGACCAAGGCGTACTACTCCTCAAAAAAGGTACACTGATAAACCGAAAAACCTACAGGACGCTGATTAAACATCGCCTCAAAGATACCGTTGATAGCTCCCTCGCAGTGGCAGACACACTGACTAACAGTCAGTTATATGACGATCTCAAAGAGCAACTGGAAAACGATCCATCGCTAGTCCAAATGGCATTAGCAATTCCCAACCATACGGGACTGCACCAGTGTCTACAGCACATATTTATAAACGAGCAGCTTAGAAACAAAGTTACCATCGCTAAAAAATCCCACCCAAAGCTCTACACACACAGTCTTCGGGTCAGTATTAATGCTGCCATTATGGGTTTCTATCTCGGCTTATCGAGAGATGATTGCGACTGTCTGGCGACGGCAGGATTACTTCACGACCTGGGTCACATGCATATGGATAGCTCCATAATGCAATCCAATCAACTACTACTACCCAAACAAAAACAGATCATCTACGCCCACCCTGTCATTATGTACATGCTGCTAAAAGACAGTGATACCTACCACCCTAAAATCAGTATGCCAATTTTAGAGCACCACGAAAGAACCTGGGGCACAGGCTATCCCCGCGGTATCTCAACCTACCACAGTAAATTGAGCGCAGTACTGGCAATGACGGAAGTCATCGCGTCGATGACTGAAAAGCACTCTATCGCACGAGTCTTTACGGTGCTTCGATCTCACGACAACACCTTCGATAAAGATCTAATTTCAGCCATTGTACGAGCGTCGAAGAGTATGACGCTTGCAGTGCCTGATAATAAAATCGAATTGGAATTATCGACCGAATACCTGTCCCTGATTAGCTCCGTTCTGGCTGAATGGGACGCCTGTTATCAAAAAATCCAGCCAGAACTCAATGATCACCCCCTGCTACAGCAAATCAATGTCTGGATTTATGGTATCCAAAAAGCCATTGATCGTTGCGGTATCGATTTGCACGCCGATCAACCTTTGATGCCATTTGCCGACGATCCCGTGGTGCTGGAAGAAGTTCACAATCATCTGGACGAGCTCCTCTTCACGCTCGGTGAGATTCTTGATAGCCTTGACAGAGAGAAAATGAAAAACCGCAATAGCATCGCTAACGATAATCACTCATTGGCTGCATGGATTGATAGCCTGCAAGCTGCCGTTCGACAATATAAGTCGACTATTGGCCTGTCGGTACAAGACGCCTAAAAGAAAGCTCATCTGACTATATTGCTTTCTCGACAGCTGGCAGCACGATAAATAGCTTGATTTTCATCGCTATCGGCTCGTATCATTGGGCTCTGCGAATCCTTAAATAGCTGCAGCTTCTGTGGCAATTCTGATCATTATGTTTTTTCAAAAAAACTCTTTCCGGATATCACGATGACTACCTGGGATTATCGCGTCATTAAAAAACCTTCTACGCCAGACCAAGATGCTACCTTTCAAATCCATGAAGTTTACTACCATGACGATGGCAGAATTGACTGCTGGAATCATGTTCCGGTGGAACCACTAGGTGTCAGCGAGCCAGGGTTACGGAATGATGTTCAGTCTTTCCTGAGTGCGTTCAGACTACCCATATTAGAGGAACGTTTTGTCAACGGAAGGGCTTTGCTGGTCGAAGAAAAACCCAAGAAGACAAGTTCAAGTATCGAAGAAGACTATATTAATAAAACCGCTCGGGCTTCCGGTTATATTAATCAAATCCTTGGTAATCATATACTACTGAAACAAGAACCCCACCTACGCGAAGCTTATGAAAAAGTCGATCAAGCGCTAAATGAATTGCGGGAAATTGTTGTCAGCAACCGTAAAACTGACAAAAAATCGTCAGCGGTATTGGCTAGATAACCCACCGGACGCAGTCCTATCTTGCAGCAAGGGAAGGAGCTCACCCCATGAATAGCATTAATAATTTTGTGAAAAAATCAGTATTGGGCGGACTACTCGTCGTCTTGCCTGCAGTTGTTGTTTTTTTTACTATCCGCTGGGCATTTTATACCGTGGCAGAAATCATTCAGCCGCTGGTAACACCGCTGAACGATAGAATTAATGCCCCAGAGTTTATCATCGATCTTTTGGTCATTTTGATGATATTAACGGGCTGCTTTGTTGTGGGTAACATTGCTGCGACAGGGTTTGGAAAATGGCTGCATACTCGTTTTGACAATACACTCTCAATACTTGCACCAGGCTATAATCTGGTAAAAGATATTATCCATCAGGTTCTTGGCAACGATTCAAACTCACCTTTTTCAAAAGGCGATGTCGCCCGCGCCCGCTTGTTTGGGCCTGATATCAAAACCGAAGTCACCGGCATTATTACCAGCCATCATGAAAACGGCTGGTATACTCTTTTTGTTCCCACCGGCCCTAATCCTACCTCTGGAATGATGTATCATCTGCCGCCGGAGCAAGTGACACTAATGCCCACAGTTAAGGTCGATGAAGCGCTACGTACTATTATTTCGTGTGGGGCAGGCTCCGGAGAGCTGTTTAGCCGTTAGATTTTAAAAACACAGATAATCGGAAAAGAGGGATAATCTCACTACTTATTGGCCTTTGAGAGCGTGCAGGTATCAATTCTTCCGACAGTTGTTGTTTACATGGATAGATCGGCAGTAAAGACATCATGAACACTGATCGACACTTCTAACTATAACCCTTGTGCCACCACCGCCTCACTATTAGAATGCCCGCACTCGATTGTATTCGCTGATAGCTATACTATTGTTGTATCTACCGCCTATTTAATAACAAGATCGGAGAACATACTTTGCCGGACCAATTTACTGAGCGCCTGCAGCTCTTTTCAAGTAGTGATAACGTCAATCGACTAAATCGTTTACAGCGCGGTATTGAAAAAGAAAGCCTCCGAGTTGGCCTGGATGGTAAATTGGCTCAAACACCACACCCCGAAAGTCTTGGGTCGGCATTAACACATCCTCACATCACCACTGATTTTTCTGAAGCATTATTGGAATTTATAACGCCGGTATCGACCGATATTGAGGAGAGCCTGCAAACTCTCGACAATATTCATCGTTATACATATCAGCAACTAGACGGCGAACTGTTGTGGGCAGCGAGTATGCCCTGCATATTGGAAGGTGATGAAAACATCCCGGTTGCACAATATGGCAGCTCTAACGTCGCGAAAATGAAAACGGCTTATCGCCAGGGACTGGGCAATCGGTACGGGCGGTTGATGCAAACGATTTCAGGGATTCACTATAATTTTTCACTGCCGGATGACCTTTGGGAAATTATGCAGCAGCAGGATTATGATAAGCGCCCGCTGAAAGACTATGTGACCGACTCCTATTTCAAACTTATCCGGAATTTTCGACGATACTCGTGGCTACTTGTCTATCTCTATGGTGCGTCGCCTGCCGTTTGCAAAAGTTTTCTACGAGGGCATAAGGACCATCAACTGCAAGAATTTGATCAGGGCAGTGCCTATCTGCCTTATTGCACAGCATTACGTATGGGTGATTTAGGGTATCAAAGCAATGCTCAGGAAAGCCTGAACATATGCTACAACAGCATTGATAATTATGTTGATACTCTTAAACAAGCAATTATCAACCCACACCCAGATTACGAAAAACTAGGCGTTAACGTCGACGGGGAATATCAACAACTGTCTTCCGCCTTGCTGCAAATTGAAAATGAATTCTACAGTCCTATTAGACCCAAGCGTGTTACTCAATCCGGTGAAACACCCATCGGTGCGCTAAAAACTCTAGGTGTTGAATACATAGAAGTTCGCTGTATCGATGTCAACCCCTACTTACCCCTAGGTATCGATGCAGACCAAATTCGATTCATTGATTGCTTCTTAATGTACTGCCTATTTCAACGCAGCCCGATGTGTGACGATGATGAGCGAGCGCGCATTGGCAGCAATCTTAAGTCTGTAGTGAATCGTGGGCGGGAGCCTGGCTTAAAACTAACATCAAGAAAGGGTGATATTACTCTGCCCGAATGGGGTAATAGTCTAATGGATGGCATCGACAAGATTGCCGTCCAATTAGATAGAGCCCACGGCGGTAATGATTATCAACGCGTCTGCAATCAACAAAGAGAAAAATTGGCCGATCCGTCACTGACTCCGTCGGCAACAATATTGGCCGCAATGACCGAACAAGAAAAACCATTCTTTAGTTTGGCAATGAAATGGTCAACTCAACATAAGGATGAGTTTGAGTCACGGCCACTGACCGGCGACGACCTTGCTAATTTCCAGCGATATAGCAAACAGTCAATCGATCAACAGGCGCAGGTTGAGGCTGCAGATACCATCAGCTTTGATCAGTATCTATCATCTTATTACCAACAGTATCAGGACTTAAGTTAGCTGCTAAAAAGGTAAACACGTGAATTATCTGGCTCATTTTCATCTCAGTCATGGCCATGACGATCTGTTAATAGGCGCACTATTAGGTGACTTTGTTAAGGGGCCACTAACAGGCCAGCGAAGCAAATCACTCGAACAAGGTATTCTATTGCATCGAAAAATTGATGCCTTTACCGACAGCCACCCAATTGTCAAACAAGCACATCTGCTTTTTTCTCCCGGCTATAGACGTTTTGCCGGCATTATGACTGATGTAGTTTTCGATCATTTCCTGAATCGGCACTGGAATGATTTTCATGAACAATCTTTGCAGCAGTTTAGCGAACAAATTTATCAACTTTTATCGAGCAACAGTCACTTGACCCCGCCAGCAAAAAATATGGCTGATGTGCTAGAAAAATACCGCTTATTTGAAGCCTATCAACACTGGCAAACCGTCGAGACCGCTCTAGAGAGAATTGGCCTGCGCATCCAAAGGAAAAACCCTCTTGATTCCGCCGCCAATGAATTAAAGCGGTTCTACCCGGAAATGGAAACCACCTTTCTGGATTTTTACCCCAAATTACAGCAGCACGTCAATGACACCCGAAAGGGCTTTCTTCTTAGCAACTGACGCGACACCTGACTAGAAGTTGTGCTGTCTCCGAAGTCGCGCGGGAGAAGCTAATTGAGGGTTCTACTGTACTTACTATCGCTGCACAATAAATGAGTTAAAGAGCAGATCTTCAACATACTGAACGCCTTCTTCTTTCATCAGAACATCGCGCACCGACTCAAGAGCCTCCTGTCGCAACAGCTCTTTTCCTTCCATCGACGACAGCTCCTCTTCGGACGCACGACTAAGGCGCATAACGAGTGAGTGTCGAATGTAGGGCATATGATGTCTGATATCGACAGGCCCCTCCGAATCACCCTCAACCCGCAGAGCAATATCCGTTTTCAGATAACGCAATTTTCCACCGTCACCGTAATTCACAACAAATGCCGGCTTTAAGTCAATGTAGCGACTGCTCACATCCTGAGCACTGCTCATCGACGAGATCAGCAACAAATATCCTAAAAATATGCCCGTGTTAATTAACCGCATCCATTACTCCAAAAAATCCAATAGACGTTAATGATGCTATTGTCCGGTAGTTTGACGTCAGAGTCATTAATCACTTTGTCTTTTTGTATCCTCAGGTCAAGTCTATAGTGTAAGATTTCTGTAGTCGCTCTGCTATTACTACACCATACAGCTACCTGGACCCTGCCCATGACACCGCCCAATATCAAACAGACAAATCTGCTAATGGTCATCAGTGTTACAGGCTTGATGAGCTACGCCCTCTACACTCAATATTTCGAATTTCTGGAGCCCTGTCCTCTTTGTATGACTCAGCGGTTGTTTTACTGCTTAATCGGGCTATTCGCTTTTATCGCACTCTTTCATTTTCGCCGGCATCGAGTCTATTCCATGCTGGCGTTAGCCAGTGCTTTTGGGGGTATCGCCTCCTCAGGTCGTCAGGTATGGCTGCAACATTTACCACCAGAACTCGTTCCGGCCTGCGGACCCAGCCTGCAATATATGCTGGAAACCTTCCCCCTCAGCGAAACACTGATTACTATGATCCGCGGCGATGGCAATTGCGCTGAAGTCGTTTGGACCTTCCTCAGCTTTAGCATGGGTGAGTGGTCACTTGCCTGCTTCCTGGGTTTCGCCGCTGTATACACTTGGCAATTGATTCGTAAACACTAAAGATTAGGCCATCAATGCCCTTCTGTTATTGGCGGATAATACCTGTTTGAAGCTGTTCGACTATCGAGCTCTATATCCTACAAGTTTCTCATATGTCTTCTCTTCGTGGCGGCTCAACGACAGATGAGACCCGCCCTACTGAAGCGATCATTTCTTCACAATCGACCTTAAAAAAAAATTCAGCTTCGCAGACCTCACTATGAAGCTGAATTTTCAAAATAAGCTTTTCTAACAATTTCCGGCACTTAAAGCTTGTTCTTAAAGCAAACCTCACTTATATTGTTAACACATGACGATATAACTACTCAAAAAGTGATCAGGACAGATCACCTAGCTTCCGCCAAAAATAACGGTGTAGGCCGACCCATAATTAGAAAGATTAAACAGAGGGTATCATTATGTTAGATAACTGTACGATTGAAGAACGCTGGAATGCTGTCGACAAGCTCGTAGAGCGCTGGCTGCAGGAACGGCAATTGGTCATCGTTCAGTTTTGCGCCCTCAGCGGGGTTCATGAGCTCAACCAAGATGATGATCCCTCCAGCATGCGGCTACAAAATTTCTGCCAGCTTCTCGTTGATTACATGTCAGCCGGGCACTTCGAAGTCTATTACGAAGTTATCCGTGAAGCAGAAGCTTTTCAGGATGGCAGCGTAAATCTGGCAAAAGGCCTCATGCCAGAAATAACCCTAACAACCAAGATATCCATGGACTTCAACGATCTTTACACCAGCGGAAAAGGGGATTTGGGACACTTGTCCAGCAGTTTATCGAAACTGGGAGAAAATCTAGCCGCGCGATTTGAACTAGAAGATCAATTGATAAATACCATGCACGAATCCCATCGCGAGCAGGTCGCCTGATGCCACTGCGGCGTCTCGCCTTTGCTGGTACGATATCTAACCACCTAGAGTAAAAGGGCTAAGCAGTACTATCTGATAGCGCTTCGACAACTTCATCTACGACATAGAGCAAGCCGGTTAGTATGATGACTCGCCCCTTCCTAAAAATAGATCTTTCAACTTATATGGACCGTTTTGTCTCGCTCTCATCGACAACGCTGATGCTGTTTCTGCTTGCCGCATGTGACGGTAGTCAATTACCCAGTAAAAGCGGGGAAAACGCAGTAAAAGGTATTTACAGCGCGTCTCTATCTCAAAATGGCAAACTCAGTATTATTGGCTCCATCACTCACGGTGGCAGTCTTTGGACAACGCGCAACAATGAACGTCGGTTTGACTGGAACCATAATAAGGGCGAGCCTACCAATATCATCGCCAGTGGTTTTTCTCCAGACGGCCTGTTCGCAATGACTGCAGACCACCAAACCATGGTGTTATGGGATACCACCACGGGCGAGGCTGTTACGTTCTGGACCGCGCCAAATGAAGTGCTGTCCATTGAACTGACCCCTTCTGGCAATTATGCACTGCTAGGATTGGGAGACTATACGGCGGTTTTGTTCGATGTAAAACGGGGCGGTATCCAACGCACATTTTATCATCAGGATCGCGTTCGCAGCGTAGCTCTCAGCGTCAATGGAAAACTCGCAGTCAGCGGGTCAGAAGACCGAACAGCCAAGCTTTGGGATATGGCTAGCGGCAAAGAAATATTCAGCTGGGATCACAAAGAAGAGGTTGTCACGGTAGCAATTGCACCTAATGGTAAAAAAGCCCTGACTGTCGCTAAATATGACAAAGCCGTAATTTGGAGTACCACGACAGGTAAAGCCCTTGGTAATCTCGCCTTGAGCGCCAGTGCGATAAAGCGTGGTCAAACCTTTACCAGCGCCCGCTTCTCGGACGATGGACGCTTACTATTGACGGGCAATTCCAATCGATTAGTACAATTGTGGGATACACGATCATTTAAACAATTAGCAAGCTGGACCGTACCAAAACGAGATCTGTGGAGGCCGACCAGTGCGTCAATAGTCGCGGTTAGCTTTAGCATTAAACAGGATGTCTATTACGCCATTGCTTCAAATGGTTTTACTCATCAATTGAAACGCTAAAGTGGTGCACACCCTCATCTAGCCGGCGATTAGTTCTGCTACATCTGCGCTGAAGGGGTCTTGACCGCGAATACAACCGCGGCCATTCCACATCAAGAGTTTAGCCTTCCGCCCCCTTAATCGATATCAACTCTACATCAAAAATTAACGTAGCATTAGGACCAATAGGACCACCACCCGTGCCGCCGGGGCCATAAGCCAGCGCAGAAGGAATGAACAGCTGCCACTTTGAACCAACCGGCATCAGCTGCAATGCTTCGGTCCACCCAGGAATCACGCCATTGACTGGAAAACTAACCGTGGCGCCACGCGCATAAGAACTATCAAATTCAGTACCATCGATCAAAGTACCCGCATAATGGACTTCAACCGTATCGGTTGCCTCCGGCTTAGCACCAGACCCCGCTGTAATAATTTTATACTGCAAACCGCTCTCAGTCGTCAAAACACCATCTTTGGTTCCATTTTCGACAAGAAATGACTCGCCTTCCGCCATATTCTGCTCAGCAATTTTACCCGCTTCTTCTTGTTGCTGGGCCATTTGCTGCTGCTGAAAGGCCTGCATTTCCGTCATAATTTCTTCCTGAGACATTAACTGTTCAGCACCGTCAATGGCATCTTTTACGCCCTGTGAGAACGCGTCAGCATCAATGGAGAATGATTCTTGCTTTATACGCTGACCCAGCCCAATACCCATGCCATAACTCACCCTCTTCACTTCACTATCGAGGGTCATAGCGGCGGGAGCGGCATCTACTGTTGGTTCAGCGGCTTGTTGATCACATGCTATCAATGTCGCACTGATAGCGACAGCCAGTACTATTTTACGTTTCATGGTAATTCCTGTTTGAGAATGTATTAAAGAACAAACTACTGTCCGTGGATAAACCATCGGAAGATCGTATGTTACTACTGTTATCACCCTCAGTGACAGCGGCTTCTATCACGTTTTCGAGTTCCGCTAGTTGATCCGTTGCTGGAGTGACGATTGGACCTCGCTGCTGATTCGAATAGCGCCATTGTCCACTTTCATCCTGCCATCTGAATATTTCGCCCGGAGATGCTGGTTCTGCTGCTACCTCCGTCTCTCTCAGGGAGTCAACATCAGCATCCACCCAACCTACATCCCCTACCATAGCTGGCATCCATTCATTCGGCGTCATAATCGGCCGACCTGATGGACCACTAATCACCAACGGCAGAAAAAGCACAGTTACCATCAAAAACACCAACACTAACTTACCGAACCCATTCATCTACCAACCGCCAATTGCCCGATTTGACGGTCTTTTACTATAGCACTCACGGGCAACGCGAGCTGACTCTACCGGCTGATCGTCGACATGCCGGAGCAGGGACAACACCGAAAAACTTGTTAACAACGAATATGTCTATAATTTCATCTAACCTAGCGGGTAAACAGGATAGACTGCGTCTTTCTAGACGCCTTCATATTTTCGTCTATACTAATCAATTATCAGCAAAAACAAAGGGTTATGCTATATGGCTAATAATAATAAAGCCCCGGCCAAGCAAGTGACTGGAAAAAAGAAAAAGGTCATAACAGCCAAGACTGCCGCTGCAACAAAAGCTAAAACTGTAAACAAAACAACGGCAACAAAAACCGCTGCTAAAAAATCCGCCGTGAAAAAAACACCGGTGAAAAAAACAGCGGCAACAAAGACCGCCCCTAAGAAAGCCGCCGCGAAGAAAACACCGGTGAAAAAAACAGCGGCAACAAAAACCGCCCCTAAGAAAGCCGCCGCGAAAAAAACACCAGTGAAAAAAGCAACGGCAACAAAAACCGCTCCTAAAAAATCCGCCGTGAAAAAAACACCGGTGAAAAAAACAGCGGCAACAAAAACCACTGCTAAAAAATCCGCCGCGAAAAAAACACCGGTGAAAAAAACAGCGGCAACAAAAACCGCTCCTAAAAAATCCGCCGCGAAAAAAACACCAGTGAAAAAAACAGCGACAACAAAAACCGCTCCTAAAAAAGCCATCGCGAAAAAAACACCGGTGAAAAAAACAGCGGCAACAAAAACCGCTGCTAAAAAATCCGCCGTGAAAAAAACACCCGCGAATAAGATCGCGCCCGCAGAAACCTCTAAACGACTAACTGAAGCTTCGACTAATAGAAAAGCCAGCAAAAAAGTGGTGGTCGCCGCCGCTAGCAGCCCAAAATTGCAGACTCACAGTGATTCGGCCGAGATCGAGGAGCTGTCTAAAACAGCGTCAACAGACAGTTCGGGGGGGAGTCTAAAAAAGACTAAAAAAAATGTCATCGAGAAAAAAATAATTCATCGAGTTGAACAAAGTTTGGCGGAAGACCCTATGGAAAAACTGGAAGAGGAGGTCCGTAAAGAAAGCGCAAGCGAGGACATTGGAACGAGCAATGGTATGGCAATAAAAAGCTTATTCAAATTTTAAGGTCAGCGCGGCAGACTCATGAGTTGATGCAGCTCCTTATTGACATCTATGACCAGCACCCAATCTATCGTTTGTAAACTGGCAAAATAAGTTTGTAGATTATGCCAAGAAGCATCGACGGGATCGCCGTCATATGCTGTTATTCCGTTACTTGCCGAAAAGTCCTCCATCATTTTTTGTTGCAGCCGCTCCGCCTCAACTTCCATCGCTTGGATGTTCCGGCGAAAATCTGTCACCCCAGGTTGCTGTTTGAGGAATCGGCGCAATGCACGTAACGGCAAGATGCTCTCTTTTCGCCATTGGTCTGTTAGACTCTGTAGCTCGAGCCAATACTCAGGAGTTGGCGTTTTCCGATCCAGCCCCAACCAATAACAAAAAAGCAGCATATTGATATCGGCACCAAATTCATCCTGTAACCGCAGCAATAACCTATCGACTCCAACAACTGAATATGCTGCCAAAGAAAACTGCCAAAAAGACTTTTCACTCATATCGCACCTAAATAAAACGAAAACCTAAAAATTGCCGTATAATCCCGCGCCATGATCAAACTAGACCAAATAAGCTTACAGCGTGGTAGCAAATTTCTGCTAGAAAAAGCCAGTGTTGTGTTTCACCCAGGTCAGAAAATTGCTTTGATCGGGGCTAATGGCAGTGGTAAATCGAGTCTATTTCAATTATTCCTTGGAAAATTGACTGCCGATGAAGGTAGTGTAGCAATTCCTGTCCAGTGGCGTATTGCACATATGGCTCAGGAAGTGGCTACCAGCAATCGCAGAGCATTAGATTTCATAATTGATGGCGATCACCAGCTGCGAGGGATTGAGGCTGCCATAGACAAAGCCGAGCGTGAAGAAAATCACACACTTATGGCCAGCCTCCACGAAAAATTGGACACAATAGACGGCTATAATGCTCGGGTTCGCGCAGAACAACTCATGCTAGGGCTAGGGTTCAAGCTTGATGATAGGGACAAACCAGCAAACAGTTTTTCCGGGGGATGGAGAATTCGTCTAAATCTAGCCCAAGCGCTGATGAGCCCTTCAGACTTGCTATTGCTAGATGAACCCACCAATCACTTAGACCTAGACGCAGAGCTGTGGCTCGAGCAATGGTTACAACGCTATCAGGGTAGCCTATTACTCATTTCTCATGACAGGGATTTTATTGACAGTGTCTGTGAAGGAATAGTCCACATAGAACATCAAACACTTAATACTTACCGAGGAAATTATTCAGCCTTTGAGCGCCAGCGAGCAGAAAAGCTGGCCCAGCAGCAAGTGAACTATGAAAAACAGCAGCGTCGAAAAGACGAAATCAACGATTTTGTTCGGCGTTTTCGGGCCAAGGCAACCAAAGCCAAACAAGCTCAAAGTCGACTTAAAGAACTAGGCCGCATGGAAGATATTGCACCGGCTCATATCGACTCACCCTTTAACTTTAGCTTTCCCGAGCCGGAAAAATTCTCAGATCCATTACTTAATCTGAGCCACGCTTCATTGGGCTATAATCAGGACCCAATAGTTAGTCATATTAATCTCAGCATACACCCCGGAAGTCGCATCGGTCTGCTGGGCGCAAACGGTGCCGGCAAATCAACATTGATTAAATCCCTTGCGAAAGAGATCGATCTGCTGTCGGGGGAATTCACTGAAGGAGAAAATCTTCAGCTAGGCTACTTCAGCCAGCATCAACTCGAGGCGCTGGATCTAGATGCAAGTCCCATGTTACATCTTCAGCGATTGGATGCTCAGGCTCGTGAGCAGGATATTCGGAACTTCCTCGGGGGCTTCAACTTTCATGGTGATATGGCAGTAGGCTCAATACGCCATTTTTCGGGCGGCGAAAAGGCACGACTCGCATTAGCGATTGTTGTTTGGCAAAAACCCAATTTATTACTTCTTGATGAACCTACCAATCATCTCGATCTGGAAATGTGCCATGCGCTCACCATGGCCTTACAAGTATTTGAAGGGGCCGTCATTATTGTCTCACACGATCGTCATTTGTTACGAAACACGGTCGATCAGTTTTTACTAATTGCTGGAGGAAAAGCTCAGGCTTATGATGGCGATCTCGATGACTACAGTCGCTGGCTGATATCACAAAGAAAGCAAGATGCTCCTGCATCCACGCCGGGATCGGATTCAACGGGGAAAACAGGAAAGAAAGAACAGCGGCAACAGGCAGCAGAGATAA
Source organism: marine gamma proteobacterium HTCC2143 (assembly GCA_000169075.1). GTDB lineage: Bacteria > Pseudomonadota > Gammaproteobacteria > Pseudomonadales > Dasaniaceae > Oceanicoccus. Next base: position 891,899 of record AAVT01000001.1, on the reverse strand, counting down.
GAAAGCAGCTCAATCCTATCAGTAATGCTATAAAGAAAATTGAGCATAAAATGGAAAAGACCGATAAATTGCTTAAAGACATGGAAGCTGAACTCGGCGACAACGATCTCTACAAAGCAAATAATAATGAAAAACTTCAACAGTTACTGCGTCAACAGGGACACTTAAAACTGGAAAAAAACCACGATGAAGAACGCTGGTTTGAGTTGACGGAAAAACTTGAGTCTCTCCAAGACGAACTGGCATCACAGGGTTAGCAAGAATAACTGCTATGGAAAGGCGGTATTAGCGAAGCTTCCTGATCTTAACCTTTCGACCTTTTATCTTTCCCTGCTCCAGCCCTCGAAGCGCGTCGTTAGCAGCATGTCTTTCGATAGCAACATAGGAAACAAAATCAAGCACTGATATTTTTCCTATAACACTGCCGTCCATACCAGCCTCTCCAGTTAACGCGCCAACAATATCGCCAGGGCGAAACTTATCTTTTCTACCTCCTGAAATACATAGGGTCACCATAGGGGGCGCTGCTAACTGGCGATCAATGTCCTTTAGCACTCCTATTGATTCAAAGTTAAGCTTATTTTCCTGTAGTGTCGATATCGCATCAAATCGATATTTCTCAGAATCTGTAAACAGTGAAAATGCTAATCCTTCTTTTCCGGCGCGGCCAGTACGCCCTATTCGGTGGATATAAACATCCGCCTCTCTTGGTAACTCAAAATTTATAACAGCAGGCAAGTCCTCTATATCCAAACCTCTCGCCGCGACATCCGTAGCTACCAACAAAGAGCAGCTGTGATTAGCAAATTGTATCAATACTTGATCACGATCCCGCTGTTCTAAATCGCCATGAATCGCTTTTGCACTGATACCTATATCAACCAGGTAATCACAGACTTCTTTAACCAATTTTATCGTATTACAAAAGATGACGGCTGATTCAATCGGATAATTCATTAATAGCCGCTGCAACCCCGCTAGTCGTTCTCTCTTATCACAGATAAACAGCTGTTGATGGATCTTTTCATTACCACGAACAGACTCGACACTTATTTCAACGGGGCTTCGTTGAAAGCTGGAACTCAGTGTCTTTATTTTGTCGGGATAGGTTGCTGAAAAAAGTAGCGTCTGGCGATCGTCTGGCATCTCATGGATGATGGTTTCAATATCACTATAGAATCCCATATCTAACATGCGATCTGCCTCATCCAGAACCAAGATTCCTAGACGCGACAATGACAGCGTTTTTTTACGTAGATGATCTTTTATCCGCCCGGGTGTACCTACAACAATATGCGCGCCGTGCTCTAAGGAACCGATCTGCGGACCAATCGACTGCCCGCCACACAACACAACAACTTTAATATTTTGTTGATACCGGGCTAATCGCCTGATTTCTGTAGCGACCTGTGTGCTCAATTCTCTGGTGGGACAAATCACCATCGTCTGGGTGCCGAAATCACGCGGGTTTATTTTTGTTAACAGACCGATGCCAAATGCCGCAGTTTTACCACTCCCAGTTTTAGCCTTGGCTATAATATCACTGCCCGCTAAGACTAGAGGCAAGCTCTGCTGCTGGATCGGCGTCATTTTCTCATAACCGAGCTGCTGTAGATTGGCAAGCTGCCCGGGTGGTAGGTCAAGGGAGGCAAAATTATCAGACACGTTAAACTCAAAGCTAAGAAGTAGGAGCTCAGTATAACAGCCCGAGACTTGTATTAGATATGTCTACCACTAGAAGACAGCGACCAATAGGACACAATCCGAGTAGGATCACTGTCAAAGTATACTGATTTCAAATCATCCTGCGTTTTTGCGACGCTGTATCGTGGCAACAATTGTTTTAGCAATCCACGGGAAGAATCCCAACAGTACAAACGACCCGATCAGCGCCGGAGATAAAATACCTGCCAGACTGTCTATTTGCGCAAGCTGTGTTCCCGCGTTGACATAAACTACGGTGCCCGCCAACATGCCTAATTGACTAACCCAGTAGAACGGCAATATTCTTATGGGTGTTAACGCCATTGCTAGATTGACGACAAAAAATGGAAATACCGGCACTAATCTCAAGGTAAATAAATACAGCGCGCCATCCTTTTCCACGCCCTCATTTATAGCGCTTAAATGATGCCCCATACGACGTTGTACCCAGTCACGCAATACAATACGCGCAATTAAGAATGCCAGCGTTGCCCCTATTGACGACGCAAAGGAAACCAACAGCAGTCCCCAACCTAGGCCGAATAATGCGCCGCCAATCAATGTCATTACTACAGCACCGGGCAGTGAAAACGCAGTAACAATGACATAAGTTACAAAATAAGCAGCGGCAACTGCCAGCGGCTGCTGCTCCTGATAACCCTCTATTGTTTGTTTTTGAGCCTTAAAAAAATCAAGCGAGAGGTACTGTCCTACATCAAAAAAGATGAAAGCGGCTGCGGCCAACCCCAGGAAAATAAAGATAATAATACGCGCCATACAAAAGACTCACAAAGCTCAAAGAAGCCGCCAAGTGTAGGGCATATTGAAGGAAAGATCATCGTTAAAAGACAGGCGACAAGGTATCTAAACGCCTATTTATTGTTAAAAACCTTTGCCCATGAGCGCATGGTGCTGACCAACACCATGTTTTTCCCGGTGCCGCCGGAATTATTGGCCAACGTTTAGACCAAACTTTGTCCAGAGCGATAGCGGTGTTATAGTGTCCGCTGAATGCTGTTGATACGACCAATTTAGAACTGAATTGGTCAACTCCGACGCTGTTCCAGCAGTGTCGCGGAAGTCTCAGGCTTGTATAAGACCGTATAACTTCATTGGGGACTACCCAATACTATTTGGAGAAATAACCATGAGCGACAATATCGTTCACGTAACAGACGCAAGTTTTGAATCCGATGTACTGGGTGCCGATGTGCCAGTGCTAGTCGATTTTTGGGCAGAATGGTGTGGTCCCTGCAAAATGATTGCTCCAGTTATCGCAGAAATTGCTAACGAATATGAAGGTAAGCTAAAAGTCTGCAAGGTGGACGTTGATGCGAATACCGAGACAGCGCCGAAGTTCGGTATTCGGGGCATCCCGACGCTGATGATATTCAAGAATGGTAATGCTGAAGCAACCAAGGTTGGCGCACTATCTAAAACACAGCTGACCGAGTTTATCACCAGCGCCCTGTAAACACTGGCCTATCTCCAGCCCTGAGCGTGAAAAAAGTAATGATTAGGGCTGGACGCACACCCCGTTTCAATGTTAGATTCTATACGTCTGCATAATGCTGCAGTATCAAAAGAGTCAATCCAAACCGTTTTCCTTTAATTATTTATTCAAACATCAGAAAACTTAGGCGCGCTCGCGTCCTCCACTATCTAGTTTTCACTACTCATAAATCAGTCCTAAAATCCTATGAATCTAACCGACCTAAAAACAAAACCAACACAAGAATTACTCGATATTGCCAAAGAAATTGGCATTGATAACATCGCCCGGCAACGAAAACAGGACATTATCTTTTCGATTCTGAAGCGTCATGCCAAAAGTGGCGAAGACATCTCTGGCGACGGGGTCCTGGAGATTCTGCAAGACGGATTTGGCTTTTTGCGAAGCGCTGACTGCTCATATCTCGCGGGGCCAGATGACATTTACGTTTCTCCCAGTCAAATACGGCGATTCAATTTACGTACCGGAGACACCATTTCTGGAAAAATTCGCCCACCGAAAGACGGCGAACGTTACTTTGCACTGCTCAAAGTCAGTGAAGTCAACTACACCCAGCCAGAACAGTCCCGTAACAAAGTATTGTTCGAGAATCTGACGCCATTGTTCCCAGATGAGCGCTGTGTTCTCGAAGCAGGTAACGGCTCAACGGAAGACTTGACTGGACGCATTATCGATTTGGCAGCGCCGATCGGAAAAGGGGTTAGGGGTTTAATTGTTGCGCCACCGAAAGCGGGTAAAACGTTAATGCTACAAAGCATTGCGCAAAGTATTGTGCGCAATAACCCTGAGTGTTACGTAATTGTATTGCTCATCGATGAGCGCCCGGAAGAAGTTACCGATATGCAGCGCTCAGTTAGAGCGGAAGTTGTCGCGTCAACCTTTGATGAGCCTCCGACGCGCCACGTACAAGTCGCTGAAATGGTTATTGAGAAGGCCAAACGCCTAGTCGAGCACAAGAAAGATGTGGTTATCTTATTAGATTCAATTACTCGTCTTGCTCGAGCCTACAACACGATTGTTCCTTCCTCCGGAAAAGTGTTAACGGGTGGTGTCGATGCTCACGCGCTTGAAAGACCAAAACGCTTTTTCGGTGCTGCGCGAAATATAGAGGAAGGCGGCAGCCTATCCATTATTGCGACAGCCTTGATCGACACCGGCTCCAAAATGGATGAAGTTATCTACGAAGAATTCAAGGGAACCGGTAACATGGAACTGCACCTTGACCGTAAGATTGCTGAAAGACGTGTTTATCCAGCCATTAATATTCGTCGATCCGGTACCCGCCGCGAAGAGCTATTAACCAGCGAAGATGAATTGCAGCGTATGTGGATACTCCGCAAACTGCTGCACAGCATGGAAGATTCAGCAGCAATAGAATTCTTACTCGACAAGCTGAAAGACACCAAAACTAATGACGAGTTCTTTATGTCGATGAAAAGGAAATAAGCAAAAGATGTCAGGCCGCTAAGCCTGACATTAGCTGCAACGCTCTCATGCATTACAAAGACCTACGCGATTTTATTGATTTTCTGGAAAAGAAGGGCGAATTGATTCGTATCACAGAGGCGGTCAATCCGAAGCTGGAAATGACTGAAATCTGTGATCGCGTATTACGCAAAGGCGGACCCGCCATACTGTTCGAAAACCCAATCGGCTTCTCAACGCCTGTATTAACTAATTTATTTGGTACCGAACACCGTGTCGCCTTAGGCATGGGGCAAGATAGTATCGGAAAGCTGCGCGAAGTCGGTGAATTACTAGCTTACTTACGCCAGCCTGACCCACCTAGGGGACTGAAGGACGCTTGGGACAAAGCCCCTATTTTAAAGCAAGTCCTCAATATGGCCCCTAAGGTTGTTAAAAAGGCTCCCTGCCAGAAAAATATTATCCAAGGGGACGATGTCGACCTTTACCAATTACCCATTCAAACCTGCTGGCCAGATGACGCAGGTCCACTAATTACCTGGCCACTGGTTGTCACTCGAGGGCCACACAAAGAGCGCCAAAATTTGGGCATTTACCGCATGCAGTTAATCGGTAAGAACAAACTGATTATGCGTTGGCTCTCGCATCGTGGCGGAGCTCTGGACTTTCAGGAATTTCAGCAGCAACATCCCGGTAAGCCCTACCCTGTATCAGTTGCGCTAGGCGCTGACCCGGCAACAATTTTAGGTGCGGTAACCCCGGTTCCAGACAGCCTAAGTGAGTTTGCATTTGCCGGATTATTACGGGGTAATAGGACAGAGCTGGCTAAATCAGTCAGTAACGATCTAAAGGTTCCCGCCAGCGCTGAATATATATTAGAAGGCTTCCTTGCAGCTGGCGAGATGGCTGATGAAGGCCCGTTTGGCGACCATACAGGCTATTACAATGAGGTCGACCAATTTCCGGTGATGACTGTGACTCATATCACTCATCGCGATGATCCAATTTATCACAGTACTTATACTGGAAGGCCACCCGACGAGCCAGCGATCCTTGGGCTTGCACTCAATGAAGTGTTTGTACCCATACTACAAAAGCAATTTCCCGAAATCAGTGATTTTTATTTACCACCGGAGGGATGTTCATACCGTATAGCTGTTGTCACCATGAAAAAACAATACGCTGGTCACGCCAAGCGAGTAATGATGGGAGTCTGGTCGTTTCTGCGCCAGTTTATGTATACCAAGTTTATAATCGTCACCGATGACGATATTGATGCTCGCGACTGGAAAGACGTTATTTGGGCGATGACAACCCGGATGGACCCGCGCAGGGACTGTGTATTTATCGATAACTCCCCGATCGATTACCTTGATTTTGCCTCACCGGTGTCAGGCCTCGGCTCAAAGATAGGATTTGATGCCACCAATAAGGTTGATGGCGAGACCACCAGGGAATGGGGTAAGCCGATTGCAATGGATGAGTCAACGCGGCAACGTGTTGACCAGTTATGGAATACCCTCGGGCTCGATTAAGGCCCTTGTAACCGTGAGCATAACGCCTAACATCTCCAAATTGCCTCCACTGAGTTTATATATTCACATTCCTTGGTGCGTACGGAAATGCCCGTATTGTGATTTTAATTCTCACACCACAAGCGTAATTCCCGAGTCGCTCTACATCGACGTCTTAATCGAGGATCTTACTCAAGAACTAGCCAATGTACAGGGCCGCAGCCTTCATTCGATTTTTTTCGGCGGGGGTACTCCCAGTCTATTTTCGGCTGCGGGAATTGCGAGAATACTGACCGAAGTAGAGCGACGGATTTCATTTTGTAGGGACATCGAAATTACACTCGAGGCAAACCCCGGCTCGGCAGAACAACACAAATTTTCCGGATATAGTGCCGCCGGTGTAAATAGATTATCGATCGGCGTGCAGAGCTTCAATCCGGTTCATCTTTCATCCTTAGGGCGCATTCACAGCAATACGGAGGCAATCGCAGCTGCCGACGCCGCAAGACGAGCGGGCATTAGCAATTTCAATATTGATTTGATGCATGGACTACCGGACCAAACCCAGCCTGAAGGTCTTGCCGACATCCAACAGGCGATTGACCTAGAGCCAACACATATTTCGTGGTATCAGCTGACCATTGAGCCCAACACCGTATTTTACAACTCACCTCCCACCCTACCCAGTGACGATCAGCTGGCCGACATTCAGGACGCGGGCGACGAGATGCTAGGTAACGCAGCATTCAGCCAGTATGAGATATCTGCCTATAGTCGCGACAATCAGTTTTCAAAGCACAATACCAACTATTGGTTATTCGGCGACTACATCGGTATTGGTGCAGGCGCGCATGGCAAAATCACTGACATCTGCAGCCAACAAATAGTTAGGCGGTGGAAAACCCGATCGCCGAAGGACTACCTGTCTTCTGACACTGGCCTCATCGCGGGCGACCGACAGCTAATAGCAGCAGAGCTGCCACTCGAGTTCTTAATGAACGGATTAAGACTTAATGATGGATTTGAAACGGACCTTTTTACCGCTCGTACGGGATTGGCTTGGGAGAGTATGCAGCCGAAGCTCGACCAGCTCATCCAGAGAAAACTGCTGAAGCATCAGAGTGGCAATCTGCGTGCCACAGCGGCCGGAAAGCGATTTCTCAATACGATTCTGGAAGAGTTTTAGATAAAAACGCGGTCACTGAAAAAGTGCGGAAAGTTCACTTAAATTAATCGACCAACCATTGCTTTAACGAGCCGGAATAGTCTCTCTGTGGTATCCTTCACCACTTTCATTGTTGCTGTACGAGGTATAATCAATGCCACAATATCGATCCAAAACGTCCACGGCTGGGCGCAATATGGCTGGAGCGCGAGCACTATGGCGGGCAACGGGGATGAAAGACGATGACTTTCAAAAACCGATCATCGCTATTTCCAATTCCTTTACTCAATTCGTGCCCGGGCATGTCCATCTAAAAGATCTGGGACAGTTGGTGGCAAGAGAAATCGAAAGAGCCGGAGGGGTGGCTAAAGAATTTAACACGATAGCCGTTGACGATGGCATCGCTATGGGCCATGACGGGATGCTTTATAGTCTGCCATCCCGCGATCTAATAGCCGACTCAGTTGAATATATGGTCAATGCACACTGCGCTGACGCGATCGTCTGTATATCGAATTGCGATAAAATAACACCGGGGATGCTCAATGCCGCTATGCGGCTCAATATCCCAGTTATCTTTGTCTCCGGCGGGCCGATGGAAGCGGGGAAAACCAAGCTTTCCGACAATAAACTGGATCTTATCGATGCAATGGTTATTGCGGCCGATGACAGTAAGACTGACGAAGAAGTCGCTGAAATCGAACGTTCTGCCTGCCCAACCTGCGGCTCCTGCTCGGGCATGTTTACTGCAAATTCTATGAATTGCCTCACCGAAGCGTTAGGCCTTTCACTTCCCGGCAATGGGTCAATGCTCGCGACTCATGCTGATAGGGAAATGCTATTCCTACAAGCAGGAAGAACCATTGTAGACATAACCCGACGCCATTATGAAGAAGACGACTACTCACTACTACCTCGCTCAATTGCAAATTTTGACGCCTTTGAAAATGCAATGACGCTTGATATAGCAATGGGAGGCTCTACGAACACAATCCTGCATTTGCTGGCAGCCGCACAAGAAGGCGAAATTGATTTTACCCTCGCTGACATTGACCGACTTTCTCGCGGCGTTCCACAATTGTGTAAAGTTGCACCCAACACACCAGAATATCATATGGAAGACGTGCACCGCGCTGGCGGAGTCATGGGTATTCTAGGAGAGCTGGATCGAGCCGGCTTAATACATGGCGAAAGCCCGACAGTACATAGTGCAACGATGACGCAGGCACTGGCAAAATGGGATATAAAACAATCTCAAGATGAATCTGTTCAGCAGTTTTTTAAAGCCGGACCTGCGGGTATTCCAACGCAGACCGCGTTCAGTCAAGACACTCGCTGGGCAACTGTTGACAGCGATCGTAAGGCGGGATGTATTCGATCATTAGAGAATGCCTATTCACTGGAGGGCGGTCTCGCCGTTCTGTTCGGTAATATCGCAGTGGACGGCTGCGTAGTAAAAACGTCCGGTGTCGACGAAAGTATCTTTGTGTTTGAAGGTAAGGCACATATCTGTGAAAGTCAGGAGGACGCCGTAGCAGATATTCTTGAGGATCGAGTACAAGAAGGCGACGTTGTCATTATTCGCTATGAAGGTCCGCAGGGTGGTCCAGGCATGCAGGAGATGTTATATCCAACCAGCTATCTGAAATCAAAAGGGCTTGGCAAGGCCTGCGCACTGTTAACTGACGGGCGCTTTTCTGGCGGTACATCAGGGTTATCGATAGGGCATGCGTCGCCTGAAGCAGCTGCAGGAGGAGCAATAGCGTTGGTACAGGAAGGCGATATCATCAGGATAGACATTCCCAAACGTTCTATCGATGTGGTGCTGCCCGAGGGTGAGCTAGAAAAAAGAAGAGCAACAATGGATGCCAAAGGTAACGAGGCGTGGGCGCCAGTTAAGGTACGTCCGAGGAAGGTCTCTCCTGCACTGCGTGCTTATGCTAAAATGGCTACAAGTGCTGATAAGGGGGCTGTCCGGGATGTTAGCAAGCTCGATTGAGAGCTCGGCTGAAATAACAGCAGACATAAGTTAAAACTAACAGTTAAAAAAAAGGCGCTTCATAAGAAGCGCCTTTTTTAGTTGATTTAGCGACCTAAGTACTTTCCAAGCTTTTTTGACGTTCGAGCTCTTTCGCCATAAACGTGCTCCACTGCTTAGCCATCTTGGCAGTTCGCTTGTCTTTACCTGCCTTAATAAATTCACTGCGGGCAGACTTGTATTGCTTCAGTTCATAGTGAGCCATACCTTTAACCAAATGAGCTTGATCTTCGCGCTTAACCCCGCCTTTCTTCAAACCCCTGTCGCATGCGTCGACTGCTTTCTTAAACTGGTCGTTGTCCAGATAAACGTTGCACAGCCTAGCCCACAAGTCACCGGCATCCGATTTGGCGGCAGCCTTAGCCATCTCTGGTATCGCCTTTTTTATTTCCTGAGCCTGACGCCAGGACATACCCAAAAGATCGAGATTCTTGGACGTAGCATCGATAAACTCTGCGTCTATACCTTTATCTAACACCTTGGCAGCTTTATAAGGAACGTCACTCATCAAATACAGCGAAGCCATGTTGATCAGCTCTTTCTCTTTCTCCAGCATTCCTTGAACGTAGGCAGCTTCTAAAGCGCCTGTCTGTTTCCCCTCATTACCTAGATCAGCGTACATACCCGACAACTGCATCCAATACTGCTTTTTAGGGTAATGAACAATCATCTCGCTAAGAATCTCGACAGTCTTCTTAATCTCTTTTTTGTCGTAGTAAAGAAAATACTGCAACCCATACCACTGCTCTTTCGGTACCTTATCGTTTTCTTTATACATCGCAATAGCGACTTCAATATTCTTCAAAGCGTTATCGTTTTCTTTGATCTGATAATAACCTTGCGCCAGCATTACATAGGCGCTGGCCGTCGGCGCAGCTGTTACCTTGAACCACTCAAGAAGCGCGTCGATACCTTCCCGGTATTTCTCCATAACAAAATACAGCTGAGCAACAGAGTAACGAGCCTGAACAATTGTACCTTCGGGTGCTAGCGGTAACGGAATGATCTGTTTGTAAGACTCTAACGCGTTTTTGTAATCTTCTTTTGAGTAATAGATAAATGCAAACATATTTAGGATGTTGGCCAGTTCCGCATCATTAGGCGGCCTTCTGGTATTGTTTTTTAACTCATCCAAGATGGCTATAGCTTCAGGAATATTCTTCGCTTCGACAGCTTCTTGAGCCAACTGCAACTTCTCATAAGTCTTGTTGTTCATCGCCTGCGTACGCTTTGTCTTCTTTTTGTCCTTCTTTGCTTCTGCCTGTTCCTGCGCCTGAACTACACCCACCAAGGCCACATCAGAATAAGGCTGAAGCGCCGGAACCATAGCTTGCGCCACCAGCACAGGCACAGTTAGCACTGCGGCCTTAGCCCAGCGTTTTAGTGTAATTAACGATAAAATATTCATAGTCATTCAAATAGTCCGAATTTTTTTACCTTGTTACTGTTGAAGCTCGGTTACTGTTCAAGCTCGTAAGTGAATCGGTTTTGAACACCCAACACTTCAATCGCTTCTCCGTCTATGACGCGAGGCTTGTACTTGAATTTCGTAGCTGCTTTAACGGAAGTCCGCTCAAAGTACCCGGAAGGTACACAGTCGACAGCAACGGCATCCCTAATAGACCCGTTCTTAGTCACCGTATATTCAACCGTACAATACCCTTCGACACCTCGACTGTTCGCTCGACGAGGATACATAGGAGCAACTTTAACGATGGGTAGGTACTCACCGTCACCGGTACCCAAACCACTACCCAAACCAATATTTACGTCGGCAGAAATTTGCGGCGTCATATTGAGAGCATCAGGGTTAACCTCTGCTTCAATATCAGGCTGATCGAGGTCCGGTGGAGGCTCCTCGGGATCATCAGGCTTATCGGGTTTCGCCTCTTTTAGATTGGTTTCAATTTCCCGATCAGGCATGGTGATGTCTGCAATTTTAGTTGCTGGTTTTTCATCCAAAGAACTATCAGCCATCGCAATAAGCAGAGGCATGAGATAGAACAGTCCTAAAGTGACGGCAGCGCCCAGCAGAGCACCAATGGTTATACGTATGAAGTTCATAGTGGCTTAATCGTTTTCCGTGGCCAGAGATACATCGTAAACACCTGCCGCTCGAGCTGAATCAATAACTCCGGCAACAGTCTCAGTATTAGATTCATTGTCGGCCTGAACAACAACCGCGCCTTTAGGATTCTCGGCATGCATACGTTCGATAACTGAACGAACAGCTCGCTTGTCTACACGACGTTGATCCATCCAAATTTCATTGGTAGCACTAATCGCTATGAGTATATTGACGTTTTCTTTCTTATTGGCCGTCGATGCTTCAGGACGATTAACTTCAATACCAGCTTCTTTTATAAAAGAGGCCGTAACAATGAAGAAAATAAGCATGATAAAGACCACGTCCAGCATGGGCGTTAAGTCAATTTCAGAGCCGTCATCTGCAGCTGCATTTCTACCATTTCTGCGCATAATAATTCTCTTAGTGATCTGTTGTCAGATGGTCTTCAAGCAAGGTACTTTCGCGATCAGCAATTTGCGAAACATAAGTGTCGGCAAAAACCCCTGAAAGAGCGGCCACCATTCCAGCCATAGTAGGTATGGTAGCTTTCGAAACACCACCTGCCATGGACTTGGCGTCACCGCCGCCGGTGACCGCCATGATGTTAAAAACCTCAATCATTCCAGTAACGGTGCCAAGCAACCCGAACAAAGGAGCTAGAGCAACCAGCGTTTTAATCATCGGCAGACCCGACCTGATTTTTAGCTGTGCTTCTGAAATTAACTGACGCCGAATTTGTCGAGCGTTCCATGACTTGCGTTCACTTCGCGCTTCCCACTTGCTAATTGCGTAGTCAATGTCGCCGCGAAGACCGCTTTTGAAATAATAAAAGCGTTCGAAAGCCAAGGTCCACATGACAAATGTAAGAGCGGCGATAAAGTTTAACACCGGGCCGCCCTGCTCCATAAAGCTACGAATTAGATCTAGAGTGTCATCGAAAAACATCGTCTATTTTCCTAGTTGAGACTCAGTGTGCTCGGCAATAAGCCCGGTCGACTGTTCGTCAAGCACGTGGATAACTTTCTTGGCTTGTCCGTTAGTAACGGTGTGCAAGAGAACCGTGGGTATCGCAACCAATAGACCCAATACTGTCGTAACCAACGCTCCAGAAATACCGCCCGCCATTGCCTTCGGATCACCTGCACCAAAGATTGTTATCGCCTGGAAGGTAATGATCATGCCGGTAACTGTACCCAGTAGACCCATCAGCGGTGCAACTGCGGCAATGATTTTCAGCAAATTCAAACCAAGTTCAATTTTTGGCACCTCTTTCATGATCGCTTCAGAAAGCTTCAACTCAAGAGTCTCAGTGTCCATTGTTGGATTTTCTTCATGGACTTTTAACACCCGACCCAGTGGGTTGTTGATGTTAGCCTTGCCACTCTTCATTTGAGCTCGAACTTTTGAGTTCATCAGGGTCAAAACTAACAGACGCCATATCGCTAGAGCGAAGGCAAACGCACCAACTAGAGCAATGGCCTTACCAATAGTACCACCCTGTTCAAAACGCTCGTTCATCGTTGGCGAATTGATCAGCGCCGCGAGGAAAGAACCACCAGTGGGACCGGTAGGATCCGCACCGAAAGCGACAGTCCCGCCAGTTGCATTGACTAGCTCAGAAGCCCAATCATTGTAGGGACTGCCAGGCTGGCGTGCCAGCTCAGACAAGGTGTCAGTTTCTGCAATGTACTGCAGATACTTACCTTCATCGCTGATAATATTAAAGGTACCAACCCGAACAACAGAGCGACTCTCTTTTTCGCCCCCAGGCTTAGCCACGTCGGCGCTAAAGCTAACCACTTTGCCGGACTCGGTCATTTCACGCTGCAATTCGTACCACAGACGCTCAATTTCCTCGATACTTGGAAGCTGCTCGGCGCCACTCATCTTAGCGATCAACGCATCTAAAAACTCTTCACGGCCGGGGTATTGAGCGCTAACTAGTGAACTAGTAAAGTTCGAACGCAAATCCCCTGCAGTAGAGGTCAAGTGACCAAACAGCTCTGTTAATGTACCCAAGCGCTCTTTTAACTGACCCTGCTTCTCAGCAACCGTCAACTCATTTTGCTCAAAGTTTGCTTCCAGACGCGTGGACCGAGCCTCTTCATTGGCTCGCATCTGCTTAGCTTCTGCTAACAGTTTGGCCTGCTGGTTCTTGGCGCTCTTAAATTTCGCTTCGCGAGCCCGATTCTCTCTGGCCTCGGTCGTCTGACCCTGTTTTACAAAATCCAACAGTTGATCGAGAGTTTTTGCTTCCTGTGCAAACACTGAACCAGAGGTCAAGGTGATTACAGAGGCAAATGCTGCGGATAGTACCGCGGACTTCATTATTTTCATTTTCATTACTCAGCAGCCTCCGGCGCAGAAATCGGAAGTTTAAGGATATTGATTGTCGCTTCTTTACGGGCTATTCGAAGACCGGCGCGTATGGCACTGCGGTATTCGCTTTTGTCCAGCTGTATAAAGCTGCCTGCGTCTTTATCCCAAGCTCCGGAAATTTCGCTATCCGTTGTTTGATACAGTAGCGCCACTCGGCCAACTTGGAAAAAATCTACATCGCGCTCTACACCGTCAAGTGATAGCGACCCCTTGTAGGCAGAGATCTTACGACCAAATTCGTTTTCAATTTTGTAGGCTTCAAGCACTTGGCGAAACTTTTCAGCAACCGACAAATCAGAGCGATCCACATTGGCGCGCAAAAAGTCAATTCGCTCTTGACGCTCGTCCATCAAAAACGGGACGTCGAGTCTGACGAACTCTTCCAGACCTTCAATCATGCGAATAACCAGCGGCGTAACCTGTCGCTGGATAACGGTGACCTGACCAATCGATTTCTCGATGTCGTCAATTCGTTTGAGCTGATTCAGAATCTGCTTATCCAAGCGGCCGTTATAGACACGAAGACCATCAACCTGCTTCATCACAGTTTTATAGTCTTGCAGCAGATCGCCAGTTTCATCGGCCAGAGAATCAATCTTTTTCTGGGATTTTTGGGCGGCCTGGGTAGTTGCCTGGCCTACTTTCAACACGGCGTCTACCGAGTTGGCCTGAGCTTGAGAGCCCAGTAATACGCCGAATGACATTGTCATGGCGAGCGCTATCTTTTTGAATCGATGCATAGTCATGGGGATTGCATTTCCTTCAGGATGTTTATAAAAGCAGTTCTTATATTATCAGGTCACACGTGCTGCTGAGGTTTCACGCAATGACTGTTTGAGCGACGCATTTTAATATTAAGTTTTCTCCGGAATCAACGTCATTATTGACTTTATTCATATAAATATTTCAAAGATAATTATGGGTCAAGTTGTGACACCGAGACGGGTACATGGGTATCAATAAAGAAAAAAAAGTAACAGGTTTTGTCGTTTTGTTACCGCCGAGAGATAACTAGGACCCAACCGCTACACCGAAGAGCGACCAACAAAAAGTGCTGAAAGACCAATAAATAGCCATTTAGGTCACTTATTCACCACTTCGCTGATACACAATAAAACTATAGTTGTAAGGATTAGGACCTTCCGCATCAAAATCCTCTCGGCCAAGCTCCTGCCATTGACGCCAATCCAGCGCCGGGAAACATGCATCACCATCAACGTTTGCATGAATTTTGGTTAAATAGAGCCGTTTTATGCTTGGCAAAAATTCTTTATAGAGCTCAGCACCTCCAATCACCATAATTTCTTTGGCACCATCGACCATGGCAATACTTCTAGCCCGCTTCAGTGCTTCTTCAATACTATGTACAACGCTCACACCGTCCGCTAAATAATTTTCATTGCCAGTCACTACAATATTAGCCCTTCCGGGCAGCGGCTTGCCGATCGATTCATAAGTTTTACGCCCCATTATTACCGGCTTACCCATTGTTGTGGCCTTAAAGTACTTCAAGTCACCGGGCAGATACCAAGGCAATTGATTATTGCGTCCAATCACCCGGTTTTCAGCCATCGCTACAATCATAGCAATGACAACATCACCATCTTCCGACATATTTTTCGACTTCCTAAGAGAAAAAGGGAACAGCTAGACAGCTATTGGCGCTTTTATAAGCGGCAAGGGGTCGTAGTTTGCGAATTCAAAATCTTCGAACTGGTAATCAAAAATTGACGCCGGTCGCCTTTTTAAACGCAGCTGGGGAAGCTCTCGCGGCTCCCGCTGCAGCTGTTTGTAGACGATGTCACTGGTCAAGTGATTACTGTAGAGGTGACAATCACCCAAGGTGTGCACAAACTCACCTACTTCCAGATCACATTGCTGCGCGATCATATGCGTCAGCAGCGAATAGCTGGCGATATTGAAGGGCACGCCTAAGAACAAATCAGCACTGCGCTGATAGAGCTGACAGGAGAGACGACCATTGGCAACGTAAAATTGGAATAATGTGTGGCACGGCGGTAATGCTGCTCGTCCCTGCTCAACATTCGCCCTCGGATCAATAGACTCATCGGGTAAGTCGGCAGGATTCCAGCCACTAACGATTAAACGACGAGAGTCCGGGCTTTTGTTGATCATTTGGACAAGATCGGCAATCTGATCAATGGTCGAACCATCAGGACAGTCCCAACTTCGCCATTGCTTCCCGTATATTGGGCCAAGATCGCCGTCCGCTAATGCCCAGTCGTCCCAAATAGACACGCCCCGCTCTTTCAACCAATTATTGTCTGTGCTGCCATTCAGAAACCAAATTAATTCGTAGATAATACTTTTAAGATGAATTTTTTTAGTTGTTACCAACGGAAAGCCTTCACTCAAGTCAAATCGCATTTGGCGGCCGAATACCGAGCGGGTGCCAACACCCGTGCGATCGCCCTTATCCGTGCCGTTATCAATGACATCCTGCATTAGATCGAGGTATTGCTGCATGTTTGTAACCTACAATAAAAAACAACTTAACGATTTTTTTTCACGGCCTTTTTGCCAGACTTCGAACCAGTTCCTAGAGGCTCCGCTGTCTGCCACCGATAAGCATAAATCATTAAAACAAAGCCCCCGATGATCATCGGCAACGAT
Organism: marine gamma proteobacterium HTCC2143; assembly: GCA_000169075.1. Taxonomy (GTDB): domain Bacteria; phylum Pseudomonadota; class Gammaproteobacteria; order Pseudomonadales; family Dasaniaceae; genus Oceanicoccus. The sequence goes on along the minus strand of AAVT01000001.1, from coordinate 875,459 downwards.
AAAACTTGTCCCCGAGTCAGCCACCCAAAAGCATCGAAGCCGATATGGCTATCGGGCGCCCGAAAAAATTCGACGGCAAACCGAAATACACCATATCCCATCAGGAATAGTCCTGCCACAGACCAATTCGGTCGGGGCCTTGCGGAAAAACTGTAGACGATCAGCAGTAAAACACCGCCCTCAAGCAAGGCCTGATACAACTGAGATGGATGGCGCGCGAGATTTGAAGGATCGTTAGGGAACACCATCGCCCAGGGCACTAAATTCACATCAGCGGGCCGCCCCCACAACTCTTGACCGATAAAATTACCGACTCGCCCCATCCCCAAACCCACCGGTGCCATCGGCGCGACAAAATCGACCAACGCCCCAAGTTTCACGTTGAGTTTACGGGCAAAAATTATCATGGCTACAAATACGCCCAGAAGGCCGCCATGGAATGACATTCCACCTTCCCAAAGCTTGAATAACCACAGCGGATCGAGCAGAAACTTATCAAAATTATAAAACATCACATAGCCAAAACGACCACCCAAAACAGCACCAAGCGCACTGTAAAAGATCAAGTCATCAACGTGCCGCCGTTTTATCGGCGAATTGTCAAAACCCGATCGATGAACAGCAATACCCCAAGCTGCAGCAAAACCCACCAAGTACATCAGTCCATACCAATGGATCGAAATAGGTCCAAGTGAGACGGCAACCGGGTCAATATCAGGATGTGTTAGCATATATTTTTAATGTAACGTCTTATCATTTTTCATCGATGGCGTATTATGCCACGCTCACACTCAACACTATAGTCTGGAATTACCGCGTAACCATGTGCTTAATCTTATTTGCTTATCAACATCACTCTGACTACCCACTAATCATCGCCGCTAACAGGGATGAATTTTTCAACCGGCCTGCCACTGCCGCCCATTATTGGCCCGAGTCTCCAGAGATCTTTGCTGGCAAAGATCTTCAAGCCGGCGGCACTTGGATGGGCGTTACGCGCACAGGACGTTTTGCCGCTGTGACAAATCATCGCAGCACCCATACACCACCAAACCCGGCAATTTCTCGGGGAGCATTGTGCACCGATTTTTTACGCTCAAACGTCAGCCCACAACAATTTTTACAAGAAATTGGCAAGAACAGGCTCGATTATGCCGGCTTTAATTTGCTCCTTGGTAGCCCCAACCAGCTACTCTACTATGCCAATCAAACCGGCGACGCGGTAGAGCTGAAGGCGGGAATTCACGGCTTGAGCAACGGCGTACTCAATGATTCGTGGCCTAAAGTTGAGCAGGGGAAAAGCGCTCTGAGCGCAGCACTGGCACAGTCTACCGAAGCGGAACATTTACTCCATATTCTGATGGATGACAACCCCGCAGATGCATCGCAAGTGCCCGACACGGGCATTGGCATTGATGCTGAAATCGTATTATCGAGTCGCTTTATTCCCCCAATTAACGTTCGTGACAATCATTACGGCACCCGCAACTGCACTGTCTTAAAGATAGACCGACAAAATAACAGTGAATGGCTAGAACAGGCATTTTCCCCCGACGGTAAACTGGGAAGCCGCGCTTCGCATCAGATCGAAGGGATTACCGCAACAAATACGACAAATAATTAAGCAATTTCGGCCACTTGTGGCCTAACCAGTTGTTGCACACCGGTATCAATGAGCGCCTGCTCCATAAAAGCTTGGATCTGATGAGCGCTTTCCATCGTCATGACCTCCCGCAACAATTCTCGGGCACGAACGCTACTGATACTTCGCAAGACCAATTTCACCCGTGGTAAGTTAGTCGCATTCATCGACAAGACATCGTAGCCCATTGCGGTGAGCAAAATGGCAGCCGCGGGATCACCTGCCAGTTCACCACAAATGCTAACCTTACGACCCTCTGCGTGACCATCATCGACCACTTTCTGTAGCGCCTGCAAAACCGCGGGATGATAAGCCTGATAGATATCGGCAACACGAGCATTATTACGATCAACTGCGAGCAAGTACTGCGTTAAATCGTTTGATCCCACCGAAAGAAACCCAACCCGTTTAGCAAACTCACGAGCTTGGTACACTGCAGCAGGGACTTCCACCATAACGCCAACGACTGGAATTTCGAGATCGACACCCAACTCCACAATCAGCTCATCGTGGGCGCGATAGATAAGCTCGAGAGCTTCTTCCAGCTCGGGGACACTGCTAATCATTGGCAGCATAATTTGCAAATTGCCAAGTCCGGCATTGGCTTTCATCATCGCTCGAACTTGCACCAGAAAAATTTCTGGGTGATCTAGAGTGACCCGAATACCGCGCCAGCCTAAAAATGGATTGTCTTCTTCAATTGGAAAATAGGGCAGCGATTTGTCGCCACCAACATCAAGAGTCCTCATGGTTACAGGCATAGGCGCAAAAGCCTGCAGCTGTTCTCGGTAGATTTGTCGCTGCTCTTCCTCACTGGGGAAACGCTCCCGCAACAGAAACGGCACCTCAGTCCGATACAATCCAACACCCTCAGCGCCTCTATCCAACGAACGCGCAATGTCCGCCTGCAGACCAGTATTTACCCACAGCGGCATGCGAACATCATCGGTAGTGATACAGGGTAGGTCTTTTAGCGCTTCGAGCCCTTTAGATAGCTGTTGCTCTCCTTCGTAAATGGCCTGAAATCGGCCATAAAGCTCAGCAGAGGGGTTGAAATAAACATGACCGTTGTAACCATCGAGGATGATTTCTCTACCCTCTAACTGCGTAAATGGGAGATCTACTGCCCCCATAACAGTAGGGATGCCCATTGATCGTGCGAGGATAGCCACATGAGAATTACTTGAACCTCGGATAGAGACCAACCCCACAAGATTTTCCGGAGGAACCTCCGCCAGCATTGATGCGGTCAGTTCTTCACCCACTAATATCGTGCGCGCCGGGTATTCTTTCGGCCCCGAATTGGCCGACTGCAGATACGCAAGAATCCTGCGGCCCAGGTCTTTAACATCGGTCGCTCGCTCTTTCAGGTATTCATCGCTCATCGTTTCGAAGGTTCGGAGATGCTGAATGATGACCTTGCTCAATGCCCCTTGCGCCCATTCACCTCTGGAAATTCTCGCATCAACCTCACCCGCAAGCGCGTTATCGTCTAGCATATGCAGGTAGACATCGATAAGCGCCTGCTCCTGGGGAACTAATCGCCGCGAGAATTTTCGCCCCAAGGCCCGCATATCCTCCTTAACAGCCTCTATGCACTCCCGAAAAAAGTCCCTTTCTTCGTCAATATCTTTACATCGCCTCATCGGCACGGCGTACAGATCAGCAAACGGGGTAATAATAGCTGTTTCGCCGATGGCTATACCAGGTGCACCGGCGACACCGCGGAATCTGGCACTGCGGTGTTTCTCCTGCCCCGCTTCGAGGGTGACAATAGAGCCCGTGGCCTGAGCGTGAGCAATAACGCCCGCAAGCTGAGCAGAAACAGTGACTAAAAAGGCCTCATCGTCCTCGTTGAAACGCCTCCGCTCCTGTTGTTGTACGACCAGCACACCCAATACTTGCCGCTGGTGAATGATAGGCACACCCAGAAATGAACTAAATCTCTCCTCACCGATACCCGGCATTAACAAGAAAGCGGCGTGGGCTTCTGCATGCTCTAGATTGAGAGGCTCTTCGCGACCAGCGACTTGACCCACCAAGCCCTCATTGGCAGCCATTGAAACCTTACCGACAAAGTCTTTGTTCAAGCCCTGCGTAGCACTAAATACCAATCGCCCTAAACTGGGCTCGCGAAGATAAACAGAACACACCTCTGTGCCCATAGCCCTGCGCACTCGCAAGACAGCGACATCAAGCACTGCTTGCAAATTGCCTGCAGTATTGACCTCTTGGACAATACGACGCAAAGATTCGAGCATGTTTTTACGCATCATTGTTCCTGTTAATGCAACTCTTAGGTAGACCAGTAATAGGTGTGTCTAGACGATGAAATCACTGACCAATCGACTGTGCTTCGGTGCTAACTCTTTTAAAGCTCGCCGATAAACTTCTCTCTTAAACGGAACCACTTGACCTAATGGATACCAGTAACTGACCCAGCGCCAATGATCAAACTCAGGCTTATGATCCTTGTCGAAACGAACCTCACTATCGTCCGATAACATTTTCAATAAAAACCATTTTTGTTTCTGGCCGATGCACAGGGGCTTGCTATCCCGGCGCAATAATCTCTGCGGCAAACGATATCGCAACCATCCCCGCGTAGTCGCAATAATTTCAACATCCTTTGCGGTGAGGCCAATTTCCTCTTCTAATTCACGAAACAGTGCTTGCTGGGGACTTTCACCCTGTTGAATACCACCCTGAGGAAATTGCCAGGCATCCTGTCCAACGCGTCTAGCCCACAAGACTTCACCGCGGGCATTGGCCAGCATAATGCCGACATTGGCACGAAAACCCTCTGAATCAATCAACAACAACTCCCTACGGTCTTACGGTTATTTATTTTTTAGCGCCAGAATAAACAGCAGCTGCAGCCTATTTAGCCTAGATTGCCAATACCGGACAGTCAAACAGACCAAAACATCGCTAAACGATCCTCCATTGTTCCACAAATAACAAGGATTGAGAAATCATCAAATAGCAGACCACCATTATCACAGAATATTGTTGTCTACCGAGGTGCATAAATGCCTGTAAATCAGTATCCTAAGCTCCCCTAATGCCGGAGTTAACTCCTTCTGCAGCCATCATACTATCGACAGGAATACTCAGTGAGCCTAGCCATATTCGATCTGGATAATACACTTCTCGGCGGTGATAGCGATCATGCCTGGGGCCAGTTTCTGGTATCACACGGTATTGTTGACGGTGGAGACTATCAGCAAAAAAATGATTACTTCTATCAACAATACACGAATGGAGGTCTCAATATTGATGAGTTCCTGGCCTTTGCACTGAAGCCACTGGCGGAGCATAGTCGGCAACAGCTAAACCGATGGCATGCAGAGTTCATGCGCGAGGCAATAGATCCTATTCGGCTGCCAAAAGCGGCGCTATTACTTGAAAAACACCGCGCCGCGGGCGACTTCCTTTTGATTATCACCGCCACCAATGAATTTGTTACCGGCCCCATTGCCGCTAGCATGGGGGTTGACCACATACTGGCAACAGTCCCCCAAATGGTCAATAACGCTTATACCGGCGAAGTTGATGGCACACCCTGTTTTCAGGAGGGTAAAGTGACTCGCTTGTATGAATGGCTGACCCAGACGGGCAATGACTTAAAAGACAGTTACTTCTATAGTGATTCACACAATGACTTGCCACTGCTCAAACTGGTCGATCATCCAATCGCAGTGGATCCCGATAACATTCTTGAACAATATTCGACCGAACACGGCTGGCCAATCATTAGTCTTAGAGACTAAATTGCTCACTCAGCTGAAATTCCAGCTAGGGGATACCATGATTCAAAGCGCGCTATTCGCCAACTAAACGCTTAATTTGCTGGTAAAACTCTGGCAAACACAGCTTTCAAATATTCTGTTTCTGTAATGGCGGGATGTACGGGATGATCAAAGCACTGACCACCCTGCTCTAGTATCTGCAGATCTCTATCGAGATGACGAGCCGATGCCCGCAATATATCGGTTAACCGGTCGCGCCCCAAATGCATGGAACAAGACGCAGACACCAATAAGCCACCTTTGCTTAGCAGGCGCATGGCTAACTCATTAATCCTGCGATATGCCTGCTCTCCGCTCTTTACATCTTTGCGTTTTGGAATAAACGCCGGAGGATCAACAATCACAACGTCGTAGCGCTCACCTTCATTGATCAGCATTTTCATCGCATCAAATGCTGAACCTTGAATCGTTCCTACTTTATCACTGACTTGATTCAGCTCCGCGTTAACATCAACGCCATCTAAGGCGAATTCCGAGGCATCAATACAGCTTACCGACTCAGCGCCAAAGACCGCAGCCTGCACCCCCCAGCCACCGATGTAACTGAAAACATCCAACACTCGTTTGCCACGAACATAATCGGCGAGGCGCAATCGATTCGCCCTATGGTCATAAAACCATCCCGTTTTCTGACCACTAAAGACGGGGACACTGAACTTTACGCCATTCTCTTCCATCACTACGCGTTCAGGTACTTGGCCATAAACAACGTCCACATACTCTGGCAAATTTTCAGATACTCGAATACGGGAATCATTTTTTAACAGGATCCCCTCAGGTTTTAATACCTGAACTAAAGCATCAATAATGTCTTGCTTCACGGCCTCCATACCCGCTGTTGCTATTTGAACCACCACGACGTCGGCAAATCGATCGACGACCAGCCCGGGTAAAAAATCACTATCACCATAAACCAACCGATAGTAGGGTTTGTCTGTCATCCCCTCCCGCAGGCTAAGAGCAACATTAAGCCGATGCACCAGCAACGACTTATCGAGGGGATAGCGGATATCCCGGCCAAACACACGGCCACAGATTAAACTGTGAGGGTTGATATAAGCCAGCCCCATGGCTTTGCCCGCGCTATTTTCAACCCGTACCTGCTGCCCAGGCTCAAAGTCTTTTAGTGGCGTTGCCTGAACATCCACCTCATTGCTATAAATCCATAAATGTCCGGCACGCAGCCGCCGATCGGCCTGGGACTTCAGTTTCAATACTGCATGGCTAGATGTCATTTTTTTCGCCTGAATAGAGGACGCACATTATATACCCGCCAATCACACTGCCGCGGAGGTATTCGGTAATAAACAACGGCAATGATTCTAATAAGGCCTATTTTCCGGCAAGAGAACATGGCATTCGGTTTATCTAAAGCCTGAATGAAGTGGCATAGCTATCGTCAAAATAATGGTAACAACTACACCGCCGCAGAGGACTATTAGCGGGCGATATCGATACCAGCTGCCAGCTGCCCAGCCGAGCAGATAACCCTATTTAGCTATTACCTAGGGCAATCTATCCTACTTCGTTATTCTTCGTCACATTGCGTGTCGTAGTCTTCAGCGCTCATTAAATTATCGAGCTCAGTAAGGTCTGTTGGCTGCAATTTGTAAAACCAGCCGTCAAAATAGGGATCACTATTGACGGTTTCAGGCGCTTCTTCTAACACTTCGTTAACAGCAATAACTTCTCCGCTCAGGGGTGCGTAAATATCTGACGCTGCCTTAACAGATTCCACTACACCAGCTTCGTCTCCGGCGGCCAAAGTCGATCCGACCTCAGGACATTCAACAAACACCACATCGCCGAGCGCTTCCTGAGCGTGATCGGTAATACCCACAGTAATTGTGCCATCATCGTCCAATCGAGCCCACTCGTGGCTGCTGGCATATTTTAACTCGATAGGCGTGCTACTCATTGTTAAATCCTCAAGGATAGAAAACTCATAGAGAGTCTCTCTATGATCAACTCGACGCATTCTACATTTGAAGCAAGTAATTACAAGGAGGTATGGCAAAAAAACGACGACGACTTAACTCTAGTGTCGGGCAGATGCCCTGACAGCTAAAATCACCGGTAACAACCCTACTACAATTAACGACAGTGCCGGAAGTGCAGCCCGCTGCCATTCTCCTTCAGACGTCATTTCGTAAATTCTCACTGCCAATGTATCCCAGCCGTAAGGGCGCAACAGCAGCGTTGCCGGCATCTCTTTCATCACATCAACAAAAACCAGCACCACAGCGGTGAGTAACCCCGGGCGTAACATCGGCAAATAAATAACCCACATTAAAGACCAACCACTCACCCCCAATCCCCTTGCTGCTTCTGGAATGCTGGTTCTAAGTTGCTGCAGACTGGAATCAATGGGGCCATTAGCTACCGCTAAAAACCGCACCCAGTAAGCGGTAAGCAAAGCATACACACTTCCCACAAGCATTTGCCGCGAAGGCATACCTAGCCACTCCATAACGGGCGCAATTAGCTGTTGATCTAAAGCCGCAAAAGACAGCATCACACCGACTGCCAGGACGGAGCCCGGCAAAGCATAACCCAAAGATCCCATATCATAAAATGAACGCATTTTTGCGCCAGCAGAACGACGACTAAAAGCCAGTAATAAAGCCAGTGCGACGGTAATGCATGCCGCTATAGCACCCAGCATCAAGGTACGAGAGAGCAAGCCTAAATAACGCTGATCAACAGCATCAAACCCTTCGAGCAACACCCAGTGTAATAATTGCAGCACGGGGACTATAAAGGCGATCGATAAAATCGATAGGCAAAATGCGGTTGCGGCAATAGCAGCAACCGGTGACAGAGCCTGTCGAAATTGATGCTGCTTGCGGGCGGACTGCGTGAATCGACTACCGCCTCGACTTTGCTTTTCAGCTAATAACGCTACACCAACAAATAACAAAAGCAGGGAAGCCAATTGCGCAGCAGCCTGTAAATTAAACAACCCAAACCAAGCCTTGTAGATGGCCGTGGTAAATGTGTCGTAATTAAAGATCGCCACCGTACCGAAATCTGCGAGTGTTTCCATCACTGCAAGTGAGGCCCCAGCAACCACCGCCGGTTTAGCCATTGGCAAGGCGATCTTAAAAAAAGCTTCCCGACGGGTTGCCCCCAGCACGCGCGCCACTTCCATCACATCACTGCCTTGCGATAAAAATGCACTCCGAGCCAGCATATAAACGTAGGGGTAAAATACTAAAATTAGCACCAGTATTACTGTTGCTTCATGCCTTACATCGAAATAGCTGTAGCGATCCCCTAAAAGCGCCTGTAAGCCCTGCTGCAAAGGACCGGCAAAATCAAAAAGGCCTAACACAACAAAAGCCAGTACGTAGGCGGGCATTGCCATCGGCAACATTAGCGCCCAGTCGAGCCAGCGACGTCCCGGAAATTCATACATCACCGTCAACCAGGCTAGACTCACTCCCAGCAAAGTCACGCCAATACCAACCGCAATCCCTAGCACTAACGTGTTACGCAATAGAGTAGATAGCTGAGTAGCAATCAGATGTTGCCAAACCTCAGTCTGGTCAGAGCTCCAACCCAGAAGTATCACGGCAAACGGCACCATTGCCATCAACACCGTGACAATAGCCGCAAATTTTGCCAGCGACTGAATGGTAATAGGCCAACGCCTACCTGCGGTGACTACAGTTGACCCTGAGAATGAGCCAGACTGCGACGCCGATGATTTCATTGAGGGATTATCGATAACCAACCCGATCCATCAACTTAACAGCCTGAGCCTGCAAAAGACCAGCTTCACCGACATTGATATTATCGGCAATAAATTCACCCCAACTCGCTAATTCCGCATTCAAAGGCACCAACGAATTGACCGGATATTCCTGATTTAAGTCCATCAGCATGATCTGCGCTTCAGCGGAACTGAGCCACTCGATCAACTGCTGCGCCTCTTGTTTATGCTTGCTTGCTCTAGTAACACCGGCACCCGAAACATTGATGTGAACGCCCCGCCCATTGGCACCATCACCCTGTTGATTGGGCCAAAATAGAGCCAATGGCAATTCCGGTTTCGACTTCATAAGCCTGCCGTAATAGTAAGTGTTTACTATACCCGCATCGCATTGATCTGCGAGTATCGCCTCCATCACCTTGGTATCATTTGAAAATGGATCCAGCGCCAAGTTTGCTACCCATCCAGCGACAACCACTTCTGCACGTGCTTCTCCCAAAGCAGCAATCATGGTCGCGACTAATGACTGGTTATAAACCTTTTTTGACGTTCGTAGACAGAGCCGATCATTCCATTCAGCATCCGCCAGCGCTTCGTAAGTCGACAACTCTTCGGGCGCCAATTTTGTGCTTGAGTAAACAATCGTTCTCGCGCGTATCGTTAATGCAAACCAATGGTTATTCTCATCACGCAAATTAGATGGAACATTCGCCGCTAGGACTGCCGACGTCAGTGGCGCCAACACACCAACCTGAGTTGCCTGCCACAAATTGCCCGCATCAACCGTTATCAGTATGTCGGCGGGAGAATTGTCGCCTTCGGCTTGTAAACGTGCCAGCAACGGACCCGCTTTGTCGGTGACGTAATTAACGGGGATACCTGTTTGCGCAGTGAATTGATCAAACAACGGCTTAATGAGGTGTTCTTTCCTAGCCGAATAGACCAACAACTCGGGCAGTTCCAAAACATCTGCAGTTGCATACTGCATTTTTTCAATAGAACTGTCAGTCGTATTTTCCCCACAGGACAGCACAAAAAAAATAAGAGGAAAAAGCAGGGAATAACGGGTAATTGGAATCATCATTTCAATCCTTTACGGGGTAACACCATCGGAATGTGGAAGATGATAATCATTATCATTACCACTTGCAATGATATTGCTACAAGCCCATTGCCCGCTTCATGATTTGACGTTTTAACATTTTACTTTTATCAAGCCAGCGCAGCCCTGAATTTCTTGCCCATCGAACCGGCAGCGTAGTTTCCGAAAATAGTCGCTTCAATCCGTCCATACCTGCCATCATGGCCAAATTAGCACCCTTGCGACGCCGCTGATAGCGCTCCAGCACAGCAATACTGCCAGGGCTAAGACCACGTTGCTGTGATCTTAACAACTCTTCACTCAGCGTTTTTATATCCATCAACCCTAAATTGACACCCTGTCCCGCCAACGGATGAATGGTATGAGCTGCGTCACCAACCAGTGCAAGCCCGGGCTTTATATAATCGACTACATGCCGCTGTCTCAGCGGAAAACTGAATCGGCGGCTTACCGCGGAAATACTCCCCAGTTGATATTCGAACGCGGCAGCTAGTGCCTCGGTAAACTCGTCATCGGTTAGCGCCATTAAATTTTCTGCATATGATGGAATCGCCGACCAAACAATAGAGCAGTAATGCGTGTCATCTTGCGCTGACGATAGCGGAAGAAATGCCAGTGGACCCTCGGGCAGAAAACGCTGCCTTGCTGTGTGCCCATGAGACAATTCCGTTTTTACCGTTGCGACAATGGCATGATGATTATAATCCCACTCGCGCATAGCGATGTGTTCCAAGGCACGGACTTTGGAATTAGCCCCATCTGCAGCGACAAGCAACGATGTTTGTAGCTGGCGACCATCGCCGAGAGTCAGTAGGTAAGCTCCGTTCTGCAGCGGTTCGATTTCTTCCAATATTGCCGGCACAATCCGATGGAGATTAGTCTGCCTATTCATGCATTGCGTCAATGCATCCGCAGTCACTTTATTTTCAACAATATGACCCAGTGCTGGCTGGTTGATATCATCAGCGTCAAAATCGATACTGCCGGTTCCCTCTGCATCCCACACATGCATATGCCGGTATGGGCTCAGACGATTCTCGGCAATGATTTCCCAGGCGCCGATATCCTTTAGCAACTGTTGCGAGGCAATGGTGATAGCGCTCACTCGCACATCAAAACCATCAACGCTAGTGGCCTGTTCATTCCGATCAATCACTCGTTCCTGAGCCTCAATGATCGCTATATTGAACGAGCTCTTGGCCAAAGCACAGGCTAAAGCACTGCCTACTATTCCGGCACCAACGATAACAATGTCGTAAACAACGGCTTGCGCACTCATGGTGATTGATTTCCTGTTTTATGCATCTAATGCCGCACCGTATTGCATACCAGCGGCATGATGGACAAACATTGTCTTCGCCATTGGCAATACATCAAGAGCACCCAAGCCTAAGCTTCTCAAAATACTGACAGGCAGCTGTTTACTATTGAACAGCGCTGGCAACTTGTCTGAAAAACTAATCGTCTTTTGTTGATCAAATAGCTGCTGCTCAACATAGCCTTGTAACAACTCAATATCGCCTAGATAACGGCCATGCCGATGTGCGGCGGTCAATGCTTGCGTCAATCGAACACAATCTCGTAAAGCGAGATTAAAACCCTGCCCTGCCACCGGATGCAAAGAGTGAGCAGCATTACCCATAACAACAATTCCCGATCGTACCTGCTCTTCGGACTGGACTAATTTCAGCGGGAAACTGTATCGACCTCCAACCCGTGTAAACTCTCCCAGACGGTGACCAAATTGTTGCTGCAATGCCGATAAAAATTCTGCCTCCGGGCATTGAAGTAAATGTGTCGTCTGCTGATCAGATAGACTCCAGACAAGAGCAGCGCGAAGCTCACCCCTATCACTATTGGTTAGTGGCAACAACGCCATAGGACCCTGCTCGGTAAACCGTTCAAAAGCACAGCCCTGATGATCGTTACGAAAACTGACGTTAGCGATCAGCGCCTGCTGATGATAGTTCGTAACCGTCGTCGAAATACCCAGCTGTTCACGCAGTTTAGAATCTGCTCCATCAGCAACAATGGTTAGTTGTGCGGTAACTTCTTCGCTGCCCGATTCCGACGCGACCATTATTGACACACCTTGACTCTTAGGTGATATCGCCGTCACTGAACCCGGCGCCAAAAAATCAACCCCAGAACACCGTCGCAACTGCGCTAATAGGACATTGCCTAACCATGTATTTTCTATCACATAGCCCAGCGATGGCCACTGAACATCAGCGCTGCACATTTCAGTAGAACCAAAGTTACCGCGACTCGAAACGTGAATACTATTTATCTCTGCCACATGTTGTGACAGCAGTGGCCAAACACCCAGCGGCTCCAATATCACACGGCTCCCGTAGGAAAGTGCCGTTGAACGAGCGTCAAAACTGGGGCTGTAATTTGGAGATCCTGCCGACTCACTACTACCCTTGACTGCAGCAATAGGAAAACTCTCTACAACTAATACCCGCAATCGCTGATCACTATAATGACTAAGCAGTAACGCCAAACTGGCACCTACCATACCGCCACCAGCAATCACGACATCATAATCACTGCGGGATACAGGTAAAGCTTCAGCTGACTCATTCATCAGGCGCTTTTGCTCTCTTTGTTATGAGACATCAACGCTTCGATGTCTTTCACAGTTTTTGGCACGTCCTTGGTTAACACGTCGCAACCGTCTTTTGTTACCAGCACATCATCTTCAATGCGAATACCAATTCCACGCCATTTTTTTGCGACTTTCTTGTTGTCAGGCGAGACATAGATGCCGGGTTCGACCGTCATCACCATTCCTTCTTCCAACACTCGCCATTCATTGCCAACTTTATAATCGCCAACGTCATGTACATCCATCCCCAGCCAATGACCGGCCCTGTGCATATAAAAGTCGCGATAGGCTTCAGTCTCGATAAGTTTATTCACAGAACCTTTTAGCAAGCCGAGCTCAACCAAGCCTTTGGTAATTACTTTAACGGTGGCATCGTGGGACTCATTCCAATGATTGCCCGGCTTGATGACTTTAATCGCTGCCAATTGCGCCTTCAGAACCAATTCATATAACGCTTTTTGTTCTTTGGAAAACGTCCCATTGGCGGGAAAGGTCCGGGTGATGTCGCCAGCGTAATATTCATACTCACAACCGGCGTCAATTAAAATCAAATCGCCATCTTTGATAATGTCACTATTTTCTGTGTAGTGAAGAATACAGCCATTATTGCCAGCACCTACGATGGAATTATAAGCAGGGTAACGAGCGCCATTACGTCCAAATTCGTACTGAATTTCTGCCTCCAATTGGTATTCCGCCATGCCTGGCTTGCATGATTTCATAGCCCGCACATGAGCGGCAGCGGAAATCTGGCCGGCCTTCCGCATAATTCTGATTTCAGCGGCACTTTTATACAGCCGCAAATCGTGTAGCAGGTGATCAAGATCAAGGAATTCACCTGGCGGGTGGGCCCCCGTTCGAACCCGAGATCGAATCACGTTAACCCAAGTCATCACCATCCGGTCAAACTCATCGTGACGTCCCATTGCATAATAGACCCGCTCTCGGCCCTCCAGTAGACCCGGCAGAATATCGTCAATATCATTCACCGGAAAAGCGTCATCAGCGCCATACATTTCACAAGCACCTGCGGGCCCCGCTCGATAACCGTTCCACAACTCCATAGCGGGATCGCGATCACGACAAAATAAAACATACTGTCCATGACGGCGGCCCGGCAATAACACCAGCACCGCGTCTGGCTCGTTAAATCCAGTGAGGTAGTAAAAATCACTATCTTGGCGAAACGGGTACTCTGTGTCTCTATTTCGTATCTGTTCAGTTGCGGCAGGCACTATAGCTATACTGTTTGGCTCCATTTGAGCCATTAAGTTTTTACGACGACGAGAAAATTCCTGTTTACTAATTTTCATACAATTCAACATTAATGAAGTGGAAGGAAAAATAACGATCGTTAAAATAGTGCTTTGAAACGCGGCTCAATGCAACTTCTTACTCTTTTTACCAAATAAACCTGCAGGAGATATTGATGCTTTCGCCGTGTCGGTATTGGCAGGCCGAACACCATCAGCAATTATCTCTTGATTGCATTCAAGATAAACAGTGATCGCCGCTAACCGCAGATACTCACTTATCTCAAATATATCCTGTTCACGACGCACAGGATCTTCATCATCATTGCTGAGACCGACCTGGCTAATGGCGGCAATATCGCTCAGTGTTTCCGAAACATCCGCCGAGTATTGCTGCTGACCCTGCTGTCGCTGAACAACCTTCCCCTGCCGAGCAAACCCCGCGATATACCCTTCGCACCACTGGGCTATTGAATCGATACGCTGACTAACTTCAGCCGCATCATCAGGTAACAGCAACTGCAGCTCCATCTCTCCCGCTGATAAACGCTGGTGAGTCGCTTCATAGAGTGCTACCAGTGCCCGGCTATCTTCCCTGTCCGGCGCTTCGACTGCATCTATGTAGTGTGCAGCTTGCTCTAACCATGCATCAGACGCCAGCTCACCGCCTGCAGAGAGCAGACCTACCAGATAGCCATGTAACTGTGACGGTGATTGCATACCACCAAGACGCCAATATATGTCGGCTAATTGATCAAAATCAGGCATCGGGATTTCTGTAGACATAAGTTTCCTGCGCAGATGAATTATCGATCGCCGGCATGTTATCGCCTTGGCCGGCTAAAATCGACCCGTGTTGGATCACTGTTTTATAAGAATCCATTCGAAACTAGATAGTAATTCTTTAAATGATTCCCAGGTTGTTGAAATTTCACGTATTTATTAAATTGACCGGAAACAATTGCGGAACTATATTTAGTGAGTATTTAGAAGCTCCAACCGTATTTGGCAGGAAATAATGGCAGATCCACAACTAAAAGCACTAGCAGTCAAAATAAATGACCTGATTCAGCTCTGTGACCAGCTGGATCGGGAAAACCGACTATTAAAATCTGAAGCGGTCGACTGGATAGACGAACGGGAGCAGCTGGTGGAAAAAACTGAAGTCGCCAGAACTAAAGTTGAGTCGATGATCCTTCGCCTTAAAGCGCTGGAACAAGAATCCTAACAAAATTGAGTAACGATCGCTGCCAAAAAAAGGTGGCGAATGTAGTAACGAGGCATATATCGTGAGTAATGAGACTGTAATCGTCAAACTATTAGACAAAGAATATCAGGTCGCCTGCCCGCCAGGACAACAGCAAGCCCTCGTGAGGTCTGCGAATTATTTAGACAACCAAATGCGCAATATCCGCTCCACTGGCAAAGTGATTGGACTTGAACGTATTGCCGTTATGGCAGCACTCAATATTTCTAATGAATTATTGCAACAAGACCCTGACAGCAGTGAAATAGCGCCCGCTGCCCCTAATGGTAGCCAGGTAAAGAATTTAAATGACAAACTGGATGAAGCCCTGAATCGTTTTCGACAAATGGAAATCGGCTAGACAGTTCTTCTTATCGACAAATGGCGTTATACTCTGTTTCGCTCCCTGCAGTATTTGCCAGACAGCTTAGACCCCTGAGCCGATGCGCATTACCCCGGAGGCTCTTCGTGTTATTGGCGTGCATATCCGTATTGCGGGAAGCCCGATATTTCACTGGAGCCACCACCCTGAACCGTTGGGTTCAAGGGCCATGATGTCAGCGGTATTCTGGGGAGCACCTTTAGTCCTTCACCTCGTGGAAATGACTATTACCACTTCACGCGCAAAATTACGCCGAACACTTCGCAACAGACGACGAAACCTCTCAGCGGGTCAGCAACTGCATGCTGCCGGGCAAATTAGCCAGCGTATCAATCAACAACGAATGTTCAAGCGCAATAAAGCAATCGCCTTTTACTGGCCAAACGATGGTGAGATTGACCCATCAATCGCATTAAAGAAGGCCTCAGAGAAGGGCTATCACTGCTATTTACCGGTACTGATGCCAGGTAATCGTTTATGGTTTGCTAGATATCTACCGGGGGCGCAACTGAAAAATAATCGCTTTGGCATTCCTGAACCACGGGCTCCGCGACAGTATCGAAGAGCTTGGTCACTGGGCTTAGTATTTTTGCCACTGGTTGGTTTTGATCGTCAGGGTGGACGCCTGGGAATGGGCGGGGGATTTTATGACCGGACCTTCGCAAACACACGCTCAGCACCTGCCATGTCTAAACCACAACTGATCGGCTTGGCTCATCACTGCCAAGAAGTTCCCTCGCTGCAATTAGCACAGTGGGATATTCCACTAACCGCTATTGTTACTGATAGAGAACTCATTTCAGTAACAGAATGAATTAAACAAGAATAACCTGAAGGGCTGCCGTTACTACCGTGCCCAGACCAAGAACAATCGCCATTATTGTTAAAGCATCAATTTTTAAACTCACATTAATTTCCTCACCGTTCGGTTTCACATTTCGCAGTCTTGAGCATTACTAGACAGCAAGTTCGTCACACCGTTCAATTTAGAAAATATACCGCAGCTTCGCAATAGCAATACTCAGAGTTGTGAAGACGCTTCTGTCGATGATGAGAGGTGAGTCACATCCACTGTCAAAATGACAATCCCTGAGTTATTTTTCACGAGAAACCCACTGAATCCGGCAATTTTTTCATCGGTGCTGGCTCTTGTACTACAAGATTAATGCCAACTAAAAGCCAAGTAGATTTCTTTTATAACAAATTCAATTAATTCAATAACTTAAAATCTTATAGCGCTGTTATCAAAATATCACTCGCGGCAAGCTATTGCCGCCGTGCACTCTATTGGCCCACACTTATCCGCTAAGAAGTCGTTCTACCGCTCAGAAATGAGACATAAGCAGGATTATCAGTTTCTTCCGTAAATGGATACTGTACCTGCCCAAGGAAAGTCTCAACGGCTTTGCGGTCACCTTTAGAAGCCTGTAATCCAAGCAGCACCCGTCCGTAGGCTGCCCCGTGATTTCGGTAATGAAACATCGAAATATTCCACTGTTGACCAAGCTGTGTCAGAAAGTTCAATAACGCGCCAGGTCGCTCAGGAAACTGAAAGCGGTATAACAGCTCTTCTTTGATGTCATCAGGAGCGTGCCCCCCTACCATGTGTCGAATATGCAACTTGGCCATTTCATTGTCAGTTAAATCCAGCACCGGATAGCCTTTTTGCTCCAACCCTTGAACTAACTCCGCCCGGTCGTTGCCATCAGGACTAATTTGGACCCCGACGAATATCTGTGCATCTCGGCTATTACCATAACGGTAGTTAAACTCAGTAATACTGCGACGCCCCAATAAACCACAGAATTTCTTGAAGCTACCGGGGCGTTCGGGAATAGTGACGCTGATAATAGCCTCCCTCTTTTCACCGACCTCTGTTCGCTCCGAAATATAGCGCAACCGATCGAAGTTGGTGTTTGCACCACTGTCGATTGCCAGCAGCGTTTGTCCTCGAGCGCCGCTAGATTCGATGTATTTTTTTAACCCCGCCAACGCCAACGCACCTGCAGGCTCAGCTATCGATCGGGTGTCGTCAAAAATATCTTTAATGGCTGCGCACATTTCATCAGTGCTAATAGTGATTACATCGTCTACTGTTTTGCGAATAACACGGAACGTCTCTTTCCCAATCTGTCCAACGGCAACACCATCAGCAAAAAGACCCACCTGCGCAAGTTTTACTCGACGCCCAGCATCCATAGCTGCTTTCAGGCAGGCCGCGTCTTCCGGCTCCACCCCAATCACTTTAATATCAGGACGCACATATTTGATATATGCAGCAACACCCGCCAATAAACCACCGCCACCGACTGGCACAAAAACCGCGTCCAAAGGCCCCGTGACCTGGCGGATAATTTCCATACCAATGGTGCCCTGACCTGCAATTATGTCCGGATCGTCGTAGGGGTGGATGTATACTAGGTCTTTTTCGTTCACCAGTTTTTGTGCGTGAATTGATGCTTCATCGTAGGTATCGCCGTGTAAAACAACCTTCGCACCGCGACGCCTCACCGCATCAACCTTAATCTGAGGCGTTGTTTTCGGCATAATTATGGTAGCTTTCACACCCAGTTTCAGCGCGGCTAAGGCCAGACCCTGGGCATGATTTCCAGCCGATGCGGCAATGACGCCTTTTGCTCGCTCAGCGTCGCTAAGATGCATCATTTTGTTATACGCACCTCGCAACTTAAACGAAAAGACTGGCTGTAGATCTTCTCGCTTCAACAAAATATTGTTATCAAAGCGCTTGCTCAGCAATGGCGCTGGGTCGACAGGCGACTCGATGGCGACATCGTAGACTTGGGCGCTGAGAATTTTCTTTATGTATCTGTGTGGCATTGCTAGGTCAAATCTCGAGGGAATGGCTTAACTGTAGTAACTATGCGCATAGTAATACCTTAAGACAAAAAAGTCAGGGCTTCGTTTATCGGCCGCAGACCTTTATAATCATTGCTGCCTCTTTTCACTAGCCAAGACAGATCACACATATGACACAAGATGACCTAAAAAAAGCCGTTGCACGCGCAGCACTGGACTATATTAAGCCTAAAATTGAAAACGATAGTGTCATCGGTATCGGCACTGGATCTACCGCTAACTACTTCATTGACTATCTAGCTGAGATTAAAAGTCATATTAATGCCACGGTTGCCAGCTCTGAGGCTTCGGCAGACAGACTGAGAAAGCATGGTATACCTGTATTCGAACTAACCTCAGTCAACGAAATTACCGTCTATGTTGATGGTGCCGATGAGTCAGATCCAAATCTGGCACTGATAAAAGGCGGGGGCGCGGCACTAACCCGGGAAAAAATCGTGGCTGCATCTGCTAGAGAATTTGTCTGTATAGCCGACGAGAGTAAATGTGTAGCGCAACTGGGTAACTTTCCACTACCGGTAGAGGTCATCCCAATGGCGCGTTCTTTTGTCGCCAGAGAGTTAGTGAAAATGGGCGGTGATCCAGTTTATCGAGAGGGAGTAGTGACTGACAACGGCAATATTATCATCGACGTCTTCAACTTCATGATACCCAACCCCATCGAAACTGAACAACATATCAACAATATTACTGGAGTTGTCACTAATGGTATTTTCGCCCAGCGACCAGCCGATATTCTGTTGGTAGCAACTAGTGAAGGTATAAAAACGCTTCACAAGGCGTAACATCATGATGCTTCATAGCTACCCATTGGGCAGCACACGCTAGCTTTACACAATCGTAGTATTCACGGTAACTAGGTCACCCAGCTGCGCTGTAATGGTATCTCCGGGGTACAATGGCCCTACGCCCGCAGGTGTGCCAGTTAAAATAATATCGCCGGGAAGCAGGGTAAAACTGCGGCTGATATCTGCTATTAAGTCAGCAACAGGAAACAACATGTCTCGGGTGTTTCCTGATTGCTGCACAGTGCCGTTGCGCAGCAGCGTAATATTAAGATTTTGTTGATCAATATCACCGACGCTGCTAAATGGCGACAAGGGGCATGACCCATCAAAGGCCTTCGCTCGCTCCCATGGCTCGCCTTTGGCTTTCAACTCATCTTGCAAATCGCGCAATGTCAGGTCAAGTCCCAGACCCACTCCAACAATAGCGTCCTTTGCTTCAACGCTAGACACACTGCTACTGCGTTTGCCTATAAGAACGGCCATTTCCAGTTCGTGATGACAGCAGCCACGATCTGTAGGGATGTTTATCGGCAGCAGCATATCGACTGCTGCCGTCGATGGCTTAATAAATAACAGCGGCCGGTCGGGAATCGGATTATTCAACTCTTTAGCGTGGTCAGCATAGTTTCGACCGACACATACAATCTTACCCAGCGTTTTGCCACACGCGATCTCATTCAAAAATTGATGCTTGTAGTCCGCCATAAACAGCACTCAGTCGAAGATTTTGCCGGGATTCATTATCCCCTTCGGATCAAAGACCTGCTTGACTTGCTTCATCAGCGCGATTTCGGTGTGGCTGCGGGAATAAGGTAAATAGCTCTTTTTTAGCAATCCAACACCATGTTCCGCCGACACACTACCGCGATACTTTTCTACAATTTCAAAAATCCATCGACTGACACGATTACACTGCTCGAGAAAGATTTCTTTATCCAATTCATCCGGCTTTAGAATATTCAAATGAACATTGCCATCACCAATATGCCCAAACCAAATGATTTCAAAATCCGGATAATTTTTATTTACAATTGTTTCTATTTCTTGCAAAAATCCTGGAACCCTTGAAACCACGGTAGACAGATCATTTTTATAGGGCGTCCACTGGGAAATCGTCTCTGAAATATCCTCCCGTAATCGCCAGAGGTTTTTTAACTGGTCGATGCTTTGGCTCATGGTACCGTCCAAAACCCAGCCTTCCTCGACGCATCGCTCGAACAGGGTCATTGCCAGTGACTCAGTGTCTTCATGGGTATTTTCGAATTCAAGCAGTGCATAGTATTCAGCTTTTGTCTCAAAAGGACGACGCAAATCATTATGCGTGACAACTTTCTCTAGAGCCTTTTCAGAAAAAAACTCGAAAGCAGTCAAGTCCATGTCGCTTTGAAACGTATTAAGCACGTCCATGATTGCCGAAAATTCTGGCACACCCAAAACTAACGCCGTTAAATTTGATGGCTGGCGAGTGAGTCGCATCGTCGCCTCCACCACAAAACCCAGTGTCCCCTCCGCTCCAATAAACAATTGACGCAGATCGTATCCCGCATTGTTTTTGGCTAGGCCATTATTTAAATCAAGGATGTCACCACTACCCGTAACGATTTTAAGCCCAGCAACCCACTCCCTGGTCATGCCATACTTTATTACCTTGATACCGCCGGCATTGGTCCCTATGTTGCCGCCAATCTGACTAGACCCGCTAGAGGCAAAATCCACCGGATAAAATAAACCCTGCTCTTGCGCAAATTGTTGCAACTGCTCTGTGATCACTCCCGCCTGACAAACTACCGATCGATCAACTGGATTAAAATCTGATATTTGATTCATCGCATCAAAGGCCACCACAATCTCTCCATAGGCCGCCACCGCACCGCCGGACAGGCCCGTCCGACCACCAGATGGCACCAAGGCCAACTCGTGCTCATTAGCCAATCTAACAATAGCCTGCACCTGTTCGACAGTTTTTGGAAACACTATCGCCGACGGTTTTGGCACATGAACTTTTGTCCAGTCCTTTCCATAGGTGTCCAATGACTCCGCATCCAGTCGTACTTTGTCTTCTCCGACTATATCTCGTAGGGTCTGCAAAACCGCCGCTGATAAGGTGAATTGATCGCTCATTTTTGACTTGTTCCTCTAACTGCCCAAAGCCCTGCCTATAGAATGATGCAGGTTACGCGCGATATGATACCATACGCACCTTTTTGCTAGCAGCTACTCTTCGCCAATTTCTGAGTCATTTAACATCGGAGCTTAACCCATGAGCCAAACATCACTCGACAAGAGCAAGATCAAATTCCTGTTGTTAGAAGGGGTTCATCAGTCGGCTGTCGATACGCTAAAAGCGGCGGGCTATTCAAATATCGTCTGCCATCCAAAGGCATTGTCAGAGCAGCAGCTAAAAGAAGAACTTGCCGATGCTCACTTTGTCGGAATTCGCTCCCGCACCCAACTAACTGACGACATATTCAGCACCGCAAAGAAACTAATTGCGGTCGGCTGTTTTTGCATCGGCACCAACCAGGTAGACCTAAAAGCGGCAACCGAAAAAGGCGTGGTGATATTCAATGCGCCCTTCTCCAACACCCGCAGTGTCGCCGAATTAGTTATTGCCGAGGCAATTTTACTGCTCAGAGGTGTCGCTGAGAAAAATGCATTAGCGCATCGTGGAATCTGGCAAAAATCTGCCAGCGGATCCTTTGAAATCCGAGGCAAACAATTAGGCATTATTGGCTATGGCAGTATCGGTATGCAGCTGGGCGTTATTGCAGAATCACTGGGCATGCAAGTGGTATTTTATGATGTTGTCAGCAAACTCCCTTTGGGCAATGCTATGCAAGTTCCCAGTTTAAATGGCCTATTGGCGAAATCAGATATCGTGAGCTTACATGTGCCTGAAACGGGCTCCACTAGAAATATGATTGGAGAACAAGAACTCACGCAAATAAAACCAGGTGCCATTTTAATCAACGCATCACGGGGCACTGTTATTGACATCGACGCACTTGCTGCAGCACTAGAATCAGGCCGGCTTTCTGGCGCGGCAATAGACGTCTTTCCTGTAGAACCTCGCTCCAATGACGACGAATTTTTGTCCCCCCTGCGGAAATTTGACAATGTATTCCTGACACCTCACATTGGTGGCAGCACCATGGAGGCTCAAGAAAATATCGGATTGGAAGTAGCCGAGAAAATGGCCAGGTACAGTGACAATGGAACGTCGACATCGTCCGTCAACTTTCCAGAGGTGGCACTACCTGCCCACACCGATATGCACCGTTTACTGCATACACACCGCAATACTCCCGGAGTAATGTCAGCAATCAACAAAGTCTTCGCTGAGAACAATATCAATATTCGTGCACAATATCTCCAAACAACTCAAGATATTGGCTACGTCGTTATTGATATAGATGCTGAATACAGTGAGCTGGCACTGAAAAAACTCAGCGCAATAGAAGGCACAATCCGCTGCCGGGTTTTATTCTAGCGGACTTTTTCGGGCAAGACATAACGTTTATGTCAGTCCTTAAAAACGTCAAAATAAATATCCATTGCGGCATATAATTTCGTCAAGATTAATTCATCTTCGTTTGAAAGATGGTGTCGACCCTCGTTCACATAATAGAGTTTGCTGTTAGGGAATTTTTTCTGGATCGCTGGAATATTGTATTTCCAATCAACGGTCTTGTCTTCTTTCCCTTGTATTATCAACGGAGCGTACTCAACAAACCGCAGATGTTCGAAATAATTAATCCATTGCTTCAACGCTGTAACCCAAGTCAAAGGTAAGTGTCGTGACTGTAATGGATCATTAGTTTTTAGGAACTCAAGAAAATTATTATCGTGGGAGTTTTTTGCAAACCGCCGTGGTATTTTATTAAAAAAGACGCCGGCCATACGATGCAAAAGCTTGGTGCGCGGCCAGCTTACGGGTCTCACTAACGGCGCAAGCAGTACCGTTTTTGCAAACAGAGGCTCTCTAGCGGACAGCAAAAAATCCATCAAAATCGCACCACCCGTACTTTGCCCAATTGCATTCCAAGGTTTAGGGGCTACTGATGAAAACCAATCCACAACATCAGACAAAACGGCTTGATAATCTGAAAAGCTCGGAATAGTAGACTGTTCTCCGCTCGACAAACCGTGACCCGGTAAATCGTAAACAACAACAGACAACTTTCTTTTTAGACAATACTCGATGATTCGTCCATACAGCCCAGAATGGTCGTAATAGCCGTGAACGATGAAACAAGTTCCCTCAGCTTCTTTTATGTCGTAATAATGCGCCGCAATGCTATAAGACGCACAATCAATGCATCCAAAATGATGTTTCAATCCTGGGAACCGGTCTTCGAAGTCAATCCCATAGTGGCGAAAGTATTCCCGTTCGGATTCAGAGGCTGCGACTTCGGCTGACAGGTCAAGACGTTTAATATTACCTGCCAACTCGTCCAATTTTATAGTAATAGCTTCATTGCTCATAACATTCAAACTTCAAAGTGTTAGCGTGGGCGCCGGCATTCACCGCTCGTATTTTCGAACACGTCAATTTTGAGCTAACTTATTTTTGCATCTAATTCGCCACGCTCATAACGCTCTGACATTTCATCTAAACTAATAGGTTTAAATTTATCGGCATTTCCAGCTGATCCAAATGCCTCAAATCGATCGATGCAAATATCTTTCATTGCTACGATCGTCTGCTGCAGAAATTTACGGGGATCAAATTCTGATTTGTTTTCAGCCAGAAAGCGACGCACCGCCCCAGTTGAGGCTAAACGTAAGTCGGTATCAATGTTTATTTTTCTGACGCCGTGTTTTATTCCTTCGACAATTTGGTCAACAGGCACACCATAGGTTTCGGGAATGTCACCACCATACTCATTAATAATTGCCAACCATTCTTGAGGCACAGAAGAAGAGCCGTGCATCACTAAGTGAGTCGTTGGTATGCGTCGATGAATTTCCTTGATGCGATCAATCGCCAATATATCGCCCGTCGGCGGGCGGGTAAATTTATACGCGCCATGACTGGTTCCACAGGCAATAGCCAGCGCATCAACCTGTGTTTTGGACACAAAGTCAGCCGCCTCTTCTGGATCAGTCAACATTTGATCATGCGTCAGAATCCCTTCTGCACCAACCCCGTCCTCTTCACCTGCCTGCCCTGTTTCCAACGAACCAAGGCATCCCAGCTCACCCTCAACAGAAACACCACAGGCGTGAGACATTTCGACAACTCGCCGCGTAACATCAACGTTATAGTCGTAGCTGGCCGGCGTTTTACCGTCTTCTTCCAAAGACCCATCCATCATGACCGACGAAAACGCTAATTGAATTGAACGCTGACAAATGGCGGGGCTGGTCCCGTGATCCTGGTGCATAACAACAGGAATATCGGGGAACTCTTCAATGGCAGCTAAAATCATATGACGCAGGAAGGGGGCACCCGCGTATGTTCGAGCTCCTGCAGACGCCTGCATGATAACCGGACTATTGGTCTCTCTTGCCGCCTCCATGATAGCTCTAGTCTGTTCCAGATTATTGACGTTAAAAGCAGGTATACCGTAATTGCATTCTGCTGCGTGATCTAACATTTGGCGCATAGATACTAGTGGCATTGTCTCTTTCCTCTTCCTTAACTATTAAGCTAACGCAGGATGTCCAGCGTACGTATCATTAATGTGTTCCTGAAAGCGTCGGCGAACCTCTCACTCTGAACGCCGACTGTACCTTTATCCTTTGGCTCGCAACTCCAATATCGCAACTGCGGGTAACACCTTACCTTCAACGTATTCTAAAAAAGCGCCCCCCCCCGTTGAAATATAGGACACTTTATCGGCAATACCATATTTATCAATAGCTGCGAGCGTATCACCGCCACCGGCCACAGAAAATGCATCGCTATTGGCAATCGCCTCACTCAAAGATTTTGTTCCATTACCAAACTGGTCAAACTCGAAAACGCCAACGGGACCATTCCACAAAATCGTTTTGGCTTCTTCGAGGATTTTTGCAATATCCTCAGACGCTTGCGGACCAATATCAAAAATCATGTCATCGTCAGCAACATCGTTGGCGGATTTCAACTCTGCCGCTGCAGTTTCCGCAAATTCTTTTGCCGTAATAACGTCTTGCGGAATAGGGATTTCCGTTTTGGCCATCAGGCTCTTCGCCTGTCCTAATAAATCATGCTCACACAAAGATTTACCGACAGGTTTACCGCTGGCAGCTAAAAACGTATTGGCAATCCCGCCACCGACAATGAGCTGGTCAACAATATCAGCCAGTGTTTCAAGCACCGCCAGCTTGGTCGACACTTTCGATCCACCGACGACAGCAACCATTGGTCTTGCTGGTTTTGCCAATACTTTTGACAGCGCATCAAGCTCCTTAGTCAGCAATGGGCCTGCGCAGGCAACAGGCGCAAACTTTGCAACCCCATGGGTTGATGCCTGAGCCCTGTGAGCAGTGCCAAAAGCATCCATCACAAAAACATCACAGAGGGCCGCATAAGCTTTAGATAAATTTTCATTATCTTTTTTCTCCCCCACATTAAATCGTACATTTTCCAGCAATATTAGATCGCCATCAGACATCTCTATGCCATTTCCCCAGTCACTAATCAGGGGAATCGAGCGCCCTAATAACCGACCCAACTGGTCTGCAACAGGCTGCAGAGAGAACTGCGACTCATAGTCGCCCTCGGTAGGTCTGCCCAGATGTGACATCAGCATAACCTTGGCTCCACATTGCAGTGCATGCTCAATAGTTGGTAATGCTGCACGGATCCGTGCATCACTACTAACGTGCCCATCCTTAATCGGCACATTGAGATCTTCACGAATTAAAACACGCTTACCGGCCAAATCGAGATCGGTCATTTTTATTACATTTAGGGACATTGTTTACTCTTCATTGACTTGTACAACACTTTTATCAGCACGATTCTTGGTGCTCATACCCCCAGTCCAATAGTCGACAATTTCCAGCATTCGATTGGCATAGGCCCACTCATTGTCGAACCAGACTAATACATTAACAAGGGTTCCACTTACCCGTGTTTGGGCCGCGTCAACAATACCCGATCGAGGATCATGGTTATAATCACAGGAGGCCAGTGGTTCTTCACTGTAACCAAGAACACCGTGCAAAGCACCGTCAGAGACCTCACGCAATACATTGTTTACAGCGTCAATACTGGGTGATTTTGTCACCACCACGGATAATTCCATAGCAGATACATTGAGCGTTGGCACTCTCAATGCTCGCGCTTCAAGCTTACCGGTCATATCGGGGATTACTCGGCCAATGCCAGCAGCCAATCCCGTTTCAACCGGAATAATCGACTGCCCTGATGCCCGCGTTTTTCGAAGGTCAGTATGATGGTAAGCATCAATAACGGGCTGATCATTCATCGCAGAATGAATAGTTGTAATGACCCCACACTCAATATTAAAAGCCTGATGAACAACGTCAATAACGGGCGTAATACAATTACTGGTACAAGACGCTGCCGAAATAATGGTGTCCTCCGCAACAATATTCCGCTGATTAATACCCCAGACAATCGGTTTAATCGGCGCCAATCCGGGCTGAGACAATAAGACTTTCTTTACTCCCTGGTCCAAATGCCCTTCCAACTGGTCGAGGCTATCGTATAGCCCGGAACATTCAAGGACGAGATCAACTTCATGCTCAGCCCAGTCGAGATCACTCAGACTCTGGTGATGTGTAACGGCAATACTGTCGCCATTAACCAACAATCGGCCAACATCATGCGCAACTTCCGCGGGAAAGCGTCCATGCGTACTATCGTATTTAGTCAGGTGCGCAATAGTGGCCAATTCCGCAGGCTCGTTGATTGCAACAACTTTCATCTGCTGACGATGACCAGACTCATACAGCGCCCGCAACAAACAGCGCCCAATCCGGCCATAGCCGTTAATCGCTAACCGAATCATATCAACCGCAACCGCCAAAAGTGATCAACCTAGCGCATCTTCTACCGCTTCAACAACGGCATCAACGGTAAAACCAAAGTGTTCCATGAGCTCTTTTATTGGCGCGGATTCACCGAAAGTTTCCATGCCGACGATACGACCGTCCAAACCTACATATTTGTACCAAAAGTCCTTATGACCTGCCTCTACGGCAACGCGCGGCAACACATTACTGGGTAATACCGATTCTCTATACGCCACATCCTGGGCATCAAATACAGAGGTAGAAGGCATGGAGACGACACGGATACGACGCCCTTGTTGCTCCAAAACAGCCTTAGCATCCATAGCGAGCTGAACTTCAGATCCGGTAGCTATAATGATCGCATCTGGATCCTTTTCGCCGTTGGTCGCTTCGCAATCGCTAAGAATGTAACCTCCGCGAGCTATATCGGCCAGTTGCTGTTCATCGCGCTGCTGATGCGCCAGGCTCTGGCGCGAGAAAATAAGGGCCGCAGGGCCTTCGGTACGCTGCAGAGCAGCCTTCCAACACACGGCCGACTCGACGGTATCACAGGGACGCCAAGTATCCAGATTAGGCGTTGCACGCAGCGAAGTCAGCTGCTCTACCGGCTGATGCGTTGGACCATCTTCACCCAAACCAATAGAATCGTGGGTATAGACAAAGACCGTGCGCAGCCGCATCAGTGCTGCCATACGCACAGCATTTCGCGCGTATTCCATAAACATCAGGAAGGTTGCGCCGTAGGGAACAAAGCCACCGTGTAATGCGATACCGTTCATCATCGCCGACATACCGAATTCACGGACACCGTAGAACAAGTAATTGCCCGAGGCGTCGTCTGCACTAACGCCTTTCGAACCACTCCATAGCGTCAAGTTTGACCCTGCCAAATCCGCTGACCCACCCAGTAATTCAGGAAGCATCGGGGCATATTGCTCCAGACAATTCTGTGAAGCCTTGCGGGAAGCTATGCTGGCACCTTGCTCCTGCAATTGGCGAATATACTCATCACACTGCTCGGCAAAATTGTCAGGCAACTCTCCAGTCAGCCGACGAGCCAATTCGATAGCCAGATCAGGATGTGCCTGCGCATAGCTGTCAAAGCGCTGATTCCACTCACTTTCTGAATTTGCACCTTTATCGCGGGCACTCCAGCCCGCATAAATATCACTGGGGATAAAAAATGGGGGATGCTGCCAACCGATCGTTTCACGGACTAAGGCCACTTCGTCTAATCCCAACGCTGCGCCATGGCAATCTTCTGTCCCTTGCTTGTTGGGTGAACCCTTACCAATGATTGTTTTACAACAAATTAGCGTCGGTCTGCTGGTATCTGCCCGACCTTCTTCTATAGCCGCCGCAATAGCCGCGCTGTCATGACCATCGACTGCAGGAATAACTTGCCATCCATAGGCTTCAAAACGCTTTGGCGTATCATCGGTAAACCAACCTTCGACTTCGCCGTCGATAGAAATCCCATTGTCATCGTAAAAACAAATGAGCTTGCCCAGTCCCAATGTTCCTGCCAACGAGCTTGCCTCGTGAGAAACCCCCTCCATTAAGCAACCATCACCAAGAAAGGTATAGGTATGGTGGTCGACAATAGCATGCCCGTCTCTATTGAACTGAGCAGCCAGTATTTTCTCAGCGGCAGCCATACCGACTGCATTGGTGAGTCCCTGCCCCAACGGCCCCGTTGTGGTTTCTACGCCGGGGGCATAACCGTATTCCGGATGCCCCGGCGTTTTTGAATGCAGCTGGCGAAAGTTCTTCAACTCTTCTATGGGAAGGTCATAACCACTCAGATGCAGTAGCGAGTATATCAACATCGAGCCATGGCCATTGGACAGCACAAAACGGTCTCTGTCCGCCCAGTTGGGATTGGCCGGATTGTGCTTAAGATAATCGTTCCAGAGGACTTCGGCAATATCGGCCATCCCCATTGGAGCTCCTGGATGGCCACTATTGGCCTGCTGCACGGCATCCATACTGAGAGCGCGTATTGCGCTGGCTAATTCGCTACGAGATGGCATCGATTAAACTCCTAAAAAGAGAGGCAGGGAAAAGTCCGCCATTTTCTCCTACCAGAGTCTTCACGGCAATTGCTGAAGACAAAAAAAACTCTTTGTGAGGTAAATTAACGTCACTTCACCCTCTTACGTATTTAAAGTCGTCGATAATAGCAATTATCGCATCTATATCAATATATTTTGATATAGATGCAAAGGCCTGCTAGACTTCGCCCATGACGACTATTAAGCCCAACAAGGTTGCTCAGCTGAGCGGCGCATTAACCCACGTTACCGATCCTCTGGATTTGCTGATGTTCTGCAAAGCCAGTGCTGACCAATTACGCCTGACAATTCTCCGGATATTGAGCCGTGACTCCTACGGCGTATTAGAACTCTGTCGTATTTTTGACTGCAAACAATCAGGCATGAGTCATCACCTCAAGATCTTAGCTAATGCTGGCTTGGTAATTACCCGCAGGGAAGGTAATTCGATTTTCTATCGCCGCGCCCATCGCAATCTCAACGATTCGCTCAACGAAATGCAACAAGCGTTGATCACAACTATAGACCGCCAACCCATTTCTACTGCTCACCAGACGAAGATCGATGCAGTGCAACATGAACGCGCCGCCAACTCTGCCCAATTTTTTGATGAGAATGCCGACCTTTTCAGTCAGCAGCAGGAACAAGTTGCCGCCTACGAACTATACGGCCCCAACGCTATTGAATTATTAACGTCTAGTTTCAATCGTAAAAATTACGGCAGCGTAATAGAAGTAGGCCCTGGAGAAGGCGCCTTTTTGGCCGAACTCGCCCCTCGCTTTCAACACGTTTATGCCGTCGATAACTCTCAACAGATGTTAGACAAAGCGTCTTCATTTGCGAAAAAAAGTGGGCTGTCAAATATTACCTTTGTCTACGGTGATACCAAAGCTCAACCATTGCAAAACTTGCAAGCGGATTGTGCCGTGGTAAATATGGTCTTGCATCATTTGGCATCACCTGCTGACATTTTTTTTGATTTAGCAAACATTCTTAAAAAAGAAGGGCAGCTGTTCGTTACCGACCTATGCTCTCATGATCAAAGCTGGGCAAGAGAATCTTGTGGCGACGTATGGCTGGGCTTCGAACCTGAAGACCTAACTCTGTGGGCAGCAAACGCCGGCTTCAAAACTGGCGAGAATATTTATTTGGCACAGCGCAATGGTTTTCGCGTGCAAATAAGGCAATTTATAAAAATTTAGTCATTTAACAATTCACGCTACGCGATAAGGAATTAACGCATGTCAGAATATGCAGTATTTACATCGGAGTCTGTTTCTGAAGGTCATCCGGACAAAATGGCAGATCAAATATCGGATGCGATATTAGATGCAATCATTTGTCGTGACCCTGTTGCACGTGTCGCCGTTGAAACTTTAGTGAAAACCGGTATGACCATCGTTGCAGGAGAATTAACCACCTCCTGTTATGTCGATCTTGAGGATATTATTCGTAACGTTATTACGGGAATTGGCTACGATAGCTCAGACGTCGGCTTTGACGGAGCTAGCTGTGCCGTTCTAAACGCAATTGGCAAACAATCTGTTGATATCAATATGGGCGTCGACCGCACCAAGCCCGAAGATCAAGGCGCTGGTGATCAAGGTTTAATGTTTGGTTATGCAACTAATGAGACCGAATCATTAATGCCAGCCCCTATTTACTATGCACATCGCCTTGTGGAGCGACAGGCAAAACTCCGTAAAGAGGGAACGCTGCCATGGTTGAGACCCGACGCAAAATCGCAAGTAAGCTTGCGTTACCAACACGGCAAACCCGTCGCCATCGATGCCGTCGTTCTTTCAACGCAGCATGACCCCGATATAAGTCTCGACGAACTCCGTGAAGCGGTTAAACAACACATCATTCTTCCGGTATTGCCAGCAGAATGGATCCATGAAAACACCAAGTTCCATATCAACCCGACCGGTAATTTTGTCATTGGCGGCCCCGTTGGTGATTGCGGCCTAACCGGGCGAAAAATTATTGTAGATACTTACGGCGGTATGGCCAGACATGGCGGTGGTGCATTCTCAGGAAAAGACCCATCAAAGGTTGATCGTTCAGCCGCTTACGCCGGACGGTATGTTGCTAAAAATGTTGTCGCCGCCGAGCTTGCCGACCGATGTGAAATCCAAGTCTCATACGCAATTGGCGTCGCGGAGCCGACATCTATTGCCATCAATACATTTGGCACTGGCAAAGTAAGCGACGAAGCGCTAATTATTGCTATTCGTAAAACTTTTGATCTTCGACCTTACGCCATCACCAAGGTGCTTGATCTACAACATCCCATGTACCAATTAACGGCATCCTATGGGCATTTCGGTCGACAGCCATTTGAGCATACTTATACCTGGACGGAGGGCGGAGAAGAAAAGTCAGATACGTTTACAGCATTTAGCTGGGAAAAAACAGATAGGACTGATGCGTTAATCGCTGCCTTAAATACCTAACTTACCAACTATTAATTATTGGAATACACAACATGACTACCGACTATAAAGTTGCAGATATCTCCCTGGCCGATTGGGGTCGTAAAGAATTAAATATTGCCGAAACAGAAATGCCGGCGCTAATGGCAATGCGGGCAAAATACCGTGCAAGCAAACCTTTAGCCGGAGCAAAAATTCTCGGCTGTATACATATGACTATCCAGACAGGCGTTTTAATTGAAACACTGATGGAGCTGGGAGCAGAAGTCCGCTGGTCATCCTGCAATATTTTCTCTACTCAAGATCATGCTGCCGCGGCCATTGCAGCCGCAGGTGTTGCTGTTTATGCCTGGAAAGGTGAGACCGAGGAAGAATATGACTGGTGTCTGGAACAGACGATATTGAGCGACGGCAAACCATGGGATGCCAACATGGTGCTAGACGACGGTGGTGACCTAACTTTAATGCTGCACCAAAAATTTCCGGAAATGCTTCATAAAATTCACGGCGTTACCGAGGAAACAACTACTGGGGTTCACCGTCTTCAGGAAATGCTAGATAGCGGTGAGCTAAAAATCCCCGCAGTCAACGTCAACGATTCAGTGACAAAATCAAAAAATGATAACAAGTATGGTTGTCGGCATTCTTTAAGCGATGCTATTAAACGAGGAACTGATCACTTGATGGCAGGTAAGAAAGCGCTGGTCATTGGCTACGGGGATGTAGGTAAAGGCTCGGCACAATCCCTTCGTCAGGAAGGAATGATTGTCAAAATCACTGAAATCGATCCAATCTGTGCAATGCAAGCGTGTATGGATGGTTTTGAAATAGTATCTCCTTACAACGACGGTATTAATACCGGAAAAGTCGAAGATACTAACAAATCGCTTTTACAGAATACTGATTTAGTTGTCACGACAACCGGAAATTTCAACGTCTGCGATTCAGCTATTCTCCGCTCATTAAAAAATGGAGCTGTTGTTTGTAACATCGGTCACTTTGATAATGAGATAGACACAGAGTACATGCGCAAGAATTGGGAGTGGGAGGAAGTTAAGCCACAGGTTCACACGGTTTACCGCGATCGCGCCAGTAATGATCATCTTATTTTATTATCGGAGGGCCGATTGGTGAACTTAGGAAACGCAACAGGTCATCCTTCGCGCATCATGGATGGATCTTTTGCAAATCAGGTGCTGGCCCAAATTTATCTGTATGAGCGCAAGTTTGCTGACCTTGAAGACAACATAAAGATAGATTCAATCACGCTAGAAGTTCTACCTAAATCACTCGATGAGGAAGTAGCAGCACATATGGTACGTGGATTTGGCGGAGTTATTACACAACTAACTCAAGAGCAAGCTAACTATATTAACGTGTCGGTTGAAGGGCCGTTCAAAGTTGATTCCTACAAGTATTAATATCCCGCTGTCCTAATATTCAGGATGGTTTTCACCCATCCTGAATATTTTATCGATTACTCCAAAACCTTTAATCTACGTGTTATATAGCAATGAACAGAGATCAACGATTTAGTTTTGAATTCTTCCCGCCAAAAACAGATGCCGGCAAAGAAAAACTTAAGCTGGTTAGCGCCGAGCTCAACGCACTGGGCCCGGACTTCTTCTCAGTAACTTACGGCGCCGGTGGCTCGACCCGAGCCAATACGAAAGACACCGTCATTTCGATGAATGCGGCAGGGATATCAACGGTTCCACATTTATCCTTTGGCAATGACGATGAACAAGTCATTCTCGATCTACTTAGAGAATATAAAGCGGCGGGAATATCTCGAATCGTCGCTCTTCGAGGTGACGTTCCTTCAGGCATGGGGGCTCAAAGGTTAATATATGCAGAGGAATTGGTACAATTTATTCGTGACCATACCGGCGATCACTTCCAGCTCGAGGTGGCCGCTTATCCAGAAGTACACCCTGACGCTAAAGGCCCAGAAAATGACATAGAATTTCTAAAACGAAAATTTGATGCAGGGGCAAATAGTGCAATTACTCAATACTTTTATAACGTCGAAGCCTATTTTTATTTTGTTGAACAGTGTCAAAAGAATGGTATTGATAGGCCGATTTATCCAGGAATAATGCCAATTACCAACTATCATAATTTGGCTAGGTTCTCTAAAAGTTGCGGCGCAGAAATACCTCGATGGATCTGTCAGCGCCTAGAGAGTTTTGGCAACGATAGTGAAAGTGTTCAAGAATTTGGCATTGAAGTTGTAACACAACTCTGCCAAAGACTTTTGGCCGAGGGGGCACCAGGGATTCATTTTTATACAATGAACCAGGTTGAACCCAATCGACAAATATGGAAAAATCTTGGCATCTAGCTTTTGTAGCTACTCAACATATAAAACCACTGATTAAACAGACTGTAAGTTATGCGCATCAGCAGAATATACACTCAAGCGACTTTACAGGCATCTCAATCGGTCGAGCTGGAAGAAAAACCTAGCCACCACCTTAGTAAAGTTCTTCGGCTAAAAGTCGGTTCTGACGTTATTCTTTTTAATGGTGATGGCTACGATTATTCTGGTCATATTAACGCGATTGGGAAGAAATCTGTTGGTATATATATTGATAGCAGAGAGATTAAACATAGTGAATCATCACTCAAGATTCACTTAGGCGTGGCTGTCTCAAAGGGAGATAGAATGGACTGGATTATTCAAAAATCCACTGAGCTTGGTGTTGACGAGATCACCCCACTTCTGACTGAACGAACTGAACTTAAGCTCAAAGGCGACAGGAAGGAGAAGAAACAGCATCACTGGCAACAAATTGCTATCAGTGCCTGTGAGCAATCTGGACGAGCCCAGCTACCATCTATTAATCGGATCCAACACCTTTCTGAATGGATCCAGACAATAGAAGCGACAAGAAAGTTCGTTTTACACCATCGCTCTACAGCGCTATTAAACAGCAACGATGATGTTAGTTCTGCTTGCTTATTAATAGGACCAGAAGGCGGGCTCAGTGAAGACGAAATTGCGTTGGCAGAGCATTATCACTTCGATGCCCTGCAGCTAGGGCCGCGAATATTGCGAACAGAAACAGCGCCATTAGCCGCTATTAGTATTTTGCAGCACCATTGGGGGGACATGTGAATACGCTAAATAACAGTAAGTATCTGTTTCTGAATATATTCTATATTGGGAATAATAGCGGGCTCACCGCTGACTAACACCCGTGCCGATTCTGAGGGACCCGGGACACTATGCTCATCGATTGCTACCTCGCCGGCATTCACGCGCATTAACCGAGGCACACCTGCCGTTACAACACCACAAAAGGGCAATAGTTCGGAGTTCACAAAACCATTGAGAACAGCTATACGCCTATCACGAGTCGCTGGGATTTCCCTATCTTGATTGATGATTTCAAACGATACCAGCGGGATGTCAATGTTACGCCATGAAAATGTACCTAAAAACCAATCAGGCATATGACTCATTGAGACGGGCTCAATGAAAGCAATGATTTCCGCAACTGCGACATTTGGCAGCACTAACTGTCTGTCAGCCATCGGAATTAATAATGTTGCCAGCTCATTGGAGTCAGCAGTTGTGCGAACTTCAGCAATCATTCATTTGCCTCACTAGTTTTTATATGTATTCCATTATCGATATATCGATAGCCGCTTCAAAAACTCAAAGCATTTCGCAGGGAAGCGGCTATTTTTTCCGGAGTGCCATGACAACTGAACTCATCCACTTTAAGGGCAATCGCAGGCATATTAGGACGCCGACAAATTTCTGCTAATCACACCAAAAAGGCTAGGTGAAAATCCACAGACACTCGACAGCCAATGTCATAATTATAACTGCCCAGACGTTGTCGCAGTAAGAGCCTGAATGATATTGAGTAACTCAGTTTCCTGATAGGGCTTACCCAGGTATTCATTCACGCCTAATGCCAGAGCCCGATCGCGATGTTTTTCGCCGGTTCTCGAGGTGATCATAATGATGGGGATATCTTGCAGACGGCTATTGTGGCGAATACGACTAGCAACTTCAAATCCGTCCATCCTCGGCATTTCAATATCCAGCAGCATTACATCCGGAATCCGATCAAGGTCCTGTAATTGCATGACCGCATCAACTCCGTCCTTTGCCAGCAGCACATCCATCCCATGTCGCTCCAGCAGACGGGAAGTAACTTTGCGCACTGTCACAGAATCATCGACCACCATCACCACCAAACCATCATCATCGTCCGGAACTTTAATTTTTGGCAGTTGAAGGTCATCATAAATAGTCGACGCGTCCGCACGAATTAACGCCAGTAAATCCAGAATAACAACGACATTACCATCCCCTAGCACGGTAGCGCCTGATAAGCCCTGCACCGCACTAAATTGTGGCCCCAAGGGTTTAACAACAATCTCCCGTGAGCCCATCAAACTGTCGACTTGGACAGCTATGGCATGTTCACCCCCTCGAACTAGCACGACAGGTAGTGGCGTAGAATGACCCTCTAGACTAGGAGTTTCGCCTCTGTTTAGCAGCCCCCCCATATAGCGTAACGTGTAAGGTTGTCCCGCATATTCGAACAATGGCGCATCCGGCTGATAATAGGCCTCGAGCTCAAATGGACTGACACGGACAATACCCTCAATGGTATTTAAGGGAATCGCATAGCTGTCGCCACTGACGCTAACCATTAAGGCTCGGTTTACAGAAACAGTAAATGGGAGGCGAACTGTAAAACGTGACCCTTTGCCGGCGACGGACTGTATATCCATCGATCCACCCAATTGCTTAATTTCACTGTTAACAACATCCATTCCGACACCACGCCCTGATATCTGAGTCACCTCTTCTGCCGTACTAAAACCTGGCTGTAGAATAAATTGAGCAATTTCATGATCGGCTAAATTTGAATTAGGCATCATTAGCCCACGGTCAATCGCCTTCTTTTTTACCGCATCGAAATTAACACCAGCCCCATCATCACTGAGGCTGAATACAATTTCACCGCCCTCTCGCAAAAGGTCCAGCGTCACGCTACCTCTTCTCGGCTTTCCAGCAGCATCACGCTCATCGGTCGACTCGATACCATGGTCGACTGCATTGCGAAGCATATGCTCAAGTGGAGAGACCATTCTATCCAATACCGTACGATCGAGTTCGCCTTCGATGTTACTGAGATGAAAATCAACTTTTTTGCCGAGCTCACCACTGACCTGACGAATAATTCTTCGCAGTCTCGGAACCATTTTAGAGAAAGGGACCATGCGCGATCGCATCAGCCCCTCCTGCAAGTCAGTATTGATTCGCGACTGTTGAATCAACAATGTTTCCATGTCGCGGGATTTTTCTGCGAGAGTACTCTTGATATCGACCAAATCCGAGGATGATTCCAACAGCGATCGCGATAATTGCTGCAATTGGGAATATCGATCCATTTCTAACGGATCGAAGCCTTCTGAGCCCTCAATTTCAACCTGTTCTTGGCGATAGAGGATCTGTTGCTCAGTTTCCATATCGAGCCGCCTGACCTGCTCTTGCAATCGATCTACGGTTATCTGCATATCATCAAGGGAAGCGACTAATTCGGATATTTGCTCTTCTGCACGACCTCGAGAGATTGACGTTTCACCGGCAAGATTAACCAGCTCTTCTAGCAACTGTGCAGATACCTTGACCATTTCCTGTGGCGCTTTTTTTATCGCAGGGTCTACCGCTAGCGAAACTGCCTCTAATGGTGCAACAGACCTGGGGAAACTGACTTTAATGGGGTCAACATCTTTCAAAACAGCTATTTTATCCGGAGCGCTTTCAGCCTCGGGAAAGCCCTGTTTAGTATTGTCGGATTCTAATTCACACACCGCCGATTCTTCAACCCGAGCATCTGGAATTAAATCGCTCAGTTCGCGACTCACTTCCCGATCGAGTTCGTCCGACGTTTGCGATGAAGGTTTAAGTTCATCGACTGTTATATCGACTGCAAGGGGACCTTCTATTGTCGCTTCAGAAGCGAACTCCTCAACACTGTCAGCGTCGATTGGAATGAACGCACCATCAATATTTTGCTGCCCCTCATCGATGCCAGTACCTGATTTAATAGCTGCTATCTGCTCAATCAGCTGATCTTGATAGCGCTGACAAGACACCAGAGTGTTTTCGTCTATCTCACCATTTTTTCCTTCCAGATGGGCCAAAGATGTTTCAAAGTTGTGACTCAAATCGCCTAGCGAAGTTAGTCCGGCTAGCCGAGCGCCCCCCTTTAGCGTATGTAAGATCCGAAGCATATCGTCAAAATACTCCCGTTTGTCACGCTCAACGCTCCAACTATGAATAGTCTCATCAATATTTTCTAATAACTCATCTGCTTCTTCTAAAAATATTTCAAGGATTTCACGATCAATATCGTCATCGCTATCTTGGGTAAAAACAGACTGTCGATTCCCAGCCGACGATACATTCCCAAATTTCCCGTTGCCTGCAGTAACCGGCTCCTCGACCAACTCTGCCATCACCGGGGTAATCTGCTTTGAATTCAATACTTCTGGAAGATCGTGGAAAGTTTGCTCATCGGTATCGACGCTGGTGGCCGCAGACTCTGCATCTTCGCCTGCAGATTTGGCGATCGCTGCGTCTGATTTTCCCGGTTGATCCGATTCAGAAGAATCGCCAGCGATGACTGTCCGCCCAATGACATCAGCGAAATCGTCATCAACTATCGCCGAGTTCGCCATCAACTCCGCGTCCTCTGACAACACCGCTATCAGTGTGTCGCCATCAAATTCTCCAAGCAACGCATCGAAATCATCATCGGCGACAACTGCATGATCTTCTGACTCGGTTTCATTAGCCTCTGCTGGCGGTGAGATCACCTTCTCATCAGTGCCATCGTTCGCTGCCGACTCAACAGTAAGAAATTGGAAGTTTTCAATATCGCTTAGTAGAGGCCTATTAAATGTGGGCGTTTGCTGTCCAGCAATTTGATCCAACATGTCAATTAAGCAATCATTTCCATTTTCAGCCAATCGGAAAAAATCGTCTGAGGGGTGACCGTTTTCTTGTGCGGCACCACGCCTGTAAAATATTTGAAGTACCTTTCCAAATTCTACCGGGCCGGACATATTGACCGAAGCAGCATGCTTAACAAAGTCATTCATTGATTGTTGAAAATGACCAAGTTCTGAAAGATCGTAATCTCCCTGCTGCCACAGCACTAACTTGCCGGATATTTCTATAATCAGATCGAGGCTAGTTGTCAAAAAATTATTAAGCGCCTCCGGTGGTATACCTTTTTCTTCCGCTTCTGTATCTATGATCTTCGCTATCCGATACTCAAGTAGTGACTTAAGCTGGGCGGTATAATGATCGGCGTCTGAAAAAGGCTGCAGCGGTGAAGAGGCGAGTTGCTCTATGCCGGCCTTTAGATAGAGAGAACCCCTCTCCAGTAATGCAAGTAATTCCTCATCGACTTTTAACTGACTAGCACGCAACTCTTTAACCGTATGTTCTAGTGGCGTCACGATAGTAACAACTGGCGTTATCCCAGCCATATTGGCACTACCTTTTAACGTATGTAATGCGCGCTGTAGTTCATCTGTTAATTCTGCAGGGCCTGCCAAATCGCGGCAATGAGAAATAAAATCGTCTAACACCTGACCATGAGCAGCAGCTTCCGTGGCAAAAATTTCCAATAATTCGCCATCCATAGTCTCACTAAATAACGACGCCATAACATTGTCAGCTGATTTTTGTTCAGCCTCGCCTGAGGCTTCTTCTATAAGCTGCTCTGCTATAGCGACTGCATCAGTCCCTGCCCCATCGGCTAAAGTCGGGGCTATAACGTCTTCCGGCTCAAGCAACGGATCCTGTTCATCGCTAAACGCTGAGGCTCTATGAATGATCGACAGTAGCAGTGATTTGTCTAGGTCCGTGCCATGCTCATAGGCGTCAACCCATGTAGGAATTTCATGCCGGGCTTCGACAATTAAATTCAACCTAGGGGCATCCATTGTTATTGAACCCTCCAAGACTCGATTCAACATATTTTCAATCGACCAAGCCAAGTCACCCACGTCGCTAGCACCGACCATTCGCCCGCTGCCTTTCAATGTGTGAAAGGCCCGCCGAACGACATTACCCAGTTCTTGGTTGCTATAATTATCATTCCATTGCAGCAGGCATTGATCAATTTCTGCAAGAACCTCAGCAACTTCTTCGACGAAAATTTCTAATATCTCAGGGTCAATTTCATCAGCTAAACGTTTTTCATCGCTGATAATCGGATATCCTAGCTCCGCAACACTTGTGACTGCAACCTCCAAGATATTGCGTTCTTCGGCGTCGCCTAGACTGTCTAGACGTTCGAGATAATAATCGACGGAGGTGATTGCATCGGCTAGCTTATCGAGTTGCTGCCAATCGGCAAAAGAACTTTCTGTGAGTAGTCTGCCTGTAATATATCGTCCGCAAGACAGCAACAAGTCTGGCGCTCTCGCCAAGGGTATCATTCGTAAACTACCAGCAATATTTGCCAACAGCTCTGGCATTTGCTTTAAACATTGTTGATCCCCTTGAGTAGCAACAAATTTAATGATCGCCTCCCGCACATGTTCTAGCCCCTGGCGAGACTCACGTATAACAGAGCTAAAAGCTTTATCAAGCTGTTGCTGAGCCTCCTCACTGTCATTAAATAACTCCCTGCTGTTATTTAGCTCTGGGATATCGGCAGGCCGTAAGTTCGCTTCCAAATCGACAATTTTATTTTTGACATCGTCCAGCCATTCGTCATCGATCGAATAGGCGTTTTCCGAGGCGACAGTCAAACAATGGTGAATTTTTTTTAATTTTTTAAGCGATGCCACCATGCCCAGCATAGCCATTGCGTCATCGATCGCTTTTAGCCTTACCATTATTGAAGGCATGGTGAAAAGAAGATTACTTACATCAAGCACATCTCTCACAGACACCAATTCTCGAATCAGCGCATGAGTTACTAAATCCTTAGCAATGTTATCAGCCGCTGTCATTTTTTTGTTACTGAATTCACCCTCCACAATCAAGGAAGATGCTAGCGAAAACTCGGATTTAGCCTCTGAAATAAATCGAGAGGTTGATTGACTTCGAGCAACATAATAAAGCAGATTTCTGACAAGATCTTCGGGTGGTGCCTGACGCATCCCCAAAGCACCTGATTCGACCAGTGATTTTACCTGCCGGTCAACTTGGCGTAGTAACATTTTGATCGCGACACTGATCTCAATCGAACCATTCAGCAAACCTTCCAACACCGCTATACATATCTTCCACAGAGCTTGTGGCGGGAACCCTTTGCTGAGCTTCACCAATCGGGCACAAACTTTTGCCAGATAGTTCAGATTATTTTTGACATCATTTCCACGAATTACACCCAACAACGCAACCTGAAACATTTGCCGTAGTTTTTGCGCAATCTCTATCAGTTCACTATCAGGAATGGACAACTGATCGTTGTCAATCGTCTGATTTAAACCACTAAGATCCGGCGCGAAAAGAACAGTTTCTGAGAGCAAATGCTCACCCCGGGCTGCCCGTAGGTCATTCAAAACTGGGATTAGCATCGCAGGTAAGCGGTGGCGAGATAGCTTTACCTGCTCAAGATATAGTGGGCATTGAGTAATCGCGTTTTGCAACACAACCAAGGCATCTTCAATGTGACTACTGTGAATATTTTGCTGAATCAGCCCGTCGGCCAACGCTTCCATTTCTTCGGCTAGAAGCGCTGCATCAGGGAACTCGACCATTTGCAAAGTCCGATGTACCTGGTGAATATGCGAAAGAAAAAATCGCAAGTTAGAATCATCATCTCGATTAATGATGAACGCTTCGAGTGACAGAGACGCCTGCTTTAGCGTCTCATCTATCTCTCCAGTCACCCAATCCAGCGCGATAAAATCCTGACGCTCACTCATAAATATACAACCTTGTAGTTGGTCATGTGCTAGCAGCCGATATCTAAAACCAACCGTTCATGCTCAGCTATTATTGCTATTTCTAGTATATGCCTGCGCCGTTCGATTAGTACTTCGGCTCATCAAAAGGTGTTTCCAACTCATTGGCTCTCCCGGAGCAATAAGCAGTAAGCCATTGGGTTTTAAACACTTTGCCAAAACATCCAAAACTTCTAGCTGTACTTCATAACGGAATTGCATCAATACATTCCGACAACAGATAGCATCCATTTCAAATTCAGGAGCGATATTGAGCTCTAGGATACTATTTCGCATAAAACATATTCTATGCCTCAAGTCGGCTGCGACTTCATAGCGAACATCAGTAAGTCGGAAAAATGCTTGTTTTTCATTGCTGGCAACATTCCATCCAAGTATCGCTGCGAATAACAACCTTCTTTAGCGACGGCTACCACCGTCAAAATAATATCAGCGCCGTCACGAACAAAAGCGGAGTTCCTTCATAAACCCTCTACAGACTAGGTGCATCCACTCTACGAGTCCATCCGGCACCGCACTTATCTGTCGATACGTATTAATCGTAGTTTATAATGTCAGCCTTTCACATTCGAAGGTTCAAGCCCTTCCGAAAATTGACGGAGGCTGAAAAAAATCGCTAAGCGCTTCCAGGGTAGTTTACCTGCGAACATATTCTTCGATACTGAATACAGGCAGGTCATCAAGTCCGCCGGAGAGCATCTGTCATTTTTCCTCATTGTAAAAAAAGTCACAC
Source organism: marine gamma proteobacterium HTCC2143 (assembly GCA_000169075.1). Taxonomy (GTDB): domain Bacteria; phylum Pseudomonadota; class Gammaproteobacteria; order Pseudomonadales; family Dasaniaceae; genus Oceanicoccus. The sequence continues at coordinate 832,872 of AAVT01000001.1, read as the reverse complement.
TTTCAACGATTACAGGTAAATCAATCAACTACAGCTAATGCAGCCTTTGACTCGGCTACCTCAACCGCCCCGTCGTAAATTTTTTGTACGTGCCCAAGCTCAACTATGGAACCATTTTCGTCGGGTAGCTTGAAACCTGCCACCGATTCACGTAATTCGTTAGCCATGCCCGCAAGGTTACCAATTGATTCGGCTGTTGCCGTTGTACCGGAAGACGTTTGTGTTGTGATTTCTTGAATAACATTCATCGTATTAGATATATGACCCGCGGAAGACGCTTGCTGACGCGCAGCGTTGGAGATGTTTTGAATCAGCTCCGCTAATTCTTGAGATACTTTTTCGATTTCTTCCAGTGCCGTTCCTGCGTCTTGAGCAAGACGCGCGCCCCGAACAACCTCTGCGGTAGTTTGCTCCATCGAAATAACAGCCTCGTTAGTATCAGACTGAATAGTTTTAACCAGCGCTTCAATCTGCTTAGTCGCTGCGGAGGAACGCTCTGCCAATCGCTGCACTTCATCCGCGACTACCGCAAACCCTCGTCCCGCATCTCCTGCCATCGACGCTTGAATAGCGGCATTCAGAGCCAGAATATTTGTTTGGTCCGCAATATCGTTAATCAACGATACGATATCGCCAATTTCTTGTGAAGATTCACCTAATCGCTTAATTCTTTTCGATGTTTCCTGAATTTGCTCACGGATGTTATCCATACCGTTTATGGTATTCTGCACAACTTCTGCACCGGTGTTTGCGATCGCTACTGACCGTTCGGCAACGCCCGATGACTCCGAGGCGTTTGAGGATACCTGATCAATGGTGACTGCCATTTCATTGACAGCCGCCGACGCACCGGCAATTTCCTGTGCTTGGTGCTCGGATGCCTCTGCCAGATGCAGTGCCGTGGACTGCGTTTCCTGAGCTGCGCCGGATACTTTTACCGCGGTATCATTTATCTGAGAAACTAAAATTCTTAACTGATCGATAGTGAAGTTAATCGAATCAGCGATTGCTCCGGTAAAGTCCTCGGTTACCGTTGCCGTAGTCGTCAGGTCACCGTCGGCGAGATCGGCTAACTCATCAAGTAAACGCAGAATCGCTGTTTGGTTTCGTTCATTGGTCTCTCCAGTTTCGCGAAGTCGGTACTGGGTGTTACGGAAGGTCTGGATACCGATCATTGCTAAAGAAAATAAAGTGATTGCGACAAATATCAATGCCCGAGGCCCAGTTATGGTCCGCTCACTTTCAAGCACGGTAATTTTCTCGGCTAATTTACTGGTAGCTTCCATCACCTGAGGTGAATCAACCACAATTTCGTTTGCCGCTGTTCGGGCTTTTAAAAGATCTGGAGATGCCTGAAAAATTCCGTCCACAGAGCCACTAACAAATTCGAACAACTTATTAATTTCTTCCAATGAAGCCTTCGCATCACCATCGGTTACGCGGGAAATACCCATGGCCTTGTTGCCCTGCAGCATACCATTCAGCACTGAGCCAAATAGGCTCGCATCAAGATTAAACTGGTCAGCAGCTTCAGTTGCTCCGCCACCCCCTTGTAACATCTTGTCAACGTTCCGCGCGATACGCTCTGCCAGCCACGATTGGCGCTGAGCAACTGCAACCTGATCCGCTGGCGCTTTGTTGACCAGCAAGATCTCCACAACATTATTGTATTCTGCCTGCAATTCTGGAATCGAATCATTCAACGTTTTGGCAACTTCATGCAGAAATAAGATACGTTCGCGGTTGTCAACGACTGTTGAAGAGGCGGTATTGACGTTTTGCCAAAGTCCGTCGAGCTCACTCAGCTCAGCAACCAACAAACGCTGGGGAGATGGCAATAAAGCATTACCATTTTTCAATATCCCGATGGTTTGGTTAAAATGATTTCGTGATTTTGACAATTCATCAAAAGCTGCAGCCTCACCGGCCGTCGCACGGCGGGAGCTTGTCGATATCTGCTGCGAGAGGATCCTCAGCTCACCCGTTAACTCTAGATAGCGAGCATCATAGCCGGCGTCTCTGACTACGAGATAAGCACTCACGCTGGCACCAATAATACCGGCGACCATCAAGAACAGGAAAAAGCTTATGGCTCGGTTTGTGGGCAGCTTACCTGCCGCGCCTCTTGTTTTAGCATTCATGCCGGGTCTCTCCGCTGCTAGCTGTGGTTAACTAAAGCTATTGACTACAAGGTTAAAAATAGTACGACTGTCCACTAGTTGGCTGCCGCATTAAAAAATTCTGCGTTTTTTGCCAGTTTAAACGGACTAAAAACTGACCAAACTTCATCATTATGTTGATATGATCCGGCTAAAAATGGCTTTAAAGGAGCTACGCTTTCGGGGGTTTCATGACTGAAGTTTTCTGTCGGTATATGCTGCATACCATAAACCTCACTAACTATTAATCCGCTGTAAAGGTCCCCCAATTCCAACGCCAGAACCCTCCGACTTTTACGGCTACCCAAACTGCTTCCGAAAAAATTTTCTAAATCAAATAGAGGCAACAAGCGACCGCGAACGTTGGCGACACCACGCACCCAGGGCTGTACGCCGGGAAGGCGAGTAGCGGCAGGCTGCGCGAGAATTTCGACAATTTCGCCCATCGGTGCAACAAATCGATGGCCAACTAGTCTGAACCCAATACCCGACCATTCCGGTTTGCTGTTTTTCTGTGCCGGCAACCCCTGAGCAGCAGCGACACTTCGCTGGGCAATATCCAGCAATGTTGCAAACGGCTCTATTGAACTACCCATATCAAAAGATTCCCTTTAGCCCAACACATCAGATATCGTATTGAGTAGCGCGCTGTCTTCAATGGGTTTCGTCAGATAACCCTTAGCTCCCTGGCGCTGACCCCAAAGACGATCCGTTTCTTGGTCTTTAGTAGTGACAATAATAACTGGAATATGACTCGTGCTGGCATTTTTACTGAGCTGGCGGGTTGCCTGAAAGCCATTTAATCCGGGCATAACAATATCCATCAATACTACATCGGGCAACGTTTCTTTAGCTTTAGCAACGCCATCTTCGCCGCTGTCAGCCGTAATCACCTCGTACCCGTGTTTATCCAATATTTTCGTCATTCTATGGGTTTCCGTCGGCGAATCATCAACGATTAAAACTCGAGCCATACATCCTCCACCCTTACTACATCTTCATGCCTGATTTTATTACTCGGATTACTAATCACAGCTCTACCCCACATGAGCTTCAATTGCACCTATAAGCTCATTTTTACTGAAAGGCTTGGTTAGGTATTCATCTGAACCAACAATACGCCCCTTAGCCTTGTCAAATAGCCCGTCCTTACTGGACAACATAATAACTGGGATTTGTTTAAACTCGCTGTTATTTTTAATCAAGGCGCAGGTCTGATAGCCATCTAACCGTGGCATCATAATATCGACAAAGATAATATTTGGCTTGGTATCAGCTATTTTAGCCAATGCATCAAAACCATCGGTAGCAGTAATCACCTCACAACCTACCTTCTTCAGCAACGTCTCCGCCGTCCGACGGATTGTTTTACTGTCATCGATCACCATGACCTTTAGATTTTCAAAATTCCCTTCCATACCTACAGCCTTTATTAGCAATGTTCAATCTTGTTACACTGCAGCGCCTCCCTCTCCGGGAGCCCTGCCCATAAATAATTAATACTGTCTCAGGCTTTATCGATAAATCTAAAATAAATAGCGTAAAATTCCGCCAGAGCGCCTTATCACCTGAGCCTTGATTTGTCAGCATTAGCAACGTACCGTGTCGCTAACATCAGTATAGAAGCCGATTGTCATATCGCCTACTCCTATAAGTGAGAAGCAGCTAGCAACTTTAGGTATAACTCAGCGTTATTGTCGGCCGATTGAGTCATTTTGTGAGAAAACAATGAAAATACGTCTCGGCGTGGTGATGGACCCGATTGAATCCATCAATATTAAAAAAGATACAACCTTGGCTATGCTGTGGGCGGCGAGTGATCGCGGATGGCAGCTCAGCTATATGAGACAACAGGACCTTTATCAGTCAGGCGGGGAGCCAAGGGCCAGAGTCCGCCCGCTCGAGGTTTTCAGGGATACTGACGACTACTATCAGCTTGGAGAGGCGGAAGACATCAACCTCGGCGAACTTGATGTAATTCTGATGCGCAAAGATCCACCTTTTGATAATGAGTTCATTTATAGCACGTATATTCTGGAAGCCGCAGAAAGACTCGGCACTCTCGTTGTCAACAAACCTCAAAGCCTTCGGGACTGCAATGAAAAAATGTTCGCCACTCAGTTCCCAGAATGCTGCCCACCATTAGTCGTCAGCCGCGACAATGAAATACTTCGCGATTTTCATCGGCAGCACAAAGACGTCATTTTCAAGCCCCTTGACGGCATGGGTGGAACATCGATTTTTCGAGTCAAAGAAAACGACCCCAATCTGGGCGTCATTCTCGAAACACTGACTGATTTCGGGGGACAATCAATTATGGCTCAGCGCTTTTTGTCAGATATCACTAAGGGCGACAAACGCATCTTGTTAGTTGACGGAGAGCCTGTAGACTATTGTCTGGCACGGATACCCTCGCAGGGAGAAACCCGCGGCAACCTAGCTGCTGGTGGCACCGGTCGAGCACAACCAATAACGGAGCGCGACCGCTGGATTGCGAATCAGGTTGGCCCAACACTCAGGGAAAAAGGGTTACTCTTCGTCGGCATCGATGTCATTGGTGATTATCTCACTGAGATCAATGTTACCAGCCCTACCTGCGTGCGCGAAATTGACAACGCATACGACATGGATATCGGCGGATCGTTAATGGACGTCATCAGTCGTAAATTAGCGGGTAGTCAGTAGCAAGACTCTAAACTAGTTTAGCCTTGCCGGCTAAACTGTTATTACGCTGATAGTTACATCCCAGAAATCTGGAATACTAGGCACATGGCGCTGGCAATCAATAACTATGCTCGCATAGCGGGACAGGGCTTTAATCATGATCGGCTCGGGTTTGCATTCTGCCTTGCCTTGGCACTTCATGCGGCGTTTATACTCGGAGTTAGTTTTAATCGCGAGGAGCGGCCCACCGCCTCATCAAAACTTGAAATTACCCTAGCCCACCATCGCAGCGAAAAAACGCCTGAGAAAGCTGACTTCCTCGCCCAAAATAATCAGGAAGGTAGTGGCAAACTTGAAGAAAAAGCGATGCTCACTGCTACGGAGATAGCTGATTATCAGGACACGCAAATTCGTCAAATAGATCAACCATCGCGCAGCCAAAGCGAAGCGCGCATAGCGGCTAATCCGGAATTGACTACCTCTGCTGACAGCCAATTCAGCAGTATCCAACGACAATCACAGGACCCATCTGCAGAGCACAACCAGCAACGACAAGACGATATGTCAATGGAGCAGCGCAACAAAGAGATTGCCAGCCTTGAAGCGAAGTTGGATATACAAGAATACGCTTATGCGAGACGCCCCCGAATTCGCCGCCTAACGTCGGTGGCGACGAAGCAGGCCGATGACGCACTGTACTTAAACAACTGGCGAGCCAAAGTGGAAGCCATAGGCAACCAACACTACCCAAGTCAGGCCAAGCAAAAACAACTTTTTGGTGATTTGCGGATGGTTGTCTCGTTATTACCTAACGGCGATGTTTACCAAGTAAAAATCCTGAAGTCTTCAGGACATAAAATCCTCGACCAAGCCGCCTTGAAAATTGTTCATTTGGCAGCTCCCTATGACGCATTTCCAAGCCAGATGCAAAAAGAGGTTGATATCTTGGAAATCATCCGTACGTGGCGCTTTCATAAAAATAAACTATCTGCGAGCACATAAACTCCAACATTGATAGTTGAGTCCGCCCTATCCAGATTCGCGGTAGGATTTTTTTTAACACGCAAATGAACCAAAAAACTCGATAACAATAGCATCAACGTCTTAAAAATCTGAACTATCCACCCGATAAACCCTAATTAAGACCTTGTCATCCTCCAGCAACGCCCCAATAATAACGTCATGGATATATTAACCACCAGTTCTAGTCTTAAAGATCATTTCCTGATTGCACTGCCTGCATTGAGTGATGGCATCTTCGCCAATAGCATTACGTATATCTGTGAACATAACGAGTACGGAGCCATGGGAATTGTCATTAATCATCCGCTAGACTTGTCCCTCGGTGACGTTTTTCATCAACTTGACATCGAAAACGTCTCGCGCGATCACTCGGGCCAGATACTTTCAGGCGGACCCGTTCATATGAATCGCGGCTTTATTTTGCATCGGCGCACTGACGATAAGTGGGACTCAACCGTCCATGTTTCCGACCAAATAGCGCTCACTACATCACAAGATATTCTCAGTGCCATTGCCCACGACCAAGGCCCCTGCGATAGCCTGGTTGCATTAGGTTATGCGGGATGGGAAGCGGGGCAACTAGAGCAGGAACTCGGTGAGAACGCTTGGTTAACTCTGCCGGCGGACAGCCACATTATGTTCAATACGCCGATCGACCAAAAAGCAGCCGCCGCTGTCGCTAAAATAGGCGTCGATCTGGCGTTAATCTCTCCTCTCGCCGGTCATGCTTAAACAATGCCTGATCATCGTAGGGACAGCGCAGCTTTCAATAATGTTTTGTGTTTTGACTTTGGCACTAAATCGATCGGCTTAGCCATTGGACAATCTATTACCAATACGGCAAACCCACTCACCGAACTGAAAGCGAAAGACGGAGTACCTAACTGGGAGCAAATCAAGAAAATTATCGACGAATGGCAACCTGATTTATTGCTCATTGGACTACCACTCAACATGGATGGCAGCTTTTCAGAATTAAGTCGGCGGGCAAAAAAGTTTGCTAATCGCCTGCATGGCCGTTTCGGCTTGCCGGTTTCGATGGCCGATGAGCGCTTAAGCAGCTATGAGGCGAAAGGAGAAATCATCCAACAAACAGGCTCCCGTGATTTCAAACGAAATAACGTTGACAGTCTGGCAGCTAAAATTATTTTGGAAAGCTGGTTAATCCAACCCGACTTACTGTCTCCGAATGATTAACCTGCGACAGCCATAGCTAGCGACCATACTTAGTCCCTTTGTCATTTTCAGCATCGTCCTCGAGTGACAGTCCGCCCACCGCCTGATTTGCATGGTACAAACTACCGTCGTCCGCCAATTTAATCATTAGTCGCAAATCATTAGAGGAGTCTGCATGGGAGAGCGCATCTTCATAGGTTATTTCTCCCATACTGAATAATTCAAACAATGCCTGGTCGAAAGTTTGCATCCCCATTTCGTTCGATTTAGCCATCACCTCTTTCAAGGCATGAACATCCCCTTTTCGAATCAAATCCTGCGCCAGCGGCGTATTCAACAGTACTTCAATGCATGCCCGACGCCCCTTGCCGTCAGGAGTAGGTATAAGCTGCTGCGCAACGATAGCACGGAGATTTAGCGATAAATCCATCCATAGTTGACGATGACGATCCGCTGGGAAGAAATGTAAAATTCGATCGAGTGCCTGGTTGGCGTTGTTTGCATGTAATGTGCATAAACAGAGATGACCGGTCTCCGCAAAAGTAATTGCATGTTCCATCGTTTCGCGAGAACGCACCTCGCCGATCACAATGACATCCGGTGCTTGCCGCAGCATATTTTTCAAACCAACTTCAAAACTCTCTGTGTCAATACCCACCTCTCGCTGGGTAACAATACAACCCTCATGCTGATGAATGTATTCAATAGGGTCTTCAACAGAAATAATATGACCTTTCGAATTTCGATTTCGGTGACCAACCATTGCCGCCAACGATGTTGATTTACCCGCACCCGTCGCGCCAACAAAGATCACTAGGCCACGTCTGGTCATCGACAGCTCTTTAACAATTTCAGGTAACCCGAGGTCCTCGGTACGCGGAATTGTTGTTTCAATACGCCGCAAAACCATACCTGCCAAATTACGCTGGTAAAATGCACTTGCCCTGAATCGACCAATACCTCGTGCACTGACAGCAAAGTTACATTCTTTCTCGCGAATAAAACTTTCTCGCTGGCTTTCAGTCATAACTCCCAGAACAGTTTCCCGAGTTTTTTCAGGACTCAATGGACTGGTAGTGACAGGCAGAACACGACCATTAACTTTGATCGAAGGAGGCACCCCAGCCGTTATAAACAAATCCGACGCGCCTTTCTCAACCATGATTTTTAATAGTTTATCAATATCCATTTTAACTCCTGCCTACATCAAGCAATGCAACAACAACTAGATTATTGGCCATAAACTTCATCATTAAAAATTTTCAGGGAAACGAGCTTTTTCACGAGCGACGTCCCGACCTATCAGCCGCTTATCCACTAGCTCGGCTAAACACTGATCCATCGTTTGCATACCAGAAGCGCTGCCCGTCTGTATCGCCGAATACATTTGTGCCACTTTGTCTTCGCGAATCAGATTGCGAATAGCAGACGTACCCAGCATAATTTCATGCGCGGCGACACGCCCACCACCGGTCTTTTTAAGTAATGTTTGCGCAACAACCGCCTGCAGTGATTCAGATAGCATCGAACGAACCATTGACTTTTCTTCAGCCGGAAACACATCAATTATACGGTCAATAGTTTTTGCCGCTGAGGTTGTGTGCAAGGTACCAAACACTAAATGCCCCGTTTCTGCTGCGGTCATTGCTAGTCGAATAGTTTCTAAATCGCGTAATTCGCCCACTAGGATGATATCCGGATCCTCACGGAGAGCCGACCTTAAGGCCTCATTAAAGCCGTGAGTATGCCGATGAACTTCACGCTGGTTTACCAGACATTTCTTTGATTCGTGAACAAATTCGATGGGGTCCTCGATAGTGAGGATATGCTCATATTTATTATCATTGACGTAATCCACCATCGCAGCAAGCGTGGTAGATTTACCGGAACCTGTTGGTCCCGTGACGAGCACCAGCCCGCGCGGCGCCATGGATACATCCCGGAAGACCTGACCCATACCTAACTCTTCCATCGTCAAGACTTTTGAAGGGATAGTTCGAAATACCCCTCCCACCCCACGATTTTGATTGAATGCGTTCACCCGAAATCTTGCTACGCCGGGTACTTCGAAGGAGAAGTCGGTCTCAAGGAACTCCTCAAAGTCCTTACGTTGTTTGTCATTCATAATTTCATAAATGAGACTGTGAACCTGCTTGTGCTCCATTGGCGGCAAATTGATTCTACGTACATCACCATCAACCCGTATCATCGGCGGCAATCCTGCCGACAAATGTAAATCGGAAGCGCCTTGCTTGGCACTAAATGCCAATAGTTCTGTTATGTCCATGCGGTTCCTTGATAACTCAATAGATTTTTGGAGAGACAAATAGCTGTTTTGAGTATAATAGAGGTTTTAAAATACGCCTTAAATACCTGCTCCGAGTAAAACAACTGTGAGTCAGGTCACAACTGACAGAAGTTTCTGTCATCGAAATGAATCTTATGCAACAACTCATAGCATTAAATATAGCAAAGGTTAGAGATCGCATCCGCAATGCGGAAGAAAAATATCACCGAAAGCCAAATACCGTTGCTCTAATGGCAGTCAGTAAAACTCGCTCCGCTGATGAAGTGCGTCAGGCTATTGCCGCCGGCATTACCGATATCGGCGAGAATTACCTGCAAGAGGCACTGGACAAACAACTGCATCTAACTGATATCGACGTGTACTGGCATTTCATTGGCCCCATTCAGTCTAACAAAACTCGGGCTATCGCCGAACATTTTGATTGGGTTCATAGTGTTGACCGTCTAAAGATAGCCCTACGACTCAATGACCAAAGACCATCAGGCATGCCACCACTTAACGTGTGCTTGCAGGTAAATACCAGCGACGAAAACAGTAAAGCCGGTGTTTCGCTGGAGCAGCTGGCATCTTTGGCAGAACAGGTTGATAGCTTACCGCATATTCAGCTTCGGGGGTTAATGTCGATACCTCAGGCGAGCGACCAAGCAGATGAACAACAGGCAGCTTTTGCAGTACTCCATCACGCCTTCAATAAGCTCCAAAAAACCTGCAACGACCTAGATACGCTGTCGATGGGTATGTCAGCAGACATGGAGGCGGCGATTGCCGAAGGGAGCACCGTGGTTAGAATTGGCACAGATATTTTTGGCCCCAGATAATAGTGCCATTGTTGTGACTATAACTCGCCCATCCATATCTCGCATTACCCCATGCTGCTATAATCTAAAGTCAGTAAAATTTGCTGTCATAAGCAACTTCTAAGGAATTTTTTGTGTCTCATCCTACTATCGCGTTTATTGGGGCTGGTAACATGGCCAGCAGTATTATTGGTGGTCTTGTCACCGAAGGGTTTTCTGCCGAGCAGATCATCGCCAGCGACCCTTATCCTGCTTCTTTGGAAAGACTGCGGGACATCGCTAAGGTCGAGACAACGGACGACAACCAACACGCTATAGCCAATGCCGATGTCGTTGTTTTGGCGGTAAAGCCACAGGTCATGAAGCCCATCCTTGAAGATCTGGCAAACAGCGCGCAATTGCATAAACCACTGGTGATCTCTATTGCTGCAGGTATCAAAGTTAAAAGCCTTGACCAATGGCTTGGTGGAGGTATGCCCATCGTTCGCTGTATGCCCAACACCCCCGCGCTGGTTCAGACCGGAGCTACAGCCTTGTATGCAAACCCCGTCGTTAGCGAGCACCAGAAACGACTGGCTGATCAGATTTTAGGCGCGGTAGGCATCGCCTTGTGGGTTAGCGAAGAGCAAGCTCTTGACGCTGTTACTGCAGTTTCAGGCAGTGGCCCGGCATACTTCTTTTTGGTAATGGAAGCCATGCAGGCTGCCGGTGAAAGTATGGGCCTCAGTGCCGAAACAGCAAAACAACTGACCCTGCAAACGGCGTTAGGGGCCGCTAAAATGGCGATGTCAAGCGACGTAGATACTGCAGAATTACGACGCAGGGTCACCTCTCCGGGAGGCACGACTGCAGAGGCGCTAAAAGTACTCGAGAACCGAAACTTAAAAGATATATTCCTGCAAGCACTTGAAGCAGGCCGAAATCGATCTGAGGAACTAGCCGAAATACTTGGCGATGGTAAATAATAACACTGGAAATTTACCAGCTTCGCCACTGATAATAGTATTTTCCGACACGACTATTTATGTCACTCATTGACAATCATACAACCCGGTATTCAATCCGGAAAAGGCCACGACTCTATGGATGCATTGCGAGATATTGCCAATTTATTGATTCAGACACTTTGCCAGCTATTTTTATTAGCGCTAATAATGCGGGTGCTACTTCAGCTGGCTCGGGCAGATTCCTACAATCCAATTTCGCAATTTCTAATCAAGGTGACCCAACCACTACTAAAACCCATACGCCGCTTCATCCCCAGCATTGGCAAAGTCGATACGGCAACACTTATTGCCATTTTACTCATACAGATGTTAACTACAGCCGCCTTGGTAGCCCTTCAGGGGTATAGTATTCCCAATCCTCTCGACCTGCTGATTTGGGCTGTTTTAGGTACACTAGGAATGCTGATAAATATCTATTTTATTGCCATCCTTGCATCAATCATCATCAGCTGGGTTGCGCCGGGGAGCTATAATCCACTGATATTATTATTACATCAGCTGACAGAGCCGGTGATGGCGCCGTTCCGTAAAATTGTTCCGGCAATGGGCGGTCTCGATTTGTCGCCCATTTTCGTATTTTTGACAATTAATGTTTTACAAATAATGCTCGGCCATATCGCCGCAAGTGTTAGTTTACCGGTCGCCTACGTTATAGGTATTTAATGCCAACTGACCGCTAGCTAGCTTTTGCCGATGTCAGTATACCCATCATGACGACCTTCAACGTAGTAATAGGTCGGCAAGAAGGCCGTTCTATTATTAATAGGCCAGAAAACATACAGTGAACTGGCTATTGCATAGCCCTGATTGAATTATTAGACTCGCAAACTGCACAATAAATGGACCTAAGAATGCCAGAGCAATCTGTCGGAATAGTCACCCCTCAATCCCATCATTTCGCGCAACCGATCGAACTCGCCTGCGGCCGCTCGCTGATGCAGTATGATCTGGTTTACGAAACCTATGGCAAACTCAACAGCGACTGCTCCAACGCCATACTTATTTGCCACGCACTGTCCGGACATCACCACGCAGCGGGCTATCATCATGAAAACGAAACCAAACCTGGATGGTGGAATAGCTATATCGGCCCCGGAAAGCCGATCGACAGTGATCAATTTTATATTGTTAGTGTCAACAACATTGGGGGCTGCCATGGCTCCACTGGCCCAAAATCTATCAACCCTGAAACTGGTACGCCCTGGCAAAATGACTTCCCCCTGTTGCGCTGTCGAGATTGGGTGAATACTCAGCGAGAACTGATGAAGGTATTGGGCATTCAACAGTGGGCGGCCGTGATCGGCGGTAGTTTGGGCGGCATGCAGGCTATGCGCTGGGCCCTAGAGTATCCCGATGAAGTCCGCCACTGCGTTGTCATTGCTTCAGCATTAAAATTGTCTGCGCAAAATATTGCGTTTAATGAGGTCGCTCGTCAATCCATCAGTTCCGATCCAAACTTTCACAGCGGCTATTACATGAGTCATAACGTCATTCCAAAACAGGGTCTGCGATTAGCCAGGATGATCGGGCACATTACCTACTTGTCTGAAGATGGAATGGGGCAAAAGTTTGGCCGTGAATTAAAAACTGGAAATTTCAGCCTGGGCAATGATGAAGTCGTCGAATTCGAAGTTGAGAGTTATCTCAGGTATCAGGGCGACGTCTTTTCTGGAAGCTTCGACGCCAACACTTATATTTTAATGACCAAAGCGCTAGATTTTTTTGATCTCGCTCGAGAATATAATGACGACCCGGTAGAGGCCTTTAGCAATGCCACCTGCTCTTTTTTGGTTGTTTCGTTTACTTCTGACTGGCGCTTTTCCCCGGAGAGGTCCCGTGAAATTGTGGATGCTCTTGTTGCCGCCAGAAAACCCGTTAGTTATGCTGAAATTGAAGCCGACTTTGGTCATGACGCCTTTCTAATTTCGAATGAACGTTACGAAAAGGTGTTCCGAGCTTATATGCAACGAGTGGCAGGGGAGACAGTCTGATGCGTTTTGATTTACAACTCATCCCCGACTGGATACGTTCAAAAGCTCGCGTACTTGATCTGGGTTGCGGCGACGGGTCTCTGCTCTGCAAATTGATAGCAGAAAAGAATGTTGATGGCCTTGGGATAGAAATAGACGAAGATCATATTACAGAGTGTATTGACAAGGGACTCAATGTTGTCGAACACGATCTAAACCAGGGTTTGGCGACTTTTCGAGAAAACAGTTTTGACGTAGTCGTTATGGCCCACGCCTTACAAACACTTCGCGACCCTCACTTGGTCATCAATGAAATGTTGCGGGTAGGCAGAGAGTGTATTGTTACCTTTCCTAATTTTGCCCACTGGCGTTGCCGATGGCATCTTGGCCAGCAAGGTCGTATGCCTGTGTCAAAATTTATGCCTTATAACTGGTATGACACTCCCAACATCCACTTTTGCACAGTAAAAGATTTCGAGGCACTGTGCGAAGATAATGGCATTCGGATATTAGCGAGCACCGTTGTCGCTGATGACAGCAGTGAAAGCACAATGGGGCGCCTGATGCCGAACTTATTCGGTGTCACCGCTGTCTATCATATCAGTCGATAAAAATTTGAGGCACATGGCATGACAAAATTAGTAATTGTTCTTTTCAGTTTCATATTTTTTGCGGCTGATTCAATGGCTGAAAACACAAAAGTTTTTGGTGACTACGATGTCCACTACAACGTACTCAACTCTACCTTTATAAGCCCAGAAGTTGCAAAAGCCTATGGTATTGTCAGAGGAAAAAACCGCGCATTAATCAATATCGCCGTTAGACGGCGATTAGACAAAGGGGTCACAACAGCAAAAAAAGCTATCGTCAACGGCAACAGCTCTGACCTCATTCACACTGCCGCATTAAAATTTGATGAAATAGTGGAACAAGAAGCCATTTACTATATTGCAGAACTACGCTTTAACAACAAAGAGCTTCGGACCTTCACTATCAACATTCAACCCGACCCTAACATAGCCCCCTACACACTCAAATTTTCCAAGACGCTTTACGTCGATCAATAGGCCAGTTTATTATGCAAAAAATCGTCCTAGCCAGTGGCAATGTAGGCAAGCTAAAAGAATTCCAGCAGCTACTATCGGGCTGTGGTTTTGACGTCGTACCGCAATCAGATTTTAATGTGCCTGAAGCGGAGGAGACCGGTTTAACCTTTGTCGAGAACGCCATCATAAAAGCGCGCAATGCCGCTCAATATACAGGACTACCGGCAATTGCTGACGATTCAGGACTAGAAGTGGCTGCCCTTAATGGGCAGCCCGGTATTTATTCTGCGCGCTTTTCTGGCCCAAACGCAACGGACGAGACCAATAATACCAAGCTGCTCAGTGAACTCACCAACATCCCTAAACACCAACGATTGGCACACTATCAATGTCTGTTGGTCTTTATTCGACATGCAACAGACTCAACGCCGATTATTTGTCAGGGACGATGGGATGGAGCAATACTTTTAGAGGCCCGGGGAGTCGGTGGTTTTGGCTATGACCCCTTATTTTGGGTAGCTGATTACAGTTGCAGCGCTGCTGAAATGGAACCGGCGATAAAAAACACAATCAGCCACCGCGGAAGAGCTATGGCAGCACTTCTTGATCAACTTAAGGCGCACTCCGTCTGACTCAAGCCGCAATTAGCCTGCGCGCTTAAATAAGATATCCCAAACACCATGCCCCAAAAGCTCGCCGCGCTTTTCAAATTTAGTGATCGGTCTAAAGTCAGGTCGCGCGGAAAAACAATACGGATCTGCGAGATTGGAGTACCCCTCAGCATCGCACATCACCTCCATCATATGCTCTGCATAGTCCTCCCAGTCTGTCGCTAAATGGAGAATACCTCCCTCTTTCAATTTTTTCCGCAGTTTTTGTACAAACAAGGGTTGGATCAGTCGCCGCTTGTGATGCTTTTTTTTGTGCCATGGATCGGGGAAATAAATCTGTATCCGGTCAAGGCTGCTGTCGGGAATACATTGATCGAGTACATCGACAGCATCGTCGTTAAACACTCGAATGTTATCGGCGCTAAATTCTTCCATTCCATGTAGCAGCTTTCCTACACCGGGGGTGTGCACCTCAATGCCGATAAAATCTTCACTGGGAGCGGCCTTTGCCATAGTAACCAGCGAAGCACCCATACCAAATCCAATCTCCAAATTTACCGGGGCAGACCGACCAAATAGCGTAGAAAAATCAAGCAACCCAGAGCCGAGCAACAGACCTTTGTCGGGCCAGAATTTATCATAAGCATTCTGTTGTCCCGGCGTCATACGCCCCGTGCGCAATACAAAGCTGCGAATACGTCGATATTTTTCCGGTATTGATGTGGGACCGCCACTATCCTTTTGATTCGTCATGTTACTACTCACCAACACCCTTGTAGGCGGCCGCCACCAACATAAGCCAACCGATAATCAATACAACTCCGCCTATTGGAGTGATTGCGCCCAACCATCGAAATCCGGTTAGCGCCATCACATATAGGCTGCCAGAAAATATCAACGTTCCTATAATGAAAAACCCTCCGCTCCAGTTGAGCAAACCTAACTGCGGATAACGCAACAGCAACAGGCTCACAGCTAAAAGCGCAAAGGTATGATAAAAATGATATTGAACGCCCGTTTGGTAAATAACCAACAGATCTTCCGCAACCCGGTCCTTCAATCCATGAGCACCAAAAGCGCCAATAATAACGGCCATCAAGCCGCTCATTGCTGCCACTACTAGAAATAATTTTGCCATTAATAAAATCCTATACCAAAAAAAACCGCCCAAGGGCGGTTTTCTCGAAGTCAATAAAAGCGATTATGCTTCCATTGTAGCCCTGACTTTCTTCATTGCATTCTTTTCCAGCTGCCTTACCCTCTCAGCGGAAACACCGTACTTACCCGCCAAATCATGCAGCGTTGACTTACTGTCTGATAACCACCGCGCTTGAATAATATCACGACTACGCTCATCCAGCTGCTCTAGCGCCAACTGTAAGTGCTGATTGCTATTTTGTTCCCAATCAGCGTCTTCCAACAACATCGCTGGGTTGGCAGAATGGTCTTCCAAATAATGCGCCGGTGCTACAAAACCATCATCTTCGTCATCAGCGCCGGCATCAAAACCCAGATCCGATGCAGTCAAACGACTTTCCATCCGACGAACTTCTTTAACATCGACATTTAAGTCTTCAGCAATAGCATGTGCTTCTTTTTCGTTCAGCCATGCAAGCTTCTTCTTGGCGCCACGAAGATTAAAAAACAATTTACGCTGCGCTTTTGTTGTGGCTACTTTAACAATACGCCAGTTACGAAGAATATACTCATGCATCTCGGCTTTTACCCAATGCACGGCAAATGATACCAGTCTGACACCCTTTTCAGGATTGAAGCGCTTAACAGCCTTCATTAAGCCGATATTACCCTCTTGAATCAAGTCAGCTAGAGGCAAACCATACCCATTGTATGAACGCGCTATATGGACGACAAACCGTAAGTGAGCCATTACTAACTCTCGTGCAGACTCAAGATTCTCATGGTAATAAAGCGCTTCCGCCAGCTCATGCTCTCGCTCAGCCGTCAATACAGGGAAGTTATTGACAGTCTGCATGTAGGCGTTGAGATTACTCCCAGGGACCAGGTTGACAGTCTGTAGTGCAGTACTCATAAAGTTCTCCATGTTATCGATAATAATATTAGCACTCATCAAGTTAGAGTGCCAATAACAAAAAAGTTCATCGATAGAAGGTTTTCTAGTACCCAATATGAACTAAGAGGAAGAACTTTGAGCTAAATCAAGGGAGCTGTTAGTAATACGAGAAGATGGGCGAGGAGCAAGTCTCCGACCACTAGCGGGGCTCAATTTTTCCAAGGTGACGACTAACCGCCAACCACGCTCCGGCTAAGCCCAATGTGCCACTTGCCAACCACAGTAGCAGCGTTTCACCAAAGCCTAAGCCTAGTAGCTCAAATTGACTTTGATATAATCCAGCCAAATCAGCGACGGGGCCACTCAGCCAAACAACTACAACCGTAACAATGAACCATGAAACCAATCCACCACCCAGTCCATACCATAAACCCGTGTACAGAAAAGGCCTACGGACAAAGGCATTGGTTGCTCCTACCAGCTTAACAATGACGATTTCATCACGGCGACTTTCTATGGCTAACCGTATGGTATTGCCAATCACCAACAAAACACCGAACGACAGTAACGCAGCCAACGCAAACGTCATACGCTTACTCAGCGCCATGATGCCGTAAAGTCGCTGCACCCACTCCAGATCAATAATCGCCTGCTCAATCTGAGGCAACGCCTTCAGTTCCAGATAGAGCTGCTCGATAGCCGTCGTTGCCGTTTGCTGCTCCATAGGCCTTATAACAATGACTGACGGTAATGGGTTCTGATCTAAGTGCTCCAATACATCGCCGTATCCCGACAGTGATTGAAATTCCGCCAGCGCCTGACTTTGTGAGATAAATTCTACTTCGGCAATGTCTTCGCGAAGCTCCAACTTTTTCGCCAGCTGCCTACCATCTGATTCCGACACCGCTTTGTTCACGAACAGTGAAATCTGGGCTGCGCCGTCCCAACCACTACTGACAGACTCAACGTTGGCTAACACAACCAATAAACCAGTCGGTAGTGCCAAGGCAATGCCAATCACCAACCAAGTCATTAAACTGGCTACCGGTGCCTGTAATAAGCGCAGTAAACTATCACTGGCGACTAACTGGTGGTGGGCTTTGTAACTACTAACTTTGTCGCGGATGCCGGTGCGGCTTTGACTGGCGCCCTTGTCTTTTCGAGAGTTACGACTATCGGCTCTGACCCCGTGAGGTCTTCCATCGCCAAGACTCAACTAACACCCCCTACAGACCCGGGAGTCGAGACTATGGCACCCTCTCTCAAAGTCATCATCCGATAGGGCAGTCGAGCAATTAAACTCAAATCGTGGCTGGCGATCAATACAGTGACGCCAACTTGATTAAATTGCTCAAACAAATGCATAATTTCCGCCGACAACTCCGGATCGAGATTTCCGGTAGGCTCGTCGGCCAATAATATTTTGGGCTTGTTCACCACCGCACGTGCTATGCCAACTCGCTGTTGCTCACCACCGGACAAAGTGACAGGCAACTGCTTTTCCCGGCTTAGTAAACCTACTTTATCCAGCGCAGCCCGAACTCGACGGCCAACTTCCCGTGGCCGATAACCCGCAATGATCAGCGGCAGAGCTACATTATCGTAGACGCTGCGATCGAATAACAGCTGATGATTTTGAAAAACAACACCAATATCACGCCGCAGCGCTGGTATTTTTCGAGCGGCTAAACCCCGCAGATTTTGACCATCAATGAGCACCTGGCCTTGGGTAGGCCGCTCCATCACCATCATTAATTTGAGCAAGGTACTTTTACCAGCACCACTATGCCCGGTTAAAAAAACCATCTCATTGCGTTCAATATGAAAGCTGACGCTTTTTAGAGCCTCATAGCCTCCCGGATAACGCTTGCTGACTTGATCGAACTTTATCATTGGAGAACTTGGTTACCGCACATCATTCACTGTTAAATAAAGCAGCGACAAAATCATCTGCTGCAAACGGCCGTAAATCATCGATCTGCTCACCCACACCAATAAATCGAATAGGCAACTGCAATTGTTTGCTGATGGCGAAAATAATACCACCTTTTGCTGTCCCGTCGAGCTTAGTAACGGTTATACCAGTCACACCGACGACTTCCTGAAACGCCTTGGCTTGCGACAGTGCATTCTGTCCGGTACCCGCATCTAACACCAGCATCACTTCATGAGGAGCGGTACTGTCGAGTTTACCCATAACTCTTACAACTTTTTTCAATTCTTCCATCAAATTGTCTTTATTGTGCAAGCGACCTGCAGTGTCAGCAATTAACACATCAACTTTTCGAGCCTGGGCTGCCTGCACCGCGTCAAAGATCACCGAGGCACTGTCCGCACCGGTATGCTGCGCTATTACTGGAACATTATTCCGCTCTCCCCATACCTGTAACTGCTCAACAGCCGCTGCGCGAAAGGTATCACCGGCAGCCAACATGACGCTTTTACCTTCCGCCTGAAATCGCTTACCGAGTTTACCGATTGTGGTTGTCTTGCCCACACCGTTCACTCCAACCACGAGTATGACATAAGGCTTTTTAGTCTCGTCTATTTGCAATGGCTCCCGCGAATGCTCCAGCAATTCAGCCAATTCCTTTTGTAAACCGCGGTACAGCGCTTGCGGATCAGCCAGCTCACGACGCGACACTTGTTTAGCCAGAGTCTCCATGATATCCCGGGTGGCCTCAACACCAACATCAGCAATCAGCAGCTGTGTTTCCAGTTCCTCCAACAGCTCTTCATCAATTTCTTTTTTACCCAGAAAAAGTGTACCCATACCACTGGAAAAGCCGTCAGTGGTGCGCTTCAAACCCTGCTTTAAACGCAAGAAAAAACCCGCTTTAGAGTCGCCAGTGCCTATGGAATCTGTCGCTGTTACGACGCCACTACTGGCAAGCTCTCCATCAAGGCCTACTTCCGCCTCATTTACTACAACGGCGTCAGCGGGTATTTCCGCAGCAACCGACTCGGTATTAGACCCAAAATGGGCAGAGCTAATGAGAGTATCTTGCTCAATAGGCACATCGGGAGTCTGACCATTTTCTTCTGTTGAAAACGGCTGATCTGGAGACTTCTGGTCAGGCTTGGCTGATTTGAAACGATCGAAAAACTTCATTAGTTGACGTAGCAGCTCATAATTATTGAACGGATGACAAGAGTGTTATCCTACCACCCTTAAGCTCAGAAACGGAGCATCAACCCACATATAAAATGGATCAACAATCACCCAGATATGAAATCTGCCAACGGTAAAAAAGATAAAGGATCCCACTCTAATCAGCTACGAATCATTGGCGGCAAATGGCGAGGGAGAAAATTGGCGTTCCCCTCGATCGAGGGTCTGCGACCTACTCCAGATAGAGTCCGAGAGACACTATTTAACTGGCTCGCAGCAGATGTATCTGCAGCCCGCTGCCTCGACTTATTCGCAGGTAGTGGCGCACTTGGGTTAGAGGCGTTATCCAGAGGAGCATCACAGGTTGATTTTGTTGATCGCTCCCCTGAGCCAATTAAACAGCTCATCGAAAATTTGCGCTTGCTTGGCGCTGAAAATGTTCGAGTGCAGCAAGACAATGCGCTGCAGTGGCTGCAGCAATTACAGCAATCACCTGACACCAATACCTACAACATCATTTTCCTTGACGCGCCATTTCATCAGGGACTAATAGCGGACTGCCTGAATTTGCTGACTTTCTGCCTGTCACCTGGTGGTAAAATTTATCTTGAAATGGGCAGAGACGAAATATTGCCCGACATACCAGCCGACTGGCACTTGCATCGGGAAAAATTTGCCGGTCAGATTTGTTATCGATTATTTATCAGAGACGAGCAAAATTTGTCGACACAGGTATAATCGGTAGCCATACACTATTCAGTAGCAACCATCATAAAGGAAGTAACGAATGAATACGGTGATATACCCCGGCACATTCAATCCCATTACTAACGGTCATATTGATCTGGTAGAAAGAGCTTCAAAACTGTTTGGCAAAGTCGTACTAGCTATTGCATACAGTGAGAGAAAGCAGCCTATGTTTTCATTGGATGAACGCATCGATCTATGTCAGCAGGCCTTGTCCCATCTCGATAATATCGAGGTGTGCGGCTTCAATAATTTATTGGTGGAATTTGCACAAAGCAAAAATAGCAATACGGTATTGAGAGGCGTTAGATCGATGAAGGATTTCGAATATGAAATTCAAATGGCAGATATGAATCGCGCCATGACGCCCGGATTTGAAACAGTGTTCCTAACCCCGTCCGATGGACTGTCTTACATTTCGTCAACGTTGGTGAGAGAAATTTCCACGATGGGCGGTGACGTTTCGAGCTTTGTCCCCGCGATCGTTCTCGATGCCCTCAACGAGCGCATCAAATCTTGAGTGCCTATTTAACGACATACCCATGTCACTGATCATTACCGACGAATGTATTAACTGCGATGTCTGCGAGCCCGTATGCCCCAACGAAGCAATCTATCAGGGTGACGAGATCTATGAAATTGACCCCGCACTATGCACCGAGTGTGTAGGGCATTTTGATGAACCTCAGTGCCAGACGGTGTGTCCAGTAGACTGCATCCCAAAAGATCCAAACAGACAAGAGTCTCAACTGCAATTGCTGTCAAAATATCGACAACTCATTGCAGCTGAGCAACGATAGCGATAATCGCGACAGCGCTGGCGATTTACTCCTCGGTACTGGATATACCTTTGCTATAGCCAGAGTGAGTACATCCAAGGCAGCGCATGAAGGTTGCTTTTGCAGGGCCAACTACTAACGTATCAGCAGCACTTATAGCATTACCACCCGCCAAGGAGAGCGGTAAACTAACGACATACATTAGCGACCCGACAACTGTCGTTGCCAGTAATATGGGGCGTGCAATTAATAGATCGCCCGTCATTGCCATTGCTGACGGGTCTTCAGAAATAGCTTCCGAATAACCCATCTGCGGAACCACTAGCAGCGCTGCCAGGCTGAGACCCATTCCTAGCCGAGATAACTTATTAAGCAATTTTTTTCGTATTCCGATCATTTTTAGTCGCTCCTTTCATGCGGCGGTAATCTCGAGAGCATATTGGTACCCATACTGCCGATCGAGGCTTATTTGAAACTAGCTAGAGCCAAAAAGGGAAATAAAATAGAGCCCTTATAGCCGAGCAATAATAGACTCAAGACCTAACTTCGTCGCGAAGACACGATGAGTTTTTTGACAAATTGTGATTTTAAACATCGCTCAACGCTGACAATGTCGACAATACACGGTACTGCGCTGACCCAGCCTAATTTCAATCAAATGCTGGTCACATATGACGCAGGGCTTGCCACCGCGCCCATAGACTTTCAATGCCTGTTTGAAATAGCCAGGTTTACCATCACCCCCAACAAAATCCCGCAGCGTTGTCCCACCCTGCTCTATCGCCTGCGCAAGCACCTTTTTTACTTGATCGGCTAAAACCTGATACCGCTGCCTAGAAATTCTTCCCGAAGCTCGGTTCGGCTTGATGCCGGCAGCAAACAGCGCCTCGTTGGCATAAATATTTCCAACACCAACTACGTTTTTATTATCCATCAGAAAAGTTTTTACCGGAGCCTTACGCCCCCTCGATCGCTGATATAGCAGATCACCGTCAAAGTCTAACGACAAAGGCTCCGGCCCGAGAGAAGCTAACAGGCTATGTATGGGTTCGCTTGCTCCCTGCCACAATACACAGCCAAAACGACGGGGATCAGTGAATCGCATGGCGACGCCGTCATCCAGTACAAAATCAACATGATCATGGGCCATTGGAGGCTCGCTGGCATCGATAATCCGCAGACTTCCCGACATACCTAGGTGAATAATAATCGAACCGTTATCCAAGCGAAGTAACAGATATTTCGCTCGGCGCTCAACGGACAGAATTTTCCGATTTTTGATAAGGCTAGAAAGTTGCGGGGGAATAAGCCAGCGCAGTTTTGGCTGCCGAACAACCAATTGCTTAACTATTCGCCCCTGCACATAGGGCGATATACCACGACGAGTGGTTTCTACTTCCGGTAGTTCTGGCATATAGCGGGCACCGTCATTGTTGCGAAGATCCACAAATTATGTAGCGCTTAGGGCTCTTAAATTAGACAATATCCGGGGTTAAATGACGGACACAAAAAAGCCCGGACAAGACCGGGCTTACCAGAACCCTTCCATCAATTACTTGATTTTGGACTCTTTGTACTCGACATGTTTACGAACCACGGGGTCATACTTCTTAAACACCATTTTGTCAGGCGTATTCCGCTTGTTCTTGTCGGTAGTGTAGTAGTGACCAGTACCGGCTGTAGAAACCAGTTTGATTTTGTCGCGCGCACTCTTCGCCATAATCTAGCTCCTTATACCTTCTCGCCACGGGCTCTGACATCAGTTAGTACTGAGTCTATGCCCTTTTTATCAATGATTCTCATACCTTTTGCAGAAACTCGCAAAGATACGAAGCGCTTTTCGCTTTCCACCCAAAAACGGTGACGGTGTAAATTCGGTAAAAAACGACGCCTAGTGCGGTTTTTTGCGTGGGAAACGTTGTTTCCTGTAATAGGGCGTTTGCCGGTAACCTGACATACTCTGGACATGCTGCGTCCCTTCCAATATTTGATCGACTAAAATTAATTTCCGGACCTTAAAACTATTACAATAACAATCTTAGCGGCCTTCTGCGAAGGACCTGCCCGAACGGAGCGCGACTTTATACCAGAACACCTATTCGATAGCAACACAAATGGGTAAAAGCGCCTGAATATTTGGGAAAAAGGCTGTTTTATCCGAATAACAACCGATTTCCAAGCCCCCACTCGCTACAGCAAACCACGCTCAGCAAAGGATACTAGAACGCCATCACCGACCACAAAATGATCGAGCACTCGAACATCGATTAGCACCAATGCATCAATCAGGCGACGAGTAATCTGCTCGTCCGCCTGACTTGGTTCAGCGATACCGCTGGGGTGATTATGTGCAAATATGACCGCCGCTGCGTTGTGCTGCATACAACAACGCACAACCTCTCTTGGGTAAATGCATGCCGCATCGATAGTGCCATAAAATAGGGTGTCAAAAGCAATCACTCGGTGCTGACTGTCGAGAAACAAACAAGCGAACTGCTCGTGCTGCTTGTCCCGCAAGCAACTGAGTAAGTAACGGCGAGTTAACTGAGAACTAGTTAAACAATCGCTTCGCTCTAGCGTTTCATACAAGTTGCGATGAGACATCTCCATCACCGCCTGCAACTGGGTATATTTAGCTAAACCCAATCCCCGTCCCTGGCAAAACTGCTCAGCACTAGCGCTAAGCAGCGCCCTCAAGCCGCCAAAATTCTGCAGCAACTGTCGTGCAAGGTCTACCGCCGTCATACCCGGCGTGCCTGTCCGTAAAAAAATGGCTAACAGCTCAGCATCTGATAATGATGCCGCGCCCTGCTTAAGTAGCTTTCCCCGGGGCCTCTCCGCCTCCGGCCAGTCTGTAATTGCCATAACATCCTCCTTGATGTGTTTAGCTGGGTGACATTTTCACACCTCTGCAAGACCTCTCTATCCTAGAGGTGTGACATATCATACAATCTCCGAAGAGATTTGCCGAGGAAACCCTTTGACGCTATGCAACAATTAACGAATAAACAGATCCTGGTCGGTGTGACTGGTGGAATAGCCGCCTATAAAGCTGCCGAGCTAATTCGCCGACTGCAAGACCACGGCGCAACAGTGCGCGTGATTATGACCAAGGCCGCGCAGGCATTTATCACCCCGCTCACCTTGCAGG
This sequence comes from marine gamma proteobacterium HTCC2143, assembly GCA_000169075.1. Classification (GTDB taxonomy): domain Bacteria; phylum Pseudomonadota; class Gammaproteobacteria; order Pseudomonadales; family Dasaniaceae; genus Oceanicoccus. The sequence goes on along the minus strand of AAVT01000001.1, from coordinate 808,290 downwards.
CACTTTCGGGCAATCCTGTCCACTGCGACCTGCTAGATAGTGAGGCTGAAGCTGCGATGGGCCACATCGAATTAGCCCGCTGGGCTGACCTAGTGTTAATAGCGCCAGCAAGTGCCGATTTCATGGCGCGACTAGCAACCGGACAAGCAGATGATCTACTGGCAACAGTATGTCTGGCGACCAATGCGAGCATTGCTATTGCCCCATCAATGAATCAAGGAATGTGGCGAGATCAGTCAACACAACAGAATCTGCAAACTCTCATCAGCAAACAGGTGTTGGTATTTGGCCCCGGTGATGGATCGCAAGCCTGCGGCGACATTGGCCCCGGCCGTATGATGGAACCGGAGCAACTGGCTGTGGAAGCATCCAGTGTCTTTAAAATCGGTAGTCTCGATGGCGTAAAAATAGTCATTACCGCCGGCCCGACCCGCGAAGCCATTGATCCAGTGCGCTACATCAGCAACCATAGCTCTGGTAAAATGGGTTTTGCCTTAGCACAGGCCGCCATGGATGCAGGAGCCTCCGTCACACTGATTACAGGCCCGGTCTCACTACAAACACCAGAGCGTGTAACCCGAATTGATATAAACAGTGCAGCAGAAATGCACCAAGCTGTCATCGAAACACTGCCTGTTTGTGACATTTTTATTGGATCAGCTGCAGTGGCAGACTATCGCCCGACAAGCATAGCGGACCAAAAAATCAAAAAGTCGACAGAAACAATGACTATCGAGCTGGTTCGAAATCCTGATATCATCGCGGACGTATCAAACCACCCGCAACGCCCATTTACCATCGGCTTTGCTGCCGAAACTCAAGACGTGGAAAGTTATGCCCGAGGGAAGTTGGAGAAGAAAAAATTAGACCTTATCATCGCCAATGATGTGTCCAACACCGCTATAGGCTTCAACAGTGATAACAATGCCGTTAGTGTGATCTGGAATGACGGGAAAGTGTCATTACCAATGACATCCAAGCAGCAGCTTGGCCGCCATCTTATTGAAGAAATTTGCCAACACTATCGGAAAAAATAACCACTTTTTCAGGAAAGGCTTACACTGGATAGTAGGACGCTATTTTTTTATTTATGCGATGCGCAATGGACTCGAAAATAGTCGCTGCCTTTTTTGTCGCTCCTGGAATTCACCACTGAACAGCTATTAAACATGCTTGATTATCATTAGGGAATTATGGCTAACAAAAAAACTCGAAATAACAAGCCCGGCGAAACAAGTAAAAGCAACGCTAAGCCAGAGAATAAACTGCGCTCGACTCTGAGTAACTCGGCCATACTTAGCCTGCTAATTGTCGGTATTATGTTTGTATATATCGCCCTCGTCGAACGGCCCGCAATCAACAACGCTACTGTTCAAGCCCAAGCTCAAAGCCTCGCTGATAGCCAAGCCTCTTTGATCGACCAGGCATTGTCCCAATTACAGCTGAGGCTATCTAACATAGCCATCTCCCCCGAGTTGCTAACAGGACTGGACGTGCAAGATTCACAGATGGTTAATCGCTATCGGCAGGAGCTAGCGCGCGCCTTCCCAGAAGCCATTGATACCAAACTTATAGCACTTGGACCACTAGGTATTGCATCGCGTGACAAAAAGAACTGGGCGCTGCGCAATAATATAGAACTGGATCTGTTACGTTATGCTAGCAACGGCCGTCCGGTCGAGCCCGAAGCCTACAAAATAGACGGCAAGTGGCTTTTTTCACTAGCCACACCGATAAAAGCGTTAAACAAAGCTTACGCTAGCGGTGCGCTACTAGTAACCCTAGACGAAAGCTATCTGTTGACCTTGCTCGGGCAATTAGACAGCAGCCTAGGGCAATCCCAACTCATTCAGCAATTCCAGAATAAACAACATATTATCGCCAGTCGCGGTGACGCCGGTGACGCTAGCTTAGCGGCTACCGCAGACACCTCAATATCTCACTGGCAAATCAACTTTACCCCATCTAAGGAAATGATTGCCCAAAGCCGTAATACCGCCAGCATGGTCTGGATCATGCTCGCCGTTGCTATAACCGCCTTAATTCTTTCTGCCCTTTCAGCACACTCAACGCTTAAAAAGGCCTTAGCATGGAACCTAGAAAAACTGACCACGACCAAAAAATCAACAACTGTCGGTTATACCCTACCTGGCTTTGAAGAAGTTGCCCAGCGCCTCAAAGAAGTCCCAACCATCACCGTCAAAAGCAAAGAGCCTGAGCCCGAAATGCTGGTTGATTTAGTAGACCCGCTGATGGACATTATAAACAGTGGCCCACTAACTTTGGATGAGCTCACAAACGATAAACCGGCGGAAAATGTTGTATTACCGAACCAACTGCCTGACTCTATTTTTCGCGCCTATGACATTCGTGGTTTGGCTGAGTCTGAGTTAACTGACCAGACAGTCTTTGCAATAGCCATGGCAATTGGCAGCGAAGCACTGGACAATGGGCAGCAAAGTATCATTGTGGCCGCGGACGGCCGCCATAGTTCCCCTCGAATACGCAAAGCAATGATTGCCGGACTGCAGGCCAGTGGCACTGATGTTATTGACATAGGCGCACAACCTACGCCGCTGATGTATTTTGCTACCCATCAACTCAACACCCAAAGCGGCGTAATGATCACTGGCAGCCATAATCCGGCAGAATACAATGGCATTAAAATTGTTATTGGCGGTAAAGCACTATCTGGTGACGCCATCCAATCATTGAAAGAGCGTATTTTAAACAATGATTTTGCCAATGGTAGCGGCGACTACCAGACCCAGTTAATCGATCAAGCTTATATTGACTTTATTATCAACGATGTCGCGATAGCACAGCCCTTAAAAATTGTCATCGACGCTGGCAACGGCATCACCGGAGCCATTGCTCCGCGGCTTTTTGAAGAGCTTGGCTGCGAGGTTATCCCACTGTATTGCGAGGTTGATGGAGACTTCCCTAACCACCACCCTGATCCAACAGTGGAAGCCAATTTAAAAGACTTAAAACGTGCCGTTAGCGACAATGCGGCTGACTTAGGTATCGCTTTTGATGGTGATGGCGACCGTTTGGGTGTTGTTACAGCTAGCGGTAAATCTGTACCAGCAGATCGTTTACTCATGTTGCTTGCCCAAGATGTCGTCTCCCGCAACCCCGGCGCAGATGTGATATTTGATGTAAAGTGCTCGAGAAATCTAAACACTCTGATCAGTAACTATGGCGGTAGACCAATCATGTGGAAAAGCGGCCACTCTTTTATGAAAGAGAAAATGGTTGAAACCGGGGCATTGCTCGGTGGCGAGTTCAGCGGCCACATATTCTTTAAAGAACGCTGGTTTGGCTTTGATGATGGCATGTATGCAGCTGCACGATTGGTAGAGATCCTCAGCACGACTGATCCAGACCTGGATTTACAACTTGAAGCCTTTCCAGACAGTATCGGTTCTCCAGAGCTAAAGATAGAATCTACAGAATCGCAAAAATTTATTGTTATTGAGCAACTTATCAATACTGCAAACTTTGGTGAGGGAAAACGCTCTACACTTGACGGCCTGAGAGTTGATTTCCCTGATGGCTGGGGGCTTGTAAGGGCATCAAATACAACACCGATGTTAGTACTGAGATTTGAAGCGGACACCGAGCAGGCGATGGAGCACATCCAAAACCTATTCAAAGAACAGCTCAGTCTCGTTGATGACAGCCTGTGTTTTAACTTTTAAGCTTGCGTCCCAGATGCAGTAAAACTAAACAGAAAACGCCGCCAGATAAAGTAACTAAGGAATTAATGTGTCGCTAACTCGAGATGCCGCCACCAATATCGCTAACGTACTTACCGAGGCGCTGCCTTATATTCAGCGCTTTATAGGTAAAACCATTATTGTTAAATTTGGCGGCAACGCCATGGTCGACGACGATCTAAAAATACAGTTCGCGCGCGACGTTGTGTTGATGAAATTGGTTGGCATGAATCCCATAGTCGTTCATGGAGGGGGACCACAAATTGGCAAACTGCTCAAACAGCTTAACATTGAGTCTCGTTTTGTCGATGGCATGAGGGTTACCGACGGTCAAACCATGGACGTTGTCGAAATGGTACTGGGCGGCAGCGTTAACAAGGAAATAGTCAGCCTACTTAACCGTAACGGCGGAAAAGCTGTCGGTATAACCGGTAAAGATGGTGAGTTAATTCGCGCCAGAAAAATGAATGTTAGCCAAAAAACTCCAGAAATGATTGAACCCGAAATTATTGATATTGGACATGTGGGCGAAGTCGAATCTATAGATATCAGTGTTCTAGAAATGTTGACTAGCAGCAATTTTATACCGGTCATCGCACCCATCGGCGTCGGAGAAGATGGCAGCTCCTACAATATCAACGCAGATCTTGTTGCTGGAAAAATCGCGGAAGTTATGCAGGCAGAAAAACTCATGCTGTTAACTAACGTTGCGGGCTTAATGAATAAAAATGATGAGGTGCTGACAGGAATTAGCACTAAGGAAGTCGATGAATTAATTGCCGACGGTACAATCTACGGCGGCATGCTACCCAAAATTCGTTGCGCACAGGAAGCAGTCAATGGCGGAGTAACTAGCGCCCACATCATCGACGGCCGCGTACCTCATGCTGTTTTGTTGGAAATATTTACCGATGAAGGTGTCGGCACATTGATCACTAACCGTCGGCTTTAGCATCAATGAACTTTTATAATAAAGACGGCACTTTTTCATGATTGTTATTGCAGCACAGACTGCTAGCCGATAGGATTGAACAATAATTGCAATCACTGTTAATAATAGCCATTTAGCCACGCTTAGGCTTTGGGATGTATGATTAAAAAAGTATCACGCCGACAGCAGATTCTCGAAGCACTCGCTCATATGTTAGAAGTAAGCCCTGGAGAGCGAATTACCACGGCCAAACTAGCGAAAGAAGTGGGCGTTTCTGAAGCTGCACTCTATCGCCATTTTCCCAGTAAATCGAAGATGTTTGAGGGTCTTATTGAGTTCATCGAGGACACCTTATTCTCTCGTATCAACATGATTGTAAAAGAAGAGCAACAAGCAGCAGTTCGCTGTGAAAAAATTCTAGCCCTGCTGTTGGCATTTACCGAACGTAATCCTGGGATCACTAGAATCCTCACGGGCGATGCTCTGGCGGGAGAAACAGAGCGCCTGCGAACACGGGTAGCACAACTCTTTGATCGACTTGAAACACAGTTGAAGCAAATCTTGAGGGAAGCTGAAATCAACGAGGGAATTAGGACAACCATCCCCGTTGCCGTCGCTGCCAACATGCTGCTTGCAGCCGCAGAAGGACGTATTTGTCAATTTGTTCGAAGTGAATTTCAACGCAAACCGACGGAAAACTGGCAAGACCAATGGTCATTAATGATGAATGGATTCTTTAGGCAGGCGACTGTTCAATCAACGACTTCACCACTCGCGAGCCCCAGTTACCAGAACAGCTAATTCTCCCGACGAGTAATCGATAAAGAAGCTGAACTCACAACCATCAGCCGATAGTAATAAACGCTACCCACTGCCTATCGACGTCTGGTATTCAGTGGTTATAGCTGTTTTTTGCAGGAGGCGCTGGCTGAGATCGAGACTGCTGGCGCCGCATATTAACTCGGCCCAGTAAGGTTTCGAATCGGTTGATATCGCGACCATAAGCCGCCTTCACCGACTCAATTTCTTCCCGCCGAACCTCTATCGACTGCTCGGTATCTTCGATCTCCAAACGCATAGTATTAATATTTTGGCTAAGCTCAACAGGCACATCAACACCGCGCCTTTCAATATCAGCAGCTTTCTGCTGCTCGCGTTCCACCTGGGCTTTCATCGAGTAAAGATTGCTTTTCAAAATACTGATGCGAACCTTCAAATCACGTAACGCCCTTTCCCGAGCGGCCTCTATATCGGCAATATCACTGTAACGCAATAATAATGATTCATCCCAAGCCTGCATTCTCACTTCTTCTTCCTGCTGAAAGCGAGCTCGCGACTCGTCGGTATTCCGCAGTCTCAACTCCTCATCGGAAAGCTGGCGAGGAACGCGACGAACAACCGAGCCATCACTGGTGATAATCTCGTAACCACCCGCAACAAACTCGGGAGGCACGTTATCATCAATGACAGGCAAGCCCTGCTCATTGATATAACGATAGAGCTGTCCTCCAGCCTGAGCAGATAGACTAACTAGCACTACAACAACAAACAAAAGCAGGGTCTGCTTGATTTTAAAATTAGTTAAAATACTTTTCATATTTTTAGGAACCCATTCTTACTATGTCATCTCAGAAATACATTCCGACCCCATAATACAATTAGGCGCGAACTTGGTATTGTCGAATATCGGCGGTCGGCAATTGAGCTTCGAGCCGTTCGCTTTGATATTACGCGGTCTTGCTCCAGATATAAACCAACTATGAGCCGTATTTTTCAGGCGATTCCAATCACAAGCTAAACGCCATACTGCTTCCTATAAGCCTCAATTTTGGCAACATTCTCAATTTGGTCTTCCTGATCGCTCAGGTAGTCAACGATTTGCGACAAATCAACGATACTAATAACCCGCACCTCGTAATCTCTTTCAACTTCCTGAATAGCTGAGAGCTCACCATTGCCCCGCTCTTGCCGATTAAGCCCAATAACAACACCTGCAGCTTCGGCACCATTGTCCTCAATGATTGTTATCACCTCGCGAACAGCGGTTCCAGCAGTAATAACATCGTCGATGATGAGTATTTTTCCCGTCAACTCAGCCCCCACAATTGTGCCGCCTTCACCGTGATCTTTTGCCTCCTTTCGATTGTAAGCATAGGGTACATCCAGTTGATGATGGTTGGATAACGCAACTGCTGTTGCAGCAGCCAGCGGAATCCCCTTGTATGCTGGCCCAAAGAGCATATCAAACTGTACTCCGGACTCGACAATAGCACTGGCATAACAGCGACCTAATTCAGCCAGTGCTGCCCCTGTAGAAAACAAACCCGCGTTAAAAAAATACGGGCTATTGCGACCGGATTTTAAGGTGAAATCGCCAAAATTAAGTGCTTGCCTGGCAATCGCCAGTTCAATAAATTGTTTTTGATGTGACTGCATGAGGCCTCTCTGCTTGATTTTTCTGAAGATTATTGTGTCTTTATGAAAATATAGCTGGATATAACACGGACTAATTCCTACACTTCCGGTGTGAAGTGACAGGGTTAACTACCGCGCGCTATCACCATGATAAAACAGCGTTTTATGTTACCTGCATCGGCTTAATTTATATAATACAGCCGGTTTTAAACCCGCTGTGCGCGCGAAGTGCAGCGACCGCGGACTTTTTTTACTATCTGTCTCCCAGCTCAGGTATCATACCCGCTCTACAGGAATGAGGCGACTATGAGAATCATTAGTTTTTGCGCCGATGGCATTCGAGAAGCTGCAAAAAAAGGCTTTTACGATTGGGTTATCGACCAGGATGCAGACTTTATTTGCGTTCAAAACCTTAAGGCACAGGAATACGATCTCCAAAGCGACGTATTTTGGCCTCAAGGTTACAACCCCTATTTTTTTGACGCTGTTGATAAAGACCTCAACGGCGTGGCTATTTACTGCCGCGAAATGCCCAAGGCGATCATGACCGGTCTTGGCTTTGTCGACTTTGATATGGAAGGCCGTTATATTCAGGCGGACTTTCAAAATATCAGTATTGGCTGCCTGCTTGCGCCCAGTGCAGCCAAAGAAGATAACGCGGCTAAAAATCGCAAAAAGCACTTTTTTGATCTATTCCAAAACCACCTCAGTAAAGTCCGCAACAAACGTCGTGAATTTGTTATCTGTGGCAATTGGAATATGACCCACAACCAAAACGATCTGCAGGACTTTCAATCCAACCAAAATGTTCCTGGCTGCTCGCCAGAAGAACAACAGTGGATGGATCACACCATGACTGAACTGGGGTATGTGGACGCATTTCGGGAAGTGAATAGCGACAACGACGAATTCACCTGGTGGCCAGAAGGTAAACAGGGTGAAAATGGTTGGCGGGTTGATCTGCAAATTGTATCGTCTGGGTTAAAGTCAGCAATAGAATATGGTGCAATCTATAAAAATCAGCAGTTTTCTAACCACGCCCCGCTGATTATGGATTACGACTACGAAATGTGACACATCCTTGCCGAATACCCTCTGGCACAGCCCACAGCTGCTGCTTGACTAGCAAGACAACTGCGAGCAAATCATCACTTATAATTAAAGCGCCAAGGCCACTCGCTGCTTTTCTATTAACGTTTGGATACCCGCATCAGCTAGTCCCAGCAACTGATCCAGCTCAATGCGGCTGTAGGGCTCACCCTCAGCAGTACCCTGCACTTCAATAAAGCCACCTTGCTCGGTCATAATCACATTCATATCGGTTTCAGCATTCGAATCCTCGGCATAATCGAGATCGAGAACTGCCGTTCCCTGGTAAATTCCTACCGATACTGCCGCGATCATGTGTTTCAACGGATTACCGGTAATAATACCCTGCTCACGCATTGCTGTTATTGCATCTACCAACGCAACACATGCACCGGTAATTGAGGCAGTTCGAGTACCGCCATCAGCCTGAATAACATCACAGTCGATAGTGATTTGATTTTCGCCCAAGACTTTCAAGTCTACTGCGGCCCGCAGTGAACGGCCTATCAGGCGCTGGATTTCAACCGTACGACCCCCTTGCTTACCTCTGGCAGCTTCACGGCCCATCCGATCCCCTGTTGATCGAGGCAACATTCCGTACTCCGCGGTGATCCAACCCTGACCGGTACCACGGAGAAAGTGAGGAACATTTTTTTCAACTGAAGCCGTACAAATGACTTTGGTATCACCAAAAGTGACCAATACTGAGCCTTCCGCATGACAAGTAAAGTTCCGGGTAATCGTTATTTCTCTCAATTGATCGATACTGCGACCACTGGGTCTGTTCATAGTTATTCCTGAATTTATAACAAAAAGGATAAGTTAAGCGTCGGGCATTATACACGTAACGCTGACGCAGAGGCTCAATCACGCTAGTATAGCCAACATAGAGAATGTTAAAATCGCTGACAGGTCAAAAAACACATGCACTCACACAATAAGTTAGCGCCGACATGATTCGAAGTATGACCGCTTTTGCTCGACAATCCACGCAGTTTGAATGGGGCTCCACAGTTTGGGAGGTTCGCTCTGTCAACCATCGCTATCTTGAGCCCAGCTTCAAACTACCCGATACTGTTCGGCAACTTGAAAACAACTTACGTGATGCACTCCGCAACACACTCAACCGCGGCAAAGTAGAATGCAGCTTGCGCATACAGGCTGAGGGAAGTATCAGCTCGACTCGGCTATCCATCGACGATGAGTTATTGACTCAGCTTGTTGCGACCAGTGAACACGTTCAGCAGCAACTGCGAGAATCAGCCCCGATAAATCCATTGCAGCTGCTGCAGTGGCCCGGTGTGATGACAGAAGCCAGAACTGATGACGAGGTCATTTGCACAGACGCATTATCAGTCTTCACTACAACCCTACAACAGCTTCTTTCGAGCCGCGAGCGCGAAGGTGCTGCGTTAAAGCTCTTTATTGAGCAGCGGCTAGAGTCGATTACCCGCATTACCAATGACATTCGTCATCAAATGCCTATTATTTTAAAAGCGCAACAACAGAAGCTGATAGACCGAGTCGCTCAATTCGCCGTAGAACTGGACAAAGAACGTCTCGAACAGGAAATAGTAATGCTTGCCCAGAAGGCCGATGTCGACGAAGAGCTCGATCGTCTGGAAGCGCACATTGCTGAAGTCAGCCGCGTATTAATCAAAGGTGGGCCCTGCGGTCGCAGACTAGACTTTTTAATGCAGGAGCTCAATCGCGAAGCTAATACCTTGTCATCTAAATCAATCGTCAGCGATACTACCCAGGCAGCGGTAGAGCTTAAAGTATTGATAGAGCAGATGCGCGAACAGATTCAAAATATCGAGTAGATGAGCCGTCGCAAGCGCCCGCAAAAATTATAAAAAACCTGTTTCCAAGGAACCTATTCAAAATGACAAGCACCACCCAAGGTACACTCTACACGGTATCTGCGCCCTCCGGCGCTGGCAAAACCAGTTTGGTAAAAGCGCTGATAGAATCTTCCGAACAGGTTCGCGTGTCTGTATCTCATACAACTCGTCCGATCCGTCCTGGGGAACACGATGGAACTAACTATCATTTTATCGAACGGTCAACATTCCAGCGGATGATAAAAGATAAAGCCTTTCTGGAATATGCCGAAGTTTTTGGTAACTACTACGGCACCTCGACCTCATGGGTACAAGACACGTTAAATAGCGGTACTGATGTCATCCTAGAAATTGACTGGCAGGGGGCACAGCAAATCAAACAACTACTGCCCGCAGCCGTCTCCATATTTGTCCTCCCACCGTCCCAGTCAGCCCTAAGGGAGCGATTAACGAACCGAGGCCAAGACGATGACTCAGTAATTGATCAGCGTATGGCGGAAGCCGTCAACGAAATGTCTCATTATCAGCAGGGGGACTATCTGGTCATCAATGATGACTTTGACACCGCGCTAAACGACTTAAGGTCCATTCTTCACGCTGTTCGGTTGTCCCGCTCATCGCAAATGAAACGACACCCGCAGCTGCTCAAGGAATTGTTAAACTAGGTATATTAACGGCTTGCACTCAGTGCTACCCTAGGCCTGTCATTTTTGATATACTTCGCGGCCGTTATATTTTGGATGCAGGCGAAGGCTCAGTGCAACTGCCTTTAGTCTGCTTATAAGTTAGTTTGTTCATTCAATAAATGAGAATCCCCATGGCCCGTATTACCGTTGAAGATTGTCTGGATAAAGTTGATAACCGTTTTGAACTCGTCATGGTTGCTAGTAAACGCGCCCGCGCGCTTTCTACTGGAGGAGTGACGCCATTAGTCGCAGAAGAATCCGATAAGCCTACCGTCATCGCTCTTCGAGAAATTGCCGACAGCCTTATCACTCCCGCTGAAATAATGAATCCGAAAGAAGAAGATCCAGAAGAAATGATTTTAGACATGGAAGCGGTCATGAATCAGGATATACCGCCCTCTCTCTAATTGATGATATCTGCGCCGCCTCAATTGAGTATGAATTAGAAAAATTCTGCACTCCACAGCAATGTGGCGTGCAATTTTTGCGGACAGCACCCCACTAGCCCAATTGCTATGCTAAAGTATCAGCAAGACAGTAATGATGGGCAAAAAGGCACATGCAGCAAGTTAGTTTCTTCCAGCAACGCGACAATAGCGATGATGTTAGCTGCATAAACACGCTCGGCAGCGCGCTGCAAAGCTACCTTTCTCCTGAGCAGGTAAATCAGGTGAAACGCGCCTATTACTTCGCCGAACAAGCCCATGAAGGTCAACGACGCCGCAGCGGCGAACCTTATGTAACACACCCCCTAGCAGTAGCTGGCATTCTCGCTCATATGCATATGGATCATCAAAGTCTGATGGCCGCGATGCTGCATGATGTTATCGAGGATACCGGTATCGGAAAAAGCGCACTTGGCGAACAATTCGGTGCCACCGTTGCCGATCTCGTTGATGGCGTTAGCAAACTGACTCAAATGGAAGATCAGTCCCGGGCAGAAGCACAGGCCGAAAACTTCCAGAAAATGGCTTTGGCGATGGCCAAAGATATTCGAGTTATCTTGGTCAAACTGGCGGATCGCTTGCATAACATGCGTACTCTCGGCGTATTAAAACCCGAAAAACGCGGTCGCATTGCCAAAGAAACACTCGATATGTATGCCCCTATTGCCCAGCGACTGGGCATGCATAATATCCGGATCGAATTCGAAGATCTGGGATTTGCCACTCTTCACCCGATGCGATCTACTCGTATTCAAGCGGCTGTCAAATCCGCTCGCGGCAATCGCACAGAAATCATTGAGCAGATCAAAGAATCGATCGAAGCCTGCCTCGAACGTGAAAATCACAAGGCGTCGGTACAGGGGCGCGAAAAACACCTTTACAGTATCTACCAAAAAATGCGGAGCAAGAAAAAATCATTCTCCGAAATAATGGATATCTATGCTTTTCGCATAGTTGTAGATAGTGTCGATACTTGTTATCGAGTGCTGGGCTGTATCCACAGCTTATACAAGCCTGTGCCGGGCCAGTTTAAAGACTATATTGCCATTCCAAAATCTAATGGCTATCAATCGCTGCATACCGTCTTGTTTGGCATGCACGGGGTGCCGATCGAAATTCAAATTCGTACTCACGAAATGGAAGAGATGGCTAACTACGGTATCGCTGCCCACTGGCTTTATAAAACCAATGAAGGCCAACCCCTAAATGGCAGCCATACTCGTGCTCGCCAGTGGTTGCAAGGCCTACTAGAAATGCAGCAGCGGGCAGGTGACTCTCTAGAATTTATTGAAAACGTAAAAATCGACTTGTTTCCCGATGAAGTTTACGTTTTCTCCCCTAAAGGCAAAATAATGGAGCTACCTCAGGGGGCGACAGCGGTAGACTTTGCATACGCCGTGCACACTGATGTTGGTAATCACTGCGTCGCCTGCCGAATCAATCGCCGTTTGGCGCCACTGTCGGAACAATTGGAAAGTGGCCAGACCATCGAAATAATAAGGTCTACAGGTGCACAACCGAGCCCGGCGTGGCTTAACTTTGTGGTCACCGGTAAAGCGCGAACTAACATTCGTCATTTTCTAAAAAACCAGCTCACCAATGAATCAGTTGCGCTAGGGCGACGATTACTGGAGAAAGCGCTAACAGAACTTAACTCAAGTATTGAGCAACTAACCGAACATCAAAAAGACCGACTACTCAGCGATACTAGTATCCAAACGTTCGATCAGGTATTGGAAGAAATCGGTCTCGGTAATCGCGTTTCATTCCTAACTGCACATCAACTACTAGCTGAAACCGATGCCGATGGCAATACAACCCACCCGGCTAACTCTACTCACCAACCTCTAGTCATTCAGGGTAGCGAGGGCTTCAGGCTTAATTTTGCTCGCTGCTGCTACCCTATTCCTGATGATTCCATTATCGGGTTTATTAGCTCTGAGCGCGGCATTGTCGTTCATGTAGATAAGTGTCATAACAGTCTCGATTTTCGCAACAACCCCGAGCGCTCGGTGCCATTAAGCTGGGGCGACGATATCGCAGGTGAATTTTCTGTCGAGTTGAAGATCGAACTGGAAAACAGTCGCGGCATCATTGCTGTGTTAGCGACCAAGATCAATAATCTCGACGCCAATATAGAAAAAATCAGCGTGGAGGAAGAGAGCCCCCGTATAAATTGCGTGCATGTTGTTGTTGGAGTCCATTCACGTATTCATCTTGCCCGGATCATGAAACATATACGCAGGATCAAAGAAGTCATCACGGTGATTCGAGCCAAACACTAATAAACCATTCGAAAAATTTGGGAGTTATTATGAGCGAGAAAGAAATCATCGCAACTGACAAGGCGCCTCATGCTATTGGGCCTTATTCGCAGGCAGTCAAAGTTGGTAACACCGTTTATTTGTCAGGGCAAATCCCGCTTATTGCGGAAACAATGGAATTGGTGATCGGTGATATCAAAGCACAAACTGCCCAGGTTTTTAACAATCTGTCTGCAGTCGCAAGCGCTGCAGGCGGCACGATGAATGATGCGGTGAAAGTGAATATTTCACTGACCGATCTTAACGATTTCGCCGCCGTCAATGAGGTAATGTCCAGCGTATTCCAGCAGCCTTTTCCAGCAAGAGCCTGCGTTCAAGTTGCTGCACTACCAAAGGGGGCCGATGTAGAAATTGAAGTTATTTTAGTGTTGTAGCGTCAGTAATTTTTATCAAAACTTCCACTCAAAGAGTTTCAAAGAGGCCTTTTCTCCAGTGCGATCGCGAACACCTTGATAACTATTTCGCTCGTCCTCGGTGTATTCAGGTAGCCACTGAATTCGGGATGAAGGAGAAGAATTTTCGGGCAGCTTAAATCTTTCAGGCCGCCATTCCGCCTCTTGGTCAATTTTTCGGCGCCACTCAGGCTGCCGACCGACGACGACAACCTCTTCTATTTCGCCTCGGTATTCACTTTCATCCAGCAGCGTAAAATCATCTTTTGTGGCGTTTTGAGCAAACACCGAGATGCTGAATAACATTGCCAAACATATTCCACCAGCAAGGATAGAGACTTTTCCAAAGCTAAAGTTCGGCAAATTCATACTCACTGTACCTGTTCTTGCCATTCCAGAGTTTCAAGCCAGTACTGTCTGGTGCTAGGAATCCAAGCGTCTGCCGATCTTGATACGACCCAAGCATTCAGATAATTTAAAAAGTCGGAATCGCCTTTGCGAACAGCTAAACCTTCTTTAAAGCTAAGTAGCGGTTTTTCTAAAGGGACGTCTACCTTACCGGGATATTTTAACGCTAAAAATGCAGGCAGTGGATTTGCTCCAATAAACGCATGCAGCTTTCCATTGATTAACGCATCCTGCGCTTCATCTTCAGTGGCAAATGCTTTGATATTGGTGCGACTAAACAGCCGAGTGGCTACGTCAGCCGATACTGTATTAGCAATAACACCAATATTGATATTAGGCTGTTTTAATTCATCCATACTTTTAAAGGTTGAGGTTAATGCTGTATTTGCCGCCAGCCCAACGCCAGCATCGCCATAGGGGCGACTAAAATTAACCTGCATAGCCCGCGCTGGGTTAATGCCCATGCCCGAGATAATAATATCTATTTCTTTCGCGTTTAGGGCAGTGATTAGCGCTTTCCATTCATAGAGCGCCAGCTCGGGCTTCAATCCCATATCGGCGGCTAAGCGCTTCGCCATATCGATCTCCGAACCAATTAACTGGCCATCTTTAGCCCGCATCACCCATGGCGGAAATATACTCACGCCAATTCGCAACTCTCCACTCGCTACAATATCGTCAAAGTTGCGTGCTTGTTCTTCTGATGCGATCACACTGAGTGACACAAGCACTGTGCACACTACCAAAATTGCTCTAATAATAACCTGCATGCTTTGCCCTGTTCTTAAAATTGATCCAAATTCTATTATTCACCTTTTCACCAGTAGCAACAAGGCATTTATAAGCTATCGAGTATCTCAGCATAGCCTAGCTTGTAATTAGGGTAGCGCAGCTGATAACCGGTTGCTAGTAGACGCTGATTACTGCAGCGCTTGCTATTTCCTCGCCGCGTATTCGCCGGCTCCAGTTGGCTAGGGTCAATATTCATTTTCTCGGCCAGCCAACGTCTAACATCCCACATTGTTGCCGGTTCACAATCGACACCAACATACAGTGAATCAACCTCTTTCCCCTGCTGGCACAGCACGATAAGATGCTGCAGGAAGCCAACACAATCATCACGATGAATACGATTAGTATAGCTAACAGGGGTTCTGGCACATCCCACCCCGGCGCGAACCTGATCAATTAATCGTCGTCTACCTGGCCCATAAATACCGCCAAAACGAATGATCGAATAATTGATGCCACTATTTGCTAATACTAATTCCGCCTGCCGCAGGCGTTTGCCGGAAAAATTTTCCGGCTGCACCAGACTATTTTCATCGACCCACTCATCACCACTTTGATGGTAGACGCTAGTACTTGACACAAACAGCAGTCGCTTAACTGAACGAGCCTGTTTAAGCTGCTCTAAAACGTTGCTCAGACCATCTACATAAACCGACTTATAAGCTTCATCTGTAGCACTGTCCGGCGTAAGAATGACCACGGCATAGTCAAATGTCAGCTCAATGAGCGCCCCAAGAGTTTGGACATCACTGACATCCGCAGTAATTGTCTTTAATGGAGCCGGCAAGCGCGTTGATCTGCGCAAACCCCACACCTCATTACCTGAAGCGGCCAGACGCAGCCCTAGCGCTATACCAATGTCACCACAGCCTACGATCAGTACCTTATTTGTCGACAAAAAATAACTCCCAATAGTCTATAGTTTAAGCACACTCAATATATCGCTAACAGTACGCTATCAATAACTTATGCGATAGTAATGGCGACATCCAATAGAAAATATTAACCTACTGAATTAATTGATACTGGACACGCACCATGACGCTCACCGAATTGCGATATATCGTTGCATTGCACCAGACTAAACACTTCGGCAAAGCTGCTGAAAAGTGCTTTGTCAGCCAACCAACATTGAGTGTCGCCATTAAGAAATTGGAAGACGAACTAGACGTCCCCCTGTTCGAGCGCAGTCGAAATCAAGTGAATGCGACACCAATGGGGCAACAGATAATCCAGCAGGCACAAACTGTACTGGAGCAGGCCAGTGTGATCAAAGAACTGGCTCAGCAGGGAAAAGACCCCCTTGGCACAACACTATCAATCGGCGCAATTTTTACCATCGGCCCCTATTTATTTCCTCACTTTGTTCCCCGCCTACAGAAAAATGCGCCAAAAATGCCACTGTACATTGAAGAAAATTACACCGCCGAACTGAGAAAAAAATTGCGCCAAGGTGAGCTTGATGCCATTGTTATCGCACTGCCTTTTACCGAACCCGATGTTGTGACCCAGCGTTTGTACGAGGAACCCTTTGTGGTTGTACTCAACAAGGATCATCACCTTGCTGCTCGCAAATCGATAACCGCAAAACAGTTGGAGAAAGAGCAGGTACTTCTGCTCGGAGAAGGGCACTGCTTTCGCGACCAAGTACTAGAAGCCTGCCCAAGCTTGAAAAAAAGCATGATTAAAAACTACGACGCACTGCAGTCGGTTGTTGAAGGCAGCTCCCTTGAAACGCTAAAATATATGGTTGCATCAGGCCTCGGCATCACTATTCTACCCGCCTCTGCCGCGCAGCTAGATCAATATGTCAACGGTTCGTTAGTCACTAGACCTTTTGCAAATTCGAGCCCTAAGCGCACAGTAGCGTTAGCCTGGCGAGCGAGCTTTCCCCGTCATCAAGCTATCGAAGCACTGAGTTTGGCCATTCGCCAGTGCAAGCTAGGCACTACAATCAGAGAATGAGTAGACCCAACAGCACACTGGATCAGGTCAACGTTCGGGAATTAAAGGGCGTTGGCCCAAAAATGGCTGACAAGCTTGCTGGCTTGGGTATTCATACCGTACAGGATTTACTGTTCCATCTGCCGCTGCGCTATCAAGACCGTACTCGAATAACGCCTATTGGCGCTCTGCAACCAGGAATAGACGCGGTCATTGAGGGCGAAGTACGAGCTGCCGACATTGCTTTTGGTCGCCGCCGCAGCCTGGTTTGCCGGCTGCAGGATCATACCGGCACAGTAACTTTGCGATTTTTTCATTTTAGTGCAGCCCAAAAAGAAAATCTAACTAACGGAGTAACATTACGATGTTTTGGTGAGGCCCGCCGAGGTGCTAGTGGTCTGGAAATGTACCACCCCGAATACCACGCCGTTGATCCACTAAACCCGGAACCTAATGAGCAATCATTAACGCCCATCTACCCAAGCAGCGAAGGCTTAAGCCAGCAAGGTTGGCGCAAGTTAGCACTGCAAGCATTAACCATGCTGCAGCCTAACACTCTGATTGAATGGCTTCCACAAAGTTTCAATATCGGCGATACGCTCCCAATAAGCCTCGAACATGCCTTACAGTATTTGCACTCTCCACCAATCGATGCACCTGTTGAATTACTGCGCGAAGGCAAACATGCTTATCAACAACAGCTAGCATTTGAGGAGCTGCTTGCTCACAATCTCAGTCTACTCAAGCTGCGCAATCAAACCCTAAAACACGGAGCGCCGCCTATTGCCAAGAACAGCGATCTCAATCAGCGTTTTTTGCACCAACTGGGATTCGATTTCACTAGGGCTCAGCAACGAGTCGCCGCTGAAATTGACCGGGATATGAGCAGTGCCAAACCGATGCTTAGGCTTGTTCAGGGAGATGTTGGCTCAGGAAAAACCGTCGTTGCAGCATTGGCGGCACTTAATGCCGCCGCCAGCGGCTATCAAGTTGCGATTATGGCGCCCACCGAGATACTGGCCGAGCAACATTTAGCAAACTTTACTCGGTGGATGACTCCACTCGGATTGGATATTGGCTGGCTAAGTGGCAAAGTCAAAGGAAAACAGCGCCAACAACAACTCAAAGCTATTGCTGAACACAGTGTCGATATTATTGTCGGCACTCACGCACTATTTCAGCAGGAGGTCGTTTTCGCCCGACTAGGATTAGCTGTCATTGACGAGCAGCACCGATTTGGCGTCCACCAGCGACTCGCCCTAAAAGAAAAAGCGAACCAGGATATCGGCCAACCACATCAGCTGATCATGACAGCGACGCCAATACCCCGCACCTTGGCGATGAGTGCCTATGCTGACTTGGACACCTCGGTCATCGATGAATTGCCCCCGGGAAGAACACCTATCAGCACGGTGGTTATCGATAATAACCGTCGCAGTCAAATTATCGACAGGGTGCGTAATGCTTGCGTGGAAGGCCGCCAAACCTATTGGGTGTGCACGCTGATTGAAGAATCTGATACGCTCGAAGCACAAGCCGCAGAAGATACCTGTGAGCAGTTGAAATTGGCATTGCCCGATATAAAGGTTGCCTTGATTCACGGACGTATGAAGCCCAGTGAAAAAGAAAGCATCATGGCTGCATTTAAGGCCAATCAAATTGATCTGCTAGTCGCCACCACTGTCATCGAAGTGGGTGTGGACGTTCCGAATGCCAGTCTGATGATCATCGAAAACGCAGAACGACTGGGGCTATCACAACTCCACCAACTGCGCGGCAGAGTGGGCAGAGGGCCTACCGCTAGTCACTGCGTGTTGATGTATCAAGCACCACTTGGGAAGTTAGGCAAACAGCGACTACAAATAATGAGGCAGAGTAGCGACGGCTTTGTGATTGCAGAAAAAGATCTGGAGTTAAGAGGACCTGGAGAGCTATTAGGCACCCGTCAAACTGGGCTTATGCAACTTCGTATTGCCAACCTTGAACGAGATAGTCACCTGCTCGAAGCTGTAAACATCTTAGCAAGACAAATGATCAACGACCATCCCGTTGCGGTTAATCCGCTAATCCAGCGCTGGATTGCCGACGGCGAACAATACGCACAGGTGTAATCCGCCTCCTATCAGGATTTTTCCTATCAGTTTTTGATAGGTTACTACCTAACGTCGTTACATTCCTCGCGGATAGAAAAATGGTCTACAATTCTTGGTGTATATGGCAAAAAATCTAGCACCGATAACGTGCGGTTAAACAGGCATGACCCCATAGCGGAAGATAGTCCGTTATAACTAAGGAGCACCAAATGCCTGTTGCGGCAATCATAGAAGAACGACTGAGCCAACAAAATAGCGTTTTTGGCATTAGCGAGGCCGTCGCCAGCGATGGCCATTTTGGCGACGCCAAAACAACTATATTTGAGGATCAGCACGGCAAATTACAAGCGATTTACAGCGGCGATAGTATCCTTGACGTTGAGGCACTCTGTCGACTCACCCAGCGGCAACTTAGCGTGGTCAGCCCTGCCGCCATTGCATCTATCTGTGACCAACTCACATTGGAACGGTTGACCACCATACCGACCGTCTTAGGTTTGGAACTCATTGTCGACCAGCGACTTCTTGATACTACCGAGTTAACCCTCGATTCAGGTAGCAAACACTACGTGATCACCATCAACAATGAACAATTTCGCAATCTGATTGGTGATGCACAGACTGGCACTTATACCGTACTCGAGTCTGAACTTGTGACCTCATCGCTAGAAGGTGTCAATGATGTAAATCAGATCACCATGGCAATCGCAAATTTTACCCAATTGCGGATTAAGCAACGACTGCAAGACACTGTAGAGTTTCCACCCATGCCGGAGACCGCACAACGAATCCTTAAATTACGAATCAATCCTGACGCCAACATTCAAGATCTAACCGATATTGTTGAAAGCGACCCTCCTCTTGCGGCTCAGGTAGTCAGCTGGGCGACATCGCCTTACTACGCGGCTCCAGGAGAAATCAAATCAGTTCACGATGCAATAGTCAGAGTATTGGGATTTGATCTAGTTCTAAACTTAGCCTTAGGACTGGCGCTTGGTAAGACATTAAGTCTGCCAAAAGATAGCGCCCAAGGCTTTACTCCCTATTGGGAGCAGGCCATTTACACGGCTACCGCAATAGAAGCTCTGGTCGGAGCGATACCCGCCAGAGACAGGCCCAACATGGGAATCGCCTATCTGTCCGGATTGCTGCACAATTTTGGTTATCTTATTTTAGCGGAAGTTTTCCCCCCTTATTTTTCCAACATTTGCCGCTATCAGGAAGCAAACCCGTATTCCAATCACTGCCATATTGAGCGGCATTTATTAGGCGTAGATCGTGATCAGCTAGGCTCATGGCTAATGCGTTTGTGGGATATGCCGGAAGAGGTCAGTTCAGCTCTACGCTTTCAAAATGACGTTGAATTTGATCAACAGCACGGTGCATACGCAAATTTACTATTTATCGCCAAGCGGCTATTGCGCAAGCACGGCATGGGTGACGCTCCGCTGGTTGATATTCCAGCAGGATTATATGCACGTTTGCAGCTAGATCCAGAGAGAGCCGAGGACGCTATTATCACCATGCTGGAGTCAGCTGAAGAACTAGAAATTATGGTCTCCAACTTAGCTGCTTAATCGCCAACCGCTTTTAGCGATTGTCAATTCTCCGGCTGGGACCATTTACGGCGCCATTAAACCTCAGCCAAGTTACCTTTTTCTTCCAACCAAATTTTGCGATCCCCAGAGCGTTTTTTGGCCAGCAACATATCCATCAGTTGGTTGGTCTCATCGCCAGATTCAATGGATAATCGCACCAGTCGGCGAGTATCACCGCTCATCACGGTTTCACGCAATTGCAGCGGATTCATTTCACCCAACCCCTTAAACCGCTGAACATTGACTTTGCCTTTTTTATTTTCGGCTTCTATGCGGTCCAGAATACCCTGTTTTTCGCTGTCATCCAGAGCGTAGTAAACATCTTTACCCACATCGATTCTGTACAGAGGAGGCATCGCTACAAAAACATGACCGGCTTGGACCAGGGGTCTAAAGTGGCGAACAAAAAGTGCGCAGATCAACGTGGCAATGTGCAAACCATCAGAATCAGCATCGGCGAGAATACACACTTTATGGTAGCGTAAGCCAGAGAGATCGTCTGACGCTGGATCGACACCAATGGCAACCGCGATATTGTGAACCTCTTCGGACGCTAAAATTTCCTGCGAATCAATTTCCCAAGTGTTAAGAATTTTGCCTCGCAGCGGCAAAATCGCTTGATACTGTCTATCGCGGCCCTGCTTAGCGGAGCCCCCAGCGGAGTCACCTTCAACCAAAAAAAGCTCCCCACGCTCGACATCGTTGCCCGAACAATCAGCCAATTTTCCCGGCAAAGCGGGACCCGAAGTGACTTTCTTGCGAGCCACTTTTTTCGATTTTTTCATCCGAGATTGGGCATTATTAATGCACATATCGGCCAATTTTTCCGCGTCTTCAGTGTGCTGATTCAGCCACAAACTGAAAGAATCTTTGGCGACGCCAGATACAAAGGCTGCAGCCTCACGAGAACTCAGTCGCTCTTTAGTTTGACCGGAAAATTGCGGATCTTCCAACTTGGAGGAAAGCACATAGCAACACTTATCCCAAATATCGTCGGGCGACAATTTGATACCGCGAGGTAGTAAACTCCTAAACTCACAAAACTCCCGAATAGCTTCCAATAAACCCGTGCGCAAGCCGTTAACGTGTGTTCCGCCCTGAGCTGTCGGGATTAAATTAACGTAGGATTCAGTTGTTAACTCACCGCCCTCTGGCAACCATTGAACCGCCCAATCAACCCCTTCGTTGCTGCCAGAAAAGCTTCCTATAAAAGGCTCTTTGGGTAATGTTTCCCAACCGTGAGTGCTGGCGACCATGTAGTCTCTGAGACCATCCTCATAATGCCACTCTTCCTTCTCGCCGCTAGCTTCATCTAAGCATGTGACGCGTAAGCCAGGACATAAAACAGCCTTGGCCCGCAAAACATGTTTCATTCTGGCCACAGAAAATTTTGCTGAATCAAAATAGGAGCCATCAGGTGTGAAACGAATACTAGTGCCGGTGTTACGTTTGCCACAGCTATCAATCACTTCGAGATCTTTGGATTTATCGCCGTTCTTAAACTCCATTTTATAGACTTCACCATCCCTACGAATGGTGATTTCCAACAATTTTGACAAGGCATTAACCACCGATACACCGACGCCATGCAAACCACCGGAAAACTGGTAATTGTCGCTATTGAATTTGCCACCCGCATGCAGTGTAGTAAGAATAACTTCTACCCCTGGCTTCTTCTGTTCCGGATGCATATCCACAGGCATGCCGCGGCCGTCATCACTGCAGGTCAGCGATCCGTCTTTGTGCATGATGACATCTATTTGATGGGCAAAACCCGCCAGCGCCTCATCAACACTATTATCAATGACCTCTTGAGCCAAATGATTTGGCCTGGTGGTTTCCGTGTACATACCCGGGCGTTTGCGCACCGGATCAAGCCCTGTTAAGACCTCGATGGATCCTGCATTATAATCAGACATTAATGATCGATTCGTTATGGATTAAAGTTAAGACGCCAATTCTAAAAATTTAATAACGTCAGGTAAATGTTTTTCAAAATTCTGGAAGCGATGATCGCCACCCTCTTCGACTACCTGCGGACAAGCACCGTAGAATTCAACCGCTTTTTGGTAGTCCAGTACTTCGTCACCAGTTTGCAACAACACCAATAAGCGCGACGGGTGATTAATTTTAACCACTTCCATGTGTTGTAATTCTTCCACATGCCGATCTCGTAAAGTGAAGGTAACACCGGTATATGGGTTGGTATGATGCCCCAGCAGGGAGTTCATCAATTCATAAGGCCGTACCGCTGGGTTGATAATAACAGCCGGCAATCCGTAATGCTGCGCCAACGCTGTGACGGTGAACCCCCCCATTGAGCTGCCCATCAGTGCCATCTGCCGCGGCTGATTCTGCTCGATCAGCACCTGCAGCTGGCGGTAACTTTCCAGCGGATAATTAGACAGCGTTGGGGCCGCAAAATCGATCGATAAACCCTGCTTTTCCAAAAACGACCGCGTTTCTTGGGCTTTTTCCGCCTGCGAAGAACTTTGGAATCCGTGAACGTAAATTAATAATGGGCGCAATGGTGCTGGCATTAAAATTATGCTCAAAGCAAAAACAGAGAAACAAATGGACTGATGGCAGGATACCGCTAAATACACGCTTAAGCTACGTGAATTTAGTAGCCACTTGAATCGTCGTAATCAATATCAAACACCACTCCACTGACTCGCGAAACACCGGTCTCAATGTCACCATTTTCCTGTAAATCTAACCATCGATATCCTGGGCTCAACCGGTCCAACTTAAAGTCAGCACTATCGGCGGCAAACTGTATACAGGTTGAAGGCGTTGCCATCAGTTTCACACCATTACGCTGCTGGTCGATTTGTTGATGCACATGACCCCACAATAAACCTCTGACGTGAGTAAACTCATCCAGCACCGAAAACAACGTCTCCGCATTGGACACTTTTTGTTCGTCCAGCCAGTCACAACCAATACTGACTGGGTGATGGTGAAGGCAGACCAACGCGTAGCCCTCTCGACTCTGCTGCAAGCCCACCCTCAACTTCGCCAGTTCTTTATCACTCAGACTGCCACCAACTTTACCGGGAGTTTTGGAATTTAGCATAATGATGTGCCAGTTGCCGATGGTCGCGCAACCCGCCATTTCGTTACCGTCTTTGGCCGCCTCGCGCATCGCTGCTACCGTGTCGTGATTACCCGGGAGCCACAGCGTTTGATCAGCGATACCCTTGGTCAACTGCCGATAGCGGTGATAGGACTGACCCGCGCCACAGGACGATATATCACCGGTCGCCAGTAATAAATCCGCGTGTGGCCGCTCTCGACGAACTAGGTCAACAACTTGCTCAAGACTGTAGTCGGTATTAAGGCCTAATAGCGTTTCAGCGGCTTGGGCACCAAGATGCGTATCGGTAATTTGCAATAGTTTGATGGGCTGATGGCTATCGATTGGAACCAGCAAGGTTATCGCCTCATTCAATCATTAGGAGGGGGCGGAAGCAAATAGCGGTTGATCCGTCGAGTCGCCCGCCTCGCGCCCGTGCTTAAGGCAATGACTCAGCCATTCGCCAAGAAAGGTATTAAGCTGAATTTTTTCGTCACGTTGGTACATTTTGTCATTAGGGTATTCATAACTGGCGCGCAGGCGGTGATGGCGATCGAAGGCAATCACCTCCGCCATCTTGGCATCGTGATAAACCCGCAGCGAAAATCGAGGGGCAATGGCCCAGGGCTGCGCATCACTAAAGTCAGTCGTTTGGATAACATCGACCATGGTAGTGTATTTACAGCGCTCTCGAACCTCAATATGAAATTGAACCTGCCGTTCCGCCGCCAGATCAACAGTAAACACACGGTGATCCTGGGTACCCATGTTCGGCAATAGTTGCATGATGCGAGCGTAGTTCGCCTCACATTCTGCCAATTGTCCCGCCAAATCTACTGTGTATTTTTTCTGCACCACATTAACGCCTGAGCTGCCTGTTCATCGTAAAACCAAAGTTTAGCAGTTTTGGCTTGCCCCTGTCCTTTTCCTATTCACTAAAATTAAGTTTGCTTTTTACCAGCTTAACAATTTGTAATTAAGTACTTTCTTGTCAACTATTGAGCATACTGGGGTATAATTCTGTTCTTATAAGAAATTGTAAACCCATAAAGGAACAAGCAATGAGATTTTTGTTACGCCCACTTTCCATGGCGCTAGCGTTCTGCGCAGCCAGCAGTCTGAGCAATGCTGATACCTTAGCGGATATCTATGAGCTTGCCCTCAAAAACGACGCTCGGCTTAAAGCGGCGGAGGCCTCTTACCTGGCCAATATTGAAATCGAAGAACAAGCCTTCTCAGCCCTGCTTCCACAGATCAGCGCGAGCGGCAGCTATCAAGATGACGATTTCGACTCCGCTGGATTCAACCAAAATGCACTGGCTGTAGGCGCAAACCCAATCATTGAATCAAATTACCAAGCTGACACCACCAGTTATGGTATTAGCTTGCAACAAAATATTCTCGACTTGTCTGCCTGGTTCCGTTTTAAAAGTGGTAAAGAGAGAACCAAACAGGCACAAGCCCAATTTTCTTTTGACCAGCAAGACGTCATTGTCCGTGTTGCTGAAGCCTATTTTGATGTGCTTCGCCAAATAGACAACTTGGAAGCATCAAAAGCAGAAGAGCGCGCCACGAAACGGCAATTGGAACAAACTCAACAGCGATTTGATGTTGGCTTGATCGCAATTACCGATGTCCATGAAGCCCGAGCCGTATTTGACACCACCGTTGTGCGACGTTTGACCGATGAAGGTAATCTGGGAACATCACTGGAATCGCTAACGGTGCTAACTGGACAGGAACACCAGAATTTGTGGTTGCTGAATAAAGATTTCCCGGTTGTTGATCCAGACCCCATGTCTCGCGATGAATGGGTTCAGTTTGCCCTTAAAAACAACTATGCGTTAAAAGCGGCGCTCTATGCTGCTGAATCTGCCCGTCAGAATGCCACCGCTAAAAGAATGGGCCATGCACCCACCATCACCGGCTCCTTTAGCTACAACGATCAAGAGCGCAACGGCGAAGTCTCTATTACTGGTACATCATTGATCATTCCACAGGACCAAGAGTCTGACGGTACGTCGATGGTGTTAAGGTTACAGGTGCCACTCTACTCAGGCGGCCGTGTCAGCTCCGTCCGTCGGCAGGCATACCAGCAATATAATGTCGCTTTGCAGAATAAAATTGAAACGCAGCGGGTTGTTATTCGTAATGCTCGCTCATCACACCTCACTGTCTCCAACGATGTTCAACGAGTTAATGCCCGTCAGCAATCCATTGTTTCAACCAGCAGCGCGCTGGATGCAACTGAAGCGGGCTACGAGGTCGGCACCCGTAATATCGTCGATGTGCTACAAGCACAGCGCTCGCTATATTCGTCAATTCGTGACTACGCTAATTCGCGCTATGACTATGTGTTAAATATGCTGCGCCTTAAGCGTGCTGCAGGCATTTTAACGCCACAAGATACCTACGACATCAGCAAATGGCTGGTTGAGCCTGGTGCACCGACAGCTAATCAGTATCAGGATTATTTAAATCCTTAGCCGCTTTATGGTTCTGGCCCCTCCGGGGTTCCCTCGGAAGTGCCTGAGCCTTAAAACGCTTCGCTGTCTCATCCACTGCCTTAGCCAATCCCTTTAACTTTCACAGCAACCCCCAAGCCCAGCCCAGCCCTCTGACCTTGTGTTTTCTCGCCTAACAGCGTGCAGACGTCAATAGCCATCGCGGGAGAGCGCAGCGGAGTGGCGTTATTGCGAAACATCAAAGATGAGCACTGAGTGAGTGACTGAGACCTGGCGTTTTTCAGGCAGGGCTCCGGCGGGAAGGAAGTCAGCCCGGAGGGCCGCCATCGTGTAGCAATAACGTCGCGCCGTTGCCGAGTTAAACAATTGTTATCGCGTCAACCGATAGAACTGTTTAACAACATACTCAGGCTATCTCCTTTTAAGCACTAAATCTCTGCTACATAAACTCGTTAATGGCGTCTAGCAACCGATCCAGCGAACCTCTGTTTGACGCAATGACTGCTTTTGCTCGGTCACCAGTTTCAGATCGGTGTTCTGGAGAGTCAATGAACAGGCCCACCTGTTCTGCTAGTGACTCGCTATCATTGACGGTAACTAAGGCACTGTTTGCCTGTAACAACTGACTAATTTCAGCAAAATTAAAATTGCTTTCACCGGTGATGATCGGCAAGCCCCAGGCGGCGGCTTCGAGCATATTATGACCGCCGGTATCAACCAAACTGCCACCGACAAAAGCGATATCGGCACAGCCATAAAACAACAGCAACTCACCCATGGTATCGCCAATAATCACCTGGGTTTGTTCAGACAACGTATCAGCCGAGGACCTCAACATAGTGTTAAAACCTGCCCGCCGGGACAGTTCCGCTACTTGTTTAAATCGCTCCGGATGACGCGGGACTAGCAGCAGCAATAGGTTTGGCCAGCGCTCAGCCAGCTGCTCAAAAGCTCGCAATATAGTGGCGTCTTCACCTTCGCGGGTACTGGCAGCAATCCATATTAATTTTTTACCCTTGCCCGTCCAATGATCTTTCAACCGCCTTGACTGATCTTGCAATGTTTCACTGATAGAAATATCGAACTTAATACTGCCACTCACCTGAATCTGAGCAGAATTCAGGCCCAGCGCTAAAAAGCGATCTGCGTCGGCTTGGCTTTGGGCAACAACTTTAGACAAAGCTCCCAGCATCGGTTGCGTTAATGGCCCAAAACGCTGATATCCCGCCGCCGATTTTTCAGAGAGCCGAGCGTTCGCCAGAACCACGGGGATCGAGCGCTGGCTACACGCGTAAATTGTGTTGGGCCACAGCTCTGTCTCCATAATGATCAGCAGCTTGGGTTGTATGCGTTTTAAAAACGCATTAATCGCCACCGGTAAATCATAAGGAGAATAGACGTGAAAAACTGAATCGCCCAATAAAGCGCTAACTCGCGCAGAGCCAGTAGGAGTCATCGTTGTAATCACAACGGAAGATTCTGGGTATCTCTGCTGTAATTGTTTGATCAGTGGCACCGCAGCTATGGTTTCACCCACCGAAACAGCGTGAACCCAAATACTATTGTGCAGCATTGGCGACGGGGTAACACCAAATCGCTCAGGGATTCGCGGCCAATAAGCAGGAGATTTTAACGCCCGATAGAAAAGCCGTATCATGACTAGTGGTATAGCCAGATAAAAAATAAGGGTATAAATATAGCGAGCTATCATGCGCTTCAGGTAATTCCTTAAAGGCGAATCGTTATCGAGCAAGAAAAACACCTGCCTCTATCCAACAGACCGAGACAAAGCTGTTCCAACACACTAACACCGCCGAAGCATAACGGCTTAAGGTCGCTGAGGCCAGCTTGGTTAGCCACAATCATTCAATGCTGGAGCGGTATAAAAGGGGCACTAGCACGTCGTGTAAATAAAAATAGGATATACTCGACTAACTCTCAACCGTTTGATTTTATCGACCCATGACTTCAACTTGCGTTAACGTAGACATTGCTATTATCGGTGGCGGCATAGCCGGCCTCTGGTTACTAAACCGCCTGTGCAACAACGGCTATAACGCCGTGCTGTTTGAGCATGATAGTCTCGGGAACATGCAGACCATGGCTTCTCAAGGGATGATCCACGGCGGTATTAAGTATGCATTGGGAGGTGCCCTGACCGGCGCATCTGAAGCCATTGCTGATATGCCTGATCACTGGAGACGTTGCCTCAGAGGCGAAGGCGATGTTGATTTAAGTGATGCCAAGGTACTGAGCGAACATTTTTATATGTGGTCAACTCAATCTATCACATCCAAAGTGACGTCCTTTTTTGCCAGTAAAGTTACTCGCGGCCGAGTAGATGCCGTGGCCAAATCCGAGCGGCCAGAGGTTTTTCAAAGCGACGCATTTCGAGGGTCGCTCTATAAGTTAGTCGACTTGGTATTGGATGTTCCTTCCGTCGTTTCCACTTTGGTGGACAACTACAAAGATAGAATTTTTTCAATTGATTGGGCAAATAGCCAGTTCGAAAAAAATATCGACGGTGAAGTCAACATACTTAGTACAATTAGCGCAGATAAAAAAATCGACATTAGCGCACAACGATTTGTATTTACCGCTGGCGCTGGCAATGAGCAACTCTGCCAAATGCTCGATATTAAAAAACCTGCAATGCAGCGACGGCCACTGAAACAGGTTTTAGTCAAACATCATTACCCCTTTCCTCTTTATGCCCACTGTATGGGAACAAACCCTTCTCCGCGGATAACTATTTCCAGCCATCAGTGTAAAGATGGAAAAAACGTATGGTATCTTGGCGGCGACCTTGCCACTAATGGCGTCAATCAGACCGATGATGTACTAATTTCAACCGCCAAGAAAGAACTGGCCGACTTATTTCCTTGGCTGGATTTTAGTGAGTGCGAATGGGCCACTTTGTATATTGATCGTGCCGAACCACAACAAGGTGGATTGATAAAACCCGACAAGGCATTTGCTGAGACTGCCGCGAGCTGTGGCAACGTTATTATAAGCTGGCCAACTAAGTTAACACTGGCGCCTAATATGGCTGATGAGGTGGCCCATCTACTAGACAAAGATAACGTTAGGCCGACTGCCCAGCCGTTAGATCAGGCATTATCGTCACTGAAAAAACCCACTATAAGCATCCCCTGTTGGGAAACTTTATTCTAATCAGTTAATCACATGATGAAACAACGTCAGTTTGGAAATACCGGTATTCTCGTCAGCCCACTCGGCTTAGGTACCGTCAAATTAGGCCGCGATAAAGGTGTTAAATATCCTGAGCGATTTACCATTCCCGACGATAAGGCCGCCGGCCACTTAATCGCCCTTGCCAAAGACATGGGTATTAATTTGATCGATACCGCTCCGGCCTATGGTAACAGCGAAGAACGGCTCGGCACTTTACTCAAAGGACAGCGGCAAGACTGGGTCATTTGCTCGAAAGTGGGCGAGGAATATAGCGATGGCGGATCGTCTTTTGATTTTAGCGCAAAACATACCCGCTTTAGTATAGAGCGTAGTTTGCAACGATTGAAAACCGATATGATCGATATTGTGCTCGTTCATTCTAATGGCGATGATCTCGACATTATTAACCATGAAGAAGTTTTAACGGAATTGAATCGATGCAAGCAACAGGGATTAATTCGAAGCTTTGGTGTCTCCACTAAAACCGTTGAGGGCGGACTTTGTGCAGCTGAAAGAACCGATGCCGTAATGGCGACGTTTAATTTGGACTATAGAGATGAACAGGCGGTCATCGATTTTTGTGGAAAACATCAAAAAGGATTACTGATTAAGAAAGCCTTTGCCAGCGGCCATTTGTGCCAACAGAGTAAAGATCCCGTTCAAGCGAGTATGGACTTTATATTTTCTCATCAAGGTGTCAGCAGTGTCATCGTTGGTACGATTAATCCGCAACACCTACAAGAAAATGTCGCGGCAGTTGAAAAAAGTTTGGCTGAGTAACTACCACTGGTAATCGACTCGCGCGAACATATTCCTGCCATAGCCGGGTAATCTTGCGCCGTTAGCAATGCCGGCGTTACTACCAGCACGATTGTAGCCCGCCAAATGGTCCTGATATTTTTTGTCCAATAGATTGTCAACGCCAAAACCCAAGCGCCACTCGCTATTCAACTGCCAGTAGCCTTTAACATTCAGCAAACCATAACCTGATGTTTCTTGCTCACTGTTGGTTTCGGATATTTTATTTTGCTTGGCATAGAGCATCGACTCAATAGTCAGCGACCAGTCATTTTTTAGGTAGTTCAACGCGACTACACCATTTAAGGGGGCAATTCGATAGAGATTATCACTCACGTCATCGCGCTTTGCGCGAACATAATTGACAATACCGCTAACCGACCAGCGTTCATCAATGGTGTAGCTCCAGTCCATATCAACACCATAAAACTCTGCATCAACATTGTTAAACTGCAACGGAGCTTGATTACTAGTGCCATTCATCGCGTTCATCATATTGACAAACATCATCGCTGCCAGATCACTGGATTGTGTTCCCTGAATATAGTTGTTCACATCGCGATAGAAAAGTCGCGGAGAAAACCGCAGTGGACCCTGCTGGTAATCAACACCTAACTCAATCTCATGAGCAACTTCGGGATCAAGGTCAAGGTTTCCCGTGTAGGTTCTGCCATCGGCTAATCCACCAGTCGCTTGTAAGGGAAGCCACAAATATCGTTCTTGGTAAGACGCCGAACGCGTTTTTCTAGCGGCCCCTAAAGAATAGCTAGCATTTTTATCGGCTTGATAATAAATTTTTGCGACCCAATCAACATTGTCGTCATTGCGTTGGCGCTGTGCCTTGTTGAAATTGTCTCGTAACATCATACCCGCCGGCATCATAGCAGGCGTACCATCAACTTCATCGGCATCCATTTCTACACGATTGTAGCGCAGCCCAAATTCGCCCAACCACTGTTTATTAAAGGTATAGCTGCGCTCTGCAAAAACGCCGAAAATATCTCGCTGTGCATCATTAAAAGCAGTAACGAAAAACATCGGCGCATTGGGATTGTCGATGTTCGAGTTGTGTTCTTCTCCATGCGCATCAATGCCAAAGCGCCAAGCGCCATGCTCATCGTTCAATTCTGTCACGACGTTAAAACCAAAGTTATCGCCGGTGGCAATATTACGCCGCCGCATAGCTGCCATTGCTGGTGCCGGTCTTAATTCGTAGTTGGTCATACCGTGTTCTATATCGCTGTAATACACTTTGGCACTGACTGACCAGTCGTCTCGTTGCAACTGATACCTAATGCTTCCCAAATCGCTATCAATATATTGAATATCCATAGGCAGTGCAGCGGTGCCGGTACCATTGGTTTCATTACGACCAACGTCGACTTGCAAGGTGTGGCCATTGTTTTTAAAACCATAACCAATATCATAGCGCTGCCGATTATATTCGGAGGGTACGATGTCGCCATCGGCAAATTCAGCATCATCAGCCTGCTCGGTTAACGCCGAAACCTTGACGCGATGCTGCCGATTGGCCGCAACAACCGCAGCGCTTGCCAATGACCCATTATTCACTGATTGTCCACCGAATCGAACACGACCACTGCTGACAATTGCATCACTGCTGGAAAAATCTCCTGACCAAGTTTTTGCATTGATAGCTCCGCCAATAGTTTCTTGGCCGGCGCTAACTGGAGCGATACCACGATAAATCTCAAGCGATTCAAGCTGTGCAGCCGGCGCATAACTTAGCGGAGGGTCCATCCAGTTAGGTCCGCCAGAACTCAGTGTGGTGCCATTAACCTCAATATTAATCCGATCACCATACATGCCACGATATTGGGGAATACCGGTTAAGGGACCATTACCGTTAACATTGGCTCCCGGCGCTTTGCGCAGCAAAGTTGCAGAATCAGCTGTTATCTCGACCGTATCGGCAACATCAATTTGCCGTCGATCCTGAGAAGCAACAACCAGTAATTCTTCCGGATCGGTGTGGTCTGCAATCGCCGCTAATGGCGTCACTGCAAATAACACCGACAGCGGTAACAACAGCGTTTTACATTCGAAGGGTGATTTGAACAACATAGATAAACCCGTGCACAAGTGATAGGGGTTTATTCTAACGATTTTTGCGAGCGGTCGATTGTGACAAATTGTCGCAGGGCAAGGCCCGCATCATGTGAGCCTCGCGGATAAAAACACTTAGCGATTTTTTTCGAGAACTTTTTCAACAATTGAAGTTGTCGAAAAGCTGTCAAACAAGGTCAGCACCTCAACTTTTCCACCGTAGCCTTCGACGAGTTCCCAGCCCACCACGTTTTCCTTGTTGTAGTCACCACCTTTGGCAAGAATATCGGGCTTTAGAACTTCCAATAAATGTGCGGGGGTATCGTCGTCAAAGGAAATAACCCAATCAACGGATTCCAACTTCGACAGCAATGCCATTCGGCTGTCGACCGGGTTGATTGGCCGACCAGGGCCTTTCAATCGACTAATAGAGTCGTCGCCATTAACAGCAACAACTAAGCGGTCCCCTAGCTCGCGGGCCTGCTCTAAATAGCCCGCATGACCCGGGTGCAAAATATCAAAACAGCCATTGGTAAACACGACTCGTTCCCCATGGGCGCGGGCGTCTTCCAACGCTACCTGCAATTGCTCCAAGCTAAGAACGCCACGCTCTGACCCCTGCTCGGCTTGAATAGCACGACGGAGTTCAGGGGTACTAATTACAGCTGTCCCCAATTTTGCCACAACAATACTAGCCCCCAAATTGGCCAGCGCTACCGCCTGCGGTAAGGCTTCACCAGCCGCCAATGACGCTGCCAGCACTGAAATGACGGTATCGCCGGCACCGGTAACATCAAACACTTCTCGGGCCCTTGCCGGCAAATGCAACTCGGGCACGCCAGGCCGCAGCAACGTCATACCGTGCTCGCCCCGGGTAATGAGTAGTGCGGTCAAATCGTAATCGGCCATTAACTGTTCGCCTTTGCTCACCAGCTCCTTCTCATTAGCACAGGGACCAACAACCGCTTCAAACTCGTGTAGGTTAGGGGTTAATAAGGTGGCTCCCCGATAACGAGAAAAATCCGCGCCTTTTGGATCCACCAGAACTGGAACCCCAGCCTTTTTGGCGGCGGCAATTAACAGCACAGGATCAGCGAGCGCGCCCTTG
Source organism: marine gamma proteobacterium HTCC2143 (assembly GCA_000169075.1). Classification (GTDB taxonomy): domain Bacteria; phylum Pseudomonadota; class Gammaproteobacteria; order Pseudomonadales; family Dasaniaceae; genus Oceanicoccus. The sequence goes on along the minus strand of AAVT01000001.1, from coordinate 774,894 downwards.
GCATAGTCCGACAAAATTAATGCACCGACAGAGCCCAGCAACTGCTGAGACTTTTGTACTAAAACCTGTGCATCCTCCGGCGAGAAAGTTTCTTCGAAATCCATTCTCAACAATTGCTGATGCCGGCTCATAACTCGCAGCTTAGTGATTGTTGGTTGCGTATCCACACTGTGCAATTCACTGTGCACATTCGCGGCAGCCATTGTTTCAACCAATGCGTCTGCGGCTTCATCGCGCCCCACCAGACCGCTTAAGGACACTCCCGCACCGAGGGCAGCAATATTTAGTGCAACATTTGCAGCACCGCCAGGACGGTCCTCCACTTGCTCTACCTTCACCACAGGGACCGGCGCCTCAGGAGAAATACGAGAGGTGCCACCATGCCAGTAACGGTCCAGCATCACATCGCCCACAACTAACACCTGAGCATGATCAAAACGGGGCATCGACAGTTTCATAATGATGAATTTCCTGGAGAACGTTATTGGCCTAATCGCCACGTAAAGAATCATATCACAGCAGATAGTCGCGCGGAGTGACGAAATGTTGAAAGCGTATCACCCTCACTATTATTGCTCGCCGTCATTAAATCCGCTATCGTGCCCGCAGTTTTTTAACCTCAATAGAGAGTGCATCCATGCGCACACCACTGCCCATTATATTGCCCGTTGATATGCATCAAGTTAAAGGGTTTTTAGCTGACGATGAAGCAGCTGCGCTTTATCAAGCAGCATTAGTCGCCTCCAAAAAAGCACCCATCATGGAGATTGGCAGCTACTGCGGTAAATCGACTATTTATTTAGGTAGCGCCTGCAAAGCCTCCGGTGGCGTGTTGTACGCATTAGACCATCATCGAGGCTCTGAAGAACATCAGCTGGGTGAAGAATATCACGACCCCGATTTGTTTGATGGTAGCGCAGGTTTAGTTGACACCTTTAAGGAGTTTCGCAGGAATATGCGGGAGGCTCAGCTGGAGGAAAACGTTATACCCATTGTGGCATCGTCAGGCCTTGCCAGTCGCGGCTGGAGCACGCCGCTATCCATGGTTTTTATTGATGGCGGCCATAGTATGGAGGCAGCAATGACAGATTATCAAAGCTGGGCCGGTCATATAATACAAGGCGGAACTTTGGCCATTCATGACTTGTTTCCAAATCCTTCGGAGGGTGGCCAAGCACCGATAACTATCTATCGATTGGCCATCGCCTCTGGATTATTTGAAGAAATCGATGTGATAAACACGCTGGGGTTGTTACGACGATTATAACTTTTTAGACGCCTGAACAGGCGGCTTGCTGAGTACTTGCTCAAGCAAGTCGACTTCTGTAAACAAGCTACTCGCTGACGTGTGCTCTGTCAGAGCATCGGCCGCTAATAAGATGGCCCCGGCGGTCCAGGTCGGTTTTTCATCGGGCCACAACACAGCTTCAGCGAACTGGTATCCCGTCCAATACGATCCGTCATCCAGTCGCCATTGATGTAACCAACTGTAAACAGTAACCGCCCGTGCGTGATCACCCGCAGCCAGCAACGCTAAGGTTAATTCACAAGACTCTGCAATAGTTATCCAAGGTTCATCCGCCACGCAGCGGCAGCCCAACTCTGGCTCAACAAATTCATCCCACCGCGCTTTAATTCTAGCCTGCGCCTGCGGGCCTGAAATAACACCGGTCAAAATAGGATAAAACCAGTCCATCGAGTAACGGGCCTTACTTTCCCAGGTGCGGTCAAAACGTTCCGGCTTATTACGTAACGCGTCGCCTAACATGTCACGAGCGTCATTCCATGCGCTGCTGTCGTGATCGAGGGTTACTGCTATGTTAATGGCACACTCAAGGCTTTTGTAAATGGAAGAACAGCCGGTAATCAGGGCATCTTCTTTAGGCGTTCCATCGGCTGTCACAGCCCATTGAATATCACCGTGCTCGGATTGGAGTTTCAGTACAAAGGAGATCGCTTTTTCAACAGCCGGCCACAATTTTTCCAAAAATTCGCGATTTTCAGTCACTAAAAAATGATGCCACACGCCAGTAGCAACATAAGCAACAAAGTTTGTTTCCCGACGATCGCCATTTTCTATTTCGCCCGCCTTGTAGGCGGCCCACCAACTACCGTCTTCAAGCTGAGTATCCGCCAGCCACTGGTAAGCAAATTCTGCCGCCGCCCATTCGCCACCAATACTCAAACCCATGGCAGACTCAACATGATCCCAGGGGTCAGCATAACTGCCCTCAAACCAGGGAATAGATCCATCGGGCTGCTGGCAGCTGAGAATAAAACCAACCGTAGGGCGGAAAAAGTCCGCCGGAAAAAAACCTTTCGAAAGAAAGACGCCACTCATTAATTCGCCTCCTTTCGAAAATATAACACCACACTTTTACCCATAATGGGGTTCAGTATTTTTTCCAGCGTTCGCGTAAACACCGGTTTATCCATTAAATCCCATACCAAAAAACGATGATATTTTTTTATCACCCAATTACTGTCCTGAGTTTTCCAGAAGATACATTTCAACCACCAAAAGGGCGAGTGCAAGGCGTGAGCCCAATGCTGATGAAAAGCGTGAAAACCCAGTGTTTCTATTTGTTGTTTAAGCTCGCCGGCATTAAATATACGCAAGTGGCCACCCTCTACCTGATGATAAGCTTCACTGAAAAGCCAGCAGATTTTCTCCGGCCAGTGGCGCGGTACGCTGGCACAAAATAAGCCACCCGGCTTGAGAACACGCTCAATTTCTTTTAACGCCCCTTGGTAATCTGGGATGTGTTCCAACACTTCTGAACACATGACTTTATCAAAGGTATTGTCAGCAAATGGCAACTGCAGTGCATTCGCCGCCGACAAACCAAAACTCTTATGGGCATTACCCGGCTGTAAAAAAGCCTGAGCTTTATCCCGAGTGGTCCGCAAATCCTCAAGGCTAAGATCAACACCAATGGAGATCACATCCCCTTCAAGATAGGCCAATATCACATGGCGGCCTTCACCACAGCCCAGATCGAGAACAGTTTCTCCGGCCTGCAATGGAAAGTGTTTAAAATTAACCGTCTGCATTGACTGTCGCCTTCCCTAACACTTGCTGGTAATAATCCGTCATTTGGCTTGCCGCCTTAGTCCAGCAGAACAGTGCCTCGATACGATTACGCCCCGCTAGTGCCAGCCTCTCTCGTTTGAGATCGTCATTCAATAAAACGGCAACTGCCCTGGCTATAGCCGCACCGTCTTTAACCGGCACTTGAATACCTGCATCACCCACAACCTCTGGTAAAGCGCCACCATCCGTTGAAACAACCGCAACGCCGCAGGCCATCGCTTCACCTGCAGGCAGACCGAAACCCTCGTAAACTGACGGCACGACAACCAGCTGTGCCTCGGCATAGTAGGTAACCAGTTGCTCGGTGGAAATACCACTAACACAGCGAATCCGATCGTGTAATTGTAGCTTACGAATAAGTGCTTCGGTGTCGCCGCCGGTCTGGGGCTGACCCACCAATAATAGCTCAATAGCAGGGTACTCAATTGCCAGTATTGCCAGTGCCTCCAGTAAATACCTAACACCCTTCAGCGGAGCATCGGCGGAGGCCGTCGCCATAATCCGAAACGGCTTGCGCGCCACCTCAGGCATTGGCCGAAACTCCGCGGTATCAATGCCGTTATAAACCAAGTTAATACGATCGGCAGGAATATCAAACGCATGGGCGATGTCCTGGCGCGAACGCTGAGAAACCGTCACCACATTGTCTAACTGCCGCGAGACTTTTTTCTGCATGGTCAGAAACGAGTGCCACCGCCGAATAAGCAACCGTTCTTTCCAATCAGAGGCGGCGTTAAGTGCTATTTGAAGGTCACTAGTGATCGGATGATGGATCGTCGATACCAACGGGAACCTTTGTTTTTGCAGTTTTAGCATGCCCCAGCTAAGACATTGATTGTCATGAATGATGTCGTAGTGGCGTCCATAACGTTTCAAGTACTTAAAAACTCGACGACCAAAACAATGAGGCTCAGAGAAGGCGCCGGTTAACTTGCCGGTCCATTCAATGATATTGGTCATCGACATTAAGTGATGAGGACGAAGGGAACCCAGTCCGGTTTCAAATAAGTTCATTCCCGGCATTTTGATCAAATTGACCCGCGGGTCTATATGAGGGTAGGGCTGGCCAGAAATAACGTCCACCTGGTGGCCCGCGTCAACCAACGCTTTACTCAAATATTTAATGTAAATGCCCTGACCACCGCCATAGGGCTGACTTCGGTAACCCAGCAGGCATATTTTTAGCGATTTCTGTGAGGCGGAATAGCGTTGTTCGCCGATCAGCTCGGTAGTATCCGCAGGAGAACTCGGCATTAAATCAGTTGCAACAATTGCGTTGTCAGCCTGCATAACTCTAACCTATCAATGTCATACTGGATGACCATTAACCCGCATGCAAATTATCAACTAACTTATTGGACGGATTACAATTTACCCGATCAATACAGAATCAATAGTGGGCAGTACAGCAAACAATCTAACTGAACGGCAGAATTCTACCCCTGCAGGCAGCCTAAATCCAGCACCCCAGTAAACTCTGTAGTTAGTTTAATAAACGGTGTCGCCGGTACGCTGACGCGTTATTACAGCCATGGAATCAAAAGCAGTTTTTGCGGGTTATTTAAAAGATCAGCGTGGGATGCGAACATACCTAGATTGTAAAGATGATGCCCGACAGTTTTTACTGAAAGATAACCAGATAAGCCAACGGATCACAATGGCCGCGCTCCTGAGTTACTCATCAACACGAATAAGCGCCGCAAACAAAGGCAAACCAACAATGATTCAGATCGTTTTTGGGGAAATTATATTCACGACCTTATCGTTAGTGGCAATCACTAATCCGTTGTCCAATCGTCGCTTCCAAATTGCATCTGAAATTCCATCTTTGGCATTAAACTCTGCTACCGCCAGTTGCAATATTTGTTGAATTTGATCGCAATCATTGGCGTCACATGCGTCCCTTAACTCCGACGTATATTGGTCGATGGCATCATCGTCTAACATAGCCTCTGCCGCTTGCATTATTTTGGGGTGACCGGTTCCCGATGCATTTTCACCAATTAACAACTCTTCATACAGTTTTTCACCGGGGCGCAAACCGGTATATTTGATTTCAATGTCACCCTTTGGATGAGCGCTGTCTTTAACTTCATAGCCCATCAATCGAATCAAACGCTGGGCCAGATTAACGATACGCACCGGCTCTCCCATATCCAACACAAAAACCTCGCCGCTTTTGGCCATCGTGCTGGCCTGTAACACCAATTGCGCCGCTTCAGGAATTGTCATGAAATAGCGGATAATATCTTTGTGCGTAACGGTCACCGGTCCGCCGTCTTCAATCTGGCGCCGAAAAAGTGGCACGACGGAACCAGAGGATCCTAAGACATTACCAAAGCGGACCATACTATAACGTGTACCGTCATACCGTTTAGCAAACGACTGCAGTATTAACTCAGCCATGCGTTTTGACGCACCCATCATATTGGTAGGACGGACCGCTTTGTCGGTGGAAATCAGCACAAAGTTTTCTACCCCGGCCTTCATCGCAGCCCGTGCCGCCGAAAGGGTACCAAATACGTTGTTATAAACACCTTCAACAACATTAAACTCCACCATCGGCACGTGCTTATAGGCAGCGGCATGGTACACGGTCTCCACTTTAAACTCTTTAAATATGGTTTCCATTCTCGATTGGTTTTGGACCATTCCCAATAAGGGAATAACGGAAATGTTATGACTATTATCCCTCTTCAGCTCTGTCGAAACCTGGTAGAGAGCATGTTCCGAAATATCTAACAACACCAACTCACGGGGCTGGCAGCGAGCAATTTGCCGACACAACTCAGAACCGATAGAACCCCCTGCACCAGTTACCATCACCACTTTGTCACGAATACAGCGATCGATTAATTCCACATCAGGTGAGACCGGGTCTCTTCCCAGCAAGTCTTCGAGATCGATATCCTGTAGTTGACCAACCTTGGCCGAACCCAACATTAACTCAGAAAAACCAGGGACTGTTTTAACATGAACTGACAAACCTTCTAAATCATCGATTATTTCGCGTCGCCGCTGATGACTAACGGAAGGTAACGCCAGTAGGACGTAGCTGATGTCAAAACTGCTAACCAGTTCTGGCAACTGCTGAGTGCTATACACAGAAACACCATTGATGACACCGCCCTTTAATTTGGGCCCATCGTCAACAAAGGCAACCGGATTGTAATCTCCATTGTGCAATAAGTTATTTAACAATTGCCGCCCAGAGGCACCGGCACCATAAATGATGACCTTGTCACCATTTGCACGAATAACACCATGATAAAACGACCTCACCAACAGCCGTGAGCCCCCAATCAGAAAAAGTCCTGTAGCCCAATAAATAACAGGCGTTGAACGGGGAATCCCGCTTTTTGTCAGAAACCCCGCAATGGCAAGAATGACTGCAGAGGCGGTAACTCCCTTAATAATAGTAAGAATAGCCTGCTGACCCATAAAGCGGATGATGGCTCGATATAATCCGATACGGAGAAAATAGGCGGCACTGGCAACCATTGTTATCACAATAGCGACGAAGTCAACAACCTGAAATTGGTAGGCCATCCCCCCCCAGCGGACAACCACAGCGAGCCATATCGCCAGCGGAATGAAGAGTAGGTCCAGCGTTAATAAAGCCGATTGTTTCCATTGACGGGAAACTGAAAATTTTGACGATAGATTTTGCATTAGATACCGTTTCATCCTGACGAACCAGCGTTCTTGGCCGAGCTTACTATCCATAGAGCCTCATCCTTGTTTGACTTTTCCTTTTCAAACTTAACGACACGCGATTTTTATACACTATACAGCAAAGCGGCGATTTTTATTCTAATCTAAATCGATGTTTATCTGACGACCATTTAGGCGAAAAAAACGGCAAAGACGAGGTCAGCGCCGGAGCCTAGCCAGTAGACAAAAATACAAACTATAGCCCTAAGGACCGAATAGTTGCTCTACCATTGGCAACAAATGCTAAGATATTGCCTACTACACATCGTTTCATATGTTGACAGTTATAAATATCATTGATGCAACGAAGACTAGTAATCGTAACCATAGGACTAACTCGTGATTTCAGCAACCTATTTAAAGAAAAGTTAATGAAAATTGCGGTAACAGGAGCCAATGGGTTAGTAGGACGCCACCTATGTATCTACCTGATATCCAAAGGTATATCAGTCGTCTCCATCACTAGGAAGGCGTGTAATATCGAGGGGGCCAGCAACCTGATACTCGCCGATTTTAGTGATATCGAAAAAGCCAGTGGTCTGATAGATGGATGTATAGCAATTGTTCATCTGGCAGCCCTGACTCACTCGCCGACGGCAACATATAGCGATTACTCTAAGGTAAATGTTGAGCTCTCACGAGCAATGGCCAAAGCTGCTGCGAAGGCCGGTATTCAAACCTTTGTCTACCTAAGTAGTATTAAGGTGAATGGAGAATATACTATCGACAAGCCCTTCAGACACACCGACCCTCCAACTCCACAGGACCATTATGGGCGAAGTAAGTTACGAGCCGAACAAGCTTTATCAAAAGACTGCCTAAACAGTAGCATTGATCTTATTATCATCCGTCCGCCGCTAATTCTTGACCGGCACTCGCGAGGCAATATTCAAATGCTTAGCAATGCCATTTCATGGCACCTACCGCTGCCCTTAGCAAACAGCGGCAATCGTCGTGACATCGTTAGCCTACACAATTTATCATCACTGATTTATCAATGTTTACTCACACCAGGGTTGTCAAACGAGACGTTATTAGTATCGGATGGCGCAGCGATGTCCACCACCGAAATTGTAAAATCACTGGCAAACAATGGGGGAAAAAGAGTGTTACTCTTTCGCATGCCAACATTTATGCGAGCGATAATGAGTAAAACTCCAAAATTAAAATATCTGTATCAACGACTTTTTGGCAACCTTGAAGTCGATATTAACCATACATTGAATACCGTCCGTTGGCAGCCGAAAGCTCAGACGCCATCCAACCTCTACGAATAGACATATGGCCCTATATTCTTTCTTTTTGTTGTGGCTTGTCTTGTTTGCTGCCAGCGCTGCCGGAACGTGGGCATTTGTCCACTATGCAACTCGAACCGGATTAATGGACACGCCCAATCATCGGAGTTCTCACAGCACACCCACTCCCAGAGGTGGCGGGATTGTCATAGTGATACTAGCCACATCGATATGGATTTTAGCAGCAGCGCTCGATATGCTCAGCCTCAAACAAGGGCTCGCTCTAATCATCGCGGGGGCTATCGTCGCCATTACCGGTTACATGGACGATAAAGGGCATGTGTCAAAGGGACTCAGGTTTTCAGCTCATATTCTGGCCTCCTTTACAGCCGTCATACTGCTTTCGCCACTACCAAGCGTGGCAGTTTCTGCAAGCCACACCCTCGACCTCAACCACATCCTCACGCTTCCAATAGTTATAATCGCAATAGTCTGGCTGACCAATTTGTACAATTTTATGGACGGCATCGACGGCATCGCCACGTCAGAGGCACTGTGTGTATTGATGGCAAGTGGAATAACTCTCTATCTTATGGGTGAGACCGATCACGCTAAGCTAGTGACACTGCTGTTTTCCATAGTCTTGGGGTTTCTTATTTGGAATTGGTCGCCTGCTAAGCTTTTTATGGGCGATGTCGGGAGTACCTATCTTGGCATGTCGTTTGGCATCCTAGCTTTGATAACAGCAGAAGCGCTGTCAATTTGGTTCTGGATTATCATCCTAGCCACGTTTATTGGTGACGCCACCTGGACACTAATAGCCCGCATATTTACCGGTCAAAACTGGAGGGAACCGCATAGACTGCACGCCTATCAAAAAGTATCCCCCGCACAGCAACAGCATAAATCAGCGACCCTTCTTTATTCTATATTTACCTTATCATGGCTCTTCCCATTGGCGTATTTAACGGCAGCAGACCCTTCATACTTTTTTGTTACCGTCACGTTGGCTTATACCCCGATGTTGATCTTTTGTTACAAAAATGATGCAGGACTTATTGCGGAAGGTGCAAGTTAATGACAGTAAGCCGACCTAAGAAAAAACGAGTTGTGGTGTCTCTGGTAACCTTCAATTCCGACATCGGGGTATTACGGAATACCTTGCTCAGCTTAGTGAGGGAGATACAAACGGTCGAATCACTAGGTAGTATCGGGTTCGATCGTGTTTTTATCGTTGAAAACTTTAGTAATTTGTACTATCGAGAGAAGCTTCACGGACTCGTGTCAAATTTTCGCAGAAATTACGAAGCCATCACATTCACGCTCATAACTCTTGACGAAAATATCGGTTTTGGACAAGCTCACAACCTAGCTATTTTTCAGTCTCAATCCGACTACCACCTTATTCTCAATCCAGACCTACTTATTCAATGCGGGTCGCTCAATAATGCTCTGTCCAATTTCGAAAAAAATAGCAATATTGGCCTGATTGCCCCAATGATCATTGATGAACGTGGATCACCAGCTCGCTCACACTACAACGATTTATCAATATTCGACATATTCCTTCGTTCATTAGCACCCCAGAGCATCCAGAATTTATTTTCAAGAAGAATCAATAAAATCAACAGCGTGCCAGTTGACGAGACAATCAATAGTGGAAAAAAAGCTGTATTTTCAGGCTGTGCCATGTTGTGCCGATCGAGTGCACTTGTGCAGATAGGCGGCTTTAGTAAAGATTACTTTTTGTATTTTGAAGACTATGATCTTTCTCTGAGAATTCTTCAGCACCACAAGGCTATTGTTGATTCAAACTTTAAGGTCATCCATTACGGCGGCGAAACGACAAAAAAAGGACTCCGGCACTGGATCTATTTCTTGCGATCACTGGTTACGTTCTATTTTTTTTCCGCCCGAAAAAAAACCGAGCGACTATATTCAAAGAACGATTTGTAGGGCATGGTTCTACTGTTTATTTTTCCTAGAAAAACCGCTAGGCAACTTGATCAACCTTTTATCCATCAATTTCAAAATATCCAAGACAGAGGCTGACCGCCTCTTCTGAATATCTCTCCGCTTTCGCCACATTAACGGTAAACCTTTAATCGCATCCCATTTTGCTCTGCAAATAGGGCCCATATCTCCCCTAAGCCCAAAAAAAGCGATACTAGAGACATTCAGCAAAATATGTAGTGGTAAGAATAAGTAGAACAGAATCCCAGGCATATTTTTTACATAGGACCAAACCAAATTTCTATGTCCATGGTAAATCGAAAAAGGGCTATTCAAGCCCGTAGTCGCCGAGCCAACATGGGTTACGACTGCATCTGGCACATACCGGCAACCGTATCCGGCAAGCTGCAAACGAAAACCTAGATCGACATCCTCGACATAGCAAAAGAAATCCTCATCAAAGAAGCCTACCGACTCAATAGCGTCAATTTTGTAAAGCGCTGCACCGGCACAACTGCCAAAAACGACTTTGGTGGCATCTAAATTGTATTCTAGTTTCTTACGATGAAATCGTCTCCAAGGCAAGCCACTGATGTGGTAGATATCTCCCGCCCCATCCAGTAGAGTTGGATCATCCGCACACAACATTCTCGAAGCGAAAGCCCCACAATCAGGGAACTCTCGCGCACTGCCCAACAAACTGCTCAACCAGTCTTTCTCAGGAACCGCGTCAGGATTGAGTAAAGCAATGTAACCAAAACCCAATAATTCAGCTATTGCTAAGTTATTCGCTGCTGCGAAACCTGTATTGACGTCTAAAAAATGAAATATGTAATTTGGAAATTGGTTTTGTGCCTCTACAGCGGAACCGTCGGCACTGGCATTGTCAATAACTACTACTCGGTCAGGCACTCTAGTTTGCTGACTGAGGCCGTCTAGTGCAGCTAATAGATGATCCCCGCCATTGTAGTTGACAATAACAACAGCACATGTCGACCATTGTCCTCGCATCGATTCGTTCAATATACCGCCACTTTTCCAACACTATCTAAACCAATAGTAAACTGAATATCTAGGGGCTGAGCTGCAATCGTTCCCAGACAGTTATTCAAACAAAGACTCCTTCAAACACAAAGATTTGTCAAAGAACAGGCACATCGAATCTAATACACAATGTTCTCCAAAAAAAATTAATATCTTATACTATATGTGCTTAATTATTAGTAGATATGAAGTATAAATCGGCTTAGATCGACAGTTACTCATAATAGACTTTCGCGAATTGATAGAACGCTTTGATATTATTTGGGAGCCAATGAGTACCGGAAAAATATATAAAAGGCGCCCAACTTTGAAATCTCAAAAGACGAACCCACATAAAGATTTTACTTGAGAGTCAAAAGCAAGTCTTTCAACTCATTTATATCAATATCGAAATCGTCGTGAACACCATATTTGCCTGTTACCACTCCCAATCTTGGACCAGTTAAAACATAAAAGTTGATATTTAGTGCCGCACATAGAATGCCCCAAAATTTTATGTTGATACTTTTATGATCGGACTGCAACACAACTACATTTGACCCTTCTGGCATCCACAGAATATTCGTTAACGCGGCTCCTGTCGCTGCTACTATCACATGAGCCCTCGATAACTGAAGAACTTGCAAGTAGATCGAATAATTTTCTACCGAAATAGACTGAAAATTTTCTATCAATAGATGTTCTTCTAACTCACGTTGGTTCGCTAAATTTCTATAACCGGATTGACGCTTCAAATACAGACTATTGCTGGCTACTGGGTTAATATTCAGTTCTTTTAATACCTTATTTCTAACGTAGCGAATAGCTTCTTCTGAGATAAATATGTCTTCATCATTTGGACGCGTTTCATAAATATCCAAAATTTGCGCGTGACCAGAAACCTCTATTAGATCGCCAACTCGAGCCAAAATTCCGCGAGACAATTTCACATAGCTGTAAGGAGTATCCTTTACGATAATATCAAACAACTCGAAGAAATTAGGGTGCAGGTCATCTGACAACAGTAGAACATAATCTGACGAAATATTTTGAGCTTCAAGGAAATATAAAATTGAGCAAACTTCCACCGCAAAGTGAAAATAGTTTCTGTCGTATTCGTTCATCAGATTGACGGCTTTTTTGAAGCTAACATCTTTTGGAACCGAAACATCGACGGCAATATTTTTCGCGTCAATTTTCTCAATAGAAGACGTTTTAAATGTAACATTTTTTACATTCATCGAATTCAAATATTCTAAGAAATAATGTGTGACTTTTCCTCCCGAATCGGAAAAGACGCAACGAGTACCGCCGAGTAAATATTTCCCCGAGTGATGTATCAAAGAAACTCCGGGTGAGATTTCATCTTGGCTATCAAGAGGTTCCAATTTTTCAACAAATTCCGATGTGATGCGGTATTGGGTTGGATCGACATGAAACTCTGGCATTAGATCAGTGAATTGGAAAAAGGAAAAATTAAGACGTTCGTCATTCAATCTTGCTGGTATAGATCTATACTCATGTATTCCGTGAAGAATATAGTGGCTAATCGGATTAACTGTCGCCTTGAATAGGTCTAGATTCATTGCTGAGTATCCACTCGGGAAAAACCACTTATTAGGTGCGAGGAACAGAGGCATCATATGATGCATATAAACACTGATGGCCTCTCCGGTAGAGGTGTATATTCGCTCGCAATAATTCTCAACTACTGAAATATCGAACCAGTCTTTAGTAACCGCGAGAAAAGAAAATATTTCCATGGTATCTCGATCAGCATCGTTATCGGGCCGATCCGACTTCACACCCCCATCCAGCAGGATTTCCAACGCTGTTTTCGAATAATCCCAATTATTTTGACCATGACGAATATAAAGCGGATTAAATCCTCGATATGGACAGAAATTAGCTTTGTCTCCAGAATCTAAATAATGTGAATAATAATCAACGTCCGTATCTAAACCGGTTATCTGGTATTGCTCACGATAATATTCGATATCAAACTGACTTTTTGCAAGTCGTTCTATCCTAGACGCTGGCTTTTCTCTAGCGGTCGGCTGCCTTGTCTTAGAAGCAACAGATCCAAATTTTTTCCATTTTTTAGACATATGATATACTTTACCAAAAGGGCAATTAAGTCTTGAAATCACCGACAGAATACTTACTTAGTTGGCGATGAAGAACATGCAAGGTTATATTGAAATTGGCTTTCATCATCGACCGAAATTCTTTTCGATTGTAAAACTCAAATAGATCAAGGATTGCCAAATATCTCACTTCGGGACGAATATGACTGGACATGAGATACGCTATAACAACACCTGTATCAACTTGGTTATGCTGCATCCAAGCCAGACTTTCCGGATATAATCGTGACAAATCCTTTGCTTTGAGCTTCCTCAGAGCCGAACGAATTGCAAAGCCGTATTCAGTCCAAATACGACCAACATACATGTTTGATAGGTTTTCATCGTGCTGGCGATATTGAACTTTAGAATCATCTATTTGCTTGATTTTCTTTCCAGACCCAAATGCCCACAGCCAAAACTCAAAATCTTGGAGACCAAGTAAATTCTCACCATAATACTGGAATTCTCGAAAAATTGATGTCCGCATGATGGTACCCGGCATACACAAAAAATTGGCATCATTGATCAATGACTTACCAACATCTGCGCTCGACATACTCTCATCAAGTAACTTAAAGGGCGAAGGAAAATCCGATGTTATATCCGTACCAAACTTGTCTATTAGAGCCGGATATGAAGAAACTATTTCAAATTGATCTAAAAGCGGGATTCTTTCTTTTAGGAAATCATTAGACAGCAAATCATCATCCGATAGCATAAGAACACAGGCGCTTTCTACGTACTGCATTAACTCATTAACCGTAGCCGACGGTCCAATCTGCTCCGCGTTGGGGAAAACCCGCGTGCAGTCGGCTACGCCACTACTGGCAACTATCGAATCAATTACACAGTATGGGTTATCAATTCCAATTAAAATTTGACCAATATGTTTTCTTTGATTAGACAAACAATCAAGCAGATTTCGCAAATACTTAGTCTTGAAACACGGGATAATTATATCAATCAACATAGTCGTTTTTCATCCATTATTTCCAGTAATCCCCTAGTAGCATAACCACACTGGAAATGCCAGCGCCAAGGATCGAAGGGTGTCCTTTTTTCTTGTGCAACACCTTGGACGCCTGACCAACGATTTTCCAGATCTTTATATTTTCACCTAGAATAGCGTTACTATAAATAGACATTTATCTATCTCCGTTTCTGTAATACACGTTTCAAAATCGATTTATGACATCAATGACAACTTCTATTTCTTCGTCCGTATGAAACGGCGATAGAGGCAAAGATAACACCTCCGCACTCGCTTTATTTGCACAGGGAAAATCATCTTTCTGAATGCCCAGTTCTTTGAAACACCGCTGCCGGTGACATGGTATCGGATAATGTATCAATGTATCTACAAGACGATCTTTAAGGTAGTCTCGCAGCCTATCCCTTTCGGGGTGCCTGACAACATATAGGTGATAAGCATGATTTGCACCATTAGCAACCAAAGGCAACACTAACTCCTGCGACGTTAGGCCATTATTATACATCGTAGCAATTTGCCGACGACGCATATTTTCGCTATCTAAACGCTTTAATCTGCAATTTAGAAATGCCGCTTGCACCTCATCCAATCGAGAATTTCCGCCAATAATCTCATGATTATATTTTTCGACGGATCCATAATTCCTCAACAACATTATTCTTTTATATATTTGATCATCAGATGTTACGACAATACCGGCATCACCCATTGCACCAAGAGTCTTGGTTGGGTAAAAACTAAAAGCAGCCGCATGTCCAAAACTGCCTACTTTTCGACCCCCAAGCGTTGCTCCGTGAGCCTGCGCACAATCCTCAACCAAATAAATGCCTTTCTCATCACAAAATTTTCTCAGTTCAACAGCTTCAAAAGGATGGCCGTATAGATGCACACCGATAATCGCTCTCGTTCGATCAGTGACTGCTTTCTTAGCAGCGTCGATCGAGATACAGTAAGTCTCGAGGTCGGTCGCAACGGGCACAACCGTTGCCCCAACCGACGACACAGGTAACCAACTGGCAATAAATGTATGACTGGGCACAATCACTTCATCTCCAGCCGAAATACCCATAGCTTTCAGAATAAGAGTGATCGCGTCAAGTCCGTTCCCAACACCTACAGCAGAAGAAGCCTCACAATACTTTGCAAACGTCTGTTCAAAAAGCTCAAGCTCCGGCCCCATAATTAAGGGCCCATCAGTTAAAACTTTATCAATTTTACTCAGTATCGTTTCTCTGTCTTGAGTGTATCCAGGCGATATATATGTAAACGGAATCGAAAAAGAACTCATAAACCCAACTCTAAAACGTAGTTTTTATATTCTTCAATATCATGAATATAATCCAGTGGATCATATTCATGAGATGCCATCACTAAACAAACAGCATCAGCGTCAAAATTCGTAATTTCTCGCCACAAACCGGGACCGAACAGCAAGCCTTCATCTTTTTCATTCATCTCGTATTCACGCCATTGATGCCCATTGAAAGCGCGAACAGTAAAGCTCCCACTTATAGCAATCATCAGTTGCTGCAGCTTCTTGTGCCCGTGCAGACCCCTGACTGTTTCGCGGCCAGAAGTTCCATAAATATAATAAATCCGTCTTGGAATAAACCCTATTGACTTTTCCTTCTCTATAAAAATAAGCGACCCGCGCTTATCGGTAACCGGCGCCAAATTTACTCTCTGAGGAAACAAGATTTTATGCGGTGCTATGTCCATAAAGATAGATCTATTCCTGTTGATTTTTGAGTTTTTTCTATTTCATCTCGGTAGATTTCTAAGTTTATTTGCACTTCCATTTCACGTGACATCCCCTCTGAAATAAACTCTTTCAGCAGTCTATATTCTTCTAACTCCGAGCGACTGAATGGCCCTAACATTTTATTCCACAGGTGCCAGCCAGTTTTAATATAAACATACCCAGGTTTAATCTCTAGCCACTTAGAGGATGCCTCATCGCTAGGAGGCAGGTTTGTCCCGTCTAGAAGAACCTTTAAACTCTCATGTTCAGGTATGTACAATTCCGTTTTTTTAGTTGTATTGATTTTTTCGTTTGCATCAAAGCCCATAACTTCGATATTTAATATATTTGAAATCTTTTTCAATCCTAGGGATTCAGCACCGCCTAAATCAATTTCATTAACAAGTGTAACGATCTCATAATCCCTCAATTCATGATACATTAACTCGATAGCGTCTGCTAAAAAAGTACACCCTACAAAAGCAAACTCACTGTCTTTGCCTTTTCTTAATTCTTCCAAAAAACAATTGGTCCGAATTAGCCCCTCCTTTACCTCAAAAAGAAACTGAGAGTATGCTCTCGCAGCAGGACTCCTTAACACCAAGAATAATATCGTATCCAAAGGCAAATGCCTCTTCATATTCCTAAACACTTCTAATTCCGTTACGCCATTATCCAGAATTTGAGGCCAGATATAGGATGGGGATATTTCCCCCACTACCATCCCGCTTTTAAAATCAAAATTCTCTAAATATTTCTGATACTCCACTTCGGACAAGCCTATTTTACTGCTAAAAAAGTTTAGCTCTTTAATGGCGCTCATGCGTACTTGAGGATGGTGTTTTAAATATTCATATATATATGTTGTTCCGGCCCTTCCGGCACCTAGCCCGATGATATGGGGACCATTGCTCTTCATATTTCTCCTCGAAATACTGCGCTGCAGCAGATTTTCTTATTTACGGCGGGCATGTTTATACATACCTACAATTTCATGTGACGGTCCAATTCCCCGCATTTCTCCGTTATCTATCCAGAGACATCTGTCGCAAAGGGACTCTACCTCGCTCTCGCTATGTGAAACAAAAATCACTGTAGTATCGCTTTTCAGACGCTCCATCATTACAGCTTTGGATTTTTCTCTAAATTGAGCGTCGCCGACGGCAAGAACTTCATCAACTAATAGTATTTCTGGGGTCAGTGTCACGCCCACTGAAAACGCGAGTCTTGCACGCATACCCGCAGAATATGTTCGAAACTGCTTATCAATATGACCCCCAAGCTCACTGAAGTCGATAACCTGATCCATCCTTTCCTGAATAGACTTCAGACGATGCCCCATCAACAGCCCACCGGTAATGATATTGTCTCGGCCGGTGAGATTGGGGTCAAAGCCTGTACCCAAGCTCAGCAAGCACGCGACACCATTGGTGGTGATAGCACCCTGGTCAGGACGCAATATACCAGCCATCAAGCGCAACAGCGTCGATTTACCCGCGCCGTTAAAGCCAATAACCCCTAATGTTTCGCCTCGCTCAACACTAAAACTTAAATTCCTAGCAACGTAGACTGGCGGATGGCGGCGTAGACTAAGCCTCGAAGCATTGCCGAACGAAAAGCTCACATTTTCTGCAACAATTGATAAGTCTTTATTCATCCTGTCTATCAACCCTATTTAACTACAATCTTCGGGTAGACTTTGTCAAAAAAACCAATGATCTGCCAACCTAGAACCGTGGACACTATGCCGAACGTAGCAACATACTGCAATAGACTCATGCTAGGGATTTCTCCGGAGATCATAATACTTCGCACCATTTCAATTGCACATGCCAGAGGATTCAAATAAAAATACTGCTGGATATTTTCTGGCATCATATCGACAGTGAAAAAAACTCCTGATAGAAACAACACCAGAGTTTGAACCGTTCCGACAAGATTTGCCAAATCTGCAACAAAGGGAACGAATGCGCAATAGCAAAGTGATATGCCCAGAATGGACAAACCTGTTGCAATAATGACCGCGGGCAGATACATATAAGCCTCCAAATCTTGACCATAACCCGCCAACAAAAGGGCCAACACTAACAATGAAAAGACAATCAGACTCTTAATTGTTTGGCTCGTTATTTGTATTAAAGGAAAGATAATTTTTCGAACGTCCACTAAATTCATCAGCCCGGAAGCACCTGTGATACTAGTAGCCGCACCAGAGAAAGCCGAACTAAACCAGCGAACAACAGCTAACCCTACCAAAAGATGGAAAGCATAGTCACCAGTGCGCATATTTAGCAATTCACTAAACACAAAATAGTAGGCTGACATTTGGATTAGTGGTTCGATAATCCACCACAAGGCATTTAGATAAGTTCTACTCACCTGCGAGCGAAGGGTCCCCCAAGCACGGTACCAAATCAGCTGGGTGTATTGTGTTAGGTCCCTCTTCATTCAGCGATAGACTCCAAATGTCTAGATGATTTTAAGCTGGCAAGCTTAAACAGATCAGTGTACTTTTTAGCAATCGACCGTCTCCTCAAATCAAATTTCTCTCCTGAAAATTCGATACCGTCAAAAATGCGATTAAAATCTACCGCGTCGCGAGATTTTCCTAACATATTTGAGCTATATTTATTGAACATTTTATAGCTAATTCGCGGGATTTTCAGCGTATCGGATAACTCATCGGTACGGGTATCTTGATAGATGCAAACCGAAGGAACACCTGCAGCGATGGGCAGTAAAGTCCCATGTATGCGGGTACCTATCGCATGACTGAAACCGCGCATGCGCGACAGCCATTCTGGTACGCTCATATAGCTTTCGCCCCTGTCCCTTAAAACAGCAAGGAATTCAGACATTTCCAGCTGTCCTGCCACATGGCCTCTGAACTTTTCCAAATATTCCATATCGTCTTCGTTTAATTCTAGGCCCAAAATCGCTTTTATAAGTTCAGGGGGACGCTGAACTATATAGCGACTAGAATATTGCTGCAGTGCATTAAAGAGAGTTGCTTCAGTTTTTAACAACGGTGCCTTTAAACAGCAAGCATGGACTAATAAACGTTCTACCGGGAGGGACATTCGCTGCTCGATGGTCTCTCCCAGCGTCTTTGATGGATTAATTAATATCGACGGGCAGCCTAATACTTCCACGTTATTAATACCGTAGTGACGACATAGATCCGCAGAATACTCACCCCTCACTCCTATAAATGGCGTCCGCTCTGCGACTACTTGCAAGAACCGCTTGGTGCCATCGGTCAATGGAGTGAACTCCGTATGTGTTTCTGATTGCGCTCCAATACCCATCAAAATTGTAGGCATATCCAACGCCTCTATTAGCTTCGCTTGCGCCTCTAAGTTCGATGTATGATTCAAAAAATTTGCCGCGGGGATAACTAACAAATCAATCTTATCTTTTAGTTGATCAGCGGTACTCCCCCAATCTACCAAAACCTGTTCATCGGCATCAAAGAGTAAGTTTGCCGCGTGCCAAAAAGCCAGGTTGCCAGTATTGTGCCCGGTATGATGCATTAGTTGATCAATATTCATCGAATGCGGATTGTTGACCACACCATAATTTTGAGCAAAATAACCTACGCGCATTGTTCTCTCTACTTCCCTTGATAGATAATCAAATGTTGTGCCAACGACTTCTTATGACCTAACGGCTCCGTTATCTCGAATGATTCTAGATTACTTTGATCGATTAACATTTCTAACAGCGCAGCAAGGCTGACAGCACTGCCGGCGTCAAACCACAATCCATTTTTACCTGGCACGACTTTTTCACGCATTCCACCGATATCGCTGACAATTATGGGTATGTTACACGCTCTTGCTTCCTGAATCACCACCGGTGAATTCTCCCACCATCGGCTGGGCATAACCATGTAATCCGCCGAGCCAGCCAAATTGCTGAATTCGTGTGACTCATAGCGACCACAAAGCTCCACCGTTTTTCCTAAGCGCATGATTTTACCAGAGAGAACCGACTTATAGTCATCTCTTTGGACAGAAAGATTAGCGCCATGAATTTTTAGCTGGATCTTTGGCAATGTTTCTTCAGGCAATAACAATAATGCATCGAGTAATATGTCGACGCCTTTAAATGGCGTCATTTGTCCGAAGTATGCGATGCGCAAGCTGCCGACGGATTTCTGTGGCTCAGCCTTGGGCTTATAGAGCGATAAATCTAGCCCATTTTCAATGACTGAAATCTCATCCGGAGGTAGCCCCCAGGCGACGTAACGCTCTTTTAAAAACAAACTCGGTGATACAAAATGGTCAACTCGAGAAAATGACCCCTTAAACATAAGTTCACGAAAAAGCATCTCGTCGCTATTCCGGCCTATACATTCGCCGCACTTCTTAGGATTAGACTCAGAGCATAGATCATAGGATACAGGCACAACCATCTGTCCGTTATTTGCACAAATCGCATAGTATTCATGCAGCGTCAGAACAACGTTTGCGGAAGGAACCGTCGCCTTCGCTAACGCCAGCCAATCCAACCCCAAATGAATAAAGTGGTGAAAATGTATGACCTCCGGTCTCAATTCAATTAATAGCTTTTCAAACTCCGATGTCGCCTGCGGATCACCACTTTGCAAGAAAAAGTAGTCTGGCGTTTGACTCGCCACTAAAAACTCATTGGGGGATATCTTTTCTATAACGCCCTCGATTTTTGTTGGTGCCGTCACTCCAGCAATTAGAAATGCATCGTGGCCTTCATCGAGCGCCGCTTTAAATAAATTATAACAAGCAACCTCAGCGCCACCTTTCGAGTATTGGGGATGACCGTGAACCACAAATAACAACCTCATAACGGCAACTCCAGCTCGACTTGCCACCTTCGCGTATACAGCCAACCATTATACAAAGTCAGATTTTGTTTCCATTGGTCGACCGTATCGATATTCTGAGATTGACGCTCTACGTGACAGAGTTCAATATCATTTAGCAGATAATTCTTCTTGCCTTGCTGATAGACCCGAAGACAAAGGTCAGAATCTTCAAAATCGCCAATGAGATATTGACTGTCAAAACCACCGAGGCTCAAGAACAACTCCCGGTCTAGCATCATGCAAGCGCCTGTCACTAACTGGCATTCGACCACCGGGCTCAGATCGACAGCCGGTGGGGCCATTCCTTTGTTGGGGTGATCATTCAAGATAATACTAGGGAACTCGGGAGAAATTTTACTCGACATACCGGCATGCTGAATGGCTCCATCCGGATACAATAATTTGGCTCCCAGAATTCCCATATCAGCTTTCGACTCGAAAGTAGTCATTAGCTGATCAAACCAACCGGGTGATTTTGGGAACACATCTGAGTTCAACAGCAGTATGCGATCGGACTGCGCATAAACCACTGCGGTGTTGTTAGCTGCACCAAAGCCTAAGTTATACGATGCATGGATCGCCTTGATTGGCAGCGGAAATGACTTTGCCAGCTGCGTGATCAGGCTGAAAAATTCTTTTTCTATACGCGGATCGTCAAGGAAAAATATGTATTCCACTAGCAGGTTATTCGGAAATGCACTAAACGCGTGAATTTGATAGCGGATCAAATCCAGCCGGCCGTAGACAGGAATAATAACCGAGCATCGGAAGGTTTTTTCACGGATCGGGTCGACATTAAATTTTTCTATCCGTATTACATCTTCCGAAGGGACTTTTGGCTCTAAATCCGCAAGATAACGACTGAATTCGGAGGTGCTCAGCCAGTCCACTGTGTGTGCTTTACGAAAATCTAAGTCTCCCAGCATTAATTTTAGAACTTGCGCTATGTGACTCGCCGGCTCACAGGTTAATCTACCCCTGACGGTTCTGCCCGCCGACGTAGAAAGGATTAATTTGCCATCGACAAAAGACACGCCCGCAATAACAACTAACGATGCTGAGCCACCTTGATCACCTGGCAGCTTGAAAATTACTCCCTGACAAACACGTCTCTTACTATCAACACTGACATTTTTAAGTGTATCTTTACGATTTAATTTGATTTTTAAGTACAGCTTATCACCCCAAGATACAACATCTTGGATTAGCGAATTAGAACCGCCACTGAGCCCGCTATCTCCTGTATCATCCGACTTAAAGGACCATTTCCGGCGACTCGTTAAGCCAGAAAAATCGCCTTTAGAGGCTAATGCACAAGCCGTTCGCTGGTTCTCATCCAATGATAAAAATAAATTACTGTGAACATCGGCACCCTTCACTGCAGTATTTTTTTGCGCTGGAAAGCTGAGCCGCCTCAAATAGGCTTTGACAGTCATATTCGAATTTTTTTGGATGGTTTTATTCTTAATACTGAAAACCCAACAACTACCCAATGGCACAGATATTGGCGATGAAAACATCGAAGAGACGTCTGCTCTATCGTAGTCCAGTCGAAGAACCGGCGCTAACTTTTCTCCATCACTAGCGACAGCAACTCGAAGGGATATCGATTCTGAATGATCTGGATTACGCCAACCAAACACAAAAAGCGAATCACCGACAATATAACAAGCATCAATATGTCCTAAGGAAGGATTAATAAACCGGGCAATAGAAACTAGCCATTGCTTTATCATTTATGCACCTTCACCAGCATAATAAATAGGGATTGTTTGCCCGGTTTCTTTTGAAATAATAGAATGAATTTTTTGCCCGGTTTTTATTCGATGGCGTACACCGACATATCCAAAGTTCGGCGCGCCCATTGCGATAGCTGTAGGGGAGTGTTGATTCGC
This sequence comes from marine gamma proteobacterium HTCC2143, assembly GCA_000169075.1. Taxonomy (GTDB): domain Bacteria; phylum Pseudomonadota; class Gammaproteobacteria; order Pseudomonadales; family Dasaniaceae; genus Oceanicoccus. The sequence goes on along the minus strand of AAVT01000001.1, from coordinate 752,273 downwards.
AATAACCTCACAAATAGTGCCACCTTCGTATTGTATTTCGAGCACTACCGGGCTGACCGACTCAACAACCCAAACCTGTGCCGACAAAATTCCGTCTAGGTAATTACAATTAACCCAGCCATTTGTCCACGCCAACCCCCGCTTAAAAAATTCAACCCTTTCCGAAAAAACCGCTTCAAACTGCCGATAAAGCGCCAGATCTTGTTGATTGTTAGCAACAACTGCCTTTTCTTCTTCGGCTGAATACAGCTTATTACATAACTGTTGATTCAATGACAAATTATCCAATTTCAGCTTGTAAGTGTCATTAAATAGCTCAATGGACTGATCAAACTGTTCGGTTAATCCAACAAACCCTAGCGCCTCGATTTTGCAACCTGATAGATAGCGTGATTGTATATTCGAAAAACGCTTGTCTTTGGCAAAGTTAGCTAGCGAGTCTTGATAGCCTAGATGCTCGACATGATGTCGATAGTGCGACCAGACCTGATCTTGGGGGCGCCGTATAAATGTTACAACCCGATCAATTGGCACCACATTTCGGTATTTGGCAAACCCAACATGCCCGATGAGTAATCCGAACTTCTTACCGACCAAAAGCTGCGCTATAGCAGCGCGACTTTGGGGGCTATTGCCATAAATATGCTCTCTCACTTCTTTCGAAGTCGATTCTGAAGCCGGGCCATAATCTAGCAAAGCTTTTCCTTTAAACGCCTTCATTAAAGCCGTGCGAAAGCTGGTACCAGCTGTCTTTGGAATATGCACAAAAAAGATCGGTGAATCTGACTTAACAAGAAACATATCCAGTAACTACTTTATTATCATATCAGTGAAAATACTCATCGATCTCACTCAGATTTGGATTATAACAAGGATCATTATAGTTGATCACATTCCAATCTTTCCTCAAAGAGCTGAGCTCTCGAGAATAGCGGGGGATTTGCTGCAACCCTAAATCGTCAAGCCTGCTTTTTGATTCATAATGATAGAGATGAACATCTGATAGCCAAACATTAGACAAGCCAGCTCCCACGCACTTCAGACATAAGTCCACATCATTGTAGGCTACTCGATATTTTATTTCATCAAACCCACCGGCATCAAGAAAATTTGATTTTTTAATGGCCAAGGCAGCGGCCGTCACCGCTGAATAAAATTGCGAGCATTCCAAACGATGCATATAGCCGGGATGCTCAGCATGATAGTAACGATGGACGTGGGCTGCAGCACCTTGTATGCCAACCACTACGCCAGCATGCTGTATACGATTATCTTCATACAGCAATTTGCAGCCAACGGCTCCTATGCCTTCTACTGAGGCCCAACCTATCATCTCGCTCAACCAATGCTCAGATATAACCTCGGTGTCGTTATTGAGAAACATCAAGTAATCGTGCTTAACATGCGAAACCGCAAAATTATTAATTGCAGAAAAGTTGAATGGATAGGGGTAATTTAATATGCGAACGCGTTGGTCCTCAGCCACCCTATCGAGCCACGCCAGCATTTCAGACTCACTACTATCATTATTAACTATCACTATTTCAAAATTGACGCCTGTCGTTTTCTCTAAAATACTATCGACGCAACGGCGAGTATACTCAAGCTGATCTTTTGCTGGAATAATGATCGAAACGCTGGTCCTCTCCGGCGGTGATAGGCTTAGTTTATAAATACCTGGCGTTTTTATTGCAATAGATGCATTCGGAAGAATTGCCCTGACCCTGAGACCGAGCTTATCAACGTCTAACTTTTTGGGGTGGCTAAAGGCTCGTAAGGCGGACAAATTAGCAACACGCTTAGGCGAAATAGTGCGCTCTGTTACAATGGCTAACAGAAGTTCATGCTGGTGATATTCCGCGTCCGAAGGCAAGCTATTTAAAGCTCGCTTTAAAATTTCGCGGGAAACAAAATAGCAGCCACGAATATAGTCGTAACAAAACAAGTAAGGCAGATTCAGTTCCGGTGTAAATTGGGGTTTCATGTATTCATCGGATTCTAACTTTGCGTAGTAATCAAAGCTGATAAAATCATGAGTTGGAAAAAATTGCGCCAACCTCTCTATGCTGCCTTTGGTTAAAACGACAGTACCATCGTCAACAAACACAATATTCCGATCAGCAATCGCCAGCTGGCTATGAAGGTGACTATAACGCTGGCCAGATGCAATGGTGAGTAGAGAGAGCTGGCCGGAAGATTCAGCAAAATCATCCTGCTCTAAATCTGCCGCAAGGGCCTCACCGAGGGGAATATGACGGCGATGAGCAAAAAAACGCTTAAGCCACGCATCAAAAAAGACTATACGCTGAGCACTAAAGAGAGTTGCCGAATTTGTCGAGATAGAGGTAGCAGCCTTGATATAGATTATGCGGTCCGTTATCCCATTGTGTGTGAATCGCACGGTGACTGACTTTTCCTGATTGAGTGACAGAGTTCGCTTTGCCACATCAGGGTCGACACTTGCTTGAAAAATAACTACATACCACCCTTTGGCCGCCAAATTGATGACCCCTTCAGCTGGCAGCAATTTTTTACTTCGAAAAGCGTGTAAACACTGCCTGCAAAATAAACGAAATACGAAACTAATGAAGAATCTATTCACTTGATGTCCACTTCCATGAAATAGTCATGCTATCGCGCTGCATCATATCTAGACAAAGAAAATTTCATCGTATTAATTTTTCTAGGCCTTTTTCCCAATCGATCGTCCCCAGATCAAATTGAGATGTACTAGCGAGTTTAGAATTTTTCGGGCGCATTACGGGTTTAGGGTAATGAGTAGAATCAATAGGGTGCACTCGAGGAATATTTTTAATGATCTTAGCGTCATGAGCATATTGAAATATTTTGTTAGCAAATTCATACCATGTAACACCGGGATTAGACTCAAGATGATAAGTCCCATAATTTATACTGGCACTGGTAACCAGTGTTACTAATTTTTCAGCGATTTGATCCGCCGATGTTGGCGCTCCAAATTGATCGTCGACGACTTTGAGCTCAGTATGGTTTTTGGCTAAACCCAACATGGTTTTTACAAAATTATTTCCGTACTGACCAAACACCCAACTGACTCGAACGATGAAGTATTTCGAACAAAATTCAACAACCTCGCGTTCGCCGGCAAGTTTTGATGCGCCATAAACGCTTACGGGGTTCGTCTTATCAGTTTCTAGATAAGGGCCGTCCTTTTCTCCATCAAAGACATAATCGGTCGATATATGAACGAGCACTGCGTTGAGTTCTTCGCAGGCAATCGCCAAATTTTTCGCACCCTCTTTATTTACTGCATACGCTTTTGACAACTCAATTTCAGCGTTATCAACAGCAGTATATGCAGCGGCATTAATCACCGCTGTCGGTTGTTGTTTTTTTATCTCTGCAAATACCCTATCGCTGTCAGTGATATCCAGTTGTTGCGAATTATAGGCAACAAAAGGGATATTCTTTTCACGGCATAATACAACCAATTCACTACCAACTTGCCCGTTACTACCGGTAATTAAAATATGGGGGCGCACGAAGTTAGTAGGGTTACTACCCGACCGAACTACGTTGTTATTCATAAGAAGGGAGTTCTTGCTTTTGTAAATCTTTTAATAAAACGGCTTGCTGATCTTTTTCCGAAACCAGCGGGTCAGTTATAGGCCAATTTATCGCTAAATCGGTATCATTCCAAGCAATACGGCGCTCGTTGGTCGGGTTATATAACTCAGTACACTTGTATGAAAAAAGAGCTGTATCTGACGTAACTACAAAACCATGTGCAAATCCGGCCGGCACATAAATCTGGCGCTTATTTGACTCCGAAAGCACACTGCCGTACCAATGTCCAAAAGTCGGCGACCCGGCTCTGACGTCGACAGCAACATCATATACCTCACCCTTTATAACCTGAACCAATTTCCCCTGTTCCATGGGCGTTTGATAATGCAAGCCTCTAAGAATACCTTTTCTCGAAAATGACAGGTTGTCTTGAATAAAATTTTCGCTAATACCAGCTTCCTTGTACCGATCGGCATTGTACGTTTCAAGAAAATAGCCACGGTCGTCTCCGAACACAGTTGGTTCGAAGATAATCACACCGGGTAATTCTGTCTTTATTACATTCATTAAATGGCTCGTTACTAATGCAAATCTAGAGTGGTTAATTTTTTTAGGTATTTTCCGTAGTGAGTCTTTTGATATTTTTTTGCTGTCGCTAGTAACTCATCAGTACTTATCCAGGAATTATGATAGGCGATTTCTTCAGGACATAAGACCATTAAACCCTGTCGCTTATTAATCGTTTCAATGTAGTTAGCTGCATCCAATAGCGAATCATGCGTTCCGGTATCTAACCAGGCACTGCCTCGGCCCAGATCTTCCAAGCGCAAGGTTCCGCGCTCCAGATAGATTTTATTTAGGTCGGTAATTTCCAGCTCGCCCCGTTCTGACGGTGTAATAGTTTTAGCATATTCAACAACGTTGCCGTCGAAAAAGTAGAGCCCGGTTACTGCATAATTTGACTTTGGTTGTTTTGGCTTCTCTTCAATTGAGATCACGTTGCCATCATCATCAATCTCAGCGACACCATAACGCTCTGGGTCGTCAACCCAATAGCCAAATACAGTAGCGCCTTTCTTTTTCGCGCTTACCGTTTTAAGCATTTTTGTCAGGCCATGCCCGTGAAAAATATTATCACCTAAAATGAGGCAGGAAGGCGCGCCATCAAGAAAGGTCTCCGCCAAGAGAAATGCCTGCGCCAGACCTTCAGGCTTTTTCTGCACAACATAGTCGAAGCTCACTCCCCAGACAGACCCATCGCCAAGCACACGCTTGAACTGATCTTGATCTCCTGGCGTAGTAATGATCAGAATTTCCCGAATACCTGCAGTCATCAAGGTTGCAATAGGATAATAAATCATAGGCTTGTCATAAACGGGCATCAATTGCTTGCTGACGCCCAGAGTTAGCGGGTGTAGACGTGTTCCCGACCCTCCTGCCAACACAATGCCTTTTCTTTCCTTAGTCATTTACCGCCGCTCCTAAACGCTGCATCGAATAGCTTCCATCCATTACCGCTCGCCACCATGGGTGGTTATTCAGATACCATTGCACGGTTTTTTTCATACCGGTTTCAAAGGTTTCCTCGGGAACCCAACCAAGGTCTCGCTCAATTTTCTTGGCATCAATCGCATAGCGACGATCATGGCCAGGGCGATCTTTGACATAAGTGATTAGCGCTTCAAATCCCCCAGTATTGCCGCTGGCGCGAGAATAACTATTGTCGGGTGCGAGATTTTCAAGAATTTTACAGATCACTTTGACAACGTCGATATTTTTCTTTTCGTTGTGACCACCAATATTATAGGTTTCTCCAATCGCACCTTCAGTGACCACTTTGTACAAGGCGCGGGCGTGATCTTCGACGTATAACCAGTCGCGAATTTGCTGACCATCGCCGTAAATGGGTAGCGCCTTACCATCGAGGGCATTGAGGATAATATGCGGGATCAATTTTTCCGGAAAATGGAAGGGGCCATAATTGTTAGAGCAGTTCGTTAGCAATACAGGCAAACCATAGGTGCGACACCAAGCCCGCACTAGATGGTCAGATCCCGCCTTTGAGGCCGAGTAAGGCGAGCTGGGTGCGTATGGAGTCGTTTCTAAGAATAGGTCATCATCCCCCTCCAGATCCCCGTAGACTTCATCAGTAGAAATATGATGAAAACGAAAGCCCTGTTTTCTCTCATCACCAAGGCTTTGCCAGTAAGTCCGGGCGACTTCCAACAGAATGAAGGTGCCCACCATGTTGGTCTGAATGAAATCACTTGGACCGTCAATGGAGCGATCGACATGAGACTCAGCTGCGAGATGCATCACCGCATCGGGCTCTTCTGCATCGAAAATAGCCTCAAGGGCACCGCGGTTACAAATATCAGCACGATAAAAACTATAACGATCAGACGTATCAATGCTCACCAGAGATGACAGATTGCCGGCATAGGTCAACTTATCGACGTTGATCACGCTGTCATGGGTATTCTCAATGATATGACGGACAACAGCGCTGCCAATAAAGCCTGCACCACCAGTAACTAAAATTTTCATACCTTCATCCATCCAAATAATTATGTAGAGAGCGAGAATTATATTGGACGTCTAACACTGCAATTAGTAAACAATTGGCAATCTTCAAGTCATCCATAATCACTTTCTTTTCCGTAATCTAATTGTACAGGAAATAAATTTGCCGTTCTGCCCCACACACAACTAATTTTCTTGTAATTAGCCCCCTTGAGCGAGGAAAGGCGGTCGCGCGCTCTTACCCATCCTCAAACTGTAACGCATGCAAATTCGCATAATGCCCGCCTAACTGAATCAACCGCTGGTGATTGCCCTGCTCAACAATGTGCCCATGATCCATTACGATGATTCGGTCTGCCTTTTCTATGGTAGACAAGCGATGGGCAATTACCAACGTTGTACGCCCAATCATCACCGCGTCCAGCGCTTGCTGAATATTACGCTCGGACTCGGTATCCAAGGCGGAGGTGGCTTCATCCAACACCAGAATGGGGGCGTCTTTGAGCAGCGCCCTCGCTATTGATAGCCGCTGACGCTGGCCACCCGACAGCCGAGTGCCGTCTTCACCGACAATGGTTTGTAATCCCTCTGGCAGTTTTTCAATAAATCCCATCGCGTTAGCGCGCTGAGCGGCTTGAATAATCGACGACCCATCAACGTCGGCGAGCTGGCCGTAAGCTATGTTATTGGCAACGGTGTCGTTAAATAACACCACCTGCTGGTTAACCAGTGCTATTTGCCGGCGCAAGCAGTTAATGTCGATGTCGCGAAGCTCAATATCATCGAATAAAATTTCACCACTGCTGACATCGTAAAATCGTAACAAAAGATTAGCCAATGTCGACTTACCACTGCCAGAGCGCCCGACGAGGGCAATGGTTTCTCCGGGCTCGATGGTCAGGTTAATATTGTGCAATACCGGCTTGCCGGTTTCGTATTCAAAGCAAACATCGCGTAAATCAATGCGGCCACTGACTCTATCGACAACCGTCGAGCCGCTATCCACCTCAGCGTCTTCATCCAGCAATGAAAATATCGACTCCGCCGCAGCAATTCCGCGCTGGATAGTGGAATTGACTTCGCTCAACTGACGTACGGGTTTTGCTAGAGTCCCCGCAGCAACAACGTAGGCCACCATATCACCGGCTGTTGCGTCAGAGGCCATGTATAGCACCAAGAACATCAGCCCAGCAATCGCTACTGATACAAGAAAGGTAAATACCGGAGCTTGCACCGATGAAATGAGGCTGAATTTCAAACCCTGGCGGGTGTTTTTATCACTAGCGCCGCGGAACCGACCGCGCTCATAGTGTTCGCCCCCATAACTGCGAACAATTCTATATCCCTGGATAGCTTCATTGGAGATATGGGTGACCTGCCCCATGGATGCTTGCATTCTTTCACTCATACGGCGAAATAATTTGCTGGTGTAGAGAATCACCCCGGCCAAAATAGGTGTTACTAGTAAAAATACCAAGGTCAAAAGCCAGTTTTGATAGAGCAAGTAGGCCATCAGTGCGATTACCGTCAAACCTTCACGAAACAGCACTCTGACGGCACCGGTTGCAGCATTAGTGACCTGGTTGACATTGTAGGTGATCATCGACACCAGTTCGCCGGAATTGCGTTGGTCATGAAAGACGCTTGGCAACGCCAGCATATGGTCAAACATCTGTTTACGTAGATCATTCACTAAATTAAGTGACACGAGCGCCATAAAATAGTTGCCACAGAAAAAACCGCAACCCCGCACCAGACTAATGATAACAACCGCCACAGGTACGATGGTCATCAAAGTTGTATCTTTACTCTGCAAGCCGTCAACAAAATATTTCATCACATGGGCGATCGCCGCCTGCGTCAACGCATAAACGGCAAAACCGGCTATGCTAATTGCGAAGAAGACCCAGTAACGAGCGGTGAAAACCATTAAACGGCGGTATATTAACCAGCCTGTATTACCGGCGGGCTGATGTAAATGTTCGTTCATTGCTAACCTATTGGCTCTACGGCCTACTCCCACGGAGAAACAGATCTATATCGCTATTAGCTGCGAGACAAATTAAGGCAATATTATACGCTATTCTGAGCTTGTTAAGACAACAGGCCCACGGTACGCCAATTTTCTGCCCACAAAAATTCGTTGCTGACTCCAATAATAAGTAATCTTAGCTGCACTACATTTTTAACCATTTCTTTCCAACCGGCACCCTAATAAGCTTTCAGTAAATAACTGTGGTCTGCTAACGTCAGCTGCAAAGTTCTTCTCCCTTTCGTGCACCGATATTCTTTATCTCCTAAGCCGACCACCGTTTCAACAGAGTTATCATCCGCCCATGCTTGGTAAATTTTTCATCCAAAGACAGTTTCATAACATCGCCACTCTCCGTATGGCCATTGGCATCACCCTGTTTAACCAGCCGTTCGGCATCGATAACCGCCATTTTGATGGTGTATTTATTGTATAAATCAACCTTAAGCTTCTGAGCCAGCTGTTCAACCCGGTGCTGCTCGTTATGACCTACGGTGAATAAATAGGTTGTCTATCGCTAGTGAATTGGCAGCGAGGCAAACGCAGGGCAGGGTTCGTTTAGCAACCCGCCGCCTTGTATAACTTCTGTTTGCCGTCCGGCTGAGTTTTAAAGCGTTTATGGACCCACATATACTGTTCTGGTGCTTTTCTGATGGCTTTTTCTAAGGCCAAGTTGACCATTTCGGCATCGCGAGTTTCATCACCAGATGGGAATTCAGGCATCGCTGTCATTTCCATGATATAGCCTGAATTGTCTGGTTTTCGATAATGAGCCAGCATCAAAATAGGCGAATTATTGAGCTTTACCATTTTCGAAGTGGCGACAATAGTGGCGGCAGGGTGACCAAAGAAAGGCACAAAAACAGAACCCTTGCGGCCAAAGTCCTGATCGGGAGCATACCAAATGCAGCGGTTTTTTCTTAAGTCTCGCACCATCTCTCGAAATTTTTTTCGATCCACAACCTTAGTAAAGCGAGAGCGTTTTTTACAAATCCAATAGTCTATTAATGGATTATCATGAGGCCGGTAAACGCAATCAAATGGCTTGTCATAGAATGACAACAATAAACCGCCCAGATCCAGCGTGCTAAAATGGCCACCGAGAAGAATAACGCCTCTGCCCTGCTCAAGCGCCTGATCCAAGAGTTCGAAACCAATAAATTGGGTTTTTTGTTGCAGCGTCTCTCTGTTACCCCAATATGCCCAGGCCGTCTCAACGAAACCGATGGCATTAGCTTTGAAGATGTCCTTTACCAGCGCGGCCTGCTCCGTCGCCGACAGCTCGGGGAAACACAATCCGACATTGACTTGGGTAACTCGCTTACGATTTATTGCAACACGATAAATCAGCGATCCTAGCCCGCGACCTACCGCCAAACCAACCTTAAAAGGCAAAAGCCCGAACACACGCAGCAATAAAATAATCAGCCAAGCACCCCAGAATTTCGGCGCTAGGAAGTCCCACCAGTGTGGCTCTCTTGTTGTAATCATAAGAGGTAAAGCCTATCACGCGGAGCTAAACGGGCACCGCCAATAATCACAGGAACACAGCGGCCGTGTTGATATGGCTGACCCCCCTTGTTATCGGCACTCAGAGTCATTGATTGGCGCTCGCTAGCAGGTCGTCTAGAGCCGAAATTATCCTATCCGGTTGCAACTCGTTCAGGCATTTCATTGGTTGGAGGTTATCAGCTAAGGGGCACTCGCGTTCAAAACAGGGACCGCAATCCACACTCAGTTGCTCTACCGCAACGTTGTCACTAAGTGGGGGTGTGAAAGTTGGCGAGGTGGAACCATAAACGACAACAAGTGGTAGCTTCAGCGCCGCAGCCACATGCATTAATCCTGAGTCATTGCTGACAACAGCCGAAGCCTGCGACATGATATCAACCGCTTGCGCTAATTCAGTTTGTCCAGCAAGACTAATACAACGGGCCTGCTGTTCCACGGGCAGCTGGTCTCTTATCGACTTCGCCACCGCTTTATCATTGCCGGAGCCAAACAATAATACGGTCCAGTTAAGCTCGATAAAATGTTGTGCTACGGCGGCATAATGTTGTTCAGGCCAACGTTTGGACGGGCCAAACTCAGCACCGGGGCATAAGGCTAGTATCGGCTTGTTGTCGGGGATTGCATATCGGTAAAGCAGCCCGGTGATATGTTCTGAATCTATTTGCAACCGCGGCTGCGGCAGCTGTTCTGGCAACGGCGCAAAAGGCTCATAAGCTAGGGCAACAAAACGCTGAACCATGAGCGGATAGCGGTCTTTATTAAGCAGGCGAATATCATTAATTAGCCCATAACGCATTTCGCCGCGCCAACCAGTCCGCTCTGGAATTGACGCGAACAGTGGAACCAGTGCCGATTTTAATGAGTTAGGTAGTACTATTGCTTGGTCATAGCGCTCAACCTGCAGCCCCCTTCCCAGCTTTGCTCTCATACCGAGGGCCAATTTCCCATGACCCACAGGCATTGCAATACCTCGGCGAATTTCTGGCATTCGCTCCAAAATTGGCAAACTCCAAGCTGGCGCTAGTACATCGATGATGCCATTAGGGTGTTGTTGCTTGAGGGTAATGAACAGTGATTGGGCCATCACCATATCACCCACCCAAGAAGGGCCGACAATGAGGATTTTTTTAGCCGATGATGACATAACGTTCAATTTCCACTGCTACTTTTACTTGTTCCCGCGACAGAACCACATCTTTGCCCGCTTTTCTTGCCGGATAGGACCCAGCCTAACGATGCCGAACATGATACCTTAGTCATCCTGCAACGCACAGTCTCGTCTAAATAGCCAACACACCCCAATACCAAACAACAGTCAAAAGCTAGGGATTGAAAACCACAGACTCCTTTGGCAACTATTATCCACATCAATTCTAATGTGCGGGTTTATGTGGGCTGCTGATATTTCATTATTTAAACCGGCAACAAGACAAAGCCATTGCTCCATGGCTGGCGGCCCTCTGGACTGCTTTCACTTCCGGTCGCAGTGGGTATTCACAGCGCAGGCTGTTAGATGAAATGGTTAGGTTAAGCAAGGAAACTACTACAGGATGAGGTGACTGGGTTGAGGGCTGTCGCGTAAGTTAAGGGACTAGCCGAGGACGTGACTGAGACAGCGCAGCGCAGCGCATTAAGGCTCAGGCACTTCGGAGGGAACCCCGAAGGGGCCAGACCCATGCAGCGGCGGCGTCCGGCTCAGTCGTCAGCACCAAAACAGAGTGTACGATCGTTCATAGTGTTCCTGTTAATGTTAATGTTTTTTGTTGGATTAACCCGGCAACCGAACAAAGCCATTACCCCATGGCTGGAGGCCCTCCGCGCTTCCTTCACTTACGCCTGACTAATCCACACTGGCGCTGTCCTGCCACCTCCGACCGCAGTGAGCGATTACAGTGGTACTATTGAATGAAATATTAATCGTTACTGCCGCAAAACACAGATTAGTGTTTCAATTTCACAAGCAGCTTATTACAATCGTCTGGCAAACTTCATCCCTGTATAACTGAGACTTGATCCTATGACTGCCTTCGGTAGCGTTTTTATGCCTGAAATGGCCCTAACCCGTTTCGACGGCGAGCAGTGGAGCAACTTCGAAATGGTGGCCAGCGACAGCATAAGCCTGCACCCTGGCGCCCATGTTCTGCATTACGCCAGTACCTGCTTTGAAGGCCTTAAAGCATTCCGTCACAGTGATGGCAGCGTCAAAATTTTTCGGATGGATTGCAATATCGACCGCTTCGATCAGAGCACCGAGTTATTGGCTTTACCCTCTATCGACCGTGAGCAAACACGAACAATGATTATGGAAGTGGTAAAGCGTTTTGCCAGCGAGGTACCCGAAGTCCCTGGCTCGCTTTATATTCGCCCCACTCATATTGGTACCGAGCCGGCTATTGGCAAGGCCGCCGCACCCTCTAGCACCTCGCTCCAATACGTACTGGTGTCGCCCGTGGGTGATTATTTTGCCGGCGGAGCAGACACGACGCTGCGCCTGTTGTTGGAAGAAGACGGGCTACGCTGCTCGCCCCATATGGGTCGTATCAAGAGCGGCGGTAACTATGCCAGTGCACTTTTCCCTACGCTGGCCGCCAAGCGCGACCTGCAAGTCGATCAAATTCTGTTCTGCCCTAATGGTGACGTGCAGGAAACCGGTGCGGCTAACTTTCTATTGATCGACGGAGATACTCTAATCACCAAAGCATTAGATGACAGCTTTCTTCACGGTATTACTCGCAACTCCATTCTTACTCTAGCTCGTGATTTAGGCATGACGGTAGAAGAGCGCCAACTAAGTGTCGATGAACTACTGGAACGCAGCCAGAAGCCGGGCTGTGAAGCCGCACTATCGGGCACCGCCGCGGTTTTGACGCCGGTTGGAACGCTGCTACATCAGGGACGAGAATATCAAGTGGGCAACGGCAAGGCCGGAGCCACAACATCAAAACTGCGCACAGCACTGAATGATATTCAATGGGGACTGGCGGAAGATAAACACGACTGGTTAACCTCCGTCAGCAGCTAGGGCTGTTTTGCGTTTCCTCACCCCCAAACCAACGTTGCCAGAGCGCCTTCACCAACCTTCGCTCTGGCAGAAACTCATCTGCCCCAACAATATTTTTCTGCTGCTGCAGTGCCAGACGGTGAGTAGCGCGGCGAAAGCTTTTATAAGCTTCAGTCAAACCCTCCGTGTCTTCATCAGTCATTAAGCCACACTGTTGCAGCGATTGAAGAATACGGACATTGTCAGACCAATTTGCCAGTTCCGGATGATGAGCAGACTCACTCAGGACTAGGTACTGCGTAAGAAATTCAATATCAACGATGCCACCGGCATCATGCTTAAGATGAAACTGTTTGTGCTGGTCGGCAGGTTTTGAACCCATGTGATCACGCATTTTTTGTCGCATGTCCACCACCGCGGTCTTTAACGCTATCAGCTCCCGGGGTTCACACAGCAATTTTCGCCGCAACGTCTCAAAGCGCTGCCCCAGTTCCGCAGTACCCGCGACTACCCGAGCCCTCACCAAAGCCTGATGCTCCCAGGTCCAGGCCTCCTTTTGCTGATAGCTTTCAAAAGCTTTAATCGATGTCACCAGCAAACCCGACGTACCAGATGGCCTTAGCCGCATATCAACGTCGTAAAGCATGCCGGAAGGTGTCTGTGCCGTCATGATATGAATCATCCGCTGACCCAAACGCGTAAAGAACATGCCATTGTCGACCGGCCGCTTACCGTCAGTCGCCAGTCCCTCGCCGCCGTCATGAATAAAAACAAGATCCAGATCTGAACTGTGACCCAGCTCTATCCCACCGAGCTTGCCATAACCAACAACAATAAACTCTTTATCACAGGGAACGCCCTCAGCCTTCTGCGGCCAGCCATGTTTTTCTGTTAGATTGTGCCAAGCCAGTTCCAGCACGTGCTCCAAAATTATTTCGGCGATTACCGTCAGATAATCACTCACTTTCATTAGTGGTAGCTTTCCAGTCACTTCGGCCGCAGACACATACAACTGATGCGCTTGCTTGAAGTACCTCAACGCTTCCATATGGGCATCCAGATCCTCCCAGGGCAAACGCAGCAACTGCTGTTGCAATTCATCTCTCAGAACGTCTTTGGTCGGCACCCGGTAGACGGTCCTTGGATCCAACAATTCGTCCAGCAATACCGGGTGGCGAGTAAGATGAGCAGCTATCCAAGAACTACCTGCACACAGCATCACCAACTGCCGCAGCGCCGCCGGATTTTCTACCAATAACACCAAATAAGCGGTTCGACGAATAACCGACTCAACTAACGGCAAAATACGCAGCAACGTCAATGAAGGGTTTTCTACTCCTGATACCGCTTGCAACAACTGCGGCATAAACTGTGTCAGACGCTGTTGTCCAACTGTCTGCATGCGCTGAACCGCTGAGTCTTGCCTCAGCCTTGTTAATCGGGTTATCGATTCTTCGGCGGCTTCATGCCCCGACTCATTCAGTAACTTTATGGCAGCCGTTGAATCTAACTCCCCGGACCATAAGTCACACCACTGGGTGTCTAGCTCGTCGGACGCATTGTCATCTTCGGGGTCGGTAATAACATCACCAAAATGTCGACCAACATTGGCTCTGTGCTTGTCCAGTTCAGCCGAAAATAACGCCCAGCTGTCAAAACCCAGATAAAACGCGAGGACACAGCGGGGATAGTCATCACTGGGTAACGTCTGACTTTGCTGGTCTTTAAACGCTTGAATACCGTGTTCTGTATTACGCAAAAAAACATAGGCTTGAAGTAGCTCGTCAACCGCAATGGCCGGCAGCCAGCTTTTTTCTGCCAGCAATGCCAATACTTTTTGTACCCTGCGCTCTTGTAATTCGGTCTCTCTGCCGCCACGAATTAACTGGAAACACTGGGCGATAAATTCGATTTCTCGAATGCCTCCGGCACCCAATTTAACGTCGTTATCCAAACCACGGCGCTTAGCTTCTCGACCGATCATTTTTTTCATTGAACGCAGTGAGTCAATCGCCGAGAAGTCAATATAGCGCCGATAGGTAAAGGGGCGCAGTAAATCCATCAGCTGTTTGGCATGTTCAGGGCTGCCCGATACAACGCGCGCCTTGATCATCGCATAGCGTTCCCAGTCCCTACCCTGATCCTGGTAATATTCCTCCATTGCGCCAAAGCTCAATGCCAGAGCACCACTATCGCCGTAAGGCCGCAGGCGCATATCGACACGGAAAACAAAACCCTCAGCGGTCATTTGATCAATTGATTGGATGAGTTTTCTTGCTAAACGGGTAAAAAACTCACCATTATCGAGGCATTTTGCAACACCAATAGTTTCACCGTTATGAGGGTAGCTAAAGATCAGGTCGATATCAGATGATAAATTTAATTCCCAAGCTCCCAGTTTGCCCATACCGAGCACCACCATATGCTGAGGTGTTTGTACTCCCTCAACCAACGCCATAGGAATACCGTAGATCTGACTCAACTGCCGATGATGGAATTCCAACGCCTGCTGAATACTGACTTCTGCCAGTAGCGAAATATCTCGCATGGTTTCATTCAGCTCAGCCAAGCGATTAACGTCACGCCAAATAATACGTAACATTTCTTTTGCCCGGTTTTTTCTTAAGGCAGCATCGAATTGTTCAGCGTCATCAAACCCTTGTAATAATAAGACCAATCGCTCAGCGAATGCCTTGTCACTGACCGATTGTGTGAAGTCATTATCATCGACAAGTGCTTTAAAAAGTTCGGGGTGACGGCAGCAGACACTCCTTGCGTATTGACTACCAAACCAGGTTCTCGATAACTGGTCAGAGAAAACCGGGTTTTTTAACTGCTCATCTAGCCAGTCTACATAACCGTTATTGCGCTGTTTGAATTCTTCTGCCGCTTTTTGAAACTCATCAGCATATAGCGATGGAACTTGCGTCGTCACTGTCATCCTATTTTTGTGCCGGTGAAACCCGCAACACCTCCGCTATGGTTGTATCTCCCGCCGCAACTTTCTGTGCCCCAGACAAACGCAAGGTACGCATACCCTCTTTCATTGCCTGGCGGCGAATGTTTTCCAAGTTAAGCTGTTCGTGAATGTTATCCTGTACCGATTCTGACATCACCATAATTTCATAAATTCCTTGGCGGCCAAGATAACCTGTATCCCTACATTCTAAACAGCCCTTCGGTTTATAAATTATTTTCGGCAAAGTCACTTTCCAAGGTTTAGTTAATGTACTCCAATCCTCTTGGCTCACAGTATCAGGCTGTTTGCAATGCGGACACAGCGTTCTCACCAAGCGTTGAGCCATAACACCTAGAACCGTTGCTTTCAACAAGTAAGGCGGCACTCCCAGCTCTAACATTCGAGTTATGGCGCTAGGTGCGTCATTGGTGTGTAATGTTGATAACACTAAGTGGCCGGTCAATGCCGCTTGAATAGCCATTTCTGCGGTTTCCAAATCACGAATCTCACCAATCATTATGATGTCAGGATCCTGTCGCATCAGCGCACGAACACCGCTGGCAAAGTCTAAATCAATATTGTGTTGAACCTGCATTTGATTAAAACTGTCTTCCATCATTTCAATGGGATCTTCAATGGTGCAAACATTGACTTCACTCGTCGCTATTTTTTTTAAGCTAGAATATAACGTTGTCGTTTTACCGGATCCCGTAGGGCCCGTCACCAAAACGATACCGTTAGGTTTATCAATCATATCTTGCCAGCGAGAATAGTCTTCATTGGCCAACCCCAATTGCTCGAACGATCGCAGCAATACTTCTGGATCAAAGATTCGCATCACCAGTTTTTCGCCGAAGGCGGTGGGCATTGTCGACAAACGCAATTCAATTTCATTACCTTCGGGGCTAACCGTTTTCAAACGGCCGTCCTGAGGTTTTCGCTTTTCAGCCACATTTAAACGGCCGAGTATTTTTAAGCGACTGGTAATTGCCATCGCGACCTGAGCGGGGAATTCGCTGACCGTATAAAGAACACCGTCAATACGAAACCGTACGTTACCTACTTCACGACGAGGTTCGATATGAATGTCACTGGCACGTTGGTCAAAAGCATACTGTAAAATCCAGTCGACAATATTAACGATGTGCTGGTCGTTAGCATCCGGGTCTTTCATATCACCCAGTTCTAGCAACTGCTCAAAATTGGTCACAGTACTTAAACCTGCGCCGCTGGCTGTATTACCTGACGCTCCACGCACAGACTTTGCCAATGAATAAAACTCGACGGTATATCGCTTTAACTCTGCGGGATCTATCAACACGCGCTTGATCGGCCTGCGCAACACATGTTCAAGATTACTTTGCCAACTATTGACATGGGGTTCAGCACTGGCAATTGTCACTTCATCTGGAGACACATGAACCGCGAGAATATGGTGACGCTGGGCAAATTCAAATGACATCACTTCGGTTACTGCAGGCACATCAACTTTTAATGGGTCTAGGTGAAATAACGGTTGCGCTGTCTTTTCCGATAGCCACTGCAGCAACCGCGCTATCGCCAATCGCCCGTCTTTTCTGGCATCGGACAAATTTTGCGCGGCAATATAGCTCAGCGGGTGCAGTAGCGCTTCGTCTTTGCTGCGGGCGCTATTCAGTACCCGCATATGATCCTCTGCGCTAATCACTTTATCCTGCAGTAAATCGTCCATCAACGTCCGCAAATCCAGTGCGCGCGCGCGAGGCTCTGATCTCATTGTCACTCCTTTCACCATCCATCTCCGGGTGCATCAATCAGCATCATTAACTGGCTAATTTGTTGTTCCATCAGTATGGCCTAGTCTGAGGATGCTGCCAACGCGGCAAGTCACATTGAGCAGTGGATTCATCAAAGCGAAAACTCTATACTTCGCAGAAAATCCACACCCGTTTTATGTCAGGAGCTTATCGTATGGCAGGGAATACATTTGGCAACTTGTTTGGGCAATCACCCATCAAGCCGATTCAAGAGCATATGGAAAAGGCCCACAGTGCCGCTGAACTACTTATTAACTACTTCGACGCCGTACTCGCCTCGGACTGGGAGCAAGCTAAAGCGACGCAGAAGCAAATTTCTAAATTGGAAAGCGATGCTGACAAGTTAAAAAAACATGTTCGGCTCAACTTACCAAAAAGTCTGTTTTTGCCGGTACCTCGCTCTGATCTGCTAGATTTGGTAGGTATGCAGGACAAAATAGCGAACTGCGCGAAGGATATTGCCGGTATTATGCTCGGCAGAAAGATGGAAATTCCGGTGAAGATAGCACCGATTATGACCGAGTATGTCAAGGAAGCGGTAGCCACGTCAGCCCAGGCCCTCAAGGCTATTTATGAGATGGATGAATTACTAGCCACCGGCTTTCGTGGTCGCGAAGTTAAGCTGGTTGAGAGTTTAATTAAGGAACTCGACCGGCTAGAAAATAACAATGACAAATTGCAGGTCAAAGTTCGCGCCCAGCTGTTCAAGCTCGAGAAAGATTTAGCCCCTGTTGACGTGATGTTTCTCTACAAAGTGATCGATTGGGTGGGTGAACTTGCAGATCGTGCCCAAAAAGTTGGCTCTCGCTTACAACGTCTGATCGCTAGCTGATCAATTAGATTTTTTTAAGGTCCCGCTAAGCGGACAAACACTCACTACATATTTTGGTAATGCACTATGTCTATAATTGCTGAACACGGTCAAATCTTACTCATTATGGCCTGCGCATTTGGCTTCTTCATGGCCTGGGGTGTTGGTGCCAATGATGTTGCCAACGCAATGGGCACCTCTGTTGGTTCTCGCGCACTAACGATAAAGCAAGCGATATTGATCGCCATGGTCTTCGAATTTGCTGGCGCCTATTTAGCTGGCGGAGAAGTAACTGCCACCATTCGTAAGGGTATTCTCGACCCGGCCTTTATCACTGATTCACCGGAGCTACTGGTTTACGGCATGATGGCGGCATTGTTAGCAGCCGGCACATGGCTGTTTGTCGCTAGTATGATGGGCTGGCCAGTTTCTACAACCCACTCGATCGTCGGAGCTTTAGTTGGATTTGCGGCGGTGGGCATTGGCGTAGATGCGGTGAACTGGGGCAAAGTAGGCACCATTGTAGCTAGCTGGGTGGTGTCTCCGGTGATGGCGGGGACAATCTCTTTTGGTCTTTTTATGAGCGTTCAAAAGCTCATTCTGAATACCAGCGAGCCCTTCCGGAACGCTAAAAAGTACGTGCCCATTTATATGTTTGCTGTGGGCTTCATGATCGCGATGGTTACCTTATTAAAAGGTTTAAAACATTTAGGCGTTGAGGTTGATCTAGGGTTTGGCAGTAAGTTCACCAACGCCTTGCCAGTGGCCGCTGTTGTTGGGGTCATCGTCGCTCTTATTGGCAAGGTGTTTCTCAACCGCATACAAGAAGAGTTCATACCCGCCAGCGGCAGTCGATTCGATAATGTGGAAAAGGTTTTTGCCATATTGATGATATTTACCGCCTGTGCAATGGCCTTTGCCCATGGTTCCAATGATGTTGCCAACGCGGTTGGACCGCTCGCTGCCATTGTCAGTGTTATCGGTAGCGGCGGTGATATAGCTGCAAAATCAGCGCTGCCAGCTTGGGTGTTGTTACTCGGCGGTGGTGGTATCGTGCTCGGACTCGCCACCTACGGTTTTAAAGTCATGGCAACCATCGGCAAAAAAATCACTGAACTAACGCCGAGCCGAGGATTTGCTGCAGAGCTGGCGGCGGCTACAACGGTTGTACTCGCCTCTGCTACCGGACTACCTATTTCAACAACCCACACGTTGGTAGGCGCGGTATTAGGTGTTGGTTTGGCGCGCGGCATCGGCGCGTTAAATTTGCGCGTCGTTGGCAGTATCTTTATGTCCTGGGTCATCACTTTACCGGCAGGAGCAGGTCTAGCCATACTGTTTTTCTTCACCTTTAAAGGTATGTTCGGCTAAACCCTATTTATCAGACGTCATCGTCTGAACCTGATCGAAAAGATGGTAAGCGGCGACAGTTATCTGTCGCCGCTTTTTTTTGCTTGTGGTTGCCTGAAAGATAGTCAAGAATAACAGCAATACGCTGAACTCACGTTCGGCAAATTTCGCAACATTGAGTAATGTCGTCATGGCTAAATCTGTACCCTCACTACTGACAATGATGAATGAGCTACTCAGTGAAGTCTCCGTGAGTTCAACATCTTCCGAATGGGATACCGGCAATTTAGCGGTCATCAACAAGCTGGCTGACTGGCTGGGTAGCCTTGGCTTTACCTGTCAGATCATGCCCTTAGCCGGCAAGGCTAATAAGGCCAATTTAATCGCCACTTTGGGAACCGGTTCAGGTGGATTGGTCTTGTCAGGACATACCGATACCGTACCTTATAACGAAAATCGTTGGGATATGAACCCGCTTGGCCTGACTGAGCGAGACAATAAGTTGTACGGACTCGGCGCTACCGATATGAAAGGTTTTTTCCCGATCGCCATAGAGGCGGCGAAAAGTGTGCTCGATAAAACCCTCGTTGAACCGTTGATTATTCTAGCGACTGCCGACGAAGAAAGTTCAATGGATGGCGCCAGAGCGCTGGCCGATCAAGGACTGCCAAAGGCCCGCTTTGCGGTAATTGGTGAGCCGACTAATCTAAAACCCATCCGCATGCACAAAGGTATGATGATGGAAGCGGTCACTGTTGAAGGGCGAGCAGGTCACTCATCGAACCCAAGTCTTGGCAACAATGCTTTGGAAGCCATGCACTGGGTGATGGCCGACATATTGGCTTTTCGCAGTGAACTGCAACAACAATACAATAACCCACTGTTTGATGTCGCAGTTCCAACACTGAACCTAGGCTGTATTCATGGCGGTGACAACCCTAACCGTATTTGTGGCCAATGCGAACTGCATTTTGATTTGCGCGCCCTTCCCGGCATGAATAACGACGAATTGCACGCAGCTTTGGATCAACGATTGAAACCGTTGGCTCAACGACTCAATATCAACATCAGCTTAAGAGCGCTGATTAAAAACATCCAGCCCTTTGAACAGCCTGCCGATTCTGAACTGGTCAAAATCGCCGAGCAGTTAACCGGATACGGTTCCGAACCGGTAGCCTTCGCCACTGAGGCGCCGTTCCTGCAACAATTGGGTATGCAAACTATTGTGATGGGACCCGGGTCAATTGATCAGGCTCACCAACCCAATGAGTATATGGCGTTGAACCAGGTTCAACCCGCCGTCGATTTATTTACCCGCCTAATCGGTAAATTTTGCCTCTGATTTTAACGGTATTGTGGTAGCAAAATGCCAACTCCCTTGCCCTAGCCACTATTTGCCCGCACAATACCTGCAACCCAATAAAATACCGAAGTAACATCGTGCCCACTAAAGACTACGTTAAATGGTTCCGGAACTCAGCGCCTTATATCAATGCGCATAGAGGTAAGACATTCGTCTTGATGTTTAGCGGAGAAGCCGTCGCACATACTAACTTTGCCAATATCATTCACGACATCGCTCTGCTAAACAGCCTCGGGGTAAAACTGGTTCTTGTGCATGGAGCAAGGCCACAGATTGAAGAGCGGACCATGTTACGGGGCGTCGATAGTCAGTTTGAAGACGATATTAGAATTACTGATTCGCAGACTTTGGAATGTGTAAAAGATGCTACAGGTTCATTAAGAGCACATATAGAAGCACTGTTGACTATGGGTCTGGCCAACTCACCCATGCACGGTTCACAGATCAGAGTATGCTCCGGTAATTTTGTCGTCGCTAAGCCCATTGGCATTCTTGCAGGCGTTGACTACCAACATACCGGAACCGTTAGAAGAATCGATGGTGAAGGTGTCGAAAAACAACTCGCTGACGGTTCTATCGTTTTATTATCGCCCATTGGTTATTCACCGACGGGTGAGGTCTTTAATTTATCACATCAGGATGTTGCTACTGAGATAGCGATGACACTAAATGCAGACAAGCTCATCGTTTTTTCCGAGCAGGATGGCCTACTGAATAGCGATGGCCACCTCATCCAAAACTGTGAAGTCAGCGCGATACAACAGTTGTCTGAGCAATGTGACGATAAACAAACTGCCCAGCTACTCAAGACAATTATCTCTAGCATTGAAAATGGCGTCAATCGTTGTCACTGCGTCAGTTATACCGATGATGGCGCACTGTTACAGGAACTTTTTACTCGGGACGGTGCGGGTACATTAATTTCACACAATCACTATGAACAGCTACGACCGGCTTCTATAGAGGATGTTGGTGGCATTTTGGAACTTATTGAACCGCTGGAGGCAGCGGGCACTCTAGTTAAGCGATCTCGAGAGTTGCTAGAAAATGAAATTGACCAGTTCACCGTCATTGATCGGGACGGGATGATCCTCGCCTGTGCAGCGCTATATTCCCATGCGGGAATCCAGTCGGGGGAAATCGCCTGCGTCGCTACTCACCCAGATTATCGAGGCGAAGATCGGGGTGAACGCTTACTGGCGGCACTGGAATTGCAGGCTAAAAAGTTTAAGCTCAACAACGTGTTCGTATTGACGACACAGACAGCCCACTGGTTTCAGGAGCTGGGTTATCTTGAAGTCTCACGCGATCAATTGCCTGAACAAAAACAAACACCCTACAATTTGCAGCGAAATTCCAAGGTTTTTATCAAACAACTGTAATTACTGCCTGCCCAAAGAACCCAGACGATAAAACGGCAAACCGAAAGCCCGCAGGTGGCTTTGGAGTGAGCCCCAGAGGGATCAGAACCATGGGGTGATGGTGCTCGGCGCAGTTATCGACGCCAAAAGACGCAATAAGTCACGACAATCTGGCGGTCATCCGACTATTTGTTGTCAGGCATCGGCAAATCAATCAAGCCATCGGGAAGTAAAATCAAGCCGCGTTGAAAGTAGTCATTACTTTTTTCCACCTCACCGAGATGCGCCAGTAACCGGGCAAGTTCTCCGTAAACTTCTGCACTTTTTTCCAACTTTAAACTATTTTCAAAATATTCCCGCGCCTTCCCCCACAAAGAGTTTCTGAGAGAGATTCGACCTAGACACAATAACAAAGCAGCATCATTATTTCGTTCCTTAAGCCAATTTTCCGCATGGATCAATTGTTTAGCAACATCATCGGCCTCTACTTTTCCATACCGGGAAATCAATGCCCGGTCCCAGTCTTTCTTGAGTTGTGAGCGAATCAGCTTCTCCGCTTTCTGCATTTCGCCTAAAGCAATCAGCTGGTCAGCATAACAGGCGACAGTCTCGCTATTTTTAACCGCAGCTTTCGGTAGCTGAGCCCAGAGCTTTTCTAATTGGCTTGCAGACACTCCACGCGTTTTGGCAGCGTCGACAAGACTTTTCTGACTGGCCTCTAGTACCAAGTCGTCGAGTTTTTCGACACTTAGAACACTGTGTTTCTTCAGTTCTGGAATCAGTGCCAGCAGAGCTTGCCAATCGTTCAGCCCCTCATAAACTTGCCGCAGCAAGTGCAATACAAAAGGTTGCTTACTGGCATTGCGTCGAACACGCGTTAACGTCGCAAGACTCTGCTCAAACTGACCACTGCTAAGTTGCAGTTCGGCCTGAGTAAGGCCAACCGCATTACTCGCGCCGGTTGTGCTCGCCTCGGCTTTCTTTAAAAAAGCTCGGGTTTCTTTTTCATCACCTAAGCGATGACTGGCCCTGGCCGCAATCAGATAGTTCAAAAGCGGGGTTTCCGATGTTGCCGCCGCGCGGGATAACGTTCGCTGTGATAAGCGCCAGTTGCCCTCGATAAATGAAATAATCCCCTTGGTAGTTTGCTTTTGACTACGGCGATGGCCTCGCCCAGATAGCCAACCACTGAGCGCTGAACCGCCATTTATGGTACGACGCAACACACTGAAAAACCCATAGATCATGAAAAAGAACAGTAAAAAAACACCTAGTCCTATCCAGACACTACTTTCAACGGTGTAGTGACCATAGCTGATCAGCAAGTAGCCGGGATCAAACTCAATTGCTGCGACCAATGCCGCAGAGGCAAGCAGTATCAACAGACTGGCGATAAACACCCGTTTCATTGAGTCGATTCCTTCGAGATAGCCGGAGCAGTATTAGTGGCAGGACTGTTATTATTTTTAGGTAGGGGTGCTATTGAATGAAGTGTTTCCTGATAACTTTTCAAGGCCCGCAGCGACCCTGAAATATCCGGCAATGGCACTTCTATTTTCAACCCTGACAGCACTTTAATAGCATCGGTAACGACAACCGTTTTTTCCATCTCCAGCGTGTAATAATTGTTCAGCCATTGTTGTGCTTTAGCGAGACTTATCGTGTAGAGCTTCTGTTTTCCAGACAGGGCAGCCATCTGCGCTTGCTCGAACATCAGTCGAACATTTTGTCGAACGGCGGCTTCGTATTCAGGTGCGAGCAGTGGTTTATAGATGTCATCTCGTCGTTTTATCTGTATGTAGCTACTGAGCTTTTCCCAAGCTCGGCGAATACCGACATCCAGACGCTGCCGCCAGGTCTCCGGTGCTGTCGCTTCGACGAGGGTCGCTGTCAATTGCGGCATCGCGATAAGCTGCAGACCCTCACTTTGTCTCGCCAATGCACCCAGCTGCAGATAAATACCTTCGAGATCGAGATTTCCAGCTGAACGGAGGGCAGCCATATCATCAGCCAGCGCTTGTCGCAGTGGGTATAAACTACTGTCATCTAATTCTTTGGCAATGTTGTCAGCCGCTTTTAACAAATCCAAGGCGCCTTGGATTTCTTTACCCATTAACAACCGTTGACTGGCAAGACGGATCAGGTACTCAGCCTCAGCTAAAAGCCAGTCGGCTCGGTCGGTGGTTGAAAGTGACAGCAAACTCTTTTTTTGACTCGCCTGCTGTCGCACTAACTGCCCTATTTGATGCTGTAAATTTTTCTCGAGTTGACCTACGGCTGCACTCTGCTGATCGAACTGGCGTTGCAGCTGTCTATTATCACTCACCTGAACGTCGATCCGCTGAATAGCGGCAGAAATATCTGCCTGACTGCGTTGCAACTGTTGCTGCTGCTGAGCACCACTCTGCCACAGGTACCAACTAACAGCGGCGGCGGCAATGGCAAAAATGACAGCGAGAATGGCCAGCCCAGTTGCCAATCCCGTGCTCCGCTGCTTGACCACTGGCGTTGTTGCAGTCTCTTGCACTACAACAACGGCTGTTTCTTCTGTTGATGATTTCGTTTTATCTTCCAAGGCTTTATCCAGTATCAATAGTGAGCTGGCAATAACATAGCTCTGTTTATAGTACAGTAAGTCTATGACACGACTAATTGATCTTCGTCACCAATCGCCGCAATCATTGCTTGATTACTGGCGTTATCCGCACAAAAAACTCGTTCAAAACCCTTTTTACCGGCAATTTCGGCAACTCTCGCCCCCGGAACAACAAGGAGTAAACCCTTAATGATTGACCAGTGCTCAGGGCCTACCAACTGACAGAAGTTTTCTACACTTTCACCGCTGTTTAAACAAACGGTGTTAATTTCATACTCTACTATCTTGCTTATCAAATCGGTTGATGTAACAGCCACCCGTCGGCGATAACATTCTGCATATTCAACCTCTGCGCCACGCTGCTGCAGCACTTGCTGAAGATAATCCCTTCCCCCAACACCACGAACAATAAGTACCTTCTGGTGTGAAAACGCCTGCAGGCCTTTGTGCTGCAATAGCGCTTCACTGTTCATTGTTCCACATTCAACCGTATCATTGACTGGCACCCCCTCTTGTCGCAACAGCTGGGTGGTGCTACCACCAATACCATACCAGTTGATGCCCACAGGTAGCTGAGGCCAATATTGGTCGATCCACTGCAGGCCATATTTTACCGCATTGGTGCTGATAAAGATGACGTGTTGGAATTGGTCCAGCGCCATAAATTGCTGTTTACACCGTTGCTGCTCGGCAGTATCACTGTCAGATAACCGCTCAATGGCAATCACCGGACAGTGGATAGCGCACCCACCGGCGGTTTCAATGGCTGCCACTAAGTCAGCAGCCTGCCCTTGAGGACGAGTAACCAGTACGTGTTTACCCTGCAGCGATGTCATGACTGACCGTAAACGGCACTGAGAATTCGCTCAGCTCCCTGGGCTAAAAGGTTATCCGCCACTTCAATTCCCAGCGCTTCTGCCATCTCGGGTTTTGCCTGACGCTCACACCGCAAAATTTCCTTACCGTCAGGACTACCTACCAGCCCCCGCAGCCGCAACTGCCCAGAGCCTTCGATGTCTAGTTCTGCAAAACAAGCTATCGGCACCTGACAACCCCCTTGCAGACGCAAATTCATCGCCCGCTCGGCACTAACTCTCAGTGCAGTTGACCGGTGATTCAGGGGCGCTAGCAAGGCCTGTATCCGGTGATCATCAGATCGTGCCTCCACGCCAACAGCTCCCTGCCCCCCCGCAGGAAGACTACTGTCCACCGCTATCGGATCAGCAATACGCTGCTCCATACCCAGCCGAATCAGGCCGGCACTAGCGAGAATGATGGCGTCATACTGGCCCTCATCCAACTTGCGAAGCCGCGTATTGACGTTACCGCGAAGATCAATGATGTTTAAGTCTGGACGCAGTGCTCGCAGTTGGCACTGACGACGCAAGCTGGAGGTACCCACTCGACTACCCAGCGGTAACTCATTAACTGTTTTGAAATGATTAGACACAAAGGCATCTCTGGGGTCTTCGCGTTCACAAATAATCGACAATTCAAGACCCTCAGGGAACTCCATAGGTACATCTTTCATCGAATGCACAGCAATATCAGCACGTCCCTCCAACATCGCCGTTTCAAGCTCCTTCACAAAAAGACCTTTACCGCCAATTTTAGCTAATGGTGCGTCAAGCATTTTGTCACCGCGTGTTGTCATCCCCAGCAACTCAACATCTAGACCGGGATGAGCCGCCTGCAAGCCGGCTTTTATGAACTCTGCCTGCCACAGAGCAAGCGGCGATTCGCGGGTAGCAATACGTACAAGATTACTCGGCATAAATCAGGGGCTCTCAATGGTCGAAAAACTAAGACTATAATAAGTGACTAGCTCTGATGATGCACCTCACTTATACATTTTGTATGGTGTGAGAGGTAACTCGCTAGCTGTCGAAGCCGCTGTTAGTCGTTTATCCATGTCGAGCAGCCGAAACAGCAACAATACTCCCACAAGCCTACAATTGTTGAACGAGCTCGCGAACCAACGCCTGATAACGCCGGCTGACTTGAGGTCCACGGTCAATTCCAGACAACTTCAGATAGATCGCCTGCTCAACCTTTTCAAACCCCTGTATATGAGCGACCGCGGCGAGGGCATTGCGATGAATACGCACAAACTGATCACCCAGCATCTGCTCTAGGTCCTTTAACGAGTCGTCAATCAGCACGTGTTTTTGTTCGCCATCAGCTTGGAACCATACCGTGACGTATTTTTGGTCTGCGATAAAATAGCGGATATTGTCGACGGCTATTAACTCGATGCCGCGGCTGGATTTAGCGGCAATATGCCCTCTGTGGCTCTCTGTTCCAGCTTGCTGCGCTGATAAAGCAGTCAGCTGCACGCGATTGAGTTTTTTTGCCTTAGCTAGGGCCAGAGAAAGTTTTTCCTTGTTCACCGGTTTCAACAGGTAGTCAACCGCATTAGCATCAAATGCCTCGAGGGCATAATCGTTGTAGGCAGTACAAAATATGACCGCTGGGGCTTCGTCAAAAGAGGCTAAATGGCGCGCGGTCTGAAGCCCATCCATCACTGGCATACGGATATCCATCAACACGACATCGGGAAGCTGCTGGTTACACACAATAATGGCCTGCTCCCCATTTTCGGCTTCGACAACCGTGTCACAGTCCGGCTGCTGCCCCAACAATCGGGCTAACCGACTTCGCGCCAATGGCTCATCATCGACAATTAATACTCTCACAACGCTTTCTCCCGCCTCATCTCAACTTATTGGTTTGCCCCATTGTCGATCGGATAAAAAATGTGTGCCCGATATTCATTATTTTCAACCAGCGTACGCAAGCCAGCTTTTTGGCCGTAAAGGGCTTGCAACCGATGATGAATATTGTCCTGAGCCAAGCGGTTGCCCCCTTCCTCTGTCTGGGCCGCGGCCGGCAGCGGATTGCTGACTGTCAGAGTTAGCATCCCCTGATTTAGCTTAGCCTCGACAACAACTTCTCCACCTTGAGGCAGCTGCTGAATGCCATGGTAGATAGCATTTTCCAACAGGGGCTGTAGTGACAAACTCGGTATCGGTAGGTTTTTGGGCACGCTGTCAACCCGCCAGGTCATTTTCAATCGATCACCCATGCGCAATTTTTCAATCCGTGCATAGCGCCGACATAGCTCTAATTCGTCGGCGAGTGTGACCTCTGTTTCGGTATCCGCGAGACTGGCTCGAAACAATCCCGCTAGATCTTCAACCGCCATTTCAGCGGCCTCTTGATCAACGGCGATCAAACTGGCGATAATGTTCATGCTATTGAAAAGAAAATGTGGCCGAATTCGAGACTGCAAGGCCTGTATCCGGGCCTGCAGCTCAGTCCGCTGTTTTTCTCGGAGTTGCTGGGTCAGATAGAAATAGCGCAGGGCTATGCCTGCCAGTACCGCACAAATCAAAACATGTGTTGCCAGCTGCAGCACATTAACAGACCAGTTGCCACTCTGACTAAATGCACCCTGCAACAACCATTGACCCGCCACACTGGTTGTCGCAACGACCACTACAATCAATGAATAACATAGTCCTGCCGCCCAAGGCATTGGCCAGTCAGCGAGCCGCGAACGCAGCGAGCACAACAACGCCGCACTCATTAAAAAAGCCCACTGTATAAATAGCGATGTTAACGCGAATGACTGCCAGCTGAATTCTCGGAGTCCCGTTGCTGCGAGCTCCAGAACAATCGCTAGAAGCTCCGCAACCAACACCAGAAAGAGCACAGCCTGGGCATTGCACAAATCGGGCACAAAAAACTCTTCGGAGTGTCTGGATTCTGCGTTAGTCGTCATAACTTTCTGTATTTCGTGGCGTTAGCTCAACTATAGCAGGGAATCTGACGGCAGAGATGTGCGGTTTTGGCAATATTGAACTCAGGTACCCGAAGCGCACCGCAAAACTCCATCACCTTCTGCTATAATTTGCGTCTACTATCCACGATTAAAGCGACAGCATTTTATGACCGATCAGGATCCAGCCATTAAACCTTGGGGTGGGCGTTTTTCAGAACCCACCGACGCCTTTGTAGAACGCTTTACAGCCTCCGTCGAGTTTGACAAGCGCATGTATCATCACGATATCAATGGTTCATTAGCGCACGCGAAAATGCTCACCCACGTCGGCGTGCTGACAGAAGAGGAACACCAGCAAATTGTCGACGGTCTGGAAACTATTCGCAGTGAAGTCGAATTGGGGCAATTTCAATGGTCAGTTGCTCTCGAAGACGTGCACATGAATATAGAAGCACGTCTCACTGAAAAAATTGGTGTGACCGGTAAAAAGCTACATACCGGACGCTCTCGCAACGATCAGGTAGCAACCGATATCCGTCTTTACCTTCGGGATGAAATCGACAGCATCGCCGACGCGTTAACCTTTCTGCAGCGCGGGCTCATCGCCCTAGCCGCTCAGGAAACCGATACTATTATGCCGGGGTTTACCCACCTTCAAACTGCGCAGCCAGTAACATTTGGACATCACTTGCTGGCTTGGAATGAAATGCTGGAACGAGATTATGGTCGCCTGCTGGATTGTCGCAAGCGCGCTAATCAATCACCCCTAGGGGCGGCGGCTCTTGCCGGAACGACTTACCCTATAGACCGAGCTATGACCGCTGAATTATTGGGTTTTGACGCACCCACAGAAAACTCTCTCGACTCTGTCAGCGATCGTGATTTTGCCATTGAATTTACCGCTTTTGCCAGTTTAGTCATGACTCATCTTTCACGTTTTAGCGAAGAACTGGTGTTGTGGACATCTGCACAATTCAACTTTATTGAATTGCCAGATCGTTTTTGCACCGGTTCATCGATAATGCCACAAAAGAAAAACCCCGATGTGCCTGAATTAGTCAGGGGCAAAGTAGGGCGGGTCAATGGCCACCTAATTTCACTACTCACCTTGATGAAATCCCAACCCTTGGCCTACAACAAGGATAATCAAGAAGACAAGGAACCACTGTTCGATACCATCGATACCATTAAAGATTGCCTTAAGGCCTATGGCGATATGGTACCGGCAATTAAGCCCAAAAGGGACGTGATGGAGGAAGCCGCTCGTCGCGGATTTTCTACCGCCACTGACCTGGCTGATTATCTGGTTCGCAAAGGTATCCCCTTTCGGGATGCCCATGAGATCGTTGGTAAATCAGTCGCCTACGGCATTGAACAGACCAAAGATTTATCGGAAATGTCGCTGCAAGAACTGCAGCAGTTCAGCACCAATATCGGCGATGATATTTTTGATGTACTCACGTTGCAGGGTTCGGTCGCCGCCCGCGATCATATTGGCGGAACGGCTCCAGTACAAGTAGCCGCCGCCGCACTCAGAGCCGAGAAACGATTGCAGCAACGCTGAAAACATAATGAGCACCGGTGATGACCAGTCATGAAATATCTATTAGGTATTGATACCGGCGGTACTTTTACCGACTTTGTATTGCTGACCATTGGCGCCAATGGTCAGACCATTCGTATCCACAAATGCTTGTCTACACCAGCGGCGCCAGAAAACGCTATCTTGCAGGGTATTGACCAACTGGGTTTGACCGAAGCATCACGAAACGGCAACGTTGTTATCGTCCACGGATCAACCGTTGCCACCAATGCCGCACTTGAGGGCAAGGGGGTGCGCACCTTATTCATCACGAATCGCGGTTTCAAGGACATGCTCACGCTGGGCCGCCAGACTCGCCGCGAACTGTATAACTTGCAGCCTACCGCCGTTACTGTTCCCGTACCCCAAGAACTGTGTCTAGAAACCGGGGGCCGTTTGAGTGCTTCAGGCGAGCTAATTGACCCCTTAACCGAGCAAGACTTGGACGCATTTCGGCTTGCTATTGATACGCTCAAACCGCGGTCAGTAGCCATCAATTTACTCTTTTCATTTCTCGACGATCGTTATGAGAAAATCATCGAATCCATTGTCCCCGACCACATTTTCGCCACCCGCTCTTCCTTTGTACTGCCGGAATATAAAGAATACGAACGCGGCATAGCGACATGGCTGAACGCCTGGTTAAGCCCGCTGGTGGAACACTACCTGCAACAGCTCAAGCTTACCCTGTCCCCTAGTCCCGTAACGGTTATGCAGTCCTCTGGTGGAACCATAGACGCTGATCAAGCTTCTTCCAGAGCCGTTAACATGCTGCTTTCAGGTCCCGCTGGCGGCTTAGCTGCAGCCAGATATATCGGCAATATTATTGATAGCAAGCGCCTACTAACATTCGATATGGGCGGCACCTCTACTGATGTTGCACTGCTTGATGGTGATATTAGGCTGACCAACGAAGGGCGTATCGGTAGCTATCCAGTAGCGGTCCCTATGGTAGACATGCACACCATTGGCGCTGGCGGAGGCTCGGTTGCCCGTATTGATTCAGGGGTCGTCTTACAGGTTGGACCTGAGTCAGCCGGCGCCGATCCAGGTCCCGCCTGCTATGGTCTAGGCGGACAGGATCCCACAGTCACTGATGCAAATGCGGTCCTCGGGCGATTGCGACCTGATTCTTTTCTCGGCGGAGCAATGAGCCTCGATATTGATGCGGCCCGCACTGCGCTCTCGACCATTGCGGTGCCGATGAATATGAGTATTGAGGAGGCTGCTGAAGGTGTGTTGACCATCGCCAATGAACACATGACCCGGGCACTCAGGGTGATCTCGGTTCAGCGAGGTTACGATCCTGCTGATTTTCGTCTCTGCAGTTTTGGTGGTGCCGGCGGCTTACACGTTTGCGCATTAGCGGATAGCCTGCAAATGACCACCGCCGTGATTCCAGTCAATGGTGGTGTTCTGTCGGCTCTTGGTATGCTGGTTGCCCCTCGTGAGCGCCAACTGTCTCGCAGTCACAACGGCTTGTTGGACAACATCACCGCCACCGATATTGATCGAATTATCCAACAACTCACCGATAGCGGACGGCGGGAATTAGTTGCAGAAAATGTTTCAGAAGAGCTAATCCAGACTTCTGCCAGCCTCGACCTTCGCTATACCGGTCAATCATTTACCTTAAACATTCCCTGGACTCATCTCGGCGACGCTAGCGAGGCCTTTCACCGCGCTCATTTACAACGATACGGGCACCAAATGGAGCTGGCCGTTGAAATGGTAAACGTCCGAGTAGCGCTGAAAGCCTATACCGAAACCATCATGCTACCGCGACACGCAATGCAAACGTCTTCTCCCAAAGCCGTTGAATACGCGCTAATGTCTGGCTTCGAGCAGCGAGTTCCAGTTTACGAACGCAACAACCTGTGCCCGGGGTCGAAAATACAGGGCCCAGCACTGATTACGGAGGAGGTGTCGACGTCGTTGATTAATACAAACTGGTCCTGCGAAGTTGATCCTTACGGCAATTTATTGCTAAATCGATGAAACTTCGCCCAGGCTAGACGATGTTCGCTGAGATCCTGTCGATAAACTGCGATGCCCGTCACTGTTAACACAATCACCGTTCCAGATTTTTTACCTATCTCTACTATCTCGCCTATACTCTGAGATATGCCTCCGTTAGAAGCCCTATCTTCTTCGATTGACCATGGAGTCGATCGCAAGACACTTAAAACCGTTAAGCAGCGCTTTCTTCAAGTCAATAACGCACGTTTGGCTAGAACTAAGTCAGCACTGGGGGCTCGGCAGCAAATATTCCTTGAGTTGCTGCCAATGATGTTTCATGTCAACCATCCCATGTTGCCAGGGTATGTTTCTCATCAAACGCCCTGCGGCCTGGATGGCTTCAACCCGACCAAAAAGGATGTTGAAAAAACACAGCGTTTATCTCGCAGTTTCACTTATCGTCGCCAACCTACCATGATACGTCGCATCAACGGCATTTTCCTGATGGGGTCGAGCGGCAGTGTTGCGCAATCAGAAAAATCAGATCTGGATATTTGGCTATGCCACCCTCCGATTAGTCCAGATGAAACGCTAGAACTCAAACAAAAGACGGAGGGTATCAGCCGTTGGGCAGCCACCGTTGGGCTGGAAGTCCACTTCTTTTTGATGGAGGATGAAAAATTTCGATTGGGCGAGCGAGAGACACTCTCCACAGAAGACTGCGGCAGTAGCCAGCACTACTTGTTGTTGGATGAATTTTACCGCACAGGTTTGCTCATTGCCGGGCGTATTCCCATCTGGTGGCTTATTCCACCTGATGAAGAAAAGCACTATGAGCATTACGCAGAGACACTGCGCAAAAAACGTTTTGTTCGCGGTGACGAAACTCTCGACTTCGGCGGCGTAGGTCATATTCCCGCGGGAGAATTCATCGGTGCCGGAGTTTGGCAGCTTTACAAAGCCATTGACTCACCCTACAAGTCTGTCCTCAAGATTCTACTAACCGAAGTTTATGCCGCGGAATATCCTAATGTAGAACCCCTGAGTACTAGTTTCAAACGAGCAATTTATGATAATCAACTGGACATTGATGAACTCGACCCCTATGTCGTAGTTTACCGAAAACTGGAAAGCTACTTGCTGGCACGGGAAGAATTTCAACGCCTGGAATTGGTACGTCGCTGTTTCTATTTTAAAGTAGGAAAATCACTAACCCGATCGAATAAAGATACCGCGAAGTCGTGGCAACGACAATTGATAGAAAAACTGGTGGGCCAATGGAATTGGTCAGACGCAGATTTGTACCGTCTCGATGCGCGTAATACATGGAAAGTGGCTCAGGTTATTACTGAACAAAAACAAATTGTTCGTGAACTAACCAACAGCTATCGTTTTGTGCTGGAATTTGCCCGACGAACCCGTGCAACAGCAATGATTAATTCTCAGGAAATGACCATTCTAGGCCGCAAGCTGTATGCGGCATTCGAACGCAAAGCCGGCAAAATCGAATGGATAAATCCAGGCATTGCTGACAGCCTGATTGAAGATAAGCTGACGTTTTACCAAGTGCAAGAGCATCAGATAACTGACGCTAAAAACCAAAAAGTGTTTTGGGCAGTAACGACAGAAGAGATTAAGTCAGCGGACATTAGCGAAGATATACCAGTTCGCAAGGCTGATGAGCTGACCACTCTCATCGCTTGGTGCCACTTTAATAGTTTGTTAGATTCGACAACCCGCATCGCTATTGTTGAGGGCGACCATGAAGTCAGCGAATTCGAACTCCAAAGCATGGTACGTAGCCTTCGTCAAAATTCGGCAACTGCCAAACAATACGATAACAATGACGACGAAAAACCAGATCGTTTCAGCCAGCCCATGCGACCAATGCAGATACAGCTTTTTATCAATGTTGGGCTTGATCCCCTCGCTCATATACGGACCCAGGGAATAGAACGTCTTAGCGCCCAGACCGATAGCTTCGGCTACAGCGGATTGCGCGAAAACTTAGTGCTTAACGTTGAACAAGTTTTAGTCAACAGCTGGGGAGAAGTTAGCAGCCGACGCTACGATGGCGAGCATGCATTAATTAGATGTCTGAGTGACTATTTACAGATGCTACCACCTGGCAGCAGTAGCGCCCTGCCACAGCTCGATATTCGCTGTTTTTGTCTTACCCGAGCGAGTGCTATCAAATCGCGAGTGGAGGAGTTATTCCATGATATTACCGCTTGCTACTACACAGGGAACAGACCCGCTAATACTCGCTACATACTGGAAATTCAGCGCGAGTATTATGTAGTGCAGTTTGCTGACAATTATCCAACCATTGATCGGGTAGGAACTTTCGATGAGTTGCTAAGCTACCTGAGCAAGCCTCAAAAAAGTTATAGCCCCATTGTTTTAGATCGCTACTGCCTGAATAACTCGCCGTTGGCCGCAATCACTCAATTGTCGCGAGCAGGGAAAATTCATATTTTTTACCAACACCATAAATCCAATGCCGATATTTATATCCTCGATGAGAAGGGTTCGCTGCTGCATTACACAACACCTTTTTTCGATGAACGCAGTCTATTAGGTCCACTCGATCAGTTTATTCAATCTACACTTTTTAGACGTGCTAGTGAAAATCATGACGCTGAGGGCAGCTCACTTAATGCATTTAATAGTGACGATTTTACGGTCGAATATTATGAGATTACCCAAACAGTTAGTGCCGTGAAGCTCATTCGTCGAGAAGCCGTGAAAGAAATTCATACGGGTAGTTTTTTCAATGTCCAAGCTATTGTCGACCAAGACATGAACGGCAACTCCCTGTGCAGCATTTATTGTGATCAGCAGGAGTTCAATGAACTGGAATTCGGTGATGAGCTATTCAATACGACCGCACGATTTATCCTCAGCCGTCGGGCCTCCCACCAACGTTATCCCTGTTACATCACTGATCTCGATCTCAGTCGCGCACACGCCGAACACTCAACTGGCGCGACCCAAACTATGCACTACCTGCAAGCCAAACAAAAACTAGAGTTAGCTCTCAACAAATCCCTGCTGCAACTCTAGGCGGAATCAAGTGCTACCACCAACGGGTTAAATTTTCATTGGGGATCACGCCGTCTGTCGGTATAATCCGCTACTAATATTCATTTGGAGCCCAATAATGCGCGCTGTACTGATCGCCACAATGGCTGGCACGCTATTGCTTTTGTCTGGCTGCGGCCAGAAAGGCCCTCTTTATATTCCACAACAAGCCATTCCTCAGGATAGTCAACCGAGTAAATCCAGCGAGGATAGGTCTGCGACGACGCAAACATCGCTAGACGACAGCAACTAAACGTCGTTGCGATGGAGCACCGAAAGTGAGTTCGCGAACTGGGTTCTTTACCGTAAACCCCAACATCAATATGCACTGACCAGGTTATAACAATGGATGCCTTCCAGTACCACAATGGCCAATTACAGGCCGAAAACATTCCCCTTGCGGTTATAGCAGAACGCTTTGGCACACCGACTTACGTCTATTCACGGGGCTATCTGGAGCAGCAATTTTTATCCTATCAGCGTGCGTTGGCAGGTCGCCAACATATGATTTGTTACGCCGTTAAAGCCAACTCCAACATTGCAGTACTTAATGTATTGGCACGACTTGGCGCTGGTTTCGATATCGTTTCAGGGGGAGAGCTAGAGAGAGTCTTAGCTGCAGGCGGTGATCCTGCCAAGGTGGTTTTTTCCGGTGTGGCAAAAACACCAGCGGAAATGCGTCAAGCGCTAGAAGCCGGCATCCATTGTTTTAATCTTGAATCAGAATCTGAACTTGGCGTTTTACAGCAAGTTGCCGCGGACCTGGGTGTATCAGCTAGCATCTCAATTCGAGTAAATCCCGATGTAGATGCTAATACCCACCCTTATATTTCCACCGGCCTCAAGGAAAACAAATTTGGCATTGATATTGACCGTGCCCCGGCTGTCTATCGTCGGGCCAGAGATCTGAGTCATATCAACATTATTGGCGTCGATTGTCACATTGGCTCTCAATTAGTCGATACCACGCCCTTTCTCGATGCCCTCGATAGGCTGCTAAAATTAATCGATACGCTGGCGAATGACGGTATTCATATTAGCCATCTGGATTTAGGCGGGGGCCTCGGCGTTTGTTATACCGACGAACAACCACCCTCACCCGCCGAATACATTGAAAAAGTATTGACGCATATTGGTGATCGGGATATTACACTGGCCTTCGAACCGGGTCGTTCAATCTGCGCCAATGCCGGTGTCCTGCTGACCAAGGTCGAATATTTGAAGTGTAATCCCGAAAAGAATTTCGCCGTTATTGACGCCGCTATGAATGACATGATTCGACCCGCGCTCTATCAGGCATGGATGGACATCAAAGCCGTTTGTCCCCGCAAAAACGAGCCAACTAAAACTTGGGATATCGTTGGCCCAGTTTGCGAAACCGGTGATTTTCTGGGCAAGGATCGGCAGCTAGAGCTCCGAGAAGGAGACTTATTATCAGTTTCCTCCGCTGGGGCCTATGGATTTACCATGAGTTCCAACTACAATAGCCGCGTGCGCGCTGCAGAAGTCATGGTAGATGGTGACGATGTGCACTTGATTCGCGCGCGCGAAACTGTTGCCGACCTGATGCAAGGTGAAGCGCTGCTTCCATAACTCCCCGTCGCAGGGAGCTGAGATTCAGCCTCGCCCACTACCGCATCGTCAATTTACGCGCTATCGGCGAAGCGCATAGTGGGAAACACCAATGTTATTACGTTTTACAAAAATGCAGGGGTTAGGCAATGATTTTGTCGTCCTGGACCTGGTGACCCAGCGGTTTAACTTGCAAGCCGAGCATGTCCGCAAATTGGCAGACCGTCATTTTGGTATAGGTTGCGACCAGTTGCTTGTGGTCGAAACACCGATGCAACCTGACGTCGACTTTCGCTATCGTATCTACAATGGCGACGGTAACGAAGTTGAGCAATGCGGCAATGGCGCACGCTGTTTTGCTAAGTTTGTAAGGGACAAAAAGCTCACTGGGAAAAATAAAATTCGCGTCGAAACTAACAGCGGCATTATCGAGCTGTCCGTCATGGAAGACCGGCAAATTCGCGTAAATATGGGCAAGCCACTATTAGAACCGGCAGATATACCCTTTACCGCCAGCAAAAGAGCAAATACCTACACGCTTCTTGTCGACGATGAAGAAGTCTCGATAAGTGCCGTCTCTGTGGGTAACCCTCATGCGATAATAACGGTAGAGGATATCGACACGGCTCCAGTTTCTATACTTGGGCCAGCTATTGAGTGTCATACAGACTTTCCACAACGCGTGAATGTTGGCTTTATGCAAGTCGTGAGTCGCAAAGAGATAAACTTGCGAGTATTCGAACGTGGCGCTGGTGAAACTCTGGCCTGCGGCAGTGGCGCCTGTGCGGCGATGGTATCGGGACAATTACAGGGGCTATTAGACCAACAGATTACCGCCAATCTCTCGGGCGGCAGCTTGACGTTGGAGTGGCATGGCGAGGGTCATCCCGTTATGATGACCGGACCTGCAAGCAATGTGTTTGAAGGTCAGATAACACTGTAAGGGAATTTCATTTTACCAGATTGGTGGGGCTTCCCACCCACGGGGCACAGAAAGCAATGGCAGAGTTAGCCGAACATAGCAATGATCATGACATTACCGAAGAACAAGTTGCCCACTTTTTAAAGAGCCATTCAGGGTTCTTTCTCAAACATGATGATTTACTGGTAGATTTGACACTGGCACATGACAGTGGCCACGCGGTCTCCTTATTGGAACGTCAGGTGAGCTTGCTAAGAGAACGCAACGTCGATATGCGCGATCGCCTAAATAGCTTGTTAGATAGCGCAAAAACTAACGGTCATCTGTTCGAGAAAACGAAGCAGTTGGTATTGGCACTTATTGATGCACAAAGTCTCGACGCTATTGTCAACACCTTCAATCGAAGTTTACTCAGCGATTTTGTCGTTGATTTTTCGTCGATGACACTCTTCGGTGATGCGGCTCAACATGACTCAACCCTGTCGCGGATGGTACCCGTAGACACCGCCTACGCCACTATTCCCGGACTGCTGAAAAGTAATGGAACCACCGCGGGGGTATTGCGCCCAGAAGAATTGCAATTTTTGTTCTCCGAACAGGCCGATCAAATTAGCTCCGCCGCGGTAGTTGCCTTAAATCACACGAAACCTTTGGGAGTATTAGCCATCGGCAGCAAAGACCCCGATCATTTTAGCTCTGATATGGGAACGCTATTTTTGGAATATATTGCCGAAGTCCTTAATCGAGTATTACCGCAACATCTTCAACCCTGATCCAGCATGCCGTCGGAGCCAATCATGAGCAGCGACGATAGATGGCAGACCGCTATTGATAGTTTTTTAACCTATCAGGAAGTCGCTCGGCAGTTATCTCCCCACACGTTGAGTAATTATCGTCGGGACCTGGAGAAGTTCGCCGACTACTGCCGCCACAGAGCAATTGTTGATCACCACCATGCACATAATAGCGATGTCCGTCAGTGGATAGCCCTCCTTCATCGCAACGGCCTTTCCGGAACTAGTTTGAGTCGATCGTTGTCATCTCTTCGAAGTTTCTACAAATACAGTAATAAACAAGGTGGCGACCATAACCCCGCTATTGGCATAAAAGCTCCCCGAGGTGAAAAGCGACTGCCGAAAACTCTGGATATCGACAGTATGCAACAGTTTCTGTCCATTGATGGCGACGATTGGCTAACCGTACGAGACCGCGCGATTCTGGAATTATTTTACTCATCGGGATTGCGCCTTTCTGAACTGGTTGATATGGATACTGAAGACTTCGACCTGCAAAATGGACTCATAATTGTCACCGGCAAAGGTAGGAAAACCCGAACGTTGCCTGTAGGTAGTCACGCCATTGCAGCACTGAAAAATTGGTTCAGTGTTCGTAGCGACGCTCACCCGATCAACAATGCTGCCTTTGTCTCAGCCAAGGGTACACGGCTTGGCCAACGAGGGATTCAGCAACGGCTTAAAAAATACAGTTTACAACAGGGGCTGGGACAAAAAATTCATCCCCATATGTTGCGCCATTCATTCGCCAGCCATATGCTGGAGTCCAGTGGTGATCTGCGAGCCGTTCAAGAATTACTCGGGCATGCAAATATCACTACCACACAAGTTTATACGCACCTGGACTTTCAGCATTTAGCAAAGGTATATGATACCGCGCACCCCCGTGCGGTGCGGAAGAAACCGAAAGAGAGTGCCCCTTAGTACCGACATTGATCAATGCACGTTTTTTGCTCATCGGTATTTAGCGCTAGCCAATAAAGAATTTATGGATACCGGTAATGAAACCCAACCCAATTAGCGTAGTTACATTTGATCTCGACGATACCTTATGGGCAGTGCGACCCGTATTGCTAAAAGCAGAAGATATTGTTTTCGATTGGCTTGAGGAGTTTGCGCCTAAGCTGACCGATCGATTCACCGCTAAAAGCTTTATGAAGTGGCGCTGGGATATTTATGCAAATTATCCGGAGTTGGCTCATCAGATCTCCCAATTGCGGACTATCACTGTCCAGCTGGCACTCGAAGAGTCAGGCTATTCAACCGCTGAGGCAAAGACACTGGCCGATCAGGCTTTTGAGATATTCATAGAAGCTCGCCATCAGGTCCTGCCTTTTGAAACAGCCATACCGATGCTGGAAACATTAAAGCAGCACTATAGGTTAGGCGTTCTAACAAATGGCAATGCCGATATTTTTCGCTTGGCGTTGGGGCAATATTTTGAATTTTCATTCACCGCAGAGCAACTCAACGCCAGCAAGCCTCTACCCGAGCCTTTCTTGGCCGCGCAAGCCCATGCCGCCGTTAATGCCAGTGAAATTATTCACATCGGAGATAGTCTTGAACATGACGTTATTGGCGCTCTGGACGCAGGTCTGCATGCAATCTGGTTCAACCCCGACGACAAAGAAATTTCCGCCGATGTAACAGCAAAATATCACGTAAATTTTTATCAGGTGCAATGCCTATCAGACATACCTGCGGTGATTGATACCATCAATAAATCCCGGCTCCATAGCCGAGTAACTTCTCCCTGAGCCGGAGTGCCGATGTCTATTAGTAGCCGAGATTTCAATTTTTTTCTACCTTCATCTGCAGACTATAGGCCCACTGTAGCTATTAGCAGTTGTTTAGTCGGTCAGCCTGTTCGATATGATGGCACTGGCAAGTTACTGACAACAGCTAGCTATCTCGTCGACCAGTTAACCCTGATCGAAGTTTGCCCGGAGGTCGGAGCGGGTATGTCGGTGCCCCGGCCTCCAATTCAGTTAGTTGATAGCCGAGGTAGAATAGAAGCGATCGGCAGAGTAGACCCATCGCTGAAAGTTACCGCTGCGTTGAAGCAATTCAGTGTCAACAGTGCCGACTACTTAGCAACCATCATCGACGGCTATATTTTTAAAAGTCGCTCCCCTAGTTGCGGTGTAAACAGCACGCCAATTTATGCCAGTGATAGAAGCAGCGACAAGCCGATAAAAATTGGCAGCGGCTTGCAAGCCTATCGCATTCAAAAACAAATGCCATGGCTGCCACTAAGAGAAGAAACCGATCTGGAAAAAAGTCACCATTGCGGGCAATTTATTCTGCAGTGTCGAGTCCTTCATGACCTGCGAACAGCCAGCGAGGCAGTCTCTCTTCAAATACTACATCAGCACTATAGGCCGCTGATCGACAGCATGGATACCGACTCGCGACACGCATTAGAACGCTGGCAGCATAGCGAGGTTAAAGAAAAGTATTGGACGGTATTTATGACGGCTATGGGTCGACAGCTGGACAGTTGACTCATAACCGGAGTCGTGGACAGCGGCTGCACCAACCACCCCTCACTGAAAGATGGCCGTTATCAACCGGTAAGCGACGTTTAGATAGCGTCTTCGTTAGTTTCGCCAGTGCGAATGCGGACGATATGCTCGAGAGGGGCAACAAATATTTTGCCATCGCCAATCTTGCCGCTGTTTGCTGCGCCACTGATAGCCTCAATCACTGTTTCTACCTGATCATCATTAATGGCAATTTCCAGTTTCACCTTCGGCAAAAAATCCACCACATACTCAGCTCCTCGATAGAGTTCAGTATGTCCTTTCTGCCGGCCAAAGCCTTTAACTTCGGTAGCGGTTATACCGGTTACACCTACTTCTGACAGGGCCTGGCGAACATCGTCCAGTTTAAAAGGCTTGATAACCGCGGTAATCAATTTCATTGCTAACTCTCCACAAACATCCAACGACTTCAGATACTTAATACCCTTAAGTCGAACTCAAATTTCAATCAGACGTAAATTAGCTATGCGAGGCAGGAAAAGCAAGGATTAGGAACAAAAAACCCATGAATAGTTACCAAGCTGTCCATAAAGGGTCAAAGAAGCGGAAAAATAGTAGGCGGGGCCCGCAAAAAAAAAGGGCGCCCTCTGGGCGCCCTTTCTGATGGTAGACCTTAAGAAACAATTACTTAGAAGTGATGAACTCCGGATAGGCTTCCATACCACATTCAGAAAGATCGACACCTTCGTATTCTTCTTCCTCAGTCACCCGAATGCCAACCAGCGCTTTAATTACACCCCAGACAATCAGACTGGTACCAAACACCCAGACAAAGATCGTTGCAGCGCCAATCAACTGGCCCGAAAAGCTGCTGTTTTCACCGTTGGTAATGGGCACTAGCAGTAGACCTAACAAACCAACAACACCGTGAACAGAGATCGCTCCGACAGGATCATCAATTTTCAGTTTATCCAAGCTCAGTATCGAGAAGACCACCAAAACACCGCCGAAGGCGCCAAACAAGGTTGCTTGCAACGCTGTTGGCGTCGAAGGTTCTGCTGTGATCGCAACTAGACCCGCCAAAGCACCGTTCAGCGCCATGGTAAGGTCGGCTTTACCGAACAGCACTCTGGCAACAATCAGTGCGGCAACGAGGCCACCTGCCGCTGCAGCGTTGGTATTCATAAAGACTACCGCAACACTGTTGGCACTTTCAACACTCGCAGTGGCCAGTACTGAGCCACCGTTAAAGCCAAACCAACCCATCCATAGGATGAACGTACCGAGCGTTGCCAATGGCAAGTTTGCTCCGGGAATTGCATTGGTTTGACC
Source organism: marine gamma proteobacterium HTCC2143 (assembly GCA_000169075.1). Taxonomy (GTDB): domain Bacteria; phylum Pseudomonadota; class Gammaproteobacteria; order Pseudomonadales; family Dasaniaceae; genus Oceanicoccus. Next base: position 709,911 of record AAVT01000001.1, on the reverse strand, counting down.
TTGTGGGCCGTATTTGCCCTTACGAGCACCCAGCATAATGACACCAGCCAAAGCAGCAGAAGCACCCGCCAAGTGAACAATACCGGAACCGGCAAAGTCAGAGAACCCTAAATCACCTAACGTATACATCCCAAATACAGCTTCACCACCCCAGGTCCATGCGCCTTCCATGGGATAAATAACCCCGGTCATTACTACCGCAAATGCTAAGAATGCCCAAAGTTTCATACGCTCAGCAACAGCGCCAGAAACAATCGACATAGCCGTTGCTACGAAGACAACCTGGAAGAAAAAGTCAGCAGATGGTGCATAGGTTGCAGGCTCTTCAGCTCCGGTAACGCCGTCACCGACAATGCCGTCAAGGAAGAATGTGAGATCACCCCCACCGTACATAATCGAATAACCCACCACCATATACATGATGCAGGAAATCGAATAAAGAGCGACGTTTTTGGTCAGAATTTCAGTGGTATTTTTTGAGCGAACCAAACCGGCTTCTAACATTGAAAAGCCAGCGGCCATCCACATGACAAGTGCGCCACATATCAGGAAGTAAAATGTATCTAGTGCGTATTGTAATTGAAAAATTTCGTTTTCCATATCTAAGCCCTCCACAAGCCCAGCAAACTATTTATCAGATCCGAGTTCTTTTGATGAACACGGTATCTAAACTGCCTCTTCGCCAGTTTCTCCGGTGCGAATCCGAATAACTTGGTCGAGGGAAGAAACAAAGATTTTACCGTCACCGATTTTGCCGGTATTGGCCGCACTGGTGATGGCTTCGATTACTTGGTCAAGCGAAGCACTCGCAATAGCCACCTCAATTTTGACTTTCGGTAGAAAATCGACAACGTATTCAGCACCACGATACAACTCGGTGTGGCCTTTTTGACGCCCAAAACCTTTTACTTCGGTAACCGTAATACCCTGCACTCCGATTTCCGATAAGGACTCACGCACGTCATCCAACTTGAACGGTTTCACTATAGCCGTAACTAATTTCATCGGCTTTCTCCTGGATTAGTCATTGTGTGGTATCTCAATCGATTTTTTCGATACGCACGGTTGATAAAAAATCAGCCACACCGCAGTGCGGCTGAAAAAGTACTTTGTCGATGTCATCTAACAGGAAAACACGGGGGTGACAAAGCACAGGAAAGAGACCTGAAAATTAAAGATCAAACGTTTTGCTCAGCGAGAAAATTATCGCTTCGCTTTCCGTATCGTCACCATTTGAATCTGCTTGATCAGACAACTCTTCGCTGCTGAAAATGGCGGCAATTCCTAGGTCAAAGCCACCCACTTCTGCGCCGTAACCCAGTTCAATATAGTCACCCTCAGCTTCGTCGCCAAACTCGCCGTAAGTACCGTAGAAACCATTGTGCTCAACGGTTACTTCCAAGAAGTCGTAGTCTGCAGGTTCGCCAAAACCGTCCCACTCACCGACGCTGTAACCAACGCTAATAAATTTCCAGCCCGCCGAGAAATTGAATTCCTCGTAGGTGTCATCAAATTCACCGGTGTAGTAATAACCGGTAAAGCCGGCGCTCAGTGATACTTCACCAACTTCCATGCCGTAGCCTGCGTAGATGTCGTACTCAAGACCATCACCAACATCTGCTGTCCAAGCTCCAGCATAAAAACCGCTTTGCTCAAAATCGATCCCGGCACTAGCAGAAGACTCTTTCTGCAAAATACCGCGGTAATAATACTCAGAGGCATAACCTACATTAGCAGAAAGATCAGCCATGGCAGGGGCAGCTATTCCAGCAAAAGCAGTAGCAGCCAGTACACTTGAAGCTATTAATTTTTTCATTGTTGTCGTCTCCAGATAGATAGTTTTTTTGTCGTTAAAGCTGATGTGTTCTATTCATTGTTTGATGAAAATAACACTTGCTGACAAATGAATAGCACAAGGCGTGCCAGAAAATTAAAATTGATTAAAAACAATAACTTAGGATATTTTATTGGTGAAAAGTTTGGATCGCCCCCGAAAAGTGCGACTAGATCAAGTGCACGCCGGACCGCCTGCACCATAATAGATCGCCACACTGATATTTTCGAAAACTCAGTTTTGATGAAGTACAAAAAGTGCAATTATATCAATTAGTTAAGGATATTCCCGTTGAGAAAAAACTAACTTGCTCAGGCACTAACTACAGCCAAACATTGGTCAATAGCGGCATATCAGTGCGAATCGATGCACCGTTGAGGGGCTCTGTATACTTATTGCGCAGTAGGCCCCCTATTAAAATTTTCTGGTCTACGGCCAATCATTGCGTCACAGGCTATTAAACTAAGCTAAAATAGCCGCCTAACTTGGGAGAATCAATCTATGTATACAACCAATGAACTCGTAGATAGCCTTGTCGAAAAGGTGTCAGGTTTATTCGACAGCGCTGGCGATGCAGCAACTATTAAAGCGGAGATAGCGAACAACCTGCGAGCTGTTGTTCAAAGCACCGTTAGCAAGTTAGATATGGTCAGCCGGGATGAGTTTGATGCCCAGGTCGCGGTATTACATCGATCGAGAGAAAAGATCGATTTACTAGAACAACAGCTCGCGGAAATTTCCGAAGCAATTAACCAGCCGCGCTGACCAATAACATCATGGCTTTTGTTCTCCTCTACAATAACCTGCCACATAGGCATACAATGGAGCCCTCTGTGTTAACTATGTTTCAAGGAAGAAACTATGTCACTTGCCACTGTGTACACCCGCGCCAGCTGCGGTATTGATTCACCCTTAGTACGTGTCGAAGTACACCTTTCAAACGGTTTACCTGCCCTCAGTATTGTCGGCATGGCAAAAACAGCCGTCAAAGAAAGCAAAGACCGGGTGCGCAGTGCCATTCTCAACTCTTATTTTGAATTCCCCAGCCGCCGGATAACCATCAATTTGGCACCGGCTGATTTGCCGAAAGACGGTGGATGTTTTGATCTACCGATAGCGCTGGGGATTTTAGCCGCTTCAGGCCAGATACCACCCGAGTCCTTGGCGCGCTTTGAATTTCTCGGTGAATTGGGTCTGACAGGAGAATTACGGGGGGTACACGGGGCGCTGCCGGCCGCGGTTAGCTGCGCTGCAGCTCGAAGATCACTGATCGTGCCACCGGAGAATGTGGATGAAGCCACCCTCTGCGGTGAAGCAGTTATTTTTGCGCCTTCAACCCTATTACAACTATCTGCGCATTTACATCAACGACAGGAACTGGCGTTACAATCATCATCAACCGGCGATCTGGATTGTTCCCACTATCCAGATCTGGATGATGTGCGGGGTCAGCAGCAAGCCAAACGAGCCCTTGAGATAGCTGCCTCAGGATGTCACAACCTGATTTTTTGCGGGCCTCCCGGTACCGGCAAGACGATGCTTGCTAGTCGACTAGCCGGTATTTTACCCGCGCTAACTGAGCAGGAAAGCCTCGAAGTGGCCACGGTATATTCGATTAGCAATCATTCTGGCTTTCGACATTTTCAACAACGACCATTTCGAAACCCTCACCATACAGCCTCTGCAGTCGCTTTGGTCGGCGGAGGCAGCAATCCAAAACCAGGAGAAGTCTCTCTCGCTCACCACGGCGTGTTATTTCTAGACGAGCTTCCAGAATTCAAGCGATCTGTTTTAGAGGTTCTACGGGAGCCGCTGGAATCTGGAGAAATTGTGATTTCCCGTGCCAATCAGCAGGTTACATTCCCCGCAAAATTTCAACTAATAGCCGCGATGAACCCTTGTGCCTGTGGTTATTTTGGTGATCTAAAAAGGCGTTGTCGCTGCACACCTGACCAGCTTCGGCGCTATCGAGACCAAGTGTCCGGACCACTCTTGGATCGCATTGATATTCAAATCAATGTGAACCGGCTTCCTGCCGCGATGATCAATCATAACCATACTGCGGAGGAAACCTCATCCGAGGTTCGCCAGCGAGTAGCCAGATGTCGACAATTACAGCAACGTCGCACGGGCAAAACCAATGGACAAATGACAAATAAGGAAACAGAAAAGCACTGTATTTTAACGGTGACCGATCAGCAATTGCTAAATCAGGCAGTCGACAAATTGCAGTTATCAGCGCGGGCCTACCATCGTATTTTACGCGTTGCTCGAACCATTGCCGACATGGATCACGCCAAAGACATAAACCAACAGCACGTGACGGAAGCTATTGCTTACCGAGCGCTCGATAAAGAAAACATCTAAAGACGTCGAGGCATCATTCACTACATAGTGGCAGTAGCGCGCCGATCCATCAGCTCGATAAATTGATTAACGGTAACAGCTTCACTAAAATAAAAACCCTGTATCTGATCACAGTGGTTTTGCCACAAAAACTGTACCTGCTCTAAGGTTTCAGCGCCTTCGGCGACAACATGCAGGCGCAGGCTGTGAGCAAGGTTAATCATGGCTTTGACAATAATACCATCGTCATTACTTTTGACGACATTCTCAATAAAACTACGATCCACTTTCAATGCAGATATAGGCAGTTGCTGGATATGGGCAAAAGAAGAAAACCCGGTTCCAAAATCATCCAGCGAAAATGTGACGCCCAACTTACTCAGAGCCATCATACCGTCGCAGGCCTGTTGATAGTTAGACATTATCGCCGTTTCAGTGAGTTCAAATTCCAACCGGCTAGCATCAATGCCGCTCTTCTGAATAATGCGGGTGGCCGTATCGACAAACATATCGTCCTGCAGCTGCTTAAATGACAGATTAACCGCAACCTCCAAGTTCTGATGTCCGCTCTGATCTAATATCAACATGTCTTTGCAGGCCTGTTGAAGGACCCAATAACCGATGGGAACAATCAGTCCGGTTTCTTCCGCCATCGGAATAAATTCGTCGGGGGACACCAAACCATGAACTGGATGGCGCCATCGAATCAAGGCTTCCATGCCTGCGGCATCGCCACTAGCTATCTCGACTCTTGGCTGGTAGAACAATTCGAATTCGTTCCTTCGTAAGGCCAGACGCATGTCCTTTTCCATGTTCATACGTCGCACCGCGGCCTTACTGGTTTCTTCATGGTAAAAACAGCATTGACTACCCCGCTGACGTTTGGCTTCCAGCATCGCCATATTGGCGTATTTGATTAAGCCGTCAACACTATCGCCGGAATCTGGGTAAGTGGCGACACCGATACTGCAGCTAACGATCACAGCCTGACCATTTAAGGTACATGGAGCTGACAACACATCGATAACTTTTTGCGCAACTAGGGCAATATCCTCATTGGTCTGGCTATCCTCGAGTACCAGCGCAAACTCATCACCGCCGATTCTGGCAACAGCGTCGCTCTGCCGGACACATCGAGCAAGCCGCTGAGCCATCATTGTTACCAAACGATCGCCAGCACCCGTTCCAAAACTCTGATTGATACGCTTAAAGTCATCGAGATTTATCAGCAATAGCGCTAACGATATCTGCTGGGTCTTCGCTAACTCAATCGCCCGCGCCATGTTTCGCTGGAACATCAAGCGATTCGCAATGCCTGTCAGCGGGTCGTAAAGGTTTAATTGGGAGATTTTTTTGTCGGTAGCGTTTTTTTCAATCGCGTAACCCAGGCAACGCTCCAGCACATAACGGTCCGTAGTATCCATGCCAAGATAATCAGTCGACCCGTTGCGCATCGCCCGCTGAGCAACAACACTGGCAGAATTGTCGGTGAGGCTAACAATAGGTTGCTGACAACCTATTTCGACCAATTGAGTCAGTAGGCGCATAGCCTTATCGGGCTGATGCTGACAATCCAGCAATATCGCGTCGTAATGGCCGGAATTAATTTCTCCTAGGCTATTATCATCGTACTGTTCACACCATAGTAAATGATAATTGTGTGCCTCCATGCCAGACAGCATTCTCCCTAACCGACGATAATCGGCCAACGCACCACCTATCAGCAGAACCCTCGTTAATGGCTCTTGCGTTCCAGCAGCTGTCTGCCAACCTTTTTCGAGGTCGATTCCCAGGGTAGCCAAGTCAAGTGGCTCTAAAAGCTCAGAAATAATCATTACCCAATTGCTATAGTCGCCTAACCGCTAGATTACTACTTTAAATTAACTAATATCAACTAGTTATAGGTGCTATCTCATATAAATTCTAGTTTTATTGTGAACTATTTCGAATTATCAGCCACTCGATAAACCGACAGCCATAGAACGCTTATCTGGAGCTTCAACCAGCTGGCAAGAAAAAATATTGCCGCATAGCGTCTCACCGACGGCAGGATTAAACTTGCAGGTCGAATCAGTGGCGACATTGACAACGTCAGACTGCTACAATACTCGTCGCTTTTCGACCCACCTCCTATTTAATCGGTCAATACACACCGTGAATCAGTTAAATCCTCGCCAACGGGAAGCCGCGCACTATATTGATGGTCCACTGTTGGTTTTGGCAGGGGCTGGTAGCGGTAAGACTAGCGTTATCACGCAAAAAATTGCCTATCTGATCGAAAAATGTGGCATCAAGGGTAATCATATCGCCGCGGTTACGTTTACCAACAAAGCTGCTCGTGAAATGAAAGAACGAGTATCCCAGTTGGTTTCTGGGCCAGCAGCAAGAGGCCTAATCGTTTCAACCTTCCATAACCTTGGCTTGAATATCTTACGTAAGGAACACAAGAGCATTGGCTATAAAAGCGGGTTTTCTATTTTTGACCAGCAAGATGCGCAGGCGCTCATTCGAGACTTGTTAATGCAGCAACACGGTAGTGAAGATAGCAGCAGCGATCAGGCTGATGCGGTACAGCAGCAAATTTCCAGCTGGAAAAACGATATGGTCAACCCTGACCAAGCGGTGGCAATGGCAACTGCGCCTGCCGGTATACTCTGTGCTCAGGCCTATTTACGCTACCAGCGAGCACTCAAAGCGTATAACGCCTTCGACTTTGACGATCTAATTGTTGTGCCGGTGCAAATATTTCAGCAATTTCCAGAGATACTGGCTAAATGGCAACGACGTATACATTACATGTTGGTTGATGAGTATCAGGACACAAATATCAGCCAGTACCTGTTGGTCAAATTACTCATTGGTGACCGCGGCAAGCTCACTGTGGTTGGTGATGACGACCAGTCTATCTATGCATGGCGGGGCGCGCGGCCAGAAAACCTAGCCCAGCTTCAAAATGATTACCCAAACTTAAAACTGGTGAAACTGGAACAAAACTATCGCTCAACCGCTCGCATTCTGAAAGCGGCCAACCGCGTGATCGATCACAATCCCCACGTTTTTGAGAAAGCGCTCTGGAGTGAACTGGGTTACGGAGACCCTATTCGGGTGATTCGCTGTCGCAATGAAGAGATAGAGTGCGAGCGAGTTGTCACTGAAATTTTGGATCGTCGGGTTAGAGGTCATGGACAGTTTTCTGATTATGCCGTGCTCTATCGGGGCAACCATCAGTCGCGCTTGTTAGAGCTAAAATTTCAATCCCATCAGGTTCCCTACCAAATTAGTGGCGGCACATCGTTTTTTGCCCGCCACGAAATCAAAGACATCATGGCTTATCTGCGCCTTCTAATAAATCGGGCTGATGACAATGCATTTCTCCGCATCGTCAATGTACCACGGCGCAAAATAGGTACCTCAACACTGGAAAGTCTCGGTAACTACGCGACCGAGCGCGATATCAGTCTTTTTGATGCTTGCTCTGAGCTCGGCCTAGAGCAATCGCTTTCCGAAGCCAGTGTAACGCGCCTACGTCAGTTCACCAGCTGGTTGGATCGTATCAGCCAGCGTTGTGAAAGTGGCGATGGCATGGCGGCAATACGAGAAATGGTCAATGATATGGATTATCAGGCTTGGCTGCATCAAAATAGCTCCAGTGATGTCGTTGCGGAACGTCGCATGGCCAACGTATACACGCTGGTTGACTCCCTGCAGTCGACTATCGATAAAGATGAAAGCGAAGAAGATGATATACAGTCTGCCGTTGCTAAGTTAGTTTTACGGGATTTGCTCGATCGCCAGCAGGAAGACGATGACGCCATGGACAAAGTGCAGTTAATGACTTTACATGCATCAAAAGGGCTGGAATTCCCCCACGTTTACATCATCGGTATGGAGGAAGAGCTACTGCCCCACCGAGCGAGTATCGAAGAAGACAATATTGAAGAAGAACGACGGCTTTGTTATGTGGGTATTACTCGTGCAAAACGAACACTGGCTCTCACCTATTGCAGCAAAAGAAAACAGTACGGAGAAATGATCGATTGTGCAGCCAGCCGATTTTTGGACGAACTTCCCTTTGATGATCTGGTGTGGGAAGGAGAGGAAAAAGACCCGCAACTCAATCAACAGCGAGGCCAGGAAACCTTGTCAGGACTAAAGGGATTGTTTGATTAGCCGTTGCGCGGCGTGACGATCCCGATGCGTCAACTCAACAGGCGGCACTCCGCAACGATTCCTTATCTATTATATCTAGTCTCTAACTTTGTTATCATTAAACCGGCCTTACATTAGCTGACACCATACTTACAGGACTTACGTATTTTGACGATCTCAATATCTGATACCTCGCCACTTCCAGTCTTTTCCAACATTAAGCCGGAGGAAATAGAATCGAAGCTGGATCAAAAACTGGCTGAAAACCGACAGCGTATCAGTGAGCTACTACAAGTCATTCAACAACCTGACGCCTCATTTCTTAACGCGATGGAACAGTGGGATGACGAGTTAGATCAACTGTGGTCGCCGATCAGTCATTTGCACGGCGTAAAAAATTCTAGCGAGTTGCGGGAAGCCTACAGTGCTTGCTTACCGAAGCTAACTGAATATGCGACCGAAATGGGTCAGAATAAGCATCTGTATAACGCCTATCAAACACTGGCAGAAAGTGACGCTTACTTAGAGCTATCAGTTGCTCAAAGAAAGGCGGTTGACAACGCATTGAGAGACTTCCAGCTGTCGGGCATTGCACTGGAAGATGATCAGCAACGGCGTTTTGGTGATATCAAAAAACGTCTCGCGGAGTTATCCACACAATTTTCTAATAATGTACTGGATGCGACCCACGGCTGGCACAAACAAGTCGACCATGTTGAAGACCTAGCGGGAATACCAGACTCGGCAGTAGCAAGCTATCGACAGGCGGCAAAGGCTAAATCGCAGCAAGGCTATGTGATTTCGCTAGATATCCCATCCTATTTACCTTTAATGCAGTATTGTGACAACGCCTCCCTGAGACGGGAAATGTATACTGCTTACACGACCCGAGCCTCCGACCAAGGTCCAAATGCGGGTCAATGGGATAACAGTGTTCTCATGGATGAAATATTGTCCCTGCGTCACGAGTTATCACTGTTGTTAGGGTTCGAGAACTATGCACAGCGCTCACTGGCTACAAAAATGTCTGAGACGCCCGAGCAAGTAGAACTATTTTTGCTCGACCTGGCCGAAAAAAGCCTACCGGTTGCGCGACAAGATTTCGTTGAGCTACAGACATTTGCCAGTGAAAAGGGTTTGGCGCAGCTGGAAGCCTGGGACGTGCCTTATTACAGTGAAAAACTTCGACTGAAAAAATATGCCCTATCGCAAGAAGAGCTCCGTCCTTATTTCCCCGCCGACAAAGTCATTGACGGTATGTTCACTATCGCTGGCAAATTATTCAACTTGAAGTTTAGCCCGCTAAACAGCATTGACAGCTGGCATCCTGATGTTAAATTTTTTCAAGTGCTACGCGACGGTAATGTTATCGCAAAATTTTACCTCGACATTTTTGCCAGAGAACAAAAACGGGGTGGCGCCTGGATGGCAGATTGTCGCGTCAGACGGAAGCTTTCCTCCGGTGAAATTCAGTTACCCGTAGCATTTTTGACCTGTAACTTTACTCCTCCGTCAGCGACAGCACCTTCCCTGTTAACACACAATGAAGTGACTACTCTATTTCATGAGTTTGGCCATGGCTTGCACCATATGCTGACTGAAATCGATTGCGCTGCAGTGTCAGGAATTAACGGTGTGCCTTGGGATGCGGTGGAATTACCCAGTCAATTTTTAGAAAATTGGTGCTGGGAAAAAGAGGCAATTCCGCTTATTTCAGGACACTATCAGACTGGAGAAGTACTACCCGATGATATGCTGGAAAAAATGCTTGCTGCAAGGAACTTTCAGGCGGGCTTGATCATGGTTCGACAATTAGAATTTGCATTGTTTGATATGAAAATACACGGTGAGTATAGCGTTGATCATCCACGATCCATTCAAACGGTATTGGATGAGGTTCGTGGCAAGCTGGCGGTTTACTCAATACCCGATTTCAATCGATTTCAACACAGTTTTGGCCATATATTTGCCGGTGGTTATGCGGCGGGATACTACAGTTATAAATGGGCAGAAGTTTTGTCTGCAGATGCTTTTTCAAAATTCGAAGCTGATGGAATTTTTAACCGCTCTACTGGCGAGAAGTTTTTGACAGAAATTTTACAACAAGGAGGTTCCCAGGAGCCCAGCGTGTTGTTCCGTAACTTCATGGGAAGAGACCCCAATGTTGACGCTCTTCTCCGGCATAATGGTATTGTTAGGAGCAAAAATTAGCTATGAATGAGTCAAAGATTAATAAACGCTTTATTGCTGGTGCAGTTTGCCCTCGCTGTTCTGAGATGGATAAACTGATGATGTATCTTGATGCGCAGCAGCAGCAGGTTCGCGAGTGCGTTCGCTGTGGGTATCAAGACGTTATGACGGATAATGGTCCACGGAAAATTGAAACCGAGGAAATCACTACCCGCGTAAACCAACCTCGAGTCGGAGAACCGACCTTGGCTCACGAAGATGAAATCCAAATTGTCAGTATTGTCGACCCTAATCCTGGTGCTAGGCGACGGGACCACTAAGCCACTTAAAACAATAATTTCAGGCCAAAAAAAACCCGGCTGCAACTAATTCGCGCCGGGTGAAAATCCAACACTTTTAGGGGAATGTGCTGGATTAGGAGACTTCTACCTGTACCACAAAAAAAGTACTGATAAAATGTGGCGTTCAACCACGATAATTATGACCACCCATGATGAGAATAAGTTCCCTCACCCAAGAAAAATAATTAGTGAGCCTCATCCCAATTGCTGCCAATACCAACGTCGACGATCAAAGGTACATCCAAAACAACAGCCCCGCTCATCAAATCATTAACTGAAGACACCAGATAGTCCAGTGATGGCTCTGCTACCTCGAAGACTAGTTCATCATGAACTTGCATAATCATTTGGCCATCAACATCAGATTCCAATAGCCAACGGTCAACATCGACCATCGCTTTTTTTATGATGTCTGCCGCCGTTCCCTGCATGGGGGCATTTATGGCTGTACGCTCTGCAGCTTGTCGTCTCATACCGTTGCTGGCATTTATTTCGGGAAGGTACAGCCGTCGGCCATATAAGGTTTCCACGTAGCCTCGCTCGGCTGCATCAGCTCGAGTATTGTCCATATAGTCTCTGACACCCGGGTAGCGTGAGAAATAGGTATCAATGTATTCCTGAGCCTCGTGACGGCCGACATCAATTTGCTTGGCCAAACCGAAGGCTGACATCCCATAAATCAAGCCGAAGTTGATTGCTTTAGCTCGGCGACGTTGCTCCGTCGAAACCTGCTCTAATTCCAGCCCAAACACTTCAGCAGCCGTCGCCTGGTGAATATCCTTTCCCTCGGCGAATGCCTTAAGCAACCCGTTATCCTGAGACAAATGAGCCATAATTCTTAACTCGATTTGCGAATAGTCAGCCGCTACTATTTTATAGCCGTCACGCGCAACAAAAGCCTGGCGAACTTTACGGCCCTCTTCTGTTCGAATCGGAATATTTTGTAAATTGGGATCGGACGATGACAAACGACCGGTAGCCGTTACTGCTTGGTGGTATGAGGTGTGGATACGACCGGTGACCTCACTAATCATTTGTGGCAGCTTATCGGTGTAGGTCGATTTGAGCTTACTTAATCCGCGGTACTCCATCAGTATTCTAGGAAGGGGATAATCAAGTGCCAGCTCTGCCAGAACTTCTTCGGCTGTCGACGCGGCACCCTTTGGAGTTTTCTTAATAACGGGGAGTTCCAGTTTGTCGAATAAAATGTGGCCCAGCTGTTTCGGTGAGCTTAGATTAAAGGCCTCCCCGGCCAATTCATGGGCTTCTTTTTCTAATTGCTGTAACCGTGTCCCCAATTCGGCACTCTGTTTGTTCAACAAGTCCCTGCTAACCAAGGCCCCATTGCGTTCAATTCGCGAAAGAACCGGAACCAAGGACAGTTCGATGGTTTGGAACACCGACATTAAAGAGTCTATTGCCGCTAACTTTGGCCACAATACTTCATGTAGCTGCAAGGTAATATCGGCATCTTCAGCAGCGTAAGGCCCTGCTTGTTGCAGCTGAATTTGATTGAAGGTTAGTTGCTTCGCCCCTTTTCCGGCAATATCTTCAAATTTGATGGTTCCCACATCGAGATATTTTCTCGCTAAACTATCCATATCATGACGTGTAGCGGTACTGTTAAGTACATAAGATTCGAGCATGGTATCAAACTGGATACCATTCAACTCGATGCCATGATTAGCCAATACATTGCGATCGTATTTCAAATTTTGGCCAACCTTAGCTCGAGAAGAATCCTCGAGTAAGGGTTTTAATTGCGCCAACACCCAATCTTCACTGAGTTGTTGTTCGACACCAACATAGTCATGCCCAAAAGGTACATAGGCCGCACTACCCGCCTCCACAGCAAAGGAAACACCGACAACCCTTGCTTCCATATAATTCAGGCTGGTGGTTTCTGTATCGAAAGCAAAATAGGGCGCCGCTTCCAGCTTCGTAAGCCATCGGGAGAAATCATGTTCGGTTAACACCAACTGATAATCTACACAAGCTGGTGGAGTCGGGGGCTCAGCAATCGCCTCGCTCGAAACCGCAACCGCCGGCGGAGGAAGCCCACTACCGCCTTTTTCCAAATCTTCTACCCAAGATTTAAATTCCATGTCCTCAAAGTAAGTGAGCAGTAACTCACTATCAGGCTCAACCATAGCGAGGCTTTCTATAGAGTCAGGCAGATCAACGTCCAATTTTATGGTGGCGAGCTCATAAGAGAGGTAGGCGACTTCCTTTTCCTTCTCCAGTTTAGCCGACAAGGTTTTAGCACCCCGTATCGGAAGTTCGGGCACCTTATCCAGATTAGCAAAAATCTCATCAATACTACCGATGCCCTGTAACAACCCCAGTGCAGTCTTCTCTCCGACCCCTGCAACGCCAGGAATATTGTCAACCTTGTCACCAATTAATGCTAGATAATCGATAATCAAGGAAGGCGGGATACCAAATTTAACAAGTACGCCCTCTTCATCCATGACGGTGTCGTTCATTGTGTTGACCAGCGTAATGTGTTTATTCACCAGCTGCGCCATATCCTTGTCACCCGTTGAAACAATGACATCAAGCCCTTGCTCCGTTGCCTGCCTGGCATAGGTGCCAATGACGTCGTCTGCCTCTACCCCATCAATAATAATTAATGGTAACCCCATTGCCTTGATGATGTTATGGATCGGCTCGATTTGCTCTCGCAGATCGTCGGGCATAGGTGGTCGATGGGCTTTATATTCAGGGTAAATGTCGTCACGAAAGGTTTTCCCCTTAGCATCAAAAATCACCACAGAGGGACTACCCGGATGATCCTTTAGCAACCGCCTAATCATGTTGATAACGCCTTTCACCGCACCAGTGGCTTGACCCTTAGAGTTAGTGAGTGGCGGCAAGGCATGATACGCCCGGTATAAATACGAGGATCCATCGACCAATACGATGGGCGCTACGCTGTCTTCAATCATAAAAATGCGGTTCTTAAGTTGATGGTCTGGATAGATGCTCGGCTGTAATCGACCCTATTATCCTCGCCACGATTACTGCAAGCAAGTGAAGAGACTTTAGAACGATAGCATCTGAGGAATAATGATACTTCGACACCGATTACGAGCCTCACACCGAATGATGCCCTTATCTCCGGAAGTAACAAATAAATTATAGCTCCCAGAAATTTTGTTACTTTTATTAAAAACTGTTACTTTTCTATTTAACCGATATAAAACATATACTTAAAGTAAAACAAATCCGTAAATCTAACTTATACTCCTCGGAATGTTACGCAGATGTAACACTTATTTTGGCAAAAAACTGGACGGCCCGGAGATATATGTTACTATTAGTCCCGTAACGGTAACAAAGTTACGTATTTAAGAAAACAGACCACTTAAATCACAACGTATGTTAGTTAATTAGGAGAGAAAAATGAAAAATGCAGCAATCCTGGCAATCTTTCTGGGATTTTTCAGCGGCGCAGCAAATGCTGAGGAACCACCCAACCTGATGTTAGCAATGAGTAGCAGCGCAACCGTTTTATGGTCAAAGCCTGCTTCAGCAATCAACAGTATTACTCTTGCAGAACAGGTTGATATGAAGATTGCAAAATCCGTTGAGCTCATTTCCATAGGCATGGAAAAACAGCTTGAAGATAAAATTGCACGGGAATTAGAGTATGCAATTAAGTAACTGTTAACGCCCGGCTCCATCTCTGGAACCGGGTTCTTTTGTTTCATATGAACCTAGATATGTCTCTATCTAGTCTGTACCAGCCTATATCATCCTGATCGGCCAATTTCTTTTTCTAATCTCGGGTTGCACGAATCGACTCATACCCAATATTGAATTTACCTAACGTCAGTGGTGCACGAAAAAACCCAATGTAATGCCCATTAGGATTAATGATGGCAACATTACCGCCGTGCTCAACAGTATAGTTTTCACCGCCCCCTGGAACCTTGCTAAAGGGGATATTTAGTTGTGTTGCAAAACGGTGTAAATCCAGAAACTCGCCGGTTACTCCGAGAAATTCCGGATTAAAATACTTTACGTAGAGAGAGAGTTTTTCCGGTGTGTCACGGCCCGGGTCAACACTGACCAGAATTATCTGCAAATCCTCCGCCATGCCCGCTTCCTGTTGCTGCTGATAAAAACGGTTAAGCAACGCCAATGTCGTCGGACAAACATCTGGGCAAAACGTAAAGCCAAAGAAGACCAGAGACCATTTACCCTGCAAATTTTCTGGTGAAAACGACTGGTTATTATAATCGACTAACGAAAATGGCTTGAACGATCTGGGATTATCAAACAGAAAAGTCCCTTTAGCTTTCAGGTCAGCATCGCTAAGGATTTGAGGTCTGGTCATGCCGTGGATAAAGATTCCGAGTATCACTGCAACGAATAAGAGCGCAATGCCAACCGTCAGATATATACCGCGTTTTTGTACAGGAGGTACGTCGTTTTTTTTAGCATTAGTCATAACAGTGTCAGCCATTCGCAAATAGGGCAGGGGAAACGTAGTGGTCAATTAGCATGATCATATAAATTGCCATCAAATAAATAATCGAAAACTTAAACGTCGCCATCGGTGCGGTTGGATTACCTCTCATTATTTGAACCGACCAATAAAGATGGATGCTTCCGAGCACTACTGCACCTACTAAATACAGTAGCCCTGACATACCCGTAGCAAATGGCAACAAACTGGCCGCAATCAGAATAAAGGTGTACAGGACTATATGCAGTGAGGTGTATTCAACGCCATGCGTTACCGGCAGCATAGGGATAGCTGCACGAGCATAATCTTCACGTCGATTTATCGCCAACGCCCAAAAATGTGGTGGCGTCCAAGCAAAGATGATCAGCACCAGAAGTAGGGCGTGTCCGTGAATTTCATTGGTAACACTGGTCCATCCTAATAGTGGCGGGGCAGCACCAGGCAACCCGCCAATGACAATGTTCTGCGGCGTTGCTCGTTTTAGCCAGAGCGTATATATAACGGCATAACCAATTAGCGAAAACAACGTTAACCACGCTGTTAACTGGTTAATTGCGATTAACAGAATAGCCATTCCGGTCACACCGAGAACAGCGGCAAAAATTCCGGCCTGAATTTGACTGATACGTCCCTGAGCGACAGGGCGCTTATTAGTCCTTGCCATCAGCGCGTCAATACGCTGGTCTACCAGGTGATTGACCACCGCACCACAAGCCGAACACAGACCAATACCTAAATTACCAAGAATTAAAATATCTAAAGGTACGATCCCAGGAACGGACATGAACATACCAATGGCTGATGTCAGTAACATCAAATAAACCACATTTGGCTTGGTCAGCTCATAGTAGTCGCGCCAGCGAGGTTGCGGCTCTGGAGAAGACATTACTGATTCAGACATTGCTAAAGGTTCTCGGTGGTGGGGCTATCAACTAACCGGGCAGTAAAAACGCGATGATTTAAAGTCACCAAAGTTACTAAAAGAAATGCACCCACTAAATTGTGAGCAACAGCGACAGAAACAGGGAACTGAAAGATAATGTTACCTAGACCCAAGCCGACTTGCAGCGCTAAAACACCTAGAATAACTTTACCGAGAGTCCGCACCTGTCGAACAGACACCGATTTGAACAGCAACACAACCAGAGCAATCAAGTACGCCGACGTGATAATTGCACCAACTCGATGACTGAAATGAATCGCAATCCGCGCCTCATTGTTCATGGTACCACCCAAATAATTGGGCCCGATATGTTGAGTAATGTTGAAACCCTGCTCAAAGTCCATCGCTGGCATCCACTGCTGCTGGCAAGTTGGTAAGTCGGGGCAGGCAACTGCCGCATAATTTGACGTAGTCCAACCTCCTAGCGCGATCTGCAGAAACACGATAATCAAACCACCTACAACCAAAGGTCGCAACGAGGTTAATTGCTGAAGATCGGTTTTTGAGAGGTGCCAAACACGATTATTGAGTCTAAGCATTAACAACCACAGTAAACTAAACGTGGTAAAGCCGCCCAGCAAATGTGACGTTACAACTTGTGGCCAAAGTTTTAGCGTTACCGTCCACATACCGAAAAGGCCTTGTAGGATTATAAACGCAAGAATCAAGGCAGGGAGCTTAAAAGGGACGTCCGAAACACCGTTTTTGATGCCCAAATAGGCTAACACAAATAGAGTCACTGCTACCGAAGCAACGGCATAAGGCTCCATAGAGACTCCGACGATGGCAGTAAGCACAGTCATCAAAATATTGACGGTTAATAAGCCACTGACAACGGCAACAGGCTGAGGCTGCTTTCGGCGTAACACCGCAATCGTAAATAATGCGATAGTGAAGTAACCCAGCGCTTGCGCAACATAACGATGTACCATTTCTGGCCAAGTTTTGTCGTGCTCTACGGGCGCATCGGGATAGGCCTGATTAGCGATGGCGACTTCTTCACTATTAGTGGGCCACAATACATGACCATAACAGGCAGGCCAGTCCGGACAACCAAGGCCGGCATCAGCCAAGCGAGTAAACGCTCCCATGCCCAAAACTATCACCGCAAACAAACAACTGGAAACAGCTAGTTTGAAGCCCGGTAAACGAAATTCAGAAGCATTAAACAAAGACATAAATAATTACTCCGTATTACTGTTACTTGAGTAGCCGCTTCATATCACGAACTACGGCCTTGCCCAAATCATTAAGTGTATTTTGCTCGGTATCCTGGACTTGGTAGTGCATCATCAACCAGCCGTGCTGATCCACAACGTAAAACGTATTGTCTGCAAAAGGGTTCACATCACTTGCAGAAAAGAGGTCCTCAATCACATCGCGATTTAGGGCCAATACATCCATGCCAATGTATTCTCGATCGATCCGTTGCTGGAACTCGCTGCTAACGGCACCATCGGTCGTAATATACAACAAACGTACGCGGTTCATTCTTTTTGCCAGCGCGATGATACTTTGTCGGGCTATATACAACATACGCTCACAACTATCGACGCAAGCGCTGTCGCCGATAACTACGAAGGCCCATTTAGGTTCTGGTTTACTGTAATCAAAAGTTTGGCCGTCTATTGTCGCCAGAGGCAGCTCTGCAAGCTGCAGAGGGGGGACCACGAGCACTCCATTGTTAACAGTACCCAAGTCGACTGTCCGGGTCTCGACCAGGAAATAAAGCAAAGAAGAAAACAGCATTATAGCCACAGGGATACCGAAAATAGCTAATATAACTTTCCGATTTTTCCTTGTTTGCAACTGGTCATTGTCTGACTGATCTTTTGAATCTGGCACGTAATATACTCACTTTAAAATTAGTTCTACTTGCGGCCTTTAATTAGGGCCCAACAATTTGTATTGGCCAAAAAAGCAATCAATAGCAACGTCACGCTCATTGCAAACCATTGCACCGCATAGCCAACGTGTTTTTCCGGCTGCAAGTTAACCACCACCCAATTGGGCTGATAACTTCCGGGAGACTCCGATGATAACCTCACCATATGTGGAAAGAGGCGCTGATCAAACTTTTGCGACAGCTTCTCGAAATTAATAGCCTGCACAACACCCATCCAGCGTATTTTTTCTTCCTCGGCCAGCATCAGAACGTCACCCTGAGAAACATAAACATTAGCTAACAGCTCAACTTCGCCAACAATCGGATCGATTTTAGGCAGTGTTCTTCGAGAAACGTCCCCTGCAATCCACCCACGATTAACCCACACAACATCGTCACTACGGACAGGCCTGAACGGTGTTATTATCTCATAACCAAAGCGACCTTGATAAATTCTGTTGTCTAAAAACAGAGATTTTTCATTGATATACTTTCCTCGCAAAGTTAGCGGCTGATAACGTAAATCTTGGTTTTCTGAAAGCTCTTCGATCGCAATAGGTCCAGCGCTTTGGCGTTGTTGAAACAGCTCCTGCAAAACCCGTTTTTCATCCGCACGTTCGAGCTGCCAAAAACCCAGCGACAGCAGCAGCGGTAAAAGCATTAAAACTAAAAGACTGGCTCGCCAGTCTAGGGTAAATTGCAATCCTTGATGTTTGATATCGGTCATTTCGACGCCACTGCGTTATAATTTCGATTTGAAAAAAGTTACTGGAGCTAAACCATGTGGTTAAAAGTTATCATCGTAGTACTCTTTATCGGCTTAGTAGCCAGTCTCTTTACTGGCCTTACATTTTTGTTTCAAGACCGAGAAAGTGAAGGCAAGTCACACAGGCTGTGGAATACTTTAAGCGTCAGACTGGTAATGACAGCGCTATTGCTAGGATTCCTGATGTATGGAGTCTTTACTGGCCAACTTGCTTCCAATGCCCCTTGGGACGCCCGTCAGCCAACTGAAGCAGCAGCTCCAAAGTAAACGGCGCTACCCATAACGTAAAAACGGCCGTGAAGTCTCCTTCACAACCGTTTTTACGTATCGCAAAGCGTTTTAGATGATGTAAACGAACAAGAATAAACCCACCCACACAACATCGACAAAGTGCCAATACCACGACGAGGCTTCGAAGCCAAAATGGTCTTCTGGAGTAAAGTGTTCAGACCTAGCAGATCGTAACCACTGAACCAACAACATGAAAGCACCTAAGCAAACATGAAATCCGTGAAACCCGGTTAACATGAAGAAGGTTGAACCATAAATACCCGAAGACACAAACAGTCCGTACTCATAGAACGCCTCATGGTATTCGACGTATTGTACGTAAACAAAGATAAACCCTAGCGCAACAGTAATACCCAGCCATAGATTCTGACCTTTTCGGTTACCCGCCAGTAATCTCAAGTGCGCAATGTGCGCCGTCACACTCGATGACATCAGAATGATTGTGTTCCACAGCGGCAACCAATGTAAAATGTTACTCCAACCAGGGAAACTCATATTCCTTGCGGGCCCGGTCATTTCACCATTGTTGGCAATCACTTGATTACTGATACCAACCGCATCTTGCGGCGTCTCCATCATCGGCCAGTTGTAGGTAAATCCTGGCCACAAAATGTCATTGAGTCGCCCGGCTTCACCTTCACCCGCTAACCACGGTCCAGACAAGTTACGGACATACCATAGCGCACCAAAGAACACCGCAAAAAACATAACTTCGGAAAATATGAACCATTGCATGCCAATATTATAGGAATGCTTCAATTGGCGACTGTTCATACCCGCTCGGTTTTCGACGATCGTCGTCCGAAACCAAACAAACATCGAACATAACAACAGCACTAGCGCAATCGTAAAAATAAACCAGGAATTAGTTTCCTGTGCAGGATCCCCAAACGTCATATCGTTTAGAATTTTTGCAGCACCTACCAAGGTCGTAAAAAGGGTCAGACTGACAAAAATTGCCAGATAACTCTTTTCCGGAACGTAATAGGCCTCATAATCTGAATTGCTTTGACCTGACATTTTTTTTCTCCATTGATTTCTCCCCTCTATTCAGAATAGGAGAAATAACTTACATATTATCTCATAGCGACCGGGGCATTCGCTGCCGCCATCGCTGTTACATCAAAAATTGTATACGACAAGGTAATTGTATGAATATCGCGAGGCAAGTCCTGGTCAATAATAAATTGCAGCGCCATATCTGCCTGTTCCCCAGCCGCTAAAGGCTGCTGATTAAAACAGAAACACTCTGTTTTATGAAAGTACTCTGCAGCTCGAGAGGGGGATATGCTCGGTATAGCTTGAGCGACCATGTCCTTTGCTAAAGGGTTTCTTGCATAAAAAACAGTATTATTAGCTGCTCCAGGATTTACTTTCATAACCGAATCAGTTGGTCTGAACTCCCAAGGCATACCCGCATTATTAGTCGCGACGAACTGAATCCGAATTTCGCGGTTGCTATCGATTGCTGACTCAACAACCTGATAACGCTCGCCATTGGTTTTACCGTTGATGCCCAGTGCATCACACAAAACATCGTACAAGGGCACCATCACGACAAACACAAAGGCAAACATGGCAACAACGACAATCGACAACTTACCAACTGTCTTAGTTATGTTACCGTCTGTTGACACATCCACCATTTCATTACCTCTCTATCTCACTGACAAGACCAGTAGTTACTTCACTTCCGGTGGCGTTGAGAAAGTATGGTATGGCGCCGGAGTCGGCACCGTCCATTCCAATCCTTCTGCACCTTCCCAAGTCTTCTCTTCGCTGGTTGGCTTGCCCGCAACAATGGTGCGAACAACGTTAAACAGGAATAGAATCTGAGAAGAACCATAGATAAACGCACCAATTGACGACATTGTGTTGAAGTCAGTAAATTGCAGAGCGTAATCGGGAATACGACGCGGCATACCGGCCAATCCCAAAAAGTGCTGAGGGAAGAAGGTCAGATTAAAGCCAACAAACGAAATCCAGAAATGCGCTTTACCCATGCTTTCGTTATACATTTTGCCACACCACTTTGGCAACCAATAGTAAACCGCAGCTGACATGCTGAATACCGCTCCTGCTACCATGACGTAATGGAAGTGGGCAACAACAAAGTAGCTATCGTGATACTGGAAATCCACCGGCGCCAATGACAACATTACGCCCGTAAAACCACCAATTGTGAACAAGAATACAAATCCGATAGAAAACAACATCGGCGTTTCAAAAGTCATTGACCCTTTCCACATTGTTGTAATCCAGTTGAAGACTTTTACACCTGTTGGCACAGCAATCAACATCGTGGCGTACATGAAAAACAACTCACCGGCGACGGGCATACCGACCGTGTACATGTGATGAGCCCACACGATAAACGATAAAAATGCGATCGAGGCCGTTGCGTAAACCATTGAATCGTAACCAAAGAGTGGCTTCCGAGCAAAAGTTGGAATGATTTGAGAAACCACTCCGAACGCAGGCAGAATGATGATATACACTTCAGGATGACCGAAGAACCAAAAAACGTGTTGGAATAAAACCGGATCACCGCCACCTGCTGCTGAGAAGAAGCTGGTGCCAAAGTGAATGTCCATCAACATCATGGTAACTAAGCCCGCCAAAACAGGCATAACCGCAATCAACAGAAACGCAGTGATTAGCCAAGTCCACACGAACATAGGCATTTTCATGTACGTCATGCCTGGTGCTCGAAGGTTAACAACCGTCGCGATAATGTTAATTGAACCCATGATTGAGGACAAACCCATCAAGTGGACACCGAAAATAAAGAAGGTGACCGTATCGGGTGCATACGTTGTCGATAGTGGCGCATAAAAAGTCCAACCAAAGTTAGGAGCACCCCCTTCCATAAACAAGGTGGAAGCCAGCAACAGAAACGTTGGTGGCAAAATCCAGAAACTCAGATTATTCATTCTAGGCAGTGCCATATCTGGCGCGCCAATCATCATTGGTATCATCCAGTTAGCCAAGCCCACAAAGGAGGGCATAATGGCACCAAATACCATCACGAGTCCGTGCATGGTAGTCATCTGGTTGAAAAATTCAGGCTCTACAATCTGCAGGCCCGGTTGAAACAATTCCGCGCGAATAATCATGGCAAAAGCGCCGCCCATGATGAACATGGCGAAGCTGAACCAAAGATACATCGTACCGATGTCTTTGTGGTTGGTAGTTGTTACCCACCGCATTAAACCTTGTGTAGCAGGTCCGTGCGCACCCATACTGATTCCCCCTACTGGCCTTGCTTAAAGTTATAAACGTCAATGGGCTGAATGATATCGCCCATATTATTACCGAATGCGTTACGTTGGAACGTAAGAACCGCGGCCATATCGACATCATTTAGCTGAGCACCGAACGCTTGCATCGCTGTCCCAGGCACACCATTAACACCCATATCAATGTGACCATAGATGTCGCCGGTCGCTATCGAACTTCCTGCAATGGCATTACCAATCCCACCTTCACCGTTAACACCATGACAGGCGACACAGTACTGATTGTAAACAGTCTTACCCGCTACCATTTGCTCATCCAGTGTAAATTGCTTGTCCATCAGCGATTTGATCTTGGCTGCTTTGACTTTTTTGCCGGCAAGCCAGCTGTCGTATTCGTCTTGTTCAACAACGTGAACAACAATGGGCATGTAGCCGTGATCGCGACCGCAAAGCTCGGCACATTGACCCCGATAAACACCGGTTTTCAAAGGCTTAGACCAGGTTTCATTAATAAAACCGGGGATTGCGTCTTTTTTAACTGCCAGCGATGGTACCCACCACGAGTGAATGACATCGTTAGCCGTTACCAAAAACCGCACTTTGGTATTGACCGGCAGAACGAGAGGCTCATCCACTTCCCGCAGGTAGTGTTCACCCTTACCATCTTCGTTGTATATCTCAGTTTTTCCGGTACGAAGATTACTAAAGAAGGCGACGTTTTCACCGTTTTCATCGATATATTCGTATTTCCATTTCCACTGATAACCGGTAACCAGGATGTCCAGCTCGGTGTCTTCAAAATTGTAGACCTCGAGCAGAGTCTTGGTGGCAGGAAATGCCATGACAATGAGTATGATAAAAGGAACGACAGTCCAGGCAATTTCAACCGCAGTGCTCTCGTGAAAATCAGCAGGCTTAGCGCCTTTTGACTTTCGGTGAGTAAACACCGAGTAAAACATAGCACCAAATACTACTACGCCAATTACCACACAGATCCAAATAACGATCATGTGAAGTTCGTAGATTTCAGCTCCCACTTCGGTAACGCCCGGCGATAAATTCATCTGCCAGCGTTGAGCTTCTTCAGCCAAGGCACCAGTACTCAGTAAACCGAGTAGCAATAGCACAGGACTAAGCGCCAGCTTGAACAGCCGTCTCGCTTGTGAATGCATTTCCCGTGTCTCCATTATAAGTTGTTAAAATAACCCCAGAACTCAGTTCTGCGAATACCAGATAAAACACAAGCTCTTACAAGCACCCCAGTGCCTCGGTGACTTCTAAAGTCGTGTCGAGGTACTATAGACGTGATTTTCAGACCCTGTATATTTTATTACCTGAATCAAGAGCACTCTGATAGCGAGTACACTATTTATCTGCTCCAAGCCCGATTTACGGTATGTAAACCTGATATCCCGCAGCAGCCTAATAAATGATTTCTTCGGCTTCTCTTTGTCACTGGGTACGACAAAACGCCGCGATTATACGCACCTTTACCGAGGCAAGCCACCTCATCCACGTTAAATTACGGGAAAACACACAAGCTTCCGCTCCCAACTCATTGATATAACTTAGAAGATGCGCATATATGAGGTCTAGCAGTGATATAAACCACAACATATGGCGTTTAGCATGGCCAATGATCATTTCAAATCTTTCCGTGCCAATACTCGGCTTAGTAGATACGGCCATCCTCGGACATTTGGAAGATGCGCAATTTTTAGTCGCCGTGGCAATTGGCAGCAGTATTTTGTCGTTTTTATATTGGGGCTTTGGGTTCCTGCGCATGGGCACTACGGGATTCGCCGCCCAAGCTTATGGCGCTGAACAACATAACCGCAGCAGGCTTATCATTGGTCAATCGCTGATACTGGGACTGGTATTAGGGTTGTCGGTTGTTTGTCTGAGCCCAATGCTACTCAGTGTTGGCCTTAGCTTAATAGTGCCACCAATGGGTTCGGGAGAGTTGGCGGCAAGCTACGTGCAGATTCGAATATTCAGTGCTCCCGCCGTATTGATGAACTATGCCATCATCGGCTGGATGATAGGCCATCAGAATACACGCTGGCCCCTCATCATCATGCTGTTTACAAATAGCATCAATCTGGCACTCGATTTTTTACTCATTGTTGGCCTCGATATGAACAGCGACGGGGCTGCGGTAGCTACCTTGATCGCAGAATATAGCGGTTGCGGATTGGCGTTATACCTCCTGAAACGGCAGCTACATCGCCGCCCGGGGTCACTGGATATTCAGAGCCTGTTGCGCTGGCAGGATTACCGGGAACTGATCGTCGTTAATCGCCATCTTTTTGTCCGCACGCTTATTTTGCTTGCCAGCTTTGCATTTTTCACCGCGCAGGGGGCAAAACAAGGCGAAGTTATAGTGGCGGCAAACGTCATCCTGATACATTTGCTTACACTTACTGCATTTGGCATGGACGGCTTTGCTCATGCAGCTGAGGCGATGGTGGGCGCAGCTGTTGGCAAAAAAGACGGGAAGCTGTTTCTGTCAGTCTGTTATCACAGCGCTTTTTGGTCGCTGGTAACCGCACTGGCTTTTACTTTGCTGTTCTTAATCGCCGGCCCGGCCATCATTGGTTTGCTAACATCCATAGCTGCTGTCAAAGCAGCCGCCATACAATACCTCCCTTGGCTATTGGTTTTGCCATTAATATCGGTTTGGGGTTATCTATTCGATGGCATATTTATTGGGGCTACTCAAACAGCGGCCATGCAGACCACCATGATCTACGCCGCAACGCTGGTCTATCTACCAACTTGGTATTTTGGTCAATACTGGGGCAATCATGGGCTTTGGTTCGCCTTAATCGCCTTTAATGCCGCAAGAGGCCTGTTTTTAGGGTTCTGCTTTTATCGATTTAACCAACAGCAGAGATGGTGGCGAGCCGCTGCCAGTAATGACTAGAAACCGATTTCATTAGCTTACTGCCAATTTTGTACTAGCCTTAATCACAGAGATTAGTCATTAAAATCACTCGCTGTGAGCTCAATTACCACCCAAACAAACTGCGTGCGGCGAAAGCCTCCACCAATGACGGGAAAGATGGAACGGGCAAGCGAGGGGTTTAACCATGCCACTATAGAGATTGGCGCTGAGGAGAAAAGCCGAGTGACAACGGATGCCATCCGCAACACGATTAAATTGGCTAAATTACACGAACAGCAGTCTGGATACTTAGCAGCCCTATTTGAAAGCGATGTCGCCAATAAAACTCACTTGGCAATACAGCTACCGACTGATAATGCGACAAGCTGTTTGGTCGACTTCGTCATCTCCTATATTGACTATGTGCCCTGCTGCATCGATTCCGTGCGTTCCATTGCCGGAGATGCCGGTATTAATCAATACGCTGAACCCTTTTTGAACCTAGCGGTAGATTTCTTTTTAAAGCCTCCGGAAGCCAGTCTAGGACACACGGGCTTAAGCGAACTCATGGATGAAGCTTACCTCGCCCACCGGCTAATCGAAGAAATGAACGATCAATTTATGGTCAATACGTCAATGGCACTAGTACCAATAGACATGTCGCTATCAAACCTGATTGTGCACAGTTTAATTGGTGAACCATTTGCCAACGAACTCGACGAGGCGGTACTTTATACTGTCGAAAAAGCCATGGCGGGGGAGACTATTTACAATAACCCCAAACTGCATGACTACATCGCGTTACGCAGACTTACCGAGGGTGATCAACCGCTATGCCGGCCATGTTTAACGGATCAATTTGCAATTAATATGCAGTTCTCTTCTTACTAAAAAACAGTCACCGTATGCAGGGAAGCCAAGAATAACCGCCCCACTAATTTTACTCTTCGAACCGCAGCCAAATTTGAAGCTTTTCTCGTAACTGATCCAGACCGGTTCGCTTTAAAGCTGAAAATAGTTGGATACTAACAAGCTCCTGTTGCTTCAGCTCTTCTCGGACTTTCAACAAAACACTATTGGCAGGGCCTTTCTTTAGTTTGTCCGCCTTGGTCAGCAAAATATGCACGGGCATCTCACAACCCTCAGCCCAAGCTAACATCATGCGATCAAATTCTTGCAGCGGATGGCGACAATCCATTAACAAAACTAACCCTGCGAGGGACTCTCGCTCTCTTAGATACTCTCCAAGATGTCGCTGCCACTTTTCCTTCACTGCTAGTGGCACTTTGGCAAAACCATAACCAGGTAGGTCGACAAGACGCTGTCTTTCACCGACATCAAAAAAATTGAGTAACTGCGTCCGACCTGGAGTCTTACTGGTACGGGCCATTCTTTTGTTATCGGTCAATGTATTAATAGCACTGGACTTTCCTGCATTAGACCGGCCAGCAAAGGCAACCTCACAGCCGTCATCGGACGGGCAATCAGCCAATTTAGCGGCACTGGTACGAAATTCAGCCTGGCGAAAGTCAATATGTTTTTCGGTCAAAAGAGCGCCTTTTTAGTAAAATTAACAGGATGTTGCAAAAGCGCATACTACAGGGATGGCGATAGGATGCCACTCTTGTGTATAATGCCGCCGTTTTTACAGCGACTATGTCGTTGAGATAACAATCACGCGAAACTAGGTGGACGGAGTAATCAATGAAAAAGCTACTAATTGCATCATCTGTAGTATGGCTTGCATCAACAGGTATCCTGGCCCAGGCTTCCGACAAGGCAACCACTGACCGTTACAATAAATCCTGCATAGCATGTCACGCTTCAGGTGCCGCTGGTGCCCCCGTCACTGGAAATGCTAAGCACTGGGCTCCTAGAATGGAGAAAGGAATGGATGCCCTGGTTGCGAGCGTAGACAAAGGTATGAATGCGATGCCACCAAAAGGGATGTGTTACGATTGCTCCGCTGAAGACTTTAAAGCGCTAATTGTGCATATGGCTACCCCAAAATAGGCCGATTAGGCTAAAATCATGACAGCCCAAGGTTGCTATTGGTGACCTATTTTTAGAACTATTGTTGGAACAACTATGAAAAAACTATTTGTGTGTTTCTTGGCCGTTGCCGGTTTCGCGGGTCTTGTGCACGCCGGACCCAACGGTGATGCCTCAGCAGGTAAATCAAAAGTAGCTACGTGCGTTGCTTGTCACGGAGAGGGCGGCAACAGCGTTGTCAGTACCTTCCCAAAACTCGCAGGTCAAAACGAGCGTTATCTACTCAAGCAAATGAAAGACGTCCAGTGCGGCGCTCTTTCGAAAGCTGAGCAAAAATCGCAACGCTGTAACGGCCGGTCAATCCTAACAATGACCGGACAGCTCGATCGCTTCGACGATGCGGATCTGGCAGACATCGCAGCCTATTACGCAGCACAACCGGCGTCAGGTGGCCAGGCTAATGCGGATCTGGCAGCAAAAGGCGAAGAAATTTATCGTGCCGGAATTCGTGCTAAGGGCGTTGCTGCTTGCACTGCATGCCACTCGCCAACGGGCAGCGGCAACGGGCCTGCTGGGTATCCTTTACTGGGAGGACAGCATGCTGACTATGTCGCCGCTCAGCTAAAAGCATTTAGGGCCGCCGCAGATGGGCTCGAAGGGCGGAGTAATGACGGTGAAACTAAAATAATGCGTGATAACGCGTATCGTATGAGTGATAGCGAGATTGCTGCAGTAGCAAGCTATATTTCTGGCTTACACTAACACTCAAGCTGCGAAAAAAGGTGGCCGCGGCCACCTTTTTTTATCTTCTGCGTTCACTAATTTTACCTTAGCAGGGAACTAAGTCTGTAAAAACGAGTTCTGAGCTTTATTCACTTAAATAGCGTATCTCGACGTAATTCATTATCATCCCACATCGATGGCTATACTATTAATGACGACTAACAAACCGGAGCGACTATGCATCGTAAATTTCAAATCCACACGGTAGTTCTATCAGTTTTATTGATTTCTAGCTTTGCTCTTTTTGCCAAAGCGGAAGATCAATTTGTCGCAGGTAAACATTATCAGCTTCTAGAACAGCCTGTCCGCACGCGTGATAGCAGTAAAGTCGAGGTTGTTGAGGTCTTTTGGTATGGCTGCAGTCACTGCTATAGCTTTGAACCATTGGTCCAACAGTGGAAACGTAATCAGTCTGATGATGTTGACTTCTGGCAATCTCCTGCGATTTGGAATAGTTCGATGGAAACCCATGCACGTATGTTTTTTACGGCTAAATCGCTTAAAGTTTTCGACCAAGTCCATGAGCCTATTTTCGCTATGATGAATGTTGAGCGCAAACGCTTAACCGATACTGATGATATTGAAGACATATTTTCTGATTTTGGCGTCGATAGAGAGAAATTTCGCAAAACTTTCACCTCATTCAGTGTTAATAGTCAGGTGAAGCAGGCAAATGCTCGAGCCCGCAGCTACAAAATCAGCGGCACTCCCGAGCTTGTCGTCAATGGCAAATATCGCGTGTCGGGGCGCGAAGCGGGCGGGCAAACAGAAATGCTAAAAGTCGTTGATTTCCTGATCAACAAAGAGCGCGCAAACCTGTCTTCTCAATAGGAAACATTTAACAACACCGATGAA
Source organism: marine gamma proteobacterium HTCC2143 (assembly GCA_000169075.1). Classification (GTDB taxonomy): domain Bacteria; phylum Pseudomonadota; class Gammaproteobacteria; order Pseudomonadales; family Dasaniaceae; genus Oceanicoccus. Next base: position 680,936 of record AAVT01000001.1, on the reverse strand, counting down.
ACATTTCGATCAGGCGGACCTCGCCTGATTGTCCCCGCCACCAATATCTAGCCATCCCAGCTATAACCTTAGCATCGGAAAGTTTCTCAATGAGTCGAACGACGACTTTTCTCAACCCCACTAATTGGAAAAAGACTATCTCTAGGCCCTTCATTAACACGAGCATCAGCAACAACTAAGTGCCTTACTAGTCAAAGCGTTGACGAGTATCAGTAGGGTATCGGAGGAAGTGGATCAACAACTGAACTCCAAAATGACGACGATGTAACAGTCCTTCCACTCCCTGGTTTCTCATAACAAGACTTATAAACACCTTGCCGCTAATCAAGTGCTACGAGTTATTGCAAAGACGCTCCTCAATCGGTTGCCGAAAATAGATTAACACTGGGGAATATTTTCAGCGCTTTTTTCAAGGTTAAGCAGGTACTCTTTCGCACTAATACCTCCGGCATACCCGCTTAGTAAGCCATTTTTGCCAATTATTCGGTGGCATGGGACAACAATTGAAATGGGATTCGCTCCGTTTGCGGTACCGACGGCTCGAACTTTCTCTTTGCCGCCAACCCGCTCCGCTTGTTGCTGATAACTCGAAGTTTCGCCGTAGGGAACATCCAACAGCGAATGCCACACTTTCTTTTGGAAAACGGTGCCGTCAAAAGTAATTGGCAACGCAAAAGATCTGCGCGTTTTTTGAAAATATTGAGTGAGTTGTCTTTTAACTTCTGTAACTAAACCATTATTTTTGGCTTGCTCAAGGGTTGAGATTGTCTGTGCGGTTGTTGTATTTTGCAAATCAGATTCCCATAGAATACCGTGTAATTCTTTAGGCCTTACAACCACGATAAGTTCACCCAAGGGACTGCTAATTCTCTGATAAACACAATCTGCTGGGAACCGCTTCATCGCTCTCATTATCTTTCCTCAATGGTACAAACGGTCCCACACATTCATTTCAGCATAACACTGCTAGGGCCGCGAACGTTTAAGCAGGTTTGTCAACTTACCAGCTGCTTTGCCACTCGGGTTAGATAAAGACTTGTAGTCACTTTATTGATCTCATCGGACAGCCCTATCCGAAACGGTCTCCGTAGACAGGACTCAGAGATACGCTCTGTCGGTAAAATACCCGCCGCAGTGCAGACGATGCTGCTCAGATCAGCATTGGCCAAGTGCTCTATTGTTTAAAAGACAGCTGGAGTTATCATCAAATCGCCAACCTCGGCAGGAAGGCTCGCCATAGCAAGCAAGGGGAATCACGATCCATTTCACGGCCGCTGAATCAGCAACCGTTATGGCCGGCATATTCGAACACACTTAGTCAGTCGCAGAGCGTTAGATCTCTGCTTCTAACTCTTCTCTAATTGCGTCAATAACTAAGCGAGTCTGAGGGCGTACACCCCGCCAAATACAGAAAGACTCCGCGGCTTGCTCAACCAGCATACCCAGTCCGTCGGAAACCGCCCAGGCGGCGTTAGCCGCCCCCCAGCGCATGAACGGCGTTGGTCCGGCACCGTACATCATGTCGTAACAGCAGCCTTCGTCAGTTAGCGCCTCACTCGGAAGTGGGGGCAACTCACCCGCTAGGCTGGCACTAGTCCCGTTTATTATCAGATCAAACTGATTGGCACGTAATGCCTCGAAACTACACGCACTGACATCGCCAAATTGTGAAAAATCCCTTGCCAGTTGCTGGGCTTTTTTTACGGTGCGATTAGCAATCAGTAAATGGGCGGGCTTTAATTTAATCAGAGGTTCTAGTACACCTCGAATAGCTCCACCCGCACCAAGCAGTAATACCCGCTTTCCGCCGATGTCCCATGCCAGATTTTCACAAATATCTCGAACCAACCCGGCGCCATCGGTGTTATCACCATATATTCTGCCGTCTTCTTGCATAGCTAGGGTATTCACTGCACCAGCACAACGAGCTCTGGCACTGAGCTCATCGGCGAAGTCATAAGCGTCAAGTTTGAAGGGCACAGTAATATTTAGACCCTTACCACCGTTCGCAAAAAAACTGCCAGCAGCGTCGGAAAATTTACCTTCGTCCACTTGATGCGCGCGATAGCTAATATTCTGCTGCGTTTGCCGGGCAAACGCGCTATGAATCTGTGGTGACTTGCTATGTTTTATCGGGTTGCCAAATACCGCATACTTATCAGTTGTTGTCATTGCTATATAGACTCGTTCAGGTAGGCGCTTACACCCAGTCTTTGGCTATTAGAAATTTCTCGGTTAACGCAGCTTCTGCACTGCCTTCCTCCGGTGTCCAGTCGTATACCCAGCTCACCAGTGGCGGCAGAGACATTAAGATTGATTCTGTTCGACCATTGGATTGCAAGCCAAAGATGGTGCCACGATCTTGCACAAGATTGAATTCAACGTAGCGACCACGGCGGTACAACTGAAAATCACGCTCGCGTGCACCAAAGGGCATCTCTTTTTTCTTAGCCATGATGGGACGATACGCCTCAACATAGGAATTACCAATAGCCTGCATCAAACCAAAACAGCGCTCAAACCCACCTTCATTAAGATCATCGAAAAATAGACCGCCAATACCGCGAGGTTCATTTCGGTGCGGAAGAAAAAAGTAGTCATCGCACCATTGTTTATAATCCTGGTAAACCTTCTCACCAAAAGGCTCACAGGCTTCTTTAGCAGTCCGATGCCAGGCGATACAATCATCTTCGTCGGCGTAATATGGGGTTAAATCGTATCCGCCTCCGAACCACCAGACGGGGTCTTCACCCTCTTTTTCAGCAATAAACAAGCGAACATTAGCGTGACTCGTGGGAACATAAGGATTTTTAGGATGTATGACCAAAGACACACCCATAGCCTGAAAGCTTCTTCCCGCCAGCTCAGGTCTGGCTTGCGTCGCAGAAGGAGGCAAGCCCTTGCCAAATACATGGGAGAAGTTAACGCCACCTTTTTCAATCACAGCCCCGTCGGTTAGAACACGCGAGCGACCGCCGCCACCTTCTGGCCGTAACCATTCATCCTGTAAAAACGTAGCGCCGCCGTCTTCTTGCTCTAATTGATCACAAATCGTGTTCTGAAGGTTTAAGAGATAGGCTTTAACTTGATCTACCGGTATTTCACTCATCGCTATGCTAATTCCTAGGGCCCACTTTGGCAGGCGGTTTTAAACCAGCATCCATGCACTAACCATACTTGATGGCCACACGATCACCAATAGCGCGCTACTTTATCACTACGCAGATCTGATTACTTTATCAGATAACAAATCTCTAATTTCTGATGGTTTTACATTGCCACCGGTAGAGCCCGGCAAAATATAGTCCAGCCCACCACCAAGATACCTATGCATTTGCCAGGGCCACTGGCTGGGGGCCTTTCCCGCGGTATTAGCAGAGGTAGAAACGAGCGGAGTACCAAAAGCAACACACAAATCTACCACGGGTTTGTAAGTGCTCACTCTCAATGCGATACTATCATAGTCGCCTGTTATCCAGGACATCGCGTGCTTATTCGCGGGAACCAACCAGGTAGTTGGAACGGCTGTTGGACGACGGAATTTTTCCTGAAGCGAAGGGCTAAGGCCCTCAAGATACCTAGAAAATTGTTCGGCTGAAGCGGCAACAAGAATCAACCCTTTCGATACGGGTCGCTGTTTTAATGACAATAACTTCGCCACCGCTTCTTGGTTATCAGGATCACAACCAAAGCCCCAGACGGACTCGGTTGGGTAGGCGATAATATTCCCAACGAGTAATTGCCGGGCAGCGCGCTGGTACTTTATCGGCATTACCGCCATAACACTGAGCCAATTTAACCTTTAAGTTTTTCCTGCAAAGCCAAATCTTTAGCAATGATAGCTTGGGCATTCGACTCACGCTCGTCTATCAGTTTTTGATGCAGCGACGGGTCAGCTGTCGCCAGTATTTGAGCCGCGAGATAAGCGGCATTTTTTGCACCCGCTTTACCAATTGCAACAGTCGCGACAGGAATACCACCGGGCATTTGTACCGTCGATAATAGAGCATCCAAGCCATCTAGCGAAGCGTTAATAGGTACACCGATGACCGGCTTTAACGTTGCCGCGGCAACAGCACCTGCCAAGTGAGCCGCCATACCTGCGGCACAAATGAATGCCCCACAGCCGCGCTGATCAGCGCTGGTAACAAAATCGTGGGTCACCTTTGGGGTGCGATGGGCCGACGTAATCTTTACTTCAAAATCAATATCAAATGATTGTAATACGCCAAATGCCGCTTCCATTTGTGGCAAGTCGGAATCTGAGCCCATCAGGATGGCTACGAAAGGTTTGGTCATTTTGATGTCCTCTAAACACTGAAACTAGTTTTTCTATCAATGAAAAACCGCGAAAATTACCCATTTGTGGTGTCGATTGCAAGCTAAATGGCGTTTTTTTCACATCGACGATAAAGGTCAGACCGTTCGCTGGTAACTTCCGGCGACACAATCCAGCAGACCTCGCAATTCTAGCGCGGTAACCAATGCCACTAGATCGTGCATCGGCCAATCCGTTCGCTGTTGTAGACTATCGATAGAAACGGGATCGTAACCGATGATATCCAACAAAAGACGTTCGCGTTCATGTAGGTCTTTTGATACTTTATTCTGCGCCCCCTTTTCTTCAAGCACGGGCGGGGCGTCTGCACACCAACCCTTTAACTCTTCCATGACATCAGACACTGACTCAACGAGTTTAGCACCCTGTTTTATCAGCTGGTGGCAACCTTTGCTTCCGCTATTGTGTATAGATCCCGGAATAGCAAAAACTTCTCGGCCTTGCTCCATTGCACAGCGCGCTGTAATCAGAGAGCCACTTTGCAACGCCGCTTCTACTACCAACACCCCCAAGCTCATCCCGCTAATGATGCGATTACGACGGGGAAATCGAGCAGGGTGTGGATCGGTTCCCATAGGAAATTCGGAAATGACAGCTCCCTGGCAAACGATGGATTCAAAAAGCTCTTTGTTACGCCGAGGATAAACAATATCAATACCGGTACCGAGCACCGCCACTGTAGAACCACCAGCCGCTAGAGCGCCTCTGTGACATTGAGTATCGACACCTAGCGCCATACCGCTAACAATCGAAAATCCAGCGCCGGCCAATTCGCGGGCAAAGCGAAATGCGTTCGCCCCCCCCGCCTGAGACGAGCGGCGACTGCCGACCATTGCCAGTGAGGGCAGGTCTAAAACAGAGAGGTCGCCGCGAATATAGAGTAACGGAGGGGGGTCATTAATTTCTTTCAGTAGGGCAGGATAAAGCGTTGATGAGACAGGTAACAGTTTAATATGCTGCAGCTGGACCGTTTTAAAATCCTGTTCCACCTGCCGCAGATCGACGCCTTCACGCAGCATTTTTTGCGCTTCAGCGCCAACCTTTGCCGCGGTTAGCTCAAATGCGCTCAGCTGAAATATTTCTTCCGCACTGGAGGTCGCCAATATCAGCCGATGCAGAACGCGGCGGGGAAGGTGGGGGATTCGACTAAGCGCCAGCCAGGCGCGGGTTTCATCATCTTTCATTGATCATCCTTGATCGCACAAAGTTTACAACATTTTCAACTCACTGAAGCCATGAGACCCCGAGGACCTATGGATTGGTAACCCGGTCCATAACAGCCAGCGGGCGTGAGGCCGTCAAAACCAAACCATAACTCACCTTTTCAAAGGTCCGAAATACCATTAAAAGGCCAGCCCGAGTGTCTGGCACCTTAACAATCTCATTAGTAACCACATCACGAACTTGCTCGCCAACCCGATAAATAGCCAGCACGTGGCCAACATCGAGCCCTTCACGGGTCCCCTTATTGAGAACAACAACATCCATACTGCCAATCTGAGACACGCCGCCTTCTACTGAGATGATGTAACCATCGACATCATCTTCGGGGGCACTGGGATAAAAATTTGAACTGATTTTACGTTCTTCGTCGGGCAATAAGCGGTCGCCTCGCCGAACCTCTTCAGTGGTGCGGTTTAAGCCTAACGTGGCAATATCCTTCTCTTGACCAACCACCTTACCATTAGCAATAAAAAACGCCTGGTAGCCTAACAACTCTTCAGTTTCTGGGTCGATGTAGGCATCGCCTGGACGGAAAATCCCGTAATTCTTTTCTTCCTCCGTAAATGCTCCTCGAGCATACAACTCGTCGCCTGCACCAGAGATGATATGTCCATCATTACCGGCCAACACATAGGGTGCCATATTCAGAGCGTCCGAATCTACGATTCGACTATCGGTCAAAAAGGGCGATATAGTATCCAAGGCAATAGCGGGAATAGCTAAATCTAATTCTGAAATCCGCATCTCAGGGGTCAACTTGACCTCTTTGCCACGTTTCACCACTAACCTGGGACGGCCATCAATGTAAACTAGGTTTAGCTTGTCTCCCGGGTAGATTAAATGCGGGTTATCGATTTGCGGATTAACGTGCCAAATCTCTGGCCACAACCAGGGATCGTCGAGATACATCTGCGATATATCCCAGAGAGTATCGCCCTTTTTGACCACGTAGGTCTGTGGATGCCCATCTTTAAGTGACAAGACATCGCCAGCGTGAGCAATAGAAACAAGGGTCACAAGTGCAATGAAAATGCACCCCAATACCGTTTTCTTCATAATGACATTCCCTTTTCGGAACCTTTGCTATACCAGAACGGACAAAATCCACCCAAGGATTGGATAATTTTCTTCAACAACCTGATATACTATAGCAGCTTAGAAACAAACCATACTTGATCTTAAGCTCGATTATTTGCTTTCTGATTATAATCTTAGCAGCATTACTTGCATTTATACTAGAAGTTAGAAATTCGTCACAAACTAGCCATGACTATACTACAAATTCTTGAATTTCCAGATCCACGCCTACGGACCATAGCTAAAACTGTGGACACTGTTGATGAGTCGATACGCACGCTGCTCGACGATATGCTTGTTACTATGTACGACGCATCGGGTATAGGGCTCGCGGCAACCCAAATCAATATTCACCAACGCATCGTGGTTATCGACGTCAGTGAAACTGGCGACCAGCCGCAGGTGTTTATTAACCCTGAAATCATCATCCTAGATGGTCCTGATCACGAGTATGAAGAGGGCTGTCTATCTGTTCCAGGATTTCATGAAACCGTCTCTCGACCTGAGAAAATCATTGTAAAGGCGCTAGATCGTGACGGTAACCCCTTTGAACTGCAACCCGAGGGCCTGCTCGCTGTTTGTATTCAGCACGAGGTGGACCATCTCAACGGTAAGTTATTTGTCGACCACATCTCCCAGCTCAAACGCAAACGTATTCGAGCAAAACTAGAAAAACAGCACAAACAACTCGTCTAAAGTAGACCCCTCTCATGGCCAAAATGCTAAGACTCATCTTCGCCGGCACTCCCGACTTTGCTGCCGCCCATCTAAAAAGTATTTTGGAGCAAGGCAAACATGAGGTAGTTGCTGTCTATAGCCAACCCGACAGACCCTCTGGTCGCGGCAAAAAACTTACGCCAAGCCCTGTTAAACAGGTTGCGCTAGAGCATAATATTCCGGTCTTTCAGCCGCTTAATTTTAAAGCCGTTGAAGACCAGCAGACCCTCAAAGCTATTAACGCAGATTTAATGATTGTCGCAGCATATGGACTGTTATTGCCGCCGGTAATTCTGCAGACGCCTAACTACGGATGTATCAATGTTCATGCATCTCTGCTTCCTCGCTGGAGAGGTGCTGCCCCGATACAGAGAGCCATCGAAGCAGGTGATTCAGAGTCTGGCGTGGTCATTATGCAGATGGACGAAGGACTCGACACCGGCGACATGTTACTAACTGCAAGCTGCAACATTGAAAATAGCGAAACCGGCGGCAGCTTACTCGACAAGCTGACAGCCCTTGGTATCCGGGCACTCAATCAGGCACTTGACCGCATTGCCGAGCATCAAATATCTGCTACTGCACAACCGCGTCAAAACACGACGTATGCCGCAAAAATATCAAAAGACGAGTTAACAATTAATTGGCAGCAGGCAGCCACTGTGATCGAAAGAAAAATTCGCGCCTTTAATCCTTTTCCGGTCGCGTATACCAACTTGGACGGTAGGCGAATAAAAATTTGGCTCGCCAATGTTGTAGCAAAGGATCAGTTTGATTCAACTCAGCCTGCTGGCACTATCGTCTATGCTGATCGACAAACCATTATTGTCAACTGCGGTGATGGCCAACTATCATTGCAAACGATCCAACTACCCGGAGGCAAGGCGCTACCCATTTCGGCTGTAATGAACTCCAAGGCTGAGATGTTTGCCGCAGGAACGCGCTTTGACGTTATTGGCAATCCATGAGCAACACACTATTGGATAGTCGTGCAGCGGCAGCACGCTGTCTCGCAAAGATAGTTAACGGCTCATCTTTATCGCAACAGCTACCCCTGTTGGAACAGCAGGTCGCTGAAAAAGACAGGAGCCTTTACCGGCAGCTGTGTTACGGCGTCTTGCGTTTTTACCCAAAACTCAACGGCATCGCGAAATTATTGATTCAAAAACCCTTAAAAGGTAAAGACCACGACGTTCTTATGTTGGTGCTAATTGGAATTTATCAACTGAGCGAAATGCGCATCCCAGATCACGCCGCCGTCAGTACAACGGTTAATGCAACAAAGTCACTAAAAAAGCACTGGGCAAAAGGATTTGTAAACGGCGTATTGCGTCAGTGGCAAAGAAACGAGCAGGATTTACTGACCAAGCTAACAGTTGCAGAAGCTCAATCCCATCCGCAATGGCTGCACGACGAGCTGGTTAAAGCATGGCCGGCTGAAGCATCAAGTATTGAATCCGTCAACAATCAGCACCCGCCAATGTGCCTGCGAGTAAACCATCAACACAGTTCTACTGCCGATTATTTGCAACAACTAGCAGCGCACGGTATCGATGCTGGTCGTTGTGATTTTGCCGACCAGGGCATTCGTCTGACCAACGCTGTATCGGTTGAACAGCTACCCAATTTTTCCGCGGGTTGGGTCAGTGTTCAGGATGAGGCTCCTCAGCTGTCAGCAGCACTTATGGCGCTAGCTCCCGGCCAGCGCGTGCTTGACGCCTGCTGTGCTCCCGGCGGAAAAACCTGCCATATGCTTGAACTGCAGCCACAATTAAAGCAACTGATTGCTCTTGACGTCGATCATCAACGTTTGCAAAAAGTTGAGCAGAACCTCGAGCGCCTGCAACTAAAGGCCTCATTAACACATGGAGATGCCTCAGAGCCCCTAACTTGGTGGGATAATCAGCCGTTCGATCGGATACTGTTAGATGCCCCCTGTTCTGCCACGGGAGTTATACGACGCAACCCAGATATCAAGCTGCATCGACAGCACTCCGATATAGCACAACTTGCCAAACTACAGCGGAAAATACTCAACGCTCTGTGGCTAACTCTCAAGCCAAATGGGCGCCTCGTCTACGCGACCTGCTCAGTTCTACCTGACGAAAATGAAATAATTGTTGGTGATTTTTGCGAGCAACAAAAAGATGCAAAACATATCGTTATTGACGCTCCATGGGGTATAGCCCGACCCTATGGCCGCCAATTATTACCGCAAAATGAAGGCCATGATGGTTTTTACTATGCTGTCATTGAAAAAAAACCATGAATTAATGGCCTTTGGCCAATAACCACATACAATCAAGGGTAGTCATTGTATTCAGCTCCGTAGTACAACCATCCGGGGTTTTGCGAACTTAAGAAACGACAACACCATGAAAATAATAATTCTCGGAGCCGGACAGGTTGGGGCATCATTGGCTGAGCATTTAGCCGATGAACAAAACGATATTACGCTTGTCGATATTAATGGCGACCGGCTGCGAGAGCTTCAGGACCGACTAGATATAGGAACAGTAGCCGGGCAGGCGTCCAACCCCGATGTCCTCTTGCGCGCAGGTGCCGAAGATGCCGACTTACTGATAGCTGTCACCAATTCTGACGAGATCAATATGGTTGCCTGTCAGGTCGCTTACTCCCTGTTTCGAACACCAACGAAAATTTCCCGAATTCGCTCAAAAGCCTATCTTGAACAGCGCTCGCTCTTTAACAACGACGCTATACCCATAGACGTGATTATAAGCCCTGAGTTGCTAGTCACTCGCTATATTCACCGTCTGATTGAACATCCAGGCGCCTTGCAGGTATTGGACTTCGCCGGCGGCAAAGTGCAGCTTGCAGCCGTTCGCGCTTATTATGGTGGGCCAATGGTGGGCAATGAACTGCGAGAAATTCGCAGTCACATGCCCAATGTAAATACCCGAGTAGCCGCCATCTTTCGTCGTGATAGCGCGATTATGCCGACTAAAGATACCGTGGTAGAGGCCGATGATGAGGTGTTTTTCATCGCCGCTAAAGAGGACATCATGCCAGTCATGAGTGAATTAAGGCGCCTCGACAACCCCTATAAGCGTATTCTTATTGCCGGCGGCGGCAATATTGGTGTGCGTCTGGCGGACGCCATCGAAGATCAATACCGCGTTAAAATTATCGAGCGAAGCTATGCCCGCTGTCGTGAGCTGTCTGAAACCTTGCGTAAAACAATTGTCCTAAACGGCAATGCCTCTGACCGTGAACTGCTGATCGCAGAAAACATCGAGGATGTTGATGTTTTCTGCGCATTAACCAACGATGATGAGGCAAACATCATGTCATCGATGTTAGCAAAGCGGATGGGGGCCAGAAAAGTCATTACACTAATAGCCAACCCTACCTATGTCGATTTGGTTCAGGGGGGAGACATAGACATCGCTATTTCCCCACAGCAAATAACCATGGGTAGCTTATTAACTCATGTCCGTCGTGGCGATATTATTAACGTTCATTCTCTGCGTCGCGGTGCTGCCGAAGCTTTAGAAATTATCGCTCATGGTGACGCGCGGTCGTCAAAGGTCATTGGCAAAAGACTCGATGAAATTGAAAAGATCCCGGGATCCTCTATTGGAGCTATTGTCCGGGGTGATGAAGTTCTAATTGCTCATCGCTACTTGGTTGTCGAGCCCGAAGATCATCTAATCGTCTTCCTTACCGACAAAACAAAAATCAAACAAGTTGAACGTCTGTTTCAAGTTGGTTTCAGTTTTTTCTAACGAGCATCATCAATGCACATAAGGCTCATTTTTAGAATTCTTGGAATGCTGTTGATGGTGTTCAGTTTAACGCTATCAACACCTCTTCTCGTTTCATTTTGGTACGGTGATGGTGCTTATCCCGCATTTCTAACGTCTTTTGCTATTACCGTTGCGAGCGGTGCATTGATGTGGATCCCTTTCGCAAAAGAAAAAGGAGATCTGCGAACGCGTGATGGCTTTCTCATTACCTCTTTATTCTGGATAGTCCTAGGCTTATTTGGAGCGCTACCTTTTTTACTCAGTCCGAATCCTGAGCTCAGCGTTAGTGATGCCGTATTTGAGTCGTTGTCTGGATTAACAACCACGGGAGCGACGGTAATAACAGGGCTTGATGATCTTCCAAAATCAATTCTTTTTTATCGCCAGCAACTGCAATGGTTAGGCGGAATTGGCATTATCGTAATCGCTGTCGCTATCTTACCCATGTTAGGTGTGGGTGGCATGCAGCTCTACCGTGCGGAGACACCGGGGCCAATTAAAGACAGCAAATTAACACCCCGGATTACCGAAACCGCAAAAGCATTGTTTTTTATTTATGTAATACTAACAGTCACGTGTGGGCTAGCTTATTGGATGGCTGGTATGTCGGGGTTCGACGCTATTTGCCATGCATTTTCTACTATCGCCATAGGCGGTTTTTCCACCCATGACGCCAGCATTGGTTATTTTGATAGCCCTGCTATCATGTTAATTGCTTCACTTTATATGATGGTAGCCGGCATCAATTTTGCACTTCACTTTCAAGCCCTGCGCCACAACAATTACATCCACTACGTGCGCGACTCTGAAAGCCGCTTTTATGCCTACACTATTTTTGGGGCCTCTATCATTGTTATCACCTACCTCATTTTGGTAGGGACTTATGATCTTGGCGATGGCTTAATTCATGGGCTATTTCAGACTATTTCTATCGCGACCACTGCCGGCTTCACCACCGCTGAATTCTCTGCCTGGCCCAGTTTTCTGCCACTGTTATTACTGCTGCTTTCTTTTATGGGAGGCTGCGGAGGATCGACAGGGGGCGGCATGAAGGCGGTCAGAATAATGTTAATGGCTAAACAAGGTGTCCGCGAATTATCACAGTTAGTGCACCCCAATGCCGTTATCCCACTCAAGGTTGGCAACCGGCGTGTAGAGGCTAAAGTCGTCAGCGCCGTGTGGGGGTTTTTTGCAGTTTATGTGTTCGCTTTTATTCTAATACTGATTTTATTAATGGGCACCGGTCTAGACTATACAACGGCATTTTCAGCCGTCGTAGCATCCATCAATAACTTAGGACCAGGACTCGGAGACGTCGCTGCTCACTATGGGAATATCAGCTCCTCGGCAAAATGGATTTTATGCTTTTCCATGTTGCTAGGGCGGCTCGAAATTTTCACCTTGCTAGTGCTATTCACCCCGGCATTTTGGCGCCAATGACAATGAGTCCTGTGCAAAAAAAATGGGACCAGCGTTATCAACATAGTAACGACCCTGGAAATCCCTGCTGGTTATTGCAAAACCATAGTTATCTTTTACCAACTACTGGTCGCAGTCTTGATTTGGCCTGTGGGCTAGGCGCAAATGCGCTCTTTTTGGCAGCCCAGGGACTAGAAAGTCATGCATGGGATTGCTCCTCTGTGGCCTTGAAAAAACTAACTTTATTTGCCACTCGTCAACAGTTTAGTATCACAACCCAGCATCGGGAGATAGAACAACACCCACCGGAAGAAAACAGTTTCGACATTATTGTTGTCAGCCAATTCTTATACAGACCTATCATGCCGGCGCTGATTGATGCGCTGTTGCCGGGAGGGTTGTTGTTTTATCAAACGTTTAACCAAGAAAAACTCAGTAAAAAAGGACCGTCTAACCCTGACTTTCTTCTCGCCAACAACGAATTACTGAACTTACTATCACCCTTAGAAGTGGTCTTTTATCGAGAAGATCGTATGATAGGAAGATTGGATCAAGGACTCAGGGATTTTAGTTACTTTATTGGTAGAAAGCCCTTTTAAATAGGCTACTCGCGCGAACTTTTGACGGTGGTAACACCGGACTCTGCAGGCAGCGCCTCCTTACGCCATTTATTCATATTGCCTTGCAGATGTCGAACTTCAGAAAATCCTTGTTGTTGCATATGGTCCCCCATTTTTTCTGCTCGACCTCCGCCTTCACAATAAACCACTACCTCGCTAGTTTTCGCAAGATTCAATGATAACAATAACTGTTGATGGTCACCGAAGGGGATATTGATGGCGCCTGGCACACGGCCACGTCGAAATTCTTGCTCAGATCGCACATCTAAAATAATCGGAGCCGAGTTGTCGCTAATGCGACTCATCAGTTCTGCCGATGTCACCACTGCGCCACTCTTTATATCGGAGCAGGCTACTATTAATACCAAAAGTAAATACGTCATTGTCACACTAGGTATTTTCATAATAAGACTCCTTAGTCCCTCTATTATTTTCTAGAGGTCTTAATGAGATCGTAGGCTGCTTGAATTTCCTGAGCTTTTTCGGTGCCAACTTTGATCATATCTTCTGGAACACCTTGAGCGATCAGCTTGTCAGGATGGTGCTGACTCATCAGCTTACGATAGGCCTTCTTAATCTCACGATCACTTTCGCTGCTGGTAACACCAAGGGCTTGATAAGCATTTCCGAGTTCGTCAATCGAAGCCCGTTGTGAGCCTTGCTGGTAACCCTGATATTGGCCACCGTTGAAGCTTTGCTGAGCGGTCAGCATCGCTAGCAGCTGTTCGAACTGGCGATTGCCTATCCCTAAAAAACCTGCGGTGCGACCTAAAATATCTTTTTCTGCAGCGTGCAGCTCGCCATCTGCCATCGCAATGCTGAACAAAAATTCTAACAGTAAAATAGGCAGGTTGTGCTGACGTCCTCCCTCATTGATGAACGTGGCTATAATCGGCTCCAATTGAAACTCTTCTTCACTGCCCGCTTTAAAAAGACTAATAGCCTCTTTTCGATGCTCGGGGGTCAATCCCAGCCGCTCCATCAAACTTTCTGCCTGTGAGACTTCCTCTTTACTGATGCGCCCATCAGACTTGGCGAGATGCCCCATGATGCTAAAGGTCGTTTCAAAGAAAAGCCGCTGCAGCCGAGCCCTGTCTGCACCGTAGTCGAACCCCATCGCTTGGCCGATACCCTTATCAAAGAAGTGGCCTACAATGACACCAACAACAGCCCCAAATACGCCCGCTGAGGAGTAGCCCAGCAAGCCTCCTATAATTTTCCCAAATACCACTTAAAAACCTCGCTAGTTTTACGGATAAAATTTCTTGTTGCCATCTGGCCGTCGCTTAAAGCGTTTGTATTCCCACTGATACTGCTCGGGCGCGGCCATTATACATCGCTCAATACCAGCATTCATGGCTGCCAATGACACTTGAACATCGGAAGAATAGATGCCTTCGTCCGCAGGCTCAATCACCAAAACAAAATCACCCGTCCCCTCTATCCGTTTTGCATAAGCCATAACGACCCTGGCACCAGTCCGACTCAGCAAGCTAAAAGTCATTGTAGGAGTCAACGTCGGAATACCAAAAAACGGCGCGTAAGCGCCACTTTCAACAGGTGGCTCTTGATCGGGCAAAATACCGACAACACCACCCTTCTTCAAAGCTCGCCACTGCGCTTTAACACCACTGGTATTCGTCGGCACAAGTTTGGCGCCCGTGTTTTCACGAGCGTCAAAAATAATTTTATTTAATGCAGGTCTTTTAGCTGGCTGATACATAAGCGTCGCTTGATAGTGTAGGCCTAAGTAGGGACCGATAAATTCCCAGTTTCCCAAATGGGGGGCTAATACAATGACCCCCCGGCCTTCGGCTACTGCCGCGGAGAGATGCTCCTGACCAGTTACCTGCATAATTCGAGACAAGTTTGTCTGCGGTGACCTGCACCAAACATAAGCCATTTCCAAAGCGGTGATGCCCAGATGCTGCATACTATGTCGGACCAGCCTAGATTGTTGATTTTTGTCCATCTGTGGAAAACATACTTGAATATTTTTCTCACTGGTTTGGCGGGCTCGACCATTCAACGCCCACAGAATATTACCCAATAGTTTACCGGCCACCCGCAATAATCTAAGTGGCACCCACGATATAAGTCGAAAAAAGCCTGCCAACAGTCGATAGGAAACGATGTTCATTAATACCTACCCTTCATGTGCTCGTTATTGTCGTCATTGTCATCTCCTATTTCTCTATCTTGCTCTATTGGCCATCCGCAATCCAGAGACAATCCTCTTTCACCGTTAACCAGGCGACAAAATCATACCGTGTTCGTTGCTAATCAGGAATAGGTGACAGCTGTTTCGCGTCATTCGATAGAATAGAGAGAGCAACTGGCTGTATAATGTGAAACCGTTGCCATGCTGCGGCATGACGGCTTACCATTATGTAGTAATCGAACGGATAAGAGCAGAATTGTGACCAGCCAAAAAATCTCAGAAGCCAAGACCTTTCAAGACCTGATACTCACTCTCCAGCAGTATTGGGCAGAGCAGGGCTGCATTATACTGCAACCTCTCGATATGGAGGTAGGTGCTGGTACCTTCCATCCCGGAACATTTCTCCGTGCCATTGGACCCGAGACGTGGAACGCCGCCTACGTGCAACCATGCCGGCGACCAACTGATGGACGCTACGGAGAGAACCCCAACCGGCTTCAGCATTATTTTCAATATCAGGTGGTCATGAAACCAAACCCACCCAACTTACAAGAGCTGTATCTGGAATCACTAAAAGCGTTAGGTATAGATACGCTTATTCACGATGTTCGTTTTGTCGAAGACAATTGGGAATCGCCTACACTCGGCGCTTGGGGACTGGGCTGGGAAGTGTGGTTAAATGGTATGGAAGTCACACAATTTACCTATTTTCAACAAGTCGGCGGGCTCGAATGTTACCCAGTCACTGGCGAGATCACCTACGGCCTCGAACGCATCGCCATGTATCTGCAGGGAGTCGACAGCATCTATGATCTAGTATGGACCCATGGTCCCGAAGGTAAAGTCACTTACGGTGACGTGTTTCATCAAAACGAAGTTGAGATGTCGACATTTAATTTTGAAGAAGCGGATGTTGAACAGCTCTTTAAAACATTTGACCACTGCGAAGCCGAGAGCCGACGTCTTACCGAAAAAGGTTTGCCGCTACCGGCGTATGAAATGGTCATGAAAGCTTCCCATGCATTTAATTTATTAGATGCTCGCCATGCAATATCGGTTACCGAACGACAACGCTTTATCCTTCGCGTTCGAGCGCTGTCCCGCGGCGTTGCCCAAGGCTATTATGACAAGCGCAAAGAACTGGGTTTCCCCCTCGCTGCGGAAAAATTACGCAACGAAGTATTAGCCGCAGAAGGAGAGATGTCATAATGTCTAACCAATCTGACGCACATGATTTCCTCGTAGAAATTGGCACTGAAGAACTACCGCCCACCGCACTTCTGAAACTGTCTAACAGCTTTACAGCACAGGTCGCTGCTGGTATCAAAACCGCGGGGTTAAGCTACACGGGTGTGCAAAGCTACGCCACTCCTCGTCGCCTGGCCATTGTTGTCTCAGGTTTAGACAGCCAAACACCCGAGAAAGACGTTATTGTCTGGGGCCCTCCGAAAAAAATCGCCTTCGATGCTGATGGAAAACCGACAAAAGCCGCTGCGGCTTTCGCCAAGAAAAATGGTGTTGGCATTGACGATATAAACATAGAAAATGATGGCAAAGCCGAAAAGCTAGTGTACAAAAGCTTAAAAGCCGGCATCTCCGCTACAGAGCTACTACCCTCAATCATTCAAGATGCATTGGATAAATTACCTATCGCCAAACGTATGCGCTGGGGTGCCGAGCGAACTGAATTTGTCCGCCCCGTCCAGTGGATCGTTATGATGCAGGGTAGCCACATTATTGAATGTTCTATTTTGGGTTTCAGTGCAGGCAATACGACTCGAGGCCACCGTTTTCATTGCGACACAACATTGGCCATCGAAAATCCAGCTGCGTATGCAACGTTGCTAGAGCATAGTGGCCATATCGTCCCAGCGTTTGAAACTCGCAAAGCCATGATTCGACAGCAGGTCGTCGCTGAAGGAGAAAAGCTTGGCGGAGCTGCGGTAATCGATGAGGATCTTCTTAATGAAGTTACAGGATTGGTTGAGTGGCCTGTAGCCTTAACAGGCAGCTTCGAAAATCGTTTTCTAGAAGTACCACCCGAAGCGCTGATTTCGTCAATGAAAGAGCACCAAAAATATTTTCATGTGGAAAATAAAGATGGCTATCTTATGCCACATTTTATCACTGTTTCGAATATTGTGAGTCGAGATCCCAGTCAGGTTATTCGTGGCAACGAGCGAGTCATTCGCCCCCGACTGAGCGACGCTGCATTCTTTTTTGAAACCGATAAAAAAATTGCATTGGAAACACGCGTAGAAAAATTAAAGTCTATTGTCTTCCAAGCTCAATTGGGCACTCTGTACGATAAAACCCAGCGCATGATGGGCCTAGCGGCGTCTATTGCCGACTCTATTGGCAGCAATAGAGCCTATGCGAGCCGCGCTGCTGAGCTCTCCAAAGCCGACCTAGTATCAGATATGGTATTGGAATTCGATAAAATGCAAGGTATCGCTGGACGATATTATGCGCTGGCTCAAGGTGAAGAGGAAGAAGTGGCAAATGCTATTCGCGACCAGTATTTACCAAAATTTTCCGGTGATCAGCTGCCAGAGAGCTTAACTGGATGCGCTATTGCTCTCGCGGACAGATTAGACACCATTGTTGGTATATTTGGTATCGGTCAGCCACCTACCGGCTCAAAAGACCCTTTTGCTCTGCGTCGCGCCACTCTTGGTGTATTGCGCATAATTGTCGAGAAAAGATTACCGCTGGACCTAAGAGTTTTGCTTAAACAGGCACAACAACAATACAGCCATCTATCCGCTGGCGAAAATCTGGTAGAGACTGTTTTACAGTATATGACGGAACGTTTTCGAGCCTGGTATGAGGAAGAACAAATTAACGCGGAAGTCTTTATGTCGGTCTCAGAAAAAGGCCTATCCCAGCCTTTAGATATTGATCAACGCGTCAAAGCTGTCAACAGGTTTAGCATGCTACCTGAGGCACAAGCACTCGCGGCTGCCAATAAACGGGTATCTAATATTCTCGCCAAACTTGACAGCCAAGCGGCTATTGGATCCGTCGACAATACGTTACTGGTAGAGGACTCTGAAAAAAATCTAGCAGAATTAGTCGAACAAAAAGCGCAACAATTGGCCCCGCTTTTTGCTAACAGGCAATACAGCGAAGCACTTACCTCACTGGCTGAACTACGTGTTCCTATTGATGCGTTTTTTGATAATGTCATGGTTATGGTCGATGAGGAGTCAGTGAAAAATAATCGCCTTGCGTTGCTAAAATCGCTGCGCAGTCTGTTTTTAGAAGTCGCTGATATTTCACTACTGGTTCCGGCAAAATAATATGCATCTGATAATCCTCGATCGCGATGGAGTTATCAATGAAGACTCCGACTCCTACATAAAAAGCGTCGATGAATGGGTACCCATACCCGGCAGTATTGAAGCTATTGGGATATTGTATAAAGCAGGCTTTACCATTGTGGTGGCGACTAATCAGTCGGGAATAGGGCGGCAACTGTTTTCTCTGGATGACCTTAACGCCATGCATGATAAGCTCAATATGCTGGTTAAAAATGCCGGCGGCAAGATAGCGAACATTTATTATTGCCCTCATCACCCCGATGACGGCTGTGCTTGTCGCAAGCCAAAAGCAGGGCTAATTGATATTATGGAAAAAGAGCTCGGAATATCAGCGCAGGGGGCTTTTTTCATTGGAGACTCCTTACGCGACCTAGAAGCCGGGCTTGCCAAAGGATGTACACCGGTATTGGTAGAAACGGGGAAGGGCAAAAAAACACTTGCTGCAATTGATGCCAATAAAAAATCTACGTTGCCGGGATTAGTTATCTATGGCAATCTGGCTGAAGCGGCCGGCGCATTAGTAAAATCATTATGATGACGTTATTTTTAAGTCTTCGAGCCATTCTTTTTTATCTTGGCTATTGGCTATCGATTGTATGGTTTGGGACTACCGGCATAATCTTTTTCAGTTTTCTTCCATACTCTGTCCGCAGCAATTATATCCTGTGCTGGAATCGCTTTTCTATATTCTGGCTACGATGTACTTGTGGTCTTGATGTCGAGGTCTTCGGTCAAGAAAATCTTCCCTCTGGGGCTTATGTTGCGCTGTCTAAACACCAAAGCCAATGGGAAACCTACTTCCTTCAATATTATTTGGCACCGATTGCTATTGTTTTAAAGAGAGAACTACTCAATCTTCCCTTCTTTGGATGGGGTTTGCGACTCACTGATCCAATTGCTATCGACCGCGGCAGCCCCAAACAAGCGTTAAAACATATTCAAATTCAGGGTAAGCGACATTTAGAACAGGGGGTGTCTGTGTTGATATTTCCGGAAGGCACCAGAATAAAACCGGGAGCAGACTCTAAATATGCGCGAGGTGGTGCAAATATCGCCGTCGCTGCTGGAGTGCCAGTAGTTCCTATAGCCTTAAATGCCGGGGAATATTGGCCGGCAGGCCGATTTATAAAATTCCCAGGCAAGGTTACCGTACATATTGGTAAGCCAATTTCGTCAAAAGATTCTAATAGCAGAAAAATTACCGACCAAGCTGAAGACTGGATAGAAAAAGAAGTCGCGAAGATGAGCAAACGCGATCAATATTAACTGTAGATAACAAACAACTCGCTCACGCTTTAACCGACATCATCAAGAAACCTGTAAATGCGGCATTCGAGGGTGAGAGATTCTTATCTACCATACCTTTGGCTTCTTTTATCAGCTTCCTGTATTGCTGATAAAACTTCCAACTTGGGGTTGGCTTATAGGTCATTTCGCTGACATCAAAGTAACGAAGTATGTCTTTTGCCGTCGTCGGTTTTACAAACACTTCTTTAGTAGGATAATAATAAGCGGGAATAATAGTCACCAGGCTCCACTTTGCAAGCTTCCCCGATTGCAAAATAGCCACCATTGCCTCAAAACCTAACTGCTGTTTTCCATGCAACATCTGACGTAAGGCATTAACCATAAATGCCTTTTCATGCTCATTCATTGCTCGCACAAAATCGCGAAACTTGGGCTTCTCAAACATAGAAACCATGGAAGACCGACTGACAACGGTTATCATATTTTCAGCCGTGACATGTATATTGGAGCAAGCGGCCTCAGAGAAACATTCCCTTGTTAAACTAACCATCTTTTCCATTTTGTGTTTCTTAAGGATTTTTACCATTTCTTCGTCGGCAAAACCTTTCGGGTATTGCATTAAGAAGCGGGCTTCAAGATTTTTAAGTTTCTCTCTATCCAACATGGGCGGGTTTACCTTACATAGCTAGCCAATAAATTGTCCGTTAGCAACGCTACTCTCTGGCGCTTGAGCTTGAAACTCAGCGGCGTCAGAAAAAGCCTGTTGAAAAGCCCATCGACTGGATAGTGTCGACAAATACTTTGTTAGAACTTCATCAGTGCAAAGGCCATAACTTTTTGCCCAGATGATATTGTGCCCGATGACGCAATCAGCCGCTGTAAAGTGGTCGCCGCAAATATAGGTGTTTTGGCATAATCGCTTAACAAGCTGAGGCTCTACTTCGGCAGTCAATTTGGTCATATAACGGTCAACGGTTCTTTCATCTTTTTCGGCATCCGGTAACACATGTTTGTGAATGCGGATTTGCCACAGCATCATATCCATCCAGCTCCCACCAAAATGTAACATCTGTAAATAGTCTGCTCGCTGCAGCGAAAAAGCTTCCGGAGGTGGCGCCAAGTTTTTCTGCGGAAAAGAGTCAGCCAGAAAACTTAACATTGCCCCGCTTTCGAACATGGTCTTTTTTTCGCCGTTGGTGAGGGTTATCTCTAAGACAGGTACACCATGGTTGGGGTTCTTTTGCAAAAAAGAGGGCTGATACTGTACTCCCTCATAAAGAGACACTTTCTCAATCTCGAAGTCATTGCCCACACATTCGTGCAGCAGCCATTTTACTCTAGCACTGCGTGTTAACGGGTAGTGATAAAGCTTGATATGTTGATAGTTCATAACGTAAACCTCGTCCAAAATTGCCCCAGTTTGTTCCGCACTATGAGCGGTTAAACTATCAGTACCGTCGCGCCTGTTGTCTGCTGCGATTCGACCGTATCGTGTGCCTTGGCTGCTTGTGAAACAGGAAAGCGTTGGGTAATTTCAACGCTTAAATCGCCAGTGCTGATCATATTAAACAAGGTCGCGCTAGCGTGCTCTAAATCAGCTCGCTTGGCGATATATGCATGTACCTGCGGCCGAACCAACTTGAGGGAGCCTTTAGCAGCCAAGGTCAAAATACTAAAAGGTGGTACCGCCCCCGTTGCATTACCAAACGATACCATCGTGCCTAGTGGTGCTAAGCAATCCAGAGACGTTTCAAAGGTGTCCGCACCTAGGGAGTCATAAACCACTTGTACTCCTTCCCCTCGAGTAAGCGTCTTAACTGTAGGCAGAATATCCTGAGTCGACCGGTTAATAACATCGTCGCAACCATAAGATTTGGCTAACGCAACTTTCTCATTTGATCCTACAATCCCAATAACATGAGCACCGATTTTTTTCGCCCATTGACACATTAAGGAACCAACACCACCCGCGGCGGCGTAAATTAGTACGTTGTCACCCGGCATAACTTTATAACTGCCATTGAGTAACGCCCACACAGTTAAGCCTTTGAGGTAGGAGGCCGCTGCGATTTCATCACTAATGTCCTCCGGTATGACGACTAATCTTGGTGCTGCAACAACACTATGTTCACTGTATGAACCGGTACCGCCACCCAGATAAACAACGCGATCACCGATCGCCAGGCCGGTCACCCCCGCGCCAACTTCTTCAACAACCCCTGCACCTTCTACACCCATTACTGCGGGAAATTTCACCGGGTACAAACCTTTACGCATGTAGGTGTCAATCATATTGAAACCAGCAACTGTATTGCGAACCAGCACATCGCCTTGTTTTAGTGGCGGCAGAGCAAACTCCTGCCATTGCAGTACGGAAGAATCTCCGTATTGATGTATCACAATCGCTTTATTCATTATGAAACCTTGTCAATTAGAGTGCTGGGAGCGGAGTCACTTAATGATCCCATTATATGGTTTCTGACTCTTTTGGATATAGGTTATCCAGTCTTTGGTCAGCGAGTGTGAACTTAACAAATCTGCCGCTTGCTACTGCTCATGGATGAGAGCCGTCGCGACCAGAAGTACATCGGCATTCGTATCGACACTGACATAGCATTATCCCAAAGCCCTGCAACGCTCGCCAAAGCCAAGCTAACCGTCATACCCGACTTAGCGTAGCAATAGAATCCCGATTTTTGATATGGGCAATTTCATGGGCCAATACCATCGCTGACGCGTTCTCACTCTCCAGTTACTTCAGCAGTCCATTGAAGATAACAACATAACCACCGAGAGTTGCGCCGGTGTGCTCTTCAACAGTGGAACGCTTATCGACAACTCGTCGGGTAATGGTTGATACAGAGAGCGTTGGTCAACTAGCTCTGTCAGATAGGTTTGTTTTTAGGTGTTCGCAGCCGAGAGATAGATTGATTCTTTAAGCATCTGTCGAGCCCATGTCACTTCAGCTTCTAAGGGAATACAGCGAACCAGCCTTTGTGCTGTGGTCAGCAGCACCACAAAAACGACCAGCGCCAGCCCATTAATAGGCATCATCATAACAACAAAGTTTTTCAGCGGATGAGCTTTACCGACATTGATTCCGTCAGGGGTTTTAGGGTTATTGTAAATAGCCTTAATATTACTCACTGACATTCGTATCTCCTTTCTCTGCTGACACACCGGTCTTAGTCACTATAATCAACAGCTCCTCGCCGTCTACAAATCCCTCTTCACAATTACTCTGACAGTGTGAGCCTTTTAAAATGCCAAAATTCTAAAAACGCCCCTATGCCTATTTCGTCTCATCAGCGGACAACTTCATGCACATTGCAAGTAGTGCGGGCGACAGTATATATGACGGCAAATTAGACAAACGGTTGACAGCATATTTCAAACTCTGGTAAAAATTGTATATAGACATACCTATATACATTTAAGACGGAAACTATGATCCAAGATATCAGTGAATCAATCGAAGCCTGTGCAGCACATTATGGCGATCAGGCCGACGCGATGCGTACCTACCTCATTGAAGGCGACAAGCATGCCCTTAGCATGAATAACCGTGGGCCCATTCGTTTTAATGAGCAGGGAAATTTAGCACAGGATATTCAAGATGCTTATTCTGAATACGGTTTTTATATCTTCGAAAATGTGTTGGATGATAAGGAGTTGGAAGACATTGACGAAGAGTTACAGCAGCTACGGGCAACGTTTCCCTCTGGGCCAAACGCTAAGTTAACCAGCGAGGGTAAGCCAGCTTTGGGCGCCGATTGTAAATCTCTTAATTTAATATGGTCGAAGCCGCTGGGCGACCCTCTAGGTGGAACTGAGTTGGCGAACGGGCGACATCAGGTCAAATTGTTTGAACCAAAAGCTCGCGAGGAGGCGCCTGAACATGCGCCATTTATTTTACTCGGCTCGCTGCAATTTTCTGAAACCTGTATGCGGGTTTATGGGCATCCGCAACTTTTGCGCGTTGCTGAATCTATTAATGGCAAAGATTTTACGCCCTTTAACGAGTCTTTATTTATAAAGGACCCCGGCATCGGTGCCGCTGTATCTTGGCATCAAGATGGTGACACACACTGGCAAAGCAGTCATTTCGATGAAGGTATGCACGGCTTTAACTTTATGGCACAAGTCTATGGCAGTACTGCGGTCAACGGCGTTTGGGTAAAGCCGGGTAGTCATCGGGTGGGGAAAATCGATATTAAAAAACTTATTGAAGAGGCCGGCAGTGAGAGAATAGCGGGCATGGTGCCATTAGTGTGCAGTCCGGGTGATGTGATTATTTGTAACCGACAACTGTTACATGGATCATTTCCCAACTGTGGCTATGAACCCAGGGTAACCGTTAATTTTGGATTTCATCGTCGCTCATCGGTGCTGGATGTTCGCGGCGCAGGTATGTATAGCAAGCCTGTTATCTTTGATTCGGCCTTGATTGAAGAGCGTTCAAAAGTGATTGGCTATGCAATTGACGCACGTAAGCAACGTTTCCCCCTCGAAGAGTCATATCAATATCAGCCCTTTGTTGACTCCGGCAAAGAATTTCATTGGGATAAAGAAACTGCAGCATCGTTAAAGGACTACAACTTGTATGATCTTAATATTTAGTACGCCCTAGAAGCGTCTTGCTAGCTTGACCGCAAATTCCGAACCAGCACCTACCAGAGCGCACCATTGCGCAGCAATTTTGCCGGGTGGCCTTCCGGCAAGCATGACAGCCTCTTCTTTGTGTTCGATTTCGTCTTGCATAAAGGTTTTTAATTTCTCTTTAACTTCTGGATAGGGTTGCAGCTTGGGATCCTCAATTTGCTGCTGGTAATGCGCCTGCACAAATGTCTCGACCGCCGCAACGGTAAGATAAACTGTACGCTCGCCTACGCAGGCAGGTAAGAAACCAGTAAGGAAGCCTGCAATACGCCATATCGGCAACAAAACGCTTCGTGATTGAGCTGGTAACAGCCCGTTCATCTCGATAAGGTGAAGTTGCTCGGTGGCAAGATGCTGAAGACAAAATTGCCGTAATGCGGGCCGCGGACGTGTCGCCAGCACACCACGATATATCCATACGGCACCGGTTTCACCCGCTTGATCAGAACGCAACTCCGCCTGTAGCCAACCTGAGTACTCTCTTGTTGAAACCGACATTAGATTTTTGTCGCCACCATCATGTAATTAGCCCGCATATTGCCAGTAAGAAACAAATTTCGGCTCCAAAGACTCATACCCACCCCTGTTCGCGACAAGACCGACAGACCACCTCGTTGTAAACTCAGCACCGCTTCTTCGGGTGTGACATAACGCTGCCAAGTATGCGTCCCCCGCGGCAGCCAACCTAGGATGTATTCCGCGCCGACGATGGTTGTCAGCCAAGAAAACCAGGTGCGATTAATCGTCGCCAAAAACATCAGGCCACCAGCGCCCGTTAGATCGCAGGTTCGTGACATAAATAACGGCAGATCGCTGACGTGCTCAATAACTTCCATGTTAAGCACAACATCGAAGTCACCAACATCCTTAAGCGCTTCAACAGCGCCGCAACGATAGTCTATGACAAGCCCTTGAGTTTGCGCATGCTGCCGGGCGATACCGATGTTTTTAGCCGCAACATCAATACCGGTAACCGTCGCGCCCTGTTTTGCCATCCGCTCAGCAAGCAATCCCGCGCCACAGCCAATATCGAGGATGCGAAGACCTTTTAGGCTGACCGTTTTGAAATGTTGTTGGATTTTCTCTGTGACAAACGGAGCACGCATGTCATTCAGCCGATGCAGCGGCCACATGAGCCCCTGTGGGTCCCACCATTGGACTGCAAGACGGTTAAACTTATCAGTCTCGCGCTGGTCTTCGGTTGTTGTCTGAGAACTTTCCATGGTTAATGTACGTGGCAATATTCTCTATAGATGGTTAATACCAACAGATTGTATCTTAGCCGATACTGTTGACCTGAATATTAAGCCAATTCGGCGTTTCACTGAAAAAGCGATTGTCTAATCGCACCTAACGCTATCAAACTGAATGAATTTTTTCATTTTGCACGGATCAAACGGCCAAGCTCGATCTGGGAGCTACCAGTCATGAATAAAGGTTATGTCCCGTTATATTTGTGAAGCCGTCGCATCTATGACCGGACGTCATCCTTCCTCCATTAAGTTTAAGCAACGGGAAAACCACTACGAATGTCTGAATAAGCAAATGAAAACCGTACTTTATGAAGAGCCCTGATTGGCGGAATGGAGGGGCAAACTGTCACCCGATTTGTCAGCAGAGCCTACTTTGATGAACCTAAAAGTCAGCACAACTAACGGAAACAACCCGTATCTAATTTGGTCTATCGAGAGGGCACACGATGTTGATGAAACGGTAACGATGACACGTTAAACAAAGAGAAAAACCCAATTGTTCCAGAGTTTACTTTGACACCGCCCTCAGGCGTTTGCAGGGCGGCGGTAAAATCTATTTATCTGAGCCTTATAGGCCCATTAGATTCTCGAAATTTTTCGAATAGAAACTATCCAATTCTTCAGGGGTTGCCTGCACCGCGTCAAGGCTGCGTTCAAAAGAACCAAAGGGATCTTTGCCACCTTCAGGATGAGGATAATCAGTATTGAACATCAGCATGTCTTTGCCGACGTTACGCATTACCCAGCCTGCATTCTCAAAATGCAGAGGCGTCGCTCTAACCTGACGCTGCATATATTCAGACGGCTTAAGAGACAGTTTTTTCAATCCAAGATCAAACTTACCCAGTTGTTCTGCACCTATGTCCAAATTAGCCAAGCAAGCCGGCAACCAATTTGATCCCAGCTCTACTAGACCTATCTTGAGCTTAGGGAAACGCTCCAATACACCGTCATAAATCATGCACATCAACCAACGTTCAATAGAATGGTGTAAAACTGGCAGATCTTTAGGTGAGGTTGTCTCAACATTCATCGACCCGGCAGCCAATTCTCTTTTTATCCCAGTGTTTCTGTAACTTTTAGATAACTTGGCACCACTACCAATATGCAGTGTTATAGGAACGCCAGCTTCTTCCAGCACGGCCCAAATCGGATCGTTGGCAATGTGAGACGGTGCTCGACCTTCAACAGAATCTGAAGTCATCCAGAATGCTTTGATCCCCATTTTAATACCTTGTTTGGCAGCCTCTAAAGCTTTCTCAGGGTTTCTTAAGGAAAGGTAACCCACCGACAGAAGACGATTACTGTCGCTAGAGCAAAAATCGACCATTGCTCTGTTCATTGCATCACACCCGCCGTAAACCACTTTTTCGTCAGCGGAACGCGCAAATCGAGAGACAAAAATTAAACCTGGAAACACGAGTTGTGAACTTATGCCTGCTATATCTAGGGAATCGGTTCGCTCTACATTGTTGATGGCACCGTAAGCACTAATGAGATTACGCTTGCCCTTACTGCCATAAAGATCAGCTTTCAAGTGTTCTGTTAGCTCGGGGTCTTTGCCCGCTAGACGATTGTGCCCCTGAGCTATCATCGGCTTCAACTGCGGGATGCTCTCAAGCCTTAAAAAGGGTTCATCTAAGTTTGCTTGAACATACTCACTGGCATAACCTTCTATCCAACCATCGTATTCCGTGATGTGACTATCGGCGTCATGGACAATTCGATTGGTACAATGTGCACTTTGTTGATTCATGCTAGCAATTCCTCTTTAAGATCTCATTTTGCTATTCGCTGTGAGCTGGATACCCTTTTATTATATGGAATATATAACACAGCACAACTATTATTATTTTCCTTGATAAGAGAGCGTATCAAGGGGTGAAAAATGGGACTACATTAGATAGAAATTAAGAATGGATTAAACGCCGTTCTCCGACGTTAGCCGACGTTAGCCGACTAAAAAGCCAAAAGCCGCGGTGCTCTACAATGCCGCACTAGCCAACGGGGGCGTCGTCGGCATCACGGGCCACCGATTCAGATAACGCTAAATATTTGAGCTGATTGACCTTGAACAAAGCGCTCGATCCAGTGGCCCGACAGGGACTGGTCGCAGTTAGTTGAGCTGCAGCCGTTGCTAGCTAAACTAATAAGGTCAAATAATTAAGTCAGTTACCTGATAAAATACGATTTATTCTTTAGTCTAACAAGACGTTCGATGTGCCAAAAAAATAAAAGGCATAGGCAGGAAGCAATTCAAGGTGACAAGGAGATTATAAATAAATAGGCTCGTGGCCTTATCGTCTATTCTGTCAAAGTAGTCTGTCCTAGACTTCAGTGATGAAATAGCTAATTCTAAATCTCAATGCCCTAAATTGAACAAGAGGAAACGTATTGCCCTTGCCATTTTCTGAAAAAGCTCTGATTGATGTATTGCAACAGACCTTGGGTGCAGCTACCTCCATAAGGTCATTTGTGTCAGTGCAATCGCTTTGGAGCGGTTACGGTGAGATTATAAAACTTAATCTCTACGGCGCTAATCGCTCTTCGGTGATTATAAAATGGATAAATCCGCCAACTGAGCAAAACCATCCACGGGGTTGGAACACTGATGTTTCGCATCAGCGCAAGTTATATTCATACCGAGTCGAAATGCGGTTTTATCAGCAGTGGGCCGCCGCTTGTAATAATCATTGTCGAATACCTGATTGCTTATTTGCCGGCCCGCTGGGACTTGGCCAGGTTATAGTTATGGAAGATTTAGATGCCTCGGGTTTTAACGAGCGCAGAGATCGTGTTAACAAGCGGGATATCGAGCAGTGTTTACTATGGTTGGCTAACTTTCATGCGTGGTCGCTACAGCGCGAGCCTAAAGGATTATGGCCCACTGGCACCTATTGGCATTTAGCAACCCGTCCAGACGAATATACCTCCATGCAGGATGTTGAGTTGCAGCGCGCTGCCGGAGCAATAGATGTAAAGCTATCTTCATGCCGTTTTAGGTCACTGGTACATGGCGATGCCAAGCTGGCTAACTTTTGTTTTTCGTCTGTCGATGCACCGTCAGCGGTGGCGGCGGTAGATTTTCAATATGTTGGTGGCGGCTGCGGTATGAAAGATGTAGCTTACTTTTTAGGTAGTTGCCTAGATCAACAGCAATGTTTTGAGTATCAGGATGAGTTGTTGGATTATTATTTTTATGCGTTTACGACAAAAGCATTGTCTGTTAACCCTGCAGTTGACGTTGAGGCTTTGGAGGCAGAGTGGCGGGCTATGTATGCATTAGCGTGGACAGATTTTAGCCGCTTTTTAGATGGCTGGATGCCTGGCCACTGGAAAATTAATGACTATAGCAAGCACTTAGCAAGCCTTGCCTTAGCGCAGTTAACCTAGCTGAGTAGTCTAACATCACAGCTGCTCTTATCCCCTAGGGCTGCTTGTCGATTGCCGATGACCGCGGCACTCCACAGCTTGAGCGCAATCAGCGACTATTGACCCTTTCTACTGGAATAGCACTTCAGCCAAACACATCGCAGAGCTCCCATACCGACCTTCTAATAACATCTAATCTGAATGGATTCTTCAACAGCCTCCAGCGACATCATCTAACGTACCCTAGTGCTTTAGCACGTCGCCGGGGTAACCGAACACATAGAGCAATGCAATCGTGAGTGCAGCGCAGTGACTTTTGCGGCGAGCGTAACCGCCAGTTATGACCAACATGATTACACACCAATGACGAGCAGAGCGATCTGCCCCTCATGCTAAACGACCGTTATTCTTTAATTGTCTTCTTTTAGCTAAACATCATGCTGTTGATGTGATGTCGAGGCCGCCTCGTCGATGAATTGAAAAAAACATTCAAGCGTGGTCCCTCGACCAAGCTCGCTCTTTAAGCGGATATAACCGCCCACCTGATTAACGATTGCCCAAGACGTAGAAAGACCTAAACCGGTACCTTCGCCTAATTCTTTCGTTGTGAAAAAGGGCTCAAAGACTTTCTCTAAGACGTCCTCAGCAATACCGGAACCGGTATCGGTAACCGATACGACGACATATTCACCGGAGTCCATCTTAAAGCCATCCAGCCTGGCCGAACGTTCGTCAACCTGAACGCGCGATGTTTCAATCCTAATCTCTCCGCCCTCTGGCATTGCGTGGACCGAATTCGTCACTGCGTTAAGCAGAATCTGAACTAAAGAATCTGGGGCGACTGTCGCGCCGCAAAAATCAGGGCAGAGCTTAATGTCGAGCAGAATGTCCTCCCGCGCAAGTAGTTCAAGCATCCGGCTAGCGTCGCGAATGCTATCATTAATATCAACTAGAGGATGTCCCAGCGAACCTTTGCTGGAAAAGGTCAAAAGCTGTCCTGTGAGGCTCTTACCTCTACTAACCATGTTCATCACTTCGACGAGATCCGAAATGGCGGCAGGAGGGTCGTCTTCCAGCGCGTCTATAGCGAATTCTGTAAAGCCTGAGATAGCCCCCAACAAGTTATTGAAATCGTGGGCTATGCCTCCTGCAAGTGTTCCGACGGCTTCCATCTTTTGTGAATGACGAAGCTGCTGTTCAAGCAATTCACGGGCCTCGACGGCGACTTCGCGCTCCCGGTTAGCCAGAGCAACTCCTTCTAGCAGAAAGCCAATTGAAACTGACAGCAGACCCGATAGCGCGACAAGGCTTGCGCTAATGACGAACCAACCTCCCAAGTCAAATTCACCTGGCCAATTTAGTGAACCACGTGCCAAAAAGGCCCCAATGAACCCAAGGATGATCACCAAAAATCCAATGGACCCAAGCGCAGCCCGCCAACCGAACAGCGCACCCGAAAGCATTGGGCCTGCAAACAACCACAACGGACCAGCTGCAAACGGCCCAAAGTGATAGGAAAAATAAACGCCTATTATATAAGTCAGACCAATTAGCGCATTGGACTTAAACCGATAGAACCGTTCCGGACACAGCGCCAAACCGACGCCAACCAGCAAGGCAATTGCGTTAAATACAACAACACTCCATAGCCCCTCCGTAAACGCTACACTAATGCCGACGGCAGCAGCGATGGCCCCAAGCCCTAAGTAGGACCAACCAACTGCGGAAAGGATATGCCGCCGCCAAACCGATACGGCGTCGACATGAATGGGAACTGAGTTATCAATTTTCACAGATATACCAAGATTAGTAACGTTACGAATTATAGATTAAAAATTACCAATAGTGTTAAAGCCATCACTTCTTTAAAAACTGCCTTTTTAACACTTTTATCGATGATCAATTTCACTCGGGACGGCCGCTGTTTGAGGAACGCCGTACGCTGACACTTAATTTTGTACTGATAGGTTTACCTAGCCAATTAATGTGCAGCAAAGCGAAAAGTGCTTATTCAGCTAGTAGCGCCCAACAAAACCTGTGGCCAAGGTTACTGGAACCCCGCTAGATCATGGCGCATTGCCAGATTACACAACTTTAGACAATTATAGGTGTTGCTAAAAAGAACATAGTTGGGGTAGGGCGTAACATGATGGTTTTTGTAATTCGATTCCTTCGAGAATACCCAGAACAGGGTCTGTTAATCCTTTTTATACGCGTCTTGTAAAAGGTTTTTCATAACAATTATAATAGATATGCTCGGTTTATATGATCGATATGTTTGTACCGTTCTAACTAAAGAGATGAATAAGACAAGTGCAACAACGCCGCGCAATAGTGAAAATGCCATGGTGCGATACACCCTTTATACTTTTATATGGTTAAAAAAATGTTCATCGGAAACAATGTAAATTTAATGACCCCCTGTATAGGAACATGCGAACTAGACGAGCACGATATTTGCACGGGGTGTTACAGATCTTCATCAGAGATTATTGATTGGATAAATAAAACTGAGGATGAAAAAATAAATATAGTAATTAGGTGTAAAAAAATGATTGCACAGCACTCAGATAACTAGACTCACTTTGCTTATTGATCACTTAATTAGGCGATCATTTATGCCTACTACTCAGCTATTATGCAGCAAAAGAGAGCGCGACTAATGCTAAAAACCATGATTCAGTTACTTTTTTGGCGAACCGTAATCCAATCGGGTCATGTGCTTTTTACAAAGGTAAAATCGGCGATATAGCAGTAATCATGGATACGGTAATTAGGATTGCCCTATTGTTTTTCGCGTTACGCAAAGGCTGGGACGGTTTCTACATAACATGGGTCACTGTTGTTTCTGCACTAGCGTTATCGTAGTCATTTTAGTGTGTCTTAAAGTGATTAACTGCGTTCTTCCTTGCTTTATTAGCCGTGGTGGAGTGCTCATAATTATGACTCGTGAACTCTAGCGTTAAGTACTAGTGATAAAGGCCTCTATGAAAAATGTTTCGGTAAATGACAAAATGCAAAAAGGGTACACCTATCAGCGAATTGAACGCGCTGGTGAAAATTTTTGCTCTCAATTTATGCCAGAGTTAACCCCCAAAGAAATGCTTGGATTAGGTGTGTTTGGCGGAAAATATTTAAACGATTGTAAAGACGAGTTTCCCAATGACTGGTTTACGTGTGCAAAGCTGAGCGAGGTAAAAAATGAAAGCCTTAACTACTTTTCAGTCAATGCGTCACAACCATTAAGTGAATGGGAAAAAAAGGGATGGATTCATCCCCAAGACCCTAGAGGCTGGTTTCAGTGGTATTGTCGATACTTTATGGGAAGACGCACCAATGATGAGGATCAGCGGCAAATAAAACGATGGCGGGCATTTAGGCGTCATGCAGGGGCAATAAAAAAATATTGTGAGCCCTTTGATTTCCAATGTCGCAAAAAGCAAAGACAGGCGCTATTGCATTGGGCATACGATGCGAGAAATATATAAGTGATAGACAGGGATGGAACACTCGACAAACTAATATTGCCAGCACCACTGCCAAACTGCATGATTAATGCACAATATCAATATGGGATGAAATATAAGCGATCTTAAAAGTCTGAAAAAAAATGCCCAATAGATTCACAATATTTTTTCGCTATGTAGTCTAGTCTAGGAATGGTTATAACTTGATATGAACATTGAACGTTATCGAGAAGGCCTAACGACCCAATTATTGGATCTGCTCCTTATGGCTGACCCAGATAGAATGGCTATAACAGTTTATCTCGAGGGTTCGACGATATATGTAGCTAGAGACTCAAATGTGCTGATTGGTGTAGCAGTCATTACCCATGAGAAAGAATATGTTGAATTGAAAAATCTAGCTGTAAAAGAATCTCATCAGCAAAGTGGTATTGCAAAAGAACTGATTGCCACGGCGAAAAGTTATGCAAAGGAAAGTGGGGCAACATGTATACAGGTGGGAACCGGTAATTCAAGTCTGTCGCAACTGGCCTTGTATCAAAAGTGTGGATTTAGAATGCAGTCCATAAAACAAGATTACTTTGCCAATTACCCAGAGCCAATTATTGAAAACGGTATTCGATGTTTGGATAGGGTGGTATTGAGTGCGTTACTATAAAAGGCCAGTCTTGACGGTATTAGCCATAGTAACCTAGTTCAGTAGGTACTTTCGGTAAGTCAGGTTTGAATAAAAAATGGAACAATTAATGATTATTAGAATACTAAGTATATTATTAGGTTTGTTTTTTATCGGTAGTAATGGCTTCATGCTAGTCATCAAAGACGATAGCTTCGTGTCATCATTAACAGGAATTTTTCTCGGGATTATGTTTATTATATACGGCGTGGGGGGGAACAAACTGCTGTCAAAAATATTACCGACACGGTCTAAGACATGGCGTGGTAAACAAACTCACAAAAATTAAATACTAAACACCCTTCACCGTGCCCAGAACGCACTGTTTGCCGAAATGATTTCATGAAAACGATACTGATAGGGGTACTCTTATTAATGCCAACCTATTTGTTTGCTGCAGGCAGTCGGCCAATAGAGGTAGAGCAACTAGTAAAAACTATTGCCAGTTGGGATGGCTCGAAATTACCGTCTTATGGTAAGGGCCAAGCAGAAGTTACCATTTTTAAAATTACTATCCCCGTTGGCGGCGAAGTACCCTGGCACATTCATCCAACGATCAATGCAGGATTCATTATAGTTGGAAGATTAACCGTTTTTACTGACGCCGGAGAAAAGCACGAACTCATAGCTGGAGATACAATTGTCGAGGTGGTTGGTAAAGCTCATCGTGGTATTAACAGTGGGGTGGTGCCCGTAGAACTTATTGTGTTTTATGCTGGAGTAGAAGGAAAGCCTTTAACAATTGAAGTAGACTAGTCCAACAATATGTAGGCTTGTGAACAGTACCGATATCGGTATTCGGAAAAATAATGATAACAAAAGAAA
The DNA here is from genome assembly GCA_000169075.1 of marine gamma proteobacterium HTCC2143. GTDB lineage: Bacteria > Pseudomonadota > Gammaproteobacteria > Pseudomonadales > Dasaniaceae > Oceanicoccus. The sequence continues at coordinate 646,786 of AAVT01000001.1, read as the reverse complement.
AGATTGTCGCCTTCTTAAAGACGGATTTTCCGCAGACGAAGTGCATTGTTGACGAGGTTGGCAATCGGTCATCAACCGTCAGACATACGATAGGTTTTGATGAATTGCGACCCGGTGGCACGGTATCGGGTCCCGTTTTAATGGAGGTCGCGGATCTTGCCCTTTACGTTGCCATACTTGGAGAACTGGGTTTGGTATCACTAGCTGTGACAACAAACCTGTCTATAAACTTTCTGAGAAAACCGACGGCCGATAAAGACATTATAGGCAAGTGCTCGCTAATGAAAGTGGGTAAGTCATTGGTTATCGGCGAAGTAACATTATTCTCAAGCGGCGACGAGGCCCCCGTAGCACATGTTGTTGGTACTTATTCAATACCCCCTGTAGGCTGAGGCGCCTTATTGTTGAATCCTCTTCTCTTACTCTCGTTGTATCACTAGGTGCGGCTCTTCAGTCATGAGGAGCCCATCACACTAGGAAAATCAGACGTCAAGGTTGGCCACTTTCAAAGCATTTTCTTCGATAAACTCTCGCCTCGGCTCAACCTGATCACCCATCAAAGTGGTGAATATTTGATCTGCGGTGATAGCATCTTCGATAGTGACCCGTAGCATTCTACGAACGTCTGGATCCATGGTTGTTTCCCATAATTGATCAGGGTTCATTTCTCCCAGACCTTTGTAACGTTGGATGCTCAAACCACGCTCTGCCTGAATCATTAACCAATCAATTGCGTCACCGAAGTCATTGATCTCTTCTGTCTTTTCACCGCGCTGGATATAGGCGCCATCTTCCAGCAAGCCAGTTAGTGCAATACCCAACTCAACGATTGCTTTATAGTCATTTGAGGAATAGAAGTCCTGATTAAAAACAAACTCTGTTTCAGTACCGTGTGACAACGATATCACCTGAGGCAGGAAGTTGTGCCGTTCGGTATCCTCCTTAACACTGACGTTATAGGTTTGAGCCGTGGTACCGACACCCAGTTTTTCCTGCAAGAGATCAGCCCATTGCTGAACAGTCGCTCGATCGTGCAATTCATCAACGGTAAGAGCAGGGAGATACACCATTGATGTCATCGCTATAGATGGATACAAGCGGGACAAACGAGAAATGGTGTGCATCACACTACGGTACTGCTTAACCAGCACCTCCAACCCCTGACCGCCAATGCCTGGAGCGTCGGCATTCATATGTAACGAAGCCGTTTCTAGCGCGCTCTGAGTCAGATAAGCTTCTTTGCCGTCTTCATCTTTTATGTACTGCTGCTGCTTACCCCGGTTAATTTTATAAAGGGGCGGCTGCGCAATAAAAATATGACCACGCTCTATGAGCTCGGGCATTTGCCTGAAGAAAAATGTCAAAAGCAGTGTTCGAATATGAGAACCGTCAACATCAGCATCTGTCATGATAATAATACTGTGGTAGCGTAATTTATCCGCATTAAATTCAGAGCGTCCTATGCCACAGCCTAACGCTTTTACTATAGTGCCAACTTCAACGGAAGAGAGCATCTTGTCAAACCGCGCCTTTTCAACATTTAAGATTTTTCCCTTAAGCGGAAGAATAGCTTGTGTCCGTCGATCGCGGCCCTGCTTCGCTGAGCCGCCAGCAGAATCACCCTCTACTAAGTAAACCTCTGACAATGCAGGGTCCTTTTCCTGACAGTCAGCCAACTTGCCGGGCAACCCCGCGATATCCAAGGCCCCCTTGCGCCGCGTCATATCGCGAGCTTTCCGAGCAGCTTCGCGGGCTCGAGCAGCGTCGATCATTTTGGTAACAACCAACTTAGCCTCGCCGGGGTTCTCCAATAAATAGTCACCAAAAGCTTGGTTCATTGCTTGTTCTACAATAGTTTTTACTTCCGACGAAACCAGTTTGTCTTTAGTTTGAGAAGAGAATTTTGGGTCAGGGACTTTGACAGAGATAACTGCTGTTAGACCTTCACGGGCGTCGTCACCACTGGTCGATACTTTTGCTCTTTTAGCTAAGCCTTCTCGCTCAATATAGGCATTAAGACTACGAGTTAACGCTGCCCGAAATCCAGCCAAATGAGTCCCTCCGTCGCGCTGAGGGATATTATTGGTGTAGCAGAAAATACCTTCCTGAAAACTATCATTCCACTGCAGCGCAACTTCCACGCCGACATCGCCTTCGCCCATAATATTAAAATGGAAGAGCTTGTTGATAGGCGTTTTGTTCGTGTTCAGGTAACTAACGAACTCACTTAAACCACCCTCATAAAAAAATGTCTCAGCTTTCCCACTGCGTTCGTCTTTGAGTTCGATGTTTACACCCGAGTTCAAAAAGGCCAGCTCTCGTAAGCGTTTTGCCAGCTGGTCGAAGTGAAACTGAATGTTGGTAAATGTGCCTGAAGAGGGTTTAAAACGTAATTCCGTACCGGATGTTTCAGCATCGCCAACAACTGCTAACGGCTTTTGGGGAACGCCGTGCTTGTAAACCTGTTCAAAGAGCTTGCCACCGCGTCGGATGGTAAGCTTCAATTCTTCCGATAGGGCATTAACAACAGAGACACCAACCCCGTGCAAACCGCCCGAGACTTTATAAGTGTTGTCGTCGAATTTTCCGCCTGCATGTAGGACGGTCATAATAACTTCAGCCGCAGAGACACCTTCTTCATGCATTTCGGTCGGAATGCCACGGCCGTCATCAGAAACACTCACAGATTCATCCGGATGAATAACAACCCTAATAATAGAACAATGACCCGCTAGGGCCTCGTCTATGGAGTTGTCGACTACTTCGAACACCATGTGATGCAAGCCTGTGCCGTCATCGGTATCACCGATATACATACCGGGCCGTTTCCGTACCGCATCAAGTCCTTTCAACACCTTAATGCTGGATGAGTCGTAGCTATTCTCTGAATCAGTCATATATAAAAACCTGTTGACTATGATTTTACTATTAGATTAAGACTAAAAAACCTTGCGTTAAAATGAGCCGTCTATGTTTCCATGTTCCACGTGGAACATACTTACTGGCATATCTACCGACCAGCATTCTGCTAAGTCCCTGTGGTCTACGCAAGTAACAAACACCTGACAACCAAGCTCTTCAAGCAGCATACATAACGCTTTTCTATGACCCCTATCAAGCTCAGACGGCAGGTCATCTATCAAGTAGACACAGGACCGCCCTTTTTCTTGTGACAGGAGATACCCCTGAGCCACCCTCAACGCACAGACCACTAATTTCTGCTGACCCCTTGAAAGGATGTCTGCCGCATTCGCTGACCGGTACCGGAACTTAAGGTCAGCCCTATGGGGGCCGGCCTGTGTATGAGTCACCTCTTTGTCGCGATTTAAGTTAGCCGCTAGAACATCGCACAAAGAACGATCCGAATCCCATCCTCGGTAATACTTAAGACTAAGGCCGTCAATATCTAGAAGCCTGCTCAGTGTTTCCTCAAAAATGGGCACCAATCGGTCGAAGTAGCTCTTCCTAAATACATCAAGCTGCTCACCAAAACCAACCAGCTCTTGCGTCCACACTGCTAATTCGCTGTCATCTAGTCTACCATGACGAAGCAAACTATTCCGTTGTTTTAAGCAACGCTGGGCGTTTTTCCAAATCGAATGAAACTGATGTTCCACGTGGAACACCCCCCAGTCCATAAACTGCCGTCTGACGGCAGGCGAACCCTCTAATAGCTTAAAAGTGTCCGAACAAATAACCTGCAACGGCAAATTCTCCGCCAACGCCGATGCGGACCGCACCGTCTGTCCGGCAACTTTTATGACTGCTGGTACTGACGAAGCCTTAAACCGCTCAACGCCAACTGGCTGAAAACCCTGTCCAGGAAGATCAATTTCTCCAAAACAAACACAGCTGTCCATATCACTGTTGATCAGAGGTTTTAATTTATGACCACGAAAAGACTTCGCAGAAGAAAGCAGGTGAATGGCTTCCAGTACACTCGTCTTACCTGCACCATTGTCGCCATAGAGTATATTTATAGTAGACAGAAGGGGAAGGCTGACACTCGTCAAATTGCGAACCCCTGCAATCTCAAGCCTTCGTATAAGTACCATAAGTAGCGTCTAGTAAGCAGCCTTACTCGTTAAAGCCGCATAGGCATGACAACGTACATTGAATCGCCTTCTTCAGACTCTTCAAGCAACGCACTACTGTTAGCGTCAGCCAGCGAAAGCTTTATAGTCTCCCCCTTTAAAACACCCAGTACGTCCAGCAAGTAACTGACATTGAAACCAATTTCCAGCGATTCGCCTTGGTAGTCTACTGATACAATCTCTTCGGCTTCTTCCTGTTCTGGGTTATTAGCAACTATTTGAAGAGTGTCGTTCGACAGTAATAGCCGAACGCCACGGTATTTTTCATTAGATAAGATTGCCGTCCGCGAGAAAGCCTGACGTAATTCATCACGCGAACCGAAAATAGTCTTAGTGCTCGCCTTAGGAAGGACACGGTCGTAATCTGGAAATTTGCCGTCGACTAACTTAGAAGTAAAGGTATATTCGTCAGTCGTCGCACGAATGTGGTTAGATCCTATAACCAGGCGAACATCATCGCTCTCTTTCATCATTAATCGTGCAAGCTCAACAACACCCTTTCTCGGTAATATAACCTGCAGATTTTCAGTCGTCTCTATGGACGTCGCTAATGTACATAGGGCAAGTCTATGCCCGTCTGTAGCAACAACACGCAGCTGCCCGGACTGAACTTCCCACAGCATACCGTTTAAGTAATAGCGTACGTCCTGCTGCGCCATCGCAAAACTTGTGCGATCAATCAGTCGCTTCAAGTCGCCCTGTTTTACAGTAAAGTCTTGGCTACCAGGGCTCTCCTCAACATTCGGGAAGTCGCTGGCAGCTAAGGTTGATAAAGTAAAACGACTTCGACCAGACCGGATAATGACCCGCTGATCATCCTGAGTAAACTCTATTTCACTACCATCGGGTAACGACTTACAAATATCTGCTAACTTCCTGGCAGGCACTGTAATCTCGCCCCCTGTTTCAGGAGCCTGATCGAGAACTACACGACCAACCAACTCTACCTCTAAATCTGTCCCGGTAATAGAAAGCTGGTTGCCTTCTAGCTCTAGCAACACATTTGAGAGAATAGGTAAGGTCTGGCGTCGTTCTACAACCCCTGCCACAAGGTTTAATGGCTTGAGGAGTGCCTCCCGGGATATTACAAATTTCATCTTCGTCATTATCCTATTGTTTTATGGTCAAACCGTTATATAAGCTATCGTTTAAGTCGTCAGAGACCGCAACAGATTTTTGCAATCTTCGCGAATATCCGCATCTGTTTCTTCCAGTTCTTTTATTTTGCGACATGCATGCAAAACTGTTGTGTGGTCACGTCCACCAAAACCGTCGCCTATCTCAGGCAAACTATGGTTTGTCAGCTCTTTCGCCAACGCCATGGCTACCTGGCGGGGTCGCGCTACAGACCGACTTCGCCGCTTAGACATCATGTCCGACACCTTAATCTTATAATACTCAGCCACCGTTCTCTGAATATTTTCCATACTAACCTGCTTGTCCTGCAGTGCCAGCAAATCTTTCAGGGACTCTCGGATCAACTCTATATCAATCTCTCGACCCATGAAGTGAGCACTCGCTATTACTCTCTTAAGCGCACCTTCTAACTCTCTAACATTCGACCGAATTCGCTGAGCAATAAAAAAAGCGGCATCAGCAGGCAGCTCAATTTTTGCTTGCTCGGCTTTTTTCATTAAAATAGCGACCCGCGTCTCTAACTCCGGAGGCTCCACGGCGACAGTCAGACCCCAACCAAAGCGAGACTTCAAACGCTCTTCCAGGCCATTTATTTCCTTCGGATAACGATCACACGTTAGTATCATTTGCTGACCGCCCTCCAATAAAGCATTGAAAGTATGAAAGAACTCTTCCTGAGACCGTTCCTTGCCCGCAAAAAACTGAATATCATCGATCAGTAGGGCGTCTACAGAGCGATAATACCGTTTAAACTCATTAATAGCGTTAAGTTGTAACGCTTTTACCATATCTGCGACAAACCGTTCAGAGTGCAAATACACAACTTTTGCATTGGGCTTTCTTTGTATGATTGCATTACCGACGGCATGCATTAGGTGAGTTTTACCCAGTCCAACACCACCGTATAAAAATAGCGGATTATAAGCACCTCCAGTATTTTCAGCGACCTGAATTGATGCTGCCCGTGCCAATTGGTTTGATTTCCCCTCAACAAAGGTATCAAACGTATAATTTTCCATAAGAAAGCTTTGATGCTGAATAGCACCTTCAACTTCTACTTTTCTAGGCGATGATTGTTGCTGTCGAACGTTACCGAAGTTTGGCGCTGACGCTCTTGGGCTCGATGTAAAGCCAGACGACCTTGATGTTGTTTTCACCGAAGAATTAGCGATTAACGCCGGAGATTTATGTCTTGCCGCTTGTTTATCGCCGTTACAGATTTCTAAACTAACCCCAAACCCTTCGTCTGGTGCCAATTCAAAAACAATTTCTTCTATACGTTCGAGGTATTTACTTTTGACCCAATCCTTTACGAACCGATTAGGAGCGATCAGCTTAATTACCCTGCCGTGAACCTCAGCCTGCAATGGCCGAATCCAAGTGTTAAATTGCTGTGACGGCAGCTCATCTCGCAAGTAGTGATTGCATTGTTGCCATGTTGATTCAGACAAGAGACATTACCATTTTCCGCGACCTGCAGGGGACTCACTATTAATACCAATGATCTCTGCTAACAGCACAGATACTGTGGCGCTGTCGCGGCGCATTTTTATATTATCACCGCGAACGAGGTGTATTGTACTCCCAGATGTAAGACTTATCCACAAAAAGAAAAGGAATCGTTAAAATAACTGAAAACAGAAAAAATCTATATATTTCATAAGGTTACTAAATATATATCAACGAAAACGCAGTGTAATATGTTTTTTTATCGTCCTGTGGATAACTATAGTTGAGGCCTGTGGATAACCTCTATATAAACGGTTAGAATCCTGTGATAACCTGCGAAACTTAAACGATCGAAGTCTTTCTTCATTTATAGTACTAAATCCCCGGCACCTGCCGATACTTGTTTAACGCATTAACAATTGATATTCACGGATAAATTCTCTAGAATGCGCGGTCCCGAATATTGGGGCCATCCACGGTGTTGATAAGGATCTTGTATCCGCCGCTGGGTGTGTTAATTAGTCTAGTTTTACTTAATTGGAATTGCTGTCATGAAAAGAACCTTTCAACCAAGCGTATTGAAACGCAAGCGTACTCACGGCTTTCGCAGCCGTATGGCCACTAAGAGCGGTCGTGCATTAATCAACCGTCGTCGGGCTAAAGGCCGCAAGCGTCTGGCCGCTTAACTAATTTAGTTATCAGCTTCCAGCAGAAAGGGAATTAGAGTGGCTCAATACCCTTTTAGTAAGTCCCAACGGCTACTGGAAGCCTCAGCGTATAAGTCTGTCTTCGATGATGCTAGGCTCAAAGCTTCCCGGCAACAGGTGTTGTTCTTAGCTCGTCCAAATGACTTAATTAACCCTCGGCTTGGGTTAGTGATTGCAAAAAAGAATGTGCGAAAAGCGAATCAGCGTAACCGAATCAAGCGCATTATTAGAGAAAGTTTTAGGTTAAAACAACATCGGCTCAGCAATATCGATACCGTAGTGCTTGCACGCCGCGGCCTAGATCAGTTAAGCAATGCCGACTTACACACCTTGTTTGGCCAGCTTTGGCATCAGCTGCAACAAAAAGCTGATAAATTAGCCAACCAGCCAAAGAACGACTCTTGAAGGCGAGCCATGCGCCGATTATTCATAAGCTTTATTCAGTGTTACCGGTATCTTATTAGTCCGTTAATGGCTAATCACTGCCGTTTTCATCCTAGCTGTTCGAATTATGCAATCCAAGCTATAGAACAATATGGTGTCTTTAAAGGTAGTTGGCTAACAGTCAAACGTCTCTTGCGTTGCCATCCTTTTCATCCCGGCGGTTACGACCCTGTGCCGGAACAACATTCAGATAACGACGGGCATACCACACACTAATTATGGACTTTCAACGCTATTTATTAATTGGCTCCATTGCTGCACTCTCTTTCATGTTATTGACCGAGTGGGTGCAATTTAAAGAACAAAATAGTGGTAACAACGTTGTTGCCGCCTATCAATTGCAACAGGGGCCTGTTACCGGCGATAACGCCAGCCGTTCTAGCGAAATGCCCAACGCCCAAACTCCGAATGGTACCCAGATAGACAGTAATGTTGACATTCCAACATTTGAGCAAGAATCGTCCGGTAACGAGATTGCTGCAAGTAATACGATCAGTCGAATAAAAGTTAAGACAGACATGCTGGAGATTGATATCAATACACTGGGCGGCGATATTATCTTCGCGGCTTTTCCAAAGCATTATGCCAAACTAGATACCCCAGAAATTCCATTCACTCTACTGGAACAATCAAATCGACTGACATACATCGCCCAAAGTGGATTAATTGGTGTTAATGGCATTGACACGGCAAAGGGGCGGGCTCGATTTACCAGCGCAAAAACAGAGTATGTTCTTAGTGATAGCGAAGATGAAATGGCTGTTGACCTAGTCTTTCAGAGTAACGACCCTGTCAGTATAACTAAACGCTTTCATTTTACTCGTGGCGAGTATTTGATTGGTGTTGAATATATTGTGAAAAATAACAGCGAGATGCCCTGGTCGGGAGGAATGTTCGGCCAACTTAAGAGGGATAACTCTCCGGACCCATCGGCTGACACTTCTGGAATGGGTTTGGCGCCTTACTTGGGTGCCGCTATTAACTTACCTGACGAGCCCTACAAAAAAGTCAGCTTCGATGATATTGAAGAAAACAGTTTTCCAAAACAAAATATAGAAGGTGGTTGGGTAGCTATCATTCAGCACTATTTTACCAGTGCATGGGTTCCCAATGCTAAACAAACTCACGCCTACTCCATGCGAAAGACGAAAGACGGAGCGAATATAGTTGGTTTTACCAGCCCTCAGATCACCGTGGCTGCTGGTGCAACAGGTGATGTTAAGTCAGAGCTTTATATCGGACCGAAAGATCAATACCGCCTAGAAGAAATATCCCCGGGACTTGAGCTCACTGTTGATTACGGAATATTGTGGTGGATAGCACAACCGTTGTTCTGGTTGTTGACGAAGCTCCATGGGTACTTGGGAAATTGGGGCTTTGCTATCATCGCTGTGACGATTTTGGTAAAAGCTGCCTTTTTTCAGCTTAATGCCAAAGCTTATACGTCCATGGCTAATATGAGAAAAGTGCAGCCAAAACTGACAGCACTGCGTGAAAGATATGCGGATGATAAGCAAAAACAATCTCAAGAGATGATGGCGCTCTATAAAAGAGAGAAAATTAATCCCTTAGGCGGATGCTTACCGATATTGGTCCAAATGCCTGTTTTTATGGCGCTCTACTGGGTATTGATGGAGAGCGTCGAATTACGGCACGCTCCCTTTATTGGTTATATAAAAGATTTATCAGTGATGGATCCATATTTTATTTTGCCATTGATTATGGGGGTTTCGATGTTTATACAACAACGATTCAATCCACCACCACCTGATCCGATGCAAGCTAAAATCATGCAATGGATGCCTGTTATGTTTACCTTCTTCTTCCTGTTTTTCCCTGCCGGATTGGTGTTGTACTGGGTGGTAAACAACACCTTGTCTATTGCACAACAATACCTTATTACCAAGCGTATTGAGGCTAGTGACTGACCTAACACCTAGGTAAAGTATCTTTTATGGCTGCTTTTGATACCGATACTATTGTCGCCATCGCTACCGCCCCTGGGCGCGGTGGCGTCGGTATTGTTCGTGTATCTGGACCTAATTCTAAAGCCATTGCTTCGCTAATAACAGATTCTCAATTAGCACCTCGCTATGCGTCGTACGGTGCGTTCTATGAAGCTAACTCAACGATCAATACAAGATCTGATCGAGTTATCGACTACGGTCTGACACTTTTTTTTCCAGGTCCTAACTCATTTACCGGCGAAGATGTTTTAGAGCTCCAAGCTCATGGCGGTCCCGTAATCCTTGATTATCTCCTGTCAGAAATTATAAAACTGGGGGCCCGCTTGGCACGTCCCGGTGAATTTTCTGAACGAGCCTTCCTCAATAACAAAATGGATCTAACGCAAGCAGAAGCCATTGCCGACTTAATAGATAGTGCCTCTTTGCAAGCAGCAAGAAATGCTGTGCGATCATTGCAAGGCCAATTCAGTAAAAAAATTATGTCCTTAGTTAGCGCTGTTGTTAACCTCCGGGTATATGTAGAGGCAGCAATCGACTTTCCCGAAGAGGAAATAGATTTCCTAGCTGACGGCAAAGTAAGCTCAGACCTAGATACGATCTTGAACCAGCTTAATCGTGTTTTTTCTGAGGCAAAGCAAGGCTCTTTAGTTCAAGAGGGCATGACCGTCGTCATTGCTGGTAAGCCGAATGCCGGAAAGTCCAGCCTCCTGAACGCTCTTTCTGGCAGAGATAGCGCCATTGTTACAGAGATTGAGGGAACAACCCGAGATGTATTGCGTGAACACATTCAGATTGATGGTATGCCACTTCATATTATCGATACTGCCGGCTTAAGAGATAGCCCTGACATTATTGAACAAGAGGGAATTCGCCGAGCATGGGAAGAAATCAATAGAGCCGACCGTATTTTGCTTGTGGTTGACAGCACCACTAGTCGCGAAATTGATCCGGTGAAACTGATTGGCGACTTAGGCCCCGATATATCTAGCAAACTGTCATCCCTGGCCAATGTCACTATTGTTCATAACAAAGCGGATTTATCGGGTCAAGCGGTAGAGATTGTCGAGGCCGAGCAGACATTGATTACACTGTCGGCCAAAGATGACCAAGGCATAGAATTACTGCGACAGCATCTCAAAGCCTGCATGGGTTACGACGGTGCAGGCGAAGGAGGATTTACTGCAAGAAGACGTCATCTTGATGCATTGACCAATGCACAAGAAGCATTACATGCAGGCCAACAACAGTTATTATCTTATGGTGCTGGCGAGCTTTTAGCGGAAGATCTTCGTCATTGTCAGAACGCCCTTAGTGAAATCACCGGTGAATTTTCATCAGACGACTTACTGGGTGAAATATTTTCCAGTTTTTGTATTGGAAAATAAAACAGGACGCCAATCGACCAACTCTTAGCATCTCTCGTTTCAAACAGCTTATCAACATCTTGTTAACAGTCCTTACGTATATTTCCTCACTATAGTTGCCAAATATCCTACGATCCGTTTATTGCTATCGAAAAAAAGTTTCGCGTCGGTATCTGTGGAAAACTTTCGGGTAAACTTGTTAACAACTCTCGTTAAACCTATGGACTAAAATTACTCTACTATTTCGCTGTTGGATGACTGTGGATAAGAGCTCTAGTTATCAACCGGTAATCAGCAGCTTAGCAGCAGCTAATACCTCACTTGATAAATGGTTTATCATTGGCGTAACTCAATGATTACTATAGGAATATTACTTTTGTTAACAGATAATCGATGCAGTAATAACAGTAGTAACATTAGAAAACAATATATCTATATACATACATATATATACTTATAATTAGATTAAGTAGTTAACAGTAAAATCATCATTATTTTTAATGCCAGATCTCTAATTCATCTGTTCATTCTTTCACCACTCTTTTTGCCTGTATTGCTTCACTACCGTATACTCCCACGCCTCCTAGCGCGACTCGTAGAATTTGCTAGTAAAACAACTACCAGAGGTTAATGTGGATTTTCCCGATCAATTTGATGTCATCGTTATTGGCGGCGGGCATGCAGGCACGGAGGCTTGTCTTGCATCTGCGCGCATGGGTTGTAAAACGTTATTGTTAACTCACAACATCGAAACATTGGGTCAGATGTCTTGTAATCCAGCGATAGGGGGCATTGGGAAAAGCCATTTGGTCCGAGAAATTGATGCATTAGGCGGAGCAATGGCTAGAGCGACCGATAGTGGTGGTATTCAATTTCGTATTCTTAATGCGAGAAAGGGTCCTGCCGTTAGAGCGACAAGAGCTCAAGCTGACCGAGTGCTTTATAAAGCGGCAATCAGAGAAATATTGGAAAACCAGCCGAACTTATCGATTTTCCAGCAGGCCGTCGATGATCTGATAATTGAGGGAGATCAGGTGTCGGGCATTGTTACCCAAATGGGTTTAAAGTTTTTCGCGCCCACCGTCATACTGTCAACTGGGACATTTCTTGGCGGTAAAATTCATATCGGTCTTGATAATCACAGCGGCGGCAGAGCTGGCGATCCACCTTCGATTACTTTAGCTGAGCGTCTTCGCGAGTTGCCATTCAATGTTGACAGACTGAAGACAGGAACGCCTCCTAGAATTGATGCGCGATCGGTCGATTTCAGCGATCTCGAAGAGCAATGGGGTGATAAGCCTGAACCAGTCATGTCGTTTCTTGGATCATTGAGTCACCATCCTGAGCAGACCTGCTGTTGGATTACTCATACGAATGAAAAGACGCACGAAATTATTCGTCAGGGACTAGATCGTTCGCCCATGTATACGGGAGTTATCGAAGGAATCGGCCCTCGCTACTGTCCCTCTATTGAAGATAAAATACACCGTTTTGCTGATAAAAATTCCCATCAAATTTTTATTGAACCGGAGGGTCTAAAGACCCATGAGTTGTATCCAAATGGCATCTCGACAAGTTTACCTTTCGACGTGCAGTTGGAATTAGTACGTTCTATAAAAGGTTTTGAACAAGCACATATTGCTAGGCCGGGTTATGCCATTGAGTATGACTATTTTGATCCAAGGGATTTAAAATACTCTTTGGAAACTAAATTTATTAAAGGCTTGTTTTTTGCTGGTCAAATCAACGGTACAACAGGTTATGAAGAGGCTGCAGCACAAGGTTTATTAGCGGGCATCAATGCAGGGCTAAAGGTTCAAGGAAAGGACACTTGGTGTCCTCGAAGGGATGAAGCGTATATTGGTGTAATGATCGATGATTTAATAACGATGGGCACAATGGAGCCCTATCGTATGTTTACCTCTCGAGCGGAATACCGTTTACTGTTGAGAGAAGATAATGCAGATTTGCGTTTAACAGAAAAAGGTAGACAGTTGGGAGTAGTGGATGATGATCGCTGGAAAATTTTTTCCGAGAAAAGGGAATCAATAGATAAAGAGATTAAGCGATTGGAATCGACATGGATACAACCAAAAACTGTAGAAGGAGATATAGTAAATTCGTTAGTTGATCAAGCTATTACTCGTGAGTACAGTTTGAAAGACTTAGTTAAGCGACCTGGCGTTAACTACATAGATGTTGCTGGTATAAAAGGAACGGTAACTAAGGATCCTCAGGTTGCGGAGCAGGTAGAAATCCAGATTAAGTATGCTGGATATATAGGTAGACAAGCGGATGAAATAGCACGACTCCGACGACATGAAAATACAAAATTCCCCAACGATTTTGATTATCACTCAATTGAAGGACTATCAAATGAGGTTAAAGAAAAACTTTCGAAATACCGGCCTGAAACATTAGCTAGGGCTGCGCGAATTCCGGGTGTAACGCCAGCCGCGATTTCTTTATTACTTGTGTTTCTTAAAAAGTATGGAGCTTTGGAAAAAAACAAAAAAATTGCTTGATAGAAAAGGGCTTAATTTACTGCATACTAGTGACCGAGGAAAAAATTGGAAACATCTTATCGTTCAATATTGGAAGACGGAATTAACGAGCTCTCTCTGACCGTTCCCTCCGCAAAAATTAGCTTACTACTGGCTTATCATCAATTGCTTGTAAAATGGAACAAAGCCTATAACTTAACGGCAGTCCGGAATTCTCGAGAAATGATTTCCCGTCATCTCTTAGACAGTTTAACGGTAGCGCCTTACTTGCATGGAAATCGCTTTATTGACATTGGTGCGGGTGCAGGATTGCCTGGTATCGTTTTGGCGATATTATTCCCTGAACGTCAATTTGATTTGCTCGATAGTAATGGTAAAAAAACCCGGTTCTTATTCCAGGTAAAAACTGAGCTTGGGCTGGGTAATATTACTATACATCACAGCCGAGTAGAGCAGCTATCTGTAGAGCATACCTACGAAGGCATATTATCAAGGGCATTTGCGTCTCTGGCCGATATGGTTAACTGTAGTGGGCAATTACTAGCAGACGGCGGCCAATTTTTGGCGATGAAGGGCATTTATCCTGAATCTGAGCTGAAAGAGTTGAGCGAACTTGAAAAAAACTATACTGTCGATGCGTGCCACTCACTGCAGGTACCATCAGACCTCAGCGAAAGACACTTGGTCGTCATAAGCCGTTCAAAGCAACCATGAAAAATCAGTAGAAAGGTAGCAGGCATTGGGTAAGATCTTAGCAGTCACCAATCAGAAAGGCGGTGTTGGAAAAACAACAACCTGTGTCAATTTGGCAGCATCACTGGTGGCAACAAAAAAGAAGGTGTTATTGATTGACCTTGACCCACAAGGCAATGCCACGATGGGTAGCGGCATTGATAAGAATACGGTAGAGACGAGTGTCTATGACGTGCTTGTTTTGGACACACCTATCGCAGAGGTAAGCGTCTATTCGAAAAATTGTGGCTACGATATAGTTCCTTCCAACGCCGATGTCACAGCAGCAGAAGTAGAGCTACTGAGCATTGAGGGAAAAGAATTTCGACTGAGAGATGCGCTGGCGATAGAGCAAACAGAGTATGATTACATCATCATTGATTGTCCGCCGTCGCTGAACATGTTGACAGTCAATGCCCTCGCAGCAGCGCAAGGCGTCATAATACCGATGCAGTGTGAATACTACGCACTCGAGGGGCTATCAGCACTACTGGATACCATCTCGCAAATACAACAGGTATTGAATCCCAAGCTTAAAATTGAAGGTCTATTGAGGACTATGTATGATCCTCGCAACGGCTTAACGAACGATGTTTCACAACAGCTGTCTGAGCATTTCGGCAACAAAGTATATCGGACGGTAATTCCACGGAACATCAGGCTTGCGGAGGCTCCCAGCCATGGTTTGCCGGCTCTTCATTACGACAAGCAGTCGAAAGGAGCTCTTTCTTATTTAGCGTTGGCGGGGGAAATGTTACGTAGAGCGGATAAAGACTCGTAGCTTTACGGTATTGATGTTTTCACTACAAAATTACGCTTATGTAGGGATTTAGCGTTACTATTACGGTCAATTTTGACAGTGTGAAACGGGTCGTACTGCCGAAGAGCCGTCCGGCTAAAGTATTCGCAGATATAACAAGTGAGATTTATTGATGGCGGTAAAAAAACGCGGTTTGGGACGAGGTTTGGACGCCCTGCTGGGCAATAATAAAACGCACGCTGATACCAAAACTGATCAATCTCCCGAACGCGCCGTAGACAATGCTGATGGTGAGTTACGTAAATTGCCCGTTGATTTGATTCAACGAGGTAAATATCAACCTCGACGAGATATGCAGCCCGAGGCGCTCGAAGAGTTAGCAGAAAGTATCAAGGTACAAGGTGTCATGCAGCCAATTGTTGTGCGCTCGATTAGTGCAGAAAAGTTTGAAATTATAGCGGGCGAACGACGATGGAGGGCTACCCAGCTTGCTGGGTTGGACACAATTCCCGCTATTATTCGTAACGTCACCGATGAGGCCGCTATAGCGATGGCTTTGATTGAAAATATTCAGCGCGAAGATCTAAACGCTATGGAGGAGGCATTGTCGCTGTCCCGCTTACAGCAAGAATTCGGTCTTACGCAGCAGCAGGTTGCAGATGCGGTGGGTAAGTCGAGATCAACGGTCACCAATTTATTACGCCTCATATCACTTAGAGACGATGTTCAAAGAATGCTGGAGCACGGTGATCTTGAGTTAGGTCACGCAAAAGCTCTCTTAGGACTTCCCGTTGAGCACCAATCTCACGCTGCTGCGACAGTTGTAACTAAAGGGATGTCCGTTCGTCAGACGGAGGTGTTAGTCCGATCATTGCTGTCTCAACTGGACTCGCCTAAGGCAAAAAAGAATGTGCCGATCGACCCAGATATCAAAAGTTTGCAGAATCAGCTATCTGACAAAATTGGTGTTCCGGTTACCCTCCAACACGGCACCAATGGTAAAGGCAAGCTGGTATTGAAATACAACAGCCTTAACGAGTTAGACGGTATTCTTAGTCACATTACCTGATAATTTTTAATGATGGGTTTTACTGCTCAATTATACCGGTGGCTTTGGTGATAGAGTCGGTCTGATGAATTCACCGCCACTTTCAACATGTAGTGGTTATGTGCAAGATAACGACTAGATAAGGTATAGTCGGTAGGTTAATCCTAGTAGTGTCCAAACCCTTTGTTCTGTATGGTTATTTTGCAACTGCAAAGAGTTGTCGAAAACCGATAATTCGGTTGAATAGCTCCCTTATTCTCCATATAATGCGCCCGCGCTATTTTAGCCGGTAAGTTACTGCGAAAAGCAGAATTTAGTGTGTAAGCGTAAGCTAGAGAGGTGCTGGACATGTGGCAAGGCCGTTGAAACAAAATGCTGGTCTTGGTGCTCCGATAGTAAAGCCTCCGTTGTTGAAGATTTTTCTCGGCCAATGTAGTGTTCTTGCCGTTTTAACAGCGGGCCTGCTTTTTGTCGATGTAACCACAGCATATTCTGTGCTTTTAGGTGGAATGGTTTGTATTTTGCCTAATACGTACTTTGGAGTAATGGCCTTTCGTCATTCTGGCGCCAGAAGTGCGCAAAAGGTTACAACGTCACTTTATCGTGGCGAGGTCGGAAAATTTTTACTAACAGCAGTGTTTTTTGCCTGTATTTTTGTGTTTATAAAGCCCTTGTCTGTTGGTGCTTTGTTTACAACGTTTATTGCAACGATGCTACTAAACTGGTTTTTAGTACATCGACTGAGTAATTTTTAACGGTCTATCGCTAAGATAGGTCTTTTATGTTGATTAAAGCTTTTGAGAGATCACTATGTCAGGTGAAAACCTAACAGTTAACAGCTACATAAAGCACCACCTCACCAATCTTACCTACGGCAAGTTGCCTGCTGGTCATGAGCGCATTGATGAGAATGGAGCAACCTATGTGTTGCAGCAAGATACTTGGACAATGGCCCATGGCGGCGAAGAATCAGCGGCGATGGGGTTCAACGCAATTCACGTTGATAGTATGGCTTGGTCCATAGGCCTCGGTTTAATATTTTGTTTGTTATTTCGCAGCGTCGCTAAGAAGGCAACTAGTGGTGTACCCTCTGGCATCGTTAATTTTGTCGAAATGATTGTTGAGTTTGTCGATAACAATGTTCGGGATACTTTTCATGGGCGAAACCCCATTGTAGCTCCATTGGCCTTGACTGTGTTCGTCTGGGTTTTTCTGATGAATTTGATGGATCTACTGCCTGTAGATCTCGTCCCTGAATTACTGGTTTTGTTGGGCGTACCCTACCAAAAAATAGTGCCATCGACAGATCCCAACATAACAATGGGCATGGCAGTCGCTATATTTTTCATGATGCTTTACTACAACATTAAAGTTAAAGGTTTTGGTTTCGTTAAAGAACTAACGATGAACCCCTTCAATCATCCGCTATTTATTCCGGTCAATTTATTCATGGAAGTTGTTGGCTTCCTTGCCAAGCCTTTCTCGCTCGGTCTGCGATTGTTTGGGAATATGTATGCCGGTGAAATGATATTTATATTGATTGCTGCTCTGTTTGGTGCGGGTGTTATGTGGATGATTCCGGCGGGTTTGATGCAAATGGGTTGGGCATTGTTCCATATCCTGGTGATCATATTACAAGCATTTATCTTTATGGTCCTAACCGTGGTTTACCTCAGCATGGCGCATGAAGATCATTAATGTCACTTTAAGTTTTATTTAACGTTTGTTTTTAAATTAGGAGAACACTATGGAATTAATCTACGTTGCTGCCGCCATTATGATGGGTCTCGGTGGTCTGGGCGCCGCAATCGGTGTGGGTCTGTTGGGTGGTAAGCTTATTGAAGGTTCGGCTCGCCAACCAGAATTAGCGCCTAAACTTCAGGTTACATTCTTCCTTGGTGCTGGTCTTGTTGATGCGATCCCCATCATTGGTGTTGGTATTGCAATGTACTTGATCTTCGTTGTTGCTCCAGGCGCCGTTTAAGGCCCTTCGAGTCATAACAACTGTTTGATTAAACGGGTTATGAATAATAACCCACTTAACTAGTAACTGTGAGGAGCATGGCGTGAATATTAATCTTACGCTAATCGGGCAGATGATTGTTTTTGCCTTGTTTGTGATGTTCTGTATGAAGAATATTTGGCCGCTGATTATTGCTGCCATGCAGGAACGTGCAGAGAAAATCGCCGACGGCCTTGAAGCTGCAGATCGTGCCGACAAAGATCTAGAGTTAGCCCAAGAGCGCGCGACACATCGTCTGCGTGAAGCCAAAGAAGAAGCGGCCGTTATAATCGATTCTGCTAATAAGCGTGCTTCTCAGATTGTTGATGAAGCCAAAGATCAAGCTCGTGAAGAGGGTGATCGGCTGAAAGTAGCAGCACAGGCAGAAATAGAGCAAGAGATGAACCGCGCAAAAGAACACCTGCGCGGCCAAGTTGCTTCATTAGCGATTGCCGGTGCTGAGAAAATATTGGAAGCGACGATCGACGAAAATGCCCACAAAGAGCTGGTTGAAAAACTGGCCGCGGGTCTTTAAGCGAGGAGCGGGAATAGCATGGCTGAATTAAGTACACTGGCAAGACCCTATGCGAAAGCTGCATTCGAGTTTGCCGTAAGTGCCGGTGAATTGACGGGCTGGTCGGACCAGCTATCGGTCGTTGCTGCTGTTTCTCAGGTAGAAAAAATCCACAAGATTTTGAGTTCGCCAAGTTTGACATCTGATCAGCAAGCAAAGCAATTTATCGACGTTTGTGGCGATGAGCTAAGTGATGGCGTAAGGAATTTCGTCGAAGTATTAGCTGAAAATAAGCGAATATCTCTGTTGCCTGAAATTGTAGGTTTGTTTGAACAATTTAAGTCCAATCGAGAAAAGAGTGTCGATGTAAATGTGACAACTGTTTTTGAGCTAGACAACGACGTTCAACAAAAACTCAGTACTTCTTTGAGTCGAAAACTGGATCGTGACGTAAACTTGCAAACAACTATCGATACGACATTATTAGGTGGCGTAGTTATTCGCGCTGCTGATATTGTTATTGACGGTAGTATTCGCGGGCGTTTGGCAAAGCTTGCCGAAAGTATGCAGTCCTAGTTGTTACAAGACACTTTCAAAGAAAGTAAAATCGAATTTTAGTTAAAGCACTCCTGCACCAATAACAGGATTGAGGAAAAGACAATGCAACAGCTGAATCCATCTGAGATTAGCGAAATTATCAAAGGCCGCATCGATCAACTCGACGTGTCTGCTGAAGCGCAAAACGAAGGAACAGTAGTATCGGTTACTGACGGTATTATACGAATCCACGGTCTTACTAATGTTATGTATGGTGAGATGATTGAATTTGAAGGCGGCGTCTATGGTATGGCGTTGAACCTTGAGCGAGATTCGGTGGGAGCGGTTATTCTTGGCGAATACCAGAGTTTGGCTGAAGGGCAGACGTGTAAATGTACCGGGCGAGTACTTGAAGTTCCGGTTGGTCCAGAGCTGCAAGGTCGAGTAGTTGACGCTCTTGGTAACCCTATCGATGGTAAGGGGCCAATCAATGCTAAAGAGACTGACTTCGTTGAAAAAGTTGCTCCGGGCGTTATCGCTCGTCAGTCGGTCGATCAGCCCGTCCAGCTGGGACTCAAAGCAGTTGATTCAATGGTGCCAATCGGTCGCGGTCAGCGCGAGCTAATTATTGGTGACCGTCAGATCGGTAAAACGGCCATTGCCGTCGATGCAATTATTAATCAGAAAGGCACGGGCATTAAGTGCGTTTATGTTGCTATTGGCCAAAAAGCCTCTTCGATTGCGTCGGTAGTACGCAAGCTGGAAGAACATGGTGCAATGGAACACACCATCATTGTAGCGGCTACGGCTTCTGACCCAGCGGCGATGCAATTTTTGGCGCCTTTTGCGGGTTGTTCAATGGGCGAGTACTATCGCGATCGCGGTGAAGATGCTCTCATTATCTATGATGACCTAACCAAGCAGGCTTGGGCTTATCGTCAAATTTCATTGTTGTTACGCCGTCCTCCGGGCCGTGAAGCTTACCCAGGAGACGTGTTCTATTTGCACTCTCGTTTGTTAGAGCGTGCAGCTCGGGTAAACGCCAACTACGTTGAGAACTTCACTAACGGTGCGGTAAAGGGAAAGACTGGGTCACTAACAGCCTTGCCAATTATTGAAACACAGGCGGGTGATGTTTCTGCCTTTGTACCGACCAACGTAATATCTATTACCGATGGTCAGATATTTCTTGAAGCAGATATGTTTAATTCAGGTAATCGTCCAGCTATGGATGCGGGTATCTCAGTATCGCGTGTCGGTAGTTCGGCACAAACAAAGATTATCAAGAAGTTGTCAGGTGGTATTCGTACTGCTCTTGCACAATATCGAGAGTTGGCAGCATTCTCTCAGTTTGCGTCAGATCTCGACGACGCCACCCGAGCTCAATTAGACAATGGTGAGCGTGTTACTGAGCTGATGAAACAGAAGCAATATTCACCACAGAATGTTGCAGAAATGGGCCTGATGGTGTTTTGCGCCAATGAGGGACATCTTGATGATGTCGTCGTTGATAAAATTGGTGACTTTGAATCTGCGTTACTAGCGTTTGCAAACAGTGAATATGCAGACACGATGAGTGCAATTGCAGAATCTGGTGATTGGAACAGCGATTATCAAGCCAAGTTCCAAGAAGCAGTTGAGAAGTTTAAAGCAACACAAACTTATTAATGACTCTGATCGGGGACTGCTTTAACTCAGTCCCCAGTAAGGTAAGAGAATGGCAAGCGGAAAAGAAATACGTACTCAAATATCGAGTATCCAAAGTACGCAAAAAATTACCAGCGCGATGGAAATGGTTGCGGCTAGTAAAATGCGTAAGGCACAAGACCGGATGCGTGTGGGTAAGCCCTATGCGAAGCGGATTCGTTCTGTAGTTGGACACATTGCTAACGCTAACCCCGAGCACAAGCATATGTATATGCTCGAGCGTGAAGTCAAGCGCGTTGGTTTTATCATCGTCTCTACTGATCGTGGTCTTTGTGGTGGCTTGAACACTAATCTGTTCAAAGCCGCTATTAAGCAGATGAAAGCCTATGCGGATCAAAACATAGAGATAGATCTTGCCTTGGTGGGCGCTAAAGCCACTGGATTCTTCAACAGTTATGGCGGAAACATAGTCGCCGCTGTTAGAGATTTGGGTGAAGATCCGTCGATAGCTGATTTGATCGGCAGCGTAAAGGTAATGCTAGATGCTTACGGTAGTGGTGCCATCGACAAGTTGTATTTAGTTGGCAATGAATTCGTTAATACGATGACCCAAGAGCCTACCGTTGAGCAACTATTACCGCTGCAAGCTGAAGAAAATGAAGACATGAAGCACTATTGGGATTATTTATATGAACCCGATGCACAAGAACTGCTGGAAGGGTTGTTGACCCGGTATATAGAATCTCAAGTCTATCAAGCTGTCGTTGAAAATGGCGCATGTGAACAAGCCGCGCGGATGTTGGCGATGAAAAGCGCTACTGATAATGCCGGTGACCTGATCGACGACTTACAGTTGGTTTATAACAAAGCTCGTCAGGCGTCAATTACTCAAGAGCTTTCAGAAATCGTCAGTGGCGCCGCAGCAATTAGTAATTGATCGCGGTAACACAGACTTGCAAACAGAATTAAATTTTGACGGTGAGACAGACAATGTTGATCCGAAAAATCCTAAAGAGGAACGGGAAATGAGTAGCGGACAAATCGTTCAAATCATTGGCGCGGTAATCGATGTGGAATTTCCACGGGATTCAGTACCGCAGGTTTATGATGCACTAACAGTCACTGAAAAAGCACTAACCCTAGAAGTACAGCAACAACTGGGTGATGGCGTCGTGCGCACAATTGCTATGGGTTCTTCTGAAGGCGTTAGCCGCGGGCTGGTCGTAGAGTCCACAGGCGCGCCTATTTCGGTACCGGTTGGTATTGAGACATTAGGACGCATAATGGATGTTCTTGGAAATCCAATTGACGAGTGCGGTCCAATTGGCGAAAAGGAACGGGCTTCTATTCATCGGAAGGCACCCGCATACGATGAACTTTCAGCCTCTGAAGACTTGCTGGAGACAGGCATCAAAGTAATTGATTTGATTTGCCCGTTTGCCAAGGGTGGTAAAGTTGGTCTGTTCGGTGGAGCTGGTGTTGGTAAAACCGTAAACATGATGGAACTGATCAATAACATAGCTCTGGAGCACTCTGGCTTGTCAGTTTTTGCCGGTGTTGGAGAACGTACCCGAGAAGGTAACGATTTCTACTATGAGATGCAGGAATCAGGCGTTGTAAATATTGAAGAGCCAAGTAAATCGAAAGTTGCGATGGTTTATGGTCAGATGAATGAGCCACCAGGAAATAGGTTGCGCGTTGCTTTGACCGGCTTGACGATGGCAGAAAAATTTCGTGACGAAGGTAAAGATGTTCTACTATTTGTTGATAACATTTACCGCTATACATTGGCCGGAACAGAAGTGTCGGCGCTGTTAGGCCGCATGCCTTCAGCGGTTGGTTACCAGCCAACACTGGCGCAGGAAATGGGCGAATTGCAGGAGCGGATTACGTCTACTAAAACTGGTTCCATCACGTCGATTCAAGCGGTTTACGTACCAGCGGACGATTTGACTGACCCATCACCTGCTACTACGTTTGCTCACCTTGATTCTACGGTTGTATTGTCGCGTGATATCGCTGCTAAAGGTATTTACCCTGCGGTTGATCCGCTAGACTCTACGTCACGTCAGTTAGATCCGCTAATTATCGGTACTGAGCATTACGACACGGCTCGCGGTGTACAATCTGTTTTGCAGCGTTATAAAGAGCTGAAAGACATCATTGCAATATTGGGCATGGACGAGCTGTCTGAAGAAGATAAGCAAACGGTAAACCGCGCGCGGAAGATCGAACGGTTTTTGTCACAGCCATTTCACGTCGCTGAGGTATTTACTGGGTCACCTGGCAAATATGTATCGCTGAAAGATACCATTGCCGGCTTTACCGGGATTCTGGCGGGCGAATATGATCACATACCAGAGCAAGCGTTTCTGATGTGCGGTGGTATTGATGACGTGTTGGAAAACGCGAAAAAATTATAAGCATCGCTATCGCGGTTGCTAAAGTCGATTGAGATATAGGCGCAATACTTATGGCTATGACCATTCATTGTGACATCGTCAGCGCGGAAGAAGAGATTTTTTCGGGACTGGTTGAAATGATTGTCGCAACCGGAGCTCTTGGTGATTTGGGGATCAGCTATGGCCATGCGCCACTGTTGACTTCTCTTCAGCCTGGCCCGATTCGTATCAAAACGCAGGCTGGTGACGAGGAAGTTTACTACGTTTCTGGCGGGTACTTGGAAGTACAACCTGGGACCGTCAGTGTTCTGGCTGATACAGCCATCCGTGCTGGCGATATTGATGAAGCCTCAGCGGTGGAAGCGCAAAAAGAAGCGGAACAAGCACTGTCTAATCAGTCGGGAGACTTCGATTATGGGCGGGCTTCAGCCCAGCTAGCCGCAGCTGCTGCGCAGCTGAGAACGATACAGGCTATCCGTAAGAAATTGGGTTAATTACTTCCAGTCTGTATTATTTCCGAATAAAAAGGGTAGCTTCAGCTACCCTTTTCTATTTCCGCTACTACTATTATGGATAACATTGCGTTACTGCTCGTAAAAGAGGAAATCGCTGTGGTTGGCGTTAACACGCGTCATTTATTTACACATACTAAAGGAAAGATAGTGGCTACTGAGGTGATAATTCTAGCAGCGGGTCGTGGCACTCGTATGCGCTCCAAACTTCCAAAGGTTTTACACGCTATAGCCGGTAAGCCTATGGTTGAACACGTTATTGACGCAGCGAAAAATATCAACGCTGAAGCTATTCATGTGGTCGTCGGCCACGGTGCTGACCTAGTTCGCAGCCGAGTAAACAGCTCTGATATACAGTGGGCGTTGCAGGAACAACAGTTAGGAACAGGACATGCAGTTGCTCAAGCAATGGCCCGCGTTAATGAGGATGCAATTGTTCTGGTTGTTTATGGCGACGTTCCGCTCGTTGCAACAGAGACCTTGGCGGCCTTAGTAGCAGCGGCGAATCAAACGACTTTGTCGCTACTGACGGTCTTGCTCGATGATCCTCAGGGTTATGGTCGTATTGTTCGTCGTGATGGATCGATTGAGGCCATCGTCGAACAAAAAGATGCCAATGAAGACCAGCTCGCTATCTGCGAAGTGAATACCGGTATTCTCGCCGTATCAGCCGCCAAACTGAATCAATGGCTGCCGCAATTGTCAGCTAATAATGCGCAGGGGGAATATTACCTAACGGACATCATTGCCATGGCGGTTGCTGACGAAATGGCTGTGATTGCCCACCATCCTAATAACGCTGTCGAAGTCGAAGGCGTTAATAACCGAAGTCAGTTGGCAACATTGGAACGATTTTACCAGTGCCAACAGGCGAGCCAGCTGATGTTAGAGGGCGTAACACTAGCGGACCCGGCGCGTATCGATGTTCGGGGCAGAATGGATGTCGGCGAAGACATTGTCATTGACGTGAACTGCGTCTTCATCGGTGATGTTACCATCGGTGATGATGTGTCCATTGGCCCAAATTGCGTGATAGAGAATTCTAGCATTGGCTCCGGTTCAGTGATCAAAGCCAATAGTGTTCTTGAAGATGCGAGGGTCGGGATCATGTGTGAAGTTGGACCGTTCGCTCGATTGCGCCCCGGAACTGATTTGGCAGCGAAAGCTAAGATAGGTAATTTCGTAGAAACAAAAAAAGCTAAGATAGGTGAAGGCAGTAAGGTAAATCACCTTTCCTATATTGGTGACGCTACTATAGGCATTGGCGCCAACGTTGGTGCGGGCACTATTACCTGTAACTATGATGGCGTTAACAAGTTTGCAACCAACATCGGCGATGGCGCTTTTATAGGATCTAATAGCTCGTTAGTGGCGCCTGTTACTGTAGGCAAAAATGCGACTGTTGCCGCGGGATCTACCATTACTGCCGATGTGGATGACGACCAACTGGGTGTTGCCCGAGGAAAGCAGCGCAATATTAGCGGCTGGAAAAAACCGACGAAAAATAAGGCGTAATACTTTTAAGCGTAGTTTTATTAAACAATACAACGGAAATAAGCTGTTCACACGATAAAGATAACTAATGCCAACGTTATTTTTTAATGCAGTTCGTGGGACGGTTAGATTGAGGGATATGATATGTGTGGAATCGTCGGTGCTGCAGCACGAAGAGAAATTTCAGAAATTTTGGTTGAAGGGTTAAAACGTCTTGAATATCGAGGCTATGATTCGGCTGGCGTGGCAATTATAGACAGCAATGGTGAGATAGGCTGTCACAAAACGTTAGGGAAGGTTGCTGTCTTAGATGCCGCTGTTTCCAAGGCACCACTGTCTGGCTCAACCGGGATTGCCCACACACGCTGGGCAACTCATGGTCATCCTTCCGAAGAAAACGCTCACCCTCATCTGTCTAATGATCAAATTGCATTGGTACATAACGGAATTATTGAAAACCACGAAGAATTGCGTCGTTATTTGACGGAGAAGGGTTATGAATTCAAATCTCAGACGGACTCGGAAACAATTGTTCATCTAATACACTTAGAAATGACGTCGGGCTTAAGTTTACTGGATGGGATACATGCCGCTGTAAAGAGACTCGAGGGAGCCTTTGGTTTGGCGGTTATCAGCAAAACCGAGCCTGATCGGATCATTTGTGCTCGCAGTGGTAGCCCTCTTGTTCTCGGTTTAGGATTAGGCGAGAACTTCTTGGCGTCCGACCAGCTGGCTCTTCGCCAGGTAACCGATACTTTTATCTATTTAGAGGAGGGTGATTTCGCTGAAATCACACCCTCAAGTTATAGAATATGGGATAAAGATGGGGCCGAAATAGAGCGGAAAACTCATCGGATTACCGAAAAGGCCGAGTCGGCCGATAAGGGAAAATATCGTCACTACATGCTCAAGGAGATTTACGAACAGCCGGACGTTGTCAGAAATACCCTCGCTGGAAGACTTGGTACAGATCACATTCTCGAACAAGCCTTCGGTATCAATGCGAAAGCTGTGCTGGATAAAACTAAAGCCGTCCAGATTGTCGCCTGCGGTACTAGTTATCACGCCGCGATGGTCGCGCAATATTGGATTGAGGGAATAGCTGGAGTGCCCTGTCGCGTCGAGGTAGCTAGCGAATTTCGCTACCGCAAATTTGTCGTTCAAGAGGATACCTTGTTGGTGACTATTTCCCAGTCAGGAGAAACCGCCGACTCTTTGGCAGCTCTTCGGCTCGCAAAAACACTGGGCTACGCAGCGACTATGACTATTTGTAACGTGGCTCAAAGTTCTTTGGTTCGTGAATCCGATTTGGCACTAATGACGGAAGCGGGTCCTGAAATTGGTGTTGCTTCAACTAAAGCATTCACCACTCAACTAGTGGCTTTGATGTTGCTGACCGTAGCTCTGGGTCGACGAAAAAACCTCGATCAAAATCAGGAAGCTGACATTGTCAGTGCCCTTCACCAGCTTCCTAACCTGATGGAGGAAACACTTAAACTGGACAAAACGATTCATAAAATGGCTGAAGCGTTTGCTGAAAAACATCATGCTTTGTTTTTAGGGCGGGGTGCACAATGGCCGATCGCGATGGAGGGAGCCCTAAAGCTCAAGGAAATCTCTTATATTCATGCAGAGAGCTACGCCGCCGGCGAGCTCAAGCATGGCCCACTCGCATTGGTTGATGCTGATATGCCGGTTGTTGCTGTGGCGCCGAATAATCAATTGTTAGAGAAACTGAAATCGAATCTAGAAGAGGTGCAGGCTCGAGGAGGGCAGCTATTTGTTTTTGCCGACAAGGCGTCGGGGTTTAGTAGTAGCCAAGGTATTAATCTGGTGAACGTCCCCAATGTACCTGATGTCATTGCTCCAATCATTTATACCATTCCGTTGCAGTTACTGTCCTATCACGTCGCTGTTTTAAAGGGTACCGATGTTGATCAGCCGCGGAATCTAGCAAAGTCAGTAACTGTAGAGTAGTACAAAACAGTGAATTAGATTTCATAACTGTTCGATTTAATATTTGTTTCTCTGACTACTCACTTGCGTACGATGACTCGCAGGAAGCGGTTGTCAGTGATCGTCAGTACGAGTTGTATGAACTCATCTTGCGTATGAATAAAGAGCAAGGACTCAGTTATCGAAAGATAAGTGCGTTCTTCAATGCATCAGGTGTCACGACAGTCACTGGCAAGAGGTGGTGCGAAACAGGTTCACACGCTCACTCTGTGATCAAACGAATCAATCAGCGTAAAGTTCGTCTCGAAGTACGCACATTCTCAACAGAGTCAAAAATCACTCATTTCAGCATTTCCAGCGATAGTTGAAAGATACACAGATATAAATATCTTCTGTACTAACATCAGGAGTATCTAGTGAAGCATTCAAAAGTCTATTTAAACTGCGACAGGAGTCTCTGGAACGCATTCTCATTGCTCTGCGCGCTCAGTGCTATGTCTGAATCAAGCGTGCTGGAGGCGTTCACTCAGAGCGTTTCAGACGATGATAGGTATCTGTTATGAACACTAAGCAGACTCATTTGAGAATCAAATCGTCTGTTAAAGATAGAAACAACAAAGGAATTTTATTTTATGAAAACAATTATCGTTTTAATAACTGCGTTAGTTAGTTTTAACTCTTTCGCTCGGGCAACGGATACTATCGAGCGTATTACTTATCCCTTAAGTAAGCCTGCTGAGTCAAATGCTGGGTTAAGTAATATTTTGAAAGTTGGAACAGAAATCTCTGATGAGCAGATAAAAGATGTGGCTAAAGCCCTCTGTAATAATGTTAATTACGCAAGATTAAAAGGACAAGATATGCCTCCTTGGAAAGAAACAATGGAGAAGTATCTAGGTTTTAAAGGTAATGATAAAGAATTCAGAGTTTTTTTTAATACTTTTTTGAATACGCATAAAAATAAGATTATATGCCCACAGTATAAAGTATCATCTCGTATTTTTCCTCCTCAACATCTATTTAAAAGAATACTTGCAGTAGGAATGAATGAAACCTATGAAGAGTATTTCTTTGATTTAGAAGAGGGCGATATTGATTTTAATGCTTACGAGATAGTAAACGGCAAAAAAGAAACCGTTTTAGACTGGGTTGAAAGCTGGATAGCTCAAGGAAAAGGCGATGCTGAAGAATTAAGGGACGTAGCCTACAGCCTAGCAGATGAATTTGGAGCAAAAAGAGGAAATGAATTATAAAAAAATAGTTTTTATTATATTCATTCTGTCTTCTAGTCTCTGGGGACAAACAGGTTTCTGCTCGGCACTGGGCTCTGTATTGGCGTGAGCTAATGGATGGGATTGGTCTCAGTGGTTGGAAGGCGCGCAGTCTAACTTGGTACTCATTGAGACATTTCGGCATAACGTGTCGAGTGAAATCGGGTATGAATATCGTCGCGTTGTCGAAGATGGCGGGCACAAGTATTTCACATATTGAAAATACTTACATGAAGTTCAGTGCAGATATGGCGACGTCAGAAGCGTTAAAGCATTTCAAGATCTCAGATGATGGTCTGGTAATATCTCAATAATTGGAAATTCTCAACAGGGTCAAAAATCACTCATTTCAGCATTTCTAGCGATAGTTTAAAGATAGAAACAACAAAGGAATTTTATTTTATGAAAACAATTATCGTTTTAATAACTGCGTTAGTTAGCTTTAACTCTTTCGCTCGGGCAACAGATACTTCTGATCATGTTACTCGCCCTTTGAATGGTGTAGCTGAGTCAAATGCTGGGTTGAGCAGTATTTTGAAAGTTGGGACAAGAATTAGCGATGATAAAGTAAAAGAAGTCGCTCATAAGCTATGCTCTGATGTAATTGTAGCAAGACAAAAAGCTTATGATGTTCCTAAATGGGAAGAAACAATGAGAACTTATTTGGACTATAAAGGTATTAAATCAGAATTTCCTCAATATTTTAATAGTTTTTTAAATACTTATAAAAATCAAATAATTTGTCCAAAGTTTCAAGTAACAACTAATATATACCCTCCACAACATTTATTTAAAAGAATTTTAGCTGCGGGAATGAATGAAACATATGAAGAATATTTTTTCAATTTTGAGAATGGGGATGTTGATTTTAATGCATATGATATTGTTGATGGAAAAAAAGAAACAATTATTGATTGGGTTGATAAATGGGTCGCATCAGGTCGTGGAGACAAAGATGAGTTACTTGATGTAGCATCTGCACTTGAAGATGAATTTGGAGCAAAAAGAGGAAATGAATTATAAAAACAATAGCTTTTATTATATTCATTCTATCTTCTAGCCTCTTGGGGCTTGTCTGAATCAAGCGTACTGGAGGCGTTCATTCAGAGCGTTTCAGACGATGATAGGTATCTGTTATGAACACTAAGCAGACTCAGTTGAGAATCAAATCGTCTGTTAAAGATAGATTTCAAGAAGCGTGTCGTAGTAGAAAACCCAGCCTCCATCGGAGGAATTGACATCAAATTGGTAAAGGGCGATGGTTTATTCTTGATCGTTATCGGGATGACCGTACTGAACTTGTTTGAAGCGCAATTTTATTAGGTGTTTAAGGCGCTCCGCAATTATTGAGTAGGCTATGATGCCTATTGAGGAAAAGTAAATGAATTAATTGCCTTTGATGACTGCGGCTTTTATTTCTCTAGCAGGTATGGTTTTTCGCGACTCACCGGGGGGAAAATTTATACTAGCAATGTAAATGATAGTGATATGGAGACATTAACGAAATCGTTAAGCATTGTCTTTTGGCATATGTTTACCATCTTTCTTTTTATAAATGCTTTAACTTTAATTTATGTAGCCTATAACCCAGAATTTGCCGTAGCAGCTTATCCCGTAGTTGGCAATAACCTTATGGGTTCACTTTTATTTGTTTTTCTTGGTTTAGGGAAACATAGAGTTCTATTAAGGATGCCTGGTGCTTTTTTATATGGGGACCACCGCAGTGCTAGCTGGGTTGGGAATATGAAGGAACTCAAGTCATTGTATCTAACAAAAAATTTCTGATACGAATGTTAAGCAATTCCGTTAATGTCGAATAAAAACTGTGTGTCTTAACCTCGTAAACCCTTTCGGTATGCGCTGGGTGAAATTCCAATCACTTTTTTAAACAAGCGCGAAAAATAGAGCGGGTCTGTGTAGCCTAAATGCGCGCTTACCTGCTTTGCGGAGTTGTTGCTGGTGTCTAGAAGATAGCAGGCGCGTTCCATTTTTAAGTGAATAAAGTGTTTCACGGGAGATATGCCCGTTAGCTTTTTATATTTGTCTGCAAAGTGATGTCGAGATAACTGTGCACAGGCGGCCATGGTGTCCAGATCAAGATCCCCTTCGATATTCTCCAGCATCAAACTACGAAGCTCGTCCAAATTAAAATTATGCCGCCTTAAGGTATTGCTAGATCGAATTTGCAACGCTAGGAAATAAAGGATTTGGCGAGTAAGAGCAGCGGCATAATTAAATACAGTTTGGCGATAGCCGCTTTGACGCAAACTTAGCAGACGATTAAAATCGCTCGCCAGCAGCGGTTGCTGGCCTATAGAGGCGACTACCTGCTCGGCATCGAAGTCGAGTTCCTTAATCAGTTGATTCGCTTGTAAGCCATCAAAATGCACCCAATAGATTGTCCATGGATTATCGTCACTGGCCCAATAATGATGGGCGTGGCCAGAGGGCAATAAGATGACGTCGCCTTTAGTTACTGGACCGTAAAATTTATCTGTCTTTACATGCCCATTACCATCTTCACAATAGATAAGTAGGTTGTCACTGTGGTCATCTCGCAGCATTTGGTGTCCCTTGGCGTAGGGATAATACCCAAAAGACGTGGGGTAACAGGCCCGTGTTAACGGGTTTTGCCGCAAATGATCCAACATAAACCCGGGGGTAATCAGCCTCACCGCTTTCGTGGTCAATGGCCATTGGGATGTAGTGCTCAACATATACTCCGTGCAGAGATGAAACCTAAGCTGCCAGACACAGTTTTTTCGATTCAGCGTAAATATACGATAATAATAGTAATATAGTCCATCAAAAAGCTAAGATAGTGAATTCAGTCTTATGTCCGTTGTGTGTTTTTATAGTGGGCTAAAAAGCCGTTGCACTTAAAAGTACATGACCATAGTCAATTTGGAGAATAAAATGAGCGAAGAAAGCAATTCCGTAGCTGTCGAAGCGGCTGAAAGCATTAGGGGTCTGATCGAACGTTCTAAAGCCGCACAGCAGCAGATCGAACATTATTCCCAAGAACAGGTTGATGAGCTGATTACCGCCATGGTTTGGTCGGTATGTCGACCTGGAGTTGCCGAAGAAATAGCTCAATTTACAGTGGACGAAACCCAACTCGGCAATTATGAGGGGAAGTTTTTAAAAATCTCTCGCAAAACGCGCGCTACATTGATGGATATTATCGACGACAAATCTGTGGGGATTATTGAGGAAGACAAAATCCGCAATATTGTTAAAATTGCTAAGCCAATGGGTGTTGTTGGAGCGTTAATTCCTTGCACCAACCCAGAGGCAACACCTGTCATAAAAGCGATATCTGCGATCAAAGGTCGCAACTCCATTATCTTAGCGCCACATCCTCGGTCGAAGTTAACTAACAAAAAGATCAGCGATTTAATGCGTGAGGCAATTAAAGCCTGCGGAGCACCGGAGGATTTGGTGATTGCAATTGATATACCTTCACTGGAGACGACCGAGGAACTCATGAAGCAATGTGACCGCGTTCTGGCAACTGGTGGTGCGGCTATGGTCGACGCAGCTTATTCGTCTGGAACTCCGGCGTTGGGAGTAGGCGCAGGTAACGCTGTTATTACCGTCGATGAAACAGCAAATATTGATGAAGCAGCAGAAAAGATTCAGCTATCAAAAACACTGGATTTGGCAGCGTCGTGTTCATCTGACAATGCAGTGATAGCAGTTGCGTCAGTGTATGACCAACTATTAGTCAACCTGCAGGCTCAGGGCGGTTATCTTGCAAGCTTACAAGACAAGGGCAAACTAGAAGCGATTATTTGGAATCACGGACATATAGATAACAAAATCGTCGCACAGCCGGCAGAAGTATTGGCTGAAATGGCGGGTATTGATCTTCCCGATGGTAAAAGCTTTTTTATCGTTCCTGAAACAGGTGCGGGAGCAGAGTATCCATTCTCGGGAGAGAAAATGTCTGTCGTTATGGCGTTTTATAAAGTTGCGGATATCGATGAGGCTATTGACCTAACAAACCGTATTCAGGCATACCAAGGGCAGGGACATTCCTGTGGAATATATTCTTACAGTGACGACAATATTTTGAAATTTGGCATGAACACAAAAACGTCTAGAGTCATGGTAAATCAACCACAGGCGGCTTCTAATAGTGGAAATTTGTGGAATGGTATGCGTCAGACATTTTCATTGGGTTGTGGTTCTTGGGGAGGGAATGGCACTAATAACAACATAACCTGGGAAGATTTAATCAATGTCACTTGGATCTCGAAGCCTCTTGAGAACAACAAAGAATTACGTAGCGATGAAGACCTGTTCGGTAAGGTGATGACCAAGTTCAATTGATAGCGTTAACACTGAAGAGAATTAGATTGTTAGCATAGGCATATTTTATGGATTTTACCCTCAATGAAGATCAGCAGGCCTTTCAAGATACCGCCCGTGCTTTTGCTAGGGAGCAAATGGCTCCCTATGCCGCCGACTGGGATGAGAACAAAATATTCTCTAAGGAGTTTTACGCGAAAGCCGGAGAATTGGGTTTTTGTGGGCTGTATACACCGGAACACGCAGGTGGAATGAATCTGACCCGTCTTGATTCGGCGATCGTGTTGGAAGAATTGGCAGCGGGGTGCACATCCACCGCGGCGTTCATATCGATTCATAATATGGCTACATGGATGATTGCACAATGGGGGAAGGAGTCGACCATAGAACAGTGGTGCGGTGATCTCACTCAAGGTAAAAAACTGGCGTCTTATTGCCTTACCGAGTCGGGGGCAGGCAGTGACGCAGGTTCTTTGCGTAGTACGGCAAAAAAGCAGGGTCAACAGTATTTGCTCAATGGTAGTAAAATGTTTATCAGTGGAGCGGGAGATACTGATGTGCTTGTGGTTATGGCACGAACGGGTACTCAAGAAGAGGGCTCCGCGGGCATCTCAGCGTTTGCTATTCCTGCACAACTTGACGGTATTCATTACGGCAAGAATGAGGCAAAAATGGGCTGGAATTCTCAACCCACTCGAGCTATTAGCTTTGAAAATGTTCTTGTCGATCAGGATAGTCTTCTCGGTCAGGAAGGAGAAGGTTTTAAAATTGCCATGCGCGGCCTGGATGGCGGCCGAATTAACATTGCCACCTGCTCAATTGGCGCGGCTCAAGCTTGTATCAACCACAGTCAGAAATATATGTTGGAACGACAGCAATTCGGTAAACCACTGGCTGCATTTCAAGCATTACAATTCAAATTGGCCGATATGCTAACGGAGTTAATTGCCGCTCGGCAAATGGTGAGATTGGCTGCTAGTAAATTAGATGCAGATGATGTTGATAAATCAACCTACTGCGCAATGGCAAAACGTTTTGCTACGGACGCAGGCTTTAATATTTGTAATGACGCCATGCAGTTACATGGTGGCTATGGTTATCTAAAAGAGTATCCTCTTGAGCGGTTTATGCGAGATGCGCGAGTCCATCAAATCCTTGAGGGGACTAATGAAATCATGCGTGTTATTACTGCGCGGAGACTTTTTGAAGTCGGCGCTCCTGAAGCATTAAGATGACAACCTCCCTAGATTAAAGTGCTGACGACCTCCATTGACATTGATAGTGATAATAACAAGTGAGACAGAATAATGAGTGATTTGTTAAAACTCGAAAAACGTGGCCATGTCGCTATATTAACCATGAATAACCCCCCGGCTAATACCTGGACACCAGAAAGCTTACGTTTGCTAAAACATATCATCGGTGAGTTGAATGAAGACAAAGAAAACTATTCTTTGATTGTAACTAGTGACAGCGAAAAGTTTTTTTGCGCCGGGGCCGATCTCAATCGATTTAATCACGACGATAAAGCTCAATCCTTTGAATTTTCTCTGGCTTTTGGCGAAGCTTTTGAAGCGTTGACGAATTATCAAGGTGTTTCTATTGCCGGCATTACAGGTTTTGCCATGGGTGGCGGGTTGGAGGTTGCATTATCCTGCGATGTTCGAATTTGCGAAGAGCAGGCGCAAATGGCACTTCCGGAAGCTGCGGTTGGGTTACTGCCGTGTGGATTGGGCTCCCAGCAGTTGTCTTGGTTGGTAGGTGAAGCTTGGGCTAAGCGAATGATGTTGTTAGGCGAAAGAATAAAAGCTCCACAAGCAGAAAAAATTGGTTTAGTAAGTGAAGTAGTCGCAACGGGAACTGTTTTAGAAAAAGCGCTAGAACTAGCGGCTAAAGTGGAAAGCCAGTCGCCTACATCCGTTCGTTATTGCAAAAGTTTAATCATGGAAGCGAGAGGTGGTGATATCAACTCAGCGTTCAGTAAAGAGCGCGAACAATTTGTAAAGCTTTGGGACAGTCAAGATCAAAAGGAAGGTGTTTCCGCGTTCATTGAAAAACGCAAAGCCGATTGGAAAAACTGCTAATGGCTCATTCGGTGTTGTTTGAGAATCTAGCGACCACTAACGGTAAGTTTGTGGGGCAGGCCATTTTGAATGTTGAGGGAACTCTAAATTCACTCACATTGGAAATGGTTGATTTGTTATTAGATCAGCTGGCTGTTTGGCAGTCAGACGAGTCTGTTGTTGCTATTTTTATTCGAGGTGCGGGCGAGAAAGCGCTTTGTGCCGGCGGTGATGTTCAGGCTTTACACCAATCGTCCGTCAGCCAGCCGGGTGGTCCCTGTGAATATGCTGAGACATTCTTTGAGCGAGAGTACCGCCTAGATTATTTACTGCATACCTACTGTAAACCGACAATTGTCTGGGGTCATGGCATTGTTATGGGAGGTGGACTTGGTATTTTGGCCGCTTGCAAGCACCGTATCGTCACTGAGAAGACCCGCATCGCTATGCCTGAAGTGACCATCGCCTTGTTTCCTGATGTCGGTGGCAGTTATTTCCTTAATAAAATGCCGGGCTACTGCGGGCGCTTCCTCGCGTTGACCGCGGCCTCGATTAATGCAGTAGATAGCGTTTACGCTGGACTGGCTGATTATTGTCTTAACCATGAACAGTATGACCGGCTGTGCGAAACACTGCTGCAACTGTCTTGGAGCGGCGACAGGCTGGAGGATGATCGTTTGATTAGTCGTGCTATCCAGGAGTTGGGAGACAGTGCTGTTGAGAAAATGCCGGCAGGTAATCTTGAAAATCATCAGACCCAAATTGATTATCTCTGTGAGGGTGATGACGTGGTTGTCATCGCTGATCGCATTGCCGCGTTAACAACTGATGATAAATGGCTTTCGAAAGCGAAGGTAGGATTGGCTGGCGGTTCACCACTGGCAATCAAGTGGATTTTTAGACAACTGAATCTCGCTAAAGGCTTGCCACTCAAAGATATCTTTCAGAGTGAGCTGTCATTAGGCACCAATATCATGCGACATCCAGAGTTTGCCGAAGGCGTCAGGGCGTTGTTAATCGATAAGGATCAATCACCTAATTGGCAAATTGCCGATTTAGATTCAGTCAGTGAAGACGCGGTTGCTGCGTTTTTTCAAGCGCCTTGGCCACAAAACCCCTTGGCTGATTTATAAAAAAGAGAGGAACGAGTATGGCTAAGCGGGTAGCGTTTGTAGGTTTGGGAAATATGGGCGGCGGTATGGCTGCTAACCTAGTAAAGGGGGGTTTTGAAGTTAATGCGTTTGATTTGTCAGAAACTGCCACGGCTCAGGCAAAAGAAAATGGCTGTAACGTTGTATCTTCAGCCATAGCAGCCGTTGCCGAGGTAGATTTTGTGGTAACGATGTTGCCCAACGGGAGTATTGTTGAGTCAGTTTATATTGGCGATGGAAAAACTCCGGGGTTGCTGGATGCTATTCCCAATACTGCTTTAATTTTGGATTGCTCAACGATTGCCCCTACAAATGCTCGCGCTGTTGGCGTTGCAGCCTCAGAAAAATCACTTCGCTTCGTGGACGCGCCGGTATCCGGTGGTGTTGCGGCGGCGGCGGCGGGCACCTTGGCATTTATGGTTGGTGGCGCTGAGGACGACTTTGAAGAGGCGAAATTAGTACTGACCGCAATGGGCAGTAATATTTTCCGTGCAGGAGATGTAGGTGCAGGTCAGGCAGCTAAAATTTGTAACAACATGCTGCTTGCAGTGCATATGGCAGGCACCGCTGAGGCATTACAACTAGGGGTAGATAATGGTCTTGATCCGGCCGTTCTGTCAGAAATTATGTTGAAAAGCTCTGGTTGTAACTGGTCATTAGAAAAGTACAATCCCATGCCGGGTGTTATGGAGGGAGTGCCGTCAAGTAATAATTATGAAGGCGGATTTTTGGTCAATCTTATGTTGAAAGATTTGGGTTTGGCAATGGAAGCATCCTTGAATAGTCAGTCTTCAGTGCCTATGGGAGCAGCCGCCAGAAATCTGTTTAATTTGCATAAACACTCTTCCGGCGAAGACAAAGGAGACAAAGATTTTTCCAGTATTCAGCAGTTCTATTCAAAAACATAATCTTGAAGGTTAATACGTCCTAAACTTCTGCCGCTTCATTCCGGGATAACGACTGGGCTACTTTGATCAATTAATTAGAGACAGCCTGGCGGCTGCTAAACATTGGGTTTATCTGTGCATCATTTATTAAGGTATTTTTATTACCCCCTTCAGTGGTCGAGAATTCGGTAATGCTTCAACCTGCGGTTTTTCCTAGAGTAAAATATAAAAAGTTCGGCGGATTCGACCTGATCAGGTTTATACTGTCTTACGAATGACAATGATGGTGAGACGCAACTTATGGACCGTATAGTCGAAGAACTAAGGCGATGTAACGAGCCTGTGCCGGTTCCGTTGGAGTTGCCGGATATGGACGACATTATTGACGCTGAAGAACAAATTCTATTATCTTTGGACCCGGAGTTTCGCCAGTTTTTACTACGGGTAAGCGATGTGGTTTGCGGGTCTATTGAGCCAGTAACCGTTGCCGATGTTAACTCGCATACTTATTTGCCCGAGGTTGCGGCAATGGCATGGTCTCTTGGTGTCTCCCGGGAATTGATACCGGTTTGTGAATATCAGGGCGGCTACTATTGTGCAGACGAAGTGGGTGAAGTCGTCTACTGGAAAGATGGTGAGGCCAGTGATGAGGAGCCTTGGGCAGACGTATGGCAATGGGCGGAAGGTGTCTGGCTGGATAGTTAACTTCTGCCCCATCGATACACTACTCAACAAATGCCCTTTCAATAACATAATGCCCTGCATTGCCGTGGCGTGCTTCACTAAATCCACGGTCATTCAAAATGTTGCAGGTGTCCTTGAGCATACTAGGGCTCCCGCAAATCATAAAACGATCTACCTCGGGATCAATCGGTGGCAGGCCAATATCTTTGCTTAATTTACCACTAGCTAACAGTTCGGTGATTCTCCCTTGATTAATGCCCTGAACGTCGTCGTTGTTTTCGCGAGTAACGGTGGGGTAGTAAATAAGTTTTGCACTGATTTGGTCACCGAAATATTCATTGTTTGGTAGCGTGTGGTGAATTGTATCCCGATAAGCTAATTCGTCCCGGAAGCGACAACCGTGAGTGAGAATTACTTTGTCATATTGCTCATAGGTTTCCGGGTCCTTGATAATGCTCATAAATGGCGCGAGTCCAGTGCCAGTGCTGATCAGGTACAAATTGTTCCCAGTGAGCAAATTATCGAGCACCAAGGTTCCCGTCGGTTTGCTACTGATTAAAATTTCATCCCCTAGTCTGATATTTTGCAGCCGCGATGTTAGCGGCCCATCTGCGACTTTGATACTAAAGAACTCCAGTTCCTCTTCATAGTTTGCGCTGGCAATACTGTAGGCGCGCATCAACGGACGCCCTTCCTGCTCCAGTCCGATCATCGTGAAATGACCATTTTTAAAACGAAAGCTGGAATTTCGCGTGGTTTTGAAGCTAAACAAGGTATCTGTCCAGTGTTTTACGTCGGTGACCTGTTCGGTTAGTAAATTACTCATGGCTGCCTCGTTGTCTTTGTATTTGGTAATGGCAAGGAGAGTATAAAATATAGTAATATTTGTAAAACGGGTTATTCTTATATAGTTAATCGGTTTTTCCGGTTGATGAGGGTATTTTCCTCCACAGGGTTTATATGCGATACACACTACGACAGTTAGAAGTTTTTTTAGCAACGGCTCATTTTGAAAACGTCACTAAAGCCGCAGACAGTCTAGCGATGTCTCAATCAGCTGCCAGCGGCGCTCTCAAAGATCTCGAGCAACAGTTTAACTTCCAATTGTTCGACCGTATTGGCAAACGATTACGCGTCAATGATCAAGGCAGAAACCTAAGGCAAAAAGCAGAGGCGCTGATGGAACAGGCACGGGAGCTGGAAATGGAAATGATCAATCCTCAGAGTATCGGTGACCTAAACCTCGGTGCCACCCTGACTATTGGAAATTATTTGGCCGTCGATCTGGTGGCCGAATTTATGCGACAAAGTCCGGGCGCTAAGGTCAATATGGTGGTCGCCAATACTGCCAGCATCGCCATGCAGGTGCTCAATTTTGATCTGGATGTAGGTTTAGTGGAAGGAGAGTTGGTTAATTCGGATCTGGATGTTAGTCACTGGCGCAATGATGAGCTTGTGGTTTTTTGCTCTCCCAATCACCCCTATGCTGCTAAGCAAAGTCTTGCTGATGCAGACTTATTGGCTGCGGAATGGATACTCCGGGAAACGGGGTCAGGCACACGTCAGGGTTTCGATCGAGCGATGCACGGCTTATTATCAAGCCTGTGGGTAAAACTGGAACTGCAACATACCGAGGCCATTAAGCGCGCGGTAGAATCGGGTCTGGGAATTTCATGTCTATCGCGAATTTCACTTGAAAAAGCTTTTGAGCGTGGTGACTTAGTACCGCTGCCGGTACCACATCGGGATTTGCATCGGGCCTTCTATTTCATCTTACGTAAAGACAAATTTCGCAGTGCGGCGATTAAGCGATGGCTGGCTCTTTGTCGTGAGCAATAGCTTGGCTGATGACAGCTACTACAAACAGGTAGGCTATTTTAGATCTCCAATCAGCGGCACAGGCGAATCCATAACGGCGGCTACCGCCGATAAAATTTCAAGTTCCTCGGCGTTCACCGCGTTGTCATGAGTGGCACAATCCCGCAGCGCTTTGAGTAGCTTTGGCTTTAACAGCGGGTAACAATTGGCTAGTTGGTTAACAGCATCGACGAAGCTATCGATAGAAAACTGTTGTTCTTCTAATAACGCGAGGGTGTAAAATCCGGCAGCATAAGCGCCGCGATTAAATGCCCGCTGTTTTTCGTCTAACTTATTGACCCCATAGTGTGCTAATAATGAAAGAACCAGTTGAAATTCTTTCTCCACCGCGTTTACTTTTTTGTGAACCGACCGACTGAGTTTCGTCTTGCCAAATTCTGGATCGAGGTAGTGCCGAAGTACTTGATAAAGGCACCATTCAAATAGTTCAAATTTCTTATCGGCACGAATCAGCAACAATAAAGTTTTGTAGAATATCGAATACTGCCCCTTTGACATACACTTTAGCGCCGGCACAGTTAGCTCGATCAGTGTTAGTCGCTTTACGTTATCCAGTATGTCGATATTTTTTTCAAGCTGCTGGATTTGCAGGATAATTCCGGCAAACTTGGATTGCTGAATAAACCCAAACTGTTTTTCCCGAATGTCCACGTCCTCACTCAAGAACATATTAAAAATGATAGCAATTGCGCTAAAGGGTTCATGAACATGTTGACTTAACGAGAGAGAAAGGCCTCCAGGCACTTGTTCAACAGTATGATGAGTACCGTTAGCTAGGGTCTCCGCTGTTAGGATCGCGGCCCCTACCACCGGGTTTAGAGGGCTGTGATGACTATTAAATAGGGTCTCTTTAGCTGAATGGGTCGCTTCATGAACGGCCTTTCTGGGTTCCCGGACAATAAAATTGCCGTCCCAATTAGGTTCGATCCGCTTAATCCGACTTGCCAATGGTGGGTGGGTAGAAAACAGACCGTTAATATGATTAACCGCCTGGCCGAAGAAAAGATGGCTCATTTCTGCAGCACTTGTTGATTGCACGGTGGCCGAGGGTCCGTAGCCACCAATAATCTTTAAGGCATCGGAAATTCCCTGCGGGTTACGGGTAAACTGCACAGCGGAGGCATCTGCCAAATATTCCCGCTGACGACTGACTGCAGATTTAATCCAATTACCGAAAAACCGACCTAGCCCGCCGATGACTAAAAAGGCAACACCAAGAACAGCTATTTGCGTATTTTTAGAATTTCTATTTGATCGATAAGATCGAACCGCGCTGCCCCGTAACAGCAGTTCCCCGATCAAACCGATAAATAAAATACCGTGCAATATCGCAACCAGACGAATATTCAGGCGCATATCACCATTCAAAATATGGCTGAATTCATGAGCGACCACGCCCTGCAGCTGCTCACGATTGAATTGTTCTAGGCATCCCTTAGTGACTCCGATCACGGCGTCAGCAGGCGTTGATCCTGCTGCAAACGCGTTGATACCAATTTCTTTGTCTAACAGATACACTGAGGGTACGGGCATGCCAGAGGCTAGTGCCATCTCTTCAACGACATTAACAATACGTTGTTCATTATCGTCGCTAGTATTGGGATGAATACGCTTGCCTCCGAGCTGCTCAGCAACACGCTTGCCGCCCCCAGAAAGTTGAATCCACTTGAAAAGCACGGCGCAAGCTATGACACCCGTGACGGCGAGGGCGATAAGAGAAAATCGTTGCAGAGAAATATAGTCAGTTAAACCAAGGGTTTCTTGGTAGACCAATGTGTCAAGAGCACCCTGATAAGCTTGGTAATTGCCAGCTATCTGCTCGTTGACTAGCCACAACGTCATTGCCACCAAAAAATTAGTAATAGCAATAAGGACAATGACGGCAATAGAAAACAACGCGACCAATAACTTTGTGCTGCGGCGAGCTTGATCTTGCTCGCTAAAAAAGTCCATAGTTCAAAGGCCTATCAAAAAGTCACCGTTGGGGCAGCTTGAAACTGTGGACTGTCATCAAACTCAAGTAGCGATGCATCGTTAGGGTGACCAAATTTAGCGGCGAAAAAAACGGGGGGAAACGTCTGTCGGTAAGTATTAAAAGCAGTCACGGCATCATTGAATGCCTGCCTGGAAAAAGCAACTCGATTTTCGGTAGTGGTCAATTCTTCCGTTAGTTGCATCATGTTTTCATTGGCTTTCAGTTCGGGATAGGCTTCCACAACGACGCTAAACTTACTGAGTGCTCCCTGAAGAGTCCCCTCGGCGCCGGCAAGTTGTTGTATTGCTTTAGTATCTGAGGGGTCTGACGCGGCATTTTTTAATCCGCTCACTGCATCGTTCCTTGCGTTGATTACGGCCTCCATCGTCTCCTTTTCATGTTTCATGTAGCCTTTGGCTGTTTCCACCAGGTTGGGAATTAGATCATAGCGGCGCTTGAGCTGTACTTCAATTTGAGAAAATGCATTCTGATAGCGATTTTTTAACGTCACCAGCTGATTGTAAATGCCGACAATATAGAAAACTATCCCAACGATAATGACTAAAGTAACGATGATTGAAAGATCCATTGTTAACGCTTCCTTTTACGGTAAATAATATTGGGTACAGACTGCCTGTTAAGTGTAGTCCATTCAACTTCTCATTGTAGGTAATCGAAACTGTATCACTGCATAGTCTAGCACCGTGTTGCCCCTTAAAACGAAGGTAGCTCTCAAATCAGGTCTAATTTGTGAGCAAACTTTATGAATTGTCGAATGTAGGCTGATAAACCGTGTCTGTCTCTTTCTGCATAACTGAGACTATAATAAGAGATTATGCATTTATTGCTCAGTTTAGTTGGATTTGGGAGGCTGTTGCATGATCTGCGTATTGCCACTGTTAAAAGGTAAGACATTGGGTTTATTTATTTATCGACGACTTGGCAGTCGATAGTCTAGCAACTACAGTTAGCTATTTTATCGCTATTTCTTAGGCCCTAATCATGAACATGGATGCTGTAACCCAGTATTTACTCAGTAAACCGGAAGCAGTCGAAGACTATCCATTTGGTAAAGAGGCCGCGGTTTTTAAGGTCAGGGGGAAAATCTTCGCGCTATGTTTTCATCAACTATCTGCCGGCAAAAATGACAAAGAAAGGGTTAACTTAAAATGTGACCCTGCTCAAGCATTTATTCTACGGGATATATTCCATGCAATCATTCCTGGCTATCATATGAACAAAAAACATTGGAATACGATCATTTTGAACCAGACGATTCCTAGAGGAGAAATAGAACGCATGATTGATCATTCTTATGGCCTCGTCGTCCGTGGTCTAACAAAAAAACAAAGAACCGCGCTAGAAATTAAATATGGACCTGACGTACTATATCGATGAGCATCTATGGGCCAGGTTTTAAAAATCGAAGGTAATTGGCCAACCATGAATTATGCTCAATATCATCCATTTCAAAACGACTGAGAGATCATTGTGTCAGAGATTGAATTTTCAGCAGCAGAAAAAGAGGCCATTGTTGCTAAAATTAAGCATTATTTTTGCGAAGAGCTTGATCAGGACATTGGGCAATTT
This sequence comes from marine gamma proteobacterium HTCC2143, assembly GCA_000169075.1. Taxonomy (GTDB): domain Bacteria; phylum Pseudomonadota; class Gammaproteobacteria; order Pseudomonadales; family Dasaniaceae; genus Oceanicoccus. Next base: position 603,703 of record AAVT01000001.1, on the reverse strand, counting down.
GACGCCGAGTTCTTATTGAGTTTCTTCGCTGAGAATGTTGGTGTGTATTTTTACAATCGCGGTTTATCTGACGCGCAAGCAGTGCTTGAAGAACGATTACAAGATATTAATGACGCCATTTATGACATTGAAAAGCCGACAGACTATAGCAAATGAGTATTAATCGTTGATAATCAGTCGGCGAGTGAGCGGCTGCAATAATAAAAAAGGAGATGACTCGTGAAGGCATTATTACCGCTCTACACCTTATTACTCGCCGCTTGCTCGCCGCTTGACGATACCATGCTTGACGAGAGCTCAGAGATAAAGATTGTGACTACAATCGTCTGTACCGATCCAAGACCTGAAATTTGTACAATGGAATATAGGCCTGTTTGTGCCTCGGGTCCAAGCGGTGAACTGACAATTTTTAGCAGCGGGTGTTCGGCTTGCAGCGATCAAAAAGTTCTCCACTATAAGATCGGTGAATGTGAGATAGCTGAATAAGTAGAGGTATCGACTGGTTTAACGGATGTGTGGCTGTGGCTAACCGCAAATTAATGCTCTCTTGCTCTTGCAAGGATACATGACTGATCTGTCCAAGCCATAAGCCCCGATGTGTTACTAACTTATTCGACCGTCGACCGTCGACCGTCGACCGTCACTGTATTGTCGTTGGAGAGCTTCGTACCCTGCGGCAGTCAGTCAAAAAGAACGAAATACGTTGTCAAATCTTTTTGGTGACCCGAGAGCCATCGATGAATACCGAAATAGTGAATAGAAAACAGAGCTCTTATTGCGCTGAGGTATACAGGCTAACCGGCCATAGCGCGCCAAGGGTAATACGGTTATGATTCAAGCATAAACGTGCTCACATATTTTTTCTTAATTTTCGTTAGAGGTTACTGCCATGTCTGTTTCTGTAAATGTTATAGATCATATGTTAAGAAACCCTATAACTATTGCTGCCGATGCACCGCTAGCGGATGCGGTACAAAGTATATTGCGCAATAAGATATCTGGCATCTGTGTGATTGATAACGATAAAAAGTTGCTTGGAGTGTTGTCAGAAATAGATTGTCTGCAGGGCTTTCTTGCGGCCACTTATAACAGTAGCAGTGTCGGTTCGGTATCAGAATATATGACAAAAGATGTTGATGTTGTTCACCTGCAGGACAATATTATTAACGTCGCCAATGACATGATGAGTAAAAGTCAGCGCCGGCGACCAGTCGTCGAAAACGGCAAATTAGTCGGCCAAATAAGTTGCCGGCAATTACTGTTGGCCGTCGATGAGTTCTCACGCAAAGACAGCTTCGTATAAACGACAGTTGCGCTTTAACCTTTAGCAAAGAATTTCTCGAAAGGGGGGAAGGCACCCCGACAAAAGTTGTGCTCCTATACTATTGGCTAGTACCTTTGTTTGCTGATCATCATTCCGAGTAGCAGCCCAGCAATAATAAAAATCCTTAACGTTGCTAAACTGGCCATGACCGTTGCAAGCACCTAAAAATCAGCACTTACTCTACATAGAGGACAAAAAAACTAACATCACGACCAGAGCGAAGGCTAGCGAACTCGTAATACTTAGTCTTTAGTCAGAAAAGTGCAGGGCTTCCCGGAATCAATGCAAACGATGGCTGAATTTGGAAAACGCCATCTTTGATTGATGGAAGCAAGTTTTGTTACTGAATTAGAAAGCAATTGAACACAAAGTCCGTAATTTCAACTTTCAGACTAGTCTAAGACGATGGACGCTTTGATTTTTGTTTACTAATAGTTTGAATGGCTTTATAACCTACGGCTCTTATTATCTAATAAAAGGAAAACCTTATGGATCTGATCGCTACAGTTGCCGGATTAATGCTGCTTGAGTATTTTGTTTTCGCCATGTTAGTTGGGGCTGTTCGTGGCAAAACAGGCATAGATGCCCCTGCAACGACAGGTGACCCGCGTTTGGAGAGAATGCTAAGGGTCCAGATGAATACGCTGGAACAGCTCATCGTTGCTCTTCCCGCGATGTGGATTTTTGGCACCTACATTAGCTCAACGTGGGGCGCAGCATTAGGGCTAGTATTTATTATTGGACGGGTTATCTACTGTGTGGGCTACTTGAGCGATCCGAAAAAACGGGCTCCCGGGTTTATGATTGGATTTCTAGCGACGCTAGTACTTATGGTCGGTGGGCTATATGGTGCCGTTATGGCGGTGCTTCAGTAGCAGGATTTAGCTCTCAGTATGACAGCAAATATTATTAATTTTGCTCAATAATATCTGCTGTCTGCTGTCTGCTGTCTGCTGTCTGCTGGCGGCATGTGCGAATGTTAAACGTGCCGGTTTGTTGCTACCGACGAAATAGCGTGAAACCGTGTTGAGATAAATTCCACCTGTGTGAGCGACGGTGATCACAAAATAACCCACTGATAACATTGAAGCAAAATATTGTTCTGGTGTGTACTTAGTGCCGCCGTCTCCGTTGCTGTTAGAACCTGTGCGCTGCGAAGGCCGGTACCGATACTATGTATTAGTGGCTTCAACTGCGGGACACTTTTGCCAAACTGCTGCAGGCCCTTTTCCCCGCGCTTCGATCAGTTTTTTATCGCGCATTCCGCGCAGTGCTAGTCGAATCTGATCTCGACTTATGGTCGGGAAAGCGGCGCACACGTCAGTAGACCGGAACGGCTTGCCTTGTTGGGTGACGAAGCGCTGAATCAGCGCCGTTTTCGATCCTCGCCCGGCAGTAATGCTCGCGTGTTTTAGTTGGCGATCGAACCGCTTATAAAGGCGGCGGATAAGCACCCACCAATAGCTTAACCAGGGGACTGGGCTTGCACCCTCTCTTGAGCATTGAGAAAGGGTGCGGTAGAAACCCCGCTCGGTCGCAAGAAATTCCGACTCGAGGTCAATGTAGCGGACAACTTGATGGTCATTTACCAGCAGTTGATAGCGCATCAGTAATAGTAATATCCGTCGGTTGCCATCAAGGAAAGGAAAGATTCTCATCAGTTCCAGTGCCAGCAGAGGTACTGTTAATAGTGGATCGACAGTCGTTTGTGAGTAATATAAATGCAGCAGCTGTTCGACTGCGATGCTGATTGTTTTTTGGCCGTGGAGGATTTTTAACTCTTCATTGACCAAGTCGCGGCGGGGGAGCGTTAGGTTTACTGACCGCCAGTGGCCTCCCTGAGGATGCAAGTGAGCGTGTATTTGTTGAAGTGTTTTACTCGTCAGCGGTTCTTTTAGGTCCAGTTCCGTTAAAAATTGTAGTGCTTTCGGATAGTCAAACCCGGTATTACGAGAGCCGGTGCTGTTGTGCGTTATGCCAGCGCTAGACTTTGTAGCCATCGCTGCTAAAAGGTCGGGGGAAAGATTGTGGTATGAATGGAAACGCCCCTGAAGATATTTCAGTTCACCTAGCTGCTGTGCTGCGGTGACCGGCAAGTGTACTTCCTGTAGGTTGCCTGCTAGAAGAATGGACATTATTAGACTTTTTAAGGGTAGTATGTTGCGATAATACCCTAATTAACGAGAAATGTAACCGCCCCCGGTCGTTTACCAACTTTATTTTTCTGTTGCTAGCTATCTTCGAGGTAATAATAAGATAGCGTTGGTATATTAAGGGTAGTTGGAATAGTTAATACCCCTTTACCTGTCGTCTAACTGCCGTAGTGACTGCAGCCCACGATGTATCTTTTGTAAATGTTCGCTGATCGCGGGGCCTTTAGCCCTGGACACTCCAACAGCAAGAATGTCCATGACGGCCATGTGTGCCATCCTAGAAGGCAGCGGCGTGTACTTTTCTATATCCTCTTTCACGTCAATATGCAGCGGGATATCGCAGCGCAACGCAACCGGCGTGTTGCTGGGAGCCAGGCCGATAATCGTCGCGCCAGCTTCTTTTACCAGTCCCATTGCGTCAATTAAAGCTTGAGTTCGTCCCGACTGCGAAATAGCAACTACAACATCGCCTGGCTTTAGCGACATTGCTGACATAGCTTGAATATGCGGATCAGAGTGCGCCGAAGAGGGAATTTGTAACCGGAAGAATTTGTGCTGGGCATCAGTTGCAACCGAGCTTGAGCCTCCAAAGCCATAGAACTCAACGCGCCCCGCTTTCTGGAGTGCGCTGATGGCAGCTTCTATCGCCCTGGTATCAAGACTGTCTCGCACCTTGGTCAGCGTATCGATCGCTGAATCAAACACCTTAATGGTATATTCTCTGGCCGAGTCGTGTTCGTTGAGGCTGAATTCCTTGTAGCTGGGATTGTTCGCAACATGCTGCGCCAGTAATACTTTAAACTCTTGGAATCCGTCACAGCCTATCGCTCGGAAAAACCGCACAACGGTAGGTTCGCTAACACCCGCTTGTTGGGCTAAGTCAACAATACGTAAATGAATAACCTTCTCGGGTTGCTTTAGTATGTGGTCAGCAACCTTTAATTCTGATTTCCTTAGCTTCGGGCGCTGCAACTCTATGGCATTGATGATATTGATGGGCTTCAAAGTAGTGTCTTTTTTTATGATTAGTTAGTCTATTCTACCGCATTTTTTTAATTAGTCTCGTTTGCGATCATCGGTAGTCTGTTAGACTGTATAGCTATGGACGTATCTTATATTCTCAATGATCTAAATGACGCTCAGCGACAAGCTGTCGCGGCTTCCGCTACTAATCTTTTAGTATTGGCAGGTGCAGGCAGTGGCAAAACGCGAGTGCTGGTGCATCGTATTGCTTGGCTGATTCAAGCCGAGGGTTTGTCGCCCTTCAGCATTTTGTCGGTCACGTTTACTAATAAAGCGGCTAAGGAAATGCGTGCGCGCATTGACGAGCTACTGGGAAGCTCCGCTAGTGGGCTCGGCGCACCCCGAGGAATGTGGGTCGGTACATTTCACGGCATTGCCCATCGATTGCTCAAAGCCCACTGGAAACAAGCGGGATTGCCGCAAAACTTTCAAATTCTCGATAGCGATGATCAGCTGCGGCTAGTCAAGCGGATTCACCGAGAATTCGATCTGGATGAAAGTCGTTGGCCGCCGAGGCAGTCTCAGTGGTTCATCAACGGACAAAAGGATGAGGGAAAAAGGGCTGCCCACATTGAGGATTACGGTAAGGATCTGAATCACTCGACCATGTTACGTGTTTATTTGGCCTATGAACAAGCTTGCGACCGACAGGGAGTGGTTGATTTTGCGGAATTACTGCTGCGTGCGCATGAATTATGGCTGAAACAGCCGGCGATACTCCAGCACTATCAGGAGCGTTTCAAGCATATTCTCGTCGATGAATTTCAAGACACAAATACGATTCAGTACGCTTGGCTGCGGGTCCTTGCCGGTAAGAATATTCCTGTGGTTGCAGTTGGCGATGACGATCAGTCGATTTACGGTTGGCGAGGGGCAAAAATAGAAAATATTCAGCAATATTCAAAGGATTTCCCCAACACCCAAATTGTTAGACTTGAGCAAAACTATCGGTCGACATCGACTATTCTGAACGCGGCCAATGCGGTCATCGACAATAATACTGACCGTCTCGGAAAAGAGTTATGGACAGATGGTGGCGAAGGCGAGCTGATTTCTGTTTACGCGGGGTTTAATGAGCAGGATGAGGCGCGGTTCATTGTGGAGCGTATCGAAGAATGGGTGAAAGACGGGCATGACCGGTCCAGCTCCGCTATTCTTTATCGCTCCAATGCACAGTCGCGGGTACTGGAAGAAGCCATGATTCGCGGAGGCATACCCTACCGAATTTATGGCGGCCAACGATTTTATGATCGCTTGGAAATTAAAAACGCGTTGGCTTATATGCGTCTCACTAATAATCGGGATGATGACACTGCGACAGAAAGGGTTATTAATACACCCACCAGAGGTATTGGCAGCAAGACGATTGAAGTGATTCGTGCGTATGCCCGTGAGCATAACCAATCACTGTGGCGCGCCGCCGTGAATATTATTGATAACAAGTTACTGCCTAATCGAGCAAGTAGTGCCCTACAGGGCTTTATCGAAATGATCGATGTCATGGACAAGAATACTGATGACGTAACACTGGAAGAGCTGGCTGATCACGTTGTCAATGCGTCGGGTCTAATTGAGTTTCATAAAAAAGAAAAAGGCGAGAAAGGGCAGGCGCGAATTGAAAACTTGCAAGAGCTGGTTGTCGCAGCTCGTCAGTTTGAGTCGAGTGATGAAGCTATATCACCACTGCAGGAGTTTCTTGACAGCGCTGCTCTTGACGCGGGAGAGCAGCAGGCAGACGAATTTGAGGATAGTGTGCAACTTATGACATTGCACTCCGCTAAAGGGCTGGAATTCCCGCTAGTGTTTTTGGTGGGCATGGAGGAAAATTTATTCCCTCATAAAATGTCAATGGAAGAGTCTGGCCGGCTGGAAGAAGAGCGTCGACTTTGTTACGTTGGTATCACCCGTGCGATGGAAAAACTCTATATTACTTACGCTGAATCCCGCCGCATGTATGGTAATGAGAACTATAATTCACCATCGCGGTTTATCCGTGAAATCCCCCAAGAACTAATGCAAGAAGTTCGACTCAATACAGCTATTAGCCGACCCGTTAGTTTTGCACCGTCTCATAATAATTATGCTATCCCAGATACTGGGATCAGTCTGGGCCAGCAGGTTTATCATTCCATTTTTGGCGCCGGTACTGTACTAGATTTCGAAGGACACGGGCCATCAGCCCGAGTACAGGTAAATTTTGATGATGAGGGTAGCAAGTGGTTAGTTGTACAATATGCTAATCTTGAAGCCATTTAAACAATAATAAACTATAACGGTAATGAGCATGAGCACAACTTACAATCGATTCAGCCCTGCTATAATTTTAGTGTTATTGGCAGCTTTGGTTACCGTGAGCTGGCTGTTGGTAATCGATCGCGCGCAGCAACAGCTATCCGTTAGCGGCAGCTCCGATGGGGATTTTAAGACATTATCGGGCAATGAATCTAGTGGCCAAAAAAACTTTGAATGGAAGCTGGTCACCTCTTGGCCAAAAAACCTTCCTGGTCTGGGTACCGCTCCTGAAAATTTTGCCAAAGTTGTCAATGCTATGAGTGACGGTCGACTAACGGTAAAGGTTTATGGCGGTGGAGAATTAGTTCCAGCGCTAGAAGTATTCAGTGCTGTGTCACAGGGCACAGCAGAGATGGGCCATGCGGCCGCGTATTACTGGAAAGGAAAAATACCGTCGTCACCCTTTTTTACTGCGGTTCCATTTGGTTTGACCGCGCAAGAAATGAATGGTTGGTTACACTATGGCGGTGGCTTGGAATTATGGCGGGAAGTTTATGCGCCTTTTGATTTGATACCTTTTGCTGGTGGTAATACTGGTGTCCAGATGGCGGGGTGGTTTAATCGTGAAATTAATGACGTTAGTGATTTAGAAGGATTAAAAATGCGGATACCGGGTGTCGGCGGCGAAGTATTTAGTCGTGCCGGTGGAACCAGCGTTACCTTACCAGGCAGCGAAATTTATACCTCGCTGCAGACCGGTGTTATCGACGCTACTGAATGGGTAGCACCCTACAATGACATGGCGCTGGGTCTGCATGAGGTAGCGAGCTATTATTATTATCCCGGCTGGCATGAGCCGGGTCCAACGTTGGAGTTAGTCGTTAACAAAACGGCATTTGAATCTTTGCCAGCAGATCTTCAAAAAATAGTAGAAATTGCTGCGCGTTATGCAAACCAGGATATGCTGGACGAATACACGGCTCGTAATAACGCCTCTTATACCGATCTGCTGGATAATCATAAAGGTGTTCAGGTACGTCGTTTACCGGATGATGTACTTCGCGCGTTTCACAGGGCTTCCACTGAGTATTTGGAAGAGCTAGCTGCGGAAGATGAGATGGCAGCTAAAGTGTATAAATCTTGGAAAGCGTATGCTGATGGCGTAAAAAATTATCACCATATCTCCGAACAGTCTTACATCAATGCCAGAGATTTGTAGGGCTATGTGCTTTATGATGAGTGGCCGATAGTTCGAGTGTGACCGCTATCATCAATAGCAACGAAGATGAACTCGCCTTCTGTGGCATTTGATCGTGTGGAGGCTTTTTCATGAGTAACCAAGCTTCGATATGTATCTTTACCGAACTGTGACCGATTTCTGTAATATTGGTGTATCAGTTCACTATCGCGCCAACATGAACATTGGTCACGAATTGCATACCATTAATTGCAATGGTGATGACGCGGCCATCAGCGGTCTTGCCTGCTAAAATACCTGCGAAATCCATTTTTTTCACTAGCCACCCGGCATAAATGTCGCCGTGAGAGTTGGTGTCAGACTATATCGCAATCGCCCTTATCGATAGCTCACCCTTAGGTAGAGATGCGTCGTCAATGTGGGAAACATTCATAACTAACCTCCGTCGATAGGCAGGAGTTTAGCAACTAGCTAGCTGGAACCGCCCGCGTTTTACCGGCATCATCAACTGCAACGAACACAAAATCACCTTCAGTGACTTTTGTTGGCTCATAAGTTGTTTGGTGTTTAGTCCATACTTCCACATTAATTTTAATGGAACTACGGCCAACTTCGAGGACGTTGGCATAACAAGTCACTACAGCGCCAACGTGAACGGGTGTTAGAAAAACCATACTATCGATCGCGACAGTGACGACTCTTCCTCGTGCAATTTTCGTAGCGGTGGCGGCGGCGGCCAAATCCATTTGTGAAACCAACCAGCCGCCAAATATATCATTACTGGCATTGGTGTCGGCGGGCATCGCAATAGTTCTTAGGGCAAGTTCGCCTGCTGGGGTTGGTATGTCGTCGTTTAAATCGTCGTCACTCATGGCGCGTCCTGCAATTAAGATCAAAGGTGCTTTTAGATGTTCGCTACTGTAAAGGGAAATAATTTAATTGCAATGCCGAGTTAGCAAAATAGCAGGATAATTGGCAGGCTGATTACAACTGCGTCTACTTAAGCATCGCGGGTAGTCCTGTAACCAGCACCGGCCACTGGGCAATAATTGCTAGCAATAATAGCTGAATAAAGACAAAGGGGATGACACCACGATATATATCGCTAGTTTTAACAGTAGACGGTGCGACACCTCGTAGATAGAAGAGTGCGAAGCCAAAAGGAGGAGTAAGAAACGACGTTTGTAAGTTAATAGCAATCATAATGCCGAGCCAAATTGGATCGACCCCCATGGCAAGCAGAATTGGCCCAACAATGGGTACTACAACAAATGTTATTTCAATAAAATCAAGAATAAACCCTAACAAAAATATGACCAACATGACGATAGCCGTAGCACCGATGACGCCGCCAGGCATTTGTTGTAAAAAGTGATGAATCGTATCTTCACCACCAAAGCCGCGGAAAACCAGTGAAAATACTGCAGCCCCCAGCAAAATCATGAAAACCATCGAGGTAACTTGGAGCGTTGATTTACCGACCTCCTGAAGTCGCGCTATATTGAGCTCACCTTTAAGTGCCGCTAATAGTGTTGCGCCTAATGCGCCGACCCCTGCCGCCTCGGTTGGGGTTGCCGCGCCGACTAATATTGAGCCCAAAACAGCGACGATCAGTAATACTGGTGGTATTAAACCAGCCATTATCTTGCTCAGGGGCGGTATTTCTTGATCCTCGGCTATCGGCGCAGCCTCCGGCTTGAGCTTTACGTAAACTAAAATGTAGAGGATGTAGAGAAGAACTAATATTAACCCCGGTACTAGGGCGCCAATAAAAAGGTCGCCAACGGAGACGATTTTGGGATTGAAAATACCCATACTAAGTTGGGCTTGCTGGTAAGCGGTCGAAAGAATGTCACCTAAAAGAACTAGCGCAATCGATGGCGGAATGATTTGTCCCAGGGTGCCTGTTGCACAAATTACGCCGGTAGCTAGAGCTGGGTCATAGCCACGTTTCAGCATGGTTGGCAGCGACATTAAGCCCATGGTGACAACAGTTGCTCCAACGATACCGGTACTGGCTGCTAATAGTGCACCGACGATCACAACGGAAATGGCTAAACCACCGCGCAATTGACCAAATAGAGCCGCCATATTGCCAAGTAACTCTTCTGCCACGCGAGATTTTTCAAGCATGATGCCCATCATTACAAACAAAGGCACAGCAATAAGCGTGGTATTGGTGATCGTTCCAAACACACGATTAGGTAATGCTGTTAAGAAAGAGGGGTCAAAATACCCTGTGAGGATACCGCCTCCAGCAAACAACAGAGCTGTGCCAGCGAGACTGTAGGCAACAGGATAGCCGAACATAAGAACCAGGCAGACGGCAAGAAACATGAACAGAGGGATGAATTCGATCATAGTTGTACAGAATCCTCGCGAGCAATCAGGATGAGCAGGTTGCGCAGGGTTTCAGCGAAGGCTTGCAGGCCCAAATTAACTGCCATTAAGGGGATTAGGGTCTTCAGTAAAAACACCGCTGGAATACCGCCGGGTTCAGATGATATTTCGCGAAATTCCCACGATTGCTGAACAAAACCCCAACTGCTTATGAAAAAATATACGCACAGCGGCAACAGAAATATTATCCCCCCCCCGCAGTTGACCCAAGCTTTGCTGCGGGCCGACATATTGCGATAGAAAATATCAACGCGAACATGACCGTCGTGTCGCAACGTGTAGGCGGCTCCGAGCATAAAAATAGTGCCGTGCAGATAAGTAACGGATTCCTGTAGCGCGATTGAGCCTGCCCCAAGGCCATAGCGAATAAAGACCACCGAACAGCTGAGCAGCATTAATAGTAGGCACAGCCAGGCTAGGATGCGACCGGTAACATCACTGAACCGATCGATATTGTTTTGAATGAGCGCTAGTATTGCCATGGCTGTCGTCTGTTGACCGCGTTATTACGATTGATACACAGCAGTATAGCGGAGCTGCGGTCGCCGCGCATCAAGCCCGTTTCATCGTTCAGATGTTGAGGGGCCATGACTGGCAATAGGGCGCTTTCATCTGTTATGGTTACGCTACAGTTTCGTCTATTCAGGCATTGGCAACCGGTTAGTGCAATTTATGAGAAATCCATTAAAATTCTCTTCACCCCTACTACTGCTCACGGTGCTTGTCGTACTAACAGCTTGTGAAAGTAAATGGGAAAAAATGCCGGATGATGATCTCGTTAATAAATCTTCCGAATGCCTGAATATCAGCGACCCCGGTGCAGCGATGATTCAGGTGTGTAAAAATATTAAGCGTGAATGTGAGCGCCGTCGTAAAATAGGCGTCTATCTTTGTTAGCCTTGCAGTCCGCATACTCTGGTTAAAAATACGATCATGAAAGAAAATAACCCCCCTGTTATTGGTGGTGAGACCACCATTGAGCTGATCGCTGGCCGTCATCCTAATGGCGAACTGGTGGTAGAAAAAATATTGGTCAATCCCCAACCGGAAGAAAATAGTTTTCAGCTATTGAAATCACCGTTGTTTGTAAGAGGTGTTGCACGGACGGATGTAATCCAGTTAAAGAAAGGAACCCAGGGTCAATTTAATATTGTCAAACATGGTGGCAATTTGTGTGTGAGGGTTTTTAGTAAGCAGGATTTCAATTCACCTCAAATAGAAGCGATTGAACAAGCCCTGACCTCAGAGCTGGAAAAACTCGGTGGAGATTTGGACATCAAAGAAGCTCGCGCCCTCGTTTATTCTATTCACGTTAGCTGCGGATTTAACGTGATTGAGGGAATTCTTAACGACATTCTGTCAAGTCAACCCGATTTGGCCTGGCTTTATGGCAACGTCTACGACCCAGATAGCGGTGAGCCACTTGATTGGTGGCAGCCGATTCTAGCACCGGAGTAATAGTAATGTTGATGATCATCTCACCGGCAAAAACTCTCGACTTTGAGACGCCTGCAAAAACGTCTGTTGCAACTACGCCAGACTTTCTTGATCAATCGCAGCAGTTGGTTGATCAGCTAAGACAATTGTCGCCGACTGATGTCTCCGGTTTGATGGGAATCAGCGACAAACTTGGTCTACTAAACTACGATCGTTTTCATAACTGGCATGTTCCCTTTGATGCCGCTAATGCCAAACAATCAGTGCTGGCTTTCAAGGGGGATGTGTACACCGGTTTAGATGCCGAAAGCTTTTCACGTGATGATTTTAAATTTGCGCAAAAACACTTGCGTATCTTGTCCGGTCTTTATGGTCTATTGCGCCCGCTAGATTTAATACAAGCTTATCGGCTGGAAATGGGAACCAAGTTTGCCAACGATAATGGCGCCAATCTGTATCAGTTTTGGAATAATCAACTATCAGAAGCCGTCAACGTTCAATTGACAAAAACTAAAAGTGAGGTGCTACTCAATTTGGCGTCTAACGAATATTTTAAAGCGGTAAAAAGTCAGTCAATCAAAGCAGATATAATTGTGCCAGTATTCAAAGATTTGAAAAATGGAAAATACAAAATAATCAGTTTCTATGCAAAAAAGGCGCGCGGACTGATGGCTTCCTATGTCATTAAAAACCGCATCAATGATGTAGAACAGATTAAGAGCTTTGACGTGAATGGCTATTGTTATAATGAAGCAATGTCTACGGCAAGAGAATGGGTATTTACTCGCGATTCGGCGGTGTGACGACATTAGCCTTTAGTCCGCTTAATAATATAATCCAAGACAGAGATGGTAATGGACCGACCTTTTTCTCAGGCCTGCGAAAATAACAAGGCATCAATTTTAATAATTTTGCAAAAACACGTCGCCGATGTAGATTTTGTTCTAGAGGTCGGCAGTGGCACCGGGCAGCATGCCGTTCATTTTGCGCGACATCTGTCGCACCTGACGTGGCAGCCTACTGATAGACCTGAGTATATCGACGGAATCAATCTATGGCGAAATTCTGAGCCAATGGATAATTTGTTATCTCCTTTGCAGCTGGATGTTAACCAGCCTTGGCCAATTGACTCAATACCAGCCGTTTTTTCCGCTAATACATTGCACATAATGAGCTGGCTTGAAGTGGAGAAGTTCTTTCGTGGTATTAAGGAGGTTTTGAAAAGTGGAGGTGTCTTGTGCGTTTATGGACCCTTTAACTATCAGGAACAGTATACTAGCGACAGTAACCGCCAATTTGATCAACAATTAAAAACCAGAGACCCGCTAAGCGGCATCCGAGATTTCGAGGCGATTAACAGGTTGGCGATCTCGGCTGGATTAACCTTGATGTCCGATTATCCAATGCCGTCAAATAACCGTTGTCTAGTATGGACAAAAGACTAACTCGATAGCAATTTTTGTCCGCCAGACCTAGGCTATTGGTCAGATTTTTTAAACGGTAGGAGAGTCTGTGCTTGTTCTATGTAAGCGTCGACTGACGCATTATCTCGCAATAAAAAATCGTTAATAGCTGCACTAAATTCAGGATGAGCAATCCAGTGATTTGACCAGGTTTCAGTGGGTGTAAATCCGCGCTGAATTTTATGTTCTCCCTGAGCGCCGGGATCAAAGCGTCGTAGCTTGTTTGCAATGCAATATTCGATACCCTGATAATAACAGGCTTCAAAGTGCAAAAACTCATATTCCACCATGCAGCCCCAATAGCGTCCGTACAGTGTTTCATCATCTTTAAAGTTTAGCGCCCCGGCAATAACTTCATCGCCTCGGTTTTGATCATATGCTAGTACTAACACTAAATGTTCGGCCATCGTGGTGGCTATTAGTTCAAAGAAGTTTTGGCCAAGATAGCCGCCATGACCACTGCGTTTGGCATAGGTTAGCTGATAAAAATAATAAAAGCGCTGCCATATTTCCGGTGAGATATCCGGGCCTTGTAACACCTCCAGTCGTAAACTTTGCTCTTCAACACGTTTGCGTTCTTTGTTCAGATTTTTCCGCTTTCGCGAACTAAATGTCGACAGAAAATCATCAAAATTCGTAAAGTTATGGTTGTACCAGTGATACTGGGCACCTCTGCGTTTGTTTAATCCAAGTTCTTGCCACCGATCACTGACTGCTGGTGTCGGAAACAATATGTGAATTGATGACACATTGAGGGATTCGGCTTGCTGAATCAAACTCGTTGCGACCGTTGAATAAACATTATCTTCGTCAGTACCGGCTTTTATACATAAACGAGGCCCTGTAGCAGGGGTAAAAGGGATGGCGTTGACAAACTTTGGATAATATTCGACGTTGTGTTGAGCGTAGGCATCGGCCCAGGACCAGTCAAAAACATATTCGCCATAAGAATGGTATTTTAAATACAGCGGCATCAACGCAATCGGTTGGTCGCTATTGGACTCATAGACCACCAAGTGATGAGGTTGCCAGCCAGATTCTCTATCAGTTGCACCACTGACTTCGAGCGCGTGGAGGAATTCATATCGGGTAAATGGATAGTTAGTACCGGCGACCTGATTCCACCGTTCGCGACCAATGCGTTCAATGCTGTCGACAAATTTCACCTGCATTGGGTGGATTCCTAGTGAGTTGATTAGCTGTAGTGAAGAAAAATGCCAGCAAAAATAATAGCGCCGACCCATTGGTTGTTGAGAAATGCTTTTAAACAGTCATCGCGGTCGCGATACCGGATTAAATATTGCTGGTAAGCGAACAACACAGCCGCGCCCGCTAACCCCGCGAAATACCAGTTGCCTAGATTGAATTGAAAGCCAACCATGATCATTACCACTATCATCACGAGTTGTAACAAAGCTGTGATAAGCCGGTCTTGTTTGCCAAATAGGATAGCGGTAGATTTTACGCCAATAATAATGTCGTCATCACGGTCCACCATGGCATAAAAAGTGTCGTAAGCTGTCGTCCATAGCAGCACCGCCAAATAGATTAACCACAGTAGCGCTGGCATGGCATTTTGTTGCGCGGCAAAAGCCATAGGAATGGACCACGCGAAAGCCGCTCCGAGGACAATTTGGGGCAGATGCGTATAACGTTTCATAAAGGGGTAGCATGCCGCCAGGGCAGCGGCAGCAAAAGACAGCAACACGGTTTTTTGATTGGTAGAAAGAACCAGAAGAAAGGCGAGGATACACAGCACCGCGGCGAATAAAAGTGCGGATCTTGGCGAAATTTTACCAGTGACGATGGGTCGATTGGAGGTGCGTTTTACTTGCCCGTCAATATGGCGATCAGCATAGTCATTAATGGCACATCCCGCGGAACGCATCAGAAACGTACCGAGCGAAAAAATGACCAGCAATTTAAAGTCTGGAGTACCTTCAGCAGCAATCCAGAGGGCCCAGAGTGTTGGCCAAAGCAGTAAATAGGTACCAATCGGGCGGTCAAAACGGATAAGTGCAAGGTAATAGGGAATTTTTGCGGCAACAGTTGTCAGCACGGGTACCTAGATACTGCCTAGATAATTGCCGATGGCCATCGCCGATACTAGGGTGGTCAGAGCTACAGAAATGAGTAATTCAAAACTATCCATGCCAGTTCTACCAACAATCAGCATGTAATCATTGTTTGGAAATTTTCGTCTATCGCTGTTGCTACGATGGGTCTCTACCGTGTGATCCTGCAGTTGTCGCCGATCAATGCCTGACCGGCGATTCCAATGTACATACGCTTTCATGTCGTCATACCTGTTTTTCGTCAGGGTATCGGTGATATTTACATCTACGTTGACTATGGGCGTAATATTACACCGATTTTCACGAAACGTGTAACGCAAAAAGAAATCTGGGCTATTTTTGGTGCGGGATCTTCTGGAAGGCTACTAATGAGGACTAAAAGAGGTTAAAAATACCTCACTAACCATAATGGGTTGGTTGGCTAATTCGAAACGACACCGCCGGCCCCATAATTGATGAGGTTGATGCAAACTAGCTGGAATCTGCTGGCTATCTCCGTCTATGCGGGCAATTTGGAAAGTCTTGCGGCGCATGCTGGGGTCTTTGAACAACATTTCCCCCAGAGAGCTATCGTTGAATTTACGTAATCGCCGCAGTCGCCCGGTAACTGAACCAGCTGGAATGACGCTGCGTGCGAAAACCCAAGGTTCTCCGGCGCAAAGTAAAACAACTTCCCGGACAATAGCTAACTCTCGCTGCGGCATGCCGAGCAGGCACGCTTCCGACATTCTTGGCCGCTGCCAGTTTTGTTGCAAAACCTGAACTTTAAATTGGTTGCCACTGACTTTAATCAGACGTCGAGTAAGAGAACCCCGGTCCAGTAGCCAAGGTCTTACAGCGCTTGATAATTGGGTTGCCGTGTAGTGATGATAGTCCTGCCAGTTGGCTTCTCTGGGGTGGTATCGGGACGGTTGAACAGCGTACAATGTCGGCTTCCAGCTAGTGGCTAAATGAATATGTTGCCTCGATATGAAAGGGAGCAACAATAGGCTGTAAGCAGAATGCGTGATATGCATAAAACATGCAAGCGCTGGATAGTGATTCGCGGCACCCACAATACTCTCCTGCAGGGGTGCTGCTTGCTCTTCATCGAAAGACCGGTGGAAGAGTCGACTAAACGAGGAAATAGCGTCGATGAAAAAATGGGAATGTATTGTTTGCGGTTGGGTCTATGATGAGGCGAAGGGTGACCCGGAGTCTGGTCTGGCGCCAGGAACGCGTTGGGAGGACGTTCCTGACGACTGGATTTGCCCCGACTGCGGTGTTGGTAAAGATGATTTTGAGATGATCGAGATGACGGAGGCAGAAACTGATGTCCCTCATCATCAAGCAGAAGATTCTGCAGATCATATTACAGCTCCAGTCATTATATTGGGCACCGGGCTCGCGGGTTATGGTTTGGCGAAAGAGTTTCGTAAACACGATAAAGAGACGCCTCTTATCCTTATTTCCAGCGATGATGCTCGGGCCTACTCGAAGCCAATGTTATCAACGGGGTATACCAAGAACACAGAGGCTTCCACACTGACTCAGGCTGATGGTGGGACCATGGCTCGCCAGTTAAATGCTAGCGTTTGGACTATGACCGAAGTGGTAGCAATCGACACCGACAAGCAGTTTATCAAAGTGGGCGATGCTGCTACTAGTATCCACTATAGCAAGTTGGTACTTGCGTTAGGTGCTGAACCTATCGCACCCCCGATCAAGGGTGATGGTCTGGATCACGTCTACACGATTAATGATTTGTTAGATTTTGATGATTTTCGCAAATCGGTGAAAAAAACGGGAGCGAAAAAAATCTGCGTCATTGGTGGGGGCCTTATTGGTTGTGAATATACCAATGATCTGTTGAACGGTGGTTTCGCTGTTGAAACAGTTGATCCATTGGATTATTGCTTGCCAACCCTATTGCCAGAGGTTGCGGGAAAGGCTGTTCAGCGTGCACTCGAAGAAAAAGGCGCAAAATTCCATTTTGGTCCATTGGTCACTGAAGTCAACAAGGCAGAAGATGGTGTCGCCGTGAAGCTTAATAATGGCAAAATAATTGACGCTGATTTAGTGGTCTGCGCGGTCGGTGTGCGGCCTAGAACCGCGTTAGCGGCAGCGTCTGGTATAGCAGTTAATCGTGGTATCGTCGCTAACAAGTTACTTGAGACCTCAGCAAAAAATGTTTATACCCTCGGTGATTGTGCGGAAGTAGCTGGGCATGTTCTAGTTTATGTCGCACCTCTGATGGCCGGAGCCAAAGCTCTGGGTAAAACGCTTGCGGGCGAAGAGACCAGCGTTAGCTATGGGGTCATGCCAATAACTATTAAAACGCCAGCGTGTCCGGTGGTGGTTAATCCGGCCCCCAGAAACACCGAGGGCGTCTGGTCAATTGAGCAGGACGGCAATAACGTTGTTGGTGAGTTTCGTGATTCTCAGGGCAAGCTACTTGGGTTTGCGCTAACTGGGGATGGCACAAAAGAAAAAATGAGATTACAAAAAGAATTACCTCCGGTAATGCCCTGAATAGTAGTGATCTAATCGTCAACGACCTACAGAAGAGAAAAAAATGCGTAAATCAGACCTAGCAACAGAAATCGCTGACAAAGCGGACATCCCCGCAGATAAAGCCCAGCAAGTACTTTCAGCTATCTTGGACGAAATCACTAACGCCCTCAGCCGTAAAGAATCCGTTAGCTTGATTGGCTTCGGAACGTTTGAGCCACGGCACCGCAATGCACGTGCCGGTAAAAATCCCCAAACCGGTGTGGCGCTGCAAATTGCCGCCAGCAATACGGTTGGTTTCAAGCCGGGCAAGGCACTCAAAGAAGCAGTCAATTAAGCATTGTCGCGGTGTTAATGAAACGAATTTCGTCTTTACGTCATTCGTCTCCCCCCCCCTGTTGATGAGTAATGAATGATCATGACAGTTGCACATAGCGAAATTAATAGCCGAACCCGATTATGGCTTGAAAAAATAGTTGTTGGACTAGATCTCTGCCCATTTGCAGCACCTGTCATTAACGAAGACCGATTACGGTTAGAGATCTGTGACAGTAGCGAACTGGAAGATATGCTTTCTGCTGTGTTGCGAGAGCTAGATTTGTTGCAGCAAAATGATGAGCATTTGATTGCCACCAGTCTGTTAGTATTCTGCAATGGTCTTGAAGAGTTTGATGATTTTTGGTCGTTTGTTGAAATTGCTAACGAACTATTGCAGCAGGTCGGGCTTGAAGGCGTGATCCAAATTGCGAGTTTTCATCCTGATTATTGTTTCGAGGGAATGGCTGTAGATGATGCCAGTCACTATACCAATCGCTCGCCATTTCCCATGCTACACTTTATACGGGAAGAGCAATTGTCGCGAGTGCTGGAGACATATCCTAATCCAGAGGCTATACCAGAGAATAATATTCGTCGTTTGCAAGAGCTTGGCAGACAGAAAATTTTGCAACTGCTAGAGCCCTAGCAAGTGTTTACAATCACCTGAGATCACTATCCACTAGAATGGTTTTACTATGAAAAAATTAGCACTTCATTGGCAAATCCTCATCGCAATTTTTGCAGCCATCTCTGCTGGATTATTGACAGGCACGGATGCAGAAATATTTGGTGTTACCTTTTATGCTATGTATCAGTTTATTGGTACGCTATTTTTAAATGCATTGAAAATGATTATTGTGCCGTTAATACTGTCATCAATCATCACGGGTATATCTGGCATTAGTGATAGCGAAGGTCTTGGTCGTCTTGGTGGTAAAACAATTTTGTTTTACGCCACCACAAGTCTGTTAGCGATACTTATTGGTCTAACCGTAGTTAATATAACGACACCTGGAATAATAGACGGCAAAGCGGCGGGCGAACAACTTAATCTGACCATTGACAAAGATGCATTGGCTGGCGTTGTTGAAAAAGTTGAAGGTCGAGGCGCAGGTGATATCAGTGCGGTATTTTTGCGCTTGGTTCCAACGAATATTGTCGCCGCTGCCGCTGGCGGTCAGATGTTGGGTCTGATATTTTTTGGTTTGTTATTTGGCTTTTTCATGACTCGCATTGACCGTGATAAAAGCGAGTCATTAAAAACATTTTGGCAGGCTATTTTTGACACTATGATGCTTATTACAATGTGGGTGATGAAATTCGCGCCATTGGGAGTGTTTGGTTTGGTGGCAAAAACTGTCGCTGCTACTGGTTTTTCGGCATTCTCGCCACTACTGATATTTTTCTTTTCTGTAGTTGCTGCGTTGTTGATCCATACTTTTGTTGCGCTGCCCTTGTTATTACACTTTGTGGGCGGGGTAAAGCCGGGACGATTTATGCGGGTAATGTCGCCGGTCATGCTAACCGCTTTCTCAACAGCGTCGAGCTCAGCGACACTGCCATTAACCTTAGAAACCGTAGAGAAACAAGCGGGTGTCTCCAACCGTACAACAAGCTTTGTATTGCCTCTGGGGGCGACTATTAATATGGATGGCACGGCTCTCTACGAGTGCGTTGCTGCTATGTTTATTGCCCAGGCTTACGGTATTGATCTCGGTATCACTCAACAGTTTACGATTGTGCTGGTTGCGTTATTGACGTCGATCGGTGTCGCGGGTATTCCCGCGGCCAGCCTAGTAGCTATTACTGTTATTCTGGGGGTGATGGGACTGCCTCTGGAGGGACTTGGCCTATTACTGGTGACTGATCGTATCTTGGACATGATGCGAACGGCTGTAAATGTGTATAGTGATTCTTGCGGCGCAGTCATTATTGCTCGCACTGAAGGTGAATCAACCCATGTAGCGTAGAGAGGAATTGTTCTGGCGATACACCCCTACCCCGATAAAACTTCCCAAAACGATCGGACAGGGAGCGGTAACTACTGACAGATCGTTGATCCGGTAGTAGCGGTAATGAGGCTATCGCTGCTGCGAAAACGGCATATATGGCGCAATATTTACCGCTTAGTGTTACCGATGGCAGACGCATAGTGAATGGCTAAAGCGAGTCCGAAATAATGCAGCTCGCTCTGCGAGCAGGCAGCACTTCAGCAGTTACCTGCCAGTCGTTAATACGCAGGTAGTTTTATTGACAGAACCCAGTTTCGTCAATGCCTGCCACCCGCAAAAACGTCAAATAGCCGTCAGAGGCCACCCCCGCTTTCATTGCACTCGTTCTATCTAAACTATCTATTTTCTATAAATTTCAATCGGTTACCGCCTTTAGCTGTGGTTGCTGTGACTTTGGCTTGATCTTTGCTTTCCACGATACCTAAGCATCAGAAGAAAGTGGAATAAGAGGCAATAGCATGCTGCACAACTATATAGCGAATCTTCAAAACAGTATTATTTGGGCACAACACCAAGACGATATCGATGTTTTGCACTTGGCCAGAGACAACATGAATCAACTGTTGGACTTTATCACCACCTTACCTGAAGCCTTGCAAACTCAAGCGCATCAAACTATCGACAACGTATTACCGATGGAATGGCCCATGTGGATGGAAGCTTGTCGTTATGAAGACTTTGAGAGTTGTGAGGTTACTAGTGAAGTGTTCCACTAATCGAATAGTGCATTTATAAAATTGAACCATACCTCACAGTATATGAAGACCATAAACCTGTTTCTGGTCTATGGCTTGATGAAGGAAGCTACCGTTGCCATTATCTTTTATTACGCGTTAGAAACCCTCACCGTTTTTTCACCCGAGTGACTCAACAATTACAGCGTTTTTCTCACTGTATGATCTGATTTAGGTGCCCGATAGCAGAATGATACCGCTGGGCAACAACCGACTGCATCGATAACTTCCCGCGCCTAAGCGACAGACCACATTTCTTTGAAACCCTATAGAACGCCATGCCGTGTATTAACTGAAAGTTAAAAGTCACGTAGAGACAGTTGTCTATTATAATCTCGGTAGTTGTAAAATCCACGGTATCAAAACCATCGCTGGCGATAGATACGGTCTAAATGAAGTACTCATGCCTAATAAAATAAGACACTCAACATTTGAATTCTCGGATGTTATGTTCGGAAGTTTTAATGTTTCGGCCTTTTGTGCTGGTAGGGATAATCAAAAAAAATACAGAATTCTGCAAGTCGATGTAAAGTTTCAAATGCATAATAATCATTTAGATACCCAGTCCCGTAGGACTGTGTCTTTAAAACTTAATCAGTAACAGAAAAAAGAAAACCGCTATGATATCCACAGAACCGACACATATGCAGCTGAAAGAGATAAAAACAGCTCCATCGGCTTCGCCGTTTGATATGGTAAATCTCCTTAAGTATCGCCCTATGGCGCTGTATGAATCTGCGATTGAAAACACGGAAGGTAGAACTGGACGTGATGCTTACAATGAGTATGGCAAGACCGTACTTCCCAAAATAATCGAGCTCGGTGGCTGTTTGGTGTATCGAGGAGTCTGCGATCATTTGTTTGTTGGTGACGAATCACAAGACTATGATGAAGTGATAATAGTTAGGTATCCGTCGAGGAAAGCCTATATTGATATGTTCAGCTCGCCTGAATACCAGAGCGCGATAATGCACCGCAAGGCTGGTTTGGAATTCAGGGTGTTACATGAGTGCACTCCGGCTCAGTAAAGTGTCAGCGGCCAACATGCAATAAGCCAACTTAGGAGACATGCATGCATGCGCAAAATAATTGAGACAGAGATTGGTTCTGATTTTTCCAAACAGTTATATTCGATGCTTGTTGGCGAATGGAATGACATGGAAGCATTTGAGTCAACAAAATTTGGCTTAAGCATACCAAACCCGATGGTGGTGGTGGAGCATAATCAGGTGATTGGTGGGGCAGCATTTACGCGCTATCAAAAACCTGACAGCAATGACGTCGTGATATGGCTTAATGCATTGTATATACGGCCTGAAAGTCGAGGTCAGGGTATAGCAACTGATCTTATCCATGCTTTGCATGGTATTGCAAAAGGATTGCATGCGCTTACTGATGTTGCTGATCTGTACATTAAAGCAGGCTGGAATATAGTAAAAGAAGATGAAAATGGCACTATCGTCAAACAGCTCTAACTCATATGACTAAAAAAGTCTGGCTCGGTATGTTTTCTTCCGATATATATTGTCAAAACTGTTACACACATTTTTTGTGTTGGGATGGAGCCTTCGGGTATGACGACAGTGTAAAATCACCGCTGCGAACTAAAGGAGTACCTTAGTGGATCAGACAAAACTCTTGGCGACTGTCTTTCTTACACGTTAGTATCAGTTAACGTTTGTGCTGTCGAAAAAAGAATGGGTTTAGGGGTCGCTATGAATATTGATTTTTCAGAACAAGAACTGTTGTTTCAACAAGAGGTTCAACACTTCCTCAGGGATCAATTGCCGGCTGACATCAGTGAAAAAATGCTAACCGGCAAGGCATTAACCAAGGAGAACCATGTGCGCTGGCAGCAGATTCTGCACGCTCAGGGTTGGGCAGGTGTGAATTGGCCGATTGAGCATGGGGGCACGGGGTGGACTCCAACACAAAAATATATTTGGGCCAGTGAATGCGCTACTGCTGGCGGCCCCGATGTTGTTCCTTTTGGCTTGAAGATGGTAGCTCCGGTTATTTACAGTTACGGCAGTGACGAACAAAAGCAACGGTTCCTTCCCGATATTCTCGCCAGTAGGGTTTGGTGGTGCCAGGGGTACTCCGAATCCAACGCTGGTTCTGATCTCGCGTCACTAAAAACCACGGCTGTGCGCGATGGTGACGATTATGTGGTTACTGGTACAAAAACATGGACCACTCTAGGCCATCATGCCGATTGGATTTTTTGTCTGGTGCGGACTGGCGCGGCCGATGTAAAAAACCAACTGGCGATCAGTTTTTTGCTGGTTGATATGAATGATCCGGGAATTACAGTATCACCGATTCTCACCCTTGATGGGTTGCGCGAAGTTAATGAAATACACTTCGACAACGTGCGCGTACCGGCTGCAAATCTTATAGGGGAAGAAGGTCAAGGTTGGACTTACGCTAAGGTGTTACTGACCCATGAACGCACTGGTATTGCCCGTGTGGCAATATCTAAACAGCGGCTCGAGCGAGTTAAGCGACTTGCCGCAGAAACTAATGACGGGGGAGAACCTTTGATCAATACTCCTCAGTTTGCCTTTAAACTGGCGGAAGTAGAAATTGAATTGCTTGCTCTTGAATACACTGATTTGCGAACACTATCTGCGGTGACTACCGGGAAGGCACCTGGGGCTGAATCCTCAATTCTGAAAATTAAGGGCACGGAGGTTAATCAAGCGATTGATGAACTTTACGTTGAAGTGGCCGGTTATTATGCACTTCCCTTTGTTAAAGAGCAGTTTGCTGATGGTTTTGATGGCGAGGCGATAGGGCCAGGAATGGCAGCAAACAGTGCACCGCGCTATTTTAATAATCGTAAAGCGTCTATTTATGGTGGCAGCAATGAAATTCAGAAAAACATTATCTGTAAGGCCGTTTTAGGTCTCTGACCATAGAAAAATAAACGCGTGAGGCGTAGCTACCGAGAAGCAACTCTGAATAGCGGTAGCGATAGGCGGCTACTTCTTTGACAGCACCTCTATCGGTACGCAGTTTACTGTTAGTCGGTGCCGCCGATTACCGGAAAATGGTTGGCACGCCATCGCAGCATACCGCCGGCAAGGTTGGCGACTTTTGAAAACCCCGCTTTTTGCAGCAGTACCGATGCCTGTGCGGAACGCGCTCCTGAACGACAGACTGTGACAATGGGCCGGGTACAATCAATCTCCTGAATTGTTTCAGCCAGTGCAGCTAGCGGCAATAGGCGCGCACCACTAATATGACCTAACGGCCCGTCAAATTCGGTCGCTTCACGGACGTCTAAAATCTGCACCTGATTCGCGACCTCTTCAAGTGCCTGCGATGTTATTTCCCAGATTCCGGCAAAGGTGTAGGCCAGCACTGCCCAGTTTTGCCTCCCGTTATCCAGAACTCCTTCCTGTGGTTCACCGCAGCGCATATTAGCGGGCACGGCCTCGGTAATCTGACGTGGATGTGGAAGATTGAGATTTTGCATATAGACCACGAAATCTTCTTCAATAATATTCCCGCCCAGACGCGGGTTATAACGCTGTTCCTCGATGACACTGGTTACAGTTAGTCCACGGTAATCATGACCGGGGTATAACAAACAAGTTACCGGTAAAGTCAGTAGTTGGGTGTGAATTGAATGAAACATGGATTTTGCATCACCCTGTTGAAAGTCGGTGCGACCGCTGCCGCGAATTAACAGACAGTCGCCGGTAAATGCCATAGTCTCATCGTCGAGCACGAAGCTTATGCAACCGTTGGTATGACCGGGCGTAGCACGGACCTGCAGATGCCGTTTGCCAAACGTGACATGATCGTTATGCTCCAAATACCGATCGGCTCCCGTCGCATCACTGGCAAGAGCCAGGCAAATGCGGCTACCAAAGCGTTTCCGGTGTAGCCATGCGCCGGTAATGTGGTCAGCGTGAACATGAGTTTCGATCGTGTCAACCAGCCGTAGGCCGAGCTCATTAATCAGTGCGGCATCGCGCTGTGCCTGTTCAAAAACCGGGTCGATCAGCACGGCTTCGCCCGCATCCCCGATTAGATAAGTATACGTTGACGAAATAGGATCAAACAGTTGGCGAAATATCAGCATCACACCCTCCCATTTGCTGCTCAATGAATGACGGAATCATCATTACATGTTGACCGGCGGTACTCCACGTTTATCTAGACTTAGGTTATCCGCTAAGGCCTCGTTGTTCCGCTCATACTACCGATAGGCTAACCTGATGTAGCTGATCGTATTTCCGACATCATATGATTTTTTTATTCGATTCAAGCTACACTTTTAGTAGCTAGCATGATCTAGTAATGTCACTATGTCGATCAATAATTAGTGTCTACTGACCCAGTTAAATCAACAGCTAACATAAGTAGGGTCTCATTTTAGTGGCTGTGATACGACGGAGAATCTTTGTGAAATACGGAAGGGTATTTTTTTTAATAACGAGTATGTTGCTTTATAACGCTGACGTTACAGCGGACACAACCGTATTGGCGGGCGGTTGTTTTTGGTGTATGGAGTCGGATTTCGAAAAGCTTGAGGGTGTTACCGACGTTGTTTCTGGGTTTACTGGGGGCACGGCGAAAAACCCGACCTACAATGGCAATCACGCAGGACATTTTGAAGCTGTTGAAATTACCTATGATCCGGAGATAATAACGTATGAGAAATTATTGGAGAACTTTTGGATAAACATTGATCCTTTCGACAAGAGGGGCCAATTTTGTGATAAAGGACCTAGCTATCTGAGTGCTATTTTCGTCGCTAGTGATGAGGAAGAACAAATCGCCGGACAATCGAAACGACAGGTAATCGATCAGTTCCCTGATTTAGAAGTCGTTACGCCCATTCTCAAGGCATCAACTTTTTATCCCATTAAAGGCGGAGAAAGTTATCATCAGGATTTTTACAAAAAAAGTCCTATCCGTTATAAGGCTTATCGATGGAATTGTGGTCGAGATAAACGTTTGCAAGAGATTTGGGGAAAATAGAGTGAGCCAGCGACAGGTGAAAATATCGCCTTCTATTAGTTTGAGTGGTTGGCGCAGTGGGATTGTAAACTTGTAACGGAGGACGAGTAATGACAGATGATAAAATATTTTATAGGTCGGGATATAAGTACCAACTGGATAGGGACTACCATATCCAAACCCGGATACGGCCTCCAACAGAAATAGACACGCAGTTTATTTTGCTAAAAAGTGACGGCAGTTTGACTGTTAAAGACGGCTACGCTTGGGATGGGACCTCAGGGCTAATTATTGACACCGATGAAAATCTAAGAGCTTCCCTGGTTCACGATGCTTTTTATCAGCTAATGCGAAAACGAAAGCTTAAGCCGCGAAAAAAATACAAAGATGAAGCCGATAAACTATTCCGTACTATGTGCAAAGATGATTCGGTTTTCTCGCCAATTGCTCAGATCTATTACGAAGTCTTGAAGAAATTTGGCAGCCCTTCAACGGAACCAAAAAATGCCAAGAAGGTCCGCCAGGCCCCTTAGTGTGAAGGGCTTGGTTTTAATAGTGACCGTTCGGCCAGCGTTTAATCATTAAATAGTATCATCTAATGTAATAGCTGAGAAATTTTGTGGCGGAACAAGCTTAACAAGAGGTCCTAGAAAGTCCTTGAAATGCGGAACAGCGTGCTCCGTATCAAAATATTTGCCAGCGTCTGAACATTACGCGGCGTCGCCGGAGACTAGAGTTCAAGTGAGATTTTCCGAACCGCCAAGTTCTGGATACCACCAAGCATGAGGAACTCTGATATGCCCGGGTTTCATGGATTTTTGAATCAATACTTTAGTAGCAACTTTGCCGTATTCATTTTCCAGTTGAACCCCATCATTGTCACTTAGGCACTCACAGAATACGTCTGCAGGATGCAAAAAAGTTTCGGAGGGTGATCGTTCTCAAAGTAGTTCAACATTTCGTTGCCTGGCTTGGAAGAATGCATTTTTCCTCAAGCCGGTTAATACTGGGCACTGGAACTCCTCGCTGTCTGATTCTCAAAATTATAATGAAGCCAACGTGTAGCGCCTTTTATACCGTAAGCATACTACCAATCGCCATCCAGTGGGCATCAGGAAATGCAGCAATGTGTGGCATCGCTATTGTTGAGCTAAGTCAATGAACGAATAGGGGCGATCAATATAAGATTATAGCTTTGACTATCGGTGAACATTTTATTCAGATCAGGGTTAATGATTGACTGCAACGCTGCCGTTAAACACTGAGTAATTCAGGTAATCAGTTCACTGTATTGGCTAGTCCCATACAGCGTTACTATTACTAATATTACTTTGCTCAATAAGATTGCCGAACAATGCCCCCGTGTTCACGCCCTTAATGCATCCGTTGAAATTGTGGACGCTTTGGAAAAGGTGACACAATTGGGACTGATTACCGAGTCACTTGAAAGTTTTAGTACTGTCTCTCTCGAGATTACTTTCGAAAAAGTGGCTGTACAATGGTAGGCTTTCGCTGATTGAAAACCGGTCATAATCTGGTAAAGTGCGCCTTTGGCTAAATATTGGACGACATTTTGTCTGTCTTATCGGTACATTTTGATATCTATCTGTTCATTTAAAGGAGTTTAATAGCGTATGGGTTCACTAGAAAGAATAAGCATGCTGGATTATGATCCTGCGACTATGCCATTGGAAGATATTGATGTTAGCGATGTAGACCTATGGATTAATGACGCAAAGTGGGATTATTTGACTCGTCTTCGCAATGATGCCCCAGTGCATTACTGCAAGAGCAGCGAATTTGGACCGTACTGGTCGATAACACGTTTTGACGACATTATGAAAGTTGAAAAAAACTGGGAAGTGTTTTCGTCTTTTCCATCCATTACAATTTCAGATCCAGCAGAAGACAGCGATTTTACTGCGCCGACGTTTATTGCGATGGACCCGCCGAAACATGACGATCAGCGCAGAGCTGTGCAAAATGTTGTAGCGCCGCCTAATCTGAAAGAGCTTGAATCTACCATCCGGTCGCGGGCTGTAAATATCTTGGACTCACTACCGATTGGAGAAACATTTAATTGGGTTGATCGGGTATCAATCGAATTGACAACCCAAATGCTGGCGACGTTGTTCGACTTTCCATTTGAGGATCGCTATAAATTAACTCACTGGTCAGATGTGACATTTGCGCGGTTGGGTGCGGGATTGATAGAGACAGAAGAAGAGCGTCAACAAGAACTGATTGAATGCCTAAACTATTTTCTGCAATTGTGGAAAGAGCGTGAAGAAAATCCTGTTGGCAATGATTTGATATCGATGATGATTAGGGGTGATGCAACTAAGAACCTGAGCCCGCAAGAGTATTTGGGAAATATTCTGTTATTAATCGTTGGCGGTAACGATACAACCCGTAATTCAATTACTGGCGGACTGCTGGCACTGAACGAAAATCCTGCTGAGTATGAGAAGTTGCGCAGTCACCCAGAACACATACCCAATATGGTCTCCGAGATCATTCGTTGGGTTACGCCTCTCGCGCATATGCGGCGCACGGCCACTCGTGATTATGAATTTGAGGGTCAGCAAATTAAGAAAGGTGACAAAATAATTATGTGGTACGCATCAGGTAATCGTGATGAGCGCACCATTCCCAATCCCAATAAATTCTTGATCGATAGAGAACGAGCCCGTAATCATATTTCCTTTGGTTTTGGCTTACATCGCTGTATGGGAAATCGTCTAGCAGAGATGCAGTTGCGAGTATTGTGGGAAGAAATTCAGAAGCGCTTTAAAACGATTGAGGTGGTCGGTGCGCCCGAACGAATTCCTTCCTGTTTTGTACATGGGATTTCCAGTTTGCCGGTACGCCTGCATTCATATTAATCGCCGTAGGGGGTGAACGCACGCCTACAATATCGTGGGGGTGCGAGTTGTAATGTTTGCTCTGACAGAAAAAATAGGGACTTTGTTGCTTGCTGATTGATGCTCCGTTAGACGAATGGTTCAATCTTAAGTATTGGTGGCTATCAAAAAAAATTAAATTGTTCGGATGATTTTTTTATCGTCGTAAGATATTGAGCTAAGGTTTGACTATGGCTACATATATTGTTGCTCAGATTCAGATTGATGACCGGGAGCAATATTCTAAATATGAGGATGGGTTTATGGCTATCTTCGAGAAGTTTAAGGGCAAGATGCTTGCAGTGGATGAAAGCACGCAATTGCTGGAAGGTAGTTGGGGTGCCACTCGAACGGTGCTGATTGAATTTCCATCAAAGATAGATGCAAATGCTTGGTACTATTCTAAGGAATATCAGGCGTTAGCGCAGTATCGTTTTGCTTCTTCGTCGGCCAATGTTGTTACTATTCATGGAATGGAGTCAGATAATGATAGTAACCCTGTATAGATTAGAGCTGGAAAAAACTAAGCTATCGTAATAGCGGTTTGAATTACCGACACCCTAGCTGATAAATAAAGTTAAACGATTTTTGGTTGTGTAATACCCGAAGTGTTTCTCGTTAAAGTCGAGCCGGTGAGTATGGTAGGCATCAGGCGTCTATCTAGTTTTTTATTTCCCCCGTAAAGATAGCCTCAACCCAACGCCGCCGCTGATTTTTTCGTCATTAATTCAGCGATATGCTGGCCGATTGGAATTGCCGATGTTGCTGCTGGTGACGGCGCATTGCAAACATGCAAGCTACGTTTAGATTCGGCAAACAGAAAATCATGGACCAAGCTACCGTCATTAAGCACAGCCTGCGCTCTGACGCCTGCAGGATAAGGTTTAAGATCGTCGATAGTTATGCTGGGACAATATTTGTTGAGCAGTTTTAAATAGCCCGGCTTGTAGAAGCTATTCTTGTACTCTATCAACCCTGACGCAAAGTGACGCTTCCCAAGATGCCAAAAACCGGGAAAACTCAGTAACGCTAAGCTGTCTTTGACAGAAAAATTGATACTGCCATAACCTTCCCGCTTCCAACCTAAGACTGCGTTTGGACCAACAGTGATACTGCCATCAATCATCGGTGTTAGGTGTACGCCGAGGAAGGGCAATTCAGGATCGGGAATGGGATAGATTAAATGATTGATGATATGCCGATGCCGATGATGAAGCTGATAGTACTCTCCGCGAAAGGGGACAATGGCAAAATTGGTTTCAATGCCTAACATCTGAGTAAGGCGATCGGCCATCAGACCGGCACAACAAATAAGCTGGTATGTATTGATGGTGCCTTGTGAGGTCGATAGTTCTATGGCTTCAGGCCGCTCTATAGCGCCGAGTAACTCGGTGCTGAGTAGAAGCTCCCCTCCGCTCAACTGGAATTGTTTAGCCATCGCTTGAGCGATTTGTGGATAATCAACAATGCCGCTTTGATCGATTTGCAGTGCTCCTAAGCCAACAATATTGGGCTCAAGTTCGCGTAATTGTTGAGACTGCAGTGTTTTTGCAGCTATGCCGTTGTCTTCACATCGTCGTTTTAAATTTGCCATTCGTTGCAGTTCAATGGGACTGGTAGCGACGAGCAATTTTCCTGGTTGCTGGTATGGAATATTATTTTTCTGGCAAAACTCTATGGTTGATAGTGCGCCTCGCTTGCAAAAGTCTGCTTTTAGACTGCCTGGTTCGTAGTAAACTCCGGCATGAATTACACCGCTGTTATGACCTGTCTGATGCTTCGCCACCTTCGACTCTTTGTCTATAAGAAGGACCGAGCTGGAAGGTTGTTGCTGTTTCAAATGTAAAGCCGTAGAAATACCGACGATACCACCGCCAATGACAACGTAATCATGGGCGCAAAGGGAGTCTGTTAAAGCCATAGTTAGATTGGTCCTTGCGTGAGTGAGATACAAGACTGATGGCAACGATCTTACCCGTCTTTGGAACTCGTTTGCAGTGATAATTTACCTGCCCCTGTTGGGTCTTATCCTATAAGATGGTGTATCAGAATCACTAGGACAGCACAATTTACGCTGACCGTGTTCCGAAAATTCATAGGAGATTTCATTGTGACTGCTTCATCGATATACCTACCCCGAATACTGCGCATCGGCGCTGGAGTTAGCAGCCAACTGGCAGAGGTGTTGTTAGAGATGGGCCTTTCGAGTCCAATGATAGTGTCTGACCCTTTTATGGCGCAGTGCGGTTATGTTGATAAGATAGCCAGTGGACTAGAAAAATCCAACGTAGAATTTGGTACCTTTACTGACTGTGTTGCCGATCCGACAACAGACTCTATTGCCGCAGCAATGGAAAGTTGGCAGCAAGGCGACTTCGATTCAGTGGTGGCATTAGGGGGCGGTAGTTCGATTGATACGGCTAAAGCACTGGCGGTTTTAGCGGTTCACGGTGGCAAAATGCGTGATTATAAAGCGCCTAATCCCGTGCCGATTGGCGTGCCTATTATTGCGATTCCAACGACGGCAGGAACAGGCTCTGAAGCTACCCGAGTGACGGTGGTTACTGATACAGAAACCCAGGAAAAAATGATGTGCCTAGGTTCAGGTTTAATGCCCACCGCTGCGCTAGTAGATTTTGAGCTAACAATGACCATGCCTTATCGCCTAACGGCGGACACCGGAATCGATAGTCTTTGTCACGCAATGGAAGCCTACATAAGCCGTAAGGCCAATGCTTTCACTGACACTATTGCGTTGGCGTCTATGTCATCGATTGCTCGCAATATCCGAATCGCCTGCGATAACCCAGACAACAAAGTGGCAAGAGAAGCTATGATGTTGGCCGCAACCCAGGGTGGCATTGCATTCTCGAATTCTTCGGTAACACTGATTCATGGTATGAGTCGGCCACTGGGGGCCTTTTTTCACGTACCTCATGGCTTGAGCAATGCCATGTTAATGCCTGCGGTAACAGAATATTCATTACCTGGATCTGTCAGCCGCTATGCAGAGTGCGCTCGAGCAATGGATTTGGCCAGTTTGTCGGATAGTGACGCTGATGCCGGTATCAAGCTACTAGACGGGTTGTATCGGTTGAATAGTGACTTGCAAGTGCCGTCACCGAAAACGTTTGGAATTTCGGAGACGGACTATGCTGATGTGATAACAACGATGGCAGAGCAGGCGCTAGCATCCGGTTCGCCGAACAATAATCCGCTGATTCCCGAACAGTTTGATATCGAGCAGCTTTACCGAAAAGTCTGGAGCTAGGTCACTAGTTATCCTGCTAGGAAATCATACGCACTTCTCGTTGCGGGTATGCAATTTCTATTTTTGCCTGTTTTAAAGCGGCATAGATGGCACTATTTGCCTGATAACGAACTCGAAAATGGTTGCAGGTTGGCGCCCATAGTCTGGCTGCTAAAGTGATATTGCTATCACCAAAGCTATCGATACCGACAACAGGGTTGTTGCGCTCACTGTCAACGTGTAAGCCTGCCAATGCTTGTTTTATGACGAGCACCGCTTGCTCCGGGTCAGCATTGTAGCTGATACCCACTTCTAGCTCTATTAATGTGTCAGCGCGAGAGTTGTGAATGACTTCGCCAATAATGTGCTTGTTAGGAATAGTGATTTCTATCCCATCTTCATTGGTCAAGCGGGTATAAGCGAGCTGTATTTCCTCGACTATGCCGGTTACATTTTGCACAGATATAGTATTGCCAACAACGAAGGGACGGGTGAGTATAAGATTAAGGCCGGCACCGTAATTTGATAGAGGGCTTTGGAGGGCGAGACCAGCTCCCAGCGATACCGCGCCAAGAGCAGCGACAAATGGGCCGATGCTGATACCAATTTTCCCCATGGCAATGACCGACATTATCGCTATGACAAGAATTTTGGCTGTGTTGGCCAAAAATGTGCTGAGTGTGACATCCAATGAGTGACGTTGGCAGATGCTATGAATCAAGTTGGCAACTTTTCCGCCCAACCAAAATCCAATAATGATAATCAGAACTGCGCCTACTAACTGAAAACTGTAAGTGACAAAAAACTCTACTATCATGTGATAGATTGCGGTTATTTGTTGAATTTCTTCATCCATCGTTTTGCCCTTTGTTGTGGTGATTTAAGTTGATCGATCGCAGGGTTAGCCTATGCGGCTTGATTCTATTGCATTACTATAGCGCTTCAAAGTTATCGAGTTTGTAGTTTAGTTGGGTCATTTTATGTTTACAGGTATTGTACAGGGTTCTTTTCCAATTTTATCGGTAGAGCGTAAGCCGGGACTAAATACGCTACGTTTTGATTTACCGGCGGCGTTAGTGGAAGGTCTGGCCATCGGCGCCAGCGTCAGTGTTGATGGAGTATGCCTGACTGTCGCTACTATTGAGGGGAGTTGTGTGAATTTTGATGTTATGCAACAAACTTTGTCGCTGACA
Source organism: marine gamma proteobacterium HTCC2143 (assembly GCA_000169075.1). Classification (GTDB taxonomy): domain Bacteria; phylum Pseudomonadota; class Gammaproteobacteria; order Pseudomonadales; family Dasaniaceae; genus Oceanicoccus. The sequence goes on along the minus strand of AAVT01000001.1, from coordinate 570,524 downwards.
ACAATAGGAGAGCTTAATGCCGAGGATGTTGTGAATCTTGAGCGCTCTGCTAAACAGGGTGCGGAGGTAGGTGGTCATATCGTATCCGGCCATGTTGATGGTTGTGCAGAAGTTATTGCCATTGACCAGCCAGAGAATAATTGTTTTATCAGCTATCGGGTGGCCGCTGAAAAAATGAAATATATCTTTCCAAAGGGTTTTGTAGGCTTAAATGGATGCAGTTTGACGATAGCCGATGTTAACAAGTCTGAAAACGCCTTTACTGTCTGTTATATCCCTGAAACCTTACGCGTGACAACGCATGGTACTAAGAGGATCGGCGATCGAGTAAACTTCGAGATAGATCGGCAAACACAGGCTATTGTGGACACGGTTGAAAACTTCCTCGGTGATAATCCGGGATTACTCAACGCTTCTTAGTGAGTTAAAAAAGACAGTCATCATGGCTACTGTCTATGTTTATCCAATTTTATACATAAGTGCAGGCATCGTTAGTTCCCATGACATTTAATAAGCAACAGGAGAAATCACTGCGCGAGACGCTGGAGCAATTGCAAGGTCACGAAGCCGTGATCAGCTTTCATCAGTTGCAAGGCTTCCTGTTTGCTGTTGCTTGCTCACCAGAGCTGATTAAACCATCAGAGTGGTTTGATTTGATCTGGTTAAATGACGAGCCTCAGTTTGATAATGAAACTGAGGCTCGCGATTTTTTTTCACAAGTCGTTTCATTGGCTGTCTATATTGCCGAGAGGGCTCAACAGAGGCGATTTTTACCGTTCGACTCCATTTACTCAGAGCGTTGGCAAAATGAGCTTGCGGAGTGGTGCGAGGGCTTGTTAATGGGACATCAGTATTTAGAAGATGTCTGGTTGATTACCATTGATGATGTGAATGATATTGCCATGACTGACGATATTGATGCCTCGCTTAATCTTGCCGCTACATTTGCTGATGCGGCTAGCGCCCGCCAGTTAAGCTTTGACGACGAAGTCGATCTGGGCAGTGATCATTTAGCTCAGGCTTACGAGCTATTTTCGAAGGTATTAAACACCTACGCTACGATGGGCGGTATATGGGCCGATGGCTCCTGGGACTTCAACGCCGAGCAATTGTTTTTGGCCCTAGAGCCGGTTGCTCACGATGAGCCTTGCCCCTGCGGGAGCGGTATTCATTTTTCAAGCTGTTGTTTACATTAGAAAGAATGACGTTGTTTCTATGGTTTATAATCCTTTCGTTTCATGGCGATTTTTAGGATCGGATTTGGTTATTAGTCTTCGCTGTTTAATAGTGTTATAAGTGATATCGAAGGGTCGAAACGTACTAAAAGATAGTGATCTAAGGGGATAGTGATCAAGTGGTTATGGTAAAAAACACCAATAATGTAAGAGTGTTGGCGAGTAAGATATGTGACGAAGTGCAAGCTTATATCCCTGCGGAGCTTGAGAGAGATAACGCCAGATCTGACTTGCTTGACACCATTGAAACGCTACTCAGCGATAACGAATTTGACAGCACGATCCCAGAATCTCGGCGCGTAACTATCTTGTTGTCGGATATTCGCGGCTTTACGGCCCTTGCTGAAACTTTTTCAGCGATGACAGTGATGGAACTGTTAAATCGCTATTTTTCTCGAATGACGAATGTCATTGTCCGGCATGGCGGCACTATCGATAAATTGATGGGTGACTCTATTATGGTGTTGTTCGGGGCGCCCAATAGTGACACAGATGATGTTGAGCGCGCAATTGCCTGCGCCGTTGAGATGCAGCGTGCTATGTCTGAATTCAATCAGCAAAATATCGGTCTGGGTCTGCCTGAGATGTTTATGGGAATTGGGATAAATACCGGGGAGGTCGTTGCGGGGTCCGTCGGTTCGGAGCACCATAGAGAGTATACAGTGATTGGTGATGAGGTTAACTTGACGTCGCGGATTGAAGCGCAAAGCCTCCGTGGCCAGATTCTTATCAGTGAAAATACCTATCGCGCGGCGAAGGCTTTTGTCTTGGTCGGAGAGCCGAACAAGGTGCATGTCAAAGGTAAGCGGGAGCCGGTCAATCTGTATGATCTGATGGGTACAACTCGGCCGAGAGCGATCACTGTTCCACGCCGGGAAATACGAAAAAGCCCTCGGGTGAATGTCAACATGCCCTGTTACTTTCGTCGCTTGCTTGGCAAACATGTTCAGCCGGACCAATTTCGCGGAGAAGTGATTGATTTAGGATATGCGGGGTTGCTGATGCGCAGCCCGATAGACTTAGTACCATTTTCCGAGATAAAAATTGAGGTTTCGCTGCAGTTACTGGGCGCTGACACCACTGATATTTATGCGCGAGTTATTAATACAGAAGATGCCGATGATGGCGTTTTGTGCAGTTTAGAATTTACTTCGATGGATGAGATTGGCCAATATACGATTAAGCGCTTTGTTGACAGCCAATTGACGATAACCTGACGACGAGTATGCTAGCTCCTATTAATTTCAGTGACTCCGCGTCGATGGTTAACTGACGACCAACGTCCGTTTTTTTGTCAACTAACAGGCTATTTTACGTTACATGGAAAATACCGATATTCCATCGCTCAGTTTTCAACTTTTTCAGTTGCAAACCGAACATCGTATGCTGGATACTGAAATTAGTAATCTGCAGCAGCTCCCTTATCTTGATCAGCTGAAATTGCAGAGGATGAAACGGCAAAAGCTACGTTTGAAGCAAAATATCGAGCACATCAAAGCGCAGTTGATCCCAGATCTCAATGCGTAAACGCAACTTAATAAGAGAGGCAACTATGTCATTAACTCTACGATATATCTCATTGCTGCTAGTGGTTTTGGTGACGGCTTGTTCTGCGCCTGGTAAAACCAGGCAGGAGCAACGGGCTCACATCGCTACTATGAAGCTCGAAGTACTTGATGAGCTCTATAAGTTGAAGCCTGATACCCGTGCTGAGATTCGCAAGGCGCCAGGGTATGCGGTGTTTAGTAATCTCAACTTCAATATCGTTTTTGCCAGCGTAGGAAATGGTTTTGGCATTGTTGTCGACAACGCAAGTAATACCAATACATACATGAAAATGGGCGAAGTTGGGCTTGGTTTAGGTTTGGGGGCAAAAGATTTCCGAGCAGTTTTTGTTTTCGATAATCGAGAAGTGATGACTCGATTCGTTGATAGTGGCTGGGCATTTGGTGGACAGGCAGATGCAGCTGCCAAGGCTGATGATAAAGGCGCGGCCGTCGCCGCTGAAGTCATTCTGGACGGCATCAAAATCTATCAGCTGACAGGCACTGGTCTCGCGCTTCAGGCTACGGTAAAGGGAACGAAGTTTTGGAAAGATGCCGATCTTAATCAGTAAGTTATTGGTAAAAACCGGTATTGTGAGCGCCTGATCTACATGCCGGTGATTTTTATAAATTGCCGTTGGTTATACTTTCCCGATAGCTGCGAAAACAGATCCAAAAGATGCATTTGCCAGCGATATTTTCTCACTAATAGCTGGTGTGCATCGTTAACCTCACCAGCCTCAACCATCAGTGTTGCCGTCACCGGTATTGAATCCACATTTGTTTTACCCGAGACCGTGCAGGGCGCAATACTGGCACTTGAAAAATTCTTCAGCCGTTTTACTTTTCCTGCTTTTTTAGCAGAAAAAACGTAATAAATACTGTTCGATTCGTCGGCGGCGAACCACACGGGTGTACTTACATAGCTTCCATCTTTCTTTTGAGTACTCAAAGACAGATAGCGGGCATGTTCAAATAGCGTGTTCATAATAGGCTTATGCTCCGGGTGATATTGTTGACGTTATAATTAGTAGGGTGTGGCAGGGCCCTAGCAGCGCAAAGTCTTCAAAGCTTCCTGATATTGTGTGAGTTCGATAATGAAGCTGTCATGTAGGTTGTCTGGAGCGATATTATCCATTAACCTATCGGCCATTATAAGTAGACTATAGAATGAACGAGAGCGAAACATGAATCAACATGTCATTAAATTTTGTCCCCAGTGTGGAGGTGGTGTTGTTAGTGAGCATCTGGATGGCCAGCTTCGGCTCCAATGTGTCTATGCCTGTGGTTTTGTTAACTGGGATAACCCTACGCCGGTCGTTGCTGCTATTGTAGAGTATGACGGGCAAGTATTGTTGGCTCGCAATGCCCAGTGGAGAGAAGGCATGTTTGCTTTAATCACGGGTTTTCTTGAGAGAGGAGAGACACCTGAAGAGTCGGTGTTGCGAGAAGTTAATGAAGAGCTTGGTCTTAATGGTGAAATCGCTGAATTTGTTGGCAATTATGCTTTCCATCGAGCTAACCAGTTATTAATAGTCTTTCACGTAATAGCTACCGGTACCATTTGTCTCAATGAAGAGTTAGTTGAGTACAAGCTACAGAACAAGGCAGATGTAATTCCTTGGGATATGGGTACAGGTCCAGCACTAAAAGATTGGTTGTCCTCACAGCTAAACTAGTTGTCGTTTGTTGTGGATATCTCTTGACCCCCAACGAATGGCGATAGAATAGCGCCCCCTGTCATAGCCATAATTTGTCGGCGATGACATCCATTGATCTATGTATGAGGCAAAGCTGTCATGTCAGCCACTGTGATAAAATCATTATTGTCGGGAAGCGTGGCATCAGAGTCGGTTGTAACAGTTCAGGGTTGGGTGCGCAGTCGGCGCGACTCAAAAGCTGGTATTTCGTTTATGGCGATTCATGACGGCAGTTGTTTTGCTGCCATTCAGGCAGTGATCCCGACTACACTAGACAACTATCAATCCGAGGTGCTGCAAGCTGGAGCCGGTTGTTCTGTCAGAGTTTCTGGCATGCTGGTGACTTCTGAAGGCAAGGGTCAAAACTTCGAGATACAGGCGACGGCTGTTGAGGTTGTAGGATGGGTTGATGACCCAGAGACCTACCCTGTCGCGAAGAAGCGGCATAGTTTTGAGTATCTACGTACAATAGCGCATCTACGTCCGAGGACAAATACCTTTGGTGCGGTGACTCGCGTTCGCAATGTACTAGCAAACTCTATTCATAACTACTTCTTTGATAGAGACTTTCAGTGGGTCAATACACCGATAATTACTGCCAGCGATTGTGAAGGCGCCGGAGAGCTATTCCGAGTTAGCTCATTAGACCTGACTAACCTTCCACGCGGTGTTGATGGTGGTGTAGACTTTACCAAAGATTTTTTCTCTGACGAATCTTTTCTGACGGTTTCCGGCCAGCTTAATGTTGAAGCGTTTTGTATGGCCATGTCGAAAGTTTATACTTTTGGACCCACATTCAGAGCAGAAAATTCTAACACCAGTCGTCATCTAGCAGAGTTTTGGATGGTCGAGCCGGAAATAGCTTTCGCTGATTTAAATGATGACGCGACGCTGGCAGAAGATTTTTTGAAATATCTATTTAATGCCGTGCTTAATAAATGTGGTGACGACATAGAGTTTTTTACCCAGTTTGTCGATAAGACATGCCACGAACGTTTAGAAAAAGTGTCGCAGCAAAATTTCGAGCGTATCGATTATAGTGAAGCGATTCGAATCCTTGAAAATGCACCGCGAAAATTTCAATTTCCAGTAAAATGGGGTCTTGATTTGCAATCTGAGCACGAACGATTTTTGTGTGAAGAGCATATTGGTGCACCTACCATCGTGATGAACTACCCCAAAGAGATCAAAGCGTTTTATATGCGCATGAATGACGACAATAAAACAGTAGCTGCCATGGATGTGCTGGCTCCGGGTATTGGAGAAATTATTGGCGGCAGTCAGCGCGAGGAACGACTTGATGTGTTGGACGCGAGAATGGCTGAACAAAATATCGGCGGCGACCTTTGGTGGTATCGAGACTTGAGACGCTACGGGACCGTACCACACGCAGGTTTTGGTCTCGGATTCGAAAGACTTATCAGTTACGTTACCGGATTAGACAATATTCGTGATGTTATTCCCTATCCTCGAACGCCAGGGAACGCACCTTTTTAACCACTCTCCTCGGTATTTTAGTAAATCAGACCCAAAATGTGTCAACAGAAGAGCATTTTTGATCTGTTTTTGTGCAATTTTCTGATTGTAGTCCATACTAAAAATGAGAAAGTGATTCAATGGCGCTTAACGTCGCTGTTATCGTGAAGAGGAAATCGCAATGCCGCTGGCAAGCAATGACAAAGGTGTTATCAACGAGATGTTGATCGTAGATGTTTTCACCCAGTTAATCTTTGATGCCGAATCGGTATTGAATGACACCGAAGAGAGAATTATCGACTGCCTCGAGTCAATAGAAGGGTCGTTAACTCATTCTCCCCGACGAGACATTGGTGAATTTTTGCGGGCTATGCCAGTTGATGAAATGATTTCTTTAGTTGCGAAGGTCAAAAGAAAAATGGACCAACAGCAATTGATCGTCGCAAAAAAGCTAAGTCATGGCCCTCATATTCATCGCTAACACATACTTACTCTCAATAAATAGGTGTACTACTCGAATGGCTCGTTAGTGATGCTTTATTTTGTGCCATCGGCAGAGACTTTCTTTTGTGCTTCAGGTTGTGCTTGCTGAGCGGCTATCGGAAGAGTAAAGCGTATACTGCGTTGGTCGCAATCGACTTCCTTAACAATGATCTCGATAGCTTGATCCAATTCTATGGTGAGTGTTTTACTCTTGAGCCTAAGTCTCATTGGATCGAAGCTGTATTTGTCGGGTAAAATTCGTGTTTCTACAAATCCCTCAATGAGGTTTTCATCTATACGAACAGTAAAACCATTACTGTTTATTTGTGACACTCGCCCGATAAAATTTTGACCGACTAGCGGTTGTATAAATTGACATTTTAGCCATTGTTCCATCTGTGAACGAGCCTGCCGAGAGTTATCCTGTCGCTGCTGGATTGCTTCTAGCTGCTCATCACTGCAGCGAGTTGGAGGAAGGCCACGTAACTTTTCTTTGATGATTCTGTGTACTAACAAATCAGTATATTTTCGAATCGGGGAGGTAAAAGTAGTATATGAAGATAATCCCATTCCAAAATGTGGCAGGCGCTTGTTACTTAACCTAGCCCTCGATAATAAGCGGCTCAGGACGGCGCGAAGAGGAAAATCCAGTGCATCATCATCAATAGATTTCATAATGTGTCGATAACCATCCGGCTGAGTGACGTCTATGTCGGTTAGCGACAACTGCTCTTCTGCTAGCTTACAAACATCGGCAACTCGCTCCGGGCGAAAACCCGGGTGGCTGACAAAAATCGCGTCATCGTCAAGTATTTGGGTGACGCAACGATTAGCTAAGATCATACACTCCTCAACAACTTGACTCGCTGAATTTTTATTTTGCAGTTCTATACGATCCATTTTGCCGTTAGCGTTAAGAACAAGACGTAGGTCGGGGCGATTCGGTATAACTAAATGGTTTTCTTTGCGATTTATTAATAGAGCATCGGACAGTTCTTTGAGCTGAGTTAATACATGGCCATGATTGCTGCAGTCGGCCGACGTTATGGTGTCATCGCGCTGGTCCAAAAATCTCGATACGTCGTCGTAGCTTAGTTTTGCCTTAGAAGACATTACGGCCTCAACGATATTGTGGCTCACGATGTCCCCGGTGGCGTTGATATCAATCTGGCAAATCAGTGCCGGGCGAACTTGGTCTGGGGCAAGGGAGCATAAATCATTAGCCAACTTAGCGGGTAGCATAGGGATAGCATAGCCGGGCATGTATGTTGATATTGCTCGTTGAGCTATTTGTTTATCCAGCTCAGAGTTTGAAATAATAAATGCACCGGGATCAGCAATAGCGACCAGCAATCTCCATCCATTGTCAGATTTACTTACATACAACGCGTCATCCATATCTCTAGTGCTAGCTGCATCGATGGTAACAAAGGGTATGTCTTGCATGTCCTTACGTTGTGAGAAGTCTATATCGGCTAAGGACTCTTCCCAGTTATCTTTCCACACAGGGTCCAACTGGAATTTGCTCGTTACATACTCTGTCTCAATACCTTTTTTCTCAAGATTGCCGATGACCTCTAGTATTTTTGCCTGCGGCTTTTCATTAGGATATGGATGACGGCTTAATTTACAACGAATATAGTCGCCTGCGGCGGCATTTTTTCTTGCAGCTGGAGGTATAAAGATCCATCGATTCAGCTGCGGCAGGTCAGGCTCGACGAAATGCCCCTGCCCTTTGATAATATAGCGCCCATTAAATTCTTTAAGCGGGGATTGCAGTAGTGCCTGCAAAACTCCGCTTACTTTGGGTTTAGCATTTTTGTCTTTAGTCTTGCTTTGTTCCGTGGTGATCAGGATCTTGACGTTATCACCAGGAAAAACTTTTGTCATTTCATCGGGATTGAGGAAAATTTCCCGGCCATCTGCCAATACAACGAAGCCGAACTTGCGTTGAGTCCCTTTGACAATGCCCTCAGCATATTCCTTGCTGTCTTCGATGTCTTTTTTTAATTGTTTCAGTTGAGAGAGGGTGCTGTTGTCAAACATTAGATTGAATACCAAAGATACGTGCTTAAAATAGGTTAGCGGATGGAGCCTTGCCGGCATTCCCATTAGCGCATACGGGGGATCAGGGTAGCGGAAAATGAAGTGAATTTGTAGGGGAATATGAATTAATAAGAGGTCTTATGGTTTAATAAGCACTTCAATAATCGAAAGCTGACGAGATATCTATTACGCTCAATTTGCAGGTCGACGGTGGCTTTTGGGTAAATTGTGGGGATATTCGATATGAATGATCTAATACATGCTGCTAAAAAACTAGGGGCTGTTCGTGACTCAGAATCAGGCGCTGAAGGATATCCGGCTATCTCGTCTAGTAGACCCTGCTAATAACTTGTCGACGTAAAGTTACGTGGTCTTTTCGTCCTCTCGAGGGTGAATAAAACGACCAAAGAAGACGCCAAATTCAAAAAGTAGCCACATCGGTAATGCTAGCAGTGCTTGCGAAATTATATCGGGTGGTGTCAGCAGCATGCCAAACACAAAACACCCAACAACAATATAAGGGCGTTTTTCAGAGAGGGTTTCAGGTGTTGTGATACCAGCCCAAATCAACAATATAGTTGCGATAGGAATTTCGAAGGCGACGCCAAACGCAAAAAATAATTTCAATACGATATCAAGGAAGCGGGCAATATCAGGAGTGTAGGCGACACCTTCTGGTCCTACGCCGCTGAAAAAGCCAAAAATCAGCGGAAAGACTACGTAATACGCGAAGGCCAGACCTGCGTAGAATAAGACGATGCTAGAAGCCAGTAATGGAATGGCAATACGTTTTTCTGAACGGTACATACCCGGAGCAATGAAACCCCAGACTTGGTAAAGAATAATAGGCATTGCAAGGATCAACGAAGCGACTAAAGTTAGCTTGAAGGGCGTTAAAAATGGGGACGCTACTTCTGTAGCAATCATACTAGTTCCCTCTGGCAACAATACTCGCAGAGGCTCTGAAACAAAATAATATATGTCATTAGCGAAATAAAAGAGACTAAAGAAGACCACTAAAATTGCCAATACGCAGCGCAGCAATCTATCTCGTAGCTCAGTAAGGTGGCTTACCAATGGCTGCGCCTGGTCTTGATTTTTTTCAGTGTCAGTCATGGTTTACTTTCAGGCGCGATAACGTTCGTATCATCAGCTTCTTGGCTAATACTGCTTTCCGGTTCTGGCGCGGCGTTGGTGTCACTGCTGTTTGAATCGTAGGGTAAATTTTCAAACTGTGATGGGATCTCATCAGAGACCATTTGAATTTGCTCTTGAATTGCGTTTTTTGTATTTTCCAAATCTTTCATTATTGATTCGTTGCGTATCTGCTGTCTAATTTCATCAGCACCAACCTCCCGCTCGATCTCAGATTTAATTTGCTGAAAGCTACGGCGTAATCTGGCGATCCACAGACTCGAGGTGCGAATCGCACCCGGAAGTCGTTCCGGCCCCATAATGAGCAATGACATTATGCCGATGAGAAGTAGTTCCTGAAATCCGATATCAAACATCTAGTGTCTTATCATTTATCGTTGTCTTTGTTATCAACCTCGACACCTTCATTGTCAGACAATGTTTGCTCATCGTCATTTTGCTTTTTTTCATCGGGATCGTTAGACATGCTGTTTTTAAAACCTTTTATCGCTTCACCCAAGTCGCCACCGATATTTCGTAAACGTTTGGTGCCGAACAGCATGACCACGATAGCCAGAATAATCAATAACTGCCAAATGCTAATACCACCTAAGCCCATAGTCACTCTCCAACATTGCTTTCTAGTGAGCCGCCACTGTTAAGGCGACCGAAATTAATATGATTGTTACATTGCCGCATTGAGATAGCGGCTATTTACGTGATGCTTTTTCCTCAAGTCCCGACATATCAAAGCGTTTGGCTAGCTCATTGACGACATCAATGCCGTTTGCTCCAAGATGTGACAACATCACCAGCGAATGAAACCACAAATCGGCAGTTTCATAGACCACCGCTTTCGTATCACCGGTTTGTTCTGAGTCTTTGGCGGCGATAATTGTCTCGTTAGCTTCTTCACCGACTTTCTCGAGAATTTTGTTCAGCCCTTGGTGATGCAGACTAGCAACATATGAAGAGTCGGGATCCGCGCTTTTTTTACGCTGTTCCAATATGGCTGTCAATTGTTGTATTACGTCACTCATACGTTGGGTCACTTGCAATGGTTATTTTGTATACATTTCTTTGGGATCTTTGATCACTTTTTCTACAGTTTTCCATACGCCGTTGTCGAGTTTACGATAGAAGCAACTGCGTGTTCCTGTATGACAGGCGATACCGCCTAACTGTTCTACTTTCAAAATAATCACATCTTCGTCGCAATCAATGCGTATTTCCTTGATCGATTGCACATTCCCTGACTCTTCTCCCTTACGCCACAGCCTTTTACGTGACCGCGACCAATATACTGCACGCTGTTCGGCAACAGACAGAACCAAAGCCTCACGGTTCATCCAAGCGACCATCAGAATATCATTGTTTAAGTAATCTTGGGCGATAACAGGTATCAAGCCGTCGCTATTCCAGAGGACTTGATCCAAAAATTCTTCATTGCCGGTATCGTGCAAACTTGTCTCGGTCATCGGTTATCGTATTGGAATAAGAACGGCATTATGACACAGAATATTCAGCGTCGCAGCCAGAGTAATAGGATGATGATCGCAGCCCACCCGGGAACCGGCAATTGAGCTAATGCTGCATTGACGTGGGGGTTGGTGATCGCTAATAGAGCAATTAGTCCAATGATTAGGTAGCTACTGCGATTACGCTGCGATTCTAATGCCTGTTCTAATCGTTGGAGGCGTTGCGCCTGATCGTTATTGGCGGGTAGCTGTTTCGGCTGGTTCAGGCTTTCCAGTAAGGTCTCCGGTAGATGTGGCAGTTGTTCGAGAAAGGCTGGTATGTGTTTACGTAATCGTTTGTAAACTCCGCTGGGGGCATAGCGGTCTTTTATCCACTTTTCTAAAAAGGGTTGTGCAGTATCCCAGAGATTTAGTTGCGGATATAGCTCGCGACCCAAACCCTCTATGTTGAGCAGTGTTTTTTGCAGCAATACGAGTGATGGCTGCACCTCCATCTCAAAACGCCGAGCGGTCTCAAATAGAGATATAAGCAGCTGTCCGAAGGAAATCTCCGCCAGAGGTTTTTCGAATATGGGTTCACACACGCTTCTCATCACTGATTCAAATTCGTGAACGTGGGTTTCTGCAGGAATCCACCCACATTCAATATGTAATTCAGCTACCAACCTGTAATCGCGTTGGAAAATAGCGAGAAGATTACGTGCCATATAATATTGATCAGATTCACTTAGGGAGCCGATAATTGCGCAGTCTATGGCGATGTATTGAGGTTTTTCAGGATTCTGTTTGGATACAAAAATATTGCCCGGATGCATATCTGCGTGAAAGAAGCTGTCTCGAAAAACCTGAGTAAAAAATATTTCAACCCCCCGTTCAGCCAGCGCCTGCATATTGGTATTCTGTTGTTCCAGTGCTTTGACATCGGTGACGGGAATGCCATGGATTCTTTCCATGGTCAGTACCTGACGATTAGTAAAGTCCCAATAGACTTCGGGTACATATAAAAGGTCAGAGTCGACAAAATTTCGTCGCAGTTGTGAAGTGTTGCCGCCTTCTCTTTGAAGATCTAATTCATCAAGTATGGTGATTTGATAATCATTGACGACATCTACAGGGCGTAAGCGGCGTCCATCTGGGAAATATTTTTCTATTAACTCCGCCAGCGTAAAAAGCAGTTTGATGTCTTGCAGTATGGTCAGTTCGATACCAGGACGAACAACTTTTACAACGACTTCTTCACCGCTGAATAAGGTAGCGGCATGAACCTGAGCCACCGACGCAGAGGCCATAGGTTGTGAGCTGAACTGTGCAAAAAGGTCGTCGACAGACTTACCTAGAGCGCCCTCAATAATGTCGACAGCTTGCTGCGACGGAAACGGTGGTACCTGATCCTGAAGTTTTGCCAGCTCATCGATAATGTCGTCGGGTAATAAATCCCTTCGAGTTGATAACATTTGACCAAACTTAACAAAAATAGGCCCCAACTCTTCAAGTACCTGACGCAAACGTGCGCCCCGCGTTTGATCCGGTATCGGAAATAATCGCCAGGGGGCAATACTAAATAAAATTGCCAGTGAGGTGGGGAGCTGGCTTTTGTCGACAAATGTATCGAGTCGGAAACGTGTAACAACACGCGCGATTTTGCCAAGTCGTAAAATGCGTGACACAAATGACCCCTTCTACTGCTCTCGACGATTTATGGTCAGATTATCTGTGGCACTTTGCCAAAGTTTTTGAATTTGCGCTTGTAAGCGTTCAGTGCGCATCGTTAGCTGATCGACATCATTGTAAAAGCGATCTGCTTGCCAGCGCGGTGGCAGCAAGTCGCTTTCTTCAATCAAATAGTCGTCGACCTGCCGTTTAATCCCTTTGAGCGCCTGTAATCCGAAGCGTACGCCTCGGCGGATATCTCGCCCCATTTGGTGGCCAATGATATCGCCAAAAATAGAGGCGAGGGACGCTTCCCAGTCAATATCTAGCTGCTTGAAGATCTTTTGCAAATGGATTAGCGCCTGACTATTGCCATGAAGTTCCAGGTCGCCATTGATTAGTGCGCTAGCGGGATCTGTTGCTGTTGCCAGTTTTATAAATTCCTGGGCACTACCTGTGAGTCTTGTGTTGGCCTCACCATCAAACATGCTACAGAGACGGATCTCGTTTTCACCGGGTATGAAATAGAGGCTCAGCTCGGGTGCGGTGCAGTGCAGTGAGAACACATGGTTTTGCAACGTGTTCAATTTGATGAGTGTTGCAGGGTCCATTTGCAGCGCTTTATTGATGGCAGCTTCCAGTGTTGCAATTGCAGCGGTGTGAAGGGTATTGCTGACTATCAAGGTTTTATTCCTTTATGAACGGCGACGATACCACCGGTCATATTGTGGTATTCACAGCGCGCAAATCCAGCATCTTCCATCATTGCTTTTAACGTGTCCTGATCAGGATGCATGCGAATACTTTCAGCCAGATAGCGATAGCTGTCTTCATCGTTGGTGATTAACTTACCTATCTTTGGCAACAGTTTGAAAGAATACGTATCATAAGCCTTACTTAATAAGGCATTACCGGGCTTGGAAAATTCTAATACCAACAAACGGCCGCCGGGTTTTAGCACGCGGTTCATTGATCGCAAGGCGGCGTCTTTGTCGGTAACATTGCGCAAACCGAAAGAGATGGTGATGCAGTCAAAAGTATTGTCAGGAAAGGGTAGGCACTCTGCATTTGCCATTGTGTATTCTATATTGCCGACAATGCCGCTGTCGGTCATTTTGTCTCGACCCACTCGCAGCATAGACTCGTTGATGTCGGCGAGCACCACGCGGCCATGTTGCCCCACAATTTTACTGAACTTTGCGGCTAGATCACCAGTTCCTCCAGCGATATCCAGAACATGGTGCCCTGGCCTTACGCCTGAAAGCTCTATTGTGAAGCGTTTCCAAATACGATGCACGCCAGCAGACATGAGATCATTCATCAGGTCGTATTTGGCCGCTACGGAGTGGAATACGCCAGCAACCATTTCTTCCTTGTTACCTTTTTCCACAGTCTTGTAGCCGAAATGAGTGCTGTTGGAGTCGGTTTGTGATTTTGTCATCGGTGATCTACTTGTGAATACGTAAGATAGGCAGGCTGCTATTGTAGCGGTTCCCCACATAAAATCCATTGCTGACGGTGGCTTATAACGCGCTTTGGTGATGGACGGCGATACTGCCGTTTATGCTGGGAGATATGGGCGCCAGACTCGACGATGGTTCAAATATCCAGCTCCTGTCGCAGAGCATGCAAACGGTCTTTACGCTCTTCGTTAGATAACGAATGATTGATAGTTTCCGGGATTGCCTTGTGGATAGGTAGCTCCAAGCTTTCACCCCGCATAACCCGTTCACACAATATCGCATAGTTGCGTTTGAACACAGGAAACGCTCTGGTTTCAATACTATTGGCCAGAAAAAACCAGTCCGAGGCGCTGCCAGCCAGATAAATGGCCGGATGGGTCCAGCGCTGCTCGATTTTTGGCGTGGCTGCACGGCAAGCTTCTAGATAGGCATTGTAGGCGTCAGGCAATCCCATTTCTTCTAGCACAGGCTCGCTGAATTTTCTGATGGTGTGTAAAGTGGGTAGATACTCTGATTCCTTAATAGCGCGGCGAGTGGCAGAAATGATGCGGTCAGGTGATAAGTCGCTTAATGTTTTCGCCCACAGCTGTTTTGCCATGATGATTTTTTGATCATCGGAAAAGGCCTTGTGGAATTGGTTGTGATAAGCCAATTGGAATTCGGTAAACATCTGGTTGATCGCAGTAACGTGATCTTCAGTCGGTATACTGTCGGCCGCTTTTTGTCGGTAGTAATCTGGAGTTTTCATCTCAGCTGCCCTCGACGAGGTTTTGTGCCCAGCTTCGGTCGGTGAGGTGCTCGAAGGTTGTTTTACGCTCCGACTGAGCTGATCGATCAGTGACTTGCTGTCCCGCATAGTGTTGACCCATTTGATGACGTGTTGCCCACTGGTACTTGGCATGTTGTAAGAATTTGGTATTCCATGAACGTTGAATTTGCTGAGTGTCGCGCCAAAAAAGAACAAATTCTGCAACAAGGCCCCGGGCGAAGGCAATATCGATATTTGCCAATCTTAATATATCGTAGACATCTTCGCTTGGTTGCCAGTTTGCAGCTATTTCCCTAGGTTCGTAATCCAGCTCCATCGTTTTGGTGTAGATAGCCCATTGTCGACGGATGTGGGCGATAAATTTTGAATTCCAGGTGCTGTGAGCTTCGCCGCGTTCGCGCCAATACAAAACAAATTCGGGAATGGCGTCAGTAATAAAGTCGGGGTTAACATCTGCCCGGTGTAAAATGTCTAAAGCGTCCTGACTGGGATGCCAGCTACTATTTAACGCGTTAGACTGCACCTGTCTCGTTTCTACCTCGGCGACTCGACTCTGGTGAAAGCGCCATTGTTTTAGCACGTGTTGCCGAAATTTACTGGGCCATGAGTGCGATACCTGTTGGCGGTCTTGCCAATATATCAGAAAGTCTTCACGTTGTTGCAGGGCAAAATCTCTGGAGATATTGTGATTAAGTTCCAGTAACTGCAACAGATCGTCCGGAGGATGCCAATTTTTCGCCAGCAGGTTTGCGCCGGAGGAGCGTTGACCAACAGCCTGCTCTTTAGTCCTAGTCGTTGATGAAGCACGTTCAAGAGCTTCAGTGCTGTTCACCGTCTCATTCATTGCAAAGGACAGGCGTTCGCCTTGTTGCAGTGGCGGTGATTCGATCAATATAACGCCCTTATCCTTCAGGCTTTTACTAATTCGCTGCAGTTCACCGACATCCCAGAACGGCATATTACGCTCTAAATCAGCCTTTGAAATGCTGAACCAAAGATAGCCCTGCCTGCTGTCACCATTGGTTAGTGAGCATATATCATTGAGCACATGCAGCAGTACGGACTCTTCCAGGCCAATCGTATTGGCCAATGACGGAGAGATTACTATAGGGCGCTCTGGAATCAATGATGACATAGTTAGATTGTATAGGGTTGAGCGCGCTGGGTGTATCTTTGATCGTGCGCTGTTGATTAGATATCAATTAGTTTACCAGCGCATGGGGGGGTAGGTGCAAAAATAGACACTGTTAATTTATACAGTAACTCGCTACCATACAGTCTTTTAATTCGCTGTTAGTCCCTGAAGAGAATGGCTGGAAAAGCAATGGCAAAACCAAAAATGGCTTATGTTTGCAATGATTGCGGTTCGGATTACTCGAACTGGCAAGGTCAATGCAAGGATTGTGGCGCCTGGAACACATTGACTGAAATTAAATTACCGTCATCGTCTGCAGCCGCGAAAGAAATTCGATTTCAAGGTTATGCGGGCGCTGCCAATAATCAGAAAGCACAGACACTCGATCAGATAAATTTGGAAGACTTACCGCGGATCCCTTGTGGCGCTGGTGAATTTGATCGCGTTCTTGGAGGGGGTTTGGTTCACGGCTCTGCGATTCTTATCGGCGGTCATCCTGGGGCCGGAAAGAGTACATTGCTGCTGCAAACCATGTGTTATTTGGCTGAATCTATGCCGGCGCTCTATGTTACTGGAGAGGAATCCCTGCAACAGGTTGCTATGCGAGCACGTCGTTTGGGCCTACCTACCAACAAGCTAAATATGTTGTCAGAAACCAGTGTTGAGGCTATTTGTAGTCAGGCGGAATTGTTGAAACCGAAGGTGTTAGTCGTTGATTCGATCCAAGTGGCACATACGGAAGATGTGAGTTCTGCACCCGGAAGTGTATCCCAAGTTCGCGAATGCGCTGCGTATTTAACCCGGTATGCAAAACAAACAGGTACCGTGTTGTTTTTGGTGGGGCATGTGACTAAAGATGGCAGTCTGGCGGGACCAAAAGTGCTGGAGCATATGATTGACTGTTCAATTCTGTTGGAGGGATCGGAGGATAGTCGTTTTAGGACGTTGCGAGGACAAAAAAACCGATTCGGTGCAGTTAATGAGCTAGGGGTATTTGCAATGACCGAACAGGGCTTGAAGGAAGTCAAAAATCCCTCAGCCATATTCCTGTCGCGCACATCCGAACCCGCTTCAGGTAGTCTTGTCATGGTTGTATGGGAGGGCACGAGACCCCTATTAGTAGAAATCCAAGCCTTGGTGGATGACTCCCAACTCGGTAATCCGCGCAGGGTTGCCGTGGGCTTGGAACAAAATCGACTAGCGATGTTACTGGCCGTGTTGCATCGTCACGGGGGGTTGCAAGTTGGTGACCAGGATGTGTTTGTGAATGTTGTTGGCGGCGTTAAAGTACTTGAGACGAGTGCCGATTTGGCACTGCTTTTAGCAATTGTCTCGAGTTTTCGGGATCGGCCGTTACCGCAGGATTTAGTAGTATTTGGAGAAGTTGGTCTGTCCGGAGAGATTAGGCCAGTACCTAGTGGGCAGGAGCGTATTCAGGAAGCGGCGAAACACGGATTTAAGCGAGCTATTGTCCCTTCTGCTAATGTGCCAAAAGGCGGTATCGCGGGGATGGAAATAATTGGTGTCGGAAAGCTGGTCGAGGCATTGGAGGCGATATAGGTTCGATCTGATTTAATGCCTAAAGTGCGACGAGCAGGGATTCAACAGCCCCCGGCTCAGCGGTCTAACAGTGTGTTCACAGCAAGCCTATCGACTCCGTTGCTGGGCTCCACGTTGTAAGCCATCAACTGAATAAGCTAGAAAATATCCTCCACCATAACGTCCTCGACATCACTGGTATCCCCGGTGATATCGTCGATACCCGCCTCTTCCGTCGGAGCAAGTTCTTCTCTAAATATTTCGAAAATCGCACCTGTTTGTCCGGGTTTGGCTAGCAACCCTGTCGCAGGATCGATTTTGACAGTGACAACGCCTTGCGGCTGCTTAAACTGCGTTTCCGGTTTTCCGTCTAGGGCAACTCGCATATAATTGATCCAGATGGGTAGTGCTGCCTTGCCGCCGTATTCGTTGCTGCCTAACAGGCCATTTTTATCAAAGCCCATCCAAGCGGTAGTAACAACTCCACCACCATAACCGGAGAACCATGCATCAGTGGGCCCATTACTGGTGCCCGTTTTGCCGGCCAGATCATCTCTACCGAGACTTAATGCTTTGCGTCCGGTGCCTTTTTTAATGACATCACGCATCATGCTGTTGATGAGATAGGCGACTCTCGGTTCAACCACGCGCACCGCTTCTGGTAGGCTCAGTTCTGGCTCCGGTAGGTTTAAAATATCCTCCATTGTCGCTAGTTCGTCGGTGGTATCAGTTGATACCGGTAGTATATCGTTATCGATGATAGCGGGAGTATCACGGTCAATTGGTACGCTGTCTGCCGCTATTATCAAGTTATCCTTCGAGTTTGGCTGTTCCTGCGCATCGCAGTTTCTACAAACGGTATCTGGTGTCGCATTAAAAATAGTTTGAGCGTCAATATCTTCGATACGTTGAATCAAATAAGGTTCTATTTTGTAGCCACCATTTGCAAGAACGGAGTAACCGCTTACTATCTGCATTGGCGTTACAGAATGGCTTCCCAGAGCAAGAGACAAGTCTCTGGGAAGTTGCTGAGGATCAAAGCCGAAGCGCTCAACATAGTCAATAGCCCTATTGAATCCCAGGTTGCGAAGCAGTCTGATCGAAACCAAGTTTTGAGATCGGAATAAAGCTGATCGTAACCGCGTAGGGCCATAAAATTTGCCGCTCGAGTTGGTTGGTCGCCAAGTGCTTTCCAGTCCCTCATCCTTAAATACTACCGGTGCATCATTGATGATACTGGCTGGGGTGTAGCCGTTGGCAAGCGCCGCGGTATAGATAAAAGGCTTGAAGTTTGAGCCGGGCTGTCGGGTAGCTTGAGTAATGCGATTGAATTTACTTTGGCCATAATTAAATCCTCCGACGAGGCTGAGAATCGCTCCATTATCAGCGTCGAGCGATACTAATGCAGCTTGCGCATCTGGTAATTGTGATAGGTGCCAATCGCCTGCTTGTCGTCTCCGCAGACGCACCATGTCGCCAATGGCGACTAAGTCGCTGGCCGACTGTGCCGAGCCACTGCGGCGGTCGACCGACTCATAGCGTCGCTTCCCTTTCAGGCCATGCTCCCAGGAGATCACTGTTTCACTGCCGTCCCGGGTTAGGGCAATAAATGACTGCTCATCTATGCCGCTGACAATAGCGGGTATTAGACCACTCACATCAGCTGTATTGGCCAGTTTCTTCAGCCACAAGTCGCGATTCTCCCATTCGTTTTCTGCCAGTACAGACTGTTCGGGCCCGCGATAACCATGCCTTTGATCGTAGTTGAGTAGCCCGTCAAAGACCGCCTTTTGCGCTGCACCCTGAAGAGTACTATCGATGGTGGTATAAACACTATACCCAGCGGTGTAGGCTTCTCGACCGTACTCTGTGAGCATTTCTTTGCGCACCATTTCAGCAATGTAAGGAGATGAAAGTTCTATTCTTGGGCCATGATAGCTGGCAATCACGGGGCTATCAGCCGCCAATTGATAAGCGTCCTGATCGATAAATCCGAGCTCGAGCATACGCCCAAGAACAACGTTACGGCGGCGAATTGCTCTGGCCGGATTAATGATTGGATTGGCAACAGAAGGCAGCTGAGGCAGGCCCGCAAGCATAGCAAATTGCGGCAATTTTAGCTGTTGGAGAGATTTTCCATAGTAAACTTGAGCCGCAGCTTCGAATCCATAGGCACGTTTTCCGAGAAAAATTTTGTTGGCGTAGAGCTCCATTATCTCGTTTTTACCGAGTTCTCTCTCTATTTGTAACGAAAGGAGTATCTCGCTGAATTTTCGGGAAAATTTCTTTTCAAAACTAAAGAAATAATTCTTTGCCACTTGCATTGTAATGGTGCTGCCGCCGCCACCTTTTTCTCCGGTCAGCAATAGTTGTGAGACAGCTCTCAGCAACCCTTTTATATCTACGCCATGATGCTCATAGAAACGCTTATCCTCAATTGCAAGAACGGCATTGACAAACAGCGGCGGCATTTGGTCAAAAGTGATCGGTAAGCGACGCTCTTCGCCAAATTCGCCAATAAGTTTTTGATCCGAGGTATATACTCTTAGCGGGGTTTGCAGGCGAACGTCTCGGAGATCCTCAACAGTCGGTAAGTTCGGGCTAAGATAGAGGTATGCGCTGCTTAAAATGAGCGTCGTGCCTGCCAGGGATGACAAGAGAAGCCAAATGGCGATTTTCGCAATATTTGTGAGCTGTGCCATACTTTTCCAGTTGTAAAAAAATGATATAGATACTTTAATTCAAGTCAGTTTGCCTAAGTGTTAAAGCATAAGCACTTATTTATGATGATTAATTTGCGTAATAGCCATACGTGATATTTAATGTAAGTTGTAAGAGTCCGCTGTAAGTGACGGAAGCCAATAGGGAAAATACTGTGCTAGGCAGTTTATTTGGAAAAAAAAGATCCAGCCCATTGTTAGGAGTAGACATCAGTTCTACTACCGTTAAGGTGCTTGAGATCAGCAAGAGCGGTGACAAGTACAAGGTCGAGAGCTACGCCGTAGCCTCCTTACCCCCCAATGCAGTTGTTGAAAAGAATATTGCTGAATTGGAAGGTGTGGCTGAGTCGATCCGAAAAGCTTGTGATCGATCAAAAACCAAGCTGAAAACAGCTGCTGTTGCTGTTGCTGGATCAGCGGTTATTACCAAGCTCATCGATATGCCCGCCGGCCTCAACGATGACAATATGGAATCGCAAATTTCTCTGGAAGCGGATCAATATATTCCGTATCCACTGGATGAGGTGGCCATAGATTTTGAAGTGCAGGGTGAATCAGACCGTCCGGAACAGGTCGAGGTTCTTCTCGCTGCCTGTCGTCGAGAAAATGTCGATTTGCGCGTCGACGCTTTGGAGATGGCCGATCTCTCAACAAGAGTGGTCGATGTTGAGGCTTATGCAATTGAGCGATCGTTTGAGATGATGAGGCCCTATCTGGATTGCGACGATGACGGGGCTATAGCCATTGTCGATATCGGTGCCACCATGACCACTCTCAGTGTTCTGGTCGATGGTAAGACGGCTTACACGCGAGAACAGCTATTTGGAGGGCGGCAACTAACCGAGGAGATCCAGCGACGTTACGGTTTGTCGCTGGATGAAGCGGGACTGGCCAAGAAACAAGGTGGCTTGCCGGATGATTACGAACCGGAAGTACTAGACCACTTCACGGATGCGGTCGTGCAACAAGTAACCCGTTCATTACAATTCTTCTTTTCATCCAGTCAATATAACGATGTTGATCATATTATGTTGGCGGGTGGAGTTGCCTCGATGACGGGTCTTGCCGAGGTGGTTCAGGATAGACTGGGGACCCCAACATCAGTAGCCAATCCTTTCACCGATATGTCTGTTGCGTCTAGAGTTGATGCTACGGCGTTGAGTAATGATGCCCCTGCATTGTTAATCGCCTGCGGTCTGGCGTTAAGGAGCTTTGACTAATGGCCACTATTAACTTATTACCTTGGCGGGAAGAGCGCCGTCAGGAACAAAAGCAATCGTTTCTCATAGCTCTTGGCGTGGTTGCCGGTGTTTCGTTACTGGTGGTGGTGCTAATGCACACTTTGGTCAGTGCTTCCATTGAGGGTCAAAAAGGCCGTAATGGGTATTTGAAAAAGCAAATTACTGAATTGAACCAACAGGTCAAAGAAATTAGAGAACTGGAAGATAAAAAGAATGATCTGCTGGAGCGAATGAAGGTTATTCAGGATCTGCAGGGCAATAGGCCTGTTATCGTGCGCGTATTCGATGAGATGGTTCGCACGCTTCCGGATGGTGTTTTCTACATGAGCTTGGTGAGAACAAAAGATGAGATTAAGTTGCAGGGAATTGCAGAGTCAAATCAGAGAGTATCGAGTCTAATGCGGAAGGTGGACAAGTCGGACTGGTTTGCATCGCCAAACTTAACGGCTGTAAAAGAAAAGCTGGAATATGGGGAGCAGGCGAGTGAGTTCAATATGTTATTCAGTATCAGCACGCCAGCAGCTAATGATGGCGAGGAGGAATAACGGATGGCTTTTAGCGACGCACTACAGGAACTAAAAGAATTTGACGTCAATGAGCTCAACGCAGACGACATTGGCTCGTGGCCAATTGCCATTAAAGTTATCGTTTGGGTGATCGTCTTTGTTGCTGTTTTGGTGGCCGGCTATATGTACGATGTTTCAGGCTTGCAGAAGAATTTGGTACAGGAGCAAAAGAAAGAGCTGGACTTGAGGTCCGAGTTTGAGAGGAAGGCCTACCAAGCGGCTAACTTGAATGCCTATCGAACCCAAATGGTGCAGATGGAAGAGTCTTTCGGTGCCCTTGTCAGTCAGTTACCTAGCGATACCGAGGTGCCTGGATTATTGGAAGATATTACCAATAAAGGACTGTCCAGCGGACTTGATATCAACAGTATTACGCTGAGTAATGAGATTGTTCAGGAATTTTATGTGGAGAAACCGTTTCAAATAGTGGTGCGTGGTAACTACCATGATATCGCTACTTTTGTCAGCGGTATTGCCAGCCTTCCTCGCATCGTAACGCTGCATGATTTCGAAATCCTACAAAGTGATGACGCAACGCTAAACATGAAAATTACTGCGAAAACTTATCGCTATAAAGACTTGGAGGAAAATGATGCCTAAATTTTCCCTCTTGGGACCTCTGCTACTTGGGCTGCTATTAACCGCGTGCACCAGTGATAACTACCAAGACCTAGACGAGTTTATGGCTGAGAAAAAAGCCAGACCTGTCGGCGTTATAAAGCCGATTCCTGTTTTTAAAGCCTACAAAGCATTTAATTATAGTGCCGCCGGTATGCGTGGGCCCTTTGATCAGCCGGTGGACGTTGGCGAAATTACACGTATGCAATTGAATAGCAACGTGAAACCGAATAGCAACAGAACGAAAGAATATCTTGAACAGTTCAGTCTAGATTCCTTGTCAATGGTCGGAACGCTGGAGCAGGGTGGTCAGTTCTGGGCGCTATTGCAAGATGGTGATGGCGGTGTCCATAGAATTCAGACAGGCAATTACGTTGGCCGCAATCATGGCAAAATTGTTGAAGCCGGTGAAAGTTATTTGTCGGTGATTGAAATAGTACCAAACGGCGTCGATGGTTGGGTAGAAAGACCTAAAACGATCAAGATACAAACATTAGAAGATTAGTGACAGCGGAGAGTTCCATGGAAATTGCATATAGACAACAGGGATCTATAAAAGAAGGGGTGAATATCAGGCCTCTTCAAATATTGAGGACTCTGTTTGTCGTATTGTGCGCGTTAACAGGTAGCGTCACTTTTGCTGCTGATGCTAACTTAACGGACGTTCAGTTTAGTTCCCAGCCAGGGGGTCGCTTCGAAGTTCGAATGGATTTTGATAATACTCCGCCTGAGCCTAAGGGCTACAACATCGAGAAGCCCGCTAGAATTGCTATCGATCTAGCCGGTGTTGCGAGCCAGCTAGGCCAAAAGAAATTTCCTCTTTCTTATGGCAACGCCACTAGTGCCGTTATTCTTGAGGCGGGTGGTCGCACCAGAATGATTCTTAACCTTGTGGAATTAGCGCCTTATGAAACGCGCATTGAGGGTAACAGCTTATATGTTGAAGTTGGTGATTCAGGTGTTCGAGATTATTTGAAGCCCACCAAAGAAAATCCTGCGCTGGTTGGCGCGATCCAGAGTGCCGCGGTGACTGGAGGCAACGAAATCGTCGATGTCGACTTTCAGCGTGGTGAAATGGGTGAAGGTCGTCTGGTTGTTAACTTAGCGAGCCCTAAAGTGGGTATTAATGTATTTGTAGAAGGCGAAACAATTAAGGTTGATTTTTCTGGGGTAAGCTTGCCCGAGCGTTTACAGCGTCGTTATGATGTTAGTGACTTTGCAACACCCGTTCAGTCAGTCGAAGCACATCCCATTGATGGCGGCGCTTTGTTTTCATTGGAGGCGAGCGGTGATTATGATTATCTCGCTTATCAGACTGACAGCGAGTATGTCGTTAGTGTAAAACCGCTAACGAACGAAGAAGTCGAACTTAAGAAAAAAGACTTTGCTTACGTAGGGGAGAAACTGTCGCTCAATTTTCAGGATATTGAAGTTCGAGCAGTTTTGCAGTTGATTGCTGACTTTACCAGCTTGAACTTGGTGGCTAGTGATACGGTTTCTGGACGTATAACACTGCGTTTACAGAATGTTCCTTGGGATCAGGCTTTGGATCTTGTACTAAAAACGAAAGGTCTCGACAAGCGTCAAAATGGCAATGTCTTGATGGTCGCACCGGCATCAGAAATTGCTGAGCGAGAACGATTAGAAATAGAAAACAATAAGCAGATTGAAGAATTGTCGCCATTACAGACTGAGCATATCCGTATTCGATATGCCGAAGCCGGTGAAATGTTCAATTTATTTGATACCAATAGTGGCGACGGGGGCGATAGAGCGTCGTCAAGTATGTTGTCGGCTCGCGGTAGTGTCATCGTTGATGAACGAACTAACTCTCTGCTAGTGACCGAAACTGCTCAAAAACTTCAGGAATTGAGACGCGTGATTCGGTTGCTTGATGTTCCAGTAAGACAGGTGCTTGTAGAGGCCCGAATTGTCATTGCAAATTCCAGCTTCGATGAGGAGCTGGGGGTGAAGTGGGGTGCTGCGGGCGTTAACCAGATTAATGGCGACAACCAGCTGTTCTTTGGCGGTAATACAGAATCCATAGAGGCCAGTCGAAACTCAGTTGCAGATGCGATGATAAACATAGCGCAGGGCAACGCGATCACGGAAGCGATATTGGCACCTGATGCGCTCAATGTGGATTTGGGCGTTGCTAATCCGACGGGCAGTGTAGCCGTAGGATTTGTTAGTAGCGATGTTATATTACAAATGGAGTTAAATGCCCTAGAGTCTCAGGGTCGCGGCGAAATTGTATCGCAGCCTAAGGTCATCACCGGTGACAAACAGGAAGCTATTATCAAGTCTGGTTCCGAGGTTCCGTACCAGGAGTCCTCGGCAAACGGCGAAACGACTATTTCCTTTAAAGAAGCCGTATTAAAACTTCAGGTCACGCCAAGTATTACCCCGGATGATCGTATTATTATGAAACTGGAGATTAATCAGGATTCGATCGGTACGTTGGTTCCATCCGGGAATGGGGGAGTTGTTCCCACGATTGATACAACCGAGCTAACAACACAAGTTCTGGTAGGCAATGGAGAGACGGTGGTGTTAGGTGGTGTATTTCGGACTGTTGACGTTGAATCTGAATCCAAAGTTCCAGTTTTGGGTGATATCCCCTACCTCGGTCGTCTGTTCACTAATACGACCGTGACTCAAGAAAAAACAGAGACGTTGATTTTTATCACGCCAAGGATTCTGGCTGACACTTTGATCGATTAATCTTCTAGTAGTAATTCATGAAATCATCTTCAAATGTTTTTCTCGTCGGCCCCATGGGGGCCGGGAAATCGACTATCGGACGGCTGCTGGCAGCCGAACTTCGTCTTGACTTCAACGATACGGATAAAGCGATCGAAGATCGCAGCGGTGTCGATATTCCATGGATTTTTGACATGGAAGGTGAAGAAGGCTTTCGAGATCGAGAGGCGGCGGTCTTGGACGAATTAAGTCAGCTTGATAAAGTACTACTTGCAACTGGCGGCGGTATCATCCAAAAATCGGAAAATCGTCGTGTGCTTTCAAGTCGTGGTAGGGTCGTTTACCTAATGACCTCAATCGACGAACAAGTTCGGCGTACTGCGAGAGATAAAAAGCGGCCTCTATTGAACAGCGACGATCCTCGTAAAGTGTTGACAGATTTAATGGAATCAAGACATCCACTGTATGATGAAATCGCCGATTACATTATTGACACGGATGGTCGTAGTCCAAAATCCGTTGCGCAGGAATTAGCGAAAACGTTAACATCCTGAATCTTTCTATTATTCCTTATCTTGCTTGCCCTGCTGTGATATAAAGGAGATAGTTCGTAGGTTTTTTTAGTACGTCTACTCTAATAGTGATTGTCGTTTTTCATGAGTCAACATTATTCAGGTAACAATATGCGTTCGCTTTTTTGTGAATTACTCGTAGTTCCTAATCTTTTTCTAGCAGTCTAAATTTATTATGCAAACACTCAATGTCGATCTGGGCGATCGCAGTTATCCTATTTATATTGGCGAAGATTTACTGTCGCAAGCTGAATTACTTCGTCAGCATATTCACGGTCACCAGGTGCTCGTTATCAGCAATGAAACGGTAGCGCCAATTTATCTCGAATCGATAAGACGATCACTGGGTGATTTGCACTATTCTGAATTGATTTTGCCGGACGGTGAACAATACAAATCGCTCGAAGTCCTCGGAAAAATTTACGATCGCTTACTGGAAGAAAATCACAACCGTACAACAACACTGGTCGCTTTAGGTGGAGGCGTTGTCGGGGATATGACGGGTTTTGCCGCTGCCAGTTATCAGCGTGGTGTTAATTTCATTCAGATTCCGACTACCTTACTTTCGCAGGTAGATTCCTCTGTTGGTGGTAAAACAGGGGTTAATCATCCGCTCGGAAAAAACATGATAGGCGCTTTTCACCAGCCTCAATGTGTTATCGCAGACACCCAAACTTTGTCGACATTGCCGCCTCGTGAATTATCAGCCGGAGTGGCTGAAGTGATTAAATATGGGTTGATATCGGATGCTTCTTTTTATCGCTGGTTGAAGGGCAATGTCGATGGTCTGCTGGCCTGTGATGGGGACGTTCTCAGTGAGGTAATTCGCCGTTCCTGTGAAAATAAGGCACATGTAGTTGCCAGTGATGAGCGCGAGGCCGGTGTTCGTGCGATATTGAATTTTGGCCATACCTTTGGGCATGCCATCGAAACTGCTCAAGGTTATGGAGCCTGGCTTCATGGAGAAGCGGTAGCCGCCGGTATGATGCTGGCCACAGATTTATCGTCGCGTTTGGGTTGGTTGACAGTGGGTGATGTTAATGATGTGCGGCAATTATTACAGCAGTCAAGGTTGCCGGTCCAACCGCCAACGATGAGCTGCGATCAATTTTTGTCGTTAATGGCGCGAGATAAAAAAGTCTTGGATGGGAACTTGCGTTTAGTATTGCTTAAGAGTGTCGGCGAGGCGATTGTCACAAGTGATGTCACAACGCAGCAGATAAAAGCCACACTGATGGCTGCGGGCGTTCAGTCTTGATCATATCGTCGTATCTATCGGTGCCGAATAGCAAGCTGTTGATGGCTTGTTTGTTGATAGTCTTCGTTCACCAAGGTTAGGAGCAGTCCATGGCGGAAGTATCTAGCGAGTATGGCGTTGATCACTATGTGCAGCGCTTGGACTTGGGCGATGATCCGTTTAATGGCAACAGTGACAGTGATTATTTTTATACCGGCGCTGCGCGAGGCCAGACGTTAGATCAGCTGGTTCATTTTGTTCGATTTGGTGAACAAATCGTCGTGTTATTAGGTGCTTCTGGCAGCGGTACGTCAAGCTTACTTAACCAGTCATTGGTAGTGCTGGAAGATTTGATGGACTGTTGTTATATCAATGGCAGCGATGAAATCCAGCCCGATCAAATCATGGCATCACTGAATGAGCAGCTGCAGCTGTGTTTATCTGAGCCGATCGAGAGCGTTGGATTTTTAGAGGCCATAAAGTTGTTCTCCTTAGTTGATGGCGAGCCGGAACCCTTTTTGCTGACGATTGACCAAGCTCACTATCTCTCGTTTGAAAGTTTTGAATTATTGCGAGAGTTAGTGGCAGCGAGCGGAAATACTGCCAAGCTGTTGCTGGTGGGCGAATATCAGGTTGAACAATTAGCAAAGCTAGCATCTTTTGGTTCAGGACAATTAAAAATTTTGGAGTTGCAGGCCCTCTCCAACAGTGAGACAGAAGAGTACTTACTCGGTAAATTGCAGTCAGTAGGATATGCCGGCGATATGCCATTAAATAGTGACCAACTTGCTGTTTTGTATGAGCAAGCGGGCGGTAATCTGGCAGAAATTAATCAATTAGCGCCCGTATTGTTGGCCGCGCAAGACGAGCATAATGTCAGCCGCAAGCGCTATGAGATTCCTCGGGTCCATGGTGTTGCTATAGCTTTACTTGCCGCAGTATTGCTGCTGTTCTGGGCCTTTCAGCGGTCAGACGAAAATCAAAGCGGAAGCGGGCCAGCGACGGTATCGATCCCACTTGATCTGAGTAATTCTCAGCTACATAGGAATGATAGCACTGCTACAGGTGAGTCTATGGCAGAAGGGTCTTCGAATTCTGCCTCAGGCATTGCTAATAGGGTAACGGTGACGACCGATACGGCGGCCGTCGCATCAGCTTCCGGAGGTATCGATCGCAGTTCGCCTGCAGTTGTAGAGAGAGAGGCGTCAACGAAAGCTGCCTCAGTTGCATTGCCGAAAGCTGCAGTAGAAAAAAAGTGGGTAAAGTCCCAGAGTGAATTAGCCCCAAATGTCGCTGCCGATGAGGTAATGTCCCAGAAGCCACAAAAAAGTGCCGTAGTCGAAAAGCCAGTCAGCCGGCCAGCAAAGGTCGCCCAGCAAGTGACTCCTGTACCGGTGCCGAGTGGTATGTCCCCACGCGAACAGCGGATTTTAAACCTCCCGGTCAACGCCTATATGTTGCAGTTAATGGGTGCGCTGGATGAGTCAAGAACTCGTGGCGTGGTAAAACAATACATAGGGCGTTTACCCGTAACCTATATCGAAACTCGACGAAAAGACAAACCCTGGTTTGTTGCTGTCGCAGGCCCTTATGACACGAGAGCGGCGGCACTAGCGGCTATTAAAGAATTGCCGCCGCAACTGCAAAAGGAACGTCCTTGGCCAAGAAGCATTGCCACTTTACAACAGGAAATCCGAAATAGCAGAAGGTAGTTCAGCGGTTTTTTGGGTTTGAATGCCATTAATTTTTTCGATATTTGTTCCATTCGGGCCTTCCGTGTAAAATACCTCCCCGTTTTCTTACATCATAAACTGTTGCTCAGTACTCATCGTATCTTCTTGATATTGAATTAGGCTATCAGCAAGAATTATTAAATTAGTATTATTATGACTTTAAAGAATGATCGTTTTTTACGTGCCCTGCTAAAGCAGCCTGTGGATGTAACACCCGTTTGGATGATGCGCCAAGCGGGGCGGTATTTACCAGAGTATCGAGCTAGTCGCGCTAAAGCGGGTGATTTCATGTCTCTAATGATGAATCCGGAGTTTGCCTGTGAAGTGACTATGCAGCCATTGGATCGCTATCCTTTGGATGCGGCGATATTGTTTTCTGATATTCTGACTATTCCTGATGCGATGGGCCTTGGTCTCTATTTCGAGACTGGAGAAGGACCGCGGTTTAGAAAGACAATTCGGACTGCTGCTGACGTTGAGGCCCTAGCTATACCGGACCCGCATAAAGATTTAGGGTACGTGATGGATGCTGTCAGTACTATTCATAAAGAGCTAAACGGTCGTGTGCCGCTGATTGGTTTCTCGGGAAGTCCTTGGACACTAGCAACCTATATGGTGGAAGGTGGTTCGTCTAAGGACCACAGAATCGTTAAAGCATTAGCGTTTAACGAGCCGCAAACAATGCACGGTTTATTGGATAAGTTGGCTCAAAGCGTCACTTCATACTTGAACGGGCAAATCATGGCTGGAGCTGAAGCCGTACAAATCTTCGACACATGGGGTGGGGCTTTAAGTCATGCGGCTTATCGCGAATTTTCCCTATCGTATATGCAAAAAATCGTTGATGGTTTAATCCGTGAACACAATGGTCAGGTTATTCCGGTCATTCTGTTCACCAAAAACGGCGGCCAATGGTTACAAGCAATTGCTGACACAGGAGCAACCGCAATTGGTTTAGATTGGACCACTGATATCTCGTCAGCGCGCCGACAAGTAGGTGACAGAGTTGCCCTTCAGGGTAATATGGATCCAACCATGTTGTATGCGTCGCCTCAAAGAATTCGTGAAGAAGTGTCTTCGATACTAGAGGGATATGGAAACGGTAGCGGCCATGTGTTCAACCTAGGCCACGGAATCACTCCGGAAGTTAACCCTGAAAATGCACGGGTATTCATTGAATCAGTCCATGAATTGTCGGCAAAGTACCACCAGAATTAACGGTTTTAGATAATATTTTTAAGCTCAGCTTGGTGGGTAGTGGCTAAAAATCTCGGCGACAGCGTCATTCATCAATGAAGTAATTTCCTCTGCAGATTGATCACTGATCTTTATCGTATTACTGCCGCGCCATTTCAGCTTATTGTCGCCAACGCCAATCATATCGATAACAATACGTGTCTCGTTGATGATTGTGTCTCCTCCAATGGGTAAACTAAGTCCTACCCCTATCGCTGAATTATTACCGCCGCTACCAAATCCAATACTGGCTCGTGAGTTGGGTTCCTGATTATAGGTCTCTGAGGAAATATTAAGCCGTATTAAAATATCAGCGGGGGCTTCTTTGGTCGCTCGATTCAGAAACAACGTGAATAACGCGTTGTCGACCGCGGTTTTGGTTCGTTCTAACATCAGCGGGTTAAGACTCAGGCTGTTGTCAGTTTGGCTATCAGTTTGGCTATCATTGTCCCAGTCGTAATAATGAAATGCAGAAAAGTTGGCATCGGTATCGTAATCAACCATGACATTGCTGCTTTGGCAGGCGGTTAGAAAAACCATAAAAACGGCGGCAGTACATAATCGGGTCAATATCAACGGTGTTTTCATGGCTATCACCTTAGGTTTCGCTGTTATGTGGCTAATAATCAATCGCTGTTGTCAGCATAATATAGGTTATTCCCTGCATTCTATCAATTGTCAAAGGATTAGAAGCCTTCGGGAAACTATTGAAAAAAGAGGTGGTGGCAGTTAGGCTGTAATTGCCCACAGAATGTTGGCCAGCTCTTGTCTAACCCGGGAGGGCAGCATGCATGTCTCACACTTCAAGTATGTTTATCGCACTGCTTTAGCGGTTGTAATGTTGTCAGTATCACAACTTGCCTTCGCCGGATCCAACCAATACAGCGGTGTGGCGACTCGTAGCAACTTATCGGTATGGCGCGTCAACCACCAGAATGGATCCGTGTCTTTGTGCAGTTTTGAAAGATACGCTGATCAACCTGATTGTTATCCGTGGAGTGCCAATGAGTCTATTGGCAAGTTTGACATTATTCGAGGTCACGATGTGCTTTCGACTTGGCGCATCAACGTGATGTCCGGTGAGGTATCCCTGTGTGAATACGACGAAATTACTGCCCCTCCGATATGTACCCCCTGGAGCAAAAGTCAGTGATTTTACAGTTTGTTTATGGCTGAGCTAAAAACACCCTGATACTGTTGTATTTGTCTCAAACGACTATCTAAGCGCTTTTAAAATGTCGGTAAATCTTGGATTTCGTCGATATTCGAAAATAGCTTGTTGTTATTAAATGTTGTTTAATATCGGTCTCGCAACCCGATTTTTTGCCTAAGGATTATTTTGAATGAACATGGCTAGCCTGTTCCCCCTGTGCCTGATATTACTGTTAACTTCCTGCGCGACATCGCCTACCGGGCGTTCGCAAATGTTGTTAATGCCTGAGGGACAAATGGACCAAATGGGTGTGGCTGCGTTTGACGATCTGAAGACAACGGCAACACTGAATAGCGCTGCCACCACCAATCATTACGTGTCTTGTGTAGCGAATGCAATCACCTCAGCACTTCCAAGCAAAGATCGGCGCCAGTGGGAAGTCGTCGTTTTTGTTGATGATTCGGCAAATGCCTTTGCTTTGCCGGGTGGAAAGATCGGCGTCAATACTGGTTTGCTAACTATTGCCGTTGATCAGAATCAGCTAGCTGCGGTGATTGGGCACGAAGTAGGGCATGTATTGGCCCAACATGGTAATGAGCGGATGTCGATGGAGTTTGCAACGCAGACCGGCGCTCAACTCGCGGGGGCGGTACTGGCTAATACTCAGGAAAAGCCGCTGCTAATGGCAGCTATGGGTTTGGGTATTCACTACGGCTTGAAATTACCCTATAGCAGAACTCATGAGGCAGAGGCCGATATGATGGGGCTGGAATTAATGGCGCGGGGGGGCTTTAATCCAGAGGCGAGTATTCAGCTTTGGCGTAATATGGGTGTACAGCAGACGGAGTCGTCACCGCCTGAATTTCTATCAACACATCCATCCCATGCCACGCGAATCGATGGTTTAGCCGCGAACATGAGTGATGCATTAACAACCTATCGGCAAGCACAGCAGCAAGGAAGACGGCCTGATTGCCGGAAGTAGTGATTCATTGTTGTAGGTCTACTAGCCCATATCACAGTTAATGCCGTGATTCATATCCAGTGCCGGTTGATCACTGCCTGGTTTGCCAATCACCTTTGCGGGTACGCCAGCAACGGTAGTATGAGCGGGCACATCTTGTAATACGACACTACCGGATCCCACTTTAGCGCCACTGCCAATGCGGATGTTACCAAGAATTTTGGCGCCGGCACTGATCAATACGCCGTCGCCCACTTTTGGATGACGGTCTCCGCCTTCTTTACCCGTGCCACCCAATGTTACCGAGTGCATGAGCGACACATTGTTGCCAACGGTTGCAGTTTCTCCGATCACCACACCCGTTGCATGATCGATCAGAATACCGTGTCCTATCTTCGCCGCGGGGTGAATGTCTACGCCAAATTCGGTAGAAATACAGTTCTGGAAAAATAAGGCTAAATCTTCCCGTCCCTGATTCCACAGCCAATGCGCAACACGGTAGGCCTGCAGCGCATGAAAGCCTTTAAAATAGAGAAAAGGCACAGAGTATAAGCTACAGGCAGAATCACGCTCTTTGACCGCGCGGATATCACAGCGAACGGCTTTGGCAATGGTTGAATCAGACGCCAGAGCATCCTCAATGACTTCCCGAACCAACAGTGCTGATACTGTTGGGCTGTCCAGTTTATTAGCCAGATGAAAGCTAAGGGCACGTTCCAGGGTCTTATGATTGAGGATGGTAGAGTGCAAAAAACTCGCCAAAACAGGCTCTTTATTAATGGCAGCTTGGGTTTCTGTCTGAATACTTTGCCATATGGCATCATTTTCAGGGCTAATCGCAATAGGTTGCGTTGCCATGGTGGTGCTCCCGTTATCACATTGCGTTATTGTCTGGGTAGTAGCGCTAGTATAACGATTATTGAACGCCAATGTCCCGTTAAGGTAGTTTGGCTTTACAGCACCACAGAGGATGGTTTGATTCTCGATATTTTCGTTCGAACGGGGTTATTGGTTCAGCTTCTTCGAGGGCTTCGACGCTTGGTGTATAGCCTGCGATTGACAGTGCAACGGAAAACTCTTGGATATAGTTAGCCCAGTTACTGCGGACTTCTAAATCTCCACCCAGGGCCAACAGTGATGGAAATAGCGGCGAACCATGAACTCGTCGCTTTAGGTGGGCAGATTTTGGCCATGGATTAGGGTAAAGCAGATAGTGCCGGGACAGTGACCAGCCCGCGGTAACAGCAAGGCGCCAAAAATCTTCGACATCAGCTTGTAACAATACGTAGTTCTTCGAAACCTCTGATGGGTAACGAAGGTCGTGTTTGTCTAGCCGATGCCGAGATTTGTCAATCCCGATGACCAGCGCATCTGGAAATTGGTTCGCGATAAACCGAGTACTTTCACCAACACCACAAAACGAATCGAGAATAAGGGCTCCCGGATGCTCAGCTACTCGTTCAACGGCCTGTTCGAAGGTACGCAAACTGTGCTCGGCAAAAGGTCGCCGAAATTGAGTATTGAGATGCCGCCGTACGACAGCATCAAGGTGCTCATGAATTCCTTGCTGATTACTCACTATGGCTCGTGAATTTGCCGGGGGGTCATTGCTTGAATGAGTCACAAAATGCCTTTGATTACCTGCTTAGTAATCATCGCATTATAACAGCGCCAGCGAATACGCCATCATTTTTCTATCACCATCCATCTTTTCAACATGATTGCGATTTTTCGACACGACTGTCAGACTCATCAGATAACTTTTTAAGGATTTTTTAATGAGACAAGATCGACGTCCCTATTGGGTTAAAAAAGTATATTTAGATGTTCGTCGTTGGTATGGAAACCATTTCCTTAAGCCGGCCTGTGACCATTTAGGCAATCATCACACCATCATGAAACCTTGGTATGTGTCGATCTCTGGACCTAATATTCGCATCGGAAAATGTGCAACAATTATTGGCGAGCCAGATCAACGCGTAAAAATTGCAGTCTGGGGCAGTCAACCGGAACTCGGTGAACTTACCATCGGAGACTATGTGTTGATAAGCCCTGGCGTAAGAATTTCAGCCGCTGACAGCATTACTATTGGCAACAGTGTGATGATAGCAAACGGCGTTTATATAACTGATGCAGACTGGCATGGGGTTTATGATCGCAGCCAAAGAGCGCCAGCAGTTACGCCAGTAATAATCCATGACAATGTCTGGTTGGGTGATCGCTGTGCTGTATTAAAGGGAGTGACTATTGGTGAAAATAGTATTGTGGCGGCCAATGCGGTGGTGGTTAAAAATGTGCCCGCCAATGTGGTTGTTGCCGGCAATCCTGCGAAGGTGGTCAAACGATTGGATACTGATAGAGGCTTTGTTACTCGCGCCGATTTTTTTTCTGACCCAGAAGGTCTTGAGCAATTTTTTCAAGCGGTCGATAAAACGGTATTGGAAAAAAATGGCTTCGGCCGCTGGTTACGCACGTTATTTTTTCCGACCGACAAGGATTAATGCAATACAGGGGAGCGACATGCTCCAAATCATCGCTAGAAAAGCTGTAAGGGTGGTTCGTTTAACATAGCGAGCTGTTCTCTGAGCTCCAATATATGGTCAGACCAATACCGCGGACTATTAAACCAAGGGAAGTTTCGCGGAAATGCAGGATCCTGCCAGCGTCGCGCCAGCCAGGCGCTATGGTGCATAATCCGCATTGTCCGCAGCGCTTCGACTAAATGTAATTGTCTTGGATCAAAATCAAAAAACTCGTTATAGCCCTCAACTAATTCATTGATCTGAGCGGTCTGTCGCTGTCGATCCCCGGATAAAAACATCCAAAGATCCTGAATTGCCGGTGCCATTCGGCTGTCATCGAGGTCAACAAAATGAGGGGAATCTCCCCGCCACAAAATGTTTCCAGAGTGACAGTCGCCGTGAAGGCGAATGAGAGACGCAGGCACCCGACTGAAAGCCTCTTTCACACCGCGAATCAAATCTTCACACAAACTGTTATAGGCCGGTTTTAAGTCATCCGGCATAAATTCCTCTCTGATCAAAGCATAGCTGTCTTCGGCAAAACTTTTAATATCGAGAGTTGGTCGATGGAGATAATTAGTTTGTGCGCCGATAGCATGGATACGGCCGCATAGACGACCAAGAATAAGTAAATTATCCAGATCATCCAATTCCGGCGCATGTCCGCCTTTGCGTTCATACAGGGCAAAACGATAGCCTTCAAATTCCAACAGTGTTTTGCCATCAATAACCATTGGCGGCACAACGGGTATTTCTACGTCATGTAAATCAAGACTGAATTGATGCTCTTCAAAAATTTGTGCGTCGGTCCACCGCTCTGGTCGATAGAATTTGATGATAACGGGTTCACTGTCTTCAATACCAACCTGATACACGCGATTTTCGTAACTGTTAAGTGGAAAGATTCTTAAATCACTTAGCCTCCCCGTACTTTCAACGGCATCAATAACCAATTCAGGTGTCAATAGCTCGTAGGGATGATGTTTGTTCATTAGTAACGATGCTCATTGAGAAGCGCGACTGTTTTTATTTGCGCAAAAACTTTCTGACCGGAGTGTAGTTTCAATCGATCCACTGATTTTCGAGTCAGGCGTGCCAATAAATACTGGTTAGCAAAATGTAAGCGGACTAATACTCTGGCATGAGTGGCACCCGACTTTTGTATTTCTATTTCATCAATGACGCAGGGAAGAATATTTAGAATGCTACTGTTTTTAGGTTGTTCCAATGTGATGCTGACATCCCTGGCAGGAATTCTAAGTCTTACTGCTGTATTAATGTCGTGATCAATAGCCGTTAAGAAAACGCGTAGGTCATCATCGACGACTAGCTCACTTAGCTGATAGTGTTCGTCGTGCCGGTCAACGGTAGCGACAATAATACTGGCGGCATTGTCTTCATGACTAAGGCTCAAATCTGTTCGTGAACTAAGTTCCAGCATTGAGCCTTGGGCGATAACCTTTCCCTGTTGCAAAACAAGAAGATGATCAGCGAGCCGATTGACTTCTTCTAGATTATGGCTGACGTATAAAATAGGGGCGGATAATTGCTGATGGAGTTTTTCCAGATGCTGCAGGATATGTTCTTTACTTTGTTGGTCAAGCGACTCTAGGGGCTCGTCCATCAATATTAAGCGGGGGCTACTCAGCAGTGCCCGGGCTATCGCAACCCGTTGTTGTTCTCCGCCTGACAGCGTGGTCACATTATTTTCCAGTAAGTGGGACATATCTAGCCATTCACAAACATGTTCTAGCAATGGCCCATTATCATTAAAACGTCGTTGATAGGCGTATTGAAGATTTCCAAGCACCGACAGATGTGGAAACAGCCTCGCATCCTGAAATACATAGGCAATTTGTCGCTGTTGCGTGGGTAGGAACGTATTTTCGTCCTGCCATACTTCATTATTAAAGACTAAATTTCCGACAGTATTTTTTTCGAGACCGGCTAGCCAGCGCAAGAATGTTGTTTTACCAGCTCCACTATGACCATATATGGCAGTTACACCGTTACTATCCAATGCTGTTTGCACTGAAATATGGAATGCCTTGCGCTGTAATTCAAGACTAACAAGAAGACTCAATGGCTTACCCCTTTTATTGATCCTATCGCAGCGGGACGATTGAACCGATAAATGGTTGCCAATAACAGCAATGAAAAAACGACTAAGCCACCGGCAAGCCAATGAGCTTCGGTGTACTGTAGGTTTTCAACTTTGTCATAAAGAGCAATCGATAGAACTTGGGTTTCTCCCGGAATATTACCTCCAATCATTAGTACTACCCCGAACTCTCCTACCGTATGTGCAAAGCCGAGGCTGGCAGCAGTGATAAAACTGCGCTTACTCAGCGGCATAATAATAGAAAAAAACTGATCCTTTAGGCTTGCTCCCATGGTTGCGGCGGCTTCTAATAGCGATTTTGGTAGCTGTTCAAAACTGGCCTGCAGAGGCTGAACAACGAAGGGCAGCGAATAAAGCACCGAGCCTATAACTAATGCACTGAAGCTAAAAGCCAGAGAGTCTCCAGTTGTTGCCAACCAAAATTGACCCAGTGCACTACTGGGGGCAAACGCCAACAACAGATAAAAACCTATCACGGTTGGAGGAAGGACCAATGGCAAAGCGACAACCGCTTCAAGAGCAGGCTTTATTCTGCAGCGAGTATTAGCCAGCCACCACGCCAATGGCGAGCCCAGCAGAAGTAGGATCGCAGTCGTTACTGCCGCTAATTTTAACGTCAGTAAAATTGCATCAAGGTCATGCGGTGACAAGTTGTTTATCTCGAATTAACCGTTTCATCGTGTTGTGTAGCCATGACGTTCAATAATATCTTTTGCCTCACCGGTCTTTAGGAAAACTAAAAACGATAGAGCCGCAAGATTTTTCTTGCCGGATTGTAGCAGGATCGCTTGCTGGCGTATTGGTTGATACCAGTTTTCAGGTACTCGCCAGTATGCCAGCGAGTCGCTGGCTTGGTTTTGCAGGGCCGACATTTGAGACAGTGCTACAAATCCAGCCGCCGTATTGCCTGTGGCAACAAATTGATAGGCTTGCCCAACATTTGAACCCCTTACCAAATGTTGCCTGGTTACATCCCATAGCCCTAGATGTTGCAAAGCTTGTTGTGCGGCAATGCCATAGGGCGCAATGTCAGGATTGGCAACGGCCAACTTGCTTCGCTGTTGACGAACGTTAGTGAGGGCCGCAGTGAAACACGACAGGATTACTGTAGGTAGATGGTTATCATTGGAGAAAGAACAGGGGATAGCTTGCATCGTGTCACTGAAAGCCAGCACTAATTTCCCCTCAGCGTAAGTGAATCGTGACTCTGGCACAGCAAGATTTAGCTGCTCAAGTTGCTGCGGGTAGCGGCTATTGGCAGAAAGCATGACATCGAAGGGAGCGCCAAAAGTGATTTGGTTGAAAAGAATTCCGCTTGAGGCATTTACCTGCCGTAACTGGTGGGGGTGAGAGGCCTCGAAGGCATTAATAAGATCAGACATCGCCCATCTAAAATTAGATGCTGTAGCAATCGTTGCCACTGAGGCTGCCGGCATGGCGGTCCATAAGCAACAAAAAACAGTTAACAAAAATTTGGACATCTCTTATTCCGGGATTAACAAAGCATATATCGGGCAATTCGCTATCAAGTTGCGGCTGCAGTGATGGCGGTCGCCATAATAACACCGATTATTCCGTTCTCGCTAAACACCAAATGTGAACTTCTGTCGCACCGGCTTTAAGCAGGCATTGGCTAGCTTCGCTGACTGTCGTTCCCGTTGTCATTACATCATCAACCACCGCCACCAATTTGCCAGCTACGTCACCGCACATCTGAAAGGCACCTTTCATATTACTGCGGCGCTGATCAGCAGTTAACATCTGTTGTGCGGCCGTCGGTCTGCAGCGTTTTAAAAATCGTTTCATTGGAATATTGAAGTGATGGGAGTAATAACGCGCCAAATGCTCGCTTTGATTAAACCCTCGAATGGTTTGTCGAGACCAGTGTAATGGAATGGGTACGATTAAATCCGGTAATTTCTGGTCAATGTAAGCACTCGCATACCTTCTTGCTGCAATGTTTGATAGCACTTTACCAATGCTGTACTGCCTACTGTATTTAAAGCGACTGATTAATTGGGCGATGGGCGGCTGATAAAGCCAGGGCGCTTCAACGCGTTGGTAAGCCGGAGTAGAGAGAAGGCACTGACCACAGTAGGCCTTATGGTCGAATAGCGGCAATGCGCATTGCTGACAGCATTGAGTTAACGCGGGAAGGTCTAATTGGCAGGGCAAACACAGATCTAATCCCTTTTGGCCGGGCGCTGCACAGAGAATGCACTGGCTGGCAATATGCTGCAGTGCGGCTGCTCGGTCTATCAGTGTACCGATGAGTCGTGAAAACCTGTTAACCATGATCATCCTTGTTGGCCGACAGTAGTTTGAAAACCTCACTCTGAAGAACACTTTATGATAACTTTTGCAGAAGTTCCAGCGCAGTTTGAGGCGGAAGAATAGTCTCGCGCCGATGCCACTGGACTGAGAAAGAAGGACGGGTGTTCTTAGTGTGTTTTTAATCGCTGGTGACTTCTGCTCGGGGTGCCGAATTTTGATAAGCACGGTCCGATGACCGTTTTTTTAATGTGTAGGGATCAGCCGGCTACTGTGTTGACCCTATTACGATTAGAATAGATTTAGAACAACGCGTTGCGCAGACCGACCGCAATGGCCGGAAACGAAGAGCATTTTCACAATGCAGTGGCTCTTGAGTTGCATGGATTATCAAAAAAACGTAGGGGCTGTGAGTGGCAAACAATCAATTTTTTATTGCGGGCACCGAAAGCGGTGCCGGTAAAACGACCGTTGCGTCTGGATTACTAGCGGCGGCTAACAGTGAGGGTTTGGTCACCGCAGCATTAAAACCGGTTGCGGTTGGCTGTGTGCAAACACCAGAGGGTTGGCGGAGCGAAGATGCAATGCTATTTCAGCGCAGCATGACGCTACATTTACCCTATGAGCAGATTAATCCCGTTGCATTGCCGTCGGCGCTGTCGGCACATATGTCCGCCGAACGTGCGGGCAAGAGATTGTTGGTCTCGCAGTTGGCCGGATATTGTCGGGGTGCATTAATGCATCGCTCGGATCTGGTACTCGTTGAGGGAGCCGAGGGCTGGCGAACACCGTTGAATAGAACCGAGACATTTGCCGGACTTGCTAAAGAGTTGAACCTCCCAATAATTCTGGTTGTTGGGATAAAACCGGGATGTATAAGCCATACCTTGTTAACGGCGGAGGCCATTGCCAGAGATGGGCTGCGGCTGGCCGCTTGGGTTTCTAACCAATTAGACGGCGATGTGCCGGGCTCCTCGGAAACAATTCTCAGTTTAAAGTCTTTGCTGCGAGCCCCTTGCCTTGGGAATATTCCGTTTTTGTCGAATCCCGCTAGCATTGACGTAAGTAATTATCTGACATTGGACGTTATTAGGCGCTAACTTTGAAACTTGAGGTCAATCTTGGGTAATAATGGCATTTAGATACAATCGACATGGATTTAGCCGCTAAAATTTGCTTAAATAATGACCATAGTTAGTTTTTTGTTACTGGACATCAAGGGTCGGTTGCCACTGCGTAGGGTCTTTAACATCCAGTAACAAGCGTTTAAAAATAAAGAGGGTAGAGTTGTGGTTGATTCAGTGTTATCGGTGGGCTTGCAAGGTCTTCAGAATGGTTTAAATAGTGCAAGGCAGGCGGCAGAAGCCATCGGCAGTGCAACCACCACGGCGACTAGTACTGAAAATGACGATTCTGCGGCCGATATCACCGCAGCTGCGGTAGAATTGAAGCTCAGTGAGCGACAGGTGCAGGCATCGGCCACGGTGGTTAAGACCGCCGACGAAGTCCTCGGAACTTTGCTCGATGTCAAAGCCTAACATCCAGCCCTGCCGCGTGTTCGGGTGCGGGTCGTTATGTAGACTCGCTGAGTTACGTAATCGACTTATCGCTGACAAAAGCCGGGACTTGGCTTAATGAATCCGATAGGCACTAATACATCAGTATCTGCCGGCGTCGGTCCCCCGCCGGCTGCAGCGGAAAGATATGTCGCGGGATCAGAAACCGCCAGTATCGACAACAGTAAGGCCGACAACACTGTTTTCTCTCCCGTCGAAGAATCTCCAGCTAGCCTTCCGATAATCAATCGTGAGGAAAAACCTGCCAATGCCAGTGACGCAGCAACGTCTCTGAAAGATAAAAGTGCTGATCTTCAGCAGCAAAATGACCGTCGGTTGATTGCAAAACTCGCGGCTCGAGATCGCGAAGTGAGAGCGCATGAGCAAGCGCATGCGTCGGTAGGTGGTCAATATGCAGGGGCTCCCAGCTATAGTTTTCAGCGCGGTCCTGATGGCGTTAATTACGCAGTGGGGGGAGAGGTTTCAATTTCTTTATCGTTAGGGGGTGGTGACCCCAGGCAGTCACTGGCAGCAGCTGAGCAGGTTCGCCGCGCCGCTCTGGCTCCCGCAGACCCTTCAGCTCAGGATCGTCGGGTTGCTGCCGCTGCGACAGTCGCGGCAACGCAGGCACGTGTCGAATTGGCCACCTTGGCAGCGGCAGAGTCGCAATCTGAAAGAGAAGCGTCGGCTGATAAGGGCGATGAACAATCTGCCGATAACGGTGATACGAGTAATCTGAAAACCCCGTTATTGGGCAGCCAGAGCGAAAAAGAGCAACAATTGCAGGATATTAGAGCAGCCTCACTGCGCAGCGCTCAACTGGGTGAACAGCTGATCACCTCGGATCAGATCCGTCGCAATTCAGGCATCGGCAGTGTTGTGGATCAGCGCGCTTAACTTTTCTTTTCGATGCCACTCGCCAGCACCGCTCACTTTTGCGATAATCGAGCGGAAGTTTTAACCAGTTCAGGCAAATACCATGACTAAAGAAAATAAACTCTTCCCCGAAGATCAGGCCAAAGTCGACACGTTTTTGGTTAGCGGTGTGAACTCAACTGACCGCAAACCTTTTCGTCCTTTCCGTTTACTCTTAATACTGATAGTGATTGTGAATGGTTTAGGCTATGCCAGCATTAAACTCGCGGAACTTGTTGTTCACTAATCTTGGACAGACTAATAGATGCGGACATTGGCGCAGCCTGGTAGCGCACTTCGTTCGGGAGGAAGGGGGCGCAGGTTCAAAGTCTGCATGCCTGACCAAATAGCCATCCCAACAACTTCAGATTAAGCCGATGAAGCCGCACTCCGAAAGGGGTAGCGGTATTTTTTTGTCCTTAATATGCTTAACTAGGCGCTCGCGCGCGGATCAGTAGTGGGGTATTAATAGTAGCCTGTCGATTGCCAGTCGCTGGGACCTTGTAGTAGATTGAAAGAAGTCAGGGGTCTTAAACCTTTTTATGCTCATTCAGCTATATTGAAAAAACTTAAATCGAACACTTAGGCCAGTTAAGGTAAACACAGTGAGTAAACAACAAGAACCGGTCTCTCTTTCCACACTCCGTGGCACTGTGGCCGTTATTACGGGTGCTGGTAACGACGGTATTGGCTGGGGCCTTTGCTGTCATGCCGCTGGCAAGCTAGGTATGCACGTGGTTGCCATTGACCTCCACGAATCATTAGTCCATTCGGCACAGGAAAGATTGCGGCAACAATGCCCTCAAGTAGAATCGTTTGGGTTAGTTTGCGACGTCACAAAACCTGACGATTTGGCCAAGTGCGTTGATAATATTCAATCACTTCTTCCCGGAAAAACCATTGGCGCCGTCTTTGCCAATGCCGGTGTTATGTTCAGTCGCACTGTTCTGAAGAGCAAACCAGAGGAATGGGCAGCGACACTCAATGTCAATATTTTGGGCGTCGTTAATACTATTCAGGCTTTTGTGCCTATTCTTCAAAGTCAGGCCTTTAATTCGATTTTTTCTGCCACCGCTTCCGTGGGTGGATTGGTGCGAGGTGATCACGGTGGCGCTTCATACCAGGCCAGCAAACATGCAGTGGTGGCGATTTGTGAATCTTTGTCTTTTGAACTCGCAAGGAAGAGCCCGCACATCAGCATTCACGTTCTATGCCCCTGCATCGTTTCATCGGGATTACACAGATCCAGCGCAGTGAACCAAAAGGTCAGTGAAGGAAAACTTGCTGCCGGCGAAGTAGTATCTGCCGGTGGTGGAGACTTTGCCTTAGCCATGACGCCAGATCGCCACGCAGAGCAGGTCTTCGATCACATTGCTGATGGGAATTTCTATATGATCACCGACAACATTCGACCCTATGTAGATCATGACAAACCGTTCAATGGACTTGAAATCATCAAGGAGCGATACGACAACATGATGCACTCACACTCGACAACAGCGACGCCTTTAACTCGGAGTCTGGTAGGCCAGCCTCGTCAATTATGAAAGGCCCCATGTTTCAACCTGATTGATGCACTACTTTCTCACGTCCTCTTGGCTCGCTTTATTATAGTGACCGCACCGCCGATAATTAACAAAAGACAAGGCAATAAGGGGTAGTGATACTTCCTATACTCACATAATCTACTCAGGAAGACGTTGTTAAATGAATACACCGGCAAATAGCACCGCATCGACACCGTCAGAGGCGCTTCAAGGCCTGCCGCGTTTCGACCTGCAGCAGTGGCACAACACAGCCGGCGATGCCGCCGAGCGACAAACAATGGCCGAGTCGCTGTGCCAGGCCTGCCATGATGTGGGCTTTTTTCTACTCACCAACCATGGCATCGACAGCGCGCTTATTGATGCCGTGTTCGATTTATCCCGGAATTTTTTTGATTTACCGCTGGCCGACCGCAAGAGCATCGACAAACGTGCCTCGCGCCATTTCAGAGGCTGGGAAAGCGAGGGCAGCGAATACACCAACGGACGACCTGACATTCGTGAGCAGATCGACCTGTGGAGTGAACACGAACCACGGGCTAAAGACGCACTCCCTGCATATCACCGCCTGCTGGGCCCCAATCAATGGCCCAGTGAGGCGCTGGTGCCCGGTTTCGAATCTGCCTTGAACGCGTGGTTTCGCGACATGGGTCAGACCGCTGATGAATTGATGGTGGTACTCGCCACTGGTCTTGGCCTGAGCCCCGATCACTTCGACAAGGCTTTTGGCACCGAACGCATGGCGCTGACCAAACTTATTCGTTACCCCGAAACCCCCGCCGGCCAGTTCGGCGTGAATGCCCACCACGACGCCGCGTTTCTCACCTTGCTGTCCCCGGGCACCACCCCGGGGCTGCAAATCGAAACCGCTGAAGGCAGTTGGATGGACGTGCCGCTGGTGCCGGGCGCTCTGGTGGTGAATCTGGGTGAAATCCTTCAGTCCATCACTGGCAACTATTTGCTGGCCACCCCCCACCG
The DNA here is from genome assembly GCA_000169075.1 of marine gamma proteobacterium HTCC2143. Lineage (GTDB taxonomy): Bacteria > Pseudomonadota > Gammaproteobacteria > Pseudomonadales > Dasaniaceae > Oceanicoccus. The sequence continues at coordinate 526,221 of AAVT01000001.1, read as the reverse complement.
AGTGATCACCCAGACGCCGCGACAGTCGGCGGCCTACTTTCACGGGCCGTCGCTGGACATGGAGCTTGCGCCCATTGAATTACCGGCCAGGTTTGTTGAGGCGGTAGCGAACAGCCCACGCCATCATGGCGCGGGGTTTATGGCGCGCGCGGAAGAAACCGACGCTGGTGTTGGTGACATGAGCAGCGATCACCGTCCGGCGGTGTATGGCGAACAGCTGTGGAATTATTTCTGCCGCAGCTACCCCGATAATGTGGAGGCGCATTACCCAGACGATGTTTAGCCGCAGAGCTGAAGTATGGCTAGCGCTTACAGGCTATCGGTGGTGTTATGTTCAATGGCGGCCGGCATGTTATTGACCGAAATAGGCGGCTTGCGCTGATCAGCCATAGTTAATTGCCGGCACGGAATAACGATAGTTACTAGCACTGTCGGCGGTGTCGGTAGGCTAGTTTACCGATGCCCCGGAACGTTCATAGAATCTGTCCCGGGTGCAGGCTAAGCTTATCATTCTGCTTAGTCGTCCAGCCCTGACTTGCCTGCCTCTCTTACGATGGGAGCATACTCTGCAAAGGCTGGCCCCTCGAATGTCGCACCAACCGTGAATCCTGCGTCGACAGTCAATGTATGGCCGGTAGTGTATCCTGATTCATCACTAGCCAAATACAGCGCCGCATTAGCAACATCTTCTGGCAATCCCGCGCGCCCATGCAACGGTGATACGGCCGCTAGTGTCGCCCTTGCACCAGCTAAGTCCGTTGGATCACCGGTAAGTACGCTGGCTACCATTGGCGTTGCCATACTTGCTGCTGCTATAGCATTGACTCGTACTCCCTTTGACGCGAGTTCAACACCCACGTTCTTAGTGAGGCCAACAACCGCATGTTTAGCCGCTGCATAGGCATGCGGGCCCAGTCCGCCCATGAGACCTGCGGTGCTAGCCATGCTAATAATTGAGCCGCTACCTTGAGGTGCCATAACACGTGCGGCGTGTTTCAAAGCGTAAAAAGTACCGTTAAGCAATACATCGATACTGAAGCGCCATTCATCGCCGGGGGTGGTGGCAATAGGTCCAACGGCACCAACAATTCCCGCGCTGTGAAAGACAATATCCAGCTGTCCAAAACGTTCAACGGCAGCATCGACTGCATCCGATACATGATCCTCAACCGTGACGTTACAGTGCCGATAAAATGCCTTATCAGCAAAGGTTGCTGCGAATTTTTCTCCTGCTTCGTCCTGAATGTCGCAAATGCAGACGGCACAGCCCTCGGCAATAAAGCGCTCAACTGCTGCCGCACCTAAGCCGCTAGCACCGCCAGTAACCAGCGCAAATTTGTTGGCCAATCTCATGATAAGTATCTCTCTCTAAAAAACGAGCCGAAGCCACGTGGGGGGTTTAACTTAAAAATTTAGGTCTGGTAATGCTGACAAATCAGGTCGTCTGGTGCTCGTTTACCAATTGTATCGGGGGCTATCAAACTGAAACCCTGTGAGCTTGGAGCTTCCAATCTGACCCAATCGGTCATCCCAATTCGACTGACAATACCCCAAACATTATTTCTACGTTGGAACTGATCAATGTAGCGACCACCAACGAAATAATCCATCTCTGTATCGCATGCCTGCTCTCCGGCCAATGGATCGCCAATTGGCCTGATTCGATGGAATGCAGTGAAGTAAGTTTCTACCGTTGCCTCATCGGTGTTGGTAAAATCGATTATTACGTTACCCATCTGGTGATGGGTGCGCGAGTATGTACACAGACGCCCAAGTGCAAAAGCAACAAAGTCTGCCGGATTGTCATCACTTGAAGGTAATGAGGAATCTGACGAGGGCCCTTCAAAAAAGTGGCGGTGAGTGGAGCCCGGATGAAAGCAACTGCGCAGCAGTGCTTCATCTAAGCGGTCGATGGCGCGGGCATAACGGTAGACAATATCGACAATCGCCTGTTTTTTTAATAACTCTTCCAGCCGATTATCTGTCATTCACATTGTCTCCTGTGTATTAGCCGTTGCCTGTCAATTATTCGGCTTTATTCGCCGAAACTGTATTGCACTTCAATACCAAAAGTACGCGGCGCACGTGTTGCTGCGTATGACCACAGACCTGCCACATCATAGCCGTGAGAATAGCCATCCTCGTCAGTTAAGTTGCGTCCAAACAAACTAAACTGTAGGCCATTGTTCATGGCATAGTTTACCGAGGCATCAACCAAGTGCTGAGCGTCATTTTCCAGTTCAGGTGAATTGGTTACATTGGTATAGTGTTCACCGATGAAATGGTAGGCGGCCCTAACCCAGGCATTACCACCCGCAGTATCCCACTCATAAGTTGCGTCTAGACTGCCGGTGAAATCTGGTGCTCTGCGAAACTCAAGATCTGAAAGATCCACCGTGCTGCCGTCCAAAGCTTCATACCCGAAGCCATCATATTGTGTGTCTAAGTAGCCGATATTACCTCGAAGACTAAGATTCTGAGTGATGTAGGCTTGAACATCAACCTCCACCCCTTGGATCGTAGCGCTCGAAGCGTTGGTTACTACAGTCTTTTGGCCAGTGCCGCCGACCGAGGGCAGCTGGAGCTCTTCTTGCTTGTCGTTATATTCCATATAAAACATATTAGCATTTAGACGGAGCCGGTTTTCAAACCACTCCGATTTGAGGCCAAGTTCATAATTGTCGACAGTTTCAGGGTCATAGGCTTCCCGTGCTTCGATAACTGAGTTTACGCGACCGTTGAAACCACCACTACGATAGCCTTTTGAATACGTAAAGAAGGCCATTACGTCATCATTGACTGCGAAGCGCGCACCAACTCTAGGCGTAAATTCAGACCAATCTTCTTCGGGGTTGGAAGTAAAATCACCCGATATGGTTTCAACGTTACCTTCCTGCCTAGATTTCTTTTCGTCCTCGGTATAACGCCCACCGACGGTCAGCGTCAGTGCGTCCGTTACCCTATAATCACCTTCAAAAAATATGGCCGAAGATTTTGTGTCCTGCTCGGTGAACTGATAAATATCCAATATGGATCCCGGAACAGGAAAACCTACCCAGCTATTAGATTCAGCAATATAACTGTTCTCCCAGTAGTAGAGACCACCCACAAAGCTGAGATTACCACTGGCGTCATAAGTTAAGCGCAGTTCATGGCTATCCTGATCATAACTGCCGGGACGGCTGGTACCATATAATAGCTCCGGGGTCCCATCCCAGTTAGTTATAGCCTCCTCGTCAGACTCCCAGTGGCCGTAGAGGTAGTCAAGGTTGTAACTTTCGTTAATGCTCCAGCGGGCTTCGAGGCCATATAATTCGGTATCGAAGGTGGCTGCAAGAGCGATAGGCACTGCATCCAAAGCAGAGGTAACCAAGAACGGGTTGTCTCGGTTAGCCGAGGGACCGCTGGACTTGAGGCCCAAGTTTGCCGTTTTCAATCGGTCGCCCGATATTGGCTGGCTTTCTGAAGGTGAGCAATAGTTGTAGGTATTACACAACAAATGTCGCTCCTGTCCGGTATTAATCAGCTCCGGGGTGTCTTGGTCGGTTTCTTCATTTTGATAAGTGAACTCAAACTCCAAGTCTTCGGAGGCATCCCATAGCAGGTTAATGCCATAGCTTTGGTAGTCAATTGCTCCGCGACCGTTCTCACCGGTGGTGATGTTGTCGTAGTAGCCTTCGCCTTGATCCCGCTTGGCCAGACTGACTTTAGCGGCGAGGCTATCAGTGACGCCAAAGTTGAGAATGCCATCAACGTAATGGGTATCATAGTCTTCGAACCCCACTCGGAACTTGCCACCCCACTCACCGGTCGGTTGAGTATGAGTCACGTTAATCAAGCCACCAATAGTGTTACGTCCAAATAGGGTGCCCTGTGGCCCGCGAAGAACCTCGATGCTTGCTAGATCAATGCTACGCAACAGTGAGCCTGCATTCGCCCCCATGAAAATACCATCAACGACCACACCTACTGCAGGGTCGAAGTTCTTCTCAACGTCAGCGGCGCCGATGCCGCGAATAAAGATTGCCGCTACACCGCCGGGCCCCTGTCCTGTGTCATCAATAATAAGGTTGGGTGAGACGCTGGAAAGGTCTAAAAGGTCTCGAGCAAATGTGCGCTTTATTTCTGTCTCGCTCATCGCACTGACAGCCAGCCCCACATCTTGCAGGCTCTCTGTTCGTTTACGGGCAGTAACAACGATCTCTTCGAGGCCATTATTTTGCGCTGCGACTAACGACGACGCCATTGTCATGCCTAAGGATCCGGCGGCAATAGCTATTGCAGTTGTTATGGCTCTTTTTTTCATTTTTTTCTCCAGGGCTGATGTGGACCATTTTTTATTAGTTGTTTGATTCTTATACTTCCCAGCCGCAGATCAATCATCAACACTGGGCGACTAGCTATCTATCCTTGATTGAGGGTGGATGCATATAGACTGTAAAGTTTCTGGGTAGTATTACTCCCCTCAGAGTCCAGCGGGTGATCGTGTTGAGAGTTGCAGAACTTATAATTATTTTTAGCGAACAGCATATACCTGCAAAAATCTAAAGTAACCTAAGTCAGAATGGGAGTCTAGGAAAAAGAAACATCGCCAAAAAATATAATTAATAAGCAGATACCTGATCTCAGCAATAAGTATATGATCATTATGAATTTATTACTTTGATACGTCAGGTTCCAAATGGGTAGGTCAAAGTTATTGTCGTAAAACCATAGAACTGCTGTTGCTTGAAAAAACTTGCAAGCGTCTTGTGTATCGACAAGCTCCCGCAACCTGCCAAACCCAAACCTGTCTAAAATTTAACTTGTTTAATACTCTAAAATTCCGATCAATAGGCGCGCGATAAAGTACCTATAGATGCATTATCGCCACGCCACTCTTTTGAAGCGGATAGATCTCACGATCAACGTTGCGTAGAGTAATGGCACGATAAAAATTAATTTGATGACAAAATTTTATATTCTGATGAGGACCGAATCGGCACCGTCAAATAATTGCGATTGTAAACTGACAATACAAAGATACTTCGTTAGCTGGCTAAGATTACTGACGCGGGGCATGCACTATGATCGAAAAATAGACCTTGTGATATTGATGTTTTTAGCGTGGCTAGCGCCGTCAAACATCGCGATCTTAGTTACGATATAAGGCTAAATAGCTACCTGCTGGCATAGAAATTATAAATTTAACCGTGTAGTTTTCTGGTGTTTATTCCGGTAATTTTATATCGCACGTGTAATAAAATTTTCCGGTCAAACTGATAGGAGGTAGAAAATTAATAAAAATATTTATCCCGATTTTTTTATTAAAGATACGCGATTGAATATATAGAATAATTCATCAGGTACGGCATCTTTAGGAATAGACGAGTATCCCAACTTATCGGTGCTTTGATGCCAGGCGCGTTTCTTTTTCGGCAATCTAACAATGATATTCAGTTTCATGCACTTATTAGCAAAGCCGTAGTCTAACCCAAGGACCAAAAAAAAATTGAAATGCGTAATAATGCAGAAAAATAATGCGTTAGACGGCGGCCTAATAAAAAGAGGCTGGCCTTCCACAGACGCAGCTCAATAAAAATTTATAGGAGAAATAATCAATACATACTTTATCGAGAAGTAAGCCAATATTGGCTAGTATTTTTATCAACACTTATGACGCTAAATAGGACAGCGTTAAAATCACTATTGTTGCTAAGTCGACCGTTATGATGGTCATCATTAAGCACCGCCTCGATGATCAGTCTTCCCGAAAAAACTGATCAGTAGGCGGTCAGCTGAATCATTCCTGCAGACTTAATGTTTTTAGATTTGGGTCGGCTTGTATTTCTTCTTCTGTAAAAGGTAAGTCTAGCCATTCCCCCTGAGAGTATAAGTGTGTTTGATCCGAGAAGTGGTCTGAACCTGGCTCCTGCGATTGTGAATACGTGAGGATTCCCCTGGCATCCAGCTTGCCGGCTTCGTCCCACGCTATAACCTGAATATAGCTATTGCCATGTTTAATCGGTGTGTAACCTTTTCCTTTCTCCAAATCGGCAACAATCATACTGAACATACCCGCCCAACCCTGACCTCCCGGTATAGGAATACGCTGGCCATTGTGCTCGGAAAACTGGACTTCGCCCCAAGGGCTGTCCAGTGCAATACCGGCATCATCAAGCGTATTCTGAGCCTTTACCAAGGCTTCATGTACTGCGGTTTTCACTGCCGGTTTTGATAAGGCGATGCCCCGAGGTGTATTGACCGGATCATCTGGGTTAAAAGCTTGCTGATATAAATCAGGCGTTTTGCGGACATTGCGCCAAAACTCGGTCCACACTTGAGCGCCTCTGCTCTCATTAGTTTGTCGACGGTCCCATGTTTGCAAGGCCGCGCAGCTGCGGGCAATATTTGCTGCCATAGCGTTTTCTGTGGAGTCACAAATTTTTAGTACATCGTCTAATAATAGCTCGGCCCCAAAGTTACGTTGTGCATAGAGCATGGCCTGAATATCAGCGGGGGCGACTTTTCCATTGGCGATTAAACTCTCTACCAGAGTTATGCCGGCACGGGTACGTAACGTGCGTGCGGTTCTCTCTTCACCGATGATGGGTGAGTACCCCTCGAGTGGCTCATGGGGATTTGACAGCCAATAACTATCGTTAGAGTTAGTGACATAGTCCTGTCTTTTTAGTCTCGGCATATCCTCGGCTGGGAGGGTGTTTTGAATTTTTGACCGCTTATCACTCCTCCACTCACAGTCAATGTTGCTGCCATTAAGAACAACCATCTTGCGAGGGACACCCTCGACGTTAACTTTGCAATTATCGAGTATTGCCTTGTTAATATTGGCTGTTACAGAAATGTCAGCATAAAAAGCAGTGCCGTGTCGGTCTGCGGCAACGGTATTAGTAAATGAAATACCCTGATGACTAAGGGCCGTCTCTATATCGTCAACGGATTTCGCTTTGTGTAAAGCGTCATAGGTGACCGCAGATTGTGTGTTATAAACGTTGGCATCTCTCACCGCATAGGCATGGCTTTCATCCCAGGGCAGTTCCTTACTCATTACGATAGGTCCATAATGGGTTCGATAGACTGGATGGATTTCTTGGATTACTGAACCATTTTCATCGAGGACATCCACTGTGACTGCCACCGATTCGATATCTCTATAAGCGTCGCCGTATAAATATTGCATGGGGTTATCTGGGTTTAGCGTTAGCTCATAGAGAGTTGCTCTCAGCGCGGTAGAAACGGTGTGCGTCCAAGCTACATCTTTATTAAAGCCGATCGCGATACGTGACATAGTCATCAGACCTGCGCCCATCACGTCGAGCTCACCCGGTATCGTTGTATGGATCATATGAAAGCGGGATGAACCCGACCAAGGATAGTGAGGGTTTCCAAATAACAATCCTCTAGCAGACTGAGTGACCTCGCTGCCCAGAGCCACCGCATTGCTTCCTATGCCATCGAATCCGGAAAAATCTGCCGAGCGAATGGTCAGCTGTTGGCCGGGTGGCTTGGCGTCGGCCATATTTTTCATATAGCGGCCCACTCCATACCGAATTCCAGTACCGATGTTGAGGCGATCGACATCATCGACTGATATCTCTCGAAGCCAATTTTTCCCTGTACATGAAGCCGGCAGTTTACCTCCATTGTCTTTTAGATAGCGGTTATAACCTTTAACATAACCCTGAGAAAACAGCAGACTTTTCTTAGATTGCAACGCTCGAAAATTGTCCAATAACGAGTCAGTAAGTATTGTCTTGTAAAAAATATCGCTATCTTGATGGCCGTCTTCAGCGCCTAGATACAAAGATTTTTCACCGTTAACCATCATCACGTCTTTAGCGATAACACAAATAGCATCTTCCGCCGTTGCGTAAGAAAACCCGTAACCCAAACTACCCCAATCATTGGCTTTAACATGAGGTATTCCATAGCTAGTCCAGCGAATGTCTGCTCGATAGGTGGGGCTATCTTTTTCTATGATAGCTGATGTTGATTTTTCGGTTGACTCTTTTGTACACGCTGTCAGTACAATGATGGCGATGGCAAGATAGAGATATTTCATAGGCCCTCCTAATTTTTTTTTTGAGCTGATGTTCAACGATAATACTCTTTTTATGATTCCACATGTCAATACAAAGACGGCTGCTAATTTTTGGGCTTTTTTCAGTATTATTGTGCCGAGCGCTGCTCGTCTTGGTAAAATAGTTTTATACCCCCCAAAAGTTCTTAACTTATACCGCCATAAAAGATATGGTGAGACGTGCCTATTGCCCGATACAGGGGGCTTGGGAAAAGAGAGGCCTCATGTTTTCGACACTAATAGACCGATATAAAAGCTTAAGAGGTAACATTGAGGATGGTAGGCCTGACGCCAAGCTGAATCACAATTATCTTAGCCTGTATCAAGTGCAGCGCGATCATCGTTTTTTGGAAGTCACCATAGACGGCGACGATGTTGTTTATCAGAGCATTATCCTCGAACTCGAGCCAGAGGAGCGAACAATTCTTATTGATGAGTTTTTCCCCAATGACTTTGTCGGCTTGCCCGGGCAGCGGGTTAGCGTTGCTGTGCGCTTGGATGGAGGAAAAAAAATGCAATTTAAAACCGATATTGTTGAAAAACACCTTCACGAAGGGGCTCCTTTGTACGTGCTTTCCATGCCGGTTGATATTGAGATTGATCAGCGCCGCAATGCATTTCGCTTGCCGATTGGCGATCGGGTTGCGATTGACTCCCAATTTATTGGCCCCGACGAGCTGCCGTATTACGGTCGCTTGCGTAATGTGTCGAGTTCAGGAATTTCACTGGATGTTTTGGTGCGGGAGGAAAGTGCCAACAGCTTTCATTACAACGACTTGCTCAGTCATCTAACTTTTGATTTTGCGGGTGTGAATATTAACTGCGGCGTGTCTGTCCGCAGTATCGACGTCGATCAGGCAGATGATAGCCATTGTTTTATTGGTGCGGAATTTGTCGATCTGCCAGCCCATGAGCAGCAGTTGCTGGATCGATCAATTATGCGGATACAGCGCGATCGGCTTAGAATGGCAGGTAACGCTGAAGCTCAATTGTCGATGGGTTGAACCACAGAGGCCATAACCGAAGAAGGGCCTATCAAAAGATTGGCCCTTCTTCGGTTATGGCCCGCCCGACAGGATTCGAACCTGTGACCAACGGCTTCGGAAGCCGCTACTCTATCCAGCTGAGCTACGGGCGGTTTTGCTAGCAACTAATCGGACATGACTGCCCATCCGAGGGCGGCAATCATACCTGCGAACGCTTAAAGAGTCTATTGTGGTGGGGTGTGGCGCCGGCAGAGTGGCGGTGATTGACATTAATTTTACCGGAGATTTCCGCTAGCGGCTGAAAGTCGCTATAATTCGCGCCTGAGATTTTGTGACGTTACGTCTGTGTAGTGAAAAGTGAGGACATCAAGAGTGATGAAAATAGTGAAAAGCGGCACCATAAAGTTAATAGGCTTACTGTTGTTAGGCGTGACATTATCAGTCCACGGCTTTTCAGACAGACAGCGGGCTGACATTGAAGAGCGTATTCAGCCAGCTGGGGCCGTGTGTTTGCAGGGGGATAGCAGCTGTGGCGTGACGGTTGCTGCCGCAGGCGGAAGTGGTAAGTCGGCTGATGACATTTACAATACTAATTGTATGGCTTGTCATGCCACCGGCGCTGCTGGAGCCCCGAAGATGGGTGATGTTGCGGCATGGACCGGACGCATGGACAAAGGCATTGATCAAATATATGCCAATGCGATCAACGGAATCAATGCAATGCCAGCAAAAGGCTTGTGCATGAGCTGTTCAGACGACGACGTTAAATCGGTCGTCGACTACATTCTGGATAACAGCAAGTAGCATTAAATTGTCGTTGTCAGAAATCGGCTATTCCTGCGAAGATGTTTGGTTTTTGCTGCCGATGCTCAGTATGTAAATATCCAGTCGTGAACAATGACAGGGCCGCTATCTAGATGTAGTCATTTAGACAGCGGCTTTTTTTGTTGTCGGAGACATTGTCTGGTGAATAAATATCCCTTTGCCCCCGCCAAGAAACCCAGCCAACACAGCCTTTTATAACCGCCCTTGTGATGAGCTATCTTCGATATTAGCAAATCAGTAACGACGGCGGTCTGCTGCGTGATATTGATTTTTAATGGCCAGCAGACTCTAATTGCCAGTGTGCCGCTAAATACTGCCGTAGGTTAAACCGATAAATTGTCGATTGCCAGTAGCGAGGATCTTGCAGGAGATCGAGCGAAATTAAGGTTATGAATCCTTTCTATATTTGAATGTTGGAATTCCGGGGGGCTAAACGTAATGGCCTTGGTTTCAGGAAGTCATTACCGTGTTAGGTCGGCCTCGGGACAGAGTCATTGCATACCCTATGTATTGACTATTCTACTGGCCAAGCTTGGGAATTGGTTTGTCCTAACATGACGCCTGGCCGAGACGGTGCGCTATTTATCATCGAGCCATTGCGGGACGGGTAATTTCATTCTTCGCAAAAAAGCAGGGTTATATAATTTGCTTTGGTATCGATTCCCGTAGTCGCATAGTATGGTGACTATGGTGTGCCCGGGCCCCATTTCATTGGCGAGATGGACTGCCCCTGCAATATTGATGGCTGAAGAGCCACCGAGACAGAGACCTTCATGTTTAAGAAGGCTGTAAATATAGGGTAGCGCTTCTTCATCACTTATTTGGTAGGCCATGTCAACGATTGCCTGTTTAATGTTTTCCGTAACAATACTGATGCCGATCCCTTCGGATATTGAACGCCCCTCTGACTTGAGTTCACCGCTGTTGTAGTAATTGTAAAGAGACGAGCCCATTGGGTCGGCAATGCCAATTTTGATGGCTGAACTATGAGTCTTCAGCGCATTAGAAACACCTGCTAAGGTTCCTCCCGTGCCAGCGGCGCAGATAAATCCATCCACTTTACCGTTAGTTTGTTGCCATATTTCTTCACCGGTTGTACGGCTATGTATGTCCATATTAGCCAGGTTGTCGAACTGCCCTGCCCAAATGGCGCCGTTTTCACAGGTTTTATTTAGCTTTTCGGCCAATCGTTGGGCTTGGTGAACATAGTGTTTGGGGTCGTCGTAACGGGCGGCTTTGACCAGCCGTAAGTCGGCACCATATAAATCGAGTATTTCGATCTTTTCTTTGCTCTGAGTTTGCGGCATAACGACAACACTTTTGTAGCCTAAAGCATTGGCAATTAGTGTTAACCCAATGCCTGTATTACCCGCTGTGCCCTCGACAATAGTGCCACCAGGATGCAATTGTCCTTTGGTTTCAGCATCGCGGATGATCCCCAGTGCGGTTCGGTCCTTGATTGATCCGCCGGGATTAAGGAATTCGGCCTTCCCGTAAATTTCGCAGCCGGTTGCTTCCGAAACCTCGCGCAAATAGACCAGCGGTGTATTGCCGATCATATCCGGTAACGTGTTATGACTTGTCATGTATTGTCCTGACTCACTGTATTAATAAACGTATGGTAACGAGCTGCCAAAGCGCTGGCAAATGAGAAACAGCGACCGAAGTGTTTTTCGGCGCTTAGGCTCTCTATTTTGCGAGTAAGCGCATTTCGATGTTTTGTTCTACTGTGATGGAATATACTGTTTCTAACGACACAATACGGTAACTTCCCGAACAATAGTGAGAATTTAGTGACAAATAGAAAAGATTTAACCAGTTGGAAGCAATTGGAAAGTTTAGCGTTGCAAAAGCCGCTGCAGCTAGAAGGATTATTTCAGGCTGACGATCAGCGATTTCAAAACTTCTCCATCAATGCCTGTGGAGTTCTGTTCGATTATTCAAAACAATTGCTCAGTAATGAGGTCAGGGAAAAATTGCTTTCACTGGCGGAAGAATGTGATGTTGCCTCCTGGCGTGAGGCGATGTTTTCTGGCGAAGTGATCAACAAGACCGAAAATCGTGCCGTTTTACATACTGCTTTGCGCAGTTCTTTTGCCGGCGATGATGCTAGTCAGCAGGAGGTCAGCGCAGAATTAGAGCACGTTAGGGTTTTCTCGGAAGCTATTCGTTCTGGCGAGAAAAAAGGCTGGACGGGCCAAGTATTTACTGATGTTGTCTGTATTGGGGTGGGAGGCTCAAATTTGGGGCCGCAAATGGTAACCGATGCGCTATCCGGAGTGGACAGTGGTTCTCTGCGGTTACACTATATTTCTAGCGTCGATGCAGTTCCACTAGTCAATCTTTTAGCCAGTCTGAACGCTGAGCGTACTTTATTTGTGATCTCTTCAAAGACCTTCACCACATCAGAAACGGTGCTCAATGCTAATACCGCCAGGCGCTGGTTTTTGCAGTGTGCTAGTGAAGAAGCCGTTGATGTGCATTTTGTTGCCGTGACTGACTCAATAGCCAAGGCAGGAACATTTGGGATTGCTGAAGAGAATTGTTTCAAAATGTGGGACTGGGTTGGAGGTCGTTTTTCTTTGTGGTCGGCGATAGGTTTACCGATTGCGCTCTATGCGGGCTTTGATGTCTTTCGAGAATTACTCGATGGGGCCTCGGCGATGGATCAGCATTTTCTCGATGCGCCACTGTCCGAGAATATGCCCGTTATGATGGCTCTGGTCGGTGTTTGGAATGCTACATTTCTTAATATGGACACGCTGGCCGTCTTACCTTATGACCAAAATTTACATAAGCTCCCCGCCTATCTGCAGCAGGCTGAAATGGAAAGCAATGGCAAGTCTGTGAATTGGAATGGAGAGGCTGTCGAATATCCGACCTGTCCTATCGTTTGGGGACAAACGGGCATCAATGGCCAGCATGCTTTTTATCAACTACTCCATCAGGGCACCCACCGTGTTCCGGCAGATTTTATTGGCTCAGTGCATAGTCATAGTGACGCAGCTGAGCACCATGAAACCCTGCTCGCTAATTTTTTTGCGCAGCCGCGAGCATTAATGAATGGTGTATCTCTCAACGAAGTGGAAAGAGATTTGGCAATAAAAGGGCTCGATCCTCTGCAGGTTTCAGAGTTGGCACGCCACAAGGTGCATTCAGGTAATCGACCTTCAAGCAGTATACTTATCGACCGTCTGGACGCCTTTCATCTAGGGGCATTGATTGCTTTGTATGAGCACAAAATTTTTACCCAGGGGATTCTTTGGCAAGTATATTCCTTCGACCAGTGGGGCGTAGAGCTGGGGAAAGTGTTGGCCAGCAACGTATTGACCAGTGTTCTGTCTGATGCCGAGGTTAGTGATTACGATGATTCTACCAATGGTTTGATTAATTATTACAAAGCACATCGTTAATTCGCGTTTGGCTATTGCGGCCGTAGGTGTTTGGGGCAACATTTAGCGGTGTTTGAAACAGAGACCTTTCTTCGATAATTGTTATCGCGGGTAGATTGAATAGTGTCTGACAGTGACCCTTAGTGGGTGCGGGTGACTGTGTTGGCAGTTTGAAATCTATGTCATGTCGCCGCGCGTTTAAAAAGAAATAGACAGCCATAAAAAAGCCTAATTCGGTGCACCGAATTAGGCTTTTTTTGATCAAGTCAGGATGGTTGAGCCGGTTTGAAACTGGCTCAGCCAATAGCTTTAGACTGAGTAGTACATGTCAAACTCAACGGGATGAGTAGTCATGTTCAATTTTTCCACTTCTTCACTCTTGAGCGCGATGTAAGCGTCGATCATATCGTCATCCATTACGCCGCCGGCAGTTAAGAATGCTCGATCCGCATCAAGAGCTGCAAGTGCCTGCTCGAGACTTGAGGCCACGGTGGGTATTTCAGCGGCTTCTTCAGCGGGCAAGTCATACAAATCTTTGTCTGCAGCATCCCCAGGATGAATCTTGTTCTGGATTCCATCAAGGCCCGCCATCAACATACTGGCAAACATTAAGTAAGGGTTTGCCGTAGGATCACCGAAACGAACTTCGATACGACGTGCTTTTGGATTCGGAACGAAAGGAATACGAATAGACGCCGAACGGTTACGAGCAGAGTATGCCAGCATAACGGGTGCTTCAAAACCTGGAACCAGGCGCTTGTAAGAGTTGGTAGAAGCGTTGGCAAAAGCATTTAGCGCACGAGCATGTTTGATGATGCCGCCTATGTAATAAAGCGCTGTTTCAGACAGACCGCCATAGACATCGCCCGCCATGATGTTGGTACCATCTTTGCTCAAAGACTGGTGCACGTGCATGCCGGAACCGTTGTCGCCAACCAGTGGTTTAGGCATGAAAGTCGCTGTTTTGCCATAGGCATGAGCGACATTGTGAACGCAGTACTTGAAGATTTGGATTTCATCCGCTTTTTTAACAGCGGTGTTGGGCCCAACGCCAATTTCGCATTGGCCGGCCGTTCCAACTTCGTGGTGATGAACTTCAATGTCGAGGCCCATAGCTTCCATGGCATTACACATGGCGCCGCGCAGGTCATGCAGTGAATCGACTGGAGGAACTGGGAAATAGCCGCCTTTCACACCAGGGCGGTGACCGGTATTACCGTCGTCATAGCTGTGGTTAGAAGACCATGCTGCTTCTTCGGAATTGATTTCGTAGCCAGCGCCGCTCATATCTGCATGCCATTTGACGTCGTCAAATACGAAAAACTCGGGCTCAGGACCGAACAAACAGCTGTCGGCGATACCGGTAGATCTCATATAACCTTCTGCGCGCTCGGCAATTGAACGAGGATCGCGGCTGTAGCCTTGCATGGTTGTAGGTTCAACAATATCACAGCGAAGGTTCATCGTTGTGTCATCGGTGAAGGGGTCGATAACCGCAGTCGAATCATCAGGCATTAATATCATGTCGGATTCGTTGATGCCCTTCCATCCAGATATAGATGAACCGTCGAACATCTTGCCGTCTTCGAAAAACCCTTCGTCAATTTCCTTTACGGGAATAGTAACGTGCTGTTCTTTACCTTTAGTGTCGGTGAAACGTAAATCTACCCATTTCACATCGTTTTCTTTGATCATATTCAGGGTGTTCTCTGACATCCTCGACTCCTTAGTAGTAAGTTATTTAATAAATGGTTAAAAATTGCCTGTAACTTGCACGTTCTTGTTTTGTTGATGGCCGTTCGCCTACTGCACAAAATGGTTAACATGGCCTTCTGAAGCGCCGGGTTTTGGTACCCCATGGCTTCTCAATATCAGTGAATAAGTTGGCAGCAATTTATATGCCAGCTACAGACGATAGCTAAGTCACTGAATTGGTTACGTTTTGGTGCGGACGCAGGATCAGCCTACGTGAAATTTGCACCAAAATAGACCTAACTGGTCCGAAATGGTGCGACTTACACCTAAAAGCTGCCTAGTGTAAACCATTATGGGGCGCTTAGAAACTACTGGGATATCAGCGCGCTAATGGTTGGGGTTGGTGGCTACCCGCTGTCAGTGTCTGCCCAGACGCGTATAATACCGCAGGCTTGACCATCGGTGCTCAACGTCCGGTATCAAACCAATACTTTTTAGTCAGCATGCCAGTACGGAGTTCTATTTTTACATGCAATTCATCGTAAGGTTCTTCCCTGAAATAGTAATTAAAAGCAGGCCTGTGCGTAAGCATTTTGTGAAGCGGTTGCGAAATAACCTTCGGACTGTACTGAAGACTGTGGACAGCTCTGTTGTCGTTGCAAGTGATTGGGATCGGATAATTGTTAAAAGTAGAGTAGCGGATGAGCAGCAGCGGTTACGGATGATTGAGGTTTTGTCGTGCACACCAGGCATCGCTCATTTTCTTGATGTTATGGAATATCCTTTTGTCGATATGCCCCAAGCGTTTGAAAAGACCCGAGAATTATGGGGGAATCGTCTGGCGCACAAGACATTTGCGGTTCGTTGTAAGCGCTTAGGGAAGCATGACTTCAACTCTCATCAAATGGAGCAATATATTGGGGGGGAGCTCGACCGACATTGCGATTCAGCAGGCGTGAATTTACGCAATCCCGACGTTACGGTTAGGATCGAACTTAAGAACGAAAGGCTATATATCATTAACCGTCGCTATGAAGGCCTCGGCGGCTTCCCCTTGGGTAGCCTGGAATCCGCTGTCAGTCTTATCTCTGGAGGCTTCGATTCTACCGTATCAACTTATATGACAATGAAGCGCGGGATGCGTACGCATTTCTGTTTTTTTAACCTGGGTGGTCGTGACCACGAGGTGGGCGTTAAAGAAATAGCGCTTTATTTGTGGATGAAATACGGTGCTTCGTCTCGAGTAAAATTTGTTTCAGTACCTTTCGAGGACGTCGTTGCGGAAATTTTGAAAAATGTTGATGATTCACAAATGGGCGTTGTTCTTAAAAGAATGATGTTGAGGGCCGGCACCGAAGTTGCAAAAAATTTGCGCGGCCAAGCTCTTGTCACAGGAGAGGCGGTCGCGCAGGTCTCTAGCCAAACGCTGACGAACTTGTCGGTGATTGACTCCGTCACCGAAACCCTTGTGCTGCGCCCCCTAATCGTTTCAGATAAAGAAGACATTATTCGCATCGCTAGAGAAATTGGCACGGAGAAATTTGCCGCGGCTATGCCCGAGTATTGTGGTGTTATTTCAGTGAATCCGACCGTCAAGGCTAGGCCTGAAAAAATTGCTATCGAGGAAGGTAAGTTTGATTTTTCGGTGCTCGATAAAGCATTGCAGGACGCTGTCTATACCAATATCGATAAAATTGCTGAAGAAGATTTGCTGATTCATGACGTCGAAATATTAAGTATTCCTGTGGAAGGGGCCGTCATCATTGATGTTCGCCATTCCTCTGAAGAAGAAATAAACCCTCTGGAACTTAGTCAGATTGAAATACAAAAAATTCCTTTTTATGACCTACATAGCAAGTTTTCTGAGCTCGACACATCCAAATCTTATCTGTTGTACTGTGACAGGGGCGTGATGAGTAAGCTCCATGCCGCTTACCTCGTGGAGCAAGGCTATCGCAATGTTAAAGTTTATCGCCCCGCCTAAATAAACTTACGACCGAGTAACGGTGAAATTATAAATTTTGAGCCTATTACCCTCAGAGACTAGCGTAATATTAATAGCTGCAGCCCCGCTGCTGAAGGTAGCATCTGCTGAGTAATTAATTTTACTGTCACCGAGTATGGATAGAGCGCTGGCAACGCGGGAAAATTGGAAGTTTTTCACGGAATCAAGTTGGCCAAATTTGCGATAGTGAAGAAGCATCGTCTCTAACTGTGAATCATTTAGAGTCTTCTGTGCTTCTTGAGACAGGTTGTTTAGCAAAGCGGATTTTTCCCCGCTGCTGATTTCTGTCAGGATATTGGTAGCGATCGGGATAGCCACTCGATCATAGTAGTTTTTTTGCTCGGTAGTATAAAAATACAGTCCCACACAGATAGCAAGCATTATCAGCGTAGTTATTCGTAGGTTGGATCGTTTCACTGCAATAGGGCCTTTTTAAAGATTTTCTCATCATATAAAAGCCTGAGGGATAGCATGGTAGTGCCTTTTGTATCGAAAGAAAACTGCTATGATAGCTCATCATCGCATAATAATTGGAACAAAGTATGACCGTATCCAGAGAGCAGTTTGGCTCACGCTTGGGTTTTATATTGGCTGCTGCAGGGTCGGCGGTTGGCATTGGAAACCTAGTTGGTTTTCCTGTGGCTGCAGCTAAAAATGGTGGTGGTGCTTTTCTCTTAATCTACGCTTTATTCGTTTTCTTGGTTTGTCTGCCGATTATGATGGCAGAGTTATCGGTGGGTCGACATGCGCAAAAGGATCCATTGGGTGCCTATCGCGACTTATCAGACAAGTCAGTACTGTGGTCACTGGCTGGATGGCTAGTTTTAATTACACCGTATATGATTGCAATATTCTATATGGTTATTACCGTCTGGTTGTTCGGTTTTGTCTATGAGGCAGTCACGGGAAATTTGGATCAACTTGCCGGTCCTGATTACTTTAATCAATTTATCAATTCGAACGCCGTCTTTGTCTATTTTGCTATTGTTGCAGCGGTCGTCAATATTATTTTAGTCGGCGGCGTGAAGGAAGGTATTGAACGCGCCGCAAAAATAATGATGCCTTTGCTGTTTGTTATGTTGATCGGATTGGTCATATTTGTCTTAACGCTGGACAACGCCTTTGCGGGTGTTCGCTATTATCTGGTCCCTGATTTCAGTAAAATTAACGCTAGCGTTATCAATGGTGCTTTGTCCCAAGCTTTCTTCTCATTATCGCTCGGCATGGGCATCATGATCACTTATGGGTCCTATATGAGACGTGGCGACAGTATCTCGAATTCCGCCAAGTTTGTTGCAATGACCGATACTGCTGTCGCTTTTTCTGCTGGGTTGATGATTCTGCCGGCGATCTTCGCGTTTAATCCGTTAACGAATACGGCAGATTTGAGCGATTCCTCTATCGGACTTATTTTTACTTTTTTGCCTAAAATTTTTCTCGCCTTACAGGCGACAATCGGCTATTTCGGAGCGAGTGCTGTAGCGTCACTGTTTTTCTTATTGGTGTTATTTGCCGCGATCACCTCTCTGGTTTCTATCACCGAAGTGCCTGCCGCAAGCCTGGTTACGGGCAAAGGTTATTCGCGGCCCAAAGCGCTATTGCTGCTTTCCCTGTCGATGGCCGTCATTTCGATTGCCTGTATTTTGTCCTTTGGGCGGGTAGGTTTTTTAACGGAATTTGCCAGTTATGCCGGCCAATCTAAGTCAATTTTTGATGTGATTATTGATGTTTTTTATGACACTATTTTGCCGCTCAACGGTCTTTTGGTTTGTTTATTTGTTATCTATCGCTGGAAAAAACACAACTTTCACGTTGAGCTGGAGCATTCCGACCTTTCTTATCGCGGCTCTGTCGTTGAGCGGTACATAGATTTCTCTCTTGGTACGTTCATTCCATTAATTTTGGCTCTAGTCTTTATTAATACCGTTGCCTTGAAATATTTTGGTTTTAGTTTTGTTGGTTGAGCTCTGATAGCCGCTCGATCAAGAAACAGTCGGTCACCTAGCCTCAAGGCTAACAGCGCCCAGAAATATACTAACAGGGCTCCCAGTCGTCTTCATATCGATCTTCATGGGTCAGCAGGGACCGATTTATGTGTTTCGGGGCCTGAATACCCCATAAGCGAGTGAAAAGGTTAATCCACAGATTGCCAATATACTTAAGGTGTTGGCGACTCACTTGATGTATAATCTCGCACCTTTTTTGCCCTTGCTACTATTCAGGTGCCCCTCAAGTGATAGAAAAACTTCGTAACATCGCGATTATTGCCCACGTTGACCATGGTAAAACGACTTTGGTTGATAAATTACTGGCACAGTCTGGAACCTTGGAGCGCCGCGATGAAGGTGCTGAGCGTGTCATGGACTCCAACGACCAGGAGAAAGAGCGCGGCATTACTATTCTGGCAAAAAATACTGCCATTGAGTGGAATGGCTACCATATCAATATCGTTGATACACCAGGACATGCCGACTTCGGTGGCGAGGTTGAGCGCGTGTTGTCGATGGTGGATTGTGTGCTGCTATTGGTTGATGCTGTTGATGGCCCTATGCCGCAAACGCGTTTTGTAACTTCCAAGGCTTTTGAGCAGGGTCTAAATCCTATTGTCGTGATCAATAAAATCGATCGTCCTGGTGCTCGTCCTGACTGGGTTATGGATCAAGTGTTTGAATTGTTTGATAACTTAGGCGCCACCGATGAGCAGCTGGACTTCCCCGTTATTTACACCTCCGCTATCAATGGTATAGCCGGTTTGGATTCGGAGGAAATGGCGGAGGACATGACGCCGCTATTTGAAATGATCGTTGATAAAGTGGACGCTCCTGATGTCGACATAGATGGCCCGGTGCAGATGCAGATCTCGGCGTTGGACTTCTCAAGTTATGTAGGGGTTATCGGTGTCGGGCGTATCGCCCGCGGCGTACTCAAGCCTAATCAACAAGTGATAGTAGTAGGTGCGGACGGCAAAGAAAGAAAAGGCAGGGTACTGAAAGTTATGGGTCACCTAGGTCTTGAGCGCATTGAAGTGTCTGAAGCGCGCGCTGGGGATATCGTTTGTATCACGGGCATTGATGGGTTGAGTATTTCAGACACCTTGTGTGACCCAGATAAAATTGAAGCGTTGCCACCACTGTCAGTAGATGAGCCAACGGTCAGCATGACCTTCATTGTCAATGATTCGCCTTTTGCCGGTAAAGAAGGGAAGTTTGTTACCACCCGCAATATCAAAGATCGCCTGGATCAAGAGCTCATCCACAACGTGGCACTGCGTGTTGCTGCTGGCGATAGCCCGGATAAATTTGTGGTCTCCGGTCGCGGTGAATTGCACTTATCGGTATTGATTGAAACGATGCGTCGCGAAGGTTTTGAGATGTGTATCTCTCGGCCTGAGGTTGTCCAGAAAGAAGTGGATGGCAAAACTCATGAACCCTATGAAATTGTGGTTATCGACATTGAAGATCAGCATCAGGGCTCGATCATGGAAGAGTTAGGTCTGCGTAAAGCGGAACTGACTAATATGGAGCCAGACGGAAAAGGCCGTGTGCGGCTGGAATTTCTTATGCCTTCGCGTGGCTTGATTGGTTTCCGTGGTTTGTTTCTTACACTGACTTCTGGGTCAGGTATTATGACTAGTATATTTGCTCATTACGGACTTGCTAAAGAGGGCGATGTTGCCAAGCGTCAGAACGGCGTGTTGGTAAGCATGGTCAGTGGTAAAACAGCAGCGTATGCGTTGTTCAATATCCAAAGCCGAGGCCGTTTATTCCTCGGGCATGCGGTCGATATCTACGAAGGGCAGATTGTTGGTCTTCATTCACGTAACAATGATCTGGCTATTAATCCCATCAAGGGTAAACAGCTCACCAATGTTCGCGCATCAGGTACCGACGAAGCGCTAACACTGTCGCCGCCAGTCACGCATACACTGGAGCAGGCTTTGGAATTTATTGAAGATGATGAGCTGGTAGAGGTGACGCCAGAAAGTATTCGCTTACGCAAAAAATTATTAACGGAAAATGCGCGTAAGCGCGCTAAATAACAATGTCCATGAGTGGCGGTCAGCCGGCCGCCACTTTAATTGCCACCGCAATGATTAGCACGCCAAATAACTTCTCTAACATGGGTCCGTAGGCAGAAAATCTGTCATCGACCGATGCTGTTGTGACTGCTGAGGCCACCAGAATATACCAAAGAATATCGACCCCCGTTGCTGTTGCTGCCATTAATAGCCTTTCACCTGTTCCCGCCCCTGTGTCGATAAATTGGCTAAACAGTGCCAGGAAAAACAGGGCTACCTTTGGGTTCAGTATGGCGACAAAAAACCCAGTCCGGGCACTGACCAACAGAGACGAGCTTCGAGATTCGAGTTGCGGCTCGCTTTCTGGATGATTATTGGCACTGGGGGTTAGCTTGAACCCTAGAGCACGAAGTCCCAAATACAGTAAAAAAGCTGCCCCCAGCCATTTCAGGCTGTTAAATACAAGCGGATCATTGGTAATGATTAAACCGAGGCCAAGGCTGGCCATTAGGGCATAACAGCCCACGCCCAACCCGTGTGCGATCGCTGCTGCTAGTCCATGTTGTCGACCCTGCCGGATGCTGATATCAATAATGACGGCAGCACTTGGCCCGGGGCTCATTGCACCCGCAGTGCATACTGCCAATAGGGATAACCAGCTTGAAAGTTCCATGCGTTAAATTTGGCTCTAAAAGTAATTATAAAAGGGCGCCTAAGCGCCCTTTTATAATCTTATAAGAAGCTCTTAGAACGTATAGTTAAACGTAATACCTGCTGTCCTAGGAGTGTTTCTAACCGTGCGGTCATAGGCGGGAATGTTAAAGGCCAATGCATCACTGTAGCTGTAAATGGCCTCTTCGTCGGTAGCGTTATCAACAAAAAGGATCACCTCCCACTGGTCGTCGCTAGTGAAGCCGACGCGCAGATTAACGATCTCATAATCAGGCTTAGAGTTACCGGAAATGATACCGTTAGCCGAAATATCATCGTTAGCACTACCGGATAATTCCAGTGTTTCGTCGACGTAGTTATAGTTGAATACAGCAAAGTACTCACCATTGTCGACAGGAATCACGTAATCAAGTGTGAGATTGTAGGTCCACTCAGGGACATCCGCTAAGAGATCGCCAGATTCGACACCAGCTTCAGGTACGTCATCTTGAAATTCTGCTTCGGTATAACCCAGCGAGAAATTCGCCGTTAAGTTTTCATTAACGGCGGCATCAATTTCAAGTTCCATCCCTCTAGACTCTGCTTTACCGATGTTGGTTGTGAAGTTAAAACCACAAGCACCACTGGTAGAAACAACTTGCTGAATGTCATCCCATTTCATTAGGTAGACGGCGCCATTAAAACGAATATTTTCATTCACCATGGTTTTCCAGCCGAACTCAGTGTTGACCACTTCGTCGCCGCCGTAGGAGTCCGGACTACCTGAAATACCCAGATCATTGAGATCTTGATCACAGGCGAAAGCCGTTGTGTTTGCCGGATTAGTACTGCGCGGCACCGCGCGGTTACCGCCACCGGGGCGTGAGCCATTGGATAAAGTAGCATAGGCTTGCATATCGTCACTAAAGTGATAGGTAGTGGTTAGCTTGCCATGAATGTCATCGTCACTGACGTCTAGATCTAAAATATTTGCATTGTTTCTATCGGTTCCACCATTTGCCCCGTCATAAACAAAGCCCCAGTCCTCTTTGTACTGAGTGAAATCATAGTCAAGGTAGCGGGCGCCTAAGGTGACGGATATCTTGTCGGTAAAGTCATAGGTGATTTCGCCAAAAAACGCTTCTTCTTCGTAGGTCTTCTTGTCTTGCGTATTAGCTAGACCATATAGGGAAAGGTTTTGATCAAAACCGTCCTGCATACGGTAGCCAGCATCAACTTCTGAGTCTTTGTAGTAAATACCGGCTATCCATTGAAGGTCGCTGCTCGTCGTCGAAGCAAGTCTTGCTTCAAATGTTGTGTCTTCGAGCTCGACTGCTTCCTTGGCGAGAACTGCATCGGGGCCAACTGCGACCGCAAGAAATGTTGCATCGGTTATATCTTCTGTATTTTCAAACTCACGATCAAGCTGTGAGATGCTCGCCGTTAAGCTCATGCTCTCGAAGTCTTGCCCATACGTTACACTAAATAATGTGAACTCATCTTCGTATGGCTCGGCCGCATCGAAATCACGTCGTTGCTCAAGTGAGCTACCAGGGCCATCAAAGTTTGGCTTTCCATCCATTTCAGTATGTTGATAAAACACATAAGGTTGAATATAGGCTGTATCGCTGATCTCATGGCGCAGAGCCAAACGAAGGGCTTGAGTTTCTTCGTTATTCACTTCGTCGTTAAAGCTTTTACCGGTAGTACGATCAACCCGATCAATATAGCCATCTTTATCGGTATAGGAGCCAACAGCGCGGAGTGCAGTAGAGTCACCAAGTGGTACATTAACGACACCGTTGAGTATAGTGTTGAGACCGCCACCTTTTGTTGAAGAGACTTCGGTGCTGATTTTAGCTTCTTGTTCACCGATTCTGGGCTGAGCAGTAATAAGACGGACTGTACCGCCCATCGAGCTTGAACCGTAGAGAGTGCCTTGTGGTCCGCGTAATACCTCGACTCGTTCCAAATCATACAGTTTTGGATCTATGATTGTTTGAGCAAAGGATGTCGAAGAGCCTGATGAAATCGTAGAAACCGGCATTTCGTCAATATAGAAGCTAACGGTGGGTGCCACGCCAGTAGCCGCAGAAATACCGCGAATATTTAACTTGGTTCGCCCGGGCCCAGCTGAGCGCAGGGACAATGATGGAACGGTCGTTGCTATGTCATTGAAATCAGCAGCGCCTAGTCTTGCGATACTTTCCCCTGATATAGTGGAAATACTCATAGGTACTTCCTGCAGGGTTTCAGAGCGTTTAGTCGCAGTAACCAATACCTCTTCCAGTTGTGCTGAGGCAGAGTTGATTAAAGCCATGCCAATACAGGCCGGTAACAGGTGTTTTTTAAAAACGGTATAGCTAGTTGATTTTGTCATTGGTTGTTCCCCCGAGAGCTTAACAATGTTGTTACAATAAATGCCGTTGAGTTTACGATGTCCTATACGTTCTTATTTTAATGCTGACCAATTTGGATAGTTATCATTTGATAACGATGAACAGCGGCGGGTATTAGATACAAATATTCTCGTAATGTATATGAAAAAATTCACCGAGCATTGAGTGCAAAGCTTGGTTCATCAATCGCTATAATTCATTGTAATATCACCGCTACTTTACATAACTAATAAGAGATTCTTTATGGCTTCCAGAGAACAATTTTCGTCTAAAGCTGGTTTTGTTATGGCTGCAGCGGGTTCGGCCATTGGTTTGGGCAATATCTGGGGCTTCCCTACTCAAACCGCTAGCAATGGCGGCGCTGCGTTTGTTCTGGTTTATTTTGTTTTGGCTTTTCTCCTCGCCTATCCGGCGCTGATGGCAGAGTTGATTATCGGGCGTCATGCGAGAGCCAATGTAGTGACAGCCTTGCGCAGTATTTCGACAGGTCCGTTGACCTACAAACTAGCCTCATTGGCAGGTTTTTCTGGGCTCATTGTTGCTAGTCTTATTCTCAGTTTTTACGCAATTGTTGCCGGCTGGATGATTTCATACCTGATAGCATCTGTGTCAGACATGCTCGGATGGCAGGGTGCGAGCTCCTGGTTAACGTCCGATAGTTTTCAGCGCAATGTGATTTTTCTGGCGATCTTTATGATGTTAACCATGGGTATTATTGCTAAGGGGGTGGCTGGGGGCATTGAGAAATGGTCTACCCGTTTAATGCCAATGCTGTTGATTCTAATGGTCGGTCTTATTATTTATGTTTTGATGCAAGAGGGAGCAGAGGAAGGGTTACGTATTTACTTACTCCCGGATCTTTCACAAATCAAGCCAGCGCTGGTTCTTGATGCCATGGGTCAGGCTTTTTTCTCGTTGTCATTAGGCGTAGGAACTATGCTCATTTATGGTTCTTATCTAAGTGAGCAAGAAAGCTTGCCTCGATTGGGTGCCATTGTAACCGTTGTCGATGCCAGCATAGCTTTTATTGCGGGGTTATTAATTGTCCCGGCAATTTATGTCGCAAAATATTACGGCGCTGATATTTTTACCGCAGGTGGAGAATTAATTGCCGGACCTGATTTGATTTTTCAGATCCTCCCGGTGCTGTTTGACTCAATGGGCGGTGTTGGTGCGATCGTGGCGTTTGCATTTTTTCTGTTAATGTCTATTGCTTCACTGACTTCATCGATATCTATGTTGGAAGTTCCCGTCTCCTATGCCACTGAAGAAAGCGGAGCCAGTCGCGGACTCGCGACAGCGATAATAGGTCTCACCATCTTTGTGATTTCGACCGTAATCCTGATGAATTTTGAAGCGTTGTTTGGCTTGGTGATCGATTTGACTACGGTATATAGCCAGCCATTACTGGGTGTGATGCTCTGTGTCTTTGTTGGTTGGATTTGGCATCGCGATAATGTGTTGAAAGAAATTAAAAAAGGTCACGGTGATATCGAAAGTACTCTGTTCTGGAAAATCTGGCCCGGATACGTCAAGTTTTTCTGTCCGGTGTTAATTTTAGCGACTTTTATTCAAAGTATTATTGGCTAATAACTTTTCAATTTTTTTTGCGCGAGATTGTACAATGAAAACGCTATATCCGGAGATAAAGGCCCATGCTACGCATCGTTTAATGGTGCAATCTCCGCATGAACTGTACGTGGAAGAAAGTGGCAGTCCAGAGGGTATTCCCGTGTTGTTTGTACACGGTGGTCCCGGTGGCGGATGTGATAGTCGCAGTCGCCGTTTCTTTGATCCGAACCGCTATCGCATTATTTTGTTTGATCAGCGTGGTGCGGGGCAATCGACGCCGCATGCAGAACTGTCAGCGAACAACACTCAGGCTCTAGTTGATGATATTGAGTTTATTCGACAGCACTTGGGTATAGAGCAGTGGATGTTATTTGGTGGTTCGTGGGGTACAACCTTAAGTCTGGTTTATGCGCAGGCATATCCGGAGCGAGTGAAGGCACTGATTTTACGCGGCGTATTTCTTTGTCGAGATCAAGACCTGCAATGGTTGTATCAGCAGGGTGCCAGTCAAATATTCCCAGATTACTGGAAAGATTACATAAGGCCGGTCGCGACCGATCGTCGGGACGACATGATTGGCTCGTATTACGATCTATTGACGGGCGATAATGAGTTGGTTCGTATGGCGGCGGCAAAGTCGTGGGCATTATGGGAGGGACGCTGTGCGACGCTGCAACCAAATCCCGAAGTCGTCGGGCATTTTAGCGACCCAAAGCTGGCGTTGGCGCTGGCAAGAATCGAAGCGCATTACTTTGTTAATCGAGGTTTTCTGGAGGCAAATCAAATTGTTGCTAATGCTGCCAAGTTGTCAGGTATTCCCGGAGTTATCGTTCATGGACGCTACGATATGATTTGCACACTGGACAATGCGTTATCGCTTCATGATGTGTGGCCAGATAGTCAGCTAAATATTATTCGTGATGCGGGGCACGCCTCGTCAGAAATTGGCATTATTGACGCCTTAGTTCGTGCGACTGACGATATGGCCAATCGATTTTGAAAGCGTTGATTCAGCGAGTCACGGAGGCAAGTGTTGCGGTTGATGGCGAGGTCATTGCAGAAATCGGACAAGGTCTATTAGTCCTGTTAGGTGTTGAGCGTGACGATTCGGTCGCCATCGCCAATCGGCTGGCTGATCGTTTACTCGCCTATCGAGTATTTTCTGACGACGATGGAAAAATGAATCTTAGCGTCACGGATATTAGTGGCAGTGTATTGGTTGTTTCGCAGTTTACCTTAGCAGCAGATACCGGAAAAGGCCTGCGTCCGGGGTTTTCCAGCGCAGCATCGCCCGCCTTGGCTAATGAACTTTACGACAATTTTCTCGACAGAATTCGCTCTAGGGATATCGACTTAGCCAGTGGAAAGTTTGCTGCGGATATGAAAGTTAGTCTGATAAACGATGGTCCGGTTACTTTTATGCTTGAAGCCCGGGAGTGATTGGGCCAAAACGTGGTCTAGCTTGAGGGCTTATTGGGAGGCAGCAATACTGAGCATTGTATTTCTAGCGCTGCGATGATGGGCTAGCAGACTCAAGTGACCATGGGGAGCCCGAAAATAATCCATGGTATTGAGACGAAAAAAAAGGCCTAGGGGTTGTCCCTAGGCCTTTTTTTGACACTACGGGTTATTCAACCGAGTTATAGAAGTTAGCATCACGAACGCTATTGGCTTCGGATATAACAAAAGCTCGAATTGCCTCAGTAGTTTCAGCGTCCAGGATTGTGCCAAAATTGGGCATTCCCCGCTCTGCAAACATGCCCTCACGAATAACCTTCTGCCATAGGTCGGCATTTTTCGTGATAGCGGAGTAACGCAAGTTAGGTATCAGTCCTGACGAAAATGCCTGGTCACCGTGACAGGTAACGCAGGCATTGGCATAGGCCGATGAGCCTTTAGCAATGACCTCTTCGGAGACATCGAGCAGCTCCGGAAGCACTGGGGCGACAAAATCTTCGTCGATAACTGTCGGAAGCTCTCCGGTTGCACCGAGTTTAAAGACCATGACTCGCCCGACTTTTGCTTTACTGCCGGTCGGCAAAACACCGCCAAAGCCGAGAACAAACGATCCGCCCCAGCCAGAGGCAACGGCAACATATTGTTCGCCGTCAATTTGATAGGTTATGGGGGCGGCTGCTACACCTGTCTGCGTAAAATATTTCCATAATTGGTCCCCGGTGTTGGCATCATAGGCGCCAAAGTGTGCGTCTGAAGTACCTTGAAAAACCAGCCCCCCTGATGTGGATAAAACACCCCCATTCCAGGGGCCGCCATGCTCAAACGACCACTTTTGCTTTTGCGTCACCGGGTCCCACGCAATGAGACGGCCTTTGAGCATCGATTTCAGTACTTTAAAGGTCGCCAAATCGGTAGGGAGCACCGCTAATTTCATGTCGGTCCCGGTATTCCAAACACCCTCTTTGTAGGAATAATTTTGATCATCACCGTAAACCCACGGCGCTTCTTGTGCAGGAATATAGACCAGTCCTGTATCGGGGCTAAATGACATGGGATGCCAGTTATGTGCGCCCAAGGGTCCAGGTAATTGAAGCCCTGCTGTTTTGCCGGAATAACGAGCTTCTTTGGTCTCTACGGGCCTGCCTGTTTCCTGATCGATATGCGTAGCCCATGTAACGGGAACAAAATTATCTGCCGATATAAATTCTCCGGTCTCGCGGTCAATGACATAGAAGAAACCATTTTTAGGCGCTTGCATGATGACTTTTCGTTCGATGCCATCAATATTTAGCTCTGCCAAGATCATGTGCTGGGTGGCGGTATAATCCCAGGTTTCTCCCGGCGTAGTTTGGTAGTGCCAAACATATTCGCCGGTAGCTGGCCGCACCGCCACTATTGATGATAGAAACAGATTGTCACCACCGCCAGGGCTGCGAATACTTTGATTCCACGGTGAGCCATTACCGACGCCAACATAGAGCAAATCTAACTCAGGATCATAGGCCATTGAATCCCATGCAGTACCTCCGCCACCAGCGGCCCAATATTCGCCATTCCAAGTTTTGGCAGCCATTTCCATGGTTTTATTTTCAAAGCCATCGGCCGGGTTGCCGGGTACGGTATAAAAGCGCCAGATCTGCTCTCCAGTTTCTGCATCGTAGGCGCTGATATAGCCCCGCACACCGAGCTCGGCACCGCCGTTGCCGATGATGACCATACCGTTGATGATTCTCGGTGCGCCGGTAATGGTATAGGATTTGGTTTTGTCGATAGTGTTGATATCCCAGTTTGTGTCGCCGGTCGTAGCGTTTAGGGAAATCAGTCGACCGTCAATTGTTGCGGTAAATACTGAGTCGCCCCAGAGGGCGACGCCTCTGTTGACGACATCGCAACAGGCTTTAGACGCTTGGGTTTTATCGACTACAGGGTCAAAGGTCCACAATTTAAGGCCGGTTTTTGCGTCCAGTGCGTGAACAATATTCCATGTTGACGTGACATACATGACGCCATTATGGACAATCGGCGTAGTTTCAATGCCGCGACTAGTACCGAGATCATAAGACCAAAGTACACCTAGCTCCGCGACATTTTTTGTATTAACGCCGGTTAAGGGCGAATGCCTTTGTTCTGAATAAGTTCGTCCGTGAGATAGCCAGCCGGAGGACTCCGCTTTAATAATTTTAGCGGCTGTTACAGACGCATCGGCGGATTTTTCAATCACAGGGGCTACTTCAGCACCTGTTTCCGACTGGCCGCAAGCCGCTATCGTTAGTGTTAGTGTGGTGAGTAATACGAGTCTTATTAATGTAAGCATTTGTTTCTCGCCGGTGATTTAATGTATTAAGTGTCAAGCGGAGTCAGAGCTGGACTCCATCAGACAGAGTACTGCCTTTTGAGGGTAAAATAAAGTAGCAGAGTCCTTATGCCATAGGTGGTGCGGCCGCTCCCCTGCGTTTCTGTTCTGGGCTTATAGACTGTTCTCATGCCATTGACTATTCCACTTTCTAATGGCCTCTGAATAGCGATAACTATCGTGGTGCACCCAAGTGTTCATGATTGTCAGTCGCGAAAATCGATCGGGCATCATTGCTGTTTGGGCAAGGCCCTTACAAGATTGACTAGTGCTGATGGCCGCCAGCGCCATGGGCGTGGCCGTGACTTATTTCTTCCTGAGTGGCGGCGCGCACGTTATCAATTTCGATGGCAAATGTTACCGTTTGCCCGGCAAGGGGGTGGTTGAGGTCAATATCTACGCTGAACTTGCCAACTTTAACCACGGTGGCGGTCTGAGCACCTTGTTTGGTATTGATGCTAACAACTTTACCCGGATGAAGTTTACCCTCATGCTTTAGATATTTGGCGGATACGCGGTCTTTTTTATCGGCCTGCAATACGCCGTATGCCAAGCGTGGTTCCAGTGTAACGTCGACCTTGTCGCCGGCTTGTTTGGTCATTATGGCCTGCTCGAGCCCGGGAAGAATGTTGCCTGCACCTATTAAACATAGGGATGGTTCGCTATCGCGACTACTCTCTACTTCGTCACCCGTCTCATTAAACAAAGTGTAGTGAAAAGCTACAACGGATTTAGAGCTAATTTTCATAATAAGACCGTGTCAATGAAGGTTTAGCTTAATCGTTTGATAAGCTTGAGACATCTTTTGGTCGCAATATTACTTACTTTGTAGTGAGTCGACAACTTGACGCCAGGGATTATGCCGTGCACTAATAGTCACTGAAGAACATGGGAGTTCAAATAGGCACCTCTTTGGCTGACATATTACCTTTCAAAAAGCCCGCCGTAACTCGTGATAGGCGCGGTCATACTTTATGCCGGCAAGGGCATCATAAGTGGATGATTGTCACTGCGCAGAGATTCGACGTAAAGCAGGGCAAGCTTGTGACGGTTTCTGAGTGCGGTCGATGTGGCAAGCGCAAAGTCCAGACCCTGTAGACGGGCTCATGCCGTCCATCGGTTGAAGCGCTGGCGTTTTTTTATGCCGGCCAAGCTACCGAGTTGACGCTGAAAATGCAGTGTCATTAACCCTGTCAATGCTGTGATTTAGCGTGTTGGGGTGCTGGTAGCCAGCTGACTTATAAGGGATAATTCACCCCTGTTTATAGTCTCTTCAACAAGTGGAAAAATCTATGTCAGACCAGTTTCATATCGCTGCTGACGGCGTCGAACAAGTCTCCCTGAAACACTATACTGAAAAGGCGTACCTGGATTATTCCATGTATGTCATTTTAGACCGGGCCTTGCCGAATATCTCTGATGGTTTGAAACCGGTACAGCGGCGTATCGTGTATGCGATGAGCGAACTAGGCCTCAAGGCTGGTGCCAAATACAAAAAATCAGCGCGCACGGTCGGTGATGTTATTGGTAAATATCATCCCCATGGCGATAGTTCAGTCTATGAAGCCATGGTGTTGATGGCTCAGAATTTTTCCTATCGTTATCCGCTGGTCGACGGTCAGGGCAACTGGGGGGCCAGTGATGATCCTAAATCATTTGCCGCGATGCGGTATACCGAATCAAAACTAGCTGCTTTTTCCGACCTACTGCTGGCTGAGCTCGGGCAGGGTACTGTTGCCTGGCAGGCAAATTTTGATGGCACTATGGATGAGCCGAAAGTTTTGCCGGCACGCGTTCCCAACGTTTTGCTCAATGGTACCACCGGCATCGCTGTTGGTATGGCTACTGATATTCCCCCACATAACTTGCGGGAAGTGGTCAGTGCGTGCATTCGATTGTTAGAAGAGCCGACGACGACGATAGACCAGTTATGTGAACATATACAGGGACCCGACTATCCGACTGATGCGGAGATAATTACGCCGATTGATGACATGCGTAATATGTATAAGACCGGTAAAGGCAGTATTCGCATGCGAGCTGTTTGGCAAAAAGAGGGTAGCGATGTTGTGGTGACGGCACTGCCCCACCAAGTGTCAGGGTCAAAAATACTGGAGCAAATAGCGCAGCAGATCCATGCTAAAAAATTACCGATGGTAGCGGATTTACGCGATGAATCAGACCATGAAAATCCCACCAGGCTAGTCATCATACCCAAATCGAATCGGGTCGATATCGAACCGATGATGAATCACCTATTCGCTTCTACCGATCTAGAGCGCACCTATCGCGTAAATCTCAACATGATTGGTATTGATGGTGGCCCCGAGGTTAAGTCATTGGACAAGATACTGACGGAGTGGCTGCAGTTCCGTTCAGATACCGTGCGAAGACGTTTACAGCATCGCCTCCAGAAAGTAGAGGAGCGATTGATGCGACTGGCGGCTTTGATGATTGTTTACCTCAATGTTGACGAAGTCATTCGTATTATTCGAGAGGAAGAATATCCCAAACCTGTTTTGATAGAGCGCTTTGATCTTGTAGAAATGCAAGCCGAATATATTATGGAAACCAAGTTGCGACAGTTGGCGCGATTGGAAGAGGTTAAAATCCGTAGTGAAGAGGAAGATCTGGAAAAAGAAAAAGAAAACCTTGAACAAATATTAGCTTCTGCACGTCGTCTGAAGACGCTGGTAAAAAAAGAATTACTGGAAGTAGCCGAAGAGTATGGTGATGATCGCCGATCTCCAATCGCGAGTCGAGGTGAAGCAAAAGCATTTACCGAAGAAGAGCTGATGACCACTGAACCAGTGACCGTTGTGTTGTCGGAGAAAGGCTGGGTACGATCTGCAAAAGGTCATGATATAGACCCACAGAGCCTCAGTTATAAGTCGGGGGATAGTTTTCATCTGGCCGCTAAAGGTAAGTCTAATCAGTCGGTAGTAATATTGGATTCTACGGGCAAGGCCTATACCGTCGCTGCACATAGTTTGCCATCTGCTCGCGGCCAGGGAGAGCCGTTAACCGGTCGCATCAATTCGCCATCCGGTGCAAGTTTTGAAGGTCTAATGATGGGCCGGGCGGATGATTTATATTTGCTCGCTTCCGATGCCGGTTATGGATTTGTCGTTAAATTTTCGGATTTGCAAACTAAAAATAAGGCGGGAAAAGCTGCACTAAGCTTGCCCAAAGGGGCGAGAGTATTGCAGCCTGGAATGGTTGCTGGAACGGAAACTGAACTGCGGTATGTAGCGGCTGTGAGCAATGAAGGGCGGATGTTAATCTTTCCTCTTACCGAATTGCCGACAATGTCCAGAGGTAAAGGGAATAAAATTATTGGCATTCCCCCATCCCGCCTGCAGGCTCGCGAGGAGTTTGTTGTTGCAGTGGCAATTATTAATGAGCGTGACACACTGCGAGTTCATGCAGGAAAACGCTATGTGAATATGAAGTTTAGTGAACTTGATCATTATATGGGAGAACGCGGCCGTCGCGGACATAAACTACCCAGAGGGTTTCAGAAAGTTGATATGGTCGAGGTTATTGAACGCTAAATTGGCGGCAAAGCGTATCAAATTGGCGAGCTAGCAGCTCGCTGTATGGCGCGTTTACTTGGTCGATAATGAGCCGAGCAGGTTGGGCGCCGCCGGCCTCTAAAAGTTGTTTCTTTGCTACTCGCCCTTTCACGCTGGCATGCTGATAGAGATTGTCTTCAGCGACTAACTGATTATCAGCGGCGCCAGCATTGGCGATAGCGCGTTCAATCAGTGCCTGTTGAAAAAAAAGTCGCTCAGTAGGATTGATTGGCAGAGAGCGACTGGTGAAAGCGATACCTCCGCAAACATCCAACAAGGATAGTCGTAACCACCGTAACACTAACAAACCTGAGCAAACGGTGCGAAATGGAAAATCGCCGTCGCCGTTTTCTCGACTAAATGTTATGCAAAAGCCGTTGCTCCGATGTATCGACAGCCTGCCATCGTACAATTTGCTGATCATCGTCAGTTGCTGGTTTGTTGTCGACATCAGCAACTCTATTTCCTGATGGTTTAATCGCTGCCTCAGCTCAGAGAGATTCTTCAGTTCGATTACCAACACAGCTTCAGCAAAATCGTGTTGGTCACTATCTTGCGCTGCCGGCGCTGCAGAGAGTATTTGATCAGCTAATTGCTGGAGTTCATCTTCTCCTCGATAACCAATATGACTATTGATGTTGCGCTGATTTGGCGGGATACCAGCAATCGCAGCCAGGTCTTTCAATGCTGTACTGAGATATCTTGCGGGAATAAGACAGAGGAAAAAAGAGAGGCCGGACAATACAAACACAAGCGAAATAAGTTGCCAGCTTGCTCTGTTCACTTGTTGTAACAGGAGTGTTGCATCCAGAGTCATAACAGCATACCCGGCTATACTGTCCTGAAAAGTTATCGAAGCTGATATGGACTGTGCTTTTCTCCGAATATTTCCAGCGTCTGCGATCAAATTATTCTCGAGATCGTAGATTGAGCCTCTGGTAACGATTGGACTCTCCACCAGTTTATTAAGCAGTGATTGCAGACTGAGTTTATCGCCCTGTACCAGTGGCTTGCTGGCATCCCGAGCGAGTTGACGAGTGAGACTCTCACCGTAAAGTTGACCACTGATTTGAATAAGCTGTTTGTCACTGATATGGCTTGCGGCAACGACGCAGAGTGCTACTGAAAAACAGCACATAGCGCATAAGAGCGAGGCTTTTTGCGGGATCGAAAGTTGCAGAAATTTTGTAGTAAGTTGGTCTTTGAGCATGAACAGTCTATTTTGAACGAGCGAGAATGTAAAAAACGGATAAATGCATGAGTACTGAATCACCGAGTATAGACGATGAGGGCTGTTTGGCCGAGTAAATTTGGTGCTATCCGACACTGCCGGTACAATAGCACTCTTTAGAATATTGTTCCCCTGACCCAATAAGGCTCGTTTTGTGAAAGAAATTATACTGATTAACATTGCCGGCGATGATAAGCCGGGGCTAACGTCTTCAGTGACCGAAATACTGGCAGGTTACGAGGTCAATATTCTCGATATTGGACAAGCCGTTATTCACGATACATTGTCCCTAGGTCTTCTGGTTGAGATACCGGCGAGTGCTGAGTCATCACCACTGTTAAAAGATATTCTGTTTCGAACCCACGAACTTGGTTTGACCGTGCGTTTTTCACCGATCAATGAACAGAGTTATGGTCAATGGGTGATGGGTCAAGGTAAGCCGCGTCATATTGTAACGTTGCTGGCAAGAATGATAACGGCAGAGCACTTGTCAGCGGTAACCGCAGTCGTTGCGCATAATAATTTGAATATCGACCGTATTGACCGCTTGTCGGGCCGAGTTCCGTTGGATGGGGTCCATGACCAAACTAAGGCCTGCGTTGAATTTTCCGTCCGTGGCTCCGTAGCCAGTAGCGCACTTTTTCGCAGTGAGTTAATGGAATTATCGAGTCGATTCGATATTGATATTGCCTTTCAAGAAGATAATATGTTCCGCCGCAATCGTCGGCTCGTTGTCTTTGACATGGATTCCACACTAATAGAAGCAGAAGTGATTGATGAGCTAGCAATTGCGGCCGGTGTAGGCGAGGAAGTGTCAAAGATTACTGAAAGGGCAATGGCTGGTGAGCTTGATTTTACCGCTAGTTTTTGTGCCAGAGTCGCCTTATTAAAAGGTTTAGATGAATCTATTTTAGAAGAAACTGCCAGAAACTTGCCGATTACTGAAGGCGCTGAAAAGTTAGTTTCAACATTGAAACGACTAGGATACAAAACAGCAATTCTGAGTGGAGGTTTTAATTATTTCGGTAAATACTTGCAGGAAAAATTGAAGATCGATTATGTTTATGCCAACGAGTTAGAAATTGTAGACGGGAAAGTTACGGGTAATGTAACCGGCACTGTCGTTGATGGGAAAAGAAAAGCAGAATTACTGCAAGACATTGCCCGTAAAGAAAATATATCACTAGAACAATCGATCGCCGTTGGCGATGGTGCAAATGATCTACCGATGCTTAGTATTGCGGGTCTTGGAATCGCTTTTCGAGCCAAACCCATTGTAAAAAAATCTGCCAAACAATCGATATCAACACTTGGGCTAGACGGTATATTATATTTGTTAGGCATAAGCGATCGCTACTCATCAGAATCTGAGCATTAACCGTCATTAGGCTATGTCAGTAAATTCATAATCCATTGCGTTCGATGGGTCCGCTAGATAACCTCCCTGAATATAATCGACGCCAAGTTGCCAAAGTTTAGCCAGAGCCGCTGCATTTTTAACGTTACCGATAACAGCTTGAATATTATTTTCGCCAATGCTACTAACCATGGCTTTCA
The DNA here is from genome assembly GCA_000169075.1 of marine gamma proteobacterium HTCC2143. GTDB lineage: Bacteria > Pseudomonadota > Gammaproteobacteria > Pseudomonadales > Dasaniaceae > Oceanicoccus. Next base: position 490,424 of record AAVT01000001.1, on the reverse strand, counting down.
ATATCTGGGCATCCCCACCGGGTTGTAGTTGCTCAGTAAAGCTCTCGGAAATTTTTGCGTAGTCTGTCTGTATATGCTTCAGAACTTTGAATGGGTCAGTGGCCTGACCAAATTCCGCTATCGATATTTTACAGCCCAATTTGCGAGCAAATGTTAAAAAGTTAATAGCTGGTTTTAAATAGTCGGATATGTCCGAGGCCGAAAATTGAAATATGAGTGCAGCGGGTGGTACGCCACCATCTTTTATCACCACGTCTAACCAAGGCATCAGGCTCTCGTCCTGTAGTGAGCTTGCCGAGAGATTAATAAACAAGCGAACATCTTGCTCTTGCTCTATTTGAAACGCCAATTTTTCGGTAGCTGCTAAAATTACCCAGCGGTCTAGTCGAGTATTGATGGTAGAAAATCGGAGGTTGTCTGAAAACTGGCTGGTGTCCAAAGTACCTCCGTCGTCGTCGATCATCGTTGTTCTGACTTCGTAATGCTCGCCGCTAGTGCCACGCAAACTGACGATTGGTTGATATGACAGGGAGAATTGCTTATCGCTCAAGGCTTCTTCAAGAAACTGATCCAGTTCTTGATCACTAGCGGCATTGCCCAGTGATTGTTTTTCTTTTTTGATAATAAATTGCATGACGCCACTACCGCCGTCCTGCCTAATGATTTCGCAGGCTGAAAAAGCGCCATCAATCAATTTAGTTGAGTTGACGGATTGTTTACCACTAATAACAACCATTCCAATACTTGCGGTACACTGAATAGACTGGCCATCTACTTCAATAATATGCTTCTCTAGGTCAGCGCAAAGTTGTTCCATTAGTTTTAGTATGCTGTCGACCCCGGCCCCCTCTAGCAAGGCTATCAAACCGCCGTCACAATATTGAGTTAAGTAGGCATTGACAGGGAGGAGCTTCTCACGAATAAATTCGGTCGCACTTGCCAGAATATAGCCCGCCTGAGTGATGCCGACGCGGTGTCTAATATCGCCTATTCCATCAATACTGATAAAGGCGAGGGCCGAGCAGGGTAAGCCGTCATCTGCTTGAGCAATAAACTGTGTTAGCTTTGTTGAAAGCTCTTCATGATGGCTTGCTAATGATGCAATTGACGGCTTAGACCCTGAGCCCAACAAAGGCCCAGTACCCGATGTTGCACTGGTTTTTTGCTTTTTGCTGTCGCTGATAGTTAGTTGGATGCAAGGTTCGTCATCAAACACTGAATCGCTCAGATGCATTATTGCGGTAAAAGTTTTTCCATTTTGTTTTTGCCCAATAAATTCGAAATCCACAGCGCTTTCAGTGCTATTTTCCAGGGTCTTTAACACTTGTTTAAACTGGCTAGTGTCGGAGGGAGCTATCAGATCAATGACGGGAGTGCAGTCGAGCTCATCGGGATTGGCGTAACCGAAATGGGTGCAGAACAGATCATTGGAACTAATCAGCATGCCATCTGCAGCATAAGCAAGGGCTTCTGGTGACTCTGCCATTAACAGGTCACACCGTTTTATCGCATTGCTCAGTTTTTCTTTTGTGGACACGAGTTGGCGACGATCATCGAAACTGCGCAATTCACGCAGCGCGGCATAGATCAGACGCTTATCGTCATCACTGGTAATAACATCACAGGCACCGGCATCGAGGGCCGCATTGGCATCGCCATCGCGGATAACGATGGATGGAATGACGGTATGATTTTTTCTTAACAATTCGAGGCACTGGTCAACAACGATCTCGGGGTGTTTATCGTTAGCAATTAATAAATCCCAGCTTTCTTGTTCGAGCATATGAAACAGTTCTTCAGCGGACTGTGCTCGTGTGGCACGAGCAACTCTTCCGGCATCGCGGAACAAACTGATTAAGCGTTCGCTCTCGTTTTCAGATTCATTGATTAACAATAACTTGATGGTACTTTTTTTTGCCATAAATACCGATTAAGCCTCACTGAGATAATGATAGAGCAGCTTGATAGCTGCGCCTAAAAGAAACACTTTCGTCAACGCTTTCACGGGTTTAAAAGCTAACGATAATTTCAATCACTAAAAGATCGCGACGTTGATGAGCTATCTTCTCGATTGACTTATTTGGCAGTAAATTATCGCTGCCATAAAATTAACTGATGATTAAAGTTTATTCCATAGCGAATCAAACTCGTCATCTTTTGGACCGCTTTTTTCAGTCGGGTGGGAAAGTATAGCGACTTCTCGGATCTCAAATTGATTATATGAGCCTGTTGTGTTCAATTTTTTCCCGAGTTTAATTTGTTGCCGCTTTCCGTATTGGTTTAATGTTAGTTTTTGTCCAGTTTTGAACGGAAACTTAGCCGTTAAAAGAGTTTTTTGCTGATTAATTGTTGCTATCTCGGGCAATAAAATAACGCGTAAATATTCGTTCCGATCGTCTTTCTTTGCCATGATTTGAGCCCCATATGGGGACGCATTATCGCTGATTAGTTCAATTCCTAGTTGTGATTGATCATCACGACGATGGCTAACCCAGCGGATCACTGCAGTGGACCAATTATCCCAGGCTGCTTTTTTAATACCTATGATCTCCCCCGCCTTTAGAGGAACACCAGTGTCATCGGGAGCCGTTAAACCATAACCGTCATCGCTTGAGTTGACGATGGTTACGGAATAGCTGTCGTGTTTATCGACAGCTGTGTTGGCGGTTTGCTTGTTATTACGAACCTGGTAATCAATAGATTGGAGCGCCGGGTCGCTATTGCTCAAATTCGATTTAAAGGGACTATCCCAGACATCTTTTTCCCGGGACGGATTGGGTCTAGCATTCATAAACGGATTGTTGTTCTCTAACAAAAAGGATGTATCCCCAGGTTCGTGAACCAGTGACTCGAAGCTGGCTCCACCTAATAAAAAATGGTGAGTGGCACTTAAGCCAACACATATCTCAAGTTCGCCAGTGGTGACAGTGCGTATCGATGAACGATCTGCCGTCAGACTCCAGGCCATCGTTAAATGGCTGAGGAGATCGTTGGAAATTAAACAATTGTCGATAGTGATATTGAGGGTTTCTAAGTCGGAATTTTTTCTGACTAGAGATAGATGCTCGCTGAGTTTCTTGGTGTTCAGTCCCATCGATTGAGGGTCAACATGTGATCCCTGCAGTTTGCGATAAATGGCTGGTTTGTCGTCCAGTAAATTAACCAGAAACAAACTCTCGTGGTCGTCGAATTCAAGAGTGCAGTAAGCAGCCCAGGCGGCTGCTGGCTTGAAGAACCGTTCTAGATCGTCTTGGCGTAATTGATTGGGTTTACTGCACCCAAGCAACAATATACGGATATAACTTTCCTCAACGGTACAGTCTCCAAATTCGGCGTCAACGACTATTTGCTGGAGGACATTCTGTTGCCTGGCGAGCCAGTAAAATTGGTGAAGGTCTCTCCAGCTATGAATGGCGAGGGGTTGGTACAATTGAAGTTGTCGTTGAATATTTCGGCTGTGTTCTGTTATCAGTCGATGTAATGCCGACGCTATCGGCGGATGGGCTTCCTGTTTGTCACTGCTTGCCAAGGCAATTGAATGGGTAGCGACAAGAAGATAGCCGGTCGCAAGTAGCTGGTGCATCTCAAAGGTGAGAGCGGCTACTTTTTGTGACTTTTGCGGCAATAATATGGGCTGCTTTAAAAAGTGCTTGCTCAGCGCATTACTGGTGTAATAAATGGGCACTCGCAATTGGTCGAGCATCGCCATCCGAACTGAGGGCAGCAGCTTGACTGTGTTTAACTCGGTTAGCGCTTGAAACAGCATACGAGTTGTTTCGCCGACGTTGGTCATTGGGAGTTTCGCAACCCAGGCATTGACGGCAGCGCCCCCGCTATCGAAGAAACTGCTTTGATCAAGCGCCTGGTCGGGAACTGTCAATCTTATGGTCTCTAGTTCTTTCATTGGATGATACTTATTTATGATCATGTATTGATTAAAAAATAGCTTCAACAAGTGGTGATAAACACCCATCTCGCCGGCTATAACAAAAGCGCCAAAGAATTGAGACGTTGACCACCATGATTATAAGACAGATTATTGAAATTAGTCGAGTAAGAACAGTTATAGCGAATCAAGTGGCAAAGAGTGGGCGCATTGATACCGCCATACACAGTTCAATTATTGATGGGCATCTTAGAGAGTTCGCCGGATTGCTCCCTGACAAGTTTGGGAATGAGATAGCCGGGAAGTTGATTTCGTAAGATGGTGATCAATTCTTTCGCACGTCTTTCAGTTACCTCAAAATGGGCGGCGCCGCTCACTTTATCCAACATATGCAGGTAGTAAGGCAAAACGCCAGCAGCAAACAGGCGTTTACTCAGTGCAAGCAGAGCTTCGGGGTTATCATTAATTCCGGCCAGCAACACTGTTTGATTAAGTAATGTAACGCCCTCGCGTTTGAGTGTTTGTAAGGCCTCGATAACATGGTGATCTATTTCATTGGGGTGATTACTATGAATGACCATGACCGGTGTCAGGCGAGTATTTGTCAACCAATTCATGCTGGGACTAGTGATGCGTTGCGGTATAACAACAGGCATGCGGCTATGCACTCTGAGTATTTCGACGTGTGGGATGTCCGCTATTCGAGTGGTCAGGTCTCTCAACATGTTGTCGTTTGCGGCCAAAGGGTCGCCGCCGCTCAAAATAACTTCCTTAATGCTGTTATCTTGACGGATATAATCTAACGCCTGTTGCCATTCCCGCTGACTTGGGTTGTTCTCTTGGTAGGGAAAATGGCGTCTAAAACAATAACGACAGTTAATCGCGCAGCCACCACTGACGATGAGTAACACTCGACCGTGGTACTTGTGAATCAAACCGGGTATGGGATTATCTGACAGTTCTAACAATGGATCATTGGAAAACCCAGGATGGAGGTCTAATTCTTGTCCGAGTGGTAATATTTGTTGTAGCAGAGGGTCGCTCCAGTCGCCCTTAACCATCCTGTCGACAAAGGCTCGAGGTACTTGCAAAGGGAAATCATCGCAGCCACGCAGCGCATCGGGAAGCTTACTTTTGTCTAGCTCCAGCAGGTTGAAGAGCTCTTCTGGGTCGCGAATTACGTTAGCAAGGGCGTGCTGCCAACTAACATCACTAGAATCGGCAGTATCGGCCTGACGGATTGCTTCGGTTTGAGGTATCATTGGCGCCTTTCTGCGTTCAGCGGATTAATTGATTAATGTGAGGATAACAATGGCGTCTTATTCTACCAATGAATTTAAAAATGGTCTCAAGTTAATGGTGGAAGGTGATCCTTGCACCATCGTTGAGAATGAATTTGTTCGTCCAGGAAAAGGTCAGGCTTTTAGTCGGGTAAAGTTTCGTAATTTAAAAACCGGGCGTATCTGGGAGCGCTCACTAAAATCTGGTGAGACATTGGAAGGAGCCGACGTGATGGACATGGAGATGGAATATCTCTATAACGACGGTGAGTTCTGGTACTTTATGGAGCCAGAGACGTTTGAGCAGCATCAGGCTGATAAAACAGCCGTGGGTGACGATGCCAAATGGCTAAAAGAACAGGATCGCTGTGAAGTGACTTTGTATAATGGGTCTCCGTTGTCAATCGCAGTGCCCAATTTTGTTGAATTGGAAGTGACTGAGACAGATCCTGGCTTAAAAGGTGACACAGCACAAGGTGGCAGTAAACCCGCTACCTTGCAAACGGGTGCTGTAGTGCGTGTTCCGTTGTTCATCAATATTGGCGAAGTACTGCGTATCGACACCCGTTCCGGCGATTACGTCAGTCGCGCAAAAGGTTAATGATAGCTGTGGCCGGTTCCTTGCTGGCCGCCTTTCTCGCCTGATGACAAACTCCGACTGGCAACCAACCGCTTCAATAACTGTATTGCGCGAACGTGCAAATGTCATCGCGTGTATACGATCGTTTTTTTCCCAACATGCGGTGCTGGAAGTAGAGACACCGTTGTTAGCCCGCCATTCAGTGACTGACCCCTATATGGAAATCTTGAAGGGTGATAATCCGCTGGGGAAGTCGGGAGCGTTTTATCTGCAGACATCGCCAGAATACGCGATGAAGCGACTGTTGGCGGCCGGTTCCGGACCGATATTCGAAATCACCAAAGCCTTTCGAAAAGGTGAGCAAGGCAGCCGTCATAATCCTGAATTCACCCTGTTGGAGTGGTATCGCCCGGGTTTCAATCATTTCCAGCTGATGACGGAGATTGAAAGTTTGGTTGGTGGGCTACTGTCTTGTGATCGTCCATTTTTACGGATGTCTTATGGCGAGATGTTTCAGCAGTTTTTGAATATTAATCCCCACACTATCAGTTGTGACGAGTTGTCTGCCCTTGCACGCAACACTATTGATGTACAAATGCAAAGCGCCCAAAAAGATGATTGGCTGAATATATTGTTAACAGAAATTATTGAGCCACAGTTGGGTATCGATGTTCCGGTTTTCATTTATGACTATCCCGCTAGTCAGTCTGCCTTGGCAAAAACGGTCATTAACGATGAGGGTATCTTGGTTGCGCAGCGGTTTGAACTCTATGTCCACGGTATTGAACTCGCCAACGGCTATTTTGAGTTAACAGATGCTGGTGAACAGGAAAAACGCTTTCAAGGTGAGCAGAGTATGCGTTTGGCTTTAGGCGTCGAACAAATAGAGGTCGACATCTATTTGCTGGCGGCAATGAATGAAGGCCTACCCAGTTGTGCTGGCGTCGCTTTAGGTGTCGATCGGCTAGTCATGTTAGCACTGCAAATAAAGAACATAGCTGATGTAATGGCATTTCCTTCTGATCGGGCATGAAACGCTTGTAGCATTGCACTGGAACTACACCCGATAGGCCGTCTTAGTCATTAATTTTGACGCTACAGTCATGACTTTTTTGGTCGCCGGTGAAAACTGCTGGCCTCCCGCTTCCAGCGCCCTAATACCATGCATCTCCTCATCTTTAAGCATGCGTTCCAGTATAGCTCTCGTTTTATCGTCGTCTTCCGGGAGCTGTTCAAGATGCTCTTGTAGATGTTTACAGACTTGATCTTCTGTTGCCGCAACAAACCCGAGACTCCATTTGTCACCAACAAAGCCCGCTGTTGCACCAATCGCAAAGGACGCCGCGTAGAACAGCGGGTTGAGTAGACTGGCGCGACCGCCTAGCTCGTTGATACGCTGTTCACACCAGACTAAATGGTCGATTTCTTCCTCCGCTGCCAGCTCCATTTCCTGACGAATATGTGGAAGTTTTGCTGTCAGTGCCTGCCCTTGATAGAGGGCTTGGGCGCAAACCTCCCCTGTGTGATTGATACGCATAAGGCCCGCAATATGAAGGCGTTGCTGCTCGTCTAGTTCTCCGCTGTGTTGATTTTCAGCGGGGCTGGATTGAGTGGCATTAGCTGCAGACGGTACCAATGTTCGTAACGCTTGATCAGCGTTTGCAATCATTTTATCGATAAAAGACAAGCGGCGCTGCATGGCTAACTCTCAATGAATGTTGCTAGTCGATAGATTAAAATTAGGACTCCGATTTTTCGCGAGCGATTGCCCGGTATCCGATGTCCTTACGAAAATACATATTGTCCCAACTCAGGGTATTAACCTGTTGATAGGCTTTTTGCTGGGCCTCTGTCACCGAGTTGCCGAGCGCTGTTGCGCATAACACTCGACCGCCACTGGTAACGACTTGGCCGTTCTCAAGTTTAGTGCCGGCATGAAAGACTTTAGCTTCACTCGTATCACACTTATCGAGACCCGAAATGAGGTTACCCTTGGCATAGTCGCCAGGATAACCGCCGGCGGCCAAAACAACACCGATAGATGGTCGGGGATCCCACTCTACGACCGTATCATCGAGCGTACCGTCTAGCGCGCTGTTACACATTGTAATCAAGTCACCTCGCAGACGCATCATAATAGGTTGAGTTTCAGGGTCGCCAAAGCGGCAGTTGTATTCAATGACTCTTGGTTCTCCGGCAGGATTAATCATAAGACCTGCATATAAAAAACCAGTGTAGTCGTTTCCTTCTGCAGCCATGCCCGCAACTGTTGGTTTAATGACTTCGTCCATAATGCGCTGATAAATAGCTGGAGTTACTACTGGCGCGGGTGAATAAGCACCCATACCGCCCGTGTTAGGTCCTTCGTCACCATCGCCGGCGCGTTTGTGGTCTTGGCTAGTTGCCATAGGCAGAATATTTTTGCCGTCGACCATGACAATGAAACTGGCCTCTTCTCCCTCAAGAAAATCTTCAATAACAACACGGTGTCCGGCTTCGCCAAAGGCATTGCCTGCGAGCATATCCCGAACGGCATCCGCGGCCTCTGTTTCAGTTAGCGCAACGATGACGCCTTTACCTGCGGCAAGACCATCGGCCTTTATCACAATGGGTGCCCCTCGTGACTTGATATAAAGCAGGGCGGGTTCAATCTCGGTGAATGTTTCGTAAGCAGCACTGGGGATATTGTGACGGGCAAGAAAATCTTTGGTGAACGCCTTAGAGCCTTCAAGTTGCGCGGCGCCTTTATTCGGTCCAAAACAGCGTAATCCCTGCTCTGCGAAATAGTCAACCACGCCTTCAACGAGAGGGGCTTCGGGCCCTACAATGGTCAGACCGACGTTATTATCTTTTGCGAAGGTTGCTAGGGCAAGGAAGTCCATGGTGTCGATAGCGACGTTAGCGCATTTGCTCTCAGTGGCGGTGCCAGCATTGCCGGGGGCGACAAAGACCGTGTCAACATGGTCTGATTGCGCTGATTTCCAAGCGAGAGCATGCTCTCGACCACCGGATCCAATAATAAGAATATTCATATAAAACCTGTTATAAACCGATAAAAGGCATTTGACTCAAATGCCTTTTATAGTTCTAGTGTCGGAAGTGGCGCATGCTGGTAAACACCATGGCCATATTGGCTTCATCGGCTGCAGCAATAACTTCGTCGTCACGGATAGAACCGCCGGGCTGAATGACGCAGTGGATACCGGCTTGAGCGGCATTATCGATTCCGTCCCGGAATGGAAAGAAAGCGTCCGAAGCCATCACTGATCCTTCGACTTTCAACCCTGCATGTTCTGCTTTAATACCGGCAATTCGCGCTGAATTAATGCGACTCATCTGACCCGCCCCAACACCAACAGTGCGGCCATCGTGGCCATAGACAATGGCATTAGATTTAACAAATTTTGCAACTTTCCAAGTAAATAACAGATCGCGAATTTCTGTTTCGGTAGGCTGCCGCTTACTAACGATTTTCAAATCGGCTTCGGTGATAACACCGAGGTCGCGATCCTGAATAAGTAAACCGCCATTTACGCGTTTTAAATCGTAGTCCGCAACAGATTTTTCCCATGGGCCGCATTCTAACAAGCGAACATTTTTCTTGGCAGTCACAACGTCAATTGCTTCACGTGAAACCGATGGCGCAATGATAACTTCGACGAATTGGCGCTCACAAATAGCGGCAGCAGTAGCCCCGTCCAGCTCACGATTGAAGGCGATAATGCCGCCAAATGCTGATTCAGTGTCTGTTGCAAATGCCTTGTTGTAAGCGTCACCGATATTATCGGCAATGGCTACACCACAAGGATTAGCGTGCTTCACAATGACGCAGGCGGGTTCTGCAAATTGCTTGACACATTCAAGAGCGGCATCCGTATCGGCGATATTGTTGTATGACAGTTCTTTACCCTGCAATTGTTGAGACGTTGATATAGAACCGGCAGCCGGATTTTTTTCGGTATAGAACGCAGAATTTTGGTGAGAGTTTTCACCATAGCGCATGTCCTGAGCTTTAGTGAACTGGCTATTAAAAGTACGGGGAAAATTATCATTGCCGCCGGGAACTTTGTGGCCAAAGTAATTGGCGATAGCGCCGTCATAAGCGGCAGTATGTTCATAAGCTTTAATAGCAAGGTCAAAGCGAGTCGCCTGTGATGTTGCGCCATTGTTTGTCTGCATCTCTTCGATAACTAAAGCGTAGTCTGAGGCGTTGACAACAATATTAACAAAAGCATTGTTTTTGGCGGCAGCCCGAACCATTGTTGGTCCGCCAATATCAATATTTTCTATGGCGTCTGCCAATGTGCAGTCAGGGTTTGCTACTGTTTGCTCGAAAGGATACAAGTTGACCACCACCATATCGATCGCATTGATGCCATGCTCGGCCATGACTGTATCGTCCTGGCCACGTCGCGCGAGAATACCACCATGAATTTTGGGGTGCAGAGTTTTCACCCGGCCATCCATCATCTCCGGGAATCCGGTATATTCAGAAACCTCTACAGCGTCGATGTTATTAGCGCGCAGCAATTTATAGGTGCCGCCGGTAGAAAGTATTTCAACACCTTGAGATTGCAGGGATTGGGCGAATTCAACGATGCCTGATTTGTCGGAGACGCTAATCAGGGCACGTTTAACAGAGACTAAGTTTTGATCATTGCTCATAATATTTTTCTGGTAGTGGTTGTCCGGTTTTCAGTGAAATTACTGACCGGCTTATTTTCTAAAAAGGGCTGTCATTAGACCCTTATGTGGCTATCGATGGGTTACAACAGTCCGTATTGCTTCAACTTTTTACGAAGTGTGCCACGATTTAAACCCAGCAGGATTGATGCTTTGGTTTGGTTGTTACGGGTATACTTCATGACCTCTTCGAGCAGGGGTGCTTCGACTTCCGACAATACCATTTCATAGACATCAGTCACATCCTGACCTTCCAAGTGGGCAAAGTAATTATTAAGCGCTATCGATACGCTGTCACGCAGGGTTTGTGCCTGTGCGACAGGAGCATTGGTCAGATGATGCTTCTGTTGATCCTGCTCCGTCAGGTCGTGATCTGACACTGATTCAGCGACTGGGGTTGGCGCGCTGCCGGGTAGAGTGTCATTGTTTTTCATGCTGCGATTACCTCTTTGGTAGTTGTGGCTATCAGGCGATCATTGCCAGAGCCTTGTTCATTGTTGTCTGTTGTTTCGCCATGACTTTGCTGCCGTGGCTGGAAATAGTCCTGTATAGCCAGATGTTGGGCCTGGGTAGATTCAAGCTGGTTGAAAAACGCCTGAAATCGCCGCCGCTGTTCGTTGCAGTCGCTGTTTGCCATATCGGCTTTCAGGTACCAGCCGACATGTTTGCGGGCAATCTTCACTCCCATAAATTCGCCATAAAAGCGATGAAGTGCGTCCAGATGGTCTAACAAAATACACTTAATTGATTCTCGGCTGGGGGGAGCTAATGTATTCCCAGTACGCAAAAAGTGGTCTATTTCGCCACATATCCACGGCTGCCCTTGAGCCGCTCTACCCACCATCACGGCATCCGCTCCCGTATACTGCATGACCGCCAAAGCTTTTTGCGGTGAGGTGATGTCACCGTTGGCAATAATGGGTATCGACACGGCTGATTTTATCGCTGCGATGGTGTCGTATTCCGCATCACCATTAAATTTGCAGGCGCGCGTTCTTCCGTGGACAGCCAATGCTGCTATCCCCGCATCCTCAGCAATACGGGCAATCTCAACACCATTGCGATAGTCTGTTGACCACCCCGTCCGAATTTTCAAAGTGACGGGTACGTCAACTGCCGCGATGACGGCGGTCAGAATATCAGTAACCAGCCCGGGGTCTTTTAACAATGCCGACCCAGCCGCTTTTTTACAGACTTTTTTGGCCGGGCATCCCATATTAATGTCTATAATTTGCGCTCCGCGCGCTACATTCATGCTTGCTGCTTCGGCCATCATCGCCGCGTCACCACCGGCAATTTGTACCGAGCGTGGGCCTGTTTCGCCACTGTGATTAAGCCGCTGTTGAGATTTTCGGGTATGCCAAAGGCGCGTATCACTAGTGACCATCTCAGACACGACTAAGCCCGCACCCAGCCGCCGGCACAATTGCCGAAACGGAAGGTCGGTAACCCCGGCCATCGGCGCGAGCACAACGCGACTGGCCATTTTATAGGGACCTATTTGAAACACATTGCTTCCTGCATCGTAGGCTGGTGACTAAATATGGGCGTAATATAAAGCCCCATTTGTGAGGCTAGAAGGTCGTCAAAAAAGATGCGCTATGATAATGGTAACTAGCGAATGGATAAAGTGTTATCGCACAACTTTTATACAATTTTTCTGTTGACTTTAATTTTTTGATCGAGAATCCCAGTAAGTAATACCGCGGTGATGCCTCACCCTCTCATTTTTTCGACGTTTCAACCCCCCCTGGGGGAATGAAAGTATAATTCGTAGTTAATGGCTTGTGTGCCTGGATCGACAATCTCTAATGAGATATGCACTGGTTGTCGAACAGGCATAATTTTTCGTCCAGATAACTCTCCGGCTAGGTATTCTTCGGGATAAAAATGACGGCCGGCCACAATGTTGCCACTTAAGTCGGTGAAACGCAGTTCGATAACTGGAAATGGTTGTTTGAAATCGGCGCGGTTTACAAGAACGGCCGCTACGACCAAGGCCTGTTGAATCTTAGGGTGGCTGCGCACTAATAATTTAGAGGACCGAATTAGGCTAACATCACCATTTTTAGGGAGTGTGCAACCCAAGATGGAGCAACCACTCGTCAACGCCGGGCGGTATTTTTCATCGCGGGCAAGTCTATCGAAATTAGCAGCGAGGTATTGCAGCAGCAATAAAACCATGGCGGCAGCAATGCTTACAGTCCAGGCTCTTTTAGCCCATCGACTCGGTCTTGATGCGCTTGCAAACTCGACGGGCTCAGGTTCTATACTGGCCAATAGTGCTTGTTTGTCCTCGTCAAACCGTGCGCCAGCAACCAGGGGTTCATTACCGATAATAAACTCTTCTTGAGCCAGTGACCTGTTATCGTAATTGTCGTCCTTCTGATGTTGTAACTCTTGAGGCACTGGATCCAGATATTCCTCGGTTATTTCATCTTCGATCAGTTTCTTTGCCCAGGCGTCTTCATCGGCGTTGCTGTCACCTTCGACGCCACTGCGTTCGACGAATGTAGCTGCCATGTCGTCATCTAGGCTGAGCAACGCCTGATTGATATCGTTAAGATCTACGGAGTCAGGTGTTTCCTTTAACTCATTGTCATCAATTAGACTCAGGTCATTGGTGTCGCTGCTATCTTTATCGTTGACTCTGGGTGTGTCCATCGTTGAAACGGTATTGCGATCAATATCAAAAATATCGCTATCGTCGCCTGAGAAAGGTGTTTGGTCGGTGTTGGCGGCCATTAGCTCATCAGCGAGCGAATCTAGACTGGTGTCGTCAGCAAAAATATCGTCATCGAAGATATTATCCAGAATATTTTGTCCGTCGGTGTCACTGAATATGGTGTAGTCATCATCTGCTGTCAGCTGATCGTCTGTCGATCCGATATCCAAGCCCAATCCCTCGTCATCGGCAATCGGTGATGAGAGCTCAGTGTCAGCAGCGTCAGTGATCGTGGTATTCACCGCTTCGCCACTGATCAAGTCTGAGTCTGTAAGGGCGTTGTCCCTGGCCTGGAATATAGTTAAGCAGGAGCCGCAACGAACTGCACCATTGGCAACATTTAGTTGAGCTTCTGTAAATCTAAATGATGTGCCACATGAAGGGCACCGGGTGACCTGTGGAGTCATGATGGTTAAATTCCCGCTGAGAGTCGTGACGTCGTGTGCTTAGCTATCCGTCAATGGTTGGTGAATCCGTTTCTATCGCTGCTGCTGAAAGCATCTTATGTGTCTTGTAAAGTGTATCGCTTTTTCGAGAAAAAACGAGGACTTATCTCTCTATTGTGAAGAGAATCCAGTCAGCATTGACTGCAGTCGGGAGGTCTAGGATCATGGGCCCTTGCGGCCAGATAATCTTACCCAGCCGTCCTCAACAACAGGTTTGTCCATTGAGCACCATTTTTGATAGGCATTTAGTAGCTCGTCTGCCTGGCTGGCAATAATACCTGAAAGAGCAAGCAGGCCTTTGTCCGCGGTTAATTGAATAATCGTGGGTGCGAGTTCTGTCAGCGGCCCCGCGAGAATATTAGCAACGACAATATCAGCCTTAATACCACTGGGAACCTGGTCTGGTAAATAAGTTTGGATACGGTCGGGATTAATGTGGTTGCGGGTAGCATTGTCTGCGGTGGCGATCAGTGCCTGAGGATCATTGTCGATAGCGATGACATTGCTGGCGCCTAGTAATAGCGCAGCAAGCCCTAATATGCCGGAACCGCAGCCATAATCAATGACTGTTTTACCGTCCAGCGGGCAGCTGTCCAGCCACTTCAAACAGAGCGCAGTGGTTGGGTGGGTTCCCGTCCCAAATGCCAGTCCCGGATCCAGCATTAGGTTGACCGCATTGGCTTGGGGTGGCTGTTTCCAGCTCGGGCAGATCCAAAGGCGTTGGCCAAAACGCATAGGATGGAAGTTTTCCATCCATTCTCGCTCCCAGTCTTTGTCTTCGAGAATTTCCCAGCGATAGTCTGGTAGGTTATCGCCGTAACTGGCTGTCGCTATAAGTATTGCTTGCTCGGTATTAGTGCCCGCGTAAAACAAACCGGTGACGCGGGTATTGTTCCAAAGCGGAGTTTCACCGACCGCAGGCTCCAAAATAGGTTGGTCAGCACTATCTTCAATGGTGACGGAAACAGCTCCTGCGGACAACAAGGCGTCTTCTATGGCTTCGGTCTTTGTTTTAGTCGTACTGACACGTAGCTGTAACCAGGACATGGGTATGATGCTCCATCATTGGATGTTCGAAAGCCGAGATCAGGTGATGTGTACACCTTTGTCTACTGGGTAGGACTCTTGCGCGAGCTGCTTATCGTCGTTATGTCTGCCGGGCTGTTGGCATTGTGCTGCGATGCTTGGGTTGTGGTGTTTCGACTAATACGTACGGATTCCTCGCCCTCTTTAATCTCAATTTCATTGATATTGGACTCTTCCAGCAACTCTATGAGCTTTTTAACTTTACGTATATCCATGGACCGTCTCTTTATTGTTTTTGATGCCGACTCACGTCTGCCAACAGAATCGTGTGCCTAGCCTTCGACTCGGGTGATAGCCGCTTGCAAGGCCAGTAAGTAGCCTTCGCTGCCTAGTCCGCTGATAACACCTTCGGCTATATCTGACAGATAAGACCGTTGTCGAAATTCTTCTCGTTTATGCACATTAGAGATGTGGACTTCGATAAAGGGAATGCCGACACCCAATAGGGCATCCCTCAGGGCAATGCTGGTGTGAGTAAATGCCGCTGGATTAAAGATAATGAAGTTAATGCCTTCCTGACGTGCTTCATGGATACGCTCGATCAGTTCATATTCGGCATTACTTTGCATCGACAGCAGATGATGCCCGGAGGCCGCAGCGCCATCACTTAGTTCACGATTGATGTCGTCAAGGGTCGCTGCACCATAGACATCTGGCTCTCGGCTACCGAGTAGATTCAGATTGGGTCCGTGTAGTACCAGTATCGATGCCATAGTGTTTGCCTTGCCGTTGCGACCATCAGTAGATTGACGGTAATTATTAAGCCTAATTAGATGTTATGCAAATTTAGCGAAAATAGCAGCAAAGTTAGTGAATTTTGCTGCAAATAGAAGACAGTTAGAACAATAGTGGGACTCTAGCGCAGGGTTAAACCAGTTTTGGACGCGGTTGCTTCATTGATCGCTTGTAACACGGTCTCAGTGGTGAGGATTTGTGGCAGTATTTTTCCTCTGTCGGTGTTGTCGTTGGCAAACATAATATAAAGAGGTATACCATTGCGCCCGTATTCCTTTAGCAAGGCGGTGATTTGGCGGTCGCGGTTAGTCCAGTCACCTTTTAAGTAGGTGATACCCGAAGATTCCATCGCCTGTCTTACTGTGTCGGTACTCAACACTGCTCGCTCATTGGCGAGACAGGTGATACACCAATCGGCAGTGATATTGATAAATACCGCTTTCTCCTGCGCTCTTAACTCACTGAGTTTCTCGGGGCTATAGGGACGCCAAGACTGATCTGAATCATCGACAAGCTGAGTTTTTGGCTCTAATAGAGAGCTGGCCAGTATCAGTAACGCGACGGTTGCACAACTGACTGCGATTGCGCGCTTAACGATTCCCCCCCGCCAAAGCCAAATCGCTAAAGTAATCAACACGCAGCCGAGCATTAGTAGGGCCATGCCGTTGACCCCGGTCTGATTACCAACAACCCAAGACAGCCACACTGCAGTTGCGTATAAGGGAAAGGCCAGCAGTTGTTTGAGTTGATCCATCCAAGGACCGGGCCGTGGTATTTTGGCGAGTAGTTTAGGTGAATAGCTCAGCAGTAATACTGGCAATGCCATCCCAAAACCCAGCGCTGCAAATACCGACAGGGCGACGAAGGTAGGTTGGGTGACAGCAAATCCCAGAGCAGTGCCCATAAAAGGAGCAGTGCAGGGGCTGGCAACAACCGTCGCAAGAATTCCCGTAAAGAAACTACCGCTGTAACCTGTTTTTTGTGTCAGGCTGCCTCCCAGATTCATAATCCGGCCACCAAACTCGACAAAGCCAGATAGGCTTAGCCCCATGACGAAAAAAAGATACGTCAATGCCGCCACAAACCACGGCGATTGCAAATGAAACCCCCAGCCAATGGCCTCGCCCGCAGCCTGCAATGACACCAATATTGCCGCGACAGCAAGAAAGCTCAACACCACTCCACTGGTATAGGCGAGGCCATGTACGGACTGGGAGCGATCCCTGTCATTGGCAAAAGCGAGTACTTTCAGACTCAATACTGGAAACACGCAGGGCATAAGATTCAAAATTGCGCCGCCGATAAGCGCCAATAACAACATAGCTGGAAGACTGCCAAAATCAGCTGTTTTCTGATCGCTAAGCCGCTGATTATCGATCGATGATTTCCCCCTCGCTGAACTCATTACCGCGACAGAGAGTTCAGCAGGGTCAAGCTGGAAGTGTTGCGTATAAGGAGGGTAGCAGAGTCCTGCATCGGCGCAGCCCTGACTAGTCACTGCCAATTGCAGCGGGGTGCTCTCGGGAATTGGGCCAAGGACTATATCGGCGTTGTGATAATAGACTTCAACATCACCAAAATATTCATCATGCTTTTCGAGCCCGGTGGGAATAGTGATGCCCGTTTCCACGGCACCGTTTTCATCGGTTAATGCGACACTAAAGCCATGCCGATAGAGATAATAACCGTCGCTAATCTGCCAGTTAAGCCGCAGATTTCCGTCCGGTTGAAATTCTGCGTTAAGGATATAGGCGTCCTCAACCGATAAAAAATCATCCTCGATAACGAGCCCTTCTGCTGTAACGACGTTCGACATTGCTGAAGATGGTCGATCGAAGACATCTTGGGCGACAACACCCGAAGCCTGAAGAAAAAGAGCCGTTAGTAGGCATTGTAGAAAGATTAACCGCATGGAATCCCTGATTGTTATTAATCGCGTAACGTGTATTTGGCCGATAAATGGGCCTTCAGTTCCTCGGTATAGAGGAACTGTTGCCAGCGGCTGTACGTGTAAATTTTTACTGATAAGTACAATTGTATAACATATTGTTTTTATTGCTGGCAATTGCTTCATAATTGTCGTTTTTAGTCCGGTAATTATTGTGATCAGTACAGCATGTTTAGCTCTGATAAGGCGACATTATATAGCTGCAGTTTGCTGTATGTTGCTGCCTGCCTGCGCTGCAGTCACTCCGGATCTGCCGCCAGAGGTAGTTCCTATACCTGAGCCACAACTGGATCTGGCTGCGTTAAGACGTGCTGAAGCAGCCAGTAAGCGACATCAATTGAGAATATTACTGGCAAGCGCGGAACGAGCACTTGCCAATGATCGACTCACCATCCCTGAAAATGACAACGCATACAGCTGGTATCAGCAGGTTATGGCTATCGATGAAGCCAATGCAGAAGCTCACTGGGGAGTCTTACAGATTACCGAGCGATATCTGCAGCTTGCGGAACAGGCTTTTAGCCGCGGTAGTCAGGATAAAGGCGAGTTGATGCTTCAACGGGCTCTGTCGATTGCTGCAACTGTCGAGCAAGCAGAATCCGTGCGCTCGCGATTTAAAGCTCAACCCTCTGAACGAGAATTCCTGTTGGCAACTGCTGATTTGACCGTCCGCAATGATATAATCGCTGCGCGTCTCGTTGAGTTGGCCCAGATAGCAAAAAAAGCACAGTCGCGTTTGCTTATAGTTGCCAGAAACGACGCAGAAGGACGTTGGATTTACCGTAAAATGCGGGAAGCGGTCGATGGTCACCGTCTGCGTGGTAACATCGACATAGGGTCGGTGCCTCGAATTGTATTATTAGATTTAGGAGTGGGTGGTGTTAAGGAATAAAATAGCGAGCTTGGTGGTCAGTATGGTGTTGTCGGCAATGTCGTCAGCGGAACTTCGGATTGAGGAGGGTTTCGTTCGAGGTCTTCCACCGGGGCAGCAAACGACCGCTGCATTTATGCGCTTAGTAAATGACGGCGACAGCGACACAACCATTATTGCTGCCTCTAGTGATAGTGCGGACCGAGCAGAGATACATGCGCATATTCACCGTGACGGCATGATGAGTATGCAGCGAGTTGATAGTATTGTTGTCCCAGCCAAGACGGAATTTGTGCTGGAACCTGGCGAACACCACTTGATGTTAATCAATTTACACCGACCATTGAATGAAAGTGATAAGGTCTATGTGGAGCTGCAGACTGCGGCCGGTGACAAAATCAACGCGATATTACCCGTGCGAAGTGTCTTAAACGAGCACAAGCACCATTAGTTTTTCGCTGAAATAAATATGGGATTTGATCGAGGTGTATATGGATTGGCAGGCGATTAAAGAACGACTCGTGGTTTGGCGCGAAGACAGATTCGATACTGCGACTGAGAGCAACTCAACAAAAGTTGTGCTGATAGTGGCTGCAGTCTATTTGTTGCTTGCGATATCCGTTGGTATGTATTGGTCAATGATGCCGGCGCAGTTTCCGGTGCAAGAGAATGCGATTGTTATGGCAGAACGAAGCCAGCAATCTGTTGCGGTTGGATCGACAACAACTGCCGCATTGATTCAAGTGATCTCGACATTGCTGGACAAACCTGGAGGCTTTATGAGTAACGACGTAATGCCGCCAGGACTCTGGTTAGACAATATCAAAAATTGGGAATATGGCGCGCTCATTCAGTCACGGGATTTGACGCGAGCGCTGCGGGAAAGTTTTAGTCGTTCTCAGTCGCAATCGAAAGAGGATTTAGATTTGGGAAAAGCAGAGCCCAGCTTAAATTTTTCAAGCGACAGCTGGACTTTGCCGGCCTCTGAATCTGAATACAAGTCGGCGGTCAAACATTTGAATCGTTATTTAGTTCGGCTGGAGGATACTGGTAACTCAGGTTCGCAGTTCTATGCGCGGTCGGATAATCTGAGATATTGGTTGGCCATCGTCGAGAGTCGTCTTGGTAGTCTATCGCAGCGCCTTAGTGCGAGTGTTGGGAAACGTCGGCTGAACACGGATTTGGCTGGTGATTCTGCAGCGCAGCAGTCTACCTCTGCTCCTAGTGAGTTGGAAATTAAAACACCTTGGACCGAGATTGATAACGTGTACTACGAGTCCCGTGGCACATCGTGGGCGCTGCTGCATTTTCTTCGCGCTATTGAAGTTGATTTTCATGAAGTGCTGAAAAAGAAAAATGCGCTGGTGAGTTTGCAGCAAATTATTCGAGAGCTGGAAGCAACGCAACAGACGATCTTTAGTCCGATGATTTTAAATGGCAGCGGTTTCGGTGTACTGGCTAATCACTCGCTGGTTATGGCTTCCTACATTTCCCGTGCTAATACTGCAATTATCGAGTTGCGGGATCTGCTGTCTC
This sequence comes from marine gamma proteobacterium HTCC2143, assembly GCA_000169075.1. GTDB lineage: Bacteria > Pseudomonadota > Gammaproteobacteria > Pseudomonadales > Dasaniaceae > Oceanicoccus. The sequence continues at coordinate 470,648 of AAVT01000001.1, read as the reverse complement.
AGGGTTAGTAGATGCTATCTACTAACTTTAGCCAAATTGATTATGTTCCGCCGTACTGCGCTAAAATCATTATGATTAAATTCAAAGAGCATTATTGATGAAAAAAACACTACTGTTAATAACACTATCTTTACTAGTCGCCTGCGCTTATAGCCCGCAGCAAATCACCATAAACCCAAGCGTCGATACTAGCGCAGAAGATTATGGCCTAGGGCGCTCTGTACAAATAGTGGTTGAAGACCATCGCGCCGTCAAAGAATTGGGCAGTAGAGGTGGGGTCTATAAAGACACGAGTTTGATAACGATCGGAAACAGCATCACCGAAGCTATTGCAGGAGCCGCTGAGGCAAGATTGGCTATTCAGGGTTTTAATACCAATAGTATTGATTCCGATGTCGCGACAGTAAAAATAATTATTGACAGTTTGAGCTATGATACTCCAGTGCAGTCGGTGGGGAAAAAGGTAAAGTTGGATGCTATTTTGAAACTTGAAATGTCTGCGGGAAATGAACGTTATACGGGTCAGTATAAAAGCAGTACTGAGCGCAAAACGGTAGTGACTCCCAGTATGGAGAGCAATGAAAAAATGGTTAATGCGATTATATCCAGCACCTTAAATCGACTGTTTTCTGATCCAAAACTGAAAGCTTTTCTCAGTAATATATAGACTAAAAATACTCAATGGAGAGTCAGCAAGGTTTTGTTTTAACCCGACAATGGCGAGACAGTCGCGCTGGTGTCGAGCTTGAATATTGGCTTGCGTCTGATCAGGGCCCTGTTCAAATATTTCCTCCTATACAGCAATCTGTCCTCTTCCTCCCGCGTGATCAAAAAAAAGCTAGCGAACTTCTTCTGAAGGACTTCTCCGGATGGTCTTGCGCCGATGTCGCAATGCATGACTTTGACTTGCAACCGGTTTTTGCCTGCTATTTTCTATCGCAGAGAAATTTGCGAGCGGCTAGAGATTGTCTGTTAGCCGCTGGACTTAAACCCTATGAGTCCGACATCAACCCCCATGATCGATTTTTGATGGAGCGTTTCATCAAAGGTTCGGTACAGTTCAGCGGCGAAAAAAAGACCGTTTCCAACTTTCAAACTGTCAGCGATGCCCTTATGAAGACCAGTAATTTTCTGCCGGCTTTGAAAACGATATCCCTCGATATCGAAACAGCAATGGACAACATTACGCTGTATTCCATTGGACTTTATGGCCGCGAAAAGGGTGAAGATTATCGACTTGTCTTGATGGTTTCCGACCATTGGATAGCTGACGATGTCGAGTTTTTCGCTGATGAAAAATCACTATTGTTGAGGTTTTTTGACTGGCTGTCGGATTATGACCCCGACATTATTATCGGCTGGAATATTGTTAATTTTGATATGTGGTTTTTGGAGAGGGTTTGCCAGAAACATCATATTCCCTTTCGTTTGGGACGAGGCCGCAGAGGTCGGGAGGCTGCGCCACATTGGCGATTGTTGGACGATGATGGTGATAGACGGGCAATGTCAGTGCCAGGGCGAGTGGTGCTTGATGGTATTGAACTGTTAAAAGCCGCCTTCTATCAGTTTGAGAGTTTTTCGCTGAATACAGTGGCAACGGAGTTATTAGGCGACGGAAAACTTATTCACGGCAGTGGTCGCGGTGAGACTATCACGGATCTGTTTACCAGCGATAAACTGGCCTTGGCAGAATATAACATTCAGGATTGTCGGCTGGTTTTGGACATTTTTGACAAGACCAAGTTAATAGATTTTGCTATCGCCAGAACGCGGATTACCGGTCTTCCCCTGGATAGAATAGGGGGCTCTGTTGCATCATTTGATTTTCGCTATCTGCCTTTGCTGCATCGCAAGGGTTATGTTGCACCGAATGGTCATTTGTCCGACGAAATCGAACATAGCCCCGGTGGTTTTGTGATGAATTCTCAACCCGGGATTTATAAGAATGTCGCTGTGCTAGATTTTAAGAGCTTGTATCCTAGCATTATCCGTAGCTTCAAAATCGACCCCCTAGGCCTAGCAATTGGTTTGAATCAGGAGTTGGATCAATCTGACATGGTGCCAGGCTACAATGGTGCATGGTTTTCAAAAACCGACGGTATTCTACCGGATCTTATTGCCGATCTGTGGCAGTTGCGTGATCAAGCAAAGGAGAACCAGGACGCTGCGCTTTCTCAAGCGATAAAGATTATTATGAACTCTTTTTATGGTGTCCTTGGAACGGGTGGCTGTCGTTTTTTTGATTCGCGCTTAGCCAGCTCGATAACTCGCCGAGGGCATCAGATTATTCAACAAACTGCGGTATTTATTGAACAGCAGGGATGGCCCGTCATCTATGGCGATACTGATTCTGTTTTTGTCTGGTTTAAGGATATAGACGATCCCGATCAGGCTTCCAGTTACGGCAGGCAGTTGGAGTCCCAGCTGAATCACTGGTGGCATGAGACGCTATCGAAAGACTACGGTATTGATAGCGCACTGGAAATAGAGTTCGAAACACTTTATCAGCGATTTTTAATGCCGACTGTCCGAGGTTCAGATCAAGGTAGCAAGAAACGTTATGCTGGCGTGGTATGGAAGCATGGCAAGCCGCAACTGGTTTTTAAGGGTCTGGAAAGTGTGCGTACAGATTGGACCAGATTGGCTAGAGACTTTCAGTCTGAGCTGTACCGCCGAATATTCTTTGATGAACCCTATCGCGATTTCATCAAAGAAACTGTCCAGCAAGTAATGGCTGGAGACCTTGATGGCAAACTGATATACCGCAAGCGTCTGCGTAGAAAAATAAATGACTATCAAAAGAACGTGCCACCGCATGTGCAGGCAGCAAGAAAAGCAGTGGCCGCCGGAGAAAAAATACGACGGGGAGATTGGATAGAATATGTTATAACGATTAATGGTTCTGAGCCTGTTAGCAGTCAGGTCTCTCAAGTTGACTACCAGCACTATATTGACAAGCAGCTGGCGCCTGCTGCAGACGGAATTTTGTATTTTTTTCAGGATAGCCTTGCGGCAATTACCGATCAACAAATGGGGTTATTTGGATAATGGCAAGTGCGGGATTATTAGCATTAATTGACGATATAGCAACTTTGTTAGATGACGTATCAATACTGACAAAGATTGCGGCAAAAAAAACAGCTGGAGTATTAGGCGACGACCTTGCCTTAAATGCAGAGCAGGTTTCAGGCGTTCGCGCAGATCGTGAGCTGCCGGTAGTCTGGGCCGTTGCCAAAGGATCGGCCAAGAATAAACTGATCCTTGTGCCGGCGGCCTTATTGCTGAGCGCCTTCGTTCCCTGGATTATTACGCCACTGTTAATGTTAGGTGGTATCTATTTGTGTTTTGAGGGTTTTGAAAAAGTCGCACACAGTCTATTCCATCGTGATGATAGCGGTGATGTAGAGCATCAGGCCTTACTTCAGAAACTAAGTGATCCAGCATTTGATCTGGTGGCTTTCGAAAAAGAAAAGATTAAGGGCGCAATACGAACTGATTTTATCCTGTCTGCTGAAATAGTTGTCATCGTTTTGGGAACGGTCCAGAATTCTTCGCTTGGCCAGCAGGTATTTGTTGTTTCTTTGATTGCTGCGGTGATAACCGTTGGAGTCTATGGCCTGGTTGCCGGTATTGTTAAGCTGGATGACGCGGCAATGCACCTGATGGCATCAAAAGTTTCTGGTACAGTGGGGCGAGCTATTCGAGCGTTTGGCCGATTGATTTTGAACGCCTGTCCTTATTTGATGAAAACATTGTCCGTTGTGGGTACTGCTGCGATGTTTTTAGTCGGTGGCGGTATTCTGGTCCATGGCGTTCCTGGTGCCCTCAGCGCGCTACATTATTTTACGGAATTTTTTCTAGCTGCCCCGCTATTAGCGGATTCACCAGAGTGGCTTATCGTCAATCTTTTCAATGCGATATCGGGTATTATTTCAGGCGGTGTGGCGGTTACAATAATGACATTATTTGTTGGGTCAAAGTCGGCTGCAAGCAAATAGAAAATCATGCGCAGTCGATTTTTGTGTATATTGCTATGCAGTTCGTTAAGCGTTAAATTTGCTCCTAGTAGAATGAGTAATGATAATAACAACACTGAATAAGGAAAAATGATAATGAAGTTATTCAATTCAATGGGACCTAACCCAAAAGTAGTTCGTATGTTTGCGGCTGAATGTGGAGCCGATCTTGAGCTACACGAAGTCGATCTTATGGCTGCAGAGAATCGTCAGGACGAGTATTTGAAACTCAATCCTGCAGGCCAATTACCCGCCTTACAGATGGATAGTGGGGAGATTATTTCGGAAATTACCGCAATTTGTGAGTATCTCGACGAAGTCACTGGGCCATCGGAGTTAATTGGAACGTCGCCTGCGCAGCGTGCAGAAACCAGAATGTGGGCACGAAGAATTGATCACGGTATTTTAGAAAATTTGGTCAATGCATTTAGATATGCTGAAGGAGAGGCGATATTCAAAGATCGCATGCGACTTCTTCCGCAGGCCGCCGACGATTTAAAAGCTCTGGCACAAGAGAAATTGACGTGGTTGGATGGGCTGATGGTAGGAAAAAACTACATTTGTGGCGATCGTTTTACTCTTGCTGACATTCTCCTATTTGTATTTTTGGAGTTTGGTAGTCAAGTGGGACAGCCGCTAAATGAAAATAATAAGAATATAGCGGCCTGGTATAAGCGAGTCAGCGAGCGTGCAAGTGCCGGAGCCTAAGCATTAGTTGAATCAACGGGCGGAGTCCGCCCCTTGATTTCTAATAGCATCAGGGTAAGAGTGTCTCGGCTACGCAGGTGCATTGTCCAAGCTGTGTTTGAGGGTGCGCGTGCATAGGTAATAGTGAAAAGCGCACCACACGTTGACCATAATGGTTAGTGACAACGCATAGCGAATGGCGTCAGTTGCATACTTTGGCTCCAACATATCTGCAGCCCATCCCGTCAGAATGGGACCTAATCCCAGCCCAATTAAATTAAGCACAAAGAACAAAACCGCGGATGATAATGCCCTCATGCGCAGCCCAACCATGCCATGGGTCATTGCAATACAGGGAGCAAGATAGAAACCGCCGAAAAATACGGGTATAAGCCACGACAGCGTCGCAGACATGCCATTGTCCATTACTAGAAAAGTGATCAATGCAAAGGGGATTGCGGCTAGGGTTGAGATAAAGGGTATCCAGATATACCAGTTTTTATTATTGGTTTTGTTGGCCATTGTGTCAGAGAGCCAGCCACCTGCGAGTGTTCCAGCCAGACCGCCTATACCCGCGACCAGTCCATAGTATTTACCAATATCAATGGTTGGCATATCGTGGACCCGGCTCAAGAAAATTACCATAAAGTTACCAACACCATAGGTCACAAAAGCGTGGAGAGCGCAGGCAAATGACAGGTGCCGGAACGCTTTTCGTGACCAAAGCAAGGCTAACACTTCCTTGAACGAGGTTTCTTCGGTATCACTTCGCGCTTCAGAAAACCCTCTGGGTGGTTCCAAAACTGTCAGTCTTAATAAAATAGCTAACAATACGCCTGGCAAGCCGACAACCACGAAGGCAACGCGCCAATCAAACCATTGCACCAGATAAGCGCCACCAACATAACCGACAAGAATACCGCCATAGACGCCCAGTGAATAAATTGACAGCGCTGTTGCCCGCTCAGATACCGGAAAAATATCTGAGACCATCGAGTGCGCCGGTGGGCTGCCACCAGCCTCGCCAATCCCGACGCCAAACCTTGCAGCAAAGAGTTGCCAAAAATTCTGTGCTGAACCACAGAGCGCAGTAAATAGACTCCAGACAGTTACCGATACGGCAATCACATTGCGGCGCTTTCCCTTGTCAGCTATGCGGGCAATCGGAATGCCAAAGACACAATAGATCGCGGCAAAGGCAATACCAGACAACATGCCATATTGTGTCAGTGTGAGATCTAAGTCTTCAATGATATATTCAGACAAGATAACGATGATTTGTCGGTCAACAAAATTGAAAACATAAATCAGCGTAAGTACGGCCAGCGCATAATAACGATAGGATTTTTTTTGATAGGCTTTATGCGCAGCGGTTTGCTCGGGTAAATCTGTGGGAGGTGTGGAAGGTTGGGACATAACGATGCAATTCCTTGTCGAAAGCGGTTTATTATTATGAGACTACAAGATAGTGCCGATCGCCAATACTACGAGACAGTGATGGTAGTAGCAATAATTAGCTGGGGTGCTGTTAAAATTTACCGGGGTAATGTTAGGCGTGAGACAATTGATCTTGTCACTACATTGCAAAACTAACGACAGTGAGTTTCTCGTTTTCTATACGCTCTGCCAATGATAGTATTCCCTCACTTTCCGAGGAGAATATGATGAGAAGAGCTGCAATTGTTAGACCGCTACGCACACCTGTTGGTAAATATTTGGGGAGTTTGCAGTCTCTGCAAGCTGAGGACTTAGGTGCGATAGTCATTAAAGAGCTGGTCTCTCGTTCCGGTGTTGACCCTGATAGAATCGAAGAAGTTGTTTTTGCACAGGGTTATCCTAGTGGTGAAGCGCCCTGTATTGGTCGATGGGCTGGGCTAGCTGCGGGTCTGCCATTACATGTTTCGGGAACACAAATAGATCGGCGTTGTGGCAGTGGTCTGCAAGCTATCGCTAATGCGGCGATGATGGTTCAAACCGGTGTGGCTGATGTGGTGATTGCTGGTGGTGCTGAAAGTATGAGTAATGTCGAATACTACACCACCAGTATGCGCGGTGGAGCACGCTCTGGATCGGTAACCATGCACGACCGGTTGCAGCGAGGGCGGGTAAGGTCACAGCCGGAAGCTCGATTCGGAAAAATCTCCGGGATGATTGAAACCGCAGAGAATCTGGCAACAGAATATAATATCAGCCGGGAGGCCGCTGATGAATATGCGGTTTTATCGCAACAGCGGGCAACAGCGGCCTGGGCTGCTGGGAAATTTGATGATGAGCTAGTTCCTGTATCAGTGCCGCAGCGAAAAGGCGATCCAATCATTGTCGACATAGACGAAGGCTTCAGGAGTGATGCCACTATGGAGTCCATGGCTAGGCTCAAGCCGCTCACTGAGGGAGGTATTGTCACTGCGGGTAATGCTTCGCAACAAAATGATGCCGCCGCTGCATGTTTGGTGGTTGCTGAAGATAAGTTGGCAGAGCTGAACCTGGAGCCGATGGGTTATTTGGTAGGCTGGGCTGCTGCTGGCTGCCACCCCGCAACGATGGGCATAGGGCCCGTTCCCGCGGTGGAAAAATTAATGCAGAGGACAGGTATCACTTGGAAAGACATAGATCTGGTCGAGTTGAATGAAGCTTTTGCCTGTCAGGTTCTCTCGGTTCTGAAGGGTTGGGACTGGCACGACAGTGATAAACTGAATGTTAACGGCTCGGGGATTTCATTGGGCCACCCAATCGGAGCGACGGGGGGACGTATTCTTGCGACAATGCTCCATGAGCTTCACCGCAGGCAGGGTAAGTACGCACTGGAAACTATGTGTATCGGTGGCGGGCAGGGTATTGCAGCATTGTTCGAGCGAGCGTAATAACCCGCCGAAATGGGATTGTCTTTATCAATCCCATTCCTTTGAATGTTGAGTTGTTAACTCGAAAAAGCGAGAGAAATCTGCGTGAAATTTGAACAATGTGTTTGTGGAGGTCTGGGTTTTTGCGGCTACAAGGTGGCTCCCGAACTCAAAAAAAATGGCGAAAGAACTGAAGGAGCTGGCAACCCAAGCTCCGTTTTCGACAAATGCCCACCTCGGGCATCTTCATGGAGTCACCGGTGAGTCGTCATACAGCGTTAAAGCTACTATTCATTTGCACCCACAACCGCTGCCGGAGCATTTTGGCTGAGGCGATTACTAACCAGTTTGGCGCGGGTCGGTTGGTAGCAAAATCGGCGGGCAGTCAGCCCGCAGATCGGGTGCATCCGCTATCGTTGAAGTATTTGGCAGAGGCGGAAATCAGCGCCGAAGGTTTATGTAGTCAATCGTGGGATGATTATGAAAGTTGGCAGCCGGACGTGGTTATAACTGTGTGTGATTCTGCAGCGGCAGAACCATGCCCATTATGGTTTGGCCAGTCGTGTAGGGTACACTGGGGGCTTGCTGACCCTTCACGATTAGACGCTAATCAAGAAGACATTGCCACTGCGTTTCTTCACACCATTGATCTTTTAAAACATCGAGTTCTGTCTTTGCTCGACCATGATCTGAACGATTTAAACGCCGGTGATCTTGAAGATTTGTTAAAAAAAATAGCAGCCAAATGAAATAGGAAAAAATACCATGGGAATTTTTGAGCGCTACCTGAGTGTGTGGGTGGGTCTTTGCATTTTGTTGGGTGTAACGTTCGGTAATGTCTTTCCTTCTATATTTGCTATGGTGGCTACCTGGGAGTATGCCCATGTAAATCTGCTAATTGCCGTACTGATTTGGTTGATGATTTATCCAATGATGGTACAAGTCGATTTTGCGTCGATTAAAAATGTCGGAAAAAAACCGAAAGGCCTAATACTAACGTTAATCGTAAACTGGGTTATTAAACCCTTTACCATGGCAGGATTAGGGTGGCTGTTTTTTCACTATATCTTTGTTGATTGGGTTGATCCAGAAACAGCCAACGAATATATTGCCGGAATGATTCTACTTGGCGTCGCGCCATGTACGGCAATGGTATTCGTATGGAGTCAGTTAACGAAAGGTGACCCTAATTACACCCTGGTTCAAGTGTCGGTAAATGACATTATCATGATATTTGCTTTTGCGCCTATCACGGCTTTTTTGTTAGGTGTAACCGACATTACTGTCCCTTGGGAAACATTGTTATTGTCGGTTTTTCTTTACGTTGTTTTACCGTTAGTCGCTGGTTTTTTAACGAGAAAATACTTACATAATCAGGTTGCCCCGCTTGTTGATCATCTCAAACCGCTGTCAGTCATCGGCCTGCTAGCGACAGTAATGCTGCTTTTTGGCTTCCAGGCTGAAACGATTATCAGTAAGCCGCAAAGTATTGTAATGATTGCGATTCCGTTGGTTATTCAAAGCTATGGTATTTTTTTCCTTGCCTATTTTGCCGCCAAAGCGCTGCGCTTGACCCATAACATTGCCGCACCGGCGGCGTTGATAGGCACTAGTAACTTTTTCGAGCTTGCTGTAGCCGTGGCGATTTCGCTGTTTGGTTTGCATTCTGGCGCTGCTTTGGCAACTGTGGTTGGCGTCTTGGTTGAAGTGCCGGTGATGTTATCGCTGGTAAAATTCGCCAATAGCACCCGTCATTGGTTCAACAGTGATGCATAATTTTATAAATCCCTATAGTCTCTCTTCATTAATTTTTCATTAGCAAGGATCTTCATATGAACATAGCAGTTGTTACAGGAACCAGTACCGGTATTGGATTTGAGACCAGCCTGCATCTCGCGAGAAATGGTTATTATGTTTTTGCCGGAATGCGCAATACTAAAAAGGCACAACCATTAATTGATGCTGCAGCTGCAGAGTCACTGGCGGTTGAAGTGATAGAAATGGATGTAACGGACGGTAGTTCCCTGAATGGTGCCTTCGACATCATCAACGCTAAAGGTCAGGTATCTCTGCTGGTAAACAATGCAGGTATTGGCGGAGCTTCGCCTTTAGAACTGACACCGGAAGACGAGCATCGGCAAATATTTGAGACAAATTATTTCGGTACCATCGCTTGTATTCAAAAAGTTTTGCCTGCCATGCGTGAGCAAGGTAAAGGTGATATCGTTAATATTTCTTCAATTGTTGGTATTTTGGCAACGCCTAATCAGCTTGCCTATTCTGCGTCCAAATGGGCGGTTGAAGGCGCGACAGAAGCCCTTGCGCATGAAGTTTATCGTTTTGGCGTGCGTGTTTATTGTGTGGAGCCCGGTGTTGTAGCCACTAATATTTTTGATAATTCCGCGGATATGACACGGTACGATAAAACATCGCCGTACCAGCCAATTATGAGACGCAATGGCAAGTTGTACAGTGCCGGCTTCAAAGCACCAGCATCGCCGCAGCAGGTTGCGGCTGCTATTTTGACCGCGGTCACCCAGCAAGAATATCAGTTTCGTTGGCCTGTGGGCGTTGATGCTGATGGCATTTGTGCTGGTCGGCCTAAAATTGCAGCTGAACAATGGATTAAAATGGGTGATGAAATAACGGATAGTGAGTACGACAGCCTGTTTGAAGAACATTTCAATATCAAGCTATAGTAATCGAAAGCACTCTTACAGCGATACCGTCAAACGGTGCTAAATAGCCCCGCCTGCAATTGCAGCTAAAGCCTGAAAACCTACCAGTGCTTGGGGCTGAACATGGACCGACTCGTTAGGCCGTCGACTAAAGCCTGGATCGAAATGAACAGGCTGTCGGCGTCACCGCGGGTGTAGTCTTCCTCATTGTGAAAGTAGCTGGGCAGATCGCGGTCGCAGCGGTCGAAACAGATTATTATGAACGTTTTGTGCGATAGTAAAAAATATTATTATCCATCGCCGCCCACGGTTATTGTCAAAATAAAAGCTATAGCCAGCCGGAGACTGGCACTGGAAATTACATCGATTCGTTTTTTATTAAGCATGCTTTTGAGACATATTGTGTTTGTCTCACTGTTTGAATAGGTCTACTTCAATGAAAAAAGAAACTAAAGATAAGTGCTTCAAGCAGCTCGCTAGTTTATTCATGGCATTCAGTTATAGCCTTTTTTCTTTGACGGCTATCAGCGCAGACTCGATTCAATCCAGTGCTCTCTACAGCACTTATTCTGGCGGTGACATCATCACCATGGAGCAGGCGCAACCAAAAGCCGAGGCGGTGGTCACAAGCAAAGACGGAAAGATAGTTTTTGTCGGAGACAAAGCTGATGCGGATAAAAAATTTCCTAACTCCGATCAGGTCAATTTAGCGGGCAAAACGCTGATGCCGGGTTTTATTGAACAGCATTTGCATCCTATACTCGCTGCATTAACATTAAGCATCCCAGTTATTGCTCCCGAGGAATGGAAGCTTCCTAATAAAGTCTGGCCGGCTGTACTCGGCAATGAGCACTATATTCGCGCACTGACTAATGCTGAAGCAGCAATGAAAGACAGCGTGCAAAATGAAAATGATGAAATTTTATGGACATGGGGTTACAACAGTTATTTTCATGGTGAAATAAGTAGGGACATATTGGATCGAATATCAGCAACTCGACCGATTGCTGTGTGGCATCGGTCGGCTCATGAATTTTACCTCAACTCAGCAATGGTTGATCGGCTGCAGATTACCCAGAAAGACATTGATAAAACAGGATCTTCAGTGGCACGGCAAATAGACTTGAGACGAGGTCACTTTTATGAAAGTGGATCAATGATCTATTTACTGCCCAAACTGTTTGAACATCTCGCTACCGCCGAGCGAATGGTCTTTGGTTTGAAGCAAATGGTTGAATTACTGCACATGCGAGGGATCACCGCCTATAACGAGCCAGGAGCTTATATTCCACCTGATGCCGTTGGACTTTATACCGCTATTCTGGGTGCTGACTCAACGCCGATGTACTCATTTTTTACCCCAGAGAGCAAACTACCTTACTATCGTGCAGGCAAGGAGGGTGTTGCCGCCGAGGTGGAAAAATCCACTCAAATTTTTCCTGGAAACGGTAAGGTTCGTTTTTTTGAGAAACAAGTGAAAATACTGATGGACGGTGCAATTATCTCGCAATTGATGCAAATGAAAGAGGGTTATATTGACGGTCATCAGGGAGAGTGGATTCAAAATCCGCAAGAAGTTGAGGCGATCACCAAGATTTTTTGGGAGAAAGGTTACCAGATCCATGTTCATGTGAATGGCGATTTAGGCGTAGAAGAAATCATTAAAATTCTCAAGAAACGGCAGCAAGAATTTCCCAGAGAAGACCATCGGTTCACCCTTGTTCATTTCGCTAATTCTACCGATGACCAAATTCGTGAGCTGAAAAAGTTAGGGGCAATTATTAGCGTCAATCCTTATTATGTGACGGGTTTCGGTGAGAAATTTGGGGAGTTTGGCCTAGGTGAAGAGCGAGCTCACGCCATGGTTAGGCTAGCGACAATTGAAGCGGAGAATATATCGGTCTCACTGCATTCTGATTTGCCAATGGCTCCCGCTGACCCGCTTTTTTTGGCCTGGAGCGCCGCAACAAGACGTACTAATAGCGGGCAAATTTTACGTGCTGATTTGGCGCTGTCGAGAGACGCAGCCCTGCGAGCGATCACTATTAATGCGGCCTATTCTTGGCAAATGGAAGAGTCTTTGGGGAGCATAAAGGTCGGTAAAATTGCAAACTTTACAATTTTACAGCAAAACCCTTATAGCGTAGAGCTAGAGTTGTTAAAAGATATTCCAGTGTATGGAACTGTTTTCGAAGGAACGTTATTTCCGGTTCGGCAGCGAACTCAGCAATAGGCTATTTCCCTGTAACAATGTTTAATACCGTCTTCAGTTTTTCTGATGTCTTTGATATTGAATGTGTTACGGAGTTATTTTTTAAGAGTTGATTATAACGGTGCAGAGAAATGCCGACGATTCCTAGCGTTTTTATGTCAGATGTTTTCGGTGATCGATATTCGTCAGTTTTGTCACCGGCCCTTTCTGCACACTCTAGAGTGAGAGTATAAGCTAAAATAAAACCGATGGATCCTAACCCAGTAACATCATCAGAGACCCTTCTTAAAGGTTTAAAAAAGGGTCTTTGACTCAGTGATAAAAACATTAGGCTCAGCGAACAAGGCCGAAATCAGGTTTATCCAGAGACCGAATCTCAATGGATTTGAGATTATCAAGACAGTCCATGAATACCTCCGATTACGTAGATGACAGTTTTAGCTTTGAATTAAAGCACTCAATTGAATAGGGGAACGAATAAGTTTTTCTGCTCCCCGGTGGTAACTGTTCCCGACATACCCAGCATTTCTCGATCCATCATTTGCTGCAACGTCTTTTCATCATCGGGAGTTTCGGCTATGAAGCGCGTGCCATCGTCAAGTAATCCAATAACTAGTGCGCGCTCCACACCTTTACGACCATGAAGGACGGTGTAGGTTTCGATGGTGCCTTGTCCATCCGGTGATTCTGTGAAAGGAGGATGCGTGTCGTCGAGAATCGCCTGTTGATAGTCCGCCGGCTGTTTACGCTGCCAGTCACCTTCGATCGGGGTTGTTGAATAGATACCTATCGAGTGTTTGGTGATGAACCAACCATTGGCGTTAAGCATCCCGAACTTGCCGGGATTACTGCGCAGTACATCCATCATGGTGGCGATAGAATGCATAACATAGTTATTACCGGGTCCACCGAAGTAGGGCAGACCACCGGTGATAGTGAGGCCGCGCGCGTCATCATGAGCAATGCCCAATTCATCGCAGGCGATTTGCACCGCCGATGGGAAGCAACTGTAGATATCTAAATAGTCCATGTCATCGATGGTTTTCCCCGCCATAGTGAAAGCTTCTTTACCGATACGTCTGACCGCGGGCGACGAGTGGTAATTTACTCGTTCACTGACGTTCCATATATCATTGGCATCGCCGCAACCGTGTAGAAAGACCATTCGGTCGTCATTGACACCTAGTTCACGAGCTTTTGCTAAAGAGGTTAAAATGACCGCAGCCCCCATGTTCACCTGGATAACCGAATTTAGATATTTAGTGTACGGAAATCCAACATAGCGATTGCTGTCGCTGGCGGTAGTAATTTCCTCCGAATTTCGCGCGGTCGGGAACCACGACAAAGGGTTTTTGGCGGCTACAGCATTGAAACGTTGATATAAATCGCCCATCTTTTTGCGGTGATCATCCAGGCTGAGCCCATACTTCCCTCGCAGGGCGTTCTCGAACATCGGATAGGTCACGGAGGGTGTCTGAATGTTATAGATCATTTCGTGATCGTTGGCTGCCGCCCGCGGCTCTCCCAACATGCTCGGGTCGACACCGCTTTGGTCTGTCCACGCATCCATATCGAGGCCTTTTTTTAATCGGCCAATCATGGTGCTGAGTGCTTCGGCACCGACTAATAACACCGCCGAGGCGTCGCCCTGCGAAATTTTCTCTGCATAACGATTGACCGCCATTTGCGGGGTGTTGCCCCCGGTGCGTGTATAAGTCTTATCGGCGGGATCAATATTAAGCGCATTACAGACCGCCTGTGGTACATTGCGAATCATACCCGCCGACAGACTGCCGGTTTCTCCGCTGTCTACCGTTAGCCCGGCTACAACGATCGCATCGATTGCTTGCAGTAAAGCATCCCCTGGTCCCGCATCAACCGCGGCTTTCCTGGCGACATCTGCCATCAGCTCGATAGGAGTACTGCCGAGTTCTGGTGGGCGCCTATCGGTTGATTGGCCGCAGCCTATCAGTACAGGTATGTTTGCTTCGTTCATAATATGCCTTCGGTTTTTATAGTAATTGAGCGTCAATGCTGAGGTGTTCATAAGTATCTTGTTGCTACGAATCGGGTCATCAAAAATTCAGGCATGGCTGCGAACGCCATGCCGTAGCAAACAATATGACTTGTCGGTAAACTTGGTAGAAATGATACGCCAAACCAATGAGCACCGACAACATTATTACTGAGAGGTCGTTATATGGAGCCTAACGTTTTTAATACACTGATATACACTCTTTCCGAGGGCATAGCAGAAATTCGGCTCAATCGTCCGCCCTTAAATTTGATCGACAGAGATTCGACGCTTGAATACCACCGTGCACTGCAAATGGCGGATGCAGATCCACTCGTAAAAGTCATTATACTGTGTGGCAATGGCAGGGGTTTGTCAGCTGGAGTTGATCTTAAGTTTCTTGAGTCATTCTCCACTGCCAATATGGAAGAATTCCTACGTCTATTTTATGTCGAAACCGTCAAAATAGTGAGAAACTTGAGTAAGCCTATTATTGCCGCCGTTCATGGCTATGCTCGTGAGGGTGCCTGCACGCTGGCATTTCTATGCGACATGGTGATTGCTTCCGATGAGGCGGACTTCGCCTACCCGGGTGTGCCCAATCTTGCAGGTCCTCCAGGGATGCATGTCTGGTTTTTACAGAAGCTTATCGGCCGGATGAAAGCGGCTGAACTGATACTTACAGGTAGCGCTATTTCTGCAAAAGAAGCCGAGAGACTTGGCATGATTACCCGCTGCGTTCCTCATCTCAGCCTTCTCCAGGAGACCCGTGCGTTAGCTTATCGACTTGCAGCAATGTCTCCACTTGCATTGCAGAGAACCAGAGACTTGATGTACGAAATGGAGAATATGAACTTTGACGATGTTCCAGAAGTAGCATTGAAAGGGCTATCGGAGACTTTCGACAGTGAGGATAGTAAGGAAGCACGGAGGGCATTTTTAGAGAAACGAAAGCCAGTGTGGGTAGGGCGTTAATCCGTTAATAAGTGCAGATGGAGTTGTATAAGAGAGGCCTTAAGCGACACCACCTGCAGTACTTGATCTGCTATGCTGTCATGCCGCCGTCAGCCATATTGACTGAACCGGTTACCCAAGAACTGTCGTCACTGGCAAGAAATAACATAACCTTCGCTATTTCATCTGGATTACCATATCGCTGCATTGGAATAGTGGCCGCCATCTGTTCTTTGGCGGCAGCCATACCCGCAGGCGAATCGTCGCCGCCAATACCGCTTTCCAGCGTTCGCATCATTCGAGTTTCAACGGGTGAGGGGTTGACGGTATTAATGCGGATATTATCCGCCGCATACTCTAAAGCGGCCGCTCGCATGATACCAATGACAGCATGTTTACTGGCAGCATAGGGACTTAATTGTGGTGCAGCGGTTACTCCAGCCACTGATGAGGTGATAACGATACTGCCGCCCCCCCGAGATTGCATAGCGGGGATTGCTGCCTGTAAACCCAAAAAAACACCTTTTACATTAACATCGATGACCTTATCAAACATGGCTTCATCATAGTCGACCAAGGGGCAAATCACGCCTTCAATACCTGCATTGGCAATAAAAATGTCAACACCACCATAGCGCTGTTCAGCACAGGCAACCATCGCCCTATTATCCGACGATTGAGTAACGTCGGCGACGAAATAACTCACCTGATTACTGGCTATGGTTTCGCAGACTTTCTGAAGTGCGGTCTCTTCCATGTCAACCAGCAATACTGCAGCGCCTTCAGCCGCAAAAACTTGCCCGGCAGACTTGCCAATACCCCCAGCTCCGCCAGTGATAATGGCGACTTTTCCGTCTAATCTTCCCATGGTGACCTCTTATTATATGGATTGGAATCGTTTACGCATCGTACATTTGTTTACAATCAATAGCGACAGATAACCCTTTACACGGTAGGGTGGTAGTCAATGGCGCTACTGAGAGGCTTGCTATTAACGGCTGAAACAGTGTCAGATGGATGGACTCAAGTGCCCTAATGAATAGCTGGGAGTCGGTGAAGAATGAGGAAAAAAATAATAAAAATGCCGCTCTGGGTGCTTGTAGTTGCGGTGATTGCAGCGCCGACGAGTTTTGCTGAATCCAGCAACGGCGATTGGTCAAGCTATGGTAGCTCGCCAGCATCGACTAAATACGCTCCCCTTGATCAAATTAATAAGGACACTGTCAAGAATCTTGGGCTGAGCTGGGTCTGGAATTCAGTGGATAACGAGGCGATCAAAACCCGGCCAAAACTCATGCCGACAGCTTACAAATCAACGCCGATTAAAGTGGGTGATGTTTTGTATACCAGCACTTCCCTCGGCAGTGTGGTGGCACTCGATGCTGCCAGTGGTGAACAGATATGGGTGTTCGATACCAAGACTTGGGCTGACGGTCGTCCAGCGAATATAGGCTTCAACCATCGAGGTGTGTCCTATTATGAAAAAGGTGATGTGAAGCGCATCTTGATGGGCACTAACAATGCATTTCTGTGGTCACTGGATGCAGCAACCGGCAAACCTGATCCAGCGTTTGGCAGTGGCGGTAAAATTGATCTGACAATAGGCTTGGGACGCCCTATTATCCGCGCACTTTACTCCAATACGGCAGCGCCAATGATAGTTGGCGATGTTGTTGTCATGGGAGCAGTTGTGCAAGATTCGCCGGCTTATGGTTTTAGAACGAAGAAACGGTCGATGATGCCGCCTGGGCATGTGCGTGGTTTTGACGTTATAACCGGTGAGATGCGCTGGATTTTTCATTCGATACCCAAGATGGGGGAATTTGGCGCCGATACTTGGGATGATGAAGATTGGACGGATACCGGTGCGGCCAATGTTTGGACGCTAATGAGTGCTGATTTGGAGCTCGGTTACGTCTATTTGCCCTTCGGCACAGCGAACAACGATTTCTACGGTGGCAAGAGACTGGGGGACAACCTTTTCAGTGAGAGTCTGGTTTGTCTCGATGCTGCGACCGGAAAGCGGGTCTGGCACTTTCAGATGATTCATCACGGTGTTTGGGATTATGACCTTCCCGCAGCCCCTAATCTTGTCGATATTGTGGTTGATGGCAAAGCTGTGAAGGCGGTGGCGCAAGTCTCGAAACAAGGTCATATTTATGTGTTCGACCGGGTAACGGGAGAACCTGTTTGGCCAATCGAGGAACGTCCGGTTCCGCAGTCCCTAGTACCCGGTGAGAAGACCTCTCTGACACAGCCCTTTCCGAGCAGACCCTTACCCTTCGATCGCCAGGGTATGAGCGAAGATGTGTTGATTGATTTTACGCCTGAACTGCGATCAGAAGCCGCAACAATACTTTCAAAATACGATATCGGTCCGCTGTATACACCGCCATCCCTTAACGGTACTGCGGTATTACCTTCAGACGGTGGGGCGGCTAACTGGACCGGTGCCGCGGTGGATCCGGCAACGGCGACCATTTATATTCCTTCGATGACACTTCCGGCAATGTTCAGGCTAACGGCATTAGATCCTGATAAAACCGAGTATCGTTATGAGCGCTCCACGATGACCTTTCTTGGTGGCCCTCAAGGTTTGCCCTTGATCAAACCGCCTTATGGGCGTATCACGGCTATTAATCTCAATACCGGTGAACACAGTTGGATGGTGCCGAATGGCGAAGGTCCGCGGCAGACGTTAATTGCGGCCGGTATTGCGGATCCGGGTCCGGTTGGTAACCAGACGTTTACCCATGTGCTGTTAACCAAGTCATTGTTATTTACATCACTTGTAGACAACGGTCGGCCCGTGTTGAGAGCACTTGATAAAAGCAGCGGTGCTCTGGTGCATGAAATCGAACTGCCCGCAGCGCCAAATGGTGCACCCATGTCATATTTGGCTGAAGGTAAACAATATATCAGCGTCGCTGTCGGAGGGGCTACCGACGCCAAGATTATTGCACTCGCAATCGATGGCAATCTAAAAGTGAACAAAAAAGAGCTATCCGCAAATGACCAATTGCGGCGCCCGGATATGCTCAGGGTGGCGCAACTGTATGGGCAGGTTTGCGCCACTTGCCACTCGGGTTCGGTCCATGGTGCGCCAAAACCCGGTGATACAGACAGTTGGGCTCCTCGCCTCAAGGCAGGCGTAGGCGCGTTATATCAGCGGACTATTAATGGGGTTGGAGAAATGCCGGCGCGCGGCGGCTGTGGCGATTGCACCGATGGCGACTTGATGTCGTTAGTGGACCTTATGATCGACGGAGCAGAGTAAATATTCGAGCTTAACGGACAAGGGCTCAGCTTACATTGCCGGCGATATCGTCGCTGGCATAGGTATGGCCCTTTTTTACAAATAAGCTAAACATGGCTCTTTTGTTCGCGCGCAAAGAAAACCATAGGCATGTTAGAGCGAAAACTGTCAGCCCAATGGCCTATCCAGCTGGCTTCTCCCAGTAAACGCAGTGCTAAATGGATCGGCTTTTGCTGACTGCCAGTAACGTTATTATAGATTTTCCTTCTTTCAGCACACGCTGTATCCTTCGGTTCCGTTTTAATCTTGTGCCAACATGATGAAATCTTTGCATTATTACTTATTAGGTACTGGTTCCTGGTTTTTTGCTCAAGGCATTCAATCGGTAGTATTCGCCTGGCTGGTCACCATAGTGCTGCAAGAATCACCCAAAATGGTCGGCTTGGCACAAATGGCGCTTTTGATCCCTGCTACGGTGTTTATGTTGGTGGGTGGCAGTCTTGCGGATCATTACGGGGGCCGCCGGATCGCCATTATTGCGCAGGCCTGCGCAGCATTTGCTCCCCTTTATCTGATTTCAATGGTGGTGCTTGATAATCTAGATTATCAAGGCGTCATCATTTTTGCTGTTTTCATGGGCTGCGCGCAGGCCTTTGTAACTCCAGCGCGGGATAGCCTGCTAAACCAGGTGGCAGGCGGCAAGATCCAGCGGCGTGTATTGCAAGTCAGCATGACCCAATTTGGTGTTCAAATGCTGGGGTTTGTTGCAGCATCATTTGCCGATCGAACTGGTGCAGCGTTTATCCTGATTGTTCAGGTTGTCTCAATGTGTGTCGGTGTCTATGCGTTTTATCGTCTTGATATCCCCAGTCCTATGCTCAAACCGAAAACTCAAGGGATAATAAAAGAAGTGACAACTTCCATCGTGGAGGGTTATAGAACTGTCCGAGCGTCGCCAAGCATGCGGGCAGTGGTTATCCAAAACTGTGCTATGGGTATTTTTTTCATGGGATCCTATATCGTCACCTTACCGCTTTTAGTTCGAGATGTTTACCAGGGAGCTTCGTTTGAATTGTCGTGGATGAATGCGGCAAACGCTTTAGGATTGGTGACAACAATCATGGTGCTTCTTCGCTTCGGCGACATTTATCGCCAAGGTCGAGCTCTTTTGCTGGCGCATGTTGGTGGTGCCATAGCCTTGGCAAGTTCTGGCTTGGGCTTTGGCTTTGCTTGGGTTGTTGTCTGTGTATTTGCGTGGGGTGTTTGCGGAGGAGTGGCTATGACTATGGCGCGCACCATTATCCAGGAACAGGCGCCGGAAGGTCAAAGAGGAAGAATTATGGCCTTTCATTCGTTCTCCTTTATAGGTTCCGGCCCAATAGGCGCATTGTTTTGTGGTTTTTTGGTGGAGCAAGTAGGCCCCAAGTCGGCACTGATTGTCGCCTCTGGCCTCATGTTAGTTGTCATGTTGGCGTTGACGTTCTTTACAGGTCTCTGGCAGCTTGACGCCAAAAAAGTTAATCCTCGGTCGATGACCTCGTCGGTTAATAACGACTAATGATTGAATGGATTTAATCAGTGAAAAAGCTATGATGGTGACTTGTCAGTAGCTGAATGTGGCCACGTATAAAAGTTGTTACTAATTAATTTTACAATGGATGGTTTAGTCGAAATATGAGCGATATTGATGCCTTAGTAGCCGGATTTAAAGAGTTTCATGAAGTTTATACAGAGGATCGCGAAGGAAAGTACCATGGGCTTGCAGAATACGGCCCCCATTCAAAAATTTTGATGATTGCCTGCTGCGACTCTCGAGTTGACCCCGCTATTATTACCAACTCAAGTGCAGGCGATTTGATGGTGATTCGAAATATGGCTAATTTGGTACCTCCTTATGACGCCGCTAGTACGTCTTATGAGACACCTGCGGCGATAGAATTTGCCGCTTGCTACCTGCAGGTAGAGCATATTGTGGTAATGGGACATTCTCGATGCGCTGGTATTCGTAGTTTATTAACGCGGCTGGTCGATGACAGTGACCCCACAAGACCGTTAGATAAGTGGACGGTTGTTGCTGAGCCCGCTGCCAAGCAAGTATTGATTGAAATGCCTGATGCCGATTTGGATGATCAGTCCTGTGCTTGCAGTCGCAAAGCTTTGGCGGCGTCACTGAATAATTTGAGGACGTATCCCTGGATTGCCGAGCGATTAAGTAACAAATCAATAGCCATACACGGGTGGTATTTTAATCTCGCTACCGGCGAGTTAGAACGTTACCAGGAAGATAGCGAAACGTTTGAACAGCTGTTTTAATAATCAGTTACTGTGCGATTTACAGGTAATGCGGGATAGCGTTACCTATTTCGCCAACTAAATTCGGTCATGCCCTGCCTCGGTGAAAAACAAAAGCGGTCTTCTAACAAAGCATTAACGTCATTTGTTAGTCAGGGCGCCGCTTTATATAACGTTACGCAACATCAGCTCCCTGGGATGTGGCTCAAGATAGTATTGTTTGACGATATAATTCTGAGGATAGCGCCTCAGAAAGTGATTCAATAAAGTCAGCGGAACAATAACGGGTACAAGCCCGGTTCTATGATCGTCAATAAGACCGAGTAACTCGACTTTTTCATCTGCACTCATTTGATCTTTTAAAAATCCCATAATATGCATCAACACGTTGGCATGTTTACGTGGATTAGCTAGGTGACAAAGGCCTGTCATTAGCAATTTAATGTAACTGGTTGCTATAACATCGACAGATACAGAACCAAGATCGGCTAGCAATCGGCCTAATTTGCGGTAGGTTATTTCATGATGAGCCAGCAGAAGAAATTTGTGTCGGGTATGAAATTCAACGAGGCTTTTTTTTGTTAACCCACGTCTTAGCAATTCCTGCCACCGGAACATCGTAAATACCCGAGTGATGAAGTTTTCTCTAAGCCTTGGATCGTTTAATCTGCCTTCTTCTTCAATAGGAAATCCGGGGAGGTCCAACATTAATTTTGCAGTGAAAATACCAACTCCGCGACGTTCTGCGGGCGCATTATCTTTTTCATAGACTTTTACCCGCTCCATACCGCAGCTGGGTGAATCTTTTTTTACAATATAACCGCTAAAGCCAGCCATTTTTTTGATGACAGTAGCAGCGTATTGATGAAGGTCTTTTGTGTGCTCTACAGAATAGTCACGTACATGGACAGCACGGACTTCTGCATCTGAATTTTCTGCTACGAGTCGAATCGGTTGTCGGGGCGTTGGCAGGCCGATAGCCTGCTCAGGACAAAATGACGAAAAGTCAAAATAATTGGCGAGCTTAGCAGTGACATAATCACTGCGTTTATGCCCGCCGTCAAATCTCACTGGGTTACCCAGCAGGCAGCTTGAGATACCCAGTTTGGGTCGTGACGGCCCCTCCACTAGCGCTACCGGTTCTTGGGTGTTGTCAGGCTGAGCCAGAGTGCGGGCGTTCTTTTATGGTAGTCACGATAGTCCTGATCTTTGCCCCACTTTCGCTGTGCTTTGTGTTCCAGCATCCGCACCCCGCTAATTTTAGTTAACAATACAAAAACAAAGATCGGTGAAATCAACGTCAGGTATTGCCAGCCTTCAAGAGCAGGAATTGCTACAACGGCAACACCGATCCATAAAACTATTTCCCCAAAATAGTTTGGGTGTCTGGATCGTGCCCACAAACCCGTGTGTATAAATCTATCGCTGTTAGCTGGATCGCTACGAAATGCGGTCTTTTGCTTGTCTGCGATGATTTCAATGATGAAACCGATCAGCCAGAGAGCCGTTCCTGCAATGACGAAGCCACCGATAGGGTGGTCACTCGCGGATGTTAGAGCCGTTAAACCTGCAGCAAACGTGATAAAAACCCACAAACCCTGAAGCGTCCAGGTCATTAAGAACTGCAGAAAGTCAGGTTTGATGCTCCTAAATCGGCTGTCATGCCCAGCGTTTTGTACTCTTATAAACAAAAAACTTCCCAGGCGTAGTGCCCAAATCACCACCATCAGTGCAAGTATTACAGCTCCAGGCTCTTTGTTAGATAAGAGTAAGGCGGCAATCGCTAGGCCTATGTAGGTGATTGAGCCAATTAGATCGAAATATTTTTCTGTCTGGAAAATAAATGCGGGAATAAAGGCCAGCCACTGGATTGAAAATGCGACTATTGCAAATAAAAACAATACCGACAGGCCTCCAATGTGACTGCCACCTTGACTGCCGGCTATCGAAATCCCAGCAGCGATGGCAATCGCTGCAACTATGCCAATAATTGAAATGGTATTCTGGTTCATTACATCCTCCCTTATTATTTTTTTTGATCAGGCTTGTGGCCCGACAGTATCGTTAACGCTAACTAGACCACTTGTTCGATATGATTAACCAAACAGATCACTTTTCTCCATACTAATATCATCTGTTAAGCCAAAGTTCCTTCTGTAGCCACTGTTTTTCGAGCCATTCCAGCCCCTCATCGATATCATCCGACTGAGTCGCAGTCACTTTGATATGGATCTCTTCAACTAGGCCACTCATACAGCGCCAACAGTTGTCATCACCGACATGATATTTAATAGAAAAATCAATGATCGTTGTCGATTTCGGCAAAGAGTTGTGAATGGCTTTAAACCCGCCAGGCTTGGGTTTGAGAAGAAAATTATAGGGCGAGTTACCCTGTTCACGTTTTCGTTCACTAAAGCGAGTACCCTCCGGGAATATCAGTAACGCTCCTGGGGTAGTATTAATCTGAAGCGATGCTGATTGTGCGACTTTTAAATCCCGCTCTCTCGACGTCTTATCGCCTTTACGTTTTAAGGTCGGAAAGTTTAAGACGATGCAAACCCAGCCAAGGACTGGAACCCAGAGCAACTCTGCTTTGATAAGAAATTTTAAAATTGGACCATGACCGGAAATCAGTGTTTGCAAAACAAAAATGTCAAACCACGACCGATGGTTGGAGATAATTAAGGGGTTGTCCGTCTTTGCCAATTGCTGCAACACGCCGTTCTGATCGTCAATGACAAATCGAATTCCAAGCATCGTTTGCAGCCACCACGCGTCTAATTTGACGGCCAAACGATAGACATTATCAACGAGACGGGAAGTTATCTGGGCGATTCGGTGAAACGGAACTAATATTCTTATTACCGCTGCTAGGAGCAGCACGGGGAGCCACATCAGCAAATTGACGGTAATAAACGCGAAGGAAAGTATGCTGACTAAATGTCGCGAAAGCCCGATGTTGTAAGATCTCATTGCATTTGTACGGTAAATTGCCGTCAACAGATGGTAACAGCTTGGAAAACTACCATAAAAACTGAGCAATCGATACATTATGTGCAAGTATGGCAACATCAGCCTACTGAAATACCTGTTGTAAGCGTCTATACGGCGCCCTATTTGTGGATGCACACGCTGACCAACAGTGCGTCTGCAAAGCTGCAAGGACTCGTAAAGTGGTCGAGCTACTAGGGAGCTTGCGTTTTAACCTCTTCTGTAAACCTGTTGTGCAGTAATCAGCCTGATGAAAGCCGATGAACTATTCTTGGGCGACAACGGCTCCGCTCAACCAGTAGACATGATGTTATCCGCTAGCAACTCTCGGCAGCCGACAGAGCTTTACTGTAGGCAAAAAAGTATCATTAATAGTTCCCGACGTTGTATCAGGGAAGTAGCGTAAGTTAGCTCCCTTGCGATGCCTGTGATCACAAATAAAATTGACTTTCCATGGTTATTAACCGCTGTAAGCACTTCAAATGTGAGATGATAGTCGAATCTGTAGTCAATAAAATAGAAGGTCATTTTCATGGAAATTTTGCAATCACTATTAACAAGCCCACTGCTATGGTTTGCCATTGTTGCCCTCTATACCCTGAAGAAAGGGATTCATTTTGTGCCACAAAACCGTGGCTATGTCATCTATACCCTTGGCAAGTACGATAAAACATTAAATGCAGGTTTAAACTTCATTATTCCGTTTATTCAAACCGTCGCAGCCGATCGTAACTTGAAAGAACAATCATTGGACATCAGTGCCCAAGCAGCTATTACTAAAGACAACATAACCTTATTGTTAGATGGTATTTTGTTTATGAAGGTTACCGACGCCGCTGCCGCTACCAACAATATTACCGACTATAAGGTGTCGGTTGTGCAATTGGCCATGACGACCATGAGAAACGCTATCGGTGAAATGGAACTTGACGAATGTTTTCAGAGTCGCGATGCGATTAATGCGAAAATATTGGGTGCGATGACTGAAGCGACGGCACCTTGGGGTGTCATGGTCACGCGTTACGAAATCAAAGACATTACGCCGCCTCAGTCCATACGTGAAGATATGGAAAAGCAGATGACCGCGGAGCGTGAAAAACGGTCAGTGATACTTACAGCGGAAGGGGTGAAAAGCGCGGCGATTACTCGTGCAGAAGGTGATAAACAAGCCCGCGTCCTCGATGCCGAAGCTGCCAAAGCTGAGCTGGTACTCGCTGCTGAAGCTAGTAAGACCGCACAAGTGTTGGAAGCGACTGGTAAATCTGAAGCTATTACACTCGTTGCAAAAGCTGAGGCAATGGCGCTGGATGTGATCGGTGAAGCGGCTAACTCAGAGCAAGGTCAGACTGCGGTTACACTGACGCTGGCTCAAGATGCGATTAAAGCCCACCAGGCTATTGCCGCTAAAAGTACGGTGGTATTAACCGATGGGAAAACCGGGGATAATATTGCTAGTACCGTTGCCCAAGCCATAGCGGTCTCTACCAGTTTAAAATTAGACGCAGGCGATATTAAAACTGAGCGTTAAAAGGTGAACAATGGATATTATTCAATATTTGCTCGATAACCACGACCAAACCTTTTATTTAATAGGCGGCGTGAGTCTGGTTGTTGAATTGGCCCTACTGGGCTTGGGTGGCCCCTTACTGTTTTTCGGTCTTGCGGCATTTTTTACCGGGGCCTTATCGAGTTTCGGCGTTATAAGCGGGTGGGACTTAGAAATTTTCACCTTAGCTATTAGTACAGCCATCCTTGCTATAGTGCTTTGGAGGCCACTCAGAAACTTTCAAAACGCCGGGGGTGGGCCCGATACCAGTAGCGACATGATAGGCCTCAACGTGCCGGCCGCCACAGATATTAATCGCAGCGGTGGTAAAATTCGTTATTCGGGCATTGATTGGAATGCGCGTCTTAGTGTTAACGCTGGTGTTGAGACCATCGCGGCTAAGGAGCTATGCATCATTGTTGGCGTAAAAGGGACAACGATGTTGGTTGAGCTGCCGTCATAATCGTGTTTCTCACCCCATCGAAGTCCGATATTGCCTAGCCCGGATTGCGGTGAAAACTGTGCCGATGGAAGTAGTAAATTGGGACCAAAGAAAACAGACTGAGCACCGCTGAAACCTGGAAAATGAGTGGTACCGGTATGAATCCCTGGTTTCCATTCAATGACGTTGCTATGCCAAAGTTTCCTATCAGCCACGAGCCGATGCTAGGGCCAATGATCATCGGTATCATCACAAAAAATATCAGCCTCACGCCTTGGAATTTGCCTCTGGCGTTAGCGGGCATTAAATTTCGTATCCAGGCTCCCATCACGATCAGCGTCAAAAAACTCATGCTTTTCATGACGCCGGTTACTGCTAACATCCACAATTCTGTACTCATTGAGAATAACAGTTGGCCTGTTGAGCCTATGATCAGGCCGATAATGAGTACCGTTAAACCGTGACCTCTATCGCACAGCTTACCGACAGGCAAGGCTAATAGAATGGTTACTGGTGCAATGATAGTTGTTAAAATACCGGCTGTTGTTTTACTGATACCTAAATAGTTATTAAGATAAATTAATTCATAAGGTATAACAATTTGTTGCGATGTCATAAAAATTGTCATGGTGAGTAATACTAAAAATAGCGAACTATTTTGGCGAATATTTTGTGGTGAAAAAACGAGAAACAACTCGGCTATCAGGCCTTTATTTTTCGCCATACTTTGCGGTGCTAGGTCAGGGCTTTCTTTTAATAAAGCTGCGCCAACGGCTCCCATTATTAATACGGCAAAGCCTAATGTGAGAAAAAAGGTGTAATAGCCGAACACATCGATGAGTAGGCCGGAAACACCCATGCCCAGCATTATGGCAATAATAGGGAGGATAAGCATGACGCCTTCCACCGTGCCTCTGTTGCTAGAATCGGTAATGTCTGTCACCCACGCGTTAAACGCAGCATCGTTGGCTGTGGATCCTAAAAATGTCATCACAGCATCGAGAAATATCACCAGAAAAATGGCGAGCTGAACATTTTTCGCCCAAGCTGCCATAGGGAATGCCATGGTTGAGAGTGCCCACAACAGATAACCAATGACGATAAAAGGTTTTCGTTTACCCATTCTGTCACTGAGAGTACCCATAATCAGTGTGGTGATGGTGGCGACAATAGCGCTGACCGCGACCATTGCTGCGATCGGTTTTGGATCAGGCGTAATCGTGTCAAATACGAAGGTGTTAAACCAACTGTTTTCAACGTTCCAAGCTATCTGTCCGCTCAAGCCCAGCAATATAATAACGGTCCACTTGTCGGTACCGAGCTTTGTTGGTGCTGTCATGAGCGCTCGCTATGTCTAAATGCGTCATAAATTTCGTTATTGAGTGTCTTTACAATGTCTGCGGAAATCTTTAGTACTTTTCTGTCATAACTGAATAAACCATTCGACTCTATTTCAACATCAGAGAATTGCGTATAGACGGCAGCACCAAGACCTTTAGCAATAAGGGGGATTAACTGCTGGCGTATTAACGAGGTGTAAGCGTCTTCGAGTGCATGGGTATTTTTCAGCATTTTGTAGCCAAATTTACTGCTAGCATCCCAGAGATGGTCATCAATTTGACAGTTATAGCCACCATACTCTGAGATAAAATAGACCCGTGAGTCTTTTCGCGGCGGCTTCTTTAGTTTCATCACATAGGTGTGACGGCTACAGAAGTCGCCGGCTCCTTGATCAAACCAGCCAGAGGCATGATCGACCAACCTTGACGGGTCACGACTTTTTACCTCGCTGGCGATACGGGCAGCATCAAACTGTCCCCATGACTCATTAAATGGAACCCAAATTAACAGTGACGGCGCGTTGAACAAATGGTCCATCATTGCGAGGGATTCGTTTTCGAAATCTTGGCGAGATTCGGGGTCTTCCCGCCAAGCGCGCTGATAGAAACGATTGGTCGTATCGGATTTTTTCTTGCCGTAAGCCATAGTGCTTAATGTTTCGGCGAGGCCTGCGCTATTTTTACCGCCGTTGACCATATCTTGAATGACGATCAGGCCCAATCGATCCGCGTGGTAATACCATCGTCGCGACTCCACCTTTATATGTTTTCGGGTCATATTAAAGCCCAGAGCTTTGGTCTGCTCCAGATCAAAAATCAAGGCGTTGTCAGTGGCAGGTGTCATGCCACTTTCCGGCCAGTAACCCTGGTCTAGCGGGCCATGTAAGAAAGTTGGCTGGTCATTTAACAGAATTCGAGTGTGACCTGAACTGACTTGCGCGGTGGTAATGCTGCGCATACCGAAATAGCTATCAACACTGTCTATCACCGTTTCACCGTCGTAGAGATCAATGACCAGGTCATATAAAAAAGGGGTCTCCGGGCTCCACAGCCTGGGGCTGGGAACCGGTATTTCTAATGTTACATTAGCGTGATTATTGTCATCCGCATGGGTTTTTCCTTCAGCTTCTGAAAGGGTGTGGCCACCATTTTTTGTATAGCCACGCACCTTTCCGTCGGCGGTCGAGGTCACTGTCACGAGCACTGCCTGCTTATCAACTAGTGGTGTTATTTTTAGGTCAGTTATATAGTTTTTGTTGTTGACGGTTTCTAGCCAG
Organism: marine gamma proteobacterium HTCC2143; assembly: GCA_000169075.1. GTDB lineage: Bacteria > Pseudomonadota > Gammaproteobacteria > Pseudomonadales > Dasaniaceae > Oceanicoccus. The sequence goes on along the minus strand of AAVT01000001.1, from coordinate 442,103 downwards.
ACTGTTTGCCATATGCCGCTAGTGGCGGTGTAATAAATGGTATTAGGCTGTTCAACTTGCTTACCCTTTTGTTGCCAGTGTGTGTCGGTTGGGTCCCAAACGGAGACGACTAATTCGTTGTCTTCTGCAATTAGGTAGTCTGTGATATCAAAGCTAAAAGGCAGATAACCTCCTTGATGATCGCCTACGAGCTGGCCATTGATATAACAGCGGCAATACCAATCTACCGCCTCGAAGTGCAGTAATGTTTTAGTGTGTTTTGAATTCTTTGTAGTGTTGAAGGTCCTTCTGTACCAAAGTAGCTGACTGGGACTGAGTGATTTTTTCACCCCTGACAGTGCTGATTCAATAGCATACGGTACCAGAATTTCTCCAGTAAACTGTGTGGGGACCGTCGCGTCCCTTTCAGTAATTTGGTAGTCCCATAAACCATTTAAATTGAGCCAAGTATGTCGGACCATCTGTGGCCTAGGATATTCTGGCAAGGGACAGTTAGCATCAACATCACTTATCCACGGCGTCATGATGTTTACTGGGGCTGGTTTCCAGTTGTTCATATTGTTGCCTACTGGTTTTTATTATTCGACATAATATATGTGTTGTAGGGGAGTAGTGTCAAAATTTCGCTGAAGCGAATGAGAGAAGCACCCTTGCTGCGAATCCGGTATGATTTCCATCCTAAATTAATTGTGTGATTTATAGAGGTAAGAAAGTGGTCTCACCCTTGGAAGGTATTACGGTTATTGAACTCGACAATTGGATGGCCGCACCTAGTGCCGGCGCGATACTCGCTGATATGGGAGCCAATGTTATTAAAGTTGAGCCCTTGAAGGGCGATCCTATGCGAAATATGGGGCGGCCGGCAAAAGTGGACGAGGCGCGAAAACACTACGACTATCAGTTTGATGTTGATAACCGAGGCAAGAAATCGATTACCGTGGCTATCGACACTGAAGCGGGTGCAGATTTAGTTCGATCGCTGGTGGCCAAAGCTGACATTTTTCTGTGTAATTTATTAGCTCGACGCCAAGAAAAATTCGGTTTGAATCCGGAGCGGTTGTTACAGGTAAATCCTCGGCTTGTGCACGCTACACTAACGGGCTATGGCACCACGGGGCCTGAAGCTTGGCGCCCCGGCTATGATGTAACGGCGTTTTTTGGTCGTTCCGGCCTTTATGACGCCATGCGGGAAGGAGAAGAGGGTGAGGTACCTATGGCAAGGCCTGCACAGGGTGATCATACCGCGGGCTTAGCTTTGGTGGGAGCGATCTTGGCCGCGTTGCGCGTTGCCGAGCGCAGCGGCCAAGGACAAGCCGTTGAAACCTCACTTTACGAAACTGCGGTTTGGACTCAGGCTACCGATTATGCGATTACCGCTGTTGATCAATCGCCGTTGCGACCGCGAGCGCGTAATCAAATGATCATTGCCACCTCCAATCGCTACCCTTGTGGCGACGGCAAATGGATTGTGTTGAATATGCCGGAAGAGTCGGCTTGGCCGCGCCTTTGTAAGGCCATAGGCCGAGATCACTGGTTAGACGATGAGCGCCTGCTGGACATTCGCGGGCGGTTTCGCAATATGCAAGAAATCGTCGAGGGTATTGATGAAACTCTGGCGACAAAATCAAGAGATGAATGGGGTGTTATATTTGATGCGGCCAAACTGATTTGGGGGCCAGTATTGGGATTGCATGAAGTGCCGAAAGATCCCCAAGCACAAGCCATAGGTTTATTTCCTGAACTGGAGCATGAGTCTATTGGGCGTTATCCGACGGTTAATATTCCTATGCGCTTTCATACCGCGGATGTAAAGCCAAGAGGACCTGCACCAAGTAAAGGCCAGCATTCCGAACAGGTATTGACGGATCTTGGATTGTCCAGCGAGGCCATCACTAGTCTCAAAAGTGACGGCGTGGTCGGTTAATTATTTTACTTTGACGCCCGTCTTATGCGCTGATGGTTAGCTTACTGAGTTCTGGCAATGACTATTGGCAGTGGACCGCCTCAGTACTATAACAACGTCTCTGTCGGCGGACGTTGATATTGGTGACGCGTTCTCCAACTTTAGCAAAGTTAATGTGTTAGAACTTTGCTAAAGTCATCGGCTTCCTGCGGCGGGTTTAATCTCAAAAAAGAACTTGCAATCCCAGATGGGGGGTTATTTAATGACTTCCAGTCAGTTATTATGGCATCGAAGAAAAACAGTGGGATAGGTGTTTGCCTCCCTATCGCGAGACATCTGAAAAAAGTATTCGATCACAAATTAAGCGATGATCATTAGCACTTGGCGTGCGTTCACAGCTTTTTCGATGTCGGCATAAAAAGTATTAATTTTGGATAAAGAGCGGACGACTATGCAGCATCGAGCGCGCACTCAAGAGCAAAAAGAATTCCGTCGCCTGCAGATCCTTGAAGCGGCGGAGCAACACTTTCATGAAGTGGGGTACGAGGCTTTCTCAATGGCGAGCCTTGCGAAATTGGCAGGTGTTGTTAAGGGGACCCTCTATCTCTATTTCAAAACGCGAGAGGAAGTGTTTCTAACGTTACATACCATGAGCTTGGTTCGTTGGAGCCAGACGTTTGTTGATCAATTACGTCCTGATATGAGCGATCATGATTATGCTAGCGAGTTATATAAGACAGCAATCGCAGACGGTAGCTTCGTGCCATTGTTGATTCGGCTAGAACACGTGATTGAACACAATGTTTCCATGGAAAGCTTGATCAAATCGAAGCGCGTTTTTATTGAAAGGGTAGACTATATCGCCGAAAAAACTGTGCCAATACTGACACTGACGAAGACACAGGCAGCTGAGTTGGTCAGAACTATGGGCGTTCTGCTGATAGGTACTAGCAGCACAGACCAGCGGCCCTCGCTAATCGGCGAAATAATACCCTCTGACGTGCAGGAACTTGTTAATTTGTTTTCATCAGAAACTTTGTTTATCAAAAATGCATGTCGAATCATTGCCGGCATTCGCACAGAAGTCAGTGAAACGTGATGTCCCAGCAAGCCCCCAAATTGTAAAGTGTAAGGAGTAACATAATGGAAATAAATCGGCAGTGGCTGTTGGCAAAAAGACCTTCAGGCATGGTGGGCCCCGAGAATTTCAAATACGCTGAGACACCTGTTCCGGTGCCTGGTATTGGTGAGGTGCTGGTAAAAAACTTGTTCCTATCTTTTGATCCCACGCAGCGTGGTTGGATGGTTGACCAGCCGGGTTATCTTCCTCCTGTCAATATCGGTGAGCCGATGCGAGCAGGTTCTGTCGGTCAGGTAGTCGAGTCATTGCACGCGGAATTTTCGGTAGGAGACCTCGTTCAAACAACAGGGTGCTGGCAAGATTATGTTGTGGTGGCGCCAGGTCAGGGCCCGATGGGGTTATCAAAATTGCCGCCAGGGGTGTCGCCTGAAATGATGCTGTCTGTTTTGGGAATTACTGGGCTTACCGCCTACTTCGGCTTGTTAGACCTTGGACAGCCTCGCCCTGGGGAAACAGTGCTGATATCTGGAGCCGCTGGGGCTACGGGTTCGGTTGTGGGACAAATTGCAAAGCTCAAAGGCTGTCGTGTCGTCGGGATTGCCGGTGGTTCAGAAAAATGTGCTTGGCTGCAAAAAGAGGCCGGATTTGATGCGGTGATTGACTATAAAAATGAAAATGTACGTGCTCAAATCGCGCACCACTGCCCCGACAAATGGGACGTCTTTTTTGATAATGTGGGCGGTACCATTTTAGAAGATGCCTTGGAGCATCTGAATTTACGATCTCGGGTTGTTTTATGTGGAGGTATCGCCGGCTATAACGCGACAGAACCTCTGCCGGGCCCCTCTAATTTGATGAAACTAGTAACCAACCGCAGTCGTATGGAAGGGTTCATTATTTTAGATTATTTGCCCCGCGCCGCAGAAGCGGTTAAAGATATAATGGCTTGGGTGGCGTCGGGAGAATTAAAGTTCCAAATTGACTTGCAAGAAGGCTTTGAACATATCCCAGCCACCTTACAGCGACTGTATACCGGTAAAAATTTCGGAAAGCAGTTGTTAAAAATTGCCGACCCGGTCTCAGTTTAGATTGCCTTAGGTCACAGAAGTCAGGAGATCGACAGTTCCTGTTTACCCGAGCGGCCAGTGCTGTCACCGAAGCAAGGTGTCGACGATGGTGAGGCCCCGCGGTCTTTGCTTATTTAGCAGGAATGTCTCTCAATAATTTGAGAAGCAGAGTGTTAACGCTTTTTTTTACCATGGACTGGTTGTCAGTCTGGCTCTCGATAACTTTACTTATAGTAGCCTGCCAGACTTCTTTACCTTGCCTCGCATCATCAATACTCAATGATAGACTGCCGCGTTGAATGGCAGCGGGTATGTAGTGGTTGTGTAACGAGGTGCGATTGACATCCGCACCATTGTCCCGAGCGGCATTTGCTTCGTTGATAGGCGAAATTAGGCCGCCGCGATCTGGTGTCACTGTTTGAAAAAAGTTATAGGTTAATAAAAGATCTGCTTGCGGTTTTGCTACTTCCTGATAGCCCTTATTGATTAACCCAGTGGTAATGCCTCCACGCACAAAGCGATCAAGATTGTAGTAAAAACGATTTCTACCATCGTCAGTCATTGCCTCATTCGACCAGGCAAAACTTTGGTAGCTGGCGGCGTCAAAAGAATTCTTGGGATTTACAATAATTTTGCTGCCAACACAAGCTGCTACTAACCATACGATGATAACAACCGACAGTAGGGATCTCACAGCGTGCTGCTCCAGAGTTGTCTATTCAAACAAAGATTATCGAGTAGACCGCTAGTTACGGACTGTTCAACGGCGCGGTCCCGCTGGCGCGTGGCTAGGTAATTTTGGCAACATACCGATCATTCCATCTGGTCGCGCTTTTTCGAGCATGCGTTTATACGCAGGGCGTGCAACAGCTTTCTCTTTCCACAGTGCAATTTTTGGAAATTGAGCTTCATCAACAATATTTAATGAGGTGGCTAAGGTCAGAGGAAATAGCATCATAATGTCTGCGGCAGAAAAATCTTCACCGCCAAACCACGCATTTTTAGCTAAATAGTTTTCAGCAAATTGTACGGTGGCTTCCGAGTCAACAAGGCGAGACCGCTCAGTTGGTGGTTCCTTTAACCAAGTTCGATAGTCGGCAATTAGACGCGCTGCAAGTGAGCCCTCGGCGTAGTGCATCCACATAAGATAGCTAGCATATTCATCGCTATCGATGGGGGGGTGTAATTCGTTGGGCGCATAACGGCCCAACAGCAACTCGATAATAGCGCCGGATTCTACCAATACCTGGGCCCCCAAAGTCACTGTTGGTGCCATCGGCATATCAGGATTAACGGCTTTGATTTTCGCCATTGAACCGGCTAAGCTGCCGCGCTCAAAGACCAGATTATAAGGTAAGTTCAATTCCTCCATGAGCCATACCAGACGTTCGGATCGCCGGCCTTCAAGATGGTAGATGGTTAATTCGGGCATCGCATTCCTTATAGAATCTGCTGATGTGGCCTCGGCGTAGCTCGTCGAAGTCCAAAAAGATGATAGTATTATTAGTGTCATAAGGATGCGGTGTTGTTTCATTGTAGCTCTCCATGAAGTATGAATTTGATGTCAATAGGCAGCTTACGTTGAGTACAGAAAGGATTAAACCCTTATTTTTCTCAATCGAACAGAAAAATATGTCACGGGAATGTCGACGCTGGATCATGAATGCAATCGATGACACATGATCAGGGTCGGTCCGACATCATCTGCCATCCCGTTTGGCTCTATGGTTGCTGTCTATGGTGATTCAGTCCCTATCAATTGTAATTATTACAAAAAAATGTACTGCTAATATTAACTGGTTTTTTCATTTGCAGTGGGTGTAGTCATACCGTGTCTAACAATAGCTAAGGAATACAATGGATTTTATTTGGATTTTATTTGCTTTTGCTTGCGGCTTGTCAACTAAGCTTATTTCCCTTCCTCCATCTACCGGCTATTTATTGGCTGGATTTTTACTGCATTTCTTAGGCTTTGAGGCGGATGCATTAATCGACTCGCTTGCTAACCTCGGTATCACTTTGATGCTGTTTACTATCGGTTTAAAACTTAATGTTCGGGACTTAATAAAAAATGAAGTCTGGTTAGGCAGTATCACTCATGGGCTTCTGTGGTTTGTGCTAGCTATGCTGTTTATAAAAGCATTTGTTGCTTTTTCGTTAAGTTACTTTGCTCAAATAGACACGTATACCATTGCACTTATTGTTTTCGCATTAAGTTTTAGCAGCACAGTATGTGTCGTAAAGTTAATGGAAGATCATGGTGAAATGCGAACTCGACACGGTAAGCTCGCCATTGGAATATTGGTAATGCAGGATATCGCTGCGGTTTTATTTCTTGTTATCGCTACCGGCAAGATTCCTTCTCTGTGGGCGCTTCTATTGTTATCAGCCGTGGTGCTAAAGCCGTTAGTCAATAAGTTAGTAGACCATATCGGCCATGGCGAGCTAATCCCCTTAGCCGGGTTCTTTTTAGCCTTAGGAGCGTATGAGCTTTTTGAATTCGTCAATATTAAGGGCGATTTAGGCGCTTTATTGGCAGGAATGTACTTGGCATCCCACAAAAAATCGAGCGAAATTAATAAGTCACTGATGGGCTTTAAAGACCTGTTTTTAATAGGGTTCTTTTTATCGATTGGGTTCGCAGCTTTACCCACCTGGGAGATGCTTGCCATTGCCGCTGTACTCACTCTGCTAATTCCAGTGAAGTTCTTATTATTCTTCTATTTATTCACCCAGCTCAGGCTTCGCGTTAGAACCGCATTTTTAGCGGCATTGGCACTGAGTAACTTCAGTGAATTTGGTCTTATTGTCGCTACACTCAGTACCCAGTTAGGCTGGCTTAGCAGTGAATGGTTAGTTATCTTATCGCTAGCGGTTTCAATATCTTTTGTGATCACCAATTTCATTTACAATTATGCACATCAATTTTTTAGCGAAAATAGAGAGGCAATAAAAAAATACGAGACCTCAGAAAAGTTGCCAGAAGATAACTTTTTGCAACCTCACGGCGCACCTATAGTCGTCATTGGTATGGGGCGCGTCGGTATGGGTGCATACCAAGCGTTGAATAGCAGAGTTCCAGGTCAAGCATGGGGTTTAGATACGGATAAAGAAAAAGTCGAGTGGCTGAACCAAGAGCAGATACAAGCTTTTTGTGGCGATGCGGAAGATATTAATTTCTGGGAGAGCATCGATCTTGATAAATTACAATTAGTTTTGTTAGCGTTGCCCTCAGTTCAAGATATTACCAGTATTACTCAACAGCTACGCTATGCGCGTTATCAGGGTAAAATAGCAGCAATAGCGCGTTTCGATGATGAAAGAAAATCCATTGAAGCCTTGGGCGTAGATAAGGTATTTAACTTCTATAACGAAGCTGGCGTAGGCTTTGCTGAAGAGAGTATTAGTCTGATCGATACTAGTAAGATGGCGATTGTTGACGGCAGAAGTATTGATTGATCAGCGGCTAAATATCAATGATATCCGCCGCATTGTCGAATAACCATGGATGTATTACTCTATCAAAATAGCGCGGCATTAAAGGTGCTATCAGACGGACCTAATGTTTGGTGGGCAAAGACAATCGAAAACGAACGAAGCTATGATTTTCGTCGTAAAAATCGCAGAATCTAGAGGGAAGATGTATGAGTAAACAGATACTAGTTACGTTAATTTCGCTGTTATTTAGTGGTCAAATTATGGCGATAGAAGAACCAAAGTACGAGGTACTAGAAGTGGCAGGTGATTTTGAACTAAGAGCATATAATCCTATGATTGTTGCGGAAACCATTGTTGACGGATCGATGGATGATGCGTCCAGTCAAGGCTTTAGACGTATAGCGGGCTATATTTTTGGCGATAATACATCAAAGGCTGGCGAAATAGAAAAAGTAAACATGACGGCACCGGTAACTATACAACCCAAAGCCGAAAAGATTAGCATGACGACGCCCGTAACATTAAAAGAAGAGAAGGGCAGCTGGCGAATCCACTTTGTAATGCCCAGTGAATATACAATGGACACCCTTCCTACTCCCGACGAAGCTAATGTTACGCTGCGAGAAGTGCCTGCTCAGAAATTTGCAGTGATAATATTTTCGGGCTTTGCGGGAGAAGAAAAAGTGGCGTTAAAAACTCAAATGCTGCTTCAGTGGTTAGCTGAGAAAGGCATTAGGCAGCAGGGTAAGCCACAATTAGCGAGATACAATCCCCCTTGGACGTTGCCTTTCTTTCGTAGAAACGAAGTGATGATTGCTATTAAGTGAAACCGGCTTGGCATCCAGAACAATAGCCGGAGACCGTGGCTGAGTGCTCGCTGAGGGCACTCCTCCAGGCAAAGATTAGTCGCTCACCATTTTTTCAGATTTTCCAAATACCCAGACAAAAACGAGACTGACGCCAAAGTATTCATTCTTTTTAATCAGCGGGCTGTCTGCATTGCTTGCACCGTCGAGATTATAGTAGGTCAACTTTCCTGCAACAAAATAGTCGCCAATACGCCGTTTTAAACCTGTGGAAAATCGCGCGCCGGTATAACCGCTGTCGGACTGATAATGTTCGCGTCCCGGCCGCACGTCCTGTGAGTCTACATCGTAAATATAACCATGATAGCGACTGCTGCTGAACACGGCTCCTAAGGTGGTTGTCAGTTTCCAGCGACTCAAATCCATCTCGTGGTGCAGTCGGGGGTTGGTGGTCCAACCCTGATAGCCCATAAACTCATCGCCGACGGTGAATCCTCCGCGTACGGGTAGGTCTGCTCTCAGTAGATGCCGGTCACTCCGATAAACTTGATACTGCAGGGTTGGACCGACCTCAAGCATCAAGTCCAAATCATCCATACCGTCGCGAGCCTCACTATCTTTGCTGTTAACAGGCAGCGAGCCACTAAAGCTCAAATTCAAATCAAGCCTCTCACTGTCGTAAATAAGACCGCGGATACCGTTCCGATCTGAACGTATTAATTTGCCCCGATAATTAACAAAGGGAATTGGCAGTGCGTAAGCACTCTCCTGTTCGGACCCTAAGTAATGAGGGTGATAGAGGGTGGATAGTCCAGCACCAAACTCCCACAGAGGCTTCTCTTCAGCCAATAGCGACGAATTAAATCCGAACACTAAAAAACAGAAAGGCACTACCCGTAAAATATTCTTATTCAAACTTATCAGCCAACTTTCAAGAGGTTATGGATTACTGCCAAGATCGATGTTGGCGATGCAGTTAGGCTGCGCCAAAAAAAATATGGACTGCGATTACTAAAATTTGTGATGGGGATGATAAATCATAAGTCCTTCAAATCCCAGAACTATGGTCGAGTCTCCGTTGATATAGCGATCAAAGCTGTTGATCTTCAAAAGAAAGGCTGCGATACCTCGTGAACGCATGATTTAAATCAGAACTGGACTGATTATCGGGTGGCTATCGAATAGTGTAGACTGGCGAAAAAGACGAGTTCAGTAGTTTCTTGAGTGCTGTTACTAAACAGATACATGGCGCAAATTTTTTACGCCTAATCCTGAGAGTAAGAAGAAAATAGCGAGCCTTAACTCGGATGCACTGTCTACATTGTCACTATGTAAAGGAATATTTCTGAATGGGTATTGTTAGTACGTTGGTCAAATGGGTGGGCATCTTATTGCTCAGCGTAATAATCCTTACGGCAACATGGTTATTGACCCGTCCTAGTATGGCTGAGGTCGGTATTCCCTATGCGGCTGCCGCTGCTGAAGCAGAGCCGGGTGTAACCGTCAAATGGTTTGGCGTCACAACGCTCTTGATAGATGACGGGGAAACTCAAATTATGACCGACGGCTTTTTTTCACGGCCCAGCTTACTCGATATTTTAATGAAGCGCCCGATAGCACCAGATCAACAAAGTATCTCCAGCATGATAAAAAAGCACAATATCAATCGACTAGCGGTGGTCATACCGGTTCACTCGCACTATGACCATGCGATGGACAGTGGCGAAGTTGCTAAACAGACCGGCGCACTCTTACTGGGTTCGAATTCTACTTCGTTTATTGGTCGAAGCTCCAAATTACCAGAAGCACAAATACAAAATGTGGTGCCTGGCCGAACTTATTCCTTTGGACAATTTAGAGTTACCCTATTTGAATCAGAACATACGCCGGCAGCCAGTAATTCGGGTATTGATGGGGTTGTGACGGCTGCCTTTGATTTACCCGCCCCCTATACAAGCTGGCAGCTTGGTAGAGCGTTCGCCATTTTGATTGAACATCCACAGTCCAGTTTTTTGGTGCAGGGAAGTGCTGGGTTCATGCCGGGCGCTTTTGAAAACCTCACTGTTGATGCGGTATTTTTAGGTACCGGTGGTCTACGGAATCAGCCGCAGCAATATCGAGAAACATACGTCTATGAAACGGTAACGCTCACGGCCCCCGAAGTTGTTTATACTATTCACCACGACAATCTATTCGGCGAGTTGGGCAATGTAGAGCAAAGTAGCCTGTTGCCGGCATTTGATGCCTTGTATGCATTCGAGCTCAGCCAATTAATATTACCTGCGCGGTTTGAACAAATGCGCTTCGCTCAGGCGGTTAGTATGCCGAGAGAGCGACACTAAATCACTGTTGCGACATTAAGGTCGGCAACTAGCACGATAACGGGAGGATCTAGTGGATTTTAGTGGAAAAGTGGCTGTAATTACCGGCGGTGCTGATGGTATTGGGCTGGGCGCGGCAAAGGCTTTTAAAGAGAGACAAGCTGACGTTGTGATTGCCGATATAAACACCGACAAACTTGCAGCGGCGGCTCTTCAATTGGGCGTAACTCCGGTACGTTGCGATGTAAGCTTGGACGAGGACCTTTCTGTACTTTCGGGCATAGCCACTGCGCTGGGACCGGTGGATATTGTGATGGCAAACGCAGGTGTTGCATTAGGTGGACGTTTTGAAAAAATCCCGATGAGTGAATGGCAGCGGCTGTTTGACATCAACGTGATGGGAGTCGCTCGGACTATTAATGCCTTTCTCCCCGAAATGATAGAGCGAAAAACAGGTACCGTTATTATTACTGGTTCATCCGCAGGGCTATTTAATAGTAATGGTATGAATGCCCCTTACGCGGCGTCGAAATATGCCTTGCACGGCATGGCCAAGGCGCTGGCGGTCTATGGCAGACCGCTGGGAGTTAAGGTTCACTATCTTGCACCACGAATGACGGACACTGCATTCCCTCGCTCGTCAGTTGCTTGGGGTCATAAAGGTAGTAGGGTTACATCAGATGTAGATATCGGCTCAGATTTTGATACTGTTGCCGATGTCATAAGAGCACTGTTTAACGGTATTGAGGCGAATCAATTTCTCATCAGTCTGACTAAGGATACCAATGAACAGCTAGCTGCTTTTGCCAACACCCAGTCTCCTTTTTAGCGCCATCGCTAAGTTATCTGGGTGCTTAGTGTTACCCATGGCCTCAACTCAGCATGCTCTAACAAGTATAAGTTGTTGTCGCGTGATCGCGCTATCGGGTCAGAACCTTTTCAGAGAGATCTTGGTCTTGAGAGGTGCTACCTGGTTTTGGTGATTCTTCGAAGGGCTGTATCAAGATGCGCTTTATTGGCATAAGCATAAATATTAATATCGCCGTCAATGGTGACACCGTCGCCTATCTTGATTTGTGACTTTTCCAGAAGGTCCCATCGGTAGCGTTTGGCGGTTAGTCCAAGCGAGGTGTAATTGTCCAAGCTGAGACCCGTATCAGCGATAGTGCGTTTAATACCGCGTTCTAAAATCGCATAGTCTTCTGGCGTAATTTTCATCATAGCGTTTCTTCAGATTCAAAAATTACCTGCTGCTTTGGGACTTTAAGTTTTACCCCGATGTGCAGCAGCTTAGTTTGAATGAGATGTTGCATTTTAATAGCGTTGCCATCCTGATGTGCTTGTTTCTGATGCTTATCGGTATCGAATACACAGGTAATCGAAAGACTGGCTGGAAAGTTACTATAGACGGCTCGATGGGTTAACCACTGAAACCCGGGGATGTCTTCGAGAAATATTTCACAGGCTGAAGTGAGTGCAAGTCGCACATTATTGTCGATCTTTTTCTCAGTTTTACTTTTTGGTCGGGCCATTCTGTAACGCTCTTTAGCACTGCCTTGGATTTACACATTCGATGAAAAAATAGGTCTCATCTGTTTTTACTATAACCAACAAAGGCTATCAACCAGCGCCCGCATAGACAACATGGGAAAGGACTATAGAAGTGTACCAACGTTTTAGTCGCTGTGCTGTCATAGATTCAGCATTCCGGAAGCTATATGGCCATAAAACGCATCTAAAGAGCCTCACTATTAAATGCCGGATCAGGAAATAATTTGCCAGGATTCATTAGATATCGCGGGTCAACTAGCTGCTTGATGTTTTTCATGAGAGCCACTTCGGTTGCTGATCTGTATGTTTCTAGTGCAGCCACTTTTGTTTGCCCGATACCATGTTCGGCACTGAAAGAACCGTCAAGTGAGTCAACGATGTCATACACTATCTGATTGATCTGATCGATAAATTCAAGAAATTTCTTTGCTGGGAGTGTCGGTGGGGGGGAAAAGTTGAAATGAATATTGCCATCGCCAACATGGCCAAAGGGATACGGTCTTATACCCGGGCAAATTGCTAATACGCGCTCACAGGCGAGATGAATCAACTCGGGGATTCTATTAATGGGTACCGAGACGTCATGTTTTATTGAGTATCCCTCCTCTTTTTGAACTTCAACCAGCGCCTCACGAATCGCCCAAAGTCCATTTTTCTGTTTTTCAGATTGAGCAATTACTGCGTTACTAATGATTCCAGCATCAATTGCCTCCCCTAAAATAAGCTCGTTGAGACTTCCAAGATCATCGTTTTTGCGGCTTGTGCTTATTTCCATCAAAACATACCACTCCGCTTCGCCGGGAGAAAATGGCAGCTGAATATCATCTCGGTGTTTTGCGACTGTTTCCAGCGCAATGCGGGGTATTAGCTCAAAGCTGCTAATCTGATCGCCGCTCAGTTCTCGGGCCATAGCTAATAAAGACAGGCTACTCTCAAGATCGACAATGGCGCAAAAAGCGGTAGATCTGGACTGAGGATATGGAAATAGTTTCAAGACCGCGGCGGTAATAATGCCCATCGTACCTTCTGCTCCGATGAACAGATGTTTAAGATCATAGCCTGTGTTGTCTTTTTTTAGCCGGCGCAAGCCATTCAGCACTGTGCCGTCGGGTAGAACGACCTCAAGGCCAAGCGCAAGATCTCGAGTGTTGCCGTAGCGCAGGACATTTATCCCCCCTGCATTAGTGGCAAGATTGCCACCAATCTGACAGCTGCCCTCGGCCCCGAGGCTGAGAGGAAAGAATCGGTTTGCCTGTTCTGCCGCGCCCTGGATATCTTGCAGAATGCAGCCTGCTTCGACGGTTATGGTGTAGTCGAGTGTGCTCAAGTCTCGTACGTTGTTCATCCGCCGCAAACTAAGAATCACAGACGTTTTGGATGGGTCAGGAATGGCGCCGCCGCACATACCGGTGTTTCCCCCCTGAGGAACCACAGGAATATTTGCCTGATTGCAAAGAGCCATAACTTGAGACACTTCTTCAGTAGTTAAAGGACTGACAAATAACTTTGCCTCTCCCGGAGGACAGCCGACAGAATACATCATAGAGGGGATTAACTCGGTGGAATTTTCGGACCAGCCTTTTGCCCCGACTGCTGCCTTAATACGATGAATGGCATTATCTATCTGCATTGCTTCGACCTGTTTAAAGATGGAATGAATCCTCTATTGATGTTGCGAATACCGTTATTGATTGCTTAACAATGATCTCTTGTTCTGGCTCTTTAGGATTGACTAAGGGTATTGCCTGAACGCTGTGACTGCCATCGGCGGATGGCGAAAATCAGCGAGCCGATGGTTAAACCGATAAATATCCAAGTGATTGGGCCACGAAAAAAAATCATAGGGTCACCCTTGCCAATAAGTACCGTACGACGGAGATTGTCTTCTAGCATTGGTCCAAGAATAAAACCAATAAGAAACGGTGCTGAGGCCATTTTTACACGCAGGAAAAAGAAACCTAGCAGGCCAAAAAGGAACATAAGTGCAATATCAAACACATTGTTGTTAACTGCAAAAGTCCCGAATACGCAGAACAGTAAAACCAGTGGTAGCAATATGGCCTTCGGGACCTCGGCTATTCTTGAGAAGTGCCGTATGGTAATGCTACCAACTATTAAGAGGACAATTGAGCTGAGCATGATGCCACAGAAAATTGCATAGATCATGGCAAGATTATCCTGAAACATCAGCGGGCCAGGCGTCAAGCCATGAATCATGAAGGCTCCAAGAATAGTCGCTGTAATAACATCGCCAGGGATACCCAGTGATAGCAGTGGAATCAGCGTGGCGCCTGCAACACCATTATTGCCTGCTTCAGAGGCGGCAACTCCCTCAGGCTCGCCTTTACCAAAATTATCTTTATTGGGAGATGTTCTCTTCGCTTCACCATAGGAAATAAAGGCGGCCGACGTGGCGCCAGTTCCGGGTATAGAACCGATAAGCACCCCAATCACACTGGACCGCACAATGGTTTTTAAATATTTTCTGAATTCGTGCCAGGTCAGCCTTGAATGGTCTACGGCAGTTACGACGGTGGGCTCAATCTTGCGGTAATAGAACTCAATGACTTCGGGGATCGCGAATAAGCCAATCATCAAAGGTACAAATGAAATACCGTCCATAAGGTCGAAGCTTTCAAATGTCAGTCGCTCGCTGCCATAGACCGGATCTAAGCCAATAGTTGATGTCAGAATACCTAAACAGGCAGCAATCAGACCTTTTATAACGGCATCACCAGACACCGACACAATGATAGTCAACGAAAAACAAATCAGCCAAAAAAATTCGGGTGGGCCAAAGTTGAGTGCAATTTTTGCCAGATAAGCGGCGAAAAATATCAGAGACAGATTGGAAATAAAGTCCGCAATACATGATGAGTAAAGTGCAGTTTGCAGAGCCTTTCTTGCTTTGCCCTGCTGCGTCATCGGGTAACCGTCCAATAACGTGCAGGCGGCTGCGGGTGTGCCTGGAGTTTTTATCAAAATAGCGGTTATTGAACCTCCGTACATACCGCCTTTATAAATACCTACAAGTAACAATATGGCGGTTACCGGTTGAAGGGAAAATGTAAAGGGTAGCGCTAAGGCCACCGCCATCGTTGCAGTCAATCCGGGTATAGCGCCGACAAAAACACCAACAATCACACCGAACACAATAGCAATAAAGTTGTCGACACTTAAAAATAGAGCGAGTACTTCAGAAAAAATGTCCATTACAATCCGCTGCTTCAGTCGTCAAAAATGCCGCGAGGAAGCGGGACATTTAAAAATTCGGTAAAGAAAAAGTAGACGGCAATGGGTATTATCATTGCCAATAGATACAGTGCCATCGAGCGTCGGGCTCTTAACGCAAAAAGACTTAGGCAGGCGACAATCGCGGTTAATACTGCCCCCAATCTTTCGAAAGCGAGTACATAGCCTATTAGAACTGCGATGAGTACGACTACATCGATAGAGCGCTCTTTGCTTACAGGGTCAATACTCTTCGAGGAGCTTAGCCATTCTTGAAAACAGAGGGTCAATGACAGAATGAATACGCACGAGCCCATTATCATCGGTAGCCATCTAGGCGACATGATTGGATTTTTAATAAAGCCAGGTTCTTCAATGTACTCTGGTGCAATGTACAAGATAAACAACAGAGATAGCAGAGCCATAAAGAGGCCGATCAGCATATTTCTATTCAGTAAGGACGGCATAACACAAGCGGCTCTCTTTCATAGTTGTAGATGAATGGCTATATCAATAAATTCACGTAAGCCGTGTTTAGATTCTATCCAGACCTCAATGATTTTGACAAGCAAAGCACGAAATTTCTTTAGCCGAAGAATTCGATATACGCATTGAGATTAGTAGTTGATGTCAGCCTGCTTAGTGACGGAAGACCATTTAATTGTTTCATCGATGATAAAGGCTTTGAAATCGTCACCACTCTCTGTTGCCGCAATGGCTCCCCGCTGTGCTAAAAAATCAGTGAAGCTCTGTGATGCGACTATCTCATCGAGTAGTGATTGTAACGTTTTCGAGGCACCCTCATCGAAGGATTTATTAGCAATTAGCCCAAACCATGAAGATATTACAAAATTTTCTAGACCCAAACCTACGCCGGTTTCGCTCATCGTCGGCACATCGGGTAAGAAAGGCGAGCGTATCTTACTGGTGACTGCTAGGGCCCTGAGTCTTCCCGATTGAATGTAAGGGAGTGCTGCCGTCAGGTTTTCAAAAGAGACATCCACATCACCCGAGATCAATGCTGGTATCGCTTCGCTACTACCGCGAAAAGGAACATGTGTCAGTTGAGTATCGGTTAAGTTCTTGAAGAACTCGCCCGACATATGGATTGAACTTCCAAGGCCCGGTGAGCTGAAGGTCATTTCTTGACTTTTTGCGGCGCTCACAAACTCTTTGACATTTTGATGG
This sequence comes from marine gamma proteobacterium HTCC2143, assembly GCA_000169075.1. Lineage (GTDB taxonomy): Bacteria > Pseudomonadota > Gammaproteobacteria > Pseudomonadales > Dasaniaceae > Oceanicoccus. Next base: position 425,517 of record AAVT01000001.1, on the reverse strand, counting down.
GGGGCGCTTGCGGGTATAACCATAACATTGGGTGTAGCCATAATTCGGCGAATGAATTTGAAGTCTTCAATGGGGTCATATTTTAATCGAGGATATACCGTTGGACCTAAGATATGACCAGGGGAGGCCATAAGCACGGTATGACCCGTATTGCGCCCTCTCGATAGTTGACCTGCTGCTCTGGTTGAGCCCGCCCCGGGTCGATTTTCTACGACGATACTGTAACCTGATTCTTTCTTTAGTAGGTCGGCAATTTTTCGTGCTGTAATGTCAGTCGAGCCGCCGGCAGAATAGGGCACTATCAACTTAATAGTCTTTGACGGCCATACTTCGGCATTGGCGGTGGCGCAAATCAAAGTCGTTAGGCCGCTGACAATAAGACCCTTGAACAATGCGCTGGCTAGTTTTTGCATAAATATAATCCATCTGTACTATCAATTCTTCAAATACAGAATATAGTCTCGTCAAATGAAATGCAGTATACATTATTATCTTCGGGTTGCTGAATAGCGGCGGAGATTGAGAGTTTTAAACTATGGCATGATCGCGCTGCAGCACTTATGCTACCTGTTTCAAAAACCAATAAAAAAACGTAACGCTGTCAGATCTTAACCCAAAAAAACCGTTGTAAATCCAGTTTTTTGTTGCTAAAGCGACTTGCGGGGTCCGTTCAGCTCGAACCCACAGGAAAAAATATTTCGCATAAAAGAAAGTTATAGTTTACTAATGTGAGATGGATGATTAGCATCGCGGGCTCAAGTGACTCAAAAATCAGGAACCGTGATGAAAGTAGACAGCTTTTTCGACATGCTTTGGAAGGATTATGTTCAGATAGCACCACAGGCACAGAAAATACAGGATATTTTCACCGGGCTAGGCGAAACCGTGTTCAATGATCACGTCGCTTTTAGAACATTTTCCGACTCACCTGTTGATCTAGATCATTTGGAACCAGTGATACTTAAGATGGGATATCGGCGGCAAAATACCTATCATTTTGAAGAGAAAAAATTGATTGCGCGGAGTTATAGTCACTCTGAAGCGGATCTTCCGAGAATTTTTCTTAGCGAGCTGAGACGCGATTTACTGAGTAAGAAGGCGCAAGAAATCCTATCATCGCTCGTCGAGCAAATATCTGCAGATGTTATAGAAGGCCCGGAGATTTTTGCTGAAGGTTTGTTATGGAAACCTATCCCTTACACAGACTATAGTCGGCTTTTACAGGAGAGTGAATATGCCGCATGGCTAGTATCTATGGGGCTTCGGGTTAACCATTTTACAGTAAGCGTTAATCATCTGAAACAGCTGGTTGAGCTCGAACAAGTCATTGCCTTGCTAAAAGAAAATGGTTACTTAATTAACCAAGCTGGCGGTGAAATTAAGGGGGTTCCATCAGACCTACTTATTCAGGCTTCGACATTAGCTGATCGAATTAATGTGACTTATGGCTGTGGTCACGTTCAAAATATCCCGTCATGTTTTTATGAGTTTGCCAAACGATTTGAAGACGCTCAAGGCCGCCTTTTTGATGGTTTTATCGAGGGCAATGCAGATAAGATCTTTGAATCTACAAACATGGACCGTGAAAGTTCCGATTAATCATGGTGACGAAAAAAGCGGCATTCTTTCGCGTTAGGTTGATGGCAGTTTGCTATTTAACTCTCTCGGCAACTCGGTCGGGTTACTTTGTTAGAATAGTGTGAAGTTGTGAAAGATTCCGGCTTGGGTGTATATTCAATGAGCAGATGATTCAGGTCTGGGATAGTGTTCAAGTCGATAAAATAATAGGGGAGTAGGTCGTGATTCAGTTTAGCGTGAATGGTGAAATCATCAGATCGGAAAGCCCGCCGGAGACGCCACTACTGTGGGTGATTCGCGATGAAATCAAACTCAAGGGTACAAAATTTGGCTGTGGTATTTCCCAATGTGGTGCTTGTACCATACACCTTGATGGTTCAGCGGTCCGTTCCTGTGTCACGCCACTAGGCGCCGCAAAAGGTCGCAGTATTACCACGATTGAGGGGCTCGACTCCATTGCCGGTAAGGCCTTGCAGTCTGCATGGGTCGAAGAGCAAGTTCCGCAATGTGGTTATTGTCAGTCTGGACAAATCATGCAGGCGGCACAACTTCTAGCAGATACCCCGAAGCCGACTGATGAGGATATTAATGTTGCGATGAATGGCAACCTTTGCCGTTGCATGGCTTATACGCGCATTCACAAAGCGATTAAGCGCGCTGCTAATGTCGAGGAGGTCTGATCATGGCCCTGTTAAAACGGTCCCACTTACTCAGTCGTCGCAGCTTTCTCGCTCGTTCAGTCAGTACTGGTCTGGTCATGGGTGTCGGTATCGTATTGCCGGGCTGTAGCGAAGAAACAGCAATTAGTGACCTTCGCGCCAGTGGCGCTAGTCGCAGTTTTTCACCCAATATCTGGTTTGAGATTGATAGCGCTGGGTTGATTAATATTAATATCAGCAAAGCCGAAATGGGCCAGCATGTTGGTACGGCACTGGCGCGCATCATCGCGGACGAACTTGGCGCCGACTGGTCTAAGGTGTCAATTACGCATGTCGACACTGCTGCAAAGTGGGGTGCGATGGTTACCGGTGGCTCGTGGTCGGTATGGACTTCATTCACTCAGTTATCACAAGCGGGTGCCGCGGGGCGCACAATATTGATCGAGGCGGCGTCAAAATTGTTAGGGGTTGATAAGTCTCTCTGTAAAGTTTTGAAGGGCCATGTGGTGGCAGGTGACAGGCAGCTGTCGTTTGCCAATATCGTCGCTAAAGGCGATATTAGTCGCAGTTTTAGTGAAGACGAACTGGCCACTATGCCCGTTAAGCTAGCGTCACAGCGCACTCTAATTGGCAAGCCTGTCACCGCGCTCGATGTGCCTGCAAAAACACAAGGTACTGCCGTTTACGGCTTAGACGCAGAATTACCGGGTATGGTGTATGCACACCCGTTGATCCCTCCCACACGGTACGGTAGCTCAATCGTCTCCATTGATGATTCAGCTGCGAAGGGCGTTCCCGGTTATTTGCAAACGTTGACTCTCCGGGACCCGGCCGCGGTTATTCAAGGCTGGGCTCTAGTTATCGCGGATAGTTTCCCGAGCGCAATACAGGCTGCAAAAGCGGTGACGGTAAACTGGCAAGCAGGGCCAACTCATTATGTTAGCGAGGCCGACATATTCGCAGCTGGCGAGACGCTGGTCGAAGACCCTAGCAGCGGTGTGTTGGCTGTGAATGAGGGCGACATTACAGAGGCGCAGGCAACAGCGGTACAAACTCTTTCGGCTACTTACCGGACCGGTACTGCGCTGCATTTGACGCTTGAACCTCAAAATGCGCTCGTGGAGTATATCGACGGTGTTTTTCACATTCATGCGGGTAACCAGTGGCAATCGTTGATCCTGCCGGTACTTTCGAAATCTCTGGGGGTCCCGGAATCTGACATCATTATTCATCAGTACTACCTCGGTGGTGGCTTCGGTCGTCGTCTTTATGGAGACCAAATGATTCCGGCGGCACTTGCCGCCCGCGAACTTGGTAGACCGGTTAAGCTGATATTCCCGCGTGCCGAAGATAGCCGCTTCGATTGTGTTCGGTCGCCCTCGGTGGCAAAATTTGATGCCTACTTTGATACCGACGGAAGCCTGACAGGTCTTGATCATGCGGCGGCGGCGGGTTGGCCAACGTTGACGATGGCAGATTTTTTCTTGTCCGATGCCGTTGATGGTAACGGTAAGTACGACCCATTCTCGATCGGCGGTGCTGATTTTTGGTACACCGTCCCCAGCCATCGCGTGCGTGCTGTTAACAACGAGTTGGCGCAGAAAACGTTTTTGCCAGGATGGCTACGCTCAGTTGGGCCTGGCTGGATTGGTTGGGGAGTAGAATCCTTTATGGATGAGTTGGCGCAGCTATCTGACACCGACCCTGTTGAGTTTCGTTTGGCACATCTTGATGCAGCTGGTAAAAACGCCGGTAGTGCGCCCGACTCTGTGGGTGGTGCAATGAGGTTAGCGGCAGTGCTTAGGGACGTGGCAGCGCGATCTGGTTGGGGGAAAAAATTGCCAGCTGGAGAAGGCTTGGGCATTGCTATTGCTCAAGGTCAGGAACGCCGGATGCCAACCTGGACTGCCTGCGTAGTGCACGTTGCAGTTGATATTCAGTCGAGCGAGATCAATGTTAAGAAGATTTGGCAAACAATTGACTGCGGTACGGTTATTTCGCCAGACGGCGCTATGGCTCAAGCTGAGGGAGCGACTCTATGGGGTTTGAGTCTTGCGCTTTACGAGGGTACCGAGTTCGTTGATGGCGAAGTGAACGATCACAATCTAGATACGTATACGCCACTGAGAATGGCAGATGTGCCGGCACTCGATATTCATTTTATGGATAGTACAGAGTTCCCCACTGGTCTCGGTGAGCCTCCTATGATTGCAGTAGCGCCGGCGATAGGCAATGCGATATTTGCAGCCACCGGCAAGAGAGTTCGTGATTTACCCATTCGCTTATAACGTTGGTGAATCGGCGTAATCGATGTTCATCGATAAAAACAATGAGTCCAAAAATTGCGCTGGCCACTCATATTTGTAGTGTATTACTAATGCCATACTCACTGGCCATGCGTGACCGCCAGACAATAGCGGTATCATGACCATCTAGCAGGGCGATAGGCAGAGAGAATGAATACCGGTTTAGGAATACCAGGTTATTGCATCTGAGTGATCACGCTATTCAGTCATTGGAAAATCGACATATCGTAAGCGTTTCTGGATCATGTCCAGGATATTGCGGTCCTTTTATTCAGTTGGGTATTACTTTAGAAAACGCCGATGCATAAAAGAAGCAGCATTTAAAAACATAAAAATTTGCTGGAATAAAGGCTAAAGTAGACCCCTTTTGTGGCAGGCTAAGGGCCTTATCAAATAGCTTGCCATCGTACAAATATTTCGTAAATTTCAGGGTCTGTCAATGAAATACTTATTACTCATGCTATGTCTTTTGAGCTTAAACTCTTTTGCACTTAGCGCCAGTTACCAGCAGGTAGTCGTCACTGAGTTCGGTGGTCCGGAAGTGATGAAAATGGTAACCCAGCAACAGTTACCAGAGCCCGGACCCGATGAAATAAGAGTTAAGGTCTTGACAGCCAGCGCCTCTTTTACTGACGTAATGGTACGCAAGGGTATGTATGCCGGCGCACCCAGCGATACACCGCTGGTGCCGGGTTATGATCTTGTTGGTATTGTAGATAAGCTCGGCGAAGGCGTCTCCGACTTCGAACTGGGCCAGCGAGTAGCTGCCTTAACGGTGTGGGGGGCTTATACTGAGTATGCTGTACGGCCGATCAGCGAATTAGTTGTCGTGCCTGATGGCTTGGATGAAGAACAAGCGGTGGCTTTAATTTTATCATACACCACGGCTTATCAGATGCTGCATCGATCCGCTAAGGTAAAACCTGGACAAACTATTTTAATCCATGGTGCCAGTGGTGCGGTAGGTACCGCGCTAGCCCAACTGGGGAAGGTCGCGGGAGTGAATATGATAGGCACAGCATCTACAGGCAAGCAAGATTATATTAAATCGTTAGGTGTAGAGGCTATCGATTATAAAACCGAGGACTTTGTCGAACGCACTATGGCACTCACTGCCAACAAAGGAGTTGACGTCGTATTTGATGCCATTAGTGTCGATAATTTTAAGCGCTCTTACGAAACACTAAACGGCTCGGGCCATTTGGTCGTTTATGGTTTTTATAACGCTAGCTTATTCGGCGAAGCAGGCGGTATGGGTGATATTCTCGGTGAGTTTCTCAGTTGGCAATGGAAACAATGGATGTGGCGGCTGTTTCCAGATGATGAGAAAACCGTTGATTTTTATTCAATCACTGATATGCGCGATGAACATCCAAAGTGGTATCGCGAAGACGTCACTAGACTATTTAGCTTGGCCAATGGTCGACAGATAAGTCCTATGGTTTGGAAGACGCTGCCATTGTCGGACGCAGCTCAGGCGCATCAGTTGATAGAAGATCGTGTAGTCAAAGGTAAAATTATATTGCGTGTAAGCCGCTAAAAATTATCAATTCACAACAAGGAGTTAACAATGAAAGCAGCAGTTTATTATAAAAACGGTGCTCCATCGGTATTGACCTACGAAGACGTGCCCGATCCAGTTATTAAGGCAAAGGACATCTTGATTAAAGTTGCCTGTGTCAGTATTGAGGGTGGTGACACACTGAATCGACTCGGTGGCCCGTTACGGACTACGCCGCACATAGTCGGATATCAGGCTGCCGGTGAAATCATCGAAATGGGTGCCGATGTTGAGGGTCATGCTATAGGCGATCGTGTCACTACGGTGATGGGCGACGGCTCCCACGCAGAGTTGCGCGCAGTACATATGGCTAGCGCTTGGAAAATACCTGATCAAATGACTTATCAAATAGGTTCTGCAATACCTGTTCCCTTTGGAACGGCTCACGATTGTTTGTTTGAGCATGGTCGCCTTAAAGCCGGTGAAACAGTATTGGTGCAAGCCGGAGCAAGTGCTGTTGGTTTGGCGGCGATCCAACTTGCCAAGCGGGCCGGAGCTACCGTTATCGCAACGGCATCCAGTCGCGAGAAGCTCGCACAATTAGCGGCCTTGGGAATGGATCACGGTATTAATTATGTAGAGGACGATTTGGTAACTGCCGTTAAAGAACTGACCCACGGCAAAGGTGCTGATGTGATTGTTGACCCTGTAGGTGGACCGACGATGCAAAAAAGTATTTATAGTCTGGCGTATCGTGGTCGTTTATCCACCGTCGGTGGTGCTGGTAGGGAAGTCATTAAATATGACCTAGGCAGTCTCATGGGTGGTAACCAGAGCATAAACGGCGTTTTTCTAGGTGCAGAAATCCGTACAGACCGAGTCCAGACAATAATCAACCAACTGATTGCCGATATTGCCGCGGGCGAACTTACGGTCGTTCTGGACAAACAATTTCCACTCTCTGAAGCCGCTGCGGCTCATGAATTTATCGAAAGTCGTAAGGCTGTTGGACGGGTAACTCTGCTTCCATAATCGTTGTAAGCTATTGACCCGCACTCGCAGCAGCGCAGATGTGGGTCGATACAACTCGGTTAATTTTTTTGTGGTTTTTTTAAATTCATCATGAGCAGCCCAATGCCTAAGAAGGTCACTATGTTAAATCGCGCCGTCAGCAAATCTTTAATCGCATTACCGCTTATATTGCTCAGCATGGCTGTTACAGCTGAACTTAAGATCCCATCGAAAAATCCGGCGCTGTCGGTTACCGGTCAACAACAGCTTGGCACACGAGAGAACAATATAGGGCTGGCGATAGGCAGTACCGTAGCTGATTTTTCCATTAGCACCCATGACAATAAAACGGTCACCCTTAAAGATATACAGTCGATGGGTGATACTTTGGTAGTATTTTATCGTGGTGGCTGGTGCCCTTACTGCAATGTCCAGATACGCCAATTAACGCAGGCATGGCCAGAATTTCAACAGCGAAGAATTACCCCTATTTTGATCAGTGTGGACAAAACAGATGCTGCAGCGTTGGCGCAACGAACCTATGAAATCCCCTTCCCGGTTTTATCAGATACAGACTTAATCGCCCACAATGCATTTGAAGTAGTTTTAGATGTCGATGATGCAACCTTTGAAAGATATAAAAAATACGGTATCGATTTGGAGCTATGGTCTGGTAAAAATCATCACAAAATCGCCGTCACTGCTGCCTATATTGTTGATAAAAATGCAGTGGTGAAATGGGCGCATACCTCTTTAGATTACAAGACAAGACCCAGCGTCGAACAATTGCTAGATATTATCGATACTATCGCGCGTTAAAATGCGCTACTAGTATCACCCAACATAAGCAGTGTTAGTTTCTAACGCCCATGCACTATGGCGGGCAGTTATGAGAAGATCATGTCCAGTAGCGATTTCCCCGAGCAACTTACTTCTTTAGCTGACTAGATAGGACGAGGTTCGGGGAAAGACCATTCTCCATTTTGGATTTCTTCACGGGGCTGATAAAGGCGCACCACATAGCCCCAGCCTTCCATGATGTGTAGACAATTTTTCAGACCGTCAGAACAGTCGCCAAAATTTATAGTGTATGAATCATCGTCATTCGGCTCCGCGGTCACACTATTTATACTGTATGAGTCGAAAGCGTTTTCCTCGAAATAGCCCGCCGCATTATAGATACTGATTGACCAGAAACCATCCACCGGCACATCTTTAACAGTAAGCTGATATTTTCCTAAGGAAAGCGAGGCCGTCTTACTTTCATAGACCACTTCATAGGTGGGTAAACCGCCCCAGCCAAATGCTGCGCCTATTAAGTGTCGTGTTTCTTTTACCTCATCAAACTTCCCATTCCAAAAAGATGCATCGTCCAGACCTTCGCCTAACTGCTGCAACAATTTGTGAGTCCGTGTAAGACTTTCTGTATCATAGTTTGGTCGGCTATATGTTTTTTCAGAGTTTGCATGAATCTGAATGTGTGCTTGAAGATCATTGGCAATTTTGAGGTCAGCTGGGTCTGTCGGGTTAGCCAGTATTCGTGCAACAACGGCAACAAAAGGCGTTCCATGTTCCTCCATGGTTAATTGATAAGTACCGCCTGCATGAAAGATTGCTGTCGTGTAATAATCTTCGTTCATCACAATAATCGACATATAGCGACTCCCTGAGCTTGGGATAGTCAACGTTGCACCTTGGCTTATATCAACTAGGGCTGAACTATAAATGGTATCGCGGTTCATCCGTTCAATATTCTGTTTATGTAAGGGTACAGGTCTGCGTGCGTGGGCAAACTTATTCATACCTCGGGCCATTTTCATCATTCCCACAAAATGGGCTGATGTTGTTGCTCTAACATAGTTATCAACATTAACTATGATGCTTTTCGCTGTCCCTTCTATTTGCTCATTTGCGTCAGTATCGATCATTGGGCTTTTATACTCGCTGGCTGTTTTATACAACTTACTTTTGTAATTATAGGTTAACCTTATAGCCATGATCTGTTAATGATTAACAGTGATGTTATAAGATAGGATATGAAGGTTACTTGAAGTTCGGAAACAGATTCGATGGCAGTTAACTCACCAAACTTATTGTTGTTTGAGCGCCGTTAACTGCATCAGCCTGATAACATTTATCCCTATGGCTGGGCCTAATTATTCTTTAGTACCAGCTTTCCAACAATCTCACCGGCAAGCTGTGCGTTGAGACCTTCGCGGAACTCGCTCATGGGTAGGGTCACAACCGCCGCCGGTTTGAGTTTACTGTCTTCAATCCAATCCATGAGGGTGGTCATGAGAGAATGATTAATTGAAGGGTCGGCTCTGGATTCGCCACCCCAATCTACGCCGATCAATGCGGAGCGCTTTAGTAAAGCCAGATTGAATGGTAGTTTCGGAATTGTGCCACTCGCGAAGCCGACGACTAAAAATCGACCGCCAGGAGACAAGGATCGAAAAGCGGGCTCGGCGGTATCGCCTCCTACGGGGTCATAGACAAGATTTAGCCCGCGACCCTGAGTCATGGCTTTTAGCGTGTCGCGCCAGTCCGGCTGACTATAATCAACGACTTCGTCTGCACCAAAGGTGATCGCGGCATCGCGTTTTCCAGCCGTTGATGCAGCAGCGATTACATAGGCGCCCATCGCCTTGGCAACACTGATTGCAGCCGAACCGACGCCACCCGCTGCCCCTAGGATCAATATAGTTTCGCCGGACTTTAAATCGCCACAATCACGAAGTCCATACAGCGCCGTGGCGTAATTAATATAGAGGCCAGCAGCGGTTGCGTCGTCGAGTATGGCGGGTAATTTTATGAGTTGTTTAGCATTTATAGTCAGCGCGTCAGCGAAGGCGCCGGAACTCGCTAGCCCCATAACTCGATCGCCTGGGATGAAGCCCTGCACGTTAGCGCCGACGGTGCGAACGATGCCAGCGAATTCACTACCGGGATAGTAGGGTAGAGGCGGTTTGACTTGATAGAGACCCTGCACCATAAGTCCATCGACAAAACCCACGCCTGCTGCAGTAATCTCCACAAGAACTTCACCAGACCCGGGTTTGGGCGTGTCTACGTCGACCCGTTCTAAAGCATCGGGTGAACCGAATTGATAGCAGCAAACGCTTTGCATCTAGAAACTCCTTCAGATTAAAATTATATATGTTGATGAACGGATGTAGATCTGCGCTACCAGCCTATAAAAACCCGGTCTTGTGTCCCGACAGTGAACCGTTGTAATACAGTTAGCGAGCTGTCATCACTGAGCTTACTCCCGCAAAATGCATCAGTGCCTTTTGCGGGAGCATTGGGCTATTCAGTTCACGCGTCGCGCATATTAACGACGTAACGTCCCACTACCTGACTTTGGAAAAAACGGTCTAAATATTCAGGTGTTTGTCCCAAAGTGATCTCTTCACAATAGTTATCTAGCTGCGGGAGTTTCATATCAGTAGCGACACGGTCCCATATGTGCTGTTTGTCGGTCAACGGAATATAGACTGAGTCAACGCCTAGCAGCGACACGCCTCGAGTGATAAAGGGGATCACCGTCAGCGATAATTCAGGCGACGAAGCTAAACCACAAGAGGCCACCGCACCGCCGGGTTTTAGCTGTTTAAGTAGATTCGCTAGATACTCACCACCCAATGTATCGATACCATGTGCCCAAAGCGTCTTGCCGACGGGGTTTGCATTAACGTCGTTAATAACATCCCGATGCAGCACTTCACTGGCTCCTAGTGTTTTTAAGTATTCACTTTGCTCCGGCTTACCTGAAAAGGCTACGACGTCGTAGCCCAGTTGCTTCAGGAGTGCCACACTCATACTTCCTACTCCGCCTGTCGCGCCTGTTACAGCCACGGGGCCATCACTGGGCTTGGCGCCTAACTTCTCCAGCTTTTGGATACACAAGGCCGCTGTTAAACCGCCTGTTCCGTAGGTCATAGCTTCTTTAAGGGTTAGTGTGGCTGGACAGGGTACCGCCCAATTAGCTGGAATTGATATCATCTGGCCAAGACCACCGGCGGTATTCATACCCAAATCATAACCAAAAACTAGTACCTGCTGACCGGGGGTAAAAGTAGCGGACTTATCACTGACCACGATCCCTGCTGCATCGATGCCTGGAGTGTGAGGAAAATGCTGACTGACACGTTTATTGCCACTAGCAGACATGGCATCTTTATAATTTAGCGAAGAGTAATGCACTTCAATTAACAGCTCATTATCAGGCAGCTCACTAATATCACGCTGACAGATACTCTTTGTGAAGGTGTTATCCGCGGTTTCTTTAACGACTAAGGCATTAAAAAGAGTGGTTTTCGACATGGTAAAGCTCCTTATTTATTGGGCCCTGGAAAAAACATATTGGTCGTTTGTTGATACGTTTTATAATCGGGGCGTTTCTGGACGGAATAATATTCTGACGGCTCTGCACCCGTATGGTGTACGAGGGTGGTGTACATTTTCCAAGACGCAAACAACAGTCCCGCTCCCACTAGCAGCCAGCTAATCAAAGATTCTCCTTCACGAAGTGTAAGCCATGAAGGTATGGCGGCGATAATCAGCCCATTCCATACCATCCACTCTGCAAAGTAGTTCGGATGCCGGGTATATTTCCACAGGCCCACGTTGCAGACCCGATTTCTCTTACCGGCTTTTTTCATCAGTCGTAAGAAGGTGAGTTTTTGAAGATCAGCCACCGACTCCATAACAAACGCAGCTACCCAAACTAGCAGGCCGATAATTTCCAATACATGAACTTGTTCACTCGGATTTGCGGCTATTACAAAGGCAGGCATCGCCAAGAAAGAGGCATTAGCTAACCCTTGCCAAAGAGCGTCGACTTGCATAGCTAGTGGTGTATTAGTTTTTCCGGACTTGATCCAGCGTTGTTTCTGATATTCATAACGCGGGAATTCCTGTTTTAGTTTCCCCATCGACCACAGTTTTAACGCTCCCAAACCCATGCGGCTGCCGGCGAATATATAGGCAATACTTACCATCGCCACCCGCAAGGGTTCACCATCACTGTAAAACCAGGTTAAGCCACCTATTACAGCAAGTCCTAAGGGCCACCCAATATCCACATAGGACATTCTGCCGGTCATCCAAATCGGAATACAGACAACAGCTGTGAATAAAACCAGCTGCAACAGGCCATTGTATAAGCCAATAGCTGCAAAAGTGTTGGTGAGCAATAATAATCCCCAGCCTGCAGCGAAGGGGAGAAGGGGGTAAAAATACTTCATGAGAGTTATCTGTATATCCGATGAGAATCCAGCGGCTTCAACGTTTAGAGATTGATACTCTACGGTTGTAAGTCTTCGATTCATTTAAAAGCGGGAGAGGTTTTTCCATCTGCTGCTTCCTGACGATTATGGCCGCATAAGGTATCATTTTTGGCGACAATAAGGTGATGAAAAATCAGCTATTTTCGGGCTTTAGTAACGACTTATGCTTAAAGAAGCAAAGAGGATTTTCATTGGGAGGTCAATAATGACTCTACCTAGGCCTGAAAAACCATAGCGTAGTTTTTTAGAAGTCTGTTTGCAGTAAACTATGACAACCGTCAAATCCCTCTATTTTTTCAGATTTAAACTCTCCGGGCTTTCAAAAAACTGCATTTTTTGTGACACAGGATCAATAAAGCGGAGCTGTTTCGCGAGTAGCTGTAAAGGTTTTTCAAAATCATCAGCGGATTGTTGTTCTAGCCTTGGGTAGTACTTGTCGTTCAATATTGGCCAGCCAATCGTTTGCATATGGACCCGCAGTTGGTGTGTCTTACCGGTTATTGGCTTGAGTTCGAAGAGTGCTTTGTCGCCGTTTTGCCTAAGACTGCGAATGAAGGAGTGACTATTGGCTTCTCCCGCGACGACCTGCATACGAAAACGCTGAGCTGATGGCTCCAAGCGGTTTTTTACCTGCCATTCTTTAGTTGTCAACTTTTGGCGACTGTCTGTCTGCGCTATGGCGTGATACGTTTTTTCGATTTGGCGATGGCTAAAAAGCTGATGATAAAGGTGACGTGTCGTCGGATTAGTGGAGAACAGTACCAAGCCTGCGGTGACTCTGTCGAGCCGATGTAGTGCCTGCAATGAGTCAATTCCCGTTCTTAGTCGTAGTCGATTTTGCAGACATTCATTTACAAAGACGCCACCTGGAGTTAACGCAAGGAAATGCGGCTTATGAGCGACCAAAAGATGCTCATCCTGAAACAAGATGGTTTCTGTAAAGGGAATAGGGGTCTCTTGTTCCACTTCTCGATAATAGTAAACACGCTGCTGTGCTTGAAAGCGAGTCTCGGGCCTAATGAAGCTACCGTCATGCCAGTGTACTTTGCCATCAAGCATCCGCTGTTGCCAAACACTGGGCTCGATCCTTGGAAATTTTTTTACGAGATAGTCGAGGACCGTGGAGATTCCCGGGCTCTCTTGTGGAAGGCTAACTTTTGACGGCTGGCTGGCAATACCCATATGGCTTTCCAAATGCGGAATTATAATAGACTGTGGTAACAATTTCGGGCATCTCTAATAATGTCTATGATAACCTGCTCCGTTAAATTGTGGGAGACAATGGTTACAAGCGATGATGTTATGCGAGCCATTGCTTGGTGTTAATCTTGGTGCTACTGTCGTTGCCGCATGAGTTATTCCAATGTCGCTTCTGAGGTAAACAGCGTAGACAGCAGCGCTGTTAAAAAAACTAATTCTAGCAGTCAGCAGTTCTGGAAATGCCAAGCAGCTGCCTCAAGTCCAGTAATAAGTATATCTACAATATCCGGGCCAATACTGAATTATAAAATGGGAACGGTTTGTATCTATCACGAGGAAGAAAACAATGAGTCAGAGAATTAATCTGGGTGGCACTGCCACTGGGCCGCTGACAGGAGTTAAAGTTATTGACTTTACAGCCGTGTATTCCGGCCCCATTGCTGCGTCAATTTTGGGTGATCAAGGCGCTGAGGTGATCAAGGTTGAATCCCGGCACGGCGACTTAATGCGGGCTGGATTGCCAAAAAGTAACGGCGCGGGAAGCTCATTCACGACGATGAATCGCAATAAAAAATCGCTCTGTCTGGATCTAAAGACTGAGGAGGGATTGGGTATTGCGCGCAAATTAATCGCTTCGGCAGACGTAATAATGGAGAACTTTCGTCCTGGTGTTATGGATCGCTTAGGATTGGGTTATGAGCAATTTAACCAAGCTCACCCTAAACTGGTTTACGTTTCGATCAACGGAGTAGGTGCTATCGGCCCCTATGTTAAACGACCCATCTATGACGCTATCATTCAAGCCTTGTCGGGGTTTACATCGCTGCAGAGTGGCGAGCCTGCCATGGTTAACAGTCTTGTCTGTGATAAGGTCACGTCACTGACTGCGGCGCAAGCAGTAACGGCGGCCCTTTTTAGTGCAGAACGATCTGGTCGAGGTCAAAGAGTTGAGCTATCAATGCTCGATGCCAGCTTGTTTTTTCTCTGGCCCGACGTCATGAACAACTATACTTTCCCTGACGAAAATGTCGAAAATATACCGCAGCTGGACCATAGCATTTTTATGCGACAAACACGGGACGGCTGGATCGCTTCGATGCCTGTTCAGCAGAAAGAAGCAGACGCCTCTTTTCGGGCATTGGACATCGCACATCTGTCGAAAGATGAACGGTTTTCCAGCGCTGAAGCGCGCACCCGTAATCGTAAAGCTTACATAGAGTTGACCGGAGAAGCCTATGTTCGCTTCACTACCGACGAGCTTTGTCAGCGTTTTGAAAAGGAAGATGTTCCCTACTCAAGGATTAATCAACGAGAAGATGTCATTAACGACCCTCAAATTAAAGCGATGGAAGCTTTGTGGACTTACAATCACCCATTGGCTGGTGAGGTAAGGAGTCCAAGACCGCCGGCACAATTTTCTGAAACGCCAAGTAATATCCACGCGCATACGCCGACACTGGGTGAGCACAATGTGGATGTTTTGAAAGCGTTAGGTTTTGGAGACGTTGAGATAGAGGCCTTTTCTGCTAAGGGAGTGGTTTATGCCGAATAGACTCATCACTTTATAAATATAAGTGAAGCGAGGGGATCAAAGCCAGTGCCCCGCTTGACTACTGAGTCACGGACCCATCAATGAGTAGGCCGAGGCGTGGAGCTAACAACGAATAACATCAGGCTTTTCATACCCATCTAGATATGCAATTTTCAACATATGCTTAGATGATGGCAGAGTTATTCAAGCACGATCTGGTATTCCTGCTCCATAAATTCGATGTTATCGCCGTCAACAATCTTTTTACGTTTTTGAGTTTCAACAGCACCATTCACCTTTACCTGGCCGTCAGCAATAACAGCCTTTGCTTCGCCACCACTAGCTACCACACCTTCAAATTTTAAAATTTTGAATAGTTCGACGGGTTCTTTATTAATTTTAATGTGGGTCATTTTTTTCCTATTGAGCTCTAATTTCTGTACATTTCCAATGTAATTAATGCCCTCGCGTCCAGAGAGTCCGGCCAAGCAGTGGGCGAATTACGTAATAATGAGGATAAAATTTGGACATTATGATGTTATAAGATGCCCAAGTTTCTCAAGGCACTATTGTGACAATGTCCCGTTCGAGCTCATCCAATTGCGCCAAATAGTGCGCCAGATTTCTATGAAGATGAGCAATTGCCGACTCAAACCGACCAAAAGTATAGTAGGTGTTAGCACCGGAACCGATCGCTGCCTGAATATCAGTCACCACTTTCTCATCTTCTTTGTTACCCGTACTGGCAAGAAAAGCCACGTCTTTTTTTGCCCGTGTTAAGGCTTCTTCTGTGGGAGCGCTGCCATCAGGTATTGGCAGTGTTAGCTTGTAGCTGAAATATCGTGTTCGTGTCGGTGATTCTGGTTCTGCCAGAGTGACATCATAGTGCTGGGACAGGCGGTTTACCGACGCAAACGGAAACACGCGGTTGACCACGGTGACCATGCGATCAAGTGATAGGTTCTGACGAGGTGCGTCGCGTAATTTTTCAATACGCCTGAAGGGGAAACAAATGCGTGAATTCGGTCCCTGCATTTCAATGACATTCATATTGTCATAGCCGTAAGGATAAAAGGTTTCGGGATGGGTTGGCTTAATGTGGTATCCCTCAAGTGTAGCCTCTGCGGTTAGTTTCCAATTGATATCATTCACCGACTCGTTCGAGTCAAACAGTACTTGATCGTCAGTCAATAGATCCGGCAGTGATTCCAGTGCGCCAGGCCCAACGGGCTCATCCTGGGTCACAAATACCAGCCCACCCCGGATATCAACGGCATAAACCGGGACCAGTCCACTGTTGTCTTTATCAAGGTCAGGAAAACCATGTTCGTGTGGCACATATTCAAGGCGCCCGTCCAAACGGTATGCCCAGCCATGATAAGTGCAGCGGAATATTTTCGTACAACCTGTGCCTTCAGCTAACTGCATGCCGCGGTGTCGGCAGGCATTACGAAATGCCCGAATAGTACCGTCCAGATCTCGGACTACAACAATAGGTACGCCGGCAGAACTGCGCGCGACATAAGAGCCTAGTTCAGGCAATGCCGCCAGCGGACAAAAGGGAACGGGTAGTCGTCGCATGAGCCTTCTCTCGGCATCGAAGCGCGCCTGAGAACTATAGTTTGCAACGGGCTCGTGCCAATCTTCATCACCAAGATCGGTTGTACCGTTATCGATATGGGAGAGAATATGATCTAGAAGTTCTGCGTCGTTTTGCACGATCTTTCGCCTGCTCCGTTCTAATGAAAAAACTAATTTACGTGCTGGTTACGCGATCGTCAAGATAGAAACATGTTGTTAGAGGACGGTTGTCTCCATTTTTCGTGGCGGCTTGAATTGGCGCCATTAGGCTCTGTGTCACCCGACAGTTAAACGAGGATAGTGAGGCTTACTATGATTGACGGTTTTACCCATCAGAATCACAGCAGTGACGACCAATAGAGTTATTGATCATTAAGAATGGTTCGGCTGAACCGGTGAGCTCTTCTGATAAAATTAGGCGCCTTTCAGCGCCACTGTTACTTAATAACTGAGCCCGTTAGCATCTTGATGAGGCTGGCAGTCCTCAACGGTTGTACTAAGATTCGATATCAAGGGGTCGGTAATAATCTTTGCCCTCAGTGATATATCCGTCTCTAAGCTTTATAAAGCTTTCGCCCGCAGAACCCTCTTCAGTCAGCGTCAGATTCTGACGGATAAAATTGACGCTGTCAGGATTCAGTGACCGGGCTTTTTCCCAGTAATGTTCAGCCTTTTCGCTGTAACCATGGGTGCGAAACAAATTGGCAAGTCGAAAGGACGCATCAGCTAAAAGCTGGTCAGGAGTGTGTTGACGGATATTGCTGGTCACAGTCTCTGCAGACTGAACATGTACACTATCTTTCCCCTTTGCGATCCAGTCCTTTAACGCCGGCGAATAGACGTCGGTGCCAAAAGATATCGTTTGGTCGCCCTTGTAAATCTCATGATTTTTGGCGTAAGTACCTTCATCAATTCGGACAATTCGTCCCTCTTCGTCCACCCAGGCCGCTGAGGGTACATTCACAAAGTTAAAGGCGCTGCTGATAATATGATCCGGGTCAACTACCTGAATGTAAGTCGCATTCGCGGCATCGAAAATTGGACCGGCTACGGCTTCGCCGCCGGTATCCTGTGCAGCGCAAAGGATAACAAAGTTGGGGTCATTAACTTCTTCATAGATACGTTGCCACACGGGCACGTCAAGGAAGCATCCTCACCACGAAGACCAAGTTACTATTAAGGCTTTTTTGCCCTTCAGGTCAGCCATTCGGACAACTTGTCCTTCGCGGTCAGTGACTTCAAAATCTGGCGCCATGGCGTCGACCATCATGTCCTGACGCCGGGAGGGTATTTCAGCAAAACTCCACACTCGGGCGTTTATGTCTGCTACGTAGGGCTGTCCGAGCAAATCTGCAAAGGCGGTCAAATCAAACCATTTTTTGCCATTGCGCTCTACGAATAGCGATTCACCAATCGGGATGCACATATCGGCATAACATGCGCCTTGTGGCTTGAGCACAAAGCCGTTAATCCCAGGGAGGTCATCTGGACGAATCAGAAGACTATTGCCATCGCCTACCTCACTAAGGGTGACGTTGCGACCTTGATACAGCACAGTAGCGCTGCCCTGTGGATGTATTGCCTTTTCTTCAAAGGGGTGCCGAAGATCCGGGTATGCCATCATGGCCTTGGACATGATTTTTCTCCTGACGTGGGACGTTCCGTATCCTACCGCTATATTAACGATCGCGGTAGTTTTTTTGTCTCACTGAATCACTAGACTGCAAAGCGGTATAATTTGGCAATGAGGTGCTAGCGACATTATCACTGACTGAAGGTTGTCATCTATCGCCTGCTTTACGCACTCGGCCTGTGGTTGAAAAATTTTCGATTAACGCCTTCATCCGCTAACAGCCGCGTCCGATGATTTCTTGAAAGGCATTCCTTTGTGTCTCGGAAAATATTTACACAGGCCGTGATAGTGTTTAACACTAGCATTGGCCTAGGCCCAGGCGTCAACCAGAAAACGGCCGGCTACTTCCATTTCTTGTAACCATACCTGTGCCTGTTTATCGCTGATGGTTTCTCCCTCTTTTTTATAAGCATCTTGATAGATGTGTTGCAGTGCGTGACGAACTCCCGGCAACATATACTGGGCATCACCACACACATAGATGCGTGCTCCGCGAGTCCAAAGTTCCCAAATTCTATTGGCGTTGGCGGCGATGGCATCTTGGACATAACGATGGGGGTGTGCAGGCGCGCGGGAGTAGGCTTTGATACAGCTCACAGCTCCCGCCGCTTGGGCTTCGGCAAACTCATCGCCATAAATCTCGTCAACATCCGGGTGCCGGCAGCCAAAAAAGAGTATTGCTTCACCGAGGGTTTTACCCTGTTTAAGATGCAACATACGGTCCTGTATAAAGCCACGGAAAGGCGCTACGCCGGTTCCTGGGCCAATCATAATGATCGGCTGCTGTAAATCTTGCGGCGGTAAAAATTCAGAGTCTACTGAGCGAATGCGCGCCCATATCGATTCGCCCACTTCAGTGTCACTAAGCGTAGAGCTGCAGGCACCTAGATAATTGCCGTTGCCACCTAGAGCCGCTCCTGCCACGCGACTAACCGCGATGTCGACGCTACCAGCTGATGTTAAGTGGGAAGACGCAATCGAATAATATCGGGGCTGCAACTCCGCTAACTGATCGACATATGTTGCAAAAGGTAAGTCTATGCTGCTGTAACAATCCAGTAAATCCAACATGGACACTCGTTTATCGAGGACCTCGCTTTTGTAGTGATCCGAATGTGCCAAGTTATTTAATGCGGTTACATCGGGTGGGCAGGAGGCGTGTTCCGCCAGTAATTTAATTTGACGTACCGTTGCGGGATCACAAAGCTCAACATAACGGCTCAATAATGTATTGACGGTTATATCGCTATTGATTGGAATTGCGCCGGCAGAACCGTGTTTTAAAGACAGGCGCAGACGTTGCTGTATACCTAAACCAAAACGCACTGCAGCACGTTCGACATTAACGGCGGGATTGCGTGGCATCACTAATAAGTGGTCACCGGTTTTGTAGTTGACGCCCTCAGGTAGGTTCACGCTGATATGGCGTTTACTCAACCCATAGTCGACTCGCGTATCAACCATCTCATCATTGACCGTCACGGTCATTGGCGTTAGAGAATGATGTTGCAAAAAAACCGTATCGCGATCGTTATCAGTTAGTAAATCAACAGTAAATCGATCACCACGGTCAACTGGAGCGGCAACAGTGAGTCCTAACGATACGGCCAATTCAGGCCAGACAGTTTTAGCATAGCTGTCAATGTCGCCAAAAAAATCGCCTCTGGCATCGGCCTCGCCACGAGCAACGACACATTCAGCGCCAAGTGTTTCCAAGCGTTGCTCAATTAAGCGCGGTACTCGTTGGTAGGTCGTTGCCCAGTCTCGATTACCAACACCAAACACACCATAGCGAACATGACCAAGACTCTGTTCAGTTGATTCTAGCCACGCCATAAAGGTTTTAGCATCATCTGTCGGAGTGCCATTGTATGATCCGGTAATCAACAAAACCGCCCCGTCGCTTGGTAAGCGATTGGTATACTCATCAAGGCTACCGCTGCTAACAACAAAACCGACGGATTCTCCTTCTTCGGCCAAACGGGCTGCGATTTGTTGCGCTGAACCCATATTACTACCGTGTAAAATTAACAGCGGTGTTGCATGATCACTTGTCAGGTTCGCTACGTCCTTAACTTTTGGTCGATCATCGATCTCAGGGCCTGTTTGCACATTCAGCTTGCGGTCTTGGTCGGTCCTCTTCTTTAGCCGCAATCGAAAATCATCGGGTTTTAAGGTCAGCGTTTCTTTCACGTCAAGTTGGTAGTTAGTATGATCGATGAATTTAAAACGTTGTAGTGCCATGCCTATGGCCAATATTGATTCTTGCAGCGCGAACTGACTGCCAATACAAGCCCGCTGACCGTTGCCAAAGGGTTTGAACGCATTAGGCAGTCGCAGCGCGGCAACGTCTGGCGCGAACCGATCGGGATCAAATAAATCTGGGTTGTCACCCCAGGCCTTTTCGTCACGGTGCAGGCCTCCAATTAATATCAAAATAGGCTGCCCCGCTTTGAGCGGATAAACCCCCGCTAACGTTGTATCTTCGAGTGGCATGACAGTGAACGCCGGCGCCGTGGGGTAAAGGCGCAAGGCTTCATTGAGCACCTGTCGTATATAAGGGAGGCGCCCGAGCTGTGCCAATGTCGGCGGCGTAGTGATGTCAGAGCCTAATACTTCATCGACTTCTGCATAGGCGCGTTTAAGTACCGCTGGGTGCTTAATGAGATACTGTAATGCAAACGACAATAAACCACTGGTCGTTTCATGGCCGGCAATTAAAAACGTAATAATCTGGTAGCGGATATTTTCATCCGACAGTTTCTCGCCGGTTGCTGGGTCCGAACCGGTGAGCATAAGGCTTAGCAGGTCTTTAGCATCTGTTGTGCCATCGTCGGCTTTGCGTTCTGCAATAACAGAATCAACAATATTTTTGAGGTTCTGGACATGTTTTTCGTACCGTTGCCGACGTCCAATATTCATTGCATGGACAAAAGGCAGGGCAACTGCCCGGTCGATTGCTTCCTGCAATGCTACCAGCATGCTCTCGATAAATGGATGTGGCTCATCACGACTAAAAGAATTGAATCGATAGTCGAAACCACACAATCCAATAGTATCGAGGGTCAGCCTAACCATATCCGCAGGAACATCGATCTCATCATGGGCATTAAGTTGCCCCCACCGCGTCATCATTTGTTCGGCAATTTCGAGCATCATCGGGAAATAATTGGACATGGCCCCCATGCTGAAAGCGGGCATTAATATATTGTGTGCCTTTTGCCAGTTCGGCTCTGTGGTTTTAGCCGTAAACAAACCATCTAGAGCGATATCGCGAATATTACTCAGGGGGCCGCTGACTTTTTTGTCAAAACGGCTTTCATCGCATAGTTCATCGACTAGGCGCTGACTGGAGACTACCAGTAGTTTTCCGCCGGGAAGTTGAAGTTGGTAAATTTCACCCATATTTTTGGACAGCGCCAGTAACGATTGCACCGGTTCGGCGGCGTCAATCAAGTGAGTATGTCCAATACCCGGTAATTTGCCTTTCGGCTCTGGAATCTGAGACACGGTTTCACTCCTTATGATGTCACTAAAATAATTGGCCCAGTTCTTGATTTCGTCAACCGGAAGATAGTCTCTGGCATTCCAGTGATCAAAAAAAGAGCAACAATGGTAATTGACAAATTGGCTCTATAAGGGGTTAAATAAAGTCAACTATGGGGTTAAATACAGTCAATTATGCATTCAATGTATTTCGGCATACTGCGCTCGCTACTCGGCAAGATCGGTATTAGCGAACAGCAATTACTCAACAATACCGCGTTAACGGTGGCAGATACTCAGTCGGACGTTAGCTTTACGGCAAAACAACTCAATACCCTATGCGCTAACGCGCTACACCTGTCAAAAGATATACAGCTGGGATTAAAAGTCGGGTCGCAATTTGACCTCCCTTCCCAAGGTATTTTTGGCTATGCGTTAATGACTAGTTCGACTGTTGGAGATGCACTCAAGTTGTTAGTTCGCTACAACCGTGTCATTTTACCCAGTATCACAATTGAGCTTAAGAGTAATGAAGGGCGAACAGAGGTGCTGGCGCGGGCCGACTATCTTCCGTTTGAGCTTGAGCGGTTTTATTGCGAGTTGTTGTATGCGGCTATTGTGAATAGCCGCCATATACTGTTCGACGCTCCCCAGACTGACTTTAAACTAGAGTTGGACTATGCGGCTCCTGCCGATAAAACGACATATGAAAAAGTTTTCGGGCCGAAAATTCATTTCAATAGCGCCAAGCGCTCACTAAGTTTCAGTGACGGCAGTCTAACCACCCCAATATCGACCGCCAACCCGCTAACACAAGACATTTTGCAACGTGAGTGCGATCGCTTATTACCGCTCGAAAGTCATCGGGGAATTATCGCCGCCCGGGTCCAACATGAATTGTTACAGTCGGGATCAGAATTCCCTAACTGCGCAACAATGGCGAAAAAGTTACATATGAGTGAAAGTACCCTGCAACGACATTTGACTAAGGAGGGCTTTCGATTTCAGCAATTGCTGGATAAGGTGCGATACCGACTGGCAAACGAATATTTGGTAGGGTCGGCGCTACCGGTTGTAGAGATTGCCTGCTTATTGGGCTTTAGCGATACAACAAATTTTCGACGAGCGTTTAAACGTTGGTCTGGCATGACCCCCTCTCAGATCCGTGAAAGGGGTCGCTAATGAGGATGTATCGGCTTTAAAGAAAAACTCGATAAAAGCCCCAGCAGTTTTATACGCCTTATATTTTATCAAAATCACCGTGTCTCCCTAGTCCGCTACTGAATCGTGCCGCGCCTTCATAGCCTTCATTTCGCACTGCAGCCAGACCATTTGCCCACTCAACCTTTAAAGCCTCACGCACGGAAAGACCATGGGTTTCGTAGATAGAACGCCGGTCGGCGAGCATGGCCTGCTGCGGAAATTTTTCGATCTCATGGGCCATTGCTTCCGCAGACGCTCGCGCATCACCAACGGCAACGACCTTTTCACACAGCCCTATGTTATAACATTCATCGGCGGGTACTTTACGCCCCGTCATTGTTATTTCCAGCGCTTTACCCTGGCCGATTAGACGGGGTAGGCGCACTGCGCCACCATCGGAAAGCGGGATTCCCCAGCGGCGGCAAAAGACACCAAAATAGGCCGCCTCAGACATCACTCGGATGTCACACCACATGGCGAGTTCCATTCCGCCTGCAACCGCCGGGCCTTCTACCGCAGCAATAACGGGTTTGCTTAGCTCCATTCTGGTAGGACCCAAGCTCCCCCGCGGCGCCGGTGCGGATCCCATAGGAAAATCGAATTCTTTGATATTTTCTCGCTCCCCAGAAGACAGGGACGCCGCATACTTTAGATCCCAACCCGCGCAAAAGCTGCCACCAGCACCCCACAAGACAGCAACCTTGGCGTCACTTTTATCAAAATCCTCGAAGGCCTCAACTAAGCCATCTGCCGAATCTGGATCCATTGCATTTCGAGCTTCCGGTCGGTTATGGATGACAGTCCAAACTTGTTCGGTTTTTTCTATAGTCACGGTCATTACTATTGCCCCTTTCTATTCAAATCGCGGAATGGTTCCGGCGTCAGTAGTGATGCAGTCTTCGAATTTTCCGATGCATTAGTTCATCACCTTATGATGAAAAACGCCCATCATTGATGAGGGCGTCAAAGTCAGCAAGAATACCCGAACTGCGCTCTGCATAATCTTTCCGAATCTCTGGATTGGTGAAAATATAGAAGCGGTTTGCCTCTACACAATCTAACGCCCAGTTTGCAATAGCGTCGGGATCCATCCCATTTTTTATCAATTTTTCCATGCCGGTATAACCCTTGCGCTTAGCAGACTCATCGCTAGTTGTTGTTAGTGAGGGCCTGTCAAACATCGCGCTATGAATACCCGTATTGACATAGCCTGGGCATAACACGCTGACGCCGATATTGTCGGTGGCGACCTCATCGCGCAAAGACTCAGAATAGCCAACGACGGCAAATTTTGATGCTACATAAGGCGCAACGCCAGCTTGCCCCATCAGGCCTGCCATGGATGCCGTATTGAGAAAGTGACCTCCTTCACCCTGTTCGCGCAAAATCGGCGTAAACACTTCTACCCCGTGAGCCACTCCGATAACATTGATATCTAGCACCCATCGCCAGTCTTCCATTGGGATCCGACCTGGCTTACCGCCCATGGGAACACCTGCGTTGTTCGCTACGATATGGACTTTGGCAAAGCGGTCTAGGGTGGCTTGTGCCGCTGCTTTCATTGAATCCAAACTGGTCACATCACAAACTACTGATGCTACATCTGCGCCAGTTGCACGCAGATCATTTTCTGCTCGCTGTAGAGTTTCTGCATTTCTGTCAGCCATCATTATTTTTGCGCCGCGCGCGGCAAATGATTTAGCAAGAGAATAGCCAATACCGCTGGCGGCACCGGTGATAAATGCAACACGACCTGTTATGTCTGTCATTAAGTTTTTACCTTTGTATTACGCCGGATTGTGACGGGCAACCGGTGTTTTTTGTCATTTTTTTGGATGCTCTAGCAACAAAATAGCCATGAGCGGGAAAATCATAGGCGAGCGAGATGTGCCTCTACAAATTCCATACGATCTTTGCCCCAGTAGAGCTCGTCACCAATGATAATTGACGGAACGCCAAAAACACCTTTAGCTAACGCATGGTTAGTTGAATCAATGAGTGCCTGGCGCACAGCAGCACTTTCCGCGCAGTCTTCAAACTCCTGCGGATCAACCCCTAAAGACAACGCGATTTCGCGTAGAGTAGCATACTCGCCGATACTGCCATCACCGCGCTCCCAATAGGCGGCAAATATTGCATTAATAAAGTCAGCTTCTTTACCCCACTGCCGCATTGCAATAGCCCCGCGGAGCGCACGGCTCGTCTTGATGGGAAAGGCTTTGGGAACACTGAAAGGCAAGTCATATTTTTTGGCCCACCGCATAAGATCATCCCGTCGATTTGTTAATTTTGCCCGTGGCTCATCCATTAAGATATAGTTGTTAGCTTGAAATACGTGGCCGACATTAAACGCATGCCAGTGAATTTCCGCGTTGTATTTTTTTGCAATAGGCTCTAGTAGTTTGATGGCGAAATAGGAGTTGGTTGATCCAAGATCCCAATAAAAATCGATTGTTGGAGCCACATTATTACCTCTCGTTGATTATTTAGAAAACCGGTTAAAAACAGACGCAGACATTATATTCTGGGTGCGATTTTTAGCCAGCGTTTTGTCCATCATCTGCGGTGGAACTTCTTATTGATCTGAGCCAAGCATTTACGGCGATTGCTTTTGCAACATAGCGCAGACACTGATCAACGTCTAAATGATAATAAGCCTCGGTCGTGGCATTCATCCTCCATCACTAGATTAGCGGCAATACTTTTATTACCAAAAAGATTTAACGCAACATCCCATCGTCAAGATGGTTCTTTGTGGAAATTAATTGAGAAAAATTCGTTCCGCCAGCCTATTTTTTTCATTTTTGTCCGCGCTGGCTGTTATTGCTACATAGTATTTGTGTTCTTAGATTATTGACATTGATAGTCCGTAGACCCGACATTGACGGTTTCAAAAGTCAAATCGGTGTTATCGTCATGGG
This sequence comes from marine gamma proteobacterium HTCC2143, assembly GCA_000169075.1. GTDB lineage: Bacteria > Pseudomonadota > Gammaproteobacteria > Pseudomonadales > Dasaniaceae > Oceanicoccus. The sequence goes on along the minus strand of AAVT01000001.1, from coordinate 399,616 downwards.
CTTTTGATGCCGGATCGACGAGGTTATATGAATCGATCAATAGTTGTGTATTGGATATCCGTCGCTCGTTGTCACAACGATTAATTATCGCCGCGATAAATGATTGTTGTCAGCTTATTTTTTGGATATTCTAATAAAAATTCTATGCATATTCGCTTGCAGTAAACGTACATCTCAATATCGGCGCTTAAAAGCAAGTTGTTCACTAAAAATACTAAAAAAGCGGGAAAATAATGGAACAAAGAACAATATTTATTACCGGAGCTGCTAGTGGAATCGGCCGGGCTACCGCGATCTTATTTCACCAGAAAGGCTGGTTTATTGGCGGTTACGATATGGATGAGGCAAAGCTGAGCGAACTGAAGCTTGAGCTGGAATCAAATATTATCACCGGCGTGCTGGACGTTACTGATAAGACCGCATTCGATGTAGCTATGGATAACTTTAGCGAGCTGACAGGGGGCCGATTGGATATCATTTTCAACAATGCCGGTATTGCCATCGGTGGCCGTCTCGACAGCATTCCTTTTGATAAAGTGATCGCGACGGTTAATGTCAACCTCATCGGGGTCTTAAACGGCATACATGCTGCGATTCCATTGCTAAAAGGGACTGACAACTCATTATGTTTTAGTATGTCCTCCTCTGCGGCCACCTTCGGCACCGCTGGAATGGCCACCTATGCGGCGACTAAATACGCGGTCAAAGGACTAACTGAAGCGCTCAGCGTTGAGTTTGCAACTTTCGGTTCCCGCGCCGCTGATGTCTCGCCTGGAATTATCGATACGGCACTGTGGCAGGGCAAATCTTACGTAGAAGGACAGGAGCGGAAGGTCACGAATATGCCTAAGCTAAATGCCAATCGCACCGATGCCGGCCGCACATTAGGCCCTGAAGTTGTGGCGCAGTGTGTATGGGATGCCTATCACAGTGATACGCTTCACTGGTATGTGCCGCCTGAACTGGTAGACCGTGAGCGTGCCAAATCTGCCTCACCTGAAAAGTTAAGGGACGACTCGATTGCTGCTCAAAAACCGAGTTAGGTTTAAAGATTGCTCGCTATGTTCATAGTCATAATGTTTAACTTGTTTTTTGGATATGAGATAAGGAAGTCTGATGGCCCTGTTTCTTGATCGCTATTTTGAACTCGATGATATAAAACTTCATTACGTCGAAGGTGGAAGGCCTGTTGGAACAGCACCAACCATCATTTTTTACCATGGCTTCCCGTCATTCTGGTATTCTTTTCATCTGCAAATGGAGGCTTTTTCCCGAGAATACCACGTCGTCGCTGTTGACGGTCTCGGTGCCAATCTCTCCTCTCGTCCAGATGATTTAAGCCACTATAAGATTGAAAGACTGGCGTTGCAGCTAGATCAACTTGCTCGTCACATTACTAGCGAAGAACCATTTTATCTTGTCGGACATGATTGGGGAGGTGCTCTGTCTTGGGCCTACGCAGCCTATTATCCCGAACGCCTGAAAAAATTGGTGGTGCTATCTGCCCCGCCCTTTAATCAACTCCTTGATCTTTTAAAAAACAATAATGAACAGCGCAAACGATCAAGCTACATGTATAAAATGCGCGAGGGTGCGATGCATGATGCTATGACCCAGGATAATAACCAACAGGTGTGTGACAATATCTGTAACTCGCTGCGCCACCTAGATCACTTCACTGAAACATCAGAGCGGTGTTTCAGGCAGGGGCTTGGCACAAGAGGTTCTGTGGATGCAGGCATCAACTGGTACAGGGCTAATATTCCACCGGTGGAGGAAATTACTGATGATGACCTTTGGCCTAATCGAAATACGCGAATTTCTGTGCCTGCGCTACTTATCTGGGGGAATTCCGATCAGACCTTCGTCGCTGAATTTATCGACGATCTGCCGCGCTATGTTGAGCAGTTGGAAGTGCTCCGCCTGCCAGATACAGGACATTCACCCATGTTAGAGAAACCGGATGAGGTTAATCGAGCATTGCATAGATTTCTGGCAAATAAGCCGTCACCGTAACGAGCCCAGCGGAAAATAGTTAACTATTCCCTAGGCCGTTTCCCAGCTAATGTTACTCAAATGGTCAATCGAGAGGGAGTCTTTATCCAGTTGTAATACACTAAAACAATTACCGTCTGGGTCAGTTGCATAGGCCTCTCGTCCGGCGGGTGTTTTCAACACAGGTCCGGTAAAATTGATACCCAGCGCTGTTAGCCGAATGACTTCGCTTTCAAGATTTGTGACTTCAAAGGTATATTTGTTGTAGCCGAGTTTTTCAAAGGGTCGAGCAGCTCCAGTATCAGGAGTGGCAGGGCTGACATATTCCCAAAGTTCAAGAACCATGTTTCCAACATTGAACCAAGCTGCACGAATCTTAGCCTTATCAAGGTTAGTCACTTCTTCGATTCTGGGCCCCGCAACTTTATCGGCCCGGCGATAGGGCGCTATTCCAAGCATGCGAGAATAAAAATCGACAAGTCGATCAATGTCGTGGCTAACCAATGCAATATGTGCAACCCAAACGGGCCCATCGAACTGGGGTTTATCGATTTCCTCGACTTCGAACATAGTTTGATCTGCGTTTCTCAGATAAGCATAGTGCACGCCGTAGCCGCCTAGATCGACCGGCCCAGTGCCTCTAGTCACCGCCTTGGCCTGTTGATTTTTGAATAAGTTGTACATGCCAAGGTCAGCAGGAGACTGAACGCACATATGGGTAATTCCTGGCCCCTCAACAGGTATTGCTTGGGCATCGCCGTGTGTGGTTGAGCTAAACTGCATAAGTTCGATATAGCCGTTTGGCCCTTTTAATATGGCGACTTCTTCGGGTGCTGCTACTGCCAAACCCGTACCACTGAATCCTTCACGACTATGGCATACAAGCGTTGTCGCCCCTTCAAAAAAAGCAAGGGACTCAGTCAAGTTGGACACTGATATTCCAATATGATGAATGCCTTTAATACCTGAAGGGCTTGTTTCAACTGAGTGTTCGGTAGAATTTGTCATTGCCTGTATTCCTTTTGCTACGCATGAAAAGCAGACTAATCGTTATTGATCAATGTTACAATAGTGGTTGGCTGCTATTGCTATATTTCGAGATATTTCGGAGCCCAGCAGGTGCGACTATTATAAAGCCGTGCGAGTTGCTGGAAACTGGATGATTAGCACGTTCGAATGCCTGCCCGATTGCCGGGTTGTTTGGACAATCAGGTATGAAGTTTTTTTCAGGATAATAAGCAAGGGAGTACACTCGTAGTGACGCAACAACTGACGCTAGAAAGTATACAGGTTCGAGTCGTATCGGTACCGCTCAATCGACCGCTTATCGCCAAGATAGGCCAGCTTGAAGACTGGCCGCTTATCCTTATCGATATCTATACTAAGGAAGGTATTATTGGTCGCAGTTATCTTGAGCCTTACAGATTGAGGTCCATTCCCGCCATTGTGCATTCGATCGAGGACATCGCTGACATGTTCAAGGGGAAGCCATTGGCTCCGCTTGATGTTTATGGAGAGAGCATGCGCTCACTTCACCTCGTTGGTCGTGAGGGAATAACGTTGATTGCGCTGTCGGGCATCGATATGGCGATTTGGGATGCACTGTCCAAAGCCGCAAATATGCCACTTGCCACGCTACTGGGAGGAAGTCCCGGTCCGGTGCGTGCATACAACAGCAATGGGCTTTGGCTGAAACCACTGGAGGAGCTCGGCGATGAAGCCGCCGCATTAGTCAGCGAGGGCAATTACAGTGCAATTAAAATGCGGCTTGGCCGCACATCGATAAAAGATGACGTCAAGGCTATTGCTAACGTGCGCGAAGCGGTCGGTGATGATGTTCACATCATGTCAGATTTCAATCAAGGCATGGCGTTCGGCGAAGCGCTGTTGCGGCTGCATGCATTAGATGACCAGGGACTGTATTGGTTCGAAGAGCCTATCGTCTATGATAATCTCGAAGCTTGTGCCCAGATAACGCGCGAAATTAAAACGCCCATCCAGATTGGCGAGAATATTTATGGGCCGCGCGAGTTCTACAAAGCTGTGGTAGCGCGTGCGGCCGACCTCTATATGCCTGACCTGATGCGTATTGGTGGTGTAACGGGCTGGATGCGCTCGGCATCAATCGCCGGCGCCGCCGGTCTGCCGCTATCGAGCCATCTCTACCCGGAAGTATCTGCACACTTGATGCGGGCTAGTGAATCGGCTGATTGGATTGAATCTCGCGACTGGGGCTTGCCGCTGATCGCTGAGCCATTCGATATCAAAGACGGCAATATCATCGTCCCTGATCGGCCCGGTAATGGTATTAGTTGGGACGAAGTCGCGGTCAAGCGTTACGCAATTTGAGTGTTTTTGCATCAGTCACTTCTGTTGAGTTTCATCGTTGGCATCACTCTTCCACTATTCGCCACAGCAACAGTAATTACGTTAATAACTTGATTATTTGGGATGCTTTATTTGGCACTCGTTGCCTGCCAAAAGAAATGCAAAATATTGATCAGTTCGGACGTGGTAAACACAATGCTGTTTTCCTGCAAAGCGGGTGGCGGCAATTGGTCATCCTATTCCAGTGGCAGGCCATGGACGCAGCTAGTGATCCGACCGTGACGGTTAGTAATAATGAGGAGAGTCCTGTAAGTTCGCAGAAACAGTGGTTTAAAGAAAAATATTACAACGGCTAGCCGTTGCAGGCGCGCTGATATACCGACTTCTGTTATTACTAGGGTCTAATATAATTCCCCGATCTACACCGTGAGTAGTGACGTTACTCTTTCGGCCACGCCCGAGCGCAGCTGGGAAATATCAGCCCAAACATGGAAGCTTGGTGATTGTCGGCTACTCTTAGCTCCGCTTCGATAATCACTTGGACGAGTTTGTATCCTCGAATCATTGAGACGGCTGACACAACTGAAATGATCTCTTACTGCGGGCAATGCCGTTCACTACAATTTCTACCTCATGCTGCCCCGGGTACATCGCTCTGGTGGTGATGGCTCTAAAGGAAACTGTTTTGTTAATCTTAATTGTTTCCCCGGCTGAGGTGTTGGTGTCTTTCACTGAAAAAACTTTGGCTGAGTGACTGCCATTGGCCTTCAGATAATAAACGCGAAGCGCAATTCGAAGGCGCTGACTAACGCTGGACTTAATAGTACATTGGTAACTTAGATGTTCACCAACGAAAATCAGGGTTGATGCGTTGACCGCGGATAATTCGAACTGAGGGTCAGTCGGATAACCCAGCAATGACAGCGCACCGCCGTGATCCTGCTTGATGAGCGTGCGAAGTGCATGTTTGATCACCCAAGTCATTTCATCTGAAGGCTGTTTTTGCCAATCTGTTAGCGTCTGGATAACTTTCTGTGGATCAGTTTTTGATAGATCATTGAGGGTATTGGCAACAGATCGAGTGACATACCGTGTGTTGTCATGTTTGAGTATTTCCAGTACTTCAAAAATTTGCTTCGGTTCCACGTTTGCACGCACAGCCCATGGTAGGAACGGGCGTATACCCTCGGAGGCTAACCTGCGCACATGGTAGTTGTTGTCCATTGCGCAACGACGAATAAACCTCATGGTCTCTTCGGGGTATCTCCGCAGAAAGGGTCTGATAGAGTTTTCTGCGGTAAATCTCATGGTGCTTTTGCGTAAAAAATCGAGCGAGCTCTCGAGGTGCAAATCAGTGCAGCCAAATCGTGCGACATATTCACCGGGGACTGCCCAGATAAATTCGCCGAAATCATCGTCGGTTTTTTTTGGGTCGAGGGGAGACGGTAGTGCATTTTCCAGTATTTCTATCGCAGCTTCGAATTCATCGGGTAGATAGCCCGCCAGCACAGTGACCATCCAGTCGATGCGCGCTTTTAACTCCAGGTTTGGAAACGCGTCCAGAATTTCTTTCTCGAATTTTTTGCGTTGGTAGCGAAGCCTTGTTTGGTCAAGCGCATCTGAAAGCTTACTGAGAGATGTGGCATTAAATAGCTGATCTTTTAGTGAAAAGGTCGGTTCAGCTTTTATTGCCATCTGATATTGGATCCTAGGATGTATTCATTACCGTTATACCGTTTCCACGGCGCTATCGCTACACCTAGATTTTCGTCTTGTTAAGAGTAGAGGGGGTAGCTCACCCCAATAATGCGGGCTTATAGCTAAAATGCACGCCATGATATGACGAGAATCATACTCTAAATAGTGGCTGGCTATTCGAGTAATATTATCTCAGAAATCGAAAAATTTGCTATTGGCCGTAGTCTCATGGGCAAGGCTTATATTCACAACGACTCCGGCATCGATCGTGTCAGTGATGACGGCAAGCAGGTCATGGCTCAATCAATGTTCGAGTCATTTCGGACTTGAATCTTAGTTTTTGCGGTCTCGGGGCTTCTATATTTGTCATTATAGCAATAATCTAATGCCTTAACGCCTATATATACCGGAATGAAAGATAGCGATAATGCGCCGGCGTTGTCGGCTGTATTTACCGCTTGATCATAAAATCCAGTATAGCCGAGGCCGTCTAATTGGCAGACTCAACAAAGGAACGTTCTGTGCCGAAGATCAGTAATAACCCTGTTAGTCAGTTTTTCAAAAAGGCATCAAAAATAGAAGCAAACGAGGTGAAGGCTACTTTCAGTGCCTTTCTGTTCGTGGTCATTTTAATGTCGGCTTATTACATCTTACGTCCTGTTCGTGACGCCATGGCAAGTGACTGGTCCGATGCTGAAGTCAGCTGGCTTTGGACGCTTAATTTTTTCATCAGTACGGCAGTAGTTGCCGTTTATGGCATTGCCGTGTCACGATTTCGTTTTCAGCTTCTTGTGCCGGCAATGTATGGAATTTTTGCTCTGACGTTTGTTGTTTTTTATGCTGCGGTTTCATCTTCGGGTGATCGCACGTTGATAGATAAATCATTTTACGTTTGGGTCAGTGTGTTCAGCCTTTTTCACATTTCAGTCTTTTGGAGCTTTATGTCTGACCTGTTCAGTAAAGAACAGGCAGGCAGGCTTTTTAGCATCATCGCCGCTGGTGCTAGTGTCGGTGGACTGATTGGCCCTTCTATTCCGTCGTTTTTTTCAGAGTCCCTAGGCACAGATAATTTGATGCTTATTGCCAGTGTTATGCTGTTGCTACCAATTCCGATCATTTTTTATTTACAATCGCTGAAATCCTCCGAGCTACACAATGTGGATTTAAACACCGGTAATTCGAAAACGGCTATTGGCGGAAACCCCTTTGCTGGTTTCAGAATGTTTTTTTCAAATCCTTATTTGTTAGCGATTGGTTTATTTATTTTTCTCTATACTGGCATCAGTTCTTTCGTGTACTTCGAGTTAAAAAACTTACTGGCCGATCTGACTCGGGCCGAGCGAACCGCCGTTTGGGCACAGATGGATCTGGCAGTTAACACTTTATCGATTGCAACAGGGCTCTTTGCGACCGGTCGTATCGTCAGTAAATTTGGCATGCCCGTAACAATGGCTTTGATTCCAGTGCTTATTTGCGCAGGTTTGATTGTGATCGCCGTTTCACCGTTAATGGCGGTTGTTGTTGGCTTGCAGATATTACGACGGGCTGGCAACTACGCGGTTACCAGACCTGCCCGTGAAATGCTCTTTACCCGAGTGGACCGCGAAACTCGCTTCAAGGCAAAGCCGGTTATCGATATCGTTGCTTATCGCGGTGGTGATATGTTGATGGCATGGTTATTTACTGGGTTAACGCAGGGTTTGGGTCTAGGTTTAGCGGCCGTTGCTCTCGTGGGAGCTGGCATTGCAGCACTGTGGGCGATAGTGGGTGTTTATCTGGGTCGTTGGTTTGAAGGAGAAGATAAATCTTTACTGTAATTTAGAAATCAGGGAATCGACGCTATGTACGATTAGCGTGGCAGTATAAAATGCCACGAATAGTTTTCATCAATGCACGGTTCAGTAAGTCATTAGAAAGCCGGCGAGTTGGTCGGCTTAATGTATAAACATCAAACTCAGCAAAATAGGCATTACACTATGAAAAAATTCTCGATCGCTTCAGCTGTCGCGCTACTAATTAGCGCTGCACCGTTTGTTCTCGCGGGCAACGAGGTAGGCTCCACCTTTAAATATGTCGAACTCAATCAAATCGGTGACCCGGCAACGGTGCTGGAAGTCAAAGAAGGTGTATCGCGGAGCTTAAAAGATGGCGAGATTAGAGTGGATGTATTAGCGGCGCCGATTCATCCATCTAACACCCTGCAAATTGCAGGAAAATATCTTACTCTGCCAGCATTGCCCTCAACTCCGGGCAGCGAAGGTGTCGGCCGGGTGGCTGAAACATCCTCATCAGTGGCACATTTGAGTGCAGGTCAATTGGTCTTACTCGCAGGCGTAGGAACCTGGAGCGAAGAGCTAGTGGTTCCCGCAGCCGCTGTTATTCCTCTTCCTGACCTCGGTAATCTCAGTATGGCGGTTATCGAACAACTGTCTATGAGTACAATTAACCCGCTGTCAGCACTACTTATGTTGAATTCCTACGTTGATCTCAAGGAGGGCGACTGGATTGTACAGAGCGCATCAAATTCAGCAGTTGGTGGCTACCTTATCCAGTTGGCAAAACAACGGGGTATAAAAACAGTCAATGTTGTTCGTCGTGAAGGACTAGCCGAAGACTTGATGGCTAAAGGTGCTGATGTTGTGCTGATAGATGGTCCTGATCTTGCGAAGCAAATCGCTAGTGCAACCAATAATGCCAACGTTGTTCTGGCAATTGATGCTGTTGGCGGTGAAACCTTTACACGACTTTCTGAAAGTCTTGGAGAAGGCGGTACACTGGTGGCCTACGGTCTGTTGTCAGGACAATTGCCAACGTTTAACCCAAGTATAGCTATTGGTAAAGACATTCGTATACGCGGATTTTGGCTAACTAAATGGTTTCAGACTGCGTCAATGGAAGAGCGGCAGGGCGCCTTTGGGCAAATCATTCCTTTAATAGCAGGCGGCGCGTTAAAAGCCAATGTTGACTCACGGTTTAGCATTGCTGAAATTAAACAAGCCGTTACCCGTGCAGCGCAGCGCGGCAGAAATGGTAAGGTTCTTATTGTTCCAAGCAAGCAATAGCAAGGCGTTAAAAGAGCCATGGGATTTGTTGCTATAACAATCCCTTGCGCTCTATCTAAGCAGAGTTTTGCTTCAATCGCGCTACTAAAAATTCGACGGCAGCCATAACTTTCGGCACAAGATAGCGCTGTTTTTGATACAACAAATAAATTGCGAGATTGGGGTTTTGACTGACACTTAGCGCAGGGTTAAATGTTAGCTCTTGCAGTTCTCCACTCTTGATATGTTCATTTATCGACCAGCGCGGTGCCATCATAATACCCAATCCTGCAATCGTTTGTTCGCCCAACCATTTACCGTTATTTGATATGGCTACCGCGGTTCCAGAAACGTCATGCCACTGTCCGTCTGTGTTACAGAGCCAGGTTGTCGGGCCGTGGGGAGTGCGATAAAACAAGCCATCGTGCTGCCTAAGTTCAAATGCGTTGCGCGGTGTTCCTCTGCGGTCTAAATATCTGCGCGAAGCTACTGGGATGAATTCATTGTCCATCAGTCTGATCGCTTGCACACGTTCGTTTGGGGCATAGCCTCCACGTATAGCTATATCAACTTCATCGCGTTCTAACGATTGCAGTTCGTCACTAAGGCTGACATCAAGAACGATCTGCGGATGTAGTAGCTTGAATTCGTCCAGCAGCGGCAAAACCAGCCGCTCACCAAATCCCACCAAAGTGCTAATATGCAGCCGTCCCTCGGGTTTGGCCTGATAGCTGCGCACGGTCTCATCGCTCTGCTCTAACTGAGTCAAAATGCTTTTAACTTGCGCGAAATACTGTTGGCCAATTTCAGTAAGATGAACAGAGCGAGTGCTGCGTTTTAGTAGTGTCGCGCCGAGGTTCTTTTCCAGATCAGCAATGCGTCGCGATATGGAAGAAGCTGGTACCGAAAAGGTGTTTGCTGCAATGGTAAAACTTCCTGTCTCCGCTACTTTACTAAAGTAGCGGAGCGCTCTTAATTGATCCATAGTTGTTTGTTCACGGTTGATAAGCAATTAGAACGGTATCACGTAATCAAGTATTCATGTCCTAGAAACGCGAGGCATTCGGCGCACATTTGACGAGACGTTAACCTCTCGCCATTGATAGTATCTCTGTTATCGACAGTGCGTCAGTGTATTTAACCAGATCAAGCTCTCGTCGCTCTATGGCAATCACTGACATGCGGTCGGCGAGTTCATTGCCTTCAATACCACTATGAGCACTTACATGTTGGATCTGAATATAGGGAGCGATTTCGACATATAAGGCATGCGCAGGTTTGATTATATCAAGGTTTTTAATCTCGCCATTTTTCTTTTTCCAGCCCTTCGCCTTCCAGCCCTCAGCCCATTTTTTAACACAGTTAATAGCGTATGTTGAGTCGCAATGAATAGCGATACTTAAGCCTTTGTTGATTTCACCTTTAGCCAGCGTCAGAGAGTGATAAAGCCCTAACAGTTCAGCGGTATTGTTCGTGCCCGCAGGATTGTATAATCCATACCATAGCTGATTCAGCTTTTTGCCCTTATAGATAGCGATACCTGTTCCGGCCTTGCCAGGATTTGGATCACAGGCACCATCGCAATATATCGCTACATCTGTATCAACAGCATTGGCTCCGGCATCGGTCCCTGCAGATTGCGCCCGCTTGGTAGGTGCTTTGTTTCGAGTTCCGCTAGTCGCACCTTGCTTGAATGCTTCTTCCGCGAGGAGCTCTGTTGGAAACGACTTGTATTTGGCGTTGGCAAAACCTCTCACTTGCTTCTCAGCCTCTGCCCAAACGGTATAAATACCAGGTTTGTGACCCGCCCAAACGGTATAATATTTCTGCTTTGCCATTGTGAAAGAACCTTTTTTAATCGATTGAATATGCTGTGCTTGCCTGCCAAAGGATAGGGCTCGACCCGGCCTTCGAAGTGGCGTGGCCGAAGAGAGGCTAGATTCACCACAACGCCGCGGGGACATTACAATCAAAGCGCTAAGACACTATTTTTTTTGCCCACTCCATAGGTTCGAGTCTATTCTTAACCGAAGGATTATGTCCGATGATTATTTTTACTTTAGGCAGTTTTCTAAAAATTTTTACAGTGGGCCCTATGAAATAACCTGATTTCTGCCTTTTTTTTCGCGTGGTAACGTGCCTCTTCAGCGCGTTTCATTGCACTGTGTACATCATCCTCTGAGGCCATTTCACAGAGGCCTATGCCAATGGTAATCTGAAAATCACCTTCCACAGACGAGAAATTTTCTGTGGCATTTTTGTTAACAAATCATCTTCGCTTTGATAATTGTGACCGAATAACTGTCTGTACGAATGAGCAAGGCAAATTCTTCGCCACCTGTACGAGCGATAACATCAGTATCCCGAAGCTCAGATTTCAGTAAGCTACCAAAAGTTTTGTTCCCGGCATCATCCCCCAGCGATCATTTATAGAATTAAAATTGAAGCTAAGTCTATAACTGACCGCAAAATATGACCTAGAGAGACCACTCTGTTCCCACGAACGAGGTGTGTCCTGAGGATGCCGGCCTTCTCGACTCAAAAACGGGTTGCTAATGTTAGTGGGGGTGATTCCGGGGAGAATATCCCTTACGCCGTCGAGTAGGACGGTGAATTGAAAAAACCACCAGTCCAGATTTCTGTGAGGACTTTTCTCCAATGATAGGCGGCTCTCCGCAGTCGATGTGGGAGAAGTGAGCAAAAACATAATCAACGATAGGGAAATTGCTAGAAGCCTGCTCAATCTATCTCCGGTTACCTACCTCGGCGTGAGGATATGCAGCAAAATGACGTGTTCGGGGCACAACATACTACAGAAAAACTCCGGTTGCCAATCGCTATCATTGCGGTGGTTAATGGGACGTTCCCACACAGTATCGACAAAAAGGAGCTGGTGTTTTGAAAGTGATACAGCAGCTTCGCTGACCAAATTGTCATCTATCATTAAATCGCTTCTTTTAATGTGTGGTGTCTACGCAACGGCCCACAAATATGCGTCGAGCGGTAATTTACAATGAGTAAAGTAGAGCTGGCAATCGAAGGTCGGCCGAAAGCCGTCATAAGTGCACAGATATTAGCTGTCGTAGGTCAGCGGGCATTCTGGTCTCATGGTTATTCTGCTAGTTATAGTCCGTCGAATGTGTGAACAACGCTGTTGTATGCTCGCAAACGCTGCATTCCCAAACCTTTGTATTCATCCATTCCCGTCAATCAGACGTAACTTACCGTTGATACGTCATTAAAAGATTTAATTGAAGCGATAACGCTCTTGTGAAGGTGTTGTTAAGCATGTGGCTCTCAAACCCTTATTAAAGCCTATCGTTAGGACGCACAATAACATAGCGGAATGTAGCTGATGGCATTCGGTCGAGCTGGCCCCGTATGATGTAGCAAAGGATAACGACCACGTGGCAGTACCAAGAGTCTTTACTGAGAAAACTCCTAATCCGCAGGGCAAGGGTCTAGTGACTGTTCTGAAAGATTGGGAGGTGTTAAAACCACAGGCCAGAGAGCGGAAATCGAGCGCAGAATTTCTGCGAGATTATTGTACGTCCTCGTTAGTATTGGCAGCTAAGTTTCGCTTCAAACCTGTTATCGGGAAAACCTACTTCTTATACGCTCTTGAATCAGGATGGATGATGTCTCTCATAGCCCCTGAAGAGTGGGGGGCATCCAAATCAGAGCAGTTTCTATCGGCTTGTCGAGTGCGGAAAGATATGACCTGGGAGATAGATGCTATCGACTTAAATGAGAATTCCGCAGTTCTCGCCAGCGCAAGAAACTTTGTGAAGGCTTTCATCGACACACTATCCGAGCAGGACTCGATTGGCGAGCACTTACCTTTTTACGTTGAAAGTTTGCCGTATTACCAGAGAATGATGGCGACGGCTCTTGCGTCTTCCTTAAAAACGACAATGCCCGTTGACCGCAATGGCGTGACTGCTTTGTTAAAGTGTCGCGGAGATATTATGGGTTTAGCCTCGGGCACAGTCCTCGATGGTTGAGTCCATTTTGGCAATGGCTCTGTCGTTTGGCGCGCGGTGGTCAGAAAAGCCATTGCTGAAGGCATCGCTGTCCGTGGCTGTCTTTTACAGATAGTATAATAGGCTTGGATAAGGTTTAACGTCTCATGGCTGCGCTTGGCCTATGCGGCGCCTTTGGGAGCGCAGCGACGGCGGTTTTTTAGCTGACGGAGTAACCACAAATTCAGAGTTTTTGTGCGTCAGCATCGCCTTGGTTCTCGCAACCTGCCGATTATTTACTAATCATCTAGCACAGCCACTAATGCTTTTTCCATGAGATAGCGGGCTTGACAGGTATACGCATAGATACAGGCATGAACGGATGCCTCTTTCCAGTTATCGGCGCTACACTGTTGGCTGTAATCTTCAAACGCATTGAGTGCATTAATCAAATCTGATAAATGAGGCGGACATTCGCAGTTGAGTTCACTACTGCGTTTGGCAGCGTCGGCCAGTTGCTGTGGGTTGAATTGTCGAGGCCGCTCTGAGGGTAATGTTAGGTCAAACTGCTCTGCACTTTGCTCTAATAAGTTACTATAACTTTTCTGACGCAAGGCTTCTTTAACTATGTTATCTACCGTATCGGTGTTGATTTTACTATTCGACATCGTAATACCAACATTTTCCAGATCCACAACAAGATCCCGCGCTGCATAACGGTAAAAGATAAAAATGCTGTTGTCGTTTTGCTTCAGTTTACGTAACTGAGTGGCAATAGCCTGATTAACCATGTCTATCTGTAACAGATAGACTTGAGGTTTGCCGGTATCTGCGTCGATATCATCAGTCTGTTCTGTGTTACTGAACCACTCCTCGATGCTTTGCGGTTTGCAGTTCAATGCCAGCTGTGGGTAGCGGCGGGGATGTTTGTCAAAATGCATCGTGAGCGCATGGCCAACAACAGCTGTAGCAGTTGGTGCGGTGGAGCTGTCTTTTGTGGCGTTCTCTGGTTGCCTAACACATAAGCCTGACAGCGTCTTTTGAGGCAGTTTTGCAATATCTCCAATGCGCATCCCACGATCGAGTAACTGCTTAATCAGCCTTAAATGATCGAGGTCAGTTTTTGTGAATTCACGCCTCCCATTGCTCGAGCGGAGTGAGGCTGCCAAGCCATAACGGCGCTCCCACATACGCAGATTGTGCGCCGTTAAGCCCGTCAGTCTGGCAACAACACCAATGCTGTAGGTTGGTTGTTGGTAGTTCGCTGCAGTATTCATGATGGACCCTTTTGTCTAACTTTCAGTTCGTCGGATGTATAATAGCCTAGTTTTGTTGTAATTATTAAATTTATGACTAGGTTATGACTAGATTGATGTTAGTCGCTTTTGCTTTTTTTATAATTTTGGATCGTATATTTATCGACTGACAGGGGTTGAGCGGAAAGCCTCGAGATTTGACGGTAATGCCTGTCCAACAATGCACTAACTGAAGTTGTAACAAAATGAATGCAATATTATCTGACAGTAACACCCTTCGCTTCGATGATTACGATGATTTTCTTGATGATGACTTACGCGGCTTGGCTGATGGCAAGTCAGCAGTGCCCTCGGAGAAGCTGTCGAATGTTCCACCTAATCCCGCTGAAATGGCGAGTAATTCGCTGGGTCTATTCCATCGACAAGTGTCGCCTTACCGATTGTTGGCTGCAGAAGAAGAGCGGGGACTGGCACGTCGAATGCAGGCGTCATTGCAGTCGCTGATACAAGTTTTGTTGGCATCATCGGATAGTCGAGGAGACTTTCATCAGCTTATTCGCTTGTTGCAGCAGGCTGACCAAACCAAACCGGCAAGCTTGTCTACAGACGAACATTTCGCCTTGCGCAGGGAGATTAAAGACCTTTTAGGCAACGAAGACCATCTCTTGCCACTGGAAGAAATTGGGCATGCGCTTAACCAATGGAACGCTCAATCGCGCGATAAACGCCAATCGTCAGTGGCCGGAATTGCAGAGGGCATGGTGGGCATATCGGCACCAATAAGCCAAATACACTGGCCTGCGCAACTATTGATAGTCTTTGCTGAGCGCTATCTACCCGCTCAGTCCGAATCGCTTTTGAGCACGGCCTTAGATAAGTATCTCCGAAGTGACAGTGATCTAGCGAAGGGTGCACCGTCGATACGACGGGATAGCAGCAACCTGGAACGGGTCAAGGAGCTTGGGGCGTTAAAAAAAGAGTATGTTGATTATCGGAATGTGATGGTTAATCATAACCTCCGGCTGGTTTATCATATCGCCAAGCGTTATAACTCGGGCACTTTGCCAATGTTAGAGCTGATACAAGAAGGCGTTTTCGGTTTAGTGAGAGCGGTAGAAAAGTTTCAGCCAGCAAGCGGTAACCGGTTCTCAACATACGCCTATCTCTGGATCGAGGCAAAGGTAAGGCTAACTCATGAAAAACTTAACAGTTTAGTACGGTTGCCCAGCTCAAACTTTCAGGATGTGATTAAGCTACGGCGCTCTATGGAGCAGTCGCGATCGACTGGAGAGCGCTTCAGTACGCGCAATGTTGCAGCCAAGCTTGATATGACACAAGCGCATGTTGAGTTGTTGTTGAGGACTAAATCCCAGCCGCTTTCCCTTGATCAGCCCGTGGGAGGGGAGGATAACGACCTTTCGTTAAGCGGTACTCTACAGCTGGAGCAACCGCCGGTTTCGTCATTGGTATTGAATAGTGATATGCAAAGGCAAGTGACAGAGCTGCTCTCCGAGTTGACGTCGCGGGAGGCTTATATCTTGCAGCACCGGTTTGGCCTAGGAGATATGGAGCCGATGAGTCGCGAAAGTATTGGAAAGAATATTGGGCTCAGTCGCGAGCGCGTTCGACAGATAGAGAAGGCGGCCCTAATTTCGCTCAAAGAGCTGCTTGATAATACGGAGCGCGGCGACGACTTAAAATTGTATTTGGCGCCTGAATGAAGCTATCTCGCTAACCCACAGGAGTTAACATCTAAGGGCCTCTTCGAAACGACTCCATAACTTCAGGTCCTGCAGGCCGGCGTTGACCTCTAGGTCGGCGATAATAAGGCTCATGACAAAATTACGGTGTTATTTTAAGTCTAAATAGCCGCGCTGAATCGAAATTTCAATGGACTTTGCCCCGTCAGCGAGATCAAGGAATCTCTCTCGAAGGGTCTTAAGTTCGGCCATTTCTTTTTCTGAGGGAAGGGTTTTATTTTTATCGTGATCCGCTGAAAGGTCAAAAAGACGTTTAAGATACGCGCCTCGGCACTTAGCGACTATCTGAATAAAGGGCCGGAGCTTGTCGAGCGATAAGTCTTCTATCTCGGAATTAATGACTTCACGATTAACTTCCCGAAGAAGTTGCTCGAACTGTAGCAATAGCCTGTTGGTTTCGCGCTGTATCATTGATCCACCCCTCGATTTATAGACACAGTATAGACCAAATATTTATATCCATCTTCTGGCGAGTACTGTAGCTCTTATTTTTGGACGCATTGTATCGTTTGATTAACACATAGATGGTTAATGCTCAGGTTTAAGCGCTCAAAAGCAAGATTGGTAAAAGTACCATCAATGCGCTCAAAATATAAACACATATGGAAAAAATAAAACTATTGAGCTAAGCTTTTTGAGCGGAGATGCAAAAATCGAATGGAGGTCGGTTGCTCTTGGTTGTCAGTGTATATACTCACGACAGATCAGGCATTATTCGTTGCCAAGACATAAAAATAGCTCTACCAGCTGGTACAAAGGGCACGATATGGCAAGAAAAATAATCAAACCAGGGGGCTTCGTTCCAGCCGCCAAAAGTGTGGAAATGCATATTTCAATGTTGCAAATTGGGATGTATGTTTCGAAGTTGGACCGTGATTGGCTTGATACGCCGTTTTTATTGCAAGGCTTCGTAATT
Source organism: marine gamma proteobacterium HTCC2143 (assembly GCA_000169075.1). Classification (GTDB taxonomy): domain Bacteria; phylum Pseudomonadota; class Gammaproteobacteria; order Pseudomonadales; family Dasaniaceae; genus Oceanicoccus. The sequence goes on along the minus strand of AAVT01000001.1, from coordinate 382,660 downwards.
GAGAGCCTGGCGGATATCGATATGATAGCCGAGTATTGTGAACATGTTTGGATAGACATAGTTGAAGAGGAGTGGGTAGCGCCTGACGAACGTGCCTTGCCAACCTACAGGGCGCCAAGAAACCGTTATATTAATAAACTCGCCGCACAAGACGAGCACCGCAAGGCTTTGTCTGTTTATACCGCTTCTAAAAGTGTTGCCAAAGAAATATTAGAAGGTGTTCGCCTGTCCGGGGCAATTGATACGCGAAGTGCTAAAAAAACAGTCGACGACTGCGTGAACAGTGTTTTGCGCAATCCCGACGCTTTGCTGTGGATGTCTAAGTTGCGGGAGTCGGATAGCTACACCTCAGAACATTGTCTTAATGTTTGCATTCTTGCCATTGTCTTTGGCCGTCATTTGGGTATGGATGAGGCTCAGTTGCAAAGTCTGGGTTTATGTGGATTGCTGCACGATGTTGGAAAAATGCGTATTCCGAATGATGTGCTGAACAAGCCGGCAAAACTGTCGGATAAAGAAATGAATATGGTCAAAGCGCATCCCGTGCATGGCAGGAACTTATTGATGTCTGCTAAAGGTGTGCCGTTGGCAGCGGTAGACGTAGCCTATGGTCACCATGAGCGAATGGATGGTGAAGGTTACCCGCGTAAACTGAAAGCCAGTGGAATATCGGAATACTCGCGTATTATTGCAATTGTTGACGCGTTCGACGCGATGACAGCGGATCGGTGTTACGCACCCTCTATGGCCTCCACTGATGCATTGAAGAATATTTTCAAAGATCGTGGCACTCACTTCGATGATCGCCTGGCGTTGGAGTTTATTAAGGTCATTGGATTATATCCACCGGGAAGTATCGTGGAGTTGATCAATGGCAGTATAGGTCTGGTTTTGTCAAAGAATCACCGCTTCGCTCATATGCCGCGAGTCATTTTAGTGTTGGATGAAAATAAACAAACGATCGATGAGAAAATATTGAATTTGGCGGAGGTCGACGCCGGCAACTTAGACAAGGGCTATTTAATTAGGAGAGTCGTCCCTGACGGTTCACACGGAGTTAGCATCAAAGATTATCAGGAGCGTGGCTTACGCTTTGGTCAAATGACCTAGAGCTGGCGCGTTAAAACGAGAGGATTAATCCTCTCGGGCAACAGCGTCATTCCTTAGATTAAACGGTAGGGCTTATAGCCCGTATCTTCCTTCGATAATACACTCCGGCTAGGCGGGGACGATGGGTTTTATCCAGCCTTTACTCGTCAGTACCGAAAAAATTGGATTATTCTGAGGCTTTACTGAGAAAGCCTAGGTAGGTGAGTTTCTAGCGCAGCTAGCACCCGATCAGGGTCTGAACGTCTTTGGTAGTTTTCTGCTTGGTCAACCCAGCGCACAACCCCTGCAGAATCAACTAACACAGTTGTCGGTATTGGCAGTGCCTTCGCGCCACCGGGGATACCACTGTGAAATCCCTGATTGCGAATACCTAACGTATCAATTAATTTACATTCTCGATCAGACAGCATAATTGCCTGACAGCCATGTTTACGCATTTGCGCTTTTATCTGCTCAGGCTTATCGGTACACACCGTCACTAGCTGTACATTGCACTTGTCGAGCTCCGACCGAAGCTCCTCCCACCGTTTTAATTCGGCGACGCAATAGGGTCACCAATGGCCTCGAAAAAATTTCAATAATATGGGCTTTCCGCGAAGGCTGCTGATGTTAAAGGGTTCATTGTTTTCATCCGGTGCCGAAAAATCCGCAAGCGGCGATCCGACTTGAAGTTGGCCAGAGCCTCCCGCCTGCTTGCCGATAGCCACAGAAAAAAGAAAAAAAGCACCTGCGAAAATAGCCAGCCCAGCGGCAATATCTGCCACCAAACTTTGCGTCCCTATAGCTAGTGCTGTTATACCGAGGCCTGCACCTAACAACATCAAAGCGATAAAACCGGATCGATTTCTCGGAATGGAAACAGAAACCAACAACAATGCCCATCGAATAGCTGTTGCTGTTGCAATCCCGAAACCGATAATAGCTAAGGTGAATCCACTCATATTTGTTAACCCAGAAGAATCGTCAATTGGTTTACCGTTAAGAAACCTTGCAGCATATGATTAACAACGTGCTCTTGCGTTCGAGTTACCGAGCAACATACTGTGTAAGGTGAAGTCCACAGTACAGTGTTAATGGCAAGAATCAACAGGGTTATCCAGAGAATACCGTCTCACCTCATCAGGCAGATGGTCACCCAAAGAAAAGCTTTATCCTGAGAGATGACGATGTTTCGGTTCTACCATCGATGACTACTCCAGCAATTAGAAATACTCGATCTTTCGACCCCTAGCCTCGGCCTTGATATAAGCACCGCTTCTTTACGGACTGACTGCCAGCAGGCTATTTCTATAGTGTGTCGCCAAACAAAACTGAGTTAAGTTGACAGTGCTCTCGAGAGCCTTGATACTTTTATTACTTCAGGTTTGACCTAACGTGGTAAAGGTAAGATATGAACGATATTGTTGATAGCAGTGTACGGGACGAACGAATTCGCACGGAGTTTGTTGATGCTAATAATCTGACCTTCGAGGTTGATAAGTGTGGCACGGGGGATAAGCTCGCGATATGTTTACATGGGTTTCCTGAGCATAGCTTTTCATGGCGTTATCAATTGCCGATGTTGGCAGAGCTTGGATACGAAGCATGGGCGCCAAATCTAAGGGGTTACGGTAAGAGCTCGCGGCCAACACTTGTTGAGAATTATACAATGGATCATTTACTAGCCGATGTAGCGGGTCTGATTGATGCGTCCGGCAAGTCTGAGGTGGTTTTGATTGCCCATGACTGGGGTGCTGTCATTGCCTGGCAATTTGCTATCCAAAAAATCCGGCCCCTCCACAAACTGATTATTTGTAATGTGCCTCACCCTATTCCCATGATGAAGTCGATGAAGAGCGGCTTGGGTCAATTAAAAAAATCCTGGTATGTCTTTTTCTTTCAAATACCGCGCTTGCCCGAATGGCTATTGGGTCGGGATGACGCAAAGAATATTGGTCAAATGTTTGTAAACAGTGGTGGTGCCGAGGATATGTTCCCACCAGCGGTGGTTGAGGTCTATCGCAAAAATGCGAATCAGCCAGGGGCATTAACAGCGATGATTAATTATTATCGAGGCTTATTCAAAAAACAAAAGAGTGTCTCCGCGGAAGATGTTGCGATTATTGATACCCCAACATTAATGGTGTGGGGTGAAGATGACGTGGCGCTAAGCAAGGAAACAACCTATGGTACCGAAAATTATGTGTCGGATTTTCGCATTCGTTATCTGCCGCGTATTTCCCATTGGGTTCAGCAGGAGGCGCCGGCTGCGGTGAATGCCATGATGAGCGCTTTTCTGCGGGATAAGCCAATTCCGGAAGCTCATTGGGTAATGGAATTAACTGAACCTACTGAGTAGTTCTTATAACTGATGGCTGTTTTATCGTTATCTAATAGGACATTGATAGTTTAGAAACTGCTCCGCCATATAAGTCATCTTCCCTAAATTGTTCGGGAGTTTCAGCAGCGTAAATCATCGAGGTTCGTGAAACATGTCGCTAACTCATGTTTATACAGACTCGATTGCCGAGATGATAAGGCATCGTTTCTCTGAAACACTATGCTGGCACTTGTTCTAATAATTAGACTATTTCTATTTTAATCGCCATTAAATAAACTGTTTTGCGTTCAAAAGTGAAAGTTTTTTTGCTGTCGTTTGCAAAATTTTCTTCTAGGAATACCGACATAGCTAGCTCCGCCACCCCCCTGTTTATCTAGACCTGTTTAGTGCCGCACAGAGCAGTGATTCATAAAACCCTTCTTCTAGCACAGGTTCTCGTGAGCGCAAGGATATCGGGCTGCCAGATATCGTCTTCTCGGCGAAAATTTGGGTGATCTTTTTCGCTGTAATATGACTCAGCTCAGTGACTGTTACCCTCTGCCACTGTCATCATTAGGTGTTTTTCAGTACTTGTTGACTTGTATTAAGCTCAACTTCCGCATTTCAAAGCGATGCCCTTAAATAGTCATTTTTTGCGTGGCGGCTGCGCTGTGGTCGTGCAATTTCTTTTCTTTACCGATTCAGAAAAGTTCAAAAAAAGATTCTAAACCGCGAAAAACCCAATAGAAATCAATCTCCTAAACTTTTTTTACCTTTTCATTATGCTGTTGGCATGGCTTATGCGTTATTACATGCAGCTGGAGATAACATGCTAGTACAAGTCTAGTTACGCAGAACCACAGTGAGGTTAAAAATGTTGAATAGAAAACAATTAGTGTCGATAGTTTCGGTCATGGCTGTATGTGCAGTAAACGCCCACGCGGAAAAAATACGTATTGCCGTCGGTCATCAAAGTATGTGTACAGATACCTATACCGCCGGGATCGTCGTAAAAGAACTGAAACTGTTAGAGAAGTATTTGCCTACAAGTGGCAAATATGAAACGGCTGAATATGACGTCAGCTGGAGTGACTATTCATCGGGTGGTCCAATTACCAATCAGATGATGGCCAATAAACTGAATTTTGGTGTAATGGGAGATTACCCATTGATTGTTAATGGTGCAAAGTTTCAAGCGACTGATTCTCTTCGTACAAAATATGTAGCGGGTACTGGCTACAATCTCAAGGGTAGTGGTAATGCCATCGTGGTTCCAGTTGATTCTGATATTTACAGTATTGAAGAGCTTCGAGGAAAGTCTGTTTCTGTTCCGGTAGGCAGTGCTGCCTGGGGAATGTTGCTGAAAGGTATGCGGGACACGGGGATTAAAACTAGCGAGTACAACCTTAAAAATCAAAGCCCTGCTGTTGGTGCAGCTAATATAGCCGCTAATAAGATCGATGCTCATGGTGATTTTTGTCCTTGGTCTGAATTGATGGAGTTCCGTGGTACCGGCAGAAAAATTTATGACGGTAGTGAAACCGGAGTGCCCTATTTACATGGCGTTGTAGTGCGAGAGGATTTCGCAGATCAATATCCAGAAATAGTTACGGCATTTATCAAAGCCGTTTATGAAGCGGGTGAATGGATTCGTGAAGATCCAGTTCGTGCCGTCGACCTCATGGAAAAATGGACGGGCGTTGAAAAAGAGGTTCTATACATCTATTTCTCCCAAGGAGGGCACTTAACGCTTGACCCAACGATCAAGCCACAATGGGTAGACGCACTGAAATTTAACCATGGCGTACTTGTTCAGGAAAAATCCATTCCAGTGTTAGATTTTGATGAGTGGATTACCGAAGATTATCTGAAAGCTGCCTATAGTGATTTGGGTAAAGACTATCAGATGGAAAAAGATTCAGTGGTTGATCCTGCGATAGAAAATTCAAAGTTACCTATGGAAATCTGGCATTCACGCGAAGGTATTTCTTCTTATGCTTCCATTGATGAGTTCCTGATCGCTATCGATCAATTTCGTAAAACCGGAGCAAAACTAAATGCCACCTACGTCTACGATATAGAAACTGGCCTGAAATTATTTGGAAAAACGGCTTTCTTTGTTAAAACCGACAGTGGATTTACAACGTTTCTTCGCAAGCCTGATGCAGACAAGTTTGCTTTAGAAAAGAGCGGAACTGTTATGGATATCGAATCAGCATTGGCCACTTTGTCAAGCTAAGAATAATACTGGCGTCAATTTCTTTGGCGCCAGTATTTCAAAAAAAGCAGTAATCTGCTTGGAGGACAAATTATGAACGGCGCTGTACTGGAAAAAATTGCAAATAATGATGCAGAAACAGTTAATGATAGTGCTGTGGGTGGCCTAAAATCAGCTGGTAAAAATAGTCCGGATTCAGCGGTAATCCAATCCGTAACAAATACCGACAGCGAAAATTTTAGTTTCAAAGACTTTGTCTTATCTTCGTTAAAAAACGAAAAATTACAAACTATTAGCGTCGGCATTGTATCGTTAAGCTTCGGAATACTTATCTGGCATTTAGCGACCCTTTACAACTTTAATTATTTTATAAATTTTGAAAATGTCCCATCACCAACTACCGTTGGTGCGGCATTTCTTTCTCATCTGGGTGATGCCGAATTCTACAAACATATCCTCATCAGTATGCGGCGAATATTATTTGCTTACAGTATTGCGGTGGTCTTGGGTGTGACTATCGGTGTTTTGGTCGGTCGATCGCGAATAGCGCGGGCTGCGGTTTTACCCTATATAGAAGTGATACGTCCTATTCCGGCGGTTGCATGGATCCCCTTGGCAATTCTGATGTGGCCGACTGAGGAGTCATCGATTGTCTACATCACATTTTTAGGCGCTCTATTCCCGATCATCTTAAATACTATTCATGGGGTGAAAGAAACCCCCGAAGTTTTGGTGCGTGCGGCAGTATCTCTGGGAGCAAAAAAAATGGAAGTTTTTTGGCATGTAGTACTACCAGCGGCGCTACCCAGCATCGCGGCAGGACTTTCTATAGGCATGGGTATCAGCTGGTTTTCTCTGCTAGCAGGAGAGATTATTTCTGGCCAATACGGTATTGGCTATTTTACCTGGGACGCGTATTCGATGATTAATTATCCGGATATTGTCGTCGGCATGTTGATTATTGGTGGGCTTGGAACACTATCGACTTATTTAATTGGTTTGATGATGCGTCCGGCTCTGCGATGGAAAAAATTTCAGCGATAGTGGTGAGGACTATGGGAGAGAAACTGATTTTTATTGCGGCGACTATTCGCAAGGACTTTTGGTCATGGTTCGTTATCAGTTTTAGTTTCACTGCGATTTACTACATGGTGTTGATGCTAGGACTAATTATCCGATTTGATAGTTTGCCTAATTACGTAAACGCTTATGGTTGGATTGATAATGTACGAACTATTATTCAGTCGACTCCGTCGATAACAGACACTTTAATCATTATCAATGACGAGTGGATTTTTGAAGTCGGATTTATGAATTATGACTTTGGCACAGGCATCTCGGAATGGAGTCTTTTCCTGGCGCCGACAAAAATATTGGGAGTGTTTCTTTTGGGCTTGCTAATTGCGACTAACTATTTGCTATTGCGGCCAAAGAATCGTGTTTGTAATGATGTCCGCGCTAGGACCTCTGTGACGGCGTCCGGTTTCGGTGCTTTATGTGTGGCTCTGGCATCAATCACTATGTCTTGGGTTGTGTGCTGTTCAACGCCGACTTGGGTAGTAGGTTTAGCTATGATGGGTTTGGGGGTGTCAACATCGCTATGGTTAGAGCCAATGGGCGTTTGGGTGAATCTTCTGGGCTTTGGGGTACTGCTGATCGCCATTTTATCTGCAGCAGAGCGTAACAGGTCTTCATTTACTGACTGAGAGCTGACTTTCTAGTTGTCATTTATTTTGACATAAATATATTTAAGTGGAGTAAAAAAAAGTGAAGACTGGTGTTGTGTCAATGCATGAAAAAATATTTCGCAAAGAGACTTCTGATGCTAAAGAACGGGGAAAGATTGAAATTGATGAGGTTAGTATTGTCTTTGGCAGTGGCCCCACAGAGAATATTGCCGTGCAGGAAACTAGCATCAATATCTCTCCAGGAGAATTTGTCTGTATTCTGGGACCATCCGGCTGCGGAAAGTCAACGTTGCTGAACTCGGTTGCGGGTTATGTTAAGCCCTCCTCGGGTCGAGTTCTTGTCGACAATGAGGTGATCACAGAGCCTGGCCCTGACCGAGGTATGGTCTTTCAACAATATTCATTATTCCCATGGAAAACAGTCCATCAGAATATCGCTTTTGGACCAAAACTCGCGGGTTACACACCTTCCCAGTGTGATTCTATTGCCAGTACTTTTCTCGCGATGATCGGCCTTTCAAAAATTGCAAAGAGCTTTCCCGGTGAATTGTCTGGAGGTATGCAACAGCGCGTTGGTATCGCTCGGGCGTTGGCTAATTACCCAAGGGTGCTACTGATGGACGAGCCTTTCGGTGCACTGGATGCGCAAACACGACTAATGATGCAAGAGAGCTTGCTAAATATTTGGTCGGAGTTTGGCATAACGGTTCTGTTTGTTACGCATGATGTAGATGAGGCGATATTTCTTGCAGATCGTATTTTGATCATGAGCTCTAGCCCCGGATCAGTGATTGCTGATTTAAATGTTGCATTGGAACGGCCGCGATCTCCTGAGATGGCAACATCAACAGAGTTTGTGGCATTAAAGAAAGAATGCCTGTCCCATATTCGGGCGCAGAGTTTAAAAGCCTTTGAAGAGGTCGGTCACTAATGATACGGATGAGGACTGTTTTAGTCGTGCTACTGTGTTCGGTTTCGTTATTCTCCGCTTTTACGAATGCAGCCGAAAGTATGGTGTCTGTTTCTCCTCCCCGGGCGCTCGCTGAATTTAGTTTGAAGGATCAGTATGGGCATGACTTCGGCATTGAGCAATTTAAGGATCGTTGGTCGATGGTCTTTGTGGGATTCACTTCTTGTCCTGATGTTTGTCCGGTGACCTTGGCAAATCTCGAGGCGGTGCGGGCAGAAATGGGATTTCGTATGCGTCCTGATCGCATCCCTAATATTATCTTTTTAGCTGTCGATCCTGATCGCGATACAGATGTCCTCAAAGATTATTTAGCTTTTTTTCACCCTCAGTATATTGGGATTACCGGTTCTGGCAGCGAAATTGATAAGTTAATAAAGGGCCTTGATGCATTTTATCGTTTAGACAAAAGTGGACCCGAGGACAGGAATTATAATGTCATACACAATGCTACTGTTTCGATTATTAGTCCAGAGGCTACAGTTGTTGCAAGTATTAGGCCGCCGTTTCATCCTCATAAGACCGGTGAGTATTTAATAGGAATCATTAACAAACACATGCAATTAGTCGACTAAAAAAGTGACTAGACGAGCGATAGCAAGAAATAAACAGAGAACTTTGGTGTGCGAAATTATGAGACGGATAAATAACAATCTAGGTTTGTTGTGGTCAGTGCTGGTGTGGGGGGTAATGGTTGTAATGTCCGTTTCGGCGGTCGCGGAGTCTGAGGGTCCTTTGGTCGTTCACAGTGCTTGGGTACCTCAGGCCCCGCCTAACATCGGTGTAATGGCTGGATATATGTCAGTGGTCAATGTGTCATCAGATCCGATTGTTATAGCAGGTCTTAGCAGTTCCGCCTATGAAGAGGTCCAAATGCATCAGTCGCTGGTCGAAGACGGTATTTCTACTATGGCGGAAGTAAAAAGTGTTGTTGTTGGTCCGGGAGCAAGAATTGAATTTTCTCCTGGAGGCCTTCATCTCATGCTGATCGCCCCGGTATCAACTGATAGCTCAGCTGATACCGTGCCAATGACGCTTCATCTTGCCGACGGAGGCTGGATTCATTTTACGCTGGATATAGTGGCGAAGACCGCTCGGCCGGAGGTAGATGTTAGCGATGCTCATGATCACTCAATGCATGCTCATCATGGATCGTAATTCCAGTATTTACATCGGTTTTATGGTGGGGCTATTTTGTATAAACGCAGAGCTTCAAGCGGGCATGATCGATAAAGATGGGATGGAACCTTGGGAAGTTTGTGGTATGTGCCACAGTCTGGACGGAGTCAGCAAAATGCCGAAATTCCCAAAACTCGCAGGTCAAAAGGCAGCGTATTTGACGTTGCAGTTAGCGGACTTTAGGCACGAAAGGCGTACAAACGATAATGGTCAAATGGCTTCTATCGTGACTGAAATTAATCCTTTGGATATCGAAAGTATCGTTGGCTATTTTTCCGGTCTACCGAGGCCCGCGCCTGAATCGATAATTGAGGAGGGAGTAGAGAAGGCAGGTCATCAGACAGGTAAGTTGTTGTTTGAAGAGGGGCGGCCAGGGGTTGATGCCTGCAGCTCCTGTCACAATCTGGTGCACCCGACAGCACCATTTTTGCAGGCGCAGCATGCTGACTATATACGAAAGCAGTTGAATGATTTTAAGCAGGGTCACCGTGTTGGTAGTCGGGCCGCCGTGATGACGGGCATTGCAGGGCTATTGAGTGGTGATGAGATCGATGCGGTTGCTGACTACCTGCAATCAAGTGGTCGCTAGGAGGCAGATTTGGTTAATTATCAGAACCCATCCGAAGTACTTTTTTGCACCATTGCACTGCGTCTTCGCTCCAGTTTTGCACTGTCGCTGTGCAGATAAACTCTATATAAAACAATCACTTATGATACAAAAAAACTTAATCTATTTCAGAAACTAACTTGATATAACATGTAATAATAAGTAACATGTCGTTAACAAATAGGGAGGTCATTATGTCGTTACAAAGAAATCAAGATATGTCACACCAACCCTTATATTTGCAAATAAAGGAGGCGTTGAAAAAACAAATTTTGGACGGTGACTATGCGCCCTTTGAGCGTATGCCATCGGAAAGCCAATTGATGAAATCCTTCGATGTGAGTCGAATTACCGTGCGGCAGTCACTCCGAGATCTTCATGCCGAGGGGCTGATTTTCACTTCTCAGGGGAAAGGAACCTTTGCTAGCAAACCCAAAGCGATGCAGGACGTTCAGCACTTGGAAGGATTGTCGGAAGCGATGACCCCGAAGGGGTATGAGACTTCGGCTAGGTTGCTGAGTATTCGAGAAGTAAAGCCCAGTAAAGATGTGCAGGAAAATCTTAATATCAACGGTAAGGAGGGCGCTATTGAGGTCGTACGTGTGAGGTATTTGAACCGAGAACCAATATCAGTAGATACCTCTTATTTCCCTATCGCCGTTGGGCAAAAGCTCTTCGCCAGGGATCTTAGTGGGGATATTTTTCCCCTGTTGGAAAACGAGCTTCGTGTTCCTTTGGGGCGCGCAGATGTGAGTTTGGAAGCCCGTTCAGCGGATTCAGATACGGCCAAATTATTGGATATAAATGTTGGTAGTCCGATCATGTGGGTGCAGCGGCTTACTCACGACTCAAGCGGTAAGCCGGTGGATTATGAGTACTTGGCATTCCGTGGTGATGCATACAAATACAGGTTCCAGATTGAACGGGACCCTTCTAGAAATTCAGGTTTTAATGAGGTAATAAAATGACACTTCCCGATGATATTACAGTTAAAGACGTCGATATTTTGGTAATTGGTGGTGGTACTGCCGGTCCAATGGCTGCAGTAGCTGCTAAGGAAAAAAGCCCTAACGCTTCTGTTATGTTGTTAGAAAAAGCGAACGTCAAGCGCTCCGGTGCTATCAGTATGGGCATGGATGGACTAAATAACGCAGTTGTTCCTGGGCATTCTACACCAGAGGATTATGTAAAAGAGATTACCATCGCCAACGATGGAGTGCTTCTGCAAAAAGGTGTAATGACCTACGCTGAGAACTCTTTCAAAATGATCCAAAAGCTCGATGCCTGGGGTGTTTACTTCCAGAAAGACGAGACTGGCGAATACGATATGAAGAAGGTTCATCATCTCGGGACCTACGTATTACCGATGCCAGAAGGACACAATATCAAGAAGATTCTTTACCGTCGCCTTCGTCGGCACCGGGTCACGGTTGAAAACCGTTATCAGGCGATTCGACTCCTTAAGGATGACGAAGGTAATGCTTGTGGCTGTATATCATTGAATACTCGTACCGCTGAGATAGTGGTTATCCGTGCCAAATCCGTAGTTATGTGTACAGGCGCGGCAGGTAGAATAGGATTGCCTGCCTCCGGTTATCTTTATGGCACTTATGAAAATCCATCCAATTGTGGCGACGGACATTCGATGGCTTACCAGGCTGGCGCTGAACTTACTGGTCTCGAGTGCTACCAAATAAACCCACTATTGAAAGATTATAACGGTCCGGCATGTGCCTATGTTACAGGCCCGCTGGGTGGATACACGGCTAACTCGAAGGGTGATCGCTTCATTGAGTGCGATTACTGGAGTGGTCAGATGATGATGGAGTTTTATAACGAACTCCAGGGTGGTAATGGTCCGGTATTTTTGAAACTCGACCACCTCGCAGAGGAAACTATCCAAGAAATCGAGCATGTACTCCATACTAATGAGCGTCCTAGTCGCGGGCGTTTCCATGACGGTCGTGGTGTGGATTATCGTACCAAGATGGTTGAAATGCATATTTCCGAAATTGGTTTTTGTGCAGGTCATTCAGCATCCGGTGTATGGACTAACGAAAAAGGCGAGACCACTATTCCTGGGCTTTACGGTGCTGGTGATATGGCCTCTATTCCTCACAGTTATATGTTAGGTGCTTTCGTGTTTGGTGAGATTTGCGGTACTAACGCTGCAGAGTTTGCAGAGGGGCGCGATTTTGCTGAACTAGACGTTGCTTATATCACTGCCGAGCGTGATCGCATTTTGGCACCGATGAAGCGCACAGATGGAATACCTCCTAGCCAGTTTGAATACAAAGTTCGGCGTTTGGTTAACGACTATCTGCAGCCGCCCAAAGTCACCAAGAAAATGGATATAGGGCTCCAGCGTTTGATCGCGATGGAGGATGATATACAGCACTTGTATGCCCGTGATGCTCACGAATTACTGCGCGCCAATGAAGCTCAGCATATTTTCGACTGTGCTCAGATGGCTGCAGTGGCCTCGATGTATCGTCAAGAAAGTCGTTGGGGTCTCTATCATCATTACGTCGACCATCCTGAGACAAACAATGAAGATTGGTTTTGTCATGTCCAGCTGTACAAAAATGAAAGTGGTGAAATGGTGTGTAAAAAGCGTGCTATCGACCCCTATGTTGTTGAGTTAGACGACAGCGAAAAGAATGCCTATGCACAGATGCGAGTTCAACAGGCCGATTAAAGCAACTAATTAAAGAGGACGTTACCATGCCAATAGCATCACAGATTTCAATGGTTCCAGTCGTTATTGATGACGACAAATGTATAGCAGAAAAAGGCTGCCGCACCTGCATTGACGTTTGTCCACTCGATGTCTTGTGGATTAACGAAGAAACCGGAAAAGCCCACATGAAATACGATGAGTGCTGGTACTGCATGCCCTGTGAGACAGACTGTCCCACCGATGCTGTTACCGTCAACATTCCTTACTTATTACGCTGAGGTTGAACATGTCTAATTTTACAGATCCGTTGTTAATTTCGATCGAAACGCGTTTAAACGATGCCGATGTGGGTATTCGACGCGTTGCGGTAATGGACCTTGTCGATAGTCCTGAACCAGAGGCCGTTGAACTACTGATTAAAGCTCTTGGCGATGAAGACGCGACAGTGCGGATGGAAGCCGCCAAAGTGATCGACGAATTCGAGCCTGTCGATATGATGGACGCTCTCGTTGAAGCGCTGACATCAGATGATGAAAACGTGCGTAACGCCGCCGCTAATGCACTGGCGGACTTAAAAGATCAAACGGTCGCTCCGGCGCTCTTGGCGGCGTTAGCAGAAGACGATAGCTTTGTACTTACCGCTGTTCTTCGTGCCTTAAAGCCAATGCGCATCAAAGATGCAAGAGTTTATGCTATTGGACTACTTCAGCATGCCGATGCTGGCGTTCGTCGAGAGGCGGTCGGCGTTCTCGGATACTTGCAAGAGGCTGAGAATTTGCCGCAGTTGATGGCGGTTGCCGCCAATGATGAAGATTCAGAAGTGCGCCGCACCGCCGTTGGCTCTCTGGTATTCGCAACACCCAGTCAAGTATCACACGCTTTGATTTCGGCTCTGGGTGATGTCAACTGGCAAGTACTTGTTGAGGCGATCAAGGGAATAGGTCGTTTAAAAATCACTGATGCGATAGATCAGCTTATCGAGAAAACTAGCGATGAACGCTGGCAGGTGAAAGAGAAGGCAGCCGAGACGATTGGTAAGTTGGGGATGGCCGAAGGAATACCTGCGCTGGGACTTTGTATTAATGATCCAATCAGTAATTTGCGCAAAGCTGCCGTTGCTGCCCTTGGAGAAATTGCTCATCCAGATGGTTTGAAATTTGTAACGATTGCTTTGGATGATAACGATCCCGACGTACGTAAGTTGGCGCGCTGGGCACAAGAAAAGATTGAAACCGCCGCACTTGCAGTCAGCGAAGATTAAGATTTGGAGTTCTATTATGACTTTTGTAGTGACAGAGCAGTGTATCAAGTGCAAGTTCACCGACTGTGTTGACGTTTGCCCCGTCGACTGTTTTCACGAGGGGCCGAACTTTCTCGTTATTAACCCGGATGGCTGTATCGATTGTGCTCTTTGTATTCCAGAGTGTCCAGTCGATGCTATCTACGAGGAAAGCGATTTGCCGGATGAATTTCAAGAATATATCAAGATTAATGCGGATCTCTCTGCCCGGTGGCCAGAAATATTGGCTACTCAAGATCCTCTCGAGGATGCTGAAGACTGGGCTGACAAGCCGGATAAGCGTGGCGCGCTGATCTTGGAGTCTGAGGCCGTTTAATTTAATCGCACTTGTCATAACAAGTAGCACGGATTCTTACCCTAAAAAGAATGAACAGTATTATGAATAATCAGCAGCCGACGCCAGTGGAAGTTCAACTCAAAAAATTTACCAGTAGTCTGGATATAACTTGGGCCGATGGAGAGCTAAGCAAGATAGCTGGGGGTAACTTGCGAAGACATTGTGCATGTTCCGGCTGTCGATCACGGAAAATGATAGGTACAGAGCTGATAACCGATAGCGGGAGAATCAAGAAGATAAATTTGATGGGCAGTACCGGCCTGCAAATTATTTTTGCCGACGGCCACGATCGGGGTGTATTCCCATGGGCATACTTACATGCTATCGCTAATGGCGCCGCGCTCGATTATCTAGATCAGTAAAGATGAATAATTATTATGAGGAACAGTAATCCAGACTGCCTTTGAGAAATAGCTGAAATAGGTGCCGCATGTACTTTGTTACAGATTTCGAGATTGTGGCCGGCTACCAATTTGTTAATTTTTTACCTAGAGGATGATTGACCATGGCAAAATTGATGACTGAAAAAGTCACAGAAGTTCATCATTGGAATGACACATTGTTCAGTTTCAAAACCACCAGAGATATGGGATTCCGTTTCAAGAGCGGTCATTTTACGATGATCGGTCTTGAAAATGAAGGGCGCCCTCTGTTGAGGGCCTATAGTATCGTTAGTGCCAGTTATGAAGAAGAGCTCGAGTTTTTTAGCATCAAAGTTCCTGATGGTCCGTTAACATCAAAGTTACAAAATGTAAAAATTGGTGACGAAGTATTTGTTAATGATAAATCAACGGGAACGCTTACGCTGGATAATGTACTTCCTGGAAAAAATCTATATCTGTTTAGCACCGGTACGGGTTTAGCACCTTTTATTAGTATTATAAAAGACCCTGAGGTCTATGAAAAGTTCGATAAAATAATACTGACCCACGGCGTGCGAAAAATTAATGAGCTTGCCTATCGTGATCTAGTGACTGATTCACTTCCGAATAATGAGTATTTCGGCGAGGAAGTTCGTAATAAACTGATCTATTACCCCATGGTTACACGAGAGGAATATTCGAATCAGGGCCGGATTACAGACCTGATCAGGTCGGGTAAACTGTTTACTGATTTGGGCCTTCCTCCGATTAATTCAGAGCATGACCGAGCCATGATTTGTGGTAGTCCATCAATGCTGAAGGAAATTTGTGAAATTCTGGACGGCTTGGGCTTTTCTGAATCCAATCATGGGAATGTTGGTAGTTATGTCATTGAGCGCGCTTTTGTGGAGTAGTTGTTATGAATAAGCAGGACGTGTTATCTGTACTTGAATCTATCGACAATCCACTAATGGAAGAGAGCTATATTTCGCTAAAGGCGGTAAATTCCGTTGAGGTTGACAATGGCCTCACCACTGTCGGGATTACCTTAGGTGCCAAGGCTATTTCCCTTGATAATATCAATAGTATGGCACTAAAAGCACAGCTTGAAGCGGCTGGCATCGGACCAGTTGAGGTAAATTTTCGCTCCGACGTATTGGCTTTTCCGACAATTAATACGCAGAAGCATTTATCTGGTGTGAAGAATATTGTGATGGTGGCCTCGGGGAAAGGTGGAGTGGGTAAGTCGACCACCGCTGTCAACCTTAGCCTTGCCTTAAGTGCTGAAGGCGCTAAAGTTGGTTTGCTGGATGCAGATATATATGGCCCGAGCCAGTGTGCAATGTTGGGAGTCGACGAAAACGTAAAGCCAGAAGTTGTAGATAATAAATTTATTCAGCCAATAGAGCGCTTCGGTATTAAGTCAATGTCTGTGGGCTATTTGGCTAAGGAAAAAGCGCCGATGATCTGGCGTGGCTCTATGGCAGTGCGAGCCTTGCAGCAGCTAATGGAGCAGACATTATGGGGTGACCTAGATTACCTGATTGTGGACATGCCTCCTGGAACGGGAGATATACAAATATCCCTGGCACAGACCTTTCATGTCGCCGGCGCAGTTATTGTTACGACACCGCAAGAAATAGCATTGTTAGACGCTCGCAAGGGCATCGAAATGTTTAACAAGGTGGGGATTCCAGTACTGGGAATATGCGAAAATATGTCAACGCATATTTGTTCAAGTTGTGGTCACGAGGAATCTATTTTTGGAGCTGGAGGTGCGGAGAAACTGGCGCAGGACTATACTACTCCCGTGCTCGGCTCATTACCTTTAGATTCGCGTATTCGCGAAAATGTCGACCGAGGCCTGCCAACTGTTGTGTGTGATCCCATGGGCGCGCTTGCTAATGCGTATATCGCCCTTGCCAATCAGGTTGCTGCGAAGTTGTGGAAAAGCAATCTTAGCGCTTTAGAATCGCCGAAAATGATGATTTCTGAAATTTAATCATGGTTTAAAATTTTATTAGCCAACGGTTCATCTTTTATTCCATTCGCGAAATTAATTGAATCACTCGGTAGTCAATTTTTTCAGGCGTCAGCAGCTCTGCCGGCAAGCTGACTATTTCACCCTATAAGCGCATTATTGTGCAGCCACCGGCCATCATGTGATTTGTGATCAGTAGATCCAATGTGCATTGGTCTCATTGTCAGCACATATTTCATAGAGCCAAACGTTTACTGAATGTAGCTAATTATTTAAACCGACTTGTATTAGTTATTTTTTGGCTGATTTTCGGTGCGCACATTGAGTGCAATATAAAGGACGCTTATTAGGATTTGTCACTTAATGAAGCGAAAAAAAATATCTATTTTTATTGTCCATGACTTTTGAATGTTTACGAAAACCTTTTAAATACAATTGGTTATAATTTAATAGCGATGTTTTTTTTCATGATTTAATTTCTGGCACGGAAATAGCGTTCTCCCTAGTGTCTTGATATGTCTTGTTAGTACAAGTCTTTTAATTTTATTAGGTTAGCGTTTTTGGATTGTGTTGATCTGAAAAAACCGTAATTTTTTTACTGCTGGGGATTTACAATGAACGTCAAAAAATATGTTGGGTTAGGGCTGGTAGCGTCAATAGGTTTCAATGGTACGGCATTCGGTGAAGGAATTGAGGCGGCAATCGAAGAGGGTACTGTAGATGGGAATATTCGTGCCTATTACAATACCAGAGATTACGATACTAAGATGGATGAAGCTGCGTTTTCACTGGGCGGCGCGTTGCGTGCAGAAACTGGTAAAATAGGTGTGTTTAAGATGGGCCTGGGTTATTACACGGCGCAAGATCTTGGAACCAATAGTTCTGATCCTGCGAAAGTTAATAAGCGCCTAGGTAGTGATATAGAAGTGTTAGGGGAGGCCTATATTAGTGCCTCTGCTGCAGATACGGTGCTGACGATAGGACGGCAACGACTAAGTACTCCCTTTGCTAATAGCGGTGATGCCTTTGTAATTCCATTTAGTTTTGAAGGCGGCAGCATAAAAAATAAAGGTATTTCAAATTTAACAATAGAACTTAATCATATCAATACGATTAAAAATCGTAACTCAGATGAATTTATTGATGTCGGTAAATGGTCAACCGGGCGTTATGGGGTTGACGTTGCGAGCACATCGGGGACAACGATACTCGGTGCTGTTTATTCCGTCGATGGAATCAAACTTCAGGGGTGGGTCTATGACCACGCAGATTTATTCACCAGTATATATTTGCAGGGTAACTACAGTTTTCCTGTTAGTGGCACTGTAAAACCTTTCGTTGCTGCACAAATTGTTAGTCAAGGAGAGACTGGTGATGAACTGCTCGGCGAAGTCGATTCTACTTTATGGGGTGTTCAAGGCGGAGCGGGTTTTGGGAAATCGAAATTGACACTGGCTTACACGACTGTCGCAGAAAAAAGTGGAACTTTTAAGAATGGAGCTTTCCTCGCGCCGTATTCATTCTCAACGAGCCCTATATTTACTAATAATATGTTGGCAACCGTCGAGAATGTGGACGCCGGGGATGCGATTAAGCTAACGTTTAATCACAGTTTTGCGAAAGTGAAACTGAAGCTCAGTTATGCAGAATTCGACTTTGATACAGCAGTAGATCGAGAAGCCATTGATGTTGACGTTATTTACAATCTAGGCGACGTCGTTAAAGGACTGACGGCTCGCTGGAGATTCGAATCGATCACTGCTGATATCGACAGTGTCGAACAAATCAATAATCGCTTTCAGTTACAGTTAAAGTTTTAGGGTTTTAAAGGGCAAGTAGGCCAGATCTCGCTAGCAGTTAGGAATAGATTGGAACGCCTGAACCTGCCTGTTATTAACCTGAATAAGTAAATAACAGGTAGAGCGTTCAGGCCTTTCAATCTATGGGCTTGGTCTTCTTACTATCAACAGACGAGTGATCTTCACATATAGTGTTGTCATGTGTGCGGTGGTAAGGTGGTTAAAAACAAGCGACAGTGTCTAGTACTCGCTAATGAGGTCCAACAGGTGTTACGTAAATTTTTTCCTGGTTTAGGATGGCTACAAGGTTACAATCGAGGCATATTTAAGAGTGATCTTTTGTCCGGTATAACCATTGCTGCGATGCTCATTCCTCAGAGCATGGGTTATGCGTTGGTTGCAGGTTTACCCGCCGAGTATGGACTTTATGCCTGTATTGTTCCTCCCGTATTATATGCACTGCTAGGCACCTCTAATAAAATTTCTATGGGGCCGGTTGCACTTGACTCGATCCTCATTCTCACGGGGCTCAGCGTGCTTGCTGAGCCGGGCTCTGATAACTATCTGGAGCTGGCGATTGCCTTAACGCTGTTGGTTGGGGTAATTCAGTTTGCTTTTGGATTGATCAAATTTGGCTTTATCGCTAACTTTTTGTCGTACCCGGTTATTCTTGGTTATACCTGCGCTGCCGCAATTATCATTATGGGAAGCCAGTTTGAAAACATGCTGGGCATTACGGTGGACAGCGGTAATATTTTTAGCCAGATTTTTTATTTCGTCCAACGGATTGGCAGTTGGCATTGGCTCACCGCAGGTATCGGCCTGATCGGTTTAGTCTTCATGATCTATCCTAAGCGGTTCTTTCCGAGCATGCCGAGCGGTTTAATTCTGTTGGTCATCGGGATGATTTGTTCCGGTGTTTGGAATGCACAGGCCTATGGTATTGACGTCATTGCCAACATTCCACGGGGGTTACCAACACCACGGATGCCCGGTATCACGTCGGATCAGTTAATGGCTCTGATTCCCACGGCAATGACCGTTGCATTAATGGGCTATGTGGGTAGCATGTCGATCTGTAAAGCGCAGGAAAAACCGACGGACAAATTTAACGTCAAGCCTAATCAAGAACTGGTGGCCATGGGTGTGGCCAATTTTGTGGGGTCTTTTTTTAAAGCGTTTCCTGTGTCGGCGAGCTTTTCGCGAAGTGCTGCATTTATTGAGGCGGGGGCGTTAACACAGGTATCAGCGGTTGTTTCTTCGGTGGTCATTGTGATTGTTATGATGTTCTTAACGCCTGTCTTTATCAGCTACCCACTGCCTAAAGTATTATTAGCCGCCATTATTATTGTATCGGTCGCTGGGTTGTTCAAATACGGACAAATGAAGGCGCTGTTTAAACAAAATCGGCACGAGTTCTTGTTGATGTTGGTGACCTTTGTAGTCACCTTGGTATTGGGCGTTCAGCAGGGTTTGCTGGCGGGTGTTGTGCTTTCTATAGCGAGGGTTATTTATACGTCGGCAACCCCCCACATGACCGAGCTTGGATCTATTCAGGGAGGTCGCTTATTTCGCAATGTGAATCGTTTTGATGATGTGGTTATTCGCGATGATATTCTTATTTTTCGGTTTGATGCACCGCTGTACTTTGCTAACAAAGACTATTTTGTAGACAATCTTTATCGTTGGATAAAGCAACGCCCAGATAACTTATTGACCTCGATAATTTTCGATGCAGAGGCAGTAAACAGCGTGGACACCACGGCGATCCTGATGTTGCAAAAAATCATAGATAATTTGCAGCAACAGGGTATTAAACTGTATATCACCAATGCGATAGGTCCTGTTCGAGATGCGTTACACAACTCGCCATTGAGTAATTATATGAACGAGGAGTCCATGTTTTCAACAATACAGAGCGCCATTGATTTCATTGATTACGGTACCAGTGACACTGATCGAGTTGCACTGCAAACCGATGCCTCTCCCTAGAGAGCCTATGCTTTAGAGACTGTCGGCTAGTTTTGATTAGCGGTAAGCACCATACAATTGACGGTGTCGTTCAGTGCAGTTTCCTTGAAGCCGTTACTGATCGTTTGTCGCAGTTCAAGCGACGGCGCTTTTTTTCGCTGGGCTGTTGAGCGATACAACCTGAAGCCCAATTTTAACCGCGATCGCTGCCGCTTAATTTTTGCAATTAACTCCAGTCCTCTGATCGCTTGATGGCGACAGAAAATGCATTCAATCCTTTCCAAAAAATATACGCCGCCAGTGGCAGGAGGATTGCCGAGATCAGCGATAGCGAATGCATCAGCGCTCTTTCATTAGCAAAGACAAAATCAGTGAGCCCTGCTACCAGCGTTGAGCCCAATGCTAGGCCCAACATATTAGTAGAGAAAAGATAGATGGCAGTAGCTTGGCCGCGCATCTGATTGGGCGTAACCATTTGAACCGCAGCGGCGGCAACACCGACATAGGCGGCCTGCAGAAAAACCGTCACACTCATTAGCACCAATGCCAGTATATAGTTGGGCATTTGTGGGGCGGCGATGGCTGTTGGGATAAGGGCGATAGTTATTAGCATTAAAGCGCGCATATTTGAGTCCGCGAAGCCGCGTTTTTGTAGCAGTGCAACAAATGATGGACCTGAAAGTACCCCCAAAAGCCCCGCAGCAATTATTACAGACCCCATAAGCGAGCCCGCATAACTGCGAGTCAGAGAAAAGTTGCGAATCAGCATTTCTGTGAACCACGACGAAAAGCCATAACTTATGATGGCAAGTATCGAACAACCCACAAACAGACTGATATAGAGCTGATGGTGCTGCACAAACATAAAGGCAAAAACCTCTCCGATTTTCAATGATTTTGGAGAGTCATCTTCAGGAGACCGCAACATGCCTTTGCGCCCGGGCTCTTTGATGAAAAGAATCATGACGGCCAGTAAAAACCCAGGTAGCCCGACGGTGACAAAGGTCGCCTGCCAAGCCTTCATGGCGCCTAATAGTGGCATTGATAAATCGGGTATCGACGCGTAGTAGTCGTATATAATCCCGCCCAGAAGCAATGCCAGGCCGCCGCCAACCAACATGCCGGCTTTATAAATTGCCAGCGCTCTCGTCAGTTTCTCCCGAGGAAAACTGTCAGTAATGGTCGAGTAAGCGGCTGGAGACAATGCCGCTTCGCCCACACCAACTCCCATCCTCATCACAAACAGCTGCGTAAAATTCTTTGCCAAGCCGCAGCCGATGGTCATCAAACTCCAGCCAAATACCCCCATGGCCATAATTAATTTTCGGTTCTTGGTATCTGCCATTCGTCCAAAAGGAAGAGCCATTACACTGTAGAGAATGGCAAATGCAGCGCCTTGAAGTAAGCTGAACTGAAAATCGCTGAGCGCAAGATCTTCTTTAATAGGGCCGACCATTACCCCAAGGACCTGCCGATCAATAAACGAAAAAGCGTAGGCCAAAAACAGCAATCCCAAGACATAGTTTGCTTCTCGAGAACTGGGGTAGTCATCGATATGCTTTTGTTCATTACCGCGTATTAAATTTTTTGCTGGCATATAACCCTCGGCATCATTGTCGACTTTAGATTCAGTCTAGGTCTAGCATCCAGTGAAATTAGGTTCTCGTCTTTGGTATGCAGCTTTTATTCCTTCGCGAAAATCGTCGGTCGCCAACTGCCGCGCCTTGAACAGCTGCAATCATGGGTTTTTTGGTATCGAAAAATGTCATAGCGAGACGGTAAAAATTTGACGATGCTTCAGCAAAATCAATACCCTCTGCCAAATCAGTAGTTAGGTCCGCGCCCGCGCAGAATACCTTGCCCTAAGCAGCCAGGACAATTGCTCGGCATTCGTTGTCGGCATCCAGCTTTCTAAAAGTCCACTGTAACTCCTCTAGCGCTTGCAGGTTGAATAAATTGTAAGGCGGATTACTGAAGGCCACAATGCCAACATTTTCGGACATTTCTAAGGTGATGTATTTCGGGTCCCACATTATCTTTCTCCCAGGTTCATGGATAAAAATGTCTAATGACTGACAAGATTCATCATTTTCAGCACTTTTCCTGTCTTATCATAAACACCGACCACTCCAGCTTCTTGCAGTTCAGTAATTTCTTGATCAGATAAACCGACGTCCTTTTTAGCACGCCTGGGCGAAAATTCTCGAGGACCACATCAGCATTTGCGATAAGTTGGCGGGCAAGTTCTTGATCTTTTTCGTGACTCAGATCAAACGCAACAGAACGTTTGTTGGAATTGGCAGCAATAAATGCAGCCCCCATGCCTTTGTCTCGCCGTCCACGGTCTGCATCAAGGATTCGTGGAAGGTCAACTGATGCAGGGTTTTCGATGCGAGTAATATCTGCACCCAGTAAGCTTAGCTGGTAGGCACAATAGGGTCCCGCCAAGACATGGGTCAGATCGACTATTTTTATACCATCAAGCAATTTAGACATGACTAATCCCTCTCTTTACAGAAATAAGCTCATCGAGCCTCCGTGGCATAACAACGCTACAACTGTTGAGCATTATTGTAGCCGTATGAGATTACCCAAAAAGACAGCGTATCATTTGATAATGTGCGCCATCTATTAGTCTAATTACGACACACGGTGGTGCAATGCAGGCGTTACTGGGTCGGAAATAGGAGAGCTGTTTGAGCGGAAACATGTGGGGACGGTATTTGGCGGCTCAGCTGAGCTCTATGAGGAGCTGGCTGAAAATCTACTGGCTAACAGTGACAAGCCTTTAACCGATATTGGTCAGAGACTTTTTTTTCAAGACTTAAGCGCATTTTAGAAAGCCTTTAAAAAGCGCTATGGGGTATCAGCCAGCGAATGGAAGAGAGCGCTCCGGTGAAATAACCGAAGGGTACTGATGTAGTAACAGAGGATAACCGGAAGGATTTTAAAAAACTCAGTGTATGGAATTCTGTCGAAGGGTCTTTTTCGCGCTAGTTCGGCAACGAATCCAAAGGGCTAGGACCTAGCCCCTTAGATTAATGGCCATCTCATCAAGCGTCTTAGGCCTCGACAAATTTCACGGCTTGTACTGCCGGCTCAACACTTAGATCTTCTGCTGGCGGCGCGAAGTCAGTCAGGTTAATACCTTCAACGGCAGCCTTGTACTCTTCGAGGGTTGGAATACGACCTAGAACAGTCGCCAGTACAACCATTGGCGTCGATGCCAACAGGGACTCGCCTTTCTTCTCGGTAGTATCTTCAACCACCCGACCTTGGAACAGGCGGGTAGAGGTGGCCAGAACGGTGTCACCTTTAGCGGCTTTTTCTTGGTTACCCATACACAGGTTACATCCAGGACGCTCCAGATACATGATGTTCTCATAAGCAGTACGAGCAGCGCCTTTCGGTGCATCGTCGTCAAATTCGAATCCAGCATACTTTTGCAGCAGTTCCCAGTCGCCTTCGGCTTTCAGCTCATCAACGATGTTGTACGTTGGTGGTGCGATAACCAGTGGCGCCTTGAACTTAACTTCACCTTGAGATTCCAAGTTACGCAACATCTGAGCGATAATTTGCATGTCACCTTTGTGAACCATACAAGAACCCACAAAGCCCAAGTCGACTTTCTTGGTGCCGCCATAGAAGGAAGTAGGGCGAATGGTGTCGTGTGTGTAACGCTTAGATACGTCTGCGTTATTCACATCTGGATCGGCGATCATGGGCTCGTCAATTTGGTCCAAGTCAATAACCACTTCTGCGTAGTAGTTAGCGTTGTTGTCTGGCGCCAGAGCTGGGTTCTCACCCGACTGTATTTCAGCGATGCGCTTGTCGGCCAAGTCGATCAGTCCTTGTAGCATGCTTACGTGGTTGTCCATGCCTTTATCGATCATCACTTGGATACGGCTCTTGGCCAGCTCCAGAGACTTAATCAATGTCTCATCATTAGAAATACAGATAGACGCTTTTGCCTTCATTTCGGCGGTCCAATCGGTGAAGGTGAAGGCTTGGTCAGCCATCAATGTGCCGATTTGAACTTCGATAATGCGGCCTTGAAAGACGTTTTCGCCACCAAATTGCTTCAGCATCTGCGCCTGAGTGGCATGCACCACATCACGGAAGTCCATGTAACTCTTCATGTGGCCTTTGAAGGTTACCTTCACAGACTCTGGAATAGGCATGGCCGACTCGCCAGTAGCCAGGGCGACAGCAACAGTGCCAGAGTCAGCGCCGAAGGCTACGCCTTTGGACATCCGGGTGTGAGAGTCACCTCCAATAATGATGGCCCAGTCATCCACAACGATGTCGTTCAGCACTTTGTGAATAACGTCAGTCATGGCGTGGTAAACACCTTTGGGATCGCGGGCGGTGATCAGACCGAACTTGTTCATGAACGTCATCAGCTTAGGAATATTGGCCTGCGCCTTGCTGTCCCAGACAGAAGCGGTGTGACAGCCAGACTGGTAAGCGCCATCAACGGTTGGAGAGATAACGGTTGCCGCCATCGATTCCAATTCTTGAGAGGTCATCAGCCCTGTGGTGTCTTGAGAACCTACAATGTTCACGCGTACACGAACGTCGGAGCCGGCATGCAATGGTGTGTCAGAGGCAACGCCCACAGCGTTCTTGTTGAAAATCTTCTCAACGGCGGTAAGACCTTGGTCTGGGTTTGAAATCTCTTTAGACGGTGCAAATACCTGAGGTATCTTAATACCCAAGGCTTCGGCAGCAACCGACTGCAGCTTCTTACCAAATACAACGGCGTAAGAACCGCCGGCTTTCATAAATTCGACTTTTTGCGGGGTGAATGCAGAGGATACGTCAGCCAGTTCGTTGTCGCCGTTGTACAGCTTCATGGCTTTGGTATCGATAGTCAGCAGGGTGCCGGTGGCCACGGAATAAGCTTGTTCCAACACGGGATCGCCGTTTTCGTCCAAAACGTTGTTGCCGCTAGCGTCTACCTTTTTAACCCAGTTTTTCAGATCAAGGCCGATGCCGCCGGTTACGTCAACCGTCGTTAGAAAGATTGGAGAGATACCGTTGGTACCCGCAACAACCGGTGCGAAGTTAACGAACGGTACATATGGGCTTGCTTGCTTGCCGGCCCACAGTGCAACGTTGTTTACCCCAGACATACGAGATGAGCCCACGCCCATGGTGCCTTTTTCAGCAATCAACATCACTTTGGCATTTGGGTTTTGCTTTTGTAGCTCAACAATCTCTTGCTGGGCTTCAGGCGTCATCATGCACTGGCCGTGCAGCTCGCGATCTGAGCGAGAGTGTGCCTGGTTACCCGGCGATAATAGGTCAGTTGATATGTCGCCTTCGCCAGCAATGTAGGTAACCACGTCGATTTTTTCAGCGATTTCTGGCAGCTTGGTGAAGAACTCGGCTTGCGCATAGCTTTCCAAAATGTCTTTAGCAATAGCATTGCCTGCCTTAAAAGCAGTCTCAAGACGATCGGTATCGGCTTCGTACAAAAATACCTGGGTTTTCAGAACTTCAGCGGCCTGTTTTGCCGTAGTTGCGTCATCAGAAAGCGCCAGATCCAGCAGAACTTCGAGAGAGGGACCTCCTTTCATGTGGGACAATAATTCAAAAGCAAACTCTGTAGTAATGCCCTCGACAGACGTGCCCAATATAATTTCTTTCAGAAACTGCGCTTTAACGCCGGCAGCACTGGTGGTGCCTGGTAAGCTGTTGTAAATGAAAAACTTTAGCGAGTCGTCACGGTGTTCATGCTCAGTATCTTTGATCTGGTCAATGATTTCTGACAGCAGCTCGGCGCTATCAATAGGCTTTGGATGCAACCCTAAGTCTTTCTGACGGGTTGCGATTTCATCCATGTACTGTGAATATAAGCTCATTTAAACCTCTCGTTTGTTGTTAGTTACTCGCCCATCCTAGGGTCGCAGGGGGAGGAGGCTATCGGCGCCTCAGGCTGGAAAGATTCAGGATGTGTAAGGCCTGAAATCAGCCAAAATTCGGCGCAAAGAATACACTATTTCCGGTGCATTGTTAAGGAATGGTCGCCATCAGAGGGGACGGCCGGTCCGGCATCCATTCATGTGGCAAATTCTATAGCCCACCTGCTACAGCCAACAAAGCCTGATAAACTGGGGGCAATGAATTAACGCAATGACGCGTATCATGAACCCCGAAAGGCCGGACAGGATGTCTGCGACGATATTTTCGCCTGTTATGGGGCGCATCTTTGTCAATATCTGCCCCTTACCGGCTAAGCCGAGGTATAATTACTGTTTTCGAGTTCAAGGACGGATAATTACTATGTTTGTTATCAATGGCTTTATCGGCGTCCTGGCGTTGGTGTTTTCTGGTTGGGCCCTTTACAAAGGACTGCAGAGCAAGAAAGAGTACACGCGTCTAAAGTCAGAGATGCTCAACCAGCCTAATCAAGATGAATGAATTCACGGACTGCGAATAATGGAACAAGACCTGAATAATTGGTTTACTTTTTTAGCAATGGCGTTGTCTTGCGTAGCGTTATGGATTGCATTGGCAAACCGGCGAGAAGATCACCGACTTGGTGCTATGGAAGTTTTAGGTAGGATCGAGA
Source organism: marine gamma proteobacterium HTCC2143 (assembly GCA_000169075.1). GTDB lineage: Bacteria > Pseudomonadota > Gammaproteobacteria > Pseudomonadales > Dasaniaceae > Oceanicoccus. Next base: position 355,585 of record AAVT01000001.1, on the reverse strand, counting down.
AGAAGCGAATAACCTCCCAGAAATTTTTTATTCAAGCACGTCGGCGAGCTCAGACAATCATCGACAATCCGGCATCAGAGTCACGGGTCGGCTTAAAGGATGTAGCGACGGAATGGCTCGAAGGGTTAGGCGATATTGAGAGAAATCACGATAAGGTAGTTGAGGAGGTGGCTTTCGTGAGGGATCGCCTCGATACTAGAACTCACTTTGACCCAAGAAAACTGAAGGTTTTGGAATCTAATCTAGATAGCTTATTGGAACGTACGGCTTCGTTTCTTGAATGCACGTAGTAAAGTTAAAACCAAGTTAACTGATCCAGATGGATACAATCGTTCTATGAATACAACAGTGCTAAGGTAAGTTTCTTTTGTCAGATTAGGAAGAATACAGGAAAGAATTAAAACCCACTTCTTCTTCAATCGACTACAAAAAATCGGCCACAGGCAATCGACAGGCTACTATTAGTACTCAGTGCGACAGCTATCAGGCTCGGAGAAACAAGCAAAAAACTCCTGCTTCAAAAAAATCTTTTCCGAAGTCAATCCGGCTTTCTGCAAGACAGGAAATCCGCGAGTATTCAGACATTGACTATCCTTAACCGCAAAGTTGTGATTCAAACTTTCACCAACAAAAAACCACTTCAAGATACTTTTGAAATTCGGAGTAAATGCGGTTTGAAATTATTATCCTCGAATAACCTCTATTAAAGACTTCAGAATTGAGATCAAGTTGATCTAAAATACCGTCAGGATTCCTACCTGAACCGAAAAAATCTGTCTTTTTCGTCAAACCTTCTATTCCCTTCTCAACGCAATGAGTTGTGTAACCTCTGCACAAAGTACGGTGTAAACACAGTAGTCTGTTCGGGTGAATCTTAATGGCAGACTTTTTCTTCCTTAATAGTAATTTCGATCCTGATCGATCATCACCACATACTTCGCCGCACCTTTTGTCCTTATCTATTCTAGGGCGTCTGTATATTTTATACTATTGGACAGCGTTCAATTAATCCTGGTAACGGGGAGAATGACTAGTACAAATTTATTCACACCAGAATGGCCTCAGGATCGTCGAAAAAACGAAGGCAGGAATAGGTCAAAATCTCTTGCTCGGAATTACAGCTACAGTAACGTCCATCTGTTTAGCCAAAAAATCGAGTATTATTAGCAATAAGACTTTTATACCGACTATAACTTTCTTATCGCGTAACTAAACAATTTAAAATATGAAAGAAAAAGTGCCTTGGTTACATTGGATCATACTTCAAACAACTGGTTACGAAAGTTCCTTTAATGATTAAGATGACACAAGGCTATTCGAGACTAATTTAATGATCGCATGCCGATTGCCTGTAGCCACTTTTTTATAGTAAGTTAACGAAAGGTTAGGGATGTTAATATTTCCTACACTCTACCGACAAAGACGGTTGCCGTGTTCCGGATGGCTAAGGTAGAGTATCTGACAATAGGACGCGTGTTTTGCCGATACTCAAAGAGCAACGTCTATTCAGGCACTAGATTCTGATTAGACATAGTATTTTTTCGAAAAAGTGCCTAGCGAAGGCGGGGCGATGCACTCACGGTAACTCGATTATCATGACAATTGCCAATATATGATATCTTCTAGATATTATCGATAGTAGATAATGGGTAACGTTATGCCGTTATTGAATACTAATCAAAAGCAACACATCAAACGCTGGGGAATATTAGGAACTGCATATGCTCTCCTCATGCGATCCATAAAAAAGAACCTCAATTTCTTTTTCTGTGTAGTTACCACTCGCCCTCTTAATCACGATAAACCTCCCTGCAACCCCACGCCGGAAGTTGACTATCGATTGATAACCGAGGAAGAGTTAATCACATTTTGCGCTGATCCAGAACTGGAATTGACCAGGCAGAAGTACATGAACTCTGTTCCCTCGGGCACGTGTGTGCCGGCGCAATAACGAAAGGAAAACTGATCAGCTATGTATGGCGATCTTACGGCCCCACCCAACATACCAATGACATATGGATAGATTTTGACTCTCATTGTCGCTATGGTTTTAAAAGCCTAACTAAAGAAGCATTTCGCGGCCAAAGAATACATTCTTATGTAACGATAATGACAGAGGAAAAGACCCGAAAAGATAAAACACATACGGTCGGCTTTATTGAGACACACAATTATTCTTCCAGGCACTCTTCGACGTTCCACGGAAACACCGAAGTGGGATATGCTGGTTATATTTCACTTTTTGGCAATTACTATATATTTCATTCTCCCGGTGCAAAGAAAAGCGGGTTTCGTTTTTTTCGGAAAAATGACAGCAAGGTAGATTAGATCTATGAATTCTTCAACGATTTCAGCTGCCATTCGTATGTCAAAACGGTGGGGGCTACTAAAGACATTGTATTTTTATTTTGCGCGATTTTGTGCGAAATATCTTAGGATCAATGGTAGTTTATGTCTCATTTTTTCAACTCCCCTCTTAAATGAAGAAGACGACGATTGCGACACATCAAATCCCAGCAAAGTGCTAACTAATGAAGAACTAAAGGCTTATAGTCTCGGTAATCCCGCCTTGGATATGGACCCCGAGATGCTATCTAGCGCATTGGCACGCGGTGATTATTGTGTCGGAACGATAATCGACGGTCAGCTTGTCTCCTATGCATGGCGAAGCTTTAGCGACGTTCCTCACACCGATAAAATATGGGTTCGAGTTGGACCGAATTCTTCTTACAACTACAAGAGTTATACGTTGCCGGCGTTCAGGGGACAACATATTGGGGAGCGACGCAAATATTGCGGTAATAAGCCGTTGCAAAGAAGAGGTATCAACAACAAGCAAAGCTTTATTGCCTCGACTAACTATTCCTCTCTTGCTGGGACCAGACGTGGTAACTCTAAGCATTTAGGTTATGCAGGCTACCTTCACCTTTTCGGGAAAATATTCTTGTTTCACTCACCCGGGGTAAAAAAAGAGAGATTTGAATTTTTTTTACATGAGGGGGACTGAATTTATTCCCACACATCGAATTCAATTAAATGTGGTGATTGTTAGCTGGCCATACAATTACAGCTCACCACTACCGTCAATACGGCCATTCTGTACCATAATCTCGTGGTAGATCAATGGCTCGCCATTAGAAGAAAGTGCTAGTTGATAACGACCATCCTGATCTCCATGATTAAAGTGCTCATCGGCACAGTTATGCTGTTACACGGCTTTTGTATAATAATTTGGACCGCAAGGATAGGTTTCAGTTGGGGGAAATTAGACAATTGGGGATTCACCACAGTATTGCTGAGTACTAAATAATAGCCTGACGATTGCCTGTACCCGCTTTTTTTAGTAGGTTGACGAAGGACAAGGGGGTTTAATACTTCCTATATCGCCGCTGGCTAGTTTATATTACGTTGCTATGGATATTGATTTAGATACAGGTCGCCTTTTTGTCTTCTTGTGTGGACTAATGTTTTGGGCATTGCTCGAACGATTATTAACCTTTCGTCGTGCAGTCACGCCTCTGCTAAAGCGGGTTGCTCTTCATGCCGCGGTCGCAGCACTCAACACCATGCTCATGCGATTGTTGATTTATGTACCGCTATTGGCATGGATTGTTTATGTCGAGCAAATGGGCTGGGGGCTAGGGCGTTGGTTAGGACTTTCGGGTTGGGTCGAATTTGTCCTGACAGTGATCGTGCTAGATGGTTTTGACTATGTGTGGCACCGGGCAAATCATCGCGTTGCCTTTTTATGGCGTTTCCACAAAGCGCACCATGCCGATAATGATCTGGATGTTTTTACCGCGCTACGTTTTCATCCGGGTGAATTATTAATTTCTTCAGCGGTGAAAGCGATTTGGATTGTCCTTTGGGGCCCGTCTGCATTCGCTTGGTTTCTGTTCGAGGCGATAGTTAGTCTCTGCGCGCAGATGCACCATAGCAATATTGATTTGCCTGATAATATTGAGCGGCCGTTGGCGGCCGTGATCGTGACGCCTCGATTCCACGCTGCACATCATCTCGTTGACCGAACTTACGGTGACCAAAATTTTTCGACGATATTCAGCTTTTGGGACCTCGCGTTTAGTACATTGGCGCCCTGGTTGCCGCACGAGGCTATGCGTACAAAACCGATGGGGCTCCCGGACGGGAGAGGCGACACGCTCTCGGCAAAACAATTGTTGCTTGAACCTTTCAAAAGCCGTAACGTAGGGCTCGTCCCTTCCGATGATGCATGATGATGAATACGGGGCTATACGGAAGGGCAGATAGATAGGAGGGCGGAAAGGCCCGAAATACAGAGATAGAATCGTAACTCTATGGGAGTTTTAAATGAGACATTTAGCACTGGTATTGTTGATGATGGTATTGCCCGCAAGCGTAATGGCGGGTGGTCATGGTAAAGAGCACGGCGGCAAAGCGGCTACAGAAGCGAAGGAACACGGCGGTAAAGCGGCTGCAGATGCGAAAGAGCACGGCGGAAAAGCGGCTACAGAAGCGAAGGAACACGGCGGTAAAGCGGCTGCAAAAGCGAAGGAGCACGGCGGTAAAGCGGCTGGGTCTAAAGATCACTGAGTTTTTTAGTTGTTAAGCGTGGTATCACTTGTTGGGTCTCGTAAGTTGAAGGCTCAGGCCTTGTTAAGACTAATTTTAACAAGGTCTCTGGCCCTGGTGTTGATCAGTGTGGTTGTTCAAACCCGTGCTGAAAGCGTCGCTGACGTGGACTCAATTGTTTATGCTCAAGACATTAAGGCGGCGATGTACCGTCATATCGATAACGTTGTTGGCGATGATGGGCGTTTTAACATTGTTGATGACGTCACCAACGAAGCACTAATACTGCGCTTTGTTCAGATTCACGATCCCGTCAGGCAGATTGGTGACGACGTTTATTTTGCCTGCACTGACTTCCACGTAGACGGTATCAAAGACAAACTTTATGATGTGGATTTTTGGCTCCGCGAAGAGAAGGGCGAGCTAATAGTCTTTCAGACAAAAATTCACAAAGAGCCACGGAACTCTTTGCTCTACGGTTGGTATAAACATCCCCGTTATACGTTTGTGAACGATGCAATCGAATACCTGTATAGCAACTGATTCACGAACGCAGGGCAAGATCAGGTTTTTTGTTCTGCCGTCTCATCAGGCATAACTACCGCGCACTTCCATTATAGGCATTCAATGTCCTCCGCCTCGACCAAATAACAAACCTCAACCCGAAAAGGTTGGTTTTTTATTAGCTGTTGGGTTTTGGTTGAATCTACACAGATCATCCCGCCAGACTACAGCGTAGAGAAGCGCTTGCAAAAAAAGAATCAGAGAGCAGGATGCCAGTGATAATAGCTACAGTGGGTGCGACCATCGCAGCAGAAGTTTTGACCTAGGGCCAAAACGTGGCATGCTCCATTGATTTAGGCCTGATAGCTGTAGACCGGAATACTAATAATAGCCTCGCGATTGCCTGTAGCCGTTATCTTGTAGTAGATTGAGGAAAATCAGCGATGCTTACCCTTCCTAAATCCAAAATTGCTAACTAGAAAACCGGTTTCGATCGAAGGTGACAGGGCGGTGTTGGAAGATGGACTGAAATCGTTGATCGGGACAATCTCAGTGTTGAACTTGTCCTGCTTTTATAACAGCGCCAATAAATTTCCAGTGCACTCAATTCAATAACGAGGTAAGTCCCGATGGCCAATGAACCGAGCGAACTTGTGATTCGCAATGACAAGGATGGCTGCGCTTGGCTGACCTTGAATCGTCCAGACAAGTTGAATTCACTCACTGTGGGAGTGTTTAAGGAGCTTCGCGGGCATATTCTTGATTTGCGTGCCGACAAAAACATCCATTGCATCGTTCTGCGCGGAGCGGGGAAATGTTTCTCTGCTGGCCATGACTTAGGCGATATTGCCGAAGGTGAAGAAGTGCCTTCGCGCGGCTGGCATTCTGAAACACTTCGGTTGATGGAAAAATTGCCTAAACCAGTAATCGCTGCTGTGCATGGCCACTGTTACACAGGTGCACTTGAGGTTGCTTTGGCAGCTGACTTTATCATCGCCGCTGACAATGCGCGATTTGGTGATACCCACGCAAAATGGGCGCTTACGCCGGTATGGGGCATGAGTCAACGGCTCCCACGGCGCGTCGGCATTGCTACAGCCAAGCGGCTGATGTTCACTGCAGATATGATTGGCGCCGATGAGGCTGTGCGGATTGGGCTGGCTGAATATGCAGTACCGTTAGACAAATTTGATGCTGAGGTCGAAGCGCTCGCCCGCCGAATTAGCGAAAATTCGGTTTATTCCCACGCCGCTAATAAACGGCTCCTTGATGCCACAGATGGCAGACATTTGGATGCCGGCCTGCAATGGGAAGTGATGGAAAGTGAAGGCGTCGGACCCGATATGAAAGAACGGATCATGACATTCACAAAGAAATCTTAAACAGACGATATTATGCTGGTCGAAGATAAGGTCCTTAGGAGCGGTTGGAAGCCGTAACGGGAGATATTAAAGCGGCCAGCGCACCATTTTTATGTTTAATCACGTTATTGTTAGGTACTAAAAATAGCTTGTCGATTGCCTGTAGCTGCTAGCTTTTGGTAGTTCGATCGAAAGTAGCCGTGTTAAAACTGCATATATTCAAAAAAATACGTCAAAAGAGACTCTGAGATTTATTGGCAATAATTTTAATTATTTCATAAGCTGTTGGACGATGTGAAGTCCACTAAGAGCCATTCCATTATGGAAGAGTTATCCCATTTTTCGCTAAAGCCGTTAGCCAATAAAACCTTTGGCGCGATAGTGACTGATATTCGACTTAATGAGCTTGATAACAGGCAGTTCTCCGCCTTGTATCAGGCTTGGTTAGAATACGGCTTGTTGATATTTCCTGGGCAGTATTTGAGTGATGCAGAGCAGCAGACATTTGCTGCCCGCTTTGGCGATCTTATTAAAGGGGTTGAGGCCGTTGAGCTCAGCAATGTTTTGCCAAACGGTAGTCTGCGCGATGCACCTGACGACGATATGATGAAAATTATTCGTGGCAATATGCATTGGCATCAAGATAATACCTATATGCCAGTGCAGGCTAAAGGAGCGGTGTTTAGCGCGAAGGTAGTCCCGCAAGCTCAGGGCGATACCGGTTTTGCCGACATGAGGGCAGCATGGGATGCCTTAGATGGGGGTCGCCGTAATCAAGTAGCCGGTCTTTCTGCTTATCACTCGCTCGTTCATAGTCAGAAGCTTGTCGGCGAGGAGACTAAAAGCGTCGACAGTGAGTATATCGGTTATGGTCTTGATATAGACGACACGCCGCTTCGGCCGCTGCTAAAAATACATCCAGAAACCGGAAGAAAGAGCTTGGCAATCGGCCGCCATGCTTTTGGTATTCCTGAGATGAGCGAAGGCGAGTCTAGTAAATTTTTAGCGGACCTGATGGACTTCGCAACAGGCGATCCGCAGCGCACTTATCAATATCAATGGACCAAGGGCGATGCAGTAGTGTGGGATAACCGATGCTTATTACATCGGGCATGCAGCTGGGACTACAGTGAACCAAGAGTGATGCTGCATTCTCGGATTGCTGGCGACCCAGAGACTGAAAGCGCATAAGGTGGATAGAAGAGGGGGATGTAATAGTAATCAGATTGATTATTGTTTAATCCCATTGCTCTCTTTAGGTTGGCATTAATTGCTTTCCTAAAGCGTTAAAATTTGGGCGGTCTTTTACATTTTCGAAATACGATTCTATCAAAAACCTTTTTGGCACAGCGTCTAACAGCTCAAGTATTTCTAAAAAAACTGCTACAGTTTCATTGTGATGCTTAGGTTTCTCCTCTGTATATCCCTTCTGCCAATAAGCCATAGCGCATTCGCTATCGTTGTCCAACGCTTGATGAGCTAATGACAAAGCCCAAGAACCTTCATCTAGATCTAACAGCGTATCTTTCCCATAGGAATTACAGAGATCATGGCGATATTTTACCAACCACCCATGAGGCCAGTGCGGAGGCTGTGTACAGGAGAGCGAAAACCCCTTAAACAGCCAACAAACCATTGATTTATGACTAGTAGCTGTACAGTTGAGTAAAAGTAATGGCCGGTCGATTGCCTGTAGCCGCTATCTTGTAGTAGATTGAACGAAATAAGCGGTGTCGATGCATCATATACCTAAGCCGCATTGCACTGTCGTGGTACGTGAGTGCCAATCTCGTTTACGGGTTCTTCTGGTATGAAGGCATATACCAAACGGCGGTTCATGGCTTGTATCATGTTATCTAGCGTTTACGAAGTTTTTAGGAGTGTTACCATATCTGCGTTGTCCTCGGCGCTTCTGCTGTTTACTGATTCGCTGCCGAGGGCGTCTATTGCAGTTTCAAAAAACGTTGCTATGTAGCCCTGACCGACATTAAGTTCTAGCAAAGCGTGGTTGTGGCATTTGTCCCACAGCTATGACGTGTCCCCAAGGGGGCTATACAGTATCACACGGATACAACACCCTTTAAGCTGATTAAATAATGGTGGAAAGTGGCGATATCTGATGACAATAGAGTAGAAATATTTTGGCGGATAACCACGTTTAGGAAGACATATCGTAATGGTGGGCTTATACTTCTTTTATGACGCGATAATGACTATTTAAGAAAAAACGATTTCCGATATTTATCTATGAGTCCTACATTCGATGAAGCTACACAAAAAAATTGCCAAGACCTTTGGGTATGAGCTAATAAAACGTAAAAAACACCCTAGCTCGAATACCCACCTTATTAATTTGATCAACGAATATAAAATAGATCTCGTTATTGATGCCGGAGCGAATGTCGGTCAATTTGGTAAAATGCTACGAGCAGCAGGCTATAAGGAAGAGATCCATTCTTTTGAACCTATCTCCACTACGTTTATTAAGTTGATGGAAGCTATTCAGCCCGACCCCAACTGGCAAGCCTATCCCTGTGCACTCGGTGAAGCGCTTGGAGAAATTGAAGTGAATATCATGGAAGGTTCTGACCTTTCCTCTATTCTTCCCCCAAACGAATTTGGTAAAGAAAATTACAAGCACATCAAAGTGCTCGATACAGAAACCGTTACAGTGAGGACGGTTGAAAATTTCCTCACGGAAGACATAAAAGATTGTGCGCAACGGCGTATATTTCTGAAGATGGATACTCAGGGCTATGATCTCAATGTGTTTAAAGGTGCAGGGGAGAAGCTTGACTTCATTATCGGGATAGAATCGGAAATTTCATTCATGCCTATTTACGAGGGTATGCCACACTATCTTGAATCCTTAAAAGTTTACGAAGACGCAGGTTTCGTGATTACGGGGCTGTATCCCATTAGCCGCAAGAATGACATGGCGGTCATAGAGATGGATTGCATGATGCTAAACAAACGCCACCTATTGTAGCTGAGCGTCCGCGCTATTTAAAAATAGAGCGGCCTCCGTATATTTCGTAGCAGTACTGTTCCCTATAGCTATAATAACCGAAACATCAACAGCCCTTAAAATCCATTTCTAAGTCTAAAAATCGGCCGATTTCCTACCTGTTTTTAAATAAATCTCGCTGACTGTAAAAGTGGTGCGTTCGTTGCAGTGGTTCCCCCAATTAAAAAAGGGGGCGTAATTATTTTAGAATCGTTCAGCTAATTGTACCAGTGAGTACTAGTAATAGTGGGGCGATTACCTGTACTCGCTATCTTATAGTAGATTGACGAATGTTAGGGGGCGTTAATACCTCCTATGCTCGGGCCGAGATTTAATTGGCATCAGTTGGGCCTCCGGCAGGAGTTTACTTCTACAGGAATGACCGCAGGTAATTTTTCAAGTATGGCCATTTTAGGATAGCGCTTTTACGAGCTTTTACCGCCTGATGGAAAAAGGCTCGGCCTTGTTGTTTTTGCCCGGCTTTGATAAGTATCCTAGATAAAGAAAGGCAACGCTGGCTGAGATAACTCCTTTTTAGAACCATTAATTCTTTGGGAAAAAGCTCTTCTCGAAAAGTGTGGTCGACGACGTGAAGGTGGCCCTGGATTAGGAAGTCAAGGTTATGGCGGAGGCTGTCTCTATGCTTGTTTATGCGAACCATGTTGGCTGCTAAAGATTGGCACTTGAAAAGAGCTACGGACTGAGCAAAGACAGGGATATCTTCGCTGTTTTTGAGATCTTCCGGGTAACGGATTTTATCAAAAATATAACGTTTGCTAGCGAGAGCTCCGTTGACTAAGCTAACTTTTTTATTGATGTAGTCGTGTAAGCGCAGGTAGCCAGTTTGAGAAAAATTAGGTTCTGAGGCTTTCGTCTCATTGCCGTCGGGGAAAATATTGGAGTGAGCACCGGCCCAAACATCAATATCGGGTTGCTGTTGAATAGCTTCTCTTAGGGCGTCGAGAGCGCCTTGCGCCATTTCGTCATCGGCGTCGAGAAAGATGAGGTAGCGCCCACGGCACTTGTCAATGCCGTAATTTCTTGCGCTGGCAGCGCCGCCATTGGTTTTATTGAAATAAGAAAAGTTCTCACCGCGTGTGTATAAGTCTTTTAATATCGACGCGCTGTTATCGGTAGAGCCATCGTTGATGACGATAATTTCGCAGTCGTTGCCGGCTTGGAAAGTCACTGAATCTATGGCTCTTGATATACGATCTCCATAGTTGTAACAGGGGATGATAGCGGAGAATAGTGGTGTAGCTTCATTCATTTTGTGGGCTCTTGAACGAGGACTTGGGGGATTTGAGAGCTGTGTAAGTGGAGTTATCTGGAATATTTTTGTTAACAAAACTCATAGCTCCAATAGCTACATTACTGCCAAGGTGTAGCTCACTTCCTACGATACAGGAATTGACGCCAATAGAAACGTTATGTCCAATAGTAATAGGTTTTACAGATTTTCCATCTGTGCCTATTGTGGGGTTTTGGAGAGCAGCAAAGTTTTTGCCACTGGCGGGAGGCTTTGTAAGGACTATATACCTATTGTGTGCCCCTCCATAAGTCCACTAACTACTCAATACTGAGCATGATTGCCACGCTTTACCGTCTAATAATTTTTATGGCAATAGATTTGGCCAGAGTTTTGTAAAAAGATCCCATCCTGCGATGGATTTCGGCCGAGCGATAGCAATACATGAAGTTACATCGCTTGCTCCTATTGGATTTTCGAAAAACTTTATCCAGTTAAATTTCTTGTTTTTCCTACCGAAAATGTCAGTGTGATAAAAATCATATTCCCATCTTCTTTGCCCGAAAGCGTTACCCCTAGTAACGTCAACCAATAGCGAGCGAGCTTGGACCGGCCCAATCTGGATAATTCTCGAAGACTGATAGAGCCACCTATTAACAATAAATGGTCTCCTCGCTGATGGACCAGGCTGGTTCTAAGTAAAAAACTGTCCGATTATGATTCCTGAGTTTGATTGTGAAACATAATAAGCCCTTCAAAGCACGAGCCTGTCGATTGCCTGTAGCCGCTATCTTGTAGTAGATTGATCGAAATAGGGGCGTCGATTCTTGCTATACTCAAACCCAAGTGTTGCCAAAGCTCATTTTGAAGAGTGTCGCGTCAGTCATTAACAAGACTTCAGGTGTTGTCGTCGTTGATACGGGTCGCGGTGTTCTGGCTGCAGCGGCAGATAAACCTACGGTTTCGTTGTACGGTTTGGCTAGGTCTAAATTAATGGGTGCCCCATGGTAAGAGGTGGGCTCACCGGGCTGCAGCAGAAGCCACCGCGGCCAGATAACTGGGGGCTACAATTGCGCTAAAGGTGTTTCGACCGTTTACCCCCGATAGTGTTTTCCAGCAGCTGTTATCGATTTTATCGAAAATGCCATAGGTCATAGCAGTCTCTAAATTCATTCAAATGTATGCCGATTGATAAAGCTATGAAAATTGACAAGACCATGAATATTACAGCAGTTTTAGTAGATTCCTTTGTGGGATTTCGTCACTCAAGGCTCCCGCCAAAACGCCGTCAGCATGGTTGCAAGGCGGAGATAAACGGATGACGTCATCCTGTTATATCTCGGAAGAATTCCATTTCCCTGATTACTGTCAGGGCTCTATCCCTGACAAGATTGGCAAGATCGATGGTGAAGTTTTCCGGCAACTAGAGGGTCGTACTACCCTTCGGTTTGAAGTTGCTGGTAACTCCTATTTCCTTAAGCGACATTATGGTATTGGTTGGGGCGAGATCTTTAAAAATCTAGTTTCATTTCGTCTGCCGATCGTCAGTGCCAAGAATGAATGGCAGGCTATCTATCATTTAGAAACGCAGCATGTCGATACTATGAAGGCAGTTGCTCATGGCGAATGGGGAATCAATCCGGCTCAGCGCTTCTCTTTTATTATTACGGAAGATCTAGTTAATACGATAAGTCTCGAAGACCTTTGTCGCCCTTGGGTTGATTCTACCCCTGAATTTACGGATAAGCAGATGTTACTGCAAAGAGTGGCAAGCATGGCTGCCAAAATGCACTCATCGGGTATGAATCATCGGGACTTTTATCTCTGTCATTTCTTGATGGACGACACGCCCTCCATTGCTATTAAAGATAGACGCATATCGCTTATTGATCTGCATCGAGCTCAAATTCGGAGTGGTGGTGTTCCTCCTCGCTGGTTGTTGAAAGATGTTGCGGGGTTATTCTTTTCAGCCTTTGATATAGGTCTCACCTCACGAGACTGCTACCGTTTTATTAGTCATTATAGTGGTCGATGTTGGCGTGTTGAACTGCAAGAGAATGGTGACTTTTGGTCGAAGGTAATGCAGAAAGCGCTGTCGCTATATGCGAAGGACTTTAATCGAGCTCCCCCGGTTTTTGTCAAAAGGCTGTATCGATGAAGATTGATAAGAATCATTTGACAAAAATAATTGACAGCGGCATGTTACCCGCGGGAATACCTTTCGTTAACGGTGTAGGTTTAGAGTTAACTGAGCTTCTTCGAGAGATAAAAGGTAAGCGTTATGTTTATCGAGGCTTTGCTAATGGCAAGAGTGTCGTTATTAAGTGCTTCCTCGGTAGTAAGGTGCGTGAAGCGCGTCGAGAGATTGAAGGCTTGAAATTGCTCGATGAGGCGGCGATCAAGACGGCACCGATTCTATGGCAGATTATTGATCCTAGTGTTGCCATATTAGTCTATCAATTTGTCGATGGCGAAGATCTCTCAAAGCGTTATCAGCGGCAAGAGTTTGCGCTAGTCGATAAAGAAGATTGGTTTTTGGCAGCTTTTAATATGCTGAAAGAGTTCCATCAAGCGAAGCTCATTCAGCATGATATTCATTTAGGTAATTTTATTTTCAATGATAATGGTTTGGTGGCAATTGATACGGCGACCGTAAGAAAAGTAAAACATGCTAAAGAATTTAGAGAGAACGTCGCGCTTTTTTTGGCGCAATTTTATGATTGTAATATTGGCTCATTGACAGAGTTAATAGATTATTATTGCGCCGATTTTGCCGATCAGAAAATAGATACTCAACAATTCCGAGATTTATTGTTACAGATTCAAAAAAAGCGTTTTGATAAAGCGCTGTCAAAAACGATGCGTGATTGCACGCAATACCAGACGATCAGCAAAGCGGGTTATACGGGTATGCAACAGCGAGAATACCATGGTGTAGTTGCGCACTTGTTAGATAATGATATTGATAAACTAATGGAAAACGGCGAGCCATTGAAACTAGGTAACAGCTCTACTGTTAGTCTGGTGGAGCTTGAAAATAAGGCCTATGTTATCAAACGCTACAATCAAAAAAATCTGCTTGTTTTGTTGAAGAGGCAGTTTAGGGCCAGCAGAGCAAAAATATCTTGGCTGGCAGCTAATTGGTTGACTATGATCGGCATTCATACGCCAAAGCCCGTCGCGTTCTTAGAGACAAATCGCGGTGGTTTAAAGCGAGAAGCCTATTTTATCGCTGAATATGTGAAGGGTGTTGATCTAAAGGATAAAATATCTGCTTCGGACGAAAATTCTGGCTATCTTGTGGATTTGTCGTATCTCTTTCAAATGATGCAGCGTTACCGTTTTTCACATGGCGATATGAAGGCTACAAATCTATTGGTGGTTGGGAGCAGCCTTTGGGTGACAGACTTAGATGCGGTGCAACTCAATTTGTCTCAGAAAAAATCTGGGAAGGGCTTTAGAAAAGACAGCCAAAGACTGCTAAAAAACTGGCAAGATGATAATGAGATCAGCGAAATTGTAAAACGTTGTGTAAATACCTAATTTTTTTTTGCAATTTAAGAGCGGGTTTAAACTATGAAAATGGCGTTTTGCCTCTTTAAATACTTTCCGTTTGGAGGGCTCCAGCGCGACATGTTAGCTATAGCGAAAGCGTGTATGAACCGTGGTCATACTGTCGAGGTTTTCTGTGGCCTGTGGGAAGGTGATAGCCCTGAAAACATTTCAGTGAATATCGTTAATATTACGGGCTTTACAAATCAGCGGCGTAATCGGTCATTTTATGAGGGTGTGCAAGAACGTTTAGCGAAGGCAGATTTTGATTTAGTGTTTGGATTTAATAAGATGCCGGGGCTCGACGTCTACTATGCGGCAGATTCCTGTTTTGCAACCAAGGCCTATGAAAAGAAAGGTCTACTCTATCGATTGACAAAGCGTGCTAGGGAATCACTTAAATATGAAAGTGCAGTGTTTTCTCGAGAGTCTACAACGCAGGTTCTATTGATCGCAGAAAAAGAGAAGTCGAAATTTCAACGCTATTATAAAACGCCGGATCAAAGGCTACACTTACTGCCACCAGGAATCGCCAAAAATAGAATTCTACCCAACAATTATTTGGCAGTAAGAACTCAGTTTAGAGAAGAATTTGATATTCAACCTGACGAAAAATTACTGCTTGCTCTGGGGTCAGGTTTTAAAACAAAGGGCCTCGATAGATCTATTAGGGCGCTAAGTGGGCTCTCAGATAAGGAAAAAGCTAACACTAAATTGTTTGTGGTTGGCAAGGATAATCCTGCATCATTTATTAAGCTTGCCAAAAAGCTTAATGTCGAGTCTATGATCACGTTTTTTTCCGGGCGAGATGATGCAAACCGGTTTTTAATGGGTAGCGATCTACTTATTCATCCTGCCTATTTTGAAAATACTGGGACGGTATTACTTGAGGCTATGGTGTCTGGGTTGCCTGTTTTAACAACCGATGTATGTGGCTACGCATATTATGTCGCAGATGAGGGTATGGGCGTTGTTGATGCGTCGCCTTTTGATCAATCCAGTTTTAATAAGAATCTAGCGTCATTACTCTGCGAACCTCGGGATATTTGGTTTGATAAAGGGAGGAGATTTTCGGAGACCGCCGATATCTATGATTTATCTAACCACGTAGCTGAGCTGTTGGAAGGATTTGTGTTGCAGAGCTAGATATCAGTAATCGTTATTGGCGTGACGTTTACGTTTTGACGTCGGCCAATCACTCAGCAGAACTGCGAGGGTCAACGGAAGTAAAACGCCTCGACTAAAAATTAGAGGGAGTGTGGCGATATTCTATCGCTTTAAGACGGGGCGCCTTTTCTGGCGGCCCACACGCGCTTACCCAGTTAACTATGAGCAGTGAGTAGAGAGTAGTATCAGGGTTAACGGCTCAATTATGGGGTTAAATAAATAGCTATAACAGCCGCCTCACTGATCCAGTAAAAATCACTGAGATCCTTGTCAGAGTTGTGTTCTGTATGCAGTTAAAGACGGCCAATACACTTACTGTATTGGTCTCAGTCATTATCGCTCAAGCAGGTCAAGCTATCAGAAGTCGGTAGATGATTTGTTTTCTGCCCTCAAACCGCTATTTCATTTAGGCGCGCGCTGAAGAAACATGTGGGTAGGACGTTACCCTCCTGTTTCTTCCCGTGCTCGGGCTATGCCGCGAGTGTAAATGCTTCGGACCGCTTTAGTTGCTAACCATTTCGGTACGCCTTTGGGTTCAAATGAACCTATCCATTTAACCGTGCAGGCATCTTCTCCGTCACTGATGACTTCTATAGTCGCAGAGTACTGACTGACTGGTAGAGGGCTGTCATCGTTAAGCAGTGCGTATTTGAGGGATCTGTTTTCTGCGTCGAATTCTTCGAGGCGCTCCACGATGTTCGTGCCTCCCATAGTAATTGTCCGAACGGCACCTACACCTTCGCCATCAAGGGAGAATTCCGTGATGTGTCCTCCAGCCTTTAGGCCGCCAAAATCGCCGAGAATATTCCAGACTGCTTGCGCGTTTGAACCGATTTTTTCGATGACTTCTACTGTGGTCATATTGTTACCTATTATGTGAGTTTGGAGTGGGGACCGAACCGCCTTACGGTTTTCCCGCCACTGGAGGCCTGTCCGGCAGCCAATCATGTGGGTGGGGTTGATACCAGACTATACCAGACTATACCTCAGCTTATTGATCGATTTATCAATTGTGAAGAATAGGGCCGCAGGTGATCAAGAATATCAACAAATTGAGGGGCTAATTTCACTGGTAACCCAGTATTTTCGAAATCAAATTGGCAGTTATTAGCTTTATTTACAATAGTAAATTTTTTACCCCGTGTTTTATGGGAATAGTCACTGCTGAAGGCTTAACGGTATTATAACAGCCGTGAGGCGGCCGGAAGAGCCGCAGGTTAAATCACGGCACTTCTTTTCAGGTAGGCGCGATGGCGTGCCTGTGTTATATCTTTAAAAAACCTATCAAACATTTAAACCGCCTGAAACGAAAGCCAATAGAGGAGATTGCTACCGTAAGTCGTAGGGGTGGTGCGGCGTTCGATCAGGGGCCCGATGAATAGAAGCGTTTCAATGGATTTATTGCCCCCGTTATTGTAATTATGCACAGTAATGGCGGCTATGCACCTGCCGTAGTGAATGCTGTGCTCGTTATTCTTATCATCGTTGCCTTCGAGGATGTGAGATATGAGCCTCGTAACGCCGTGTTATTTATCCCTATTGTTGAGTTTTCCTGCTGTGCTGATTGGGGAAGAATCGACAGCGACTAATCCTAAAAGCGACATGCCGCTGCCGGGGGCCCAACCATTCATGTTGGCTGCTGAGTCATTTGTGTCGTGGTAGTAAACAGTGGGAGACTTTCGCCTATCTCGGCAGGGCGAGAGTATTAGGCCCGCTCATACCGTCCACACCGAAGCCTGTGGCAGCAGTGTCGCGGTACTTAAGTAAATTAAACATGCATACCGGTTTATCCGGATTGTGTTCGGTCATTGCTCATAGCGCGTCTTGGTTGGGTTCGATAGCTGATATTTTTATCCCCTAGCTGTTATTCGACTTTAAAAAGGGGAGGGTAACTTTCCCGGCTCCATCATTAATACCGCCACAGGCTGCATTTAATTCTTTTCGTTGCGGCGTCTCAAGGAAAGAGAGTGAATGCAAGCAGCAAAATTGTGCAGCGACATAAATGCGGGTTGTTACTCGCCTTGAAAAGAATATAATGACTTCCATTAATAAATCCAACGAATGAGACGCCGTTGGGTAAAAAAGCAGGATCAACTTTATGGTAGTGGAGAGAGACCATCACGGCTTTGATGCACCGGCGCCTTTGGGCCATCCAGGACGAGCCGGCTTGCCCAAAGGACATTCAACAGGCCCAGAAATTGGCCAGCGGCTACCAGACTTTACTCTGCCAAATGCAAACGGCACTCCAGTGGACTACCACAACGATCGAGCGGGTCGAAAATCGGTAGTGGTTTTCTATCGATCAGCGGTTTGGTGACCCCCCTGTTGGACGCAGCTCGGCGAGCTTCGCGACGCACTTGGTAAATTTACCGAACAGGACATTTGTCTTTACGCCATATCCTATGACGATCAGGAAACACTGAGCGAATTCGGCGAGAGACAAGGTATTTTATTTCCATTACTTTCTGACATTGATTCAGAGGTCATCAAGCAATTCGGCATTCTCAACGAACAAGTCACCAGAAACGATGCATTGCTGTATGGTATTCCATACCCAGGCGTATATGTCACAGATGAAGAGGGCGTGGTGGTTGCCAAGTTCTTTCACGACTCATACAAAAAGCGCGACAGCCCTGAACTCTATATCGACGCGGCATTAGGCCAACTCAACCTAGATGAGAACGCTCCTCAGGCAACAGGCGGTGACCAAGACATTGCCCTCACCGTTGCAGTTCATGGCGGCAAAGGCACTGTAAGACAGGGTGTGGTAAGGCACTTAGTGGTGCGTTTCGAACTACCAGATGGCATACATATCTATGGCCCTCCGGTACCAGACGGTATGATTGCGACAACTGTGACAATAGCGGGGCCAGAGGGATTCATGGTGATGCCCCCTGAGCTACCTGCAACAGAAAAGTTAACGCTGCCCGGCGTTGCAGAGTTAAACGTCTGGCATGGCACGGTAGATCTCATCTATCCATTTTACGCAACCGGCGAATTGGCCAGCGAGTGTCGGCCCCTTGACGTGCCCAGTATTGATATCAATATATTGGTGCGCTATCAGGCCTGCACAGACCAAGAATGTCTGCTGCCCAAAACAGAAAACCTCACGCTGTCATTAAACCTAGATGTCATAGATATGCCCGCCATTGATATACACACGGGTCACGGGCAACGTGAAGGCAACTATGATGGTACGGCAGCGCTAAAACGGCTGCTGGCCAGAAAAATCAAACAACATCCTCTAGGCGTACCAATATTTTTAGCGAAAACCCTGTGGCTGCAAATAGGCGCTTTGCTGAGAAAATTATCGCGATGAAGCGGTGGGCTCAAACGGGTGTTTGTGCTGATTCGTGGGCGCTTGCCCCTGACCTGTATAGAATGCCTGTAGCCTTTACCTTGTAATAAATTGAGCGAAGTTAGAAATATTAGTCCTTCCTAAGCCCACAAATTGCTAGCTCGCACAGGGGTTCCGATAGAAGGTGGCAGGGCTGTGTTGGAAGATTGACTGAAATCGTCCATAATTGACGGCCCGCCCATGCAAGCGGGTACAGGCACAGGCAGAGATTATTGCGCTAGCGTAGTTATCCTGTCGCAGGCAGCCGGCTCTTATGACAGTCCAAGTTCAGTAGCGTATTCATCGCGCATAATAAACTTTTGTAATTTTCCTGTGACGGTCATTGGGAACTCATTCACCAGTTTAATATGTTTGGGTACTTTATAATGGGTGATCTGACCCGCACAGTATTGTTGAAGTGCCTCGGCTGACATCGACTGACCTTCTTTTAATTGAATCCAGGCGGCCACCTGTTCGCCGTATTTTTCATCGGGGACACCAAATACCTGCACTTCCTGAATCGCCGGGTGACTATAGAAAAACTCTTCGACTTCTCTTGGGTAGATATTCTCGCCACCACGAATGATCATATCCTTGATCCTACCAGTGATTTTGACAAAGCCCTCTGCGTCCATTTCGCCGAGATCCCCCGAATGCAGCCAGCCATCTGAATCGATAGTGTCAGCAGTCCGTTCCGCATCTTCCCAGTATCCCTGCATGACGCCGTATCCGCGGGCGCAGACCTCACCGGTTTCTTCTGTCGCTGCGGTAGATCCGTCTTCACGTATGATCTTCATTTCCCAATTGGTGTGCGGGCGGCCAACGGTGGTTACGCGGCGCTCGAAAGTGTCCTCAATAGCCGTCATGGAGTTGATGGGACTGCATTCGGTTTGCCCGTAGCCGATCACAATCTCGGTGAGTGCCATCTCGCCGATCAAGCGTTTCATGAGTCCAACGGGGCAAGTGGAGCCTGCAATGATGCCGGTCCGCAACGAGCTCAGATCAAAGTCTGAAAAATCAGCTAGATCCAATTCCGCAAGAAACATAGTAGGGACACCGTGCAGTGCCGTACACTTTTCATCTTGCACGGCCTGTAGCACAGATCTTGGGTCAAACGCTTCGCAAGGTAGAACCATGGTTGCGCCATGGGCAACACAGACTAGCGTTCCCAATACCATGCCAAAGCAATGGTACATCGGCACCGGAATGCACAAGATATCATCGGCGTTAAAATGCATGCTGATGCCACAATAGTAGGCATTGTTTAGTATGTTGGTGTGAGACAAGGTCGCGCCTTTCGGTGTCCCTGTAGTGCCACTGGTGAATTGGATGTTGATATCGTCGGACGGATCCAGTGTCTTTGAGAGATCTTCGAGTTTTCTGCATTCAGTCTCACCGCCCATTTCACATACATTGCTGAAGTTGAACATACCTGGAGATGTGGCCTCACCCATTCGAATAACGGTTTTGAGGTGTGGTAGCCTTTTTGATAAGAGTTCTCCCGGCTTACTGGCTTCTAATTCAGGCGCAAGTTCCAGCAGCATCTTAAGGTAGTAACTGGTTTTGAAACTCTCCGCGGCGATAATGGCTTTACAGCTTACTTTGTTCAGTGCGTATTCAAGCTCATACAGGCGGTAGGATGGGTTAATACACACCATAATTGCGCCTATTTTTGCCGTGGCAAACTGGGTCAGCACCCACTCATAGCGATTGGGAGACCAGATACCAACACGGTCACCTTTCTCGATGCCGAGGGATAATAATCCGGTTGCAAGTTGGTTAACCTTTTGGACAAACTCGGCATAGCTCCATCGAATATTTTGATGGGGCATAATTAAGGCAATATGGCCTGGATCTCTCGCCGCAATAGCATCCAGATGTTGTCCGATGGTGGTATTTATTAATTTGACATTATCGCCCGCATAGCGCGCTTCAGAAATACTCATGAGGTTATCTCGTTTTTATTAGCACTCGATTTTGACTATATTATAGGACCGTCATTGTCATGTCTTTTTTTGTTTTCTACAGCGAAGTTGTTAAAGTTCTCACGTTATAATGAGCAAACATAGGGTCGCGGCACGAGCATTTTAAAAGGGATTTTATAGGCACTCGATCTAAGACCATACAGGTTGAAATAAATATTCATCTACTGTCGATTGCCTATAGCCGCTATCTTGTAGTAGATTGATCGAAATTAGGAGCGTTAACCCTTCCTGTGTCCGAAAATTTCGTTTAATTGAAAAGCTGAATGCCGATATCATCGCGATTATTATGAACAACCCTCAAGTGTTTAAAACACCAGTACAAGTAGAAAAGTCTTATGGTTTATGCTTTGCAGATTCTGTATCGGTCTCCCCTATTGCGGGGCGGGCATCATCGTGAACTTAGTATCTAATCATGCATCTGTTGCTGCGCCTATTATTATTACCGGTGGCGGCCAACGACTGGGTCTAGCTGCGGCGCTAGCGCTGCATAGCGAAGCAACTCCCGTTGTTATAACTTATCGAAACAACACGGATAACCTTGCCCAACTTCAAGCCCATGGCGTGCAAACATTGCATGCCGACTTATCAACAACAGCCGCCGTTCTAGACTTTGCTAATACCCTGAAAGAACAATACGGTGCATTAAGGGCAATTATTCATAATGCATCAGAATGGCTCAGTGAGTCTCACTCCGACGGCACAGACCCTGATATGATTTTCGATAAAATGATGCATATTCACGCGAAAGTGCCCTATCTAATAAACTCTCAGTTGAGCCAGCTACTAAAAAACTTCGCAGAATCATCAAAAAATTCAACAGCCGACATCATTCATATGACCGACTTTATTGTTGAAAAAGGTTCGAAAAAACACATTGCTTACGCAGCCAGTAAAGCGGCACTGCATAACTTGACCTTGTCATTTTCGGCGCAGTTAGCACCGCTCATTAAGGTCAATGCAATCGCGCCGGCATTGCTGATGTTTAACGAGCAAGACAGCGACGAATACAAAGCAAAGGCTTTGAAAAAATCATTATTGCAAGTTGCTCCCGGCGAGCAAGAAGGTGTCAAAGCCATACGGTATTTGCTCGACAGCGACTACATAACAGGCCGTACTTTGGCCATCGATGGTGGGCGTAACCTAGTGTAAATCAAACACTAAAACGAGCACTAATTCAAATGCCTCGGTGCCTCCTCCTCGACCATAGACTGGAAGATAAAATAAAAGGTGTCGTTTATACATGATGCTCGGCAACAGCACAGGAGTCGCATCGTGATCAAAGGCCGTTGTTTATGTGGCAAAGTACGATTTAGCTACGATGGGGTCATTGAAGAAGTTGCCTTGTGTCACTGCGCCCAGTGCCGAAGAGCACAAGGCGGTGCGTTTGCAGCAAATAGTCCGCTAGATAACAACAAGCTCACGTTCGAAGGGGCTGAGTTTGTAAATGAATTTGAAACAACAGGTGATAAGATCCGAGCATTCTGCGGCAACTGTGGCAGCGCTGTTTATAGCGCAAGAACGAGTCTGCCAGACATTAAACGCATACGAATAGGCACTATTGAAACGGATTTTACGTGCGAAAATAAATACCATATCTACACGGACTCAAAAGCTTCATGGCATACGATTACAGATTCGTACCACCAGTTTAAAGCGGAGAAACCTGCGTTGGAAAATGGTAGTAGCAAGTAGCATGTAACTCATGCAAATAAAAAGACTAAATTAGAGAACCTGTCATGAAACTCATAGCCTTCGCCGCGAGCTCCAGTCGGCATTCGATCAATAAGCAGCTTGCCACACATGCTGCCCAAGTCATGCAAGCGGATATTAGTCCAGATGCCGAAATCGAAATTTTAGACCTTAACAATTATGAAATGCCGATTTACAGCATCGACCGAGAGCACGACCTCGGCATCCCCGCACTAGCACGACTATTCTTCGATAAAATTGGCAGCGCTGACGCGCTCATTGTATCTTTTGCATCCCACAATGGCTCCTATACTGCCGCCTATAAAAATATTTTTGATTGGGCTTCGCGTATCGATACTAACGTTTTTCAAGGCAAGCCAATAGTCATGCTTTCCACGTCAACTGGGGCAAGCGGAGCTAAAAGTGTTTTGGAAAATGCTTGTTTGTCAGCACCGCATTTCAAAGCAGACCTTCGTGGGAGTTTATCGGTGCCAAGCTTTCACGATAACTTTGATACCGAGGCCCAGTCGCTTAAATCAGGAACATTTAGCGACGAACTCAGTGTTGAATTGCGAAAGCTGCTGGATTAATTTCCTACGCCAACCCAAAGGGTACGCAATCAGGATTCATCGAAATCGTCCGATCATCTTCGCACTATTCTGTATTTTTGGGGCGATGATTTGAAAACATTTTTATTGTATCGGGATCGGAAGGTGCTTCACCTGAACAAGTAGGTTCTATAGGTCGCTAAAGAGGCAAAGCAGCCCTATGCACACGATTCTCAAGAATAGTCTTTCTGACCTCAAAGATAGCCTGCTCCAGTTAGGGCTTCCAGGGGATGAATACGAGAGCCATACTTTGTTGTGCCCGCTGCAACTTCACAAGAACAGCAAGTTGCATTACAAGCTATCTCTATTAATTGATAAGCATGTAGAGATGACCAAAGGACAGCGTGGGCTTAAGCAACTAGAGGTGTATAGGCAGCACTGGCAATGGGTTGTTCTTAACCTCTCTAGGGCTATCTTCATCAACTGCTGGGTAGTGGTTGCTTTAGATTCAAAACCCTATCAACGAGATATGGGGTCAAAGCGTTATGGGATCAATCATGCCAGCATAAAAGCTATTGTTGACTACCTCGAAGCCCAAGGCTTGATTGATGTGGCTGCAGAGAGGCAATACCAAAACAGTGCCTCCATAAGACGTATTTTTCCGTCAGTAGCCCTTGCTGGCCAGCTATGGGAATATTTCCTAGACCAGGAGCAGCCCATAGCAGGGCCGTATCTGACCATTAATGAAACTGACGATAAATGGGAAGAGACAATATTCACAGTTTCGAATATTGAAAGCCATCCTGACATGGACGATATGATTGCTATTAATGAGTTTCTAAAGCCTCATCGATGGGCATGTAAAGCACCTATAAGGCTTGTTTATCAGCATAACCCATTCCAAGGTGGCCGATTATTGACTCCCTTCCAGTGCCTAGCTGACAGACGCAAAAGGATCCGCATTAATACTACAATAGATGACGAGCCAATCTGTGAGTTAGACTTCGATGCTCATCATTTGAGACTCAACGTGGCTTTTAATGCTAAAGAATATGCGGGAGACACACCCTATGAAGACATCTGTGTCAAAGCAGGCGTAGCAAGCAGGGCCATGGTCAAAAAGTTCATTACCGTTGCGATGGGAGCATCTGATGAGAAATCAGGGAAGTCTAGCCTTATGCTTGATGGGTTTGGTAGTGATGTTATTGAGCGCATCCATCAGGGAGCATTGAAGAGATACCCTAAGTTAGACCTATTTAACGGTTGGGGCATCTTTGCTCAAAACTATGACAGTCAGATTCTAAAAGATGTGATGCTGGAAGGGATCAAGGAAGATATTGTCTGCTTGCCGTTGCCCAATGCTGTTGCAGTTCAGCAACAACATCGAGGCTGGGCTAAGGACGTTATGCTTGAGACATGGCGGGAAAAAATGGGCGGTGTGATGACCAAGATAAAGGTTGATTTGCCTTGAACCTTTGTCATTTTTTGGCGGTTTAACTTAGAAAAAAACTGAGTTATTTAATGGATATAGAAAAGGGCAGACCCTCTTGCGCATAATGAAGCCTAATATCATTGATACAATCCGGTCGCTTTGCACGTCACTCAGCAAATACGGCTGCTTACTTTTATCTTTGCCGAAGCGGCACATGGCGAGGGAATTGTCGCGGGGTTCAATTTTATCTGGGACTTCAGTGATGTCAGCGTAGGTCATGACCGGGAGAATGGGACCCAAAATTTCCTCAGGCATGATCTACATGTCTTCAGTGACGTTCAGAAGAATGTGTAAGGGCACACAACGGTTATCTTTGGACGCAGGAGTCTTGTCGGCACCTACGATCTTGAGTTTAGCGCCCTTAGCAACTGTGTCATCACGGTGGCTTTGCAATCTCGCGAGGTGTCTTTCATTGATCGCCTATGTTTTTATTTTTTAGGGTACTGACACATTAACTAAGTATCATCGGTAGCCACCGCATATGAGCACAGATAGCGTCATCGATTGCCGCCAGATAGCTTTTCAGATGCCTAAGAGGCTGCTATTACTCCACGCTCATTCATTGTGATGTTGAAACCATGCGTCCATTTTTGAAGCGCGAGTAGTAAGGTTACTAAAGGTATTGGTGTTTTTGGTTGTTATATCGGTCGCCGCTTCATAATTTTTATTCTCAAGCTTATACTCCTCCTTGATTTCTCTAGAATGGTGACCCAATCGAACATATGAAGCGGCCAGAATCTCGCGCTAATAATCTGATACCGCTAATGCGTGGTGTTGATCTGTACACTGTTCTTGCTGCCGGTGGGCACTCACCTGAGTCAATTCGACATCTTTGTTCATTGGCCGGGGTATCGGAGAACGCTCTGCGTGCATCTAATTCCTACCTTCCGATAAAAATTGTGTGGCGAGTATTCTCTGCCAACGTTGCTTATCTCAAGGATAGCCTCTCCGGTTTAGGTGGCCAGCAATTGTTTACTGGTGCCACTGAGCTTATGACCGCCAGAGCGATGCAAGAGCCGACATTTAGCAAGGCTATTGTTGCCTTTGCGAGTGCCTCCAACGCGATTGCCAGCGAACTTGAGGTACGCGTTGTTCGTCGCCACGGAGACATGCGTTTGTCGTTGGTGTTCCGCAACAACATGACGACGGCGAGACAGATATTCCTGGAAGTTGTCGCTCTGTTCTGGCACTGCACTTTCTGTTGGTTAATCGGTGAGCTTGCTCCCGTTGTCCGTGTATCAACAAGTAGTAGTCGCGGTGGCGTTGGCTACCACCTAATGGGTTCATTCGGTTGTCCGGTTGTATTCAAAGGTAGCGGCATTGAGCTTGTTTACGGCAAAGATGTGCTTGCACGGGCGATAGCACCACCACCACTGAGCAATTGGCGGAGCGATGTCATTCTGATTGTTGAGGACCTGATTCATGCAATACGTGAAGACGTCGACAGGGGTGGTGTCGTCGAATACACCCAGCGTGCGTTGTTGAACGGAGTCACTGATCAGAACACGATCGCCGCCTCCGCTGGAATGAGTGTCGCCACTTTAAGGCGCCGTCTGGCAGACGTGGGAACCAGTTTTCGTGCTATTAAAGAGGACGAACTTGCGGCTCAAGCCATGCTATTGATACATCAGGGAAAAACTATTGATGAGATAGCCGAGCAATTGGGGTACTCAGAGCCACGAAGCTTTCGACGTGCATTTCAGCGGCGATTCGGTGAGTCGCCCAGCGAGTATCGGTCTCGATTCCACATTATTCCCTAGCCACACCTGTGAGCGATTCTGTCCCCCGATGATTGATGGCGAGTGTCCTTCAGATAACGCAGTTTGAGGCTTATAGTGCATCGCTTATAACAACAAAAATACAGGAAAACTCTTGCCGACAAAGAATACCTAACGCAAGCAGGGGACTGGCTGGCGCTTGGCAATGGATTCAACGTATATGGTCCTCTAAGAGCTCATGGTACAACTGTCACGAAGTTTTTCTAGCAGTAAGCCGCGCGTCAAGGCGGTTTAAAATCACTATACTTGCAGTAAGCAACAGGGAATTTTGTCGCGATGAAGACCGCCACTAAACTTGTATTATTTACCATCACTCTTGCCTTTGGGGCAGGCATCTGGCTCGCTACGTCATGGGAGAGCGATCAGGTCGATAGAATAACTACTATGATGGACGTTGATAAAAACGGCGCGATTCAAAGCGAAGAACTGTCACCATTGATGCGCTTGCGAATCAGCGAGCTCGATGGCGACGGCAACGGTGATTTGGACCGCAGCGAGGTTGCAGCGTATATACGGTCTTCCATTTTCAATGCAGTACGGCGCAAGTGGCGCGCGCGTGGGTTGCCTGAATATCCTGATAACGTCGAGAGAAAATCACTGCAGGTGGCGCTGGATGAAATGGTGGAAGTACTCGAGTTGCCGGGTGCCGTGATGCTAGTAGGCAAAAATGGTTATGAGCAAATTCAGTTTAGCTCTGGTGACTTTGATGCCAATAAGGTTGTGTCGGTTGCATCAGCGAGCAAATGGGTTAGCTCTGTGGTGTTGATGCGTTTGGTTGAGCAGGGTGTGCTCACCTTGGATGCTCCGTTGAATACTTATATTCCCGATTTGACAGGACATTGGGCAGACACAACACTGCGACAGTTACTGAGCCACTCGAGCGGAGCTGGCCCTGGCCATGCCATTGAAAATCCCCCAGGCATGTCTTACAGAGAACACTTTGAGCAACTGATTAAAATACCGGTGAAGAATGAGCCAGGAGTTAAGTTTTCCTATGGCGGCATCTCGATGCAGATTTCGGGCTATATTGCAGAGCAGGCATCCGGTAAGCGTTGGTCGCAACTTTTTGATGAGTTGGTCGCAACGCCGGCAGGAATGGAACACAGCGCTTATGGTCATCCGTTTTGGTACAGTCCTGGCGTCGAGATTCAGTCACCAAATCTTGCCGGCGGTCTTTATGCTTCCGGCCAGGATTATTTTAATTTTCTCACCGCGCTGTCTGCCGATGGAGTAGCTCGCCGCTTGCTGACTGATGACAGCCTTGGGCAGATGGAGAGCGACCAGACTTCGACGTTGGTTCACCACGGTGTGCGCGGGCCATTACCCGAGGACTGGTTTTACGGGCTTGGCCTGTGGTGCGAATCCCCGCTTGAGGGGCGCTGTCAGAAGATAAACAGCGCCGGTGCATTTGGCACATTTCCTTGGATTGACCGAGAATCTGGCACATATGGCGTGTTGGTAACTTTGGGATCTTTGGTGGAAGTTATGCCCTTTGCAATGAATTTGCGTCGCCTGGCTATCGAACTGGAGCGCTAGCTGAGGTGCTGCCCCATAAATTCGCGTAAACGAGCCCCATACAGACCCCAATAGCAGCGGGTCAAGGGGTCAGGCTTTTTGAAATCGACCCCTCGAAAATATCCTCGAACGAGCTGGTTGCAATCCCCTGCTTGATTAGAAAAGTTGACCAGTGATCAACGCTACCGAACGTAGGCTAATAGATCAGCTGGCTGAAAGGCATTGGCAATGCCAGGCCGAATGTATCCTAAACACCTCACACTTGATCACTGCTGCTTACGGGCGGTGATCATTTTCATCAAAGTAACTGTTTCATCGGCATCCATCCGGCCCAAAGGAGATGTACTGTAAGTTGAAGATAAAACACGCCCTTTTTTATTGACTAAAAATTCAGTGGGTTGGATATGGTCACGCCGATTTTCCCAGAAAGCCCCCAACAAATCCCCCAGCTGTTTATCGACTCCCCAAGCAACTGGAAAGGAAAGCGACTGCGCTACCTTCGTAGTTTCTGCCAAACTGTCAACAGTGGCGGCAAAAACACTGACGCCTAGATCACGCAAAGCCTCTAGATTTTTTTCGTATCCGCCCAACTGACGGATGCAATAAGGTCACCAGTGACCGCGATAAAATAAAATGACTGCGTAGTCGGACTCAATATCCGATGGCAGGTTAATCGTCTCTGACACGCCCACCTGTAAGGTGAATTCTGGCAGCTGCCCGCCCATATCGATTTTATTCATGATGATGCTCTTCATTTCTAGTAACGACACGTTACCATTACTCTAACGTAATTTAAATCGAGTAGTATTGTCGGCTAGGCTTTTTTTCATTAATGGTAAGCCTGCTAAGAGTTTGGCATTTCGTTCAGCCAAAACACGCTGAAATATTTCGGAGCACTATTGGCAGGATAATGTAAAACAAGTTGATTGCTTTTTCTGCTACAACCATTGAAATCGGCGCCAAAAACTATAGTAATTATAATCACTCTATAATAAGATCGAAAGCGGAACGTCATGCTAAGGCAATAGATAAACATTTATGCCTATTGAGCTGTTTTATTATTGACCGTCAACTACGGCCGATATCTGCTAGTTTGAGCGAAATGTGTGGTGGTCCTTCCGATACCCTCAAGGCCGCAAGTATGTGGTGAGAATGTATCGACCAAAGATTCAGCCTCTCAACATTAGCTGGAAATTTCCTCCGATAAAAGAAGTCGAGCAAAGTAACTATGAAGACTCAACCAATAATAGCCCAGGCTTGTTTTCTTGCTGTTGTGCTCTTACTCACCGGATGTGGAGACTCATCCGTCGAGGCCGCTGCGCCCGGAGACATCGTCGTCACTGAGTTAATGCCTGAATCTGGGGTAGGTGAGTCGCAGTGGCTAGAGCTTCATAACAGTACCGAAACCGCTATTAACCTTCAGGGTTGTGAGATCAGAAATACTCAGGAGCAGGCATTCACCATTACCGATAGATTGATTATTGAGACTCAGCAATATGCGGTGATTGCGACCAAAGACCCTACAGCGGGATTCATCTCTCAGCCTAATTTATTCGAATTACCTCCAGCAGGCGGTATAAGCCTGACCTGTAATGATAACCTTATTGATAAAATGACCTATCAAATTGGCGCGTCGACGATTGCGGCAGCCGCCAGATCCTGGCAATTAGTACCGGGCTCGAATAATGCCCAAGAAAATGATAACGAAAAAAATTGGTGTTATACCATTTTGGTAAAGGACTACATGGTTGAGGAGCGACGATTTGCTACTCCCGGGAAA
The DNA here is from genome assembly GCA_000169075.1 of marine gamma proteobacterium HTCC2143. Classification (GTDB taxonomy): domain Bacteria; phylum Pseudomonadota; class Gammaproteobacteria; order Pseudomonadales; family Dasaniaceae; genus Oceanicoccus. Next base: position 326,070 of record AAVT01000001.1, on the reverse strand, counting down.
GCCAATCCACTCTGTGAATCCGTCATGCCTTATGTCAGTTACAACGATCAAGCATCGGTATTGATTAAAGGCATTGATTGGGATGCGACGTTGAAGGTAGCCGAAGCTGAATTTGCTCGAGAGCTATCGACGTCAGAATTGCCAATTTGGGCGATTAGAGATCAAATTATTACCCCAGAAGTTGCCGCTAAGATTGCTGTTCTCTACTTCGATAATATTGATATGCTCTACGGCACAAAGACGTTTTTGGTCCTTGACTGGAATCATGCGGTTTGGCACCTGTCATGGGCGATTTCTAATCTTTATCGCAATGGCGACAGCGCTGTCAAAAAAGAATTACAGCTGGCTTACGAAGACGCCGTTACACGACCAGAAACACTTGAGCGTCGCAACTATATTGCCATTGACCATATTAGAAATGATGTTGTGGTAATGGGCGATATTCATACGGCGGCACATACGCGGATGAAGCAGCTGATTGTTGCGCCAGGTAATCCAGATTATTTGCAGAGCTTTGAGGACTACCAAAACAACGCAAGGAGTCTTTTCACGCTGAAGACGGTTCATGTTGTCTATAAACTAAAGACTTTTTTTGAGGCGCTCTTTTAAGTGTAGCTGGACTCTTCCGGCGGCGCTTAAAAACTCCTACGCAGACCATGTTCACAACGACTGGGTTTAGGTTCGCTGATCAACCAGTGGTTTCGGCGTCTACAACAGCGATAAGGACAAAGGTTGAAAGCCCGAGAAATTCTTTGTGTTAATTCTTTCTACACTTTTTCAAAAGCTCCAGCTAGGCATTGTTCTCCTACTTAGTATGAAAAGTTTACGGTGGGTCTGAAAGCCTTAGCCACATGTAGCTAAGGCTGTTAAGTTTCCGCAGGTTGCTACTAACCTTTGACCAGTATCGAATTCACGGTGCTGCCGGCATTGCGATGCTCTGCTATTGCTTGATATTCATCAGGCGCCATCCAAGTTAGCGCGCTTTTCTCAGACGGGAATTCAATGATGACTGACCGAGTAGCGGTCCAATCGCCCGCCAGTATCAATGGGTCCTCGTCGACGCTGAGCATCGTGCCGTCAACCTTGGCAAACACTTCTGCAAAGCCGCTCTCGTAAAGGTCATATTGACTGCGGCCCTCATAATTTGACATTATCTTGCTGTTACTGATTATCACAACATTTGGAGAAAAAAATGACAGCTTCAACCGAACAAGCCGTCCTCGTCGAACGTCGTGGGCGCGTGATGGTGATTACACTCAACCGTCCTGATGCAATGAATGCTATTAATGGTGCGCTCTCTCATGGGTTGCTGAATGCTGTGCAGGAACTTGATGCAGACGATTCGCTGACGGCGGGGGTGATTACAGGCAACGGACGCGGTTTTTGTTCCGGCATGGATTTGAAAGCATTTTCCCGTGGCGAAGATATTGGTCCGCTAACAACATTTATCCGTTCTGGTTGTAGCAAGCCTTTGATTGCTGCCATTGAAGGTTTCGCAATTGCAGGTGGCTGTGAGGTTGCATTGACCTGCGACCTGTTGGTGGCTTCGAAGGGCGCGAAAATCGGCATACGCGAAGTTAAAGTCGGACTGTTTGCTGCAGCGGGTGGCGTGTTTCGTTTACCGTCAAGAGTTGGCTATGCAAAAGCCATGGAGATGGCACTCACCGGTGAACCAATTACTGCAGAGACGGCGTTTGATTGCGGTATGTTGAGTGAATTGACTGAAAAAGGCGGCGCACTTGATGCAGCAATCGCATTGGCAGAGCGCATCGCTGAAAATGCACCTCTAGCGGTTGCAGCGTCGAAAACCCTAGTACGCGCAGCAGCGCAGGGCATCGATGAAGAATCATTGTGGAAGATGCAGATACCACTGCAACAAAAGGTGTTTGCGTCAGACGATGCAAAGGAAGGCCCCAGAGCATTTGCAGAGAAACGAGAACCCAATTGGACCGGTAAGTAACTTGGCTTAAGTCAACGGTCATAGGAAACTCTGCCAGGGAAACGTGTTAGTGCAAAACGTGAGGGGAAAGAGCCGGCTTAAAGGCTGGCTTTTTTTCTGACATTCAAAGACTAAACAACAGCGCAGCGGCCACCGACCTGCGGCTAGGAAAGGGGTTGATCCTTATCGGGTGCTTGGTGACCCTGACCTGGACTCACATCGCTGGTGCTAGCCGATGGATTCTGTCGTCTTGCGATCTGCTTGGCTTTCTTTTGCGCGTAGCGTTCACGCAGGCGGGCGGTCTGCCACGCCGGCAACTTTATACGCTCATCCCAATCTTTATCATCGTCAAAATGTTCTGTTCCCACTTCAGTCACAGCGCGATTAATACGCTGAAAAAAATCTTTAAGGCGGCTCATTGTTGCAATCCTGTGTCCAATATCAATCCAAAGTTTAACGTTACGAATTGTTTCGTATAGGGGGTGGCCTGGCATGATTCTACAGCCAAACAGCGGTGGTATGTTATTTTTTTCGGGATGGTTCATGGGGTTATAGTCTCGGTCGGCTGGCTCAGCCGATGGCTATTTTACAGCCATTTTATCGCTATCTGGCGGAGTAAAAAATAGCCGGCGTGTGGTGTATCCATCGCGCCTTGTTCAAAAATACTGAAGCATCTTGACCGCGATGAAACAATCCAATCGACAGGCTGAAGGTCTTGCTAATTTTTAGTGCACACCGTCGGCCAGCTGTCTTCCTCCCAGTCAAGTTTGCGAATGTTGAGGTAGGCTCTGTAGTTTTCAGTGGGCTTTTTGGCATGGTGGACTAACCAATCTTGGCCGTTTTCCGCAAACACATTGTTGTGCCCGGTGCCGATAAAATCTCCATCTTTATCGGTAACTCTATCAATGACTAAGGAGCCCCCCCCTAAATAAAGTGGCCAGCCACTTTTATCGTAATAGGGCCCGGTGACCTTTTCAGCACGCCCGACTCGCACTTGGTACTGCGTTTTTTCCTCTAAGCAGCAGTGATTGAAGGACATGAAAAGATAATAATAGCCATGGCGCTGAACGATATACGGTGCTTCAATAATTGGATCATCTTGTAACAACCAACGCTGAGCCAAGGTAATGAATTGATGCTCGTCAGCCAGTTGCAGTGTCTGAGGGTCTAACGCCACTATTTTAATGCCGCCGATGGTTGAGCCAAATACCATCCAAGGCTTGCCGTCAGAGTCCTGAAAGAAATGCGCATCGATGGCATTAAATGTGGCTTTCTCGTTGCCACAATATATCTCGACGCCTTCATAGAAGGGCTCTGATCGTAGTATTAAGCCTTGATCCACCCATTCGTAATCGGGGTCAGCTGGGTTCAAGGTTTGGTTGATGGTCAATCCTGTGGCAGCGTCACATGTGTTGGGGTTGTGCGATTGATAGAACAGCAGGTACCGGCCGTTGTAATAGGTAATATCTGGCGCGCCAATGTGGTCTGCCACCGGAATTTTTTCCACAAGCCAAGGTGGTATTTCGTTAAAAACTGCGCCCTCTAGCTGCCATTTGCGCATATCCTTTGAACTATAAAAAGCACCAAAATTGCTCGATGAATACAGGTAATAGACGTCCTCAGCTTTAATCATGGCTGGGTCATGTATTGGGCTGGTGTCGGTAGTTAGATCAACGATATTCGGATTAATGTCGCAGTCTAATGGTGGTTCTGCGCAGCCAAGTAATAAGGCAGACAAGCAGAGAGAGGCCGCCATGCTTTGCAGCGGCCTTAATGGAGACAGTGCCTTTACGCCTGTTTGAGCGTGGGACATGTTGCTTACTATTCCGTAGTCTACTGCGTGGATTCTAGCGAACCCTACTCTGAGTTTGTATCGGCAATAATAGCCTGCCGATCACCTGTAGCAGCGATCTTGCAGTAGTGTTAGTGAAAATAAGGGCTCTCAATCCGCCCTGTACTTCAGAGTGCTCTTTAAAAAAATATTTTTTATCGTGAGTCGTTTGATTTAATCAAATTGTTTTTCAGTGCTTGCAAATAGTAAGTAAAACAAGCCTCCAAAGAAGGTTACTCCAGCCGTTACGTAAAACACCATGTCCCATGAGTTTGTTACATCAAGAATAACTCCGGTAAGAATTCCGCCCACTAAACCCGGTATTGCAGCAAATGTATTGGTAATCCCCATTAATCTTCCTGTGTATTTAGGGCCAATATCAGCATGATTAATAATAAACCCACCGGCTATGAAACCGCCAAATACATTGCCAACACACAATAACCCTATTACCGCAAATGTTGAATTAAACTCTGGAACTAAACAGAGGCAAAAGGCTAGGCCACCAAAACCAATAGAATTAAAGAGCCTCCTGATTGTTATAAGTTTCATACCTCGTTTGGCAAATCTGTCAGCAAAATAGCCGCCAAAATTTCCGGCAGCAAAAGAGACCAGTTGAGGAATCATTGCTATAAAACCAATAGCTGCTAATTGTATCCCCAGCTTTTCATTGATAAATGTTGGAAGCCAGGACAGAAAAACGAAAAGGGAATAATTATTACAAAAATGAGCAACAATGATGGCCCATAATGGTTTATTGCGGATCCATTTTTTTACAGGCAGTGTTTCACCAGATTCACTGGCCGGAGCATTTGCAACAATAAAGTCTAATTCTTCTTTTGAAATATTCTCGGAATCTTTAGGGGATGAGGTGACATATTTTTTCCAAAAATAGTACCAAACAAAACCTATTCCGCCATAGAGATAAAATGCCCACTGCCAACCAAGATTAATAATTATTACAGGCGTGACAAGCAAACCAAATACGGTCCCAATTGGTATGGCGCTGTTAGTAGCAGCAACGGCTCTTGATCGTTCACCTATTGGAACCCATCTAGCATAAAGACTATGCCAGGCTGGAAAAGTAACACCTTCCCCTAGTCCCATGCCAAGTCGGGCAAGTATCAAAATAAAAAATCCGGCTGCAGCAGCATAGGGAGTTACTATTGTAAAAATTGACCAAACAATTAGACCTATTCCCAGAACTGTTTTCCCACCGATTCTATCGGAAAGGGCACCTCCGTAAATCTGAGTGAGCATGTAGGCCGCATAAAAAGACCCAAGAATTATACCTTTCTCAGTTTGTGACCATCCGAGTTCTGCCCCCATCGGAATTATAGTCAGAGATATCACCACCCGATCGATATAGCATATGAATACAGCTAAGATGGTCAGCCCTATAACTTTAAATCTTTCGGGTATTGCAGAATTTCCTGTATCAACCTGATTTGTACTTCCAGGCATATGTGTAAACCTTTTTTATTTTAAATGTCTTACAAAGGTAACTTTAATCATCGTAAATAACAATTTATTATCTTGTCGGTTTGCAAGGCAGATAGTTAAATTTTTAGGGAGATTGTAGTGAAGGACAGTTCAGAAAGATTCTTGATGGAAGGCAATAAAGCCATAAGTTTTGGACGATTCATTTAGGACTGCCGTAGCGATCATAACGGGTGACGTCGGTGTTGAAGTTATTAAGGTTGAAGTTATTAAGATTGAATCTCCTTCGAAGATAACTGAAAAAATTTAGCCCAACAGGGAAAAATCCCAGACGTGCCTAGATACAGGAAGGATTCACACCCACTCAACAGTGCGGAATATTGATTAGCCGATGTACAGTCACCGGTCGCGTGTCTTCAGAGCGACATCTTATTATCAGCACACAGTAATCCCTTACACATTGCGAAGGGAAGGGAGGGTAAAACTACCTATGCTGGTCGATAGTTGCCCATTACGACGAGCAACTATAATGCGACAAGCCGCCGACCTCAAAAAATTCAGCCGGCTTCAATGTATAATGCTTTTCGTTCACTGCATCCGAGCCCCGGTCATAGGGTTGGGTCATCACTTGTTGCAATGCTCTAATTAGCGTGTAATCGCCTGTCGCCGCTTGCTGATAGGCGGGCGCCACAAGCCACTCTCGCCAACGGTATTGGGGGTTAACGAGTTTCATCTGTTGAGCAAGCGCTTCACGGCTGCGAGGCTGCTCGGTATTGGAGTCGACGGAAGCTGCGCTAAGCAAGTGCCATTTTGACAGCCACGCCGACCAGCGTCGGTCCATTCCTGTTGGGTCGTCATTGTAGTCTGAGTACATTGATGTCGTGGCGTACTGAGGGCCTTGGTAGAAGCTTTTTTTAAGGGGTTCAATGTTGTCAGGCACCATCGACAGCTCCCGAAAGAACATCGTGTAATCAACTGGCGTTTGCCGCATCAGCGTTTCAAGCTCATTGAACAAGGCTGCGTCAAAACTACCAAGACCAAGCTTTGCGGCCCACATTTTCTCCATTTGCGCCTGCATCACTGTCGCAAAGTCGCGTTGAAGCTCATCAAGTTGTTGTAGAGAGTCCTGATTTGAAATCAACAACGGGCTCAATGCGGTGCAAAACATTTGGAAGTTACGCTCTGCTGCCACTGGCTGGTTGAGAAATGAAAAGTGGTGTCCGCCGCCGGTCCACGACTGGTAGTTTGGGTTGTAGACATCGATAAAACCAAAGGGGCCATAGTCAAGGGTGAAACCACCGGCCGCGCAATTGTCGCTGTTGAAGTTGCCCTGGCAATAACCGACGCGTATCCAGTTTGCTATTAGGGAGGTCAGACGACTACGGAACGCTCTGGCGAGTGCAACCACTTTTTCAGCGGTGCTAAGCGTATTGTCGACGACACCGCTATACTCGCGATCGAGTAAGTGCAGCATAATTTTTTCCAGCTCCTCCATCGCTTGTGGGTGTGCCTTATTACGAGCGCGGCGACCGAAAAGCTCAAGTTGGCCTACCCGTATAAACGATGGTGCAACCCGCGTCGAAATGGCCACTGGCTCTGTTACCAGCCTGTCGGGATCCATGGCGTGCGAGCCCTCCGAGTACCAAGGCCGCTGGACTTTTTCTGTTGTTGAAACATACAGACTCAAAGACCGCGACGTTGGCACTCCAAGCGCATGCATATGTTCTTGTGCCAAAAACTCTCTGATACTCGAGCGCAGCACCGCACGACCGTCAGCGCCGCGACAGTAGGGTGTTCGGCCGCCACCTTTTAGCTGCATTTCCCAGCGTTGACCATCGATGACGGTTTCAAGCACTGACATTGCGCGACCGTCGCCATAGCCGTTGCCGGTTTGGAATGGGCACTGTTGGGTGTATTCAGTGCCAAAGATAGAAAGTGCGTAGCCACATGCCCAGCCAACCTTGCGCATTGGCGCTGGGACATTTGAGATATCGCCGGAGAATAAGCGCACGAAGCCGTCTGTGTGTGCCAGAGTGTCAACGAAGCCAAGCTCACGAAAAAAATCGTTGCTGTGTATAACATACTCTGGATCTTTGATTGGCGTAGGGGCGACGGGAACATAGTGGCCCGAGAATACTTGTCGCGGCGTGTGGTCAGCGCCGCTTGCTGTTGCGTCAGGATCACAGTTAAGGCTGTCCATCAACGAGTAGCTTGTATACTGTGCAAGATCGTCTAACGTCGCTATGGTTGCGGTCCTAGGGGAAGTCTCAGTCGTGCTGTTCGCAGGTGACGACGCGCTATGGGTAATATGTTGCTTGTGGTCTTGGTCATTCGTGTGCATGGCTAAGGTCCTGGTATTCTGGATTAACATAGGACTAACTGACTTTGATCGCCGTCATTAAAAGTCAATGATAATTCATGTACCCATTGCCTTCTATATTTTTATCCTGATGGCAAGTCTAACGCGTCGAATAAAAATTGGACGTCGCAGTAAACAGCGTTAGGGTAAAATCTAGCGGTGATGCTAATTATATCATTATCAAATTCCACATTTGATAATGGCGAACAGTTCCCTGACTGAAATCATGACCTGCTGGTTGGCAGCCTTTGCGCGCACCCTGTTTGGCACTCGGAGTGAAGATGACAAGGTGGTTGAGCTAGAAAATCTCGTCGAACACACGGGACGACTTCGTACTATTGATGGGTGATCTGAAGGATATGTGCTGATTGAGCATCAAGATGGCGGTAGCCTGCTGCGGTTAGTGCCAGCGGAAACCGCGTGACCTATATGATCGCTGTTTTAAAGGTTAGCGTCACCGAAGGCGCGTAACGCCTTGAGTAGTGGTTTCATTTCGCCGCCTAATGTTGTCGGTACATACTCAAATCGCTGAGGTTTACTTTGGTAGGCTACTTTTTCTAAGGCGCCAAAAGCCACCAGCCGCTTGAGGCGCTCGGACAACAAATTGGTGGGGATATGCTCTGGCCGATTGCAAAAATCAGCAAAGGTTCGACAGTCAAAAAACAGCGCATCGCGCATAATCAGCAGCGTCCACTTGTCACCGATAAGATCTAAGGCGCTGGCAATACCGCATTCTGAGCGTTTAACTCGAGGCGTTGCAAGAGCCTGACTCTGATCCTTGATCGAGGCGCCGTTTTTTTGCTTATCCATAAAACTACCACCTTATTTTGCTGATGGCCGCCACGCGCCCCATTTCACCGCGCTGGCAATGATGATCGCATAACTAACCATGCCTAATGCAGAACCGTAATAGATGCCGACTAGACCAACGTCAAAGATAAACCCTAATGAGAAAGAAACACAACCCGCCACTGCAACTCGCAGAATGGTGGCTAGCACTGGCCATCGCATTGCGTTGGCGCCTTGGGAGGCAAAGTACAAAGACAAGCCTAAACCTTGAAAGAAAAAACAGGGTCCGACGATTTGAATAAACGCTTTAGCTGAGGCGTGGACAAGAGGATCTTGGGTAAACAGCGTTATCCAGCCGTCTGGGAAAATAGCCAGCACTATGCCAACCACTCCGGCAATTACGCCAGCACTTAAACCGCCAATCCAGCCAACGCCCTCGGCCCGTTTAATATCGCCCGCGCCTATGGCCATGCCTACCAGTGACGTCATGGATGAACCCAGTCCAAACACCAAAGGAATAATCAAAAATTCTATGCGTGAGCCAATGCCATAGCCAGCTAACGCTGCTTCGCCAAAACGACCAACGAATGCTGTGAGCATCAATACGGTAGAGACTGTCAAAATTGGCGACAGTGATGCGGGTAATGCCACCTGCAAAATATCATCGAAATGTGCTTTGGAAAAAGACAGCGCAGACAAGCGTAATTTGACAATACCGTCACCCTTAGACAGGTGGCGCAACATTACCGTACTGACCAACAACCCTGATGCTACCGCGGAAATCGCGGCGCCAACAATGCCCATTTGAGGAAGTCCGTAGGCGCCCAAAATAAGGCCGCCAGAGAGGAATACTTGTAAAATTGAACTGAGTATCATTGCCAATGCAGGGTATTGCATGTTCCCCATGCCCCGGAATATTGCGCTGGTAATGCCTACCATCCAAACAAAGACGCCGCCTGACAGTAGGACTAATGCATATGCATAGGATTGTTCCAGTACTTCACCACGGCCACCTAGCAGCCTGATGAATGCTTCGCCGCCAATGAGAAAAATGACGAAAAAAACTAACGCCCCTACAACACCCATAGCGAGTGCGTGCCAAACCAGCTTTTCAGCTCGGGCTACGTCACCTGCGCCCAGGGCTCGGGCAATGGCTGATGCTACCGCGCCACCCATTGCGCCGCCGGAAAGAGTTTGCGTGAGCATGAGTAAAGGAAATGCTAATGCAATGGCCGCCAATGAAATGGAACCTAGCTGGCCTATAAACCAGACCTCGGCTAGGCTAACCACGCCTTGGACCAAAAATGCCAAGGTACTAGGTGTTGCCATCCGCGCTAGCAGAGGCAGGGGCGGGGCGGTTAACAGGTGTTGGGTACGTGGATCCATGGTTAAATTCTTATAGTAAATCGAAGCGGTATGGTAATGACTTTAAATATGAAAGTCACTAGGCTTTTGTACAGCAACAAGTGAATGACTACTAAGAAAACTAACAGCAAGACGGATGGAAAAATGGCTGGAGCGATGTTGAATCGACAGCGTTGTCAGACTAACCGTCGGAGCTCTACTTCTTTTGTTGTCGCTCCAGGCGGAGAGGGCGTATTCAAGAATGTGGCGACAAAGTGCACCAGTACCACTAGCGCCAAATCTCCTGAATTATCCAGCAGTCGACTCAGGCCTACACCGCCCAGAAAAGCAAATAGGCAGTTTTGCCATTTCCAGCGCAGGGTAAAGTAGTGCAGTCCGGCAAACAGGAGATTACTCAGCACAATCGCTGCAATAAAGCCGCTAGTGGGTTCCAGCACCCGCGGTAAAAAAAGCCTAAAGGCCAGTTCTTCAGCAATGGATATGTACAGTAGATAAGCAACCCATAACCCTTGTGCCGGATCTAATGTTAATCCCCTGCGCTTTAACACTGCGTAGAAAAAACCTAGAGCTGCCAGTAAAGCGAAAGCGTATTTAACCGGGGTGGTAGAAAAAGTTGCCACCGCGTCCCAGAATACCGCAGGTGTAGAGAGCAGCCAAGCCGTCACGAAGGCAAAGACACCCATGGTTAGACCGTGCCGATAAAGTACCTGCAGGAATGTAGAGACGGGTGAATCGCTACCTGCGTAGTCTCTTTGTAATCGTCCCATCCTCACTGCTCCGTTGATCTGTCAAAAGGTGACAAGGTCTGAGGGGGCAATATACGCAATGTGAGCGTTGTATCCAGATAAATTTTTTGGCGTCGCAATCTTATCCCTACAAATTCAGTTGCGCGGATCAGTAACCAGCGCTTTTTCGTTCTCTTTTATTCAATAAGAGGGCTTAGTAAGAGGGGTGAGAACCTGCGCCGATAATTATCCGACCAGGATAAACTGCCTCAACTACGGCGCCGTCTTGCACGACAATTTTGCCATTGACTAGCACCCATGAAATACCTTTGGGACCTTGGTAAGGCGCGGTGTAAGTTGCTTGGTCGGCAATGATGTTTGCATCAAAAATTACGATATCGGCATCTGCGCCTGTCTGTATGCGTCCTTTGTTCTTAAACTGTGGCGCGATCAGCGCAAGTCTGGCCGCAGGAAGGTAAGACATTTTAGCGAGCGCTTCGGGTAAACTTAGCAGCTTGTTCTTTCTAACGTATTCAGTAAGTACTCGACTAAAAGTACCCATGCCTCGTGGGTGTGACTTCACAGATTCGCTAAAAACGGGCATAGCGTCGCTGCCAATCATCATGCCGGGAGCTTTCACCGCAAGCTGTGTCCAATCCTCGTTTCCGTAATGGTGGATGATGGTCGCTGCAGGATTTTCGACGCGCAGCTTATCCCAACGCTGTCGGTCAAAATATTTGCCGCTTTCAGCAAGTTGCACATCGGCATACGTTATGCCGAATATTTGTTGCCAGTCTCTGTCGAAAACGGCAGCTCCTATTGAGGTTGATCCCGCGTTGTAAGGATAAGATTCGGCGGAAATATCCACGCCATCTTCAATGGCCGTATGAAACAATCTCAAGAACTCCTCGATACCACCCATAGCGCTAGCACTTAAGTGGCATATATGTATCGGTGCCCCCGTCTTTTTGGCGAGGTCAATAACCTCCATGAGTCCACGTGGGTCGCCTGCCATTCCCCGTCTTATATGGATAAACAAAGGCGCTTTGCGCTCGGCGGCTACCGTAAACAAAGCTTCCAGCTCGGCAGTAGTTACGGCGTCACTCATGTAGTCCAACAGCAGTCCGATGCCCAGGCCACCCTGATCCAGTCCTAAGTGAACATGTCGCATGACGCGTTCTATCTGCTGCGCGTCAAGTGGCGTAGTGAAGCCAGGATCTTCAAAACTAAACGGCCGGCCGTCAAAGAATAGATAAGGGTTGTCTGAGTTGGTTAGCACTTTAGAGCGCATGGCGGCATAACTTGCTGAGGCACCGAAGTTGATGAGTGGACGATCCGCTATCTGATTCCCAACAGCCGCCACCGGATAGGCACCGGCCTCTAATTCCAATGAGGTCGTGACACCATCTAAAACCTGATACTTTTGTCCCAGCTGAGTTTGGGCATGAGAATGCAAATCAATAAACCCGGCGGTTACAATCTTACCTCTGGCATCGATGACGACTCGTCCCTGCAGGGGCCCTTCGTCAATAGTTTGGATAGTGCCTCGACTTATACCCAGGGATCGAATTCCGTCAAAATCGCTGGCCGGGTCGATGACCCGGCCATCACGGATCACCAGATCGTAAGTTGTTTCAAGCCGAGCCTGACTTGGTAACAAGCACATGATAAAAATTGCGAAAAATTGCAGACAGTGAGTTGTTTTTTTTGGCGATCGCATCTGTTTTAACCAGCCTTAGTTATCATCGTATCAATCTGGGTATCTCACAGACGGTGAGGCGCTATGCTAGCAGTGTACTTCTAATCTTCGGGGGTGACCCCTCTATCGACAAACGAATAGAACGATTAAAAAATGAATTATCCCGACACTTGGGGTGATTGTAGTTCTAACTGGCTTGGTCTACTGAGCCAATAAAATCGACAACCGCCTCGGTAAAAATATCATTTTTATCACCGGCAATCATATGCCCGGCACCACTGATATCGGTGAATCTGGCCTGGGGTACGACTTCAAGAAAATGTTGCGCCGCTTCCTCGCTAACTAATTGGCTTAAACGGCCCCGTATGAGGTGGGTCGGTAACTTAACCCTTGCGGCGACAGTGTCTAGAGAGTTTGTTTCACCAGGTGCCGGGCTGTGGCGGTGGGAGACATTAGAGCTGGTGATAAAAGCGGGGTCCCAGTGCCAGCGGTAGCGGCCATCGTCGCCAAGGCGTAAATTTTTGGCCAGCCCCGAGTTGTCTTTGGGCCGGGTGCGGTGGGGTAGGTAGTCGGCGATAATATTAGCCGCCTCGTCCAGCGAGGCAAAACCGTGTTGCGAGTGAGCAGACATAAAACCGAGGATTTGATCGACGCCGCTTTGCTCCATGCGTGGCGTGATGTCGACCATCGTGAGGCTGGCAAAGGTGTTTGCTGCCACCTCGCCCTCTACTACCATAGCGCCGAGACCTCCGAGAGAGGCTCCTACCATATGAGCCTTTTGTTTGAGTTCAGCAGCGACCGCCACTAGGTCCCGAGCATAATGATCTAATTGATAATTGCCATCAGGGCACCAGGCGCTGTCGCCATGACCGCGCAAATCCAACGATAGGCTGTAGTAGCCACGATCAGCTAGCATCTTTGCGGTACTACCCCAGGCATGTCGAGTTTGGCCGCCGCCGTGAGCAAACAGCACGGGTGTGTCGCTGGGACTACCATAGGCGTCGGCAACCAGATGCAAGCCATTATGGCCGGTAAATGTGAGGGTTTTTGGCGATACCGTCATAATTATTATCCAATAAATGGTTGCGTCATTCAGCCCGAGGCTAACGGGAACATCGGCGGCTCAATAAAAAGGCCTGCTGCTTACACAATTCGCCGTGGTTTATAACAGCTGATTGCGGGCACTTCAAGTTGGTGACATGCTTGGCCTGAAAGTCAGTGCTGCGAAATAGCAACTGAACGGTCGCCAACCGCTTAAAGTATTGCCTCACCTCTCATCCTTGATATGCTGCCAAGGCCAATAAGCGGCGCTCTATTGAACGCGTGCTAGTCTGAGTGCCGAGGTCGGAGTTTGGATCCAGGCAAAAATTTCCGGCGCTATGAGAATGGGCTTTACACTAATTGAATGTATTGGCGTAAGTGTTATTTCAAGTGCCTTAATGGCTATCGCTGTTTCGCGTTTTATTAATACGAGTGCTGATGCTCGGACGGCTATAGTTATCGTTAATTACCTTACATCGCGACAGTATCTAATGATTAATGAAACTGGCGATGTATACCCTGTTTAGGATGATGTCTGCTCTTCCACGGCACGCCATGCCGCATCAAACGCCGCATCCATTAGTGCAACCGCCTCGGAATCTGTATTGGCAATGGAGATGCGCCCGAATTGCGCCCGGCCAATCTCATGGGGCGCCTGTCCTTCGCTCCACTCTGGATCATCTAGCGCCAGGTAGGGGTAGGCGTAACCGTGAGGTATGCGGTTGACGGTGATGGCGCGAATATCGGTCTCGTGATTAAAGCCATGCTTGCCCAACATGGCTTGGAGTTGGTTGCGAATTTTCTGCTCGTAGCTCGCGAAGGGCGTGCTGTATATCTTGTGACGTCCAAGTCGCATTGCGTCGCGTCCTGATAGGGGACCTTCTGGCGCTGCCAATGACACCGGCGAGTTCATCATAAACACCGCCATGGGGTCATCCGGATTGCGCGGTGGCTGATACCCGCCCACAGTCATGTTCGGCGCGCTACTCACCCACTGAAACGGATCATAGGGGCACTGGAAGAAGGTAGCACCTAGTTCGGAGTAGGCGCGGCCATTGTTTAGCAGCACGTTGGCGTAGACGAAGGGTGTCTTGACCCCATAGCTCAGACCTTGCTGCTGCGCTTCGGACATCTCAGGGCACAGGTGTGGGATGAGGTTGTTGTAGCAGGCCATTACGCAGTGATCGGCGTTGATACGCAGGGCGGCGCCCTGTTGCACATAATCGACTTCAACGCACTTTCCGTCGACTTCACGAACACCAACCACCGTGCTGCTCAGGCGTATCCGGGTGTTGTGGTCTTCCCGGTCCAGTGCGCTGTAATCGAAACGGGCAATGGCCACGTCTTCTGGCCCTTTCATGTTGGGGGCTATCCCTGGCACCAGTTTCTGCACCAGTAACCGGGCCACAGAGGCATTGCCATCGGGGAACATTCTTACCTCTAACAGGCTGTCGAGAAAAATGCCGGCTACAGAGGCCGCTGACTTGCCCAGCCAGCCCATAGACTTGATACCGCTGGCGCCGGAGCCGATGGCTTCCAATACCGTGAGATTCCAGCCAGAGAAGCCGGACAAATGTAGGATGATGGCATTCATAATCGGCACAGTATCTTGAGCAAGGCCAACACGTTCCAACAGGAACTGGTTGTAGCTGACGGAGTTGATGTAATCCCATTTTTCCCCCAGTGACAAGCCATTGAGGAAGTCGCGCTTGCCGCCAAAAAAGTCGATCAAGATATCCTGTTCAGAGGTCGGTATTGGCAGCTTACTCACGGTTTGCTCGTAATCTTTTCCACCATACATTACCGCATTCCAATTGCCGCCTATCGTCACATGGCCGTTAGGTGTCGGCAGTGCGACGCCATTGTCGGCCTCGAGCTTGCCCGCCAGTGCCATGTTTTCGGGCGTTCTGACCTCCATCGCGGCAACGAACTTGTCGTCTATGCCAATATCGACCATCAGACCGCCGGCCGCCTTACTATAGCTACTGGGACTTTCCAGGTTCTGGGCGCCACCCAAACTCAAAACCATTCTGCCGTCGTGGTGAAATTCGTTACGTTTGGCGTGGCCACCGAAATCGTCGTGATTGTCGAGCAAAAGAATGCGAGCATCGGGGCCCATTTTTTTACGGTAGAACCAAGCAGCCGCCAAGCCGCTCATGCCAGCGCCCACCACGACAAGGTCATAATGTTCATTCAGTGTTTTGTAATGTTTTGGTTTTTTACCGCGCCAGGCTAGGTCATGAGCCACTTCGAAGGAGCCTGCGTGACTTCCGCGCATGCCCGTAAGCATAGGCGGGTAATAGGTGAAGGAGTCTGGCGGAGTGAATCTTGTCGTCGGGTCAAGTAATACCTTTGTGGCAGCGTTAGCGTCGCTGCTGCAACCCTGCAGCATTACGCCTCCCGCAGTAATTGCAACCCCGTTCAAGAAATCCCGGCGTGTTACCCGTGCTGCCATAATCGTTCCCTAATACTTTACATGTCAATTGACATGTTCTAGCATGTCGCCTGACATGTCAAATAGCGGAGCGATAGTTTAGTGAGCGAGCGCAAGCCAGAAATACTGCAGACCGCGTTGGAAATCATAGCTGATGAGGGCTACGGGAGACTGAGTATGCGGGCACTGGCTCGCGCTAGCGGTATGAAACTGGGAGCCCTGCAATATCATTTCAGGACCTGGGAAGACATGCTGCGGGCGTTAGTTCAGTTTATCGCTGACGAAGTTAGCGGGCGTCTCGAAACTAGGCAGCGCGATAGCGATGATTTGACGGTTTATGAAATAGCGGAATTTATGCTCTCCGATACGACGGATGAAATTTTATTCCCCGACAAACTATGGCCTCAACTGTGGGCCATGCAGCAAGTTGAACCACTGGTGTCTGACCTGTTGGAGGATGTTTATGCGGGTTATCTGCAGTTATTGGAACAAGCCATGGAAACTGCAGGAAGGTCATCCGCCCGTGCTGAGGCCCTTTGCCTGATGTCATTGTTGGAAGCAGAGTCACTGTTTGTAGGCAGCGGTCGGCGCTGGGAAAGCGACAGGGCAAACGTGCGCGACACTATTTTGAAGTTTATTGATGAGCAATATGGAGAGATAGCGTGAACGCAACACAAACACTAAATTCCCACATTAATCGGTTTGGCTTCTGGTCGGTGATCATCACCATTGCCACGGCTGTGCTATCTATCTTTTTCCCGCTGGATGCGCCCGCTGGCTACGCGGCAGAGCACGCAGATCGCGTTGCCTGGCTGAATGCCAATAGAGGTCTGTTCATCGTCGGCTGGACCAATCAAATTGTCGCTATGTTCAGCTTATCGGCTGTGTTTGCCTGCGGTGCTTGGATAGTAGCCGATAGAAACGTGTTTCGAGCCATATTGGCGGCCTTCTTTGTTGCGATGTCTGTGATGGCGTTTATTATTCCGAAGTTCATCGCGGTATGGACCATACCCTTGTTGGCAGATTCCATCACCAGCGGCGCAGTGGGTGCTGAGTTAGCTGATCCGTTACTTCGTGTGCTGAACGTGTCCATTCCCTTTTCCCTGTACACTAGCTTTGACTACTTAGGCTTCTGGCTCTACTCGGTATTTGCTCTGCTAGCGGCGGGGCCTCTTTACCGTGACACTAGCAGCTCCAAGGTTGCCGCCGTGACACTGGGTGTATTCGGGGTTATCTATCAGGTTTTGATGGTTGCTTTATTTCTGGGTGCCATAGCGCCCGTGGATATCGAAGCCTACTTTATCGGTGCTTCCCTGTTATTAGTGGTCCATGTCGTAGCAATGGCCTTTGTTTTCAAAACAGAGATATCCCACGAAAAATAGTGTGGAGACAAAAAAAGGTCATTGTCGGCTGCTGCCGTCGTTAGCGTGCCGACTCACGTGCTACCTGCGCGTAACTAGGGTCGACGCCTGTAAAGACTTTTATGGCGAGCAGGCATGTCAGCCTGGCGCCTCGCCACATGACATGTGGCTCCCAGCAGCCAACGTAACGGCGCTGTATCGGTGATTAACAGTTACCGTTGTCTGAGGCTTTCATCCGTCATATCAGTACCCATTAGATGTGTCTGCGCAGTATATAGGTCCCGAAGTATTCGCTGCCTTTCAGACCTAACGAGTACCAAATTGTCTTGACCTTCAACTGGGCCGCCAGGCATTGCTACCAAGGCACTTTTCGGCCTGTCGATTGCCAGCAGCTCGGACCTTGTAGTAGATTGGTACACGCGAGGAGGTGTTACTTCTCCCTGTATTCAAGTACCGGTCAATAAAATAAAAAAGAGGACTTCATATGCCTGCTACCATCACGGACATATTTCGCTATCCAGTCAAAAGCATGAAGGGGCACTCGCTATCCAGTGCGATATTGACTAAGAAAGGTATCCCTGGCGACCGCGCATGGGCGCTTAAGGATGAAGAGCGTGGTGGCATTAAAGGCGGTAAACGCTTTCCCCAGCTGTTATCAATGACGCCAGTATTTACCAGCGAACCTGACGAGCAAAACATCTCTCCGACGGTCAGTATTACTTTGCAAGACGGAAGGGTTGTGTCTTCTGCAGACCCGGGCGTCCATGCCGCGCTGTCCAAGGCTGTGGGATCCACTGTCAGCCTATGGCCAATACTGCCCGAAGATCAGCTAGAGCATTATCTGCGTCCTCCCATGGACGAAAATGTCAATGTAGAATCTTACTACAGGGAGATTTTCGCCCGCAACCCAGAGGAACCTTTGCCAGATATTTCTTTATTTCCCGAGGACGTACTGAAATACGAATCTCCACCGGGCAGCTATTTCGATGCCTTCCCCATACTGGTTATGAGTAAGGCAAGCTTAATCCATTTGAACGCCATTGCAGCCGCTGCCGGGGGGGAGTCAAAATTCGATGTGAGACGCTTTCGACCCAACATATTGCTAGATATTGACGCCATTGGTTTTCCAGAAAACCAGTGGATGGGGCGACGGGCAAAAATTGGCAGTGCAGTCATTAAATTTGAAATTCCTTGTCCACGATGTGTGATCACCACCCACGGTTTTGACGACCTACCTAAAGACCCCAAAATAATGCGGCATTTGGTGAAAGAGAATGGCGGCAACTTAGGCGCTTACGCGAGCATAGAAAAACCGGGCAGCTTCGCTCAGGGTGATGTTATCGAGCTAATGGACTAAATTTCTCTGGGTTAGCGGAATTAGCGCGACTTTTTGAAGAAAACAAAAACGGCGGGCTGCAGAGAGCTACTTTTCGAAGGGCATGCTCCTAGCTGCGGTTTAGGTGGCAATTTAGCGCGCGGCTTGGCAGGAGTATGCAGAACATATGATTTGCGGCGTTTTAGCGTTGGTCCACCGAAAAGTCGTTTCCCTGCTAAATTGATATCCTTGACGAAGTCGTATTTTTTCAGGCCCACGGTTCAGTTCTCTTTAACGGGGTTAGATATTTTATTAGCGCTGAACACGATCGTAATCGCAGGCTAGCTTGCCAGTACCAACAATAGGAAACGACATGCAAAAACGGCGACCCCACTGGATTATTATCAGCGTTATGCTGGCGACACTGTGTGCCTGCGAAAAAAGTCCACAATTTGATGCCCTAGCGCCGGGCGCAACTGTGCTAGCTTTTGGCGACAGCGTTACTTATGGGGTGGGCGCCAATAGCGGTGAAGACTTCCCCACGCTATTGGCAGCGGAAACAGGCTGGAATGTGATTAACGCCGGGGTTTCCGGCGATACTGCTGACAAAGCCAAACACCGCATCGGCGCACTATTGGCAAAACACCAGCCCCGTCTGGTGATTGTCGAACTTGGCGGCAATGACTTCCTAAGGCGACGGTCCATGGCAGCGGTTAAGCAGGACCTTCGTCACATTATCGACCAGTCCCTTAACAGCGGAGCAACCACTGTACTGATTAGTGTGCCAGCACTTTCTGTTTTTCGGGCAACCATGGGCACACTTGCCGATGCTCCAATTTATGCAGAGCTGGCGGAGGAAACGTCGGTGGTGTTAGTCAGTGATTTATTTTCAGGTGTGTTGTCTGACGACAATTTGAAAGCCGATAAAATACACCCCAATTCCCGGGGCTATGAGGTTTTTACTGCTGGCCTTGTGACAAGCCTCACCACAGCAGGATTATTACTCTGACTTGTTTTTTCGCGGTTTCTGGCGGTACAAAGGCGTTGACCAAGAAACAGATTGTCTCCATTGTAGTGGCGCGGGGTATTGCTGTCAGCCGAGCAGCATGCCACCTCTGCGCTTGCTGCTATGAGTAATTTAATCAAACTGGATGGCAACGGGGTTGGTGCTTCGTATTTTCGGGATCTCAGCTGCAGTGATTTTTCACCGGGACTAAGGGTGTTTGCATCAAAGCAGGCTGGGGTTTTTTGCCAATCGGCTGAATCGGTTTTCACAACCGACTTTTTGAACCTGCTGCCAATGCGGTTTATAATAACGGCCC
Source organism: marine gamma proteobacterium HTCC2143 (assembly GCA_000169075.1). GTDB lineage: Bacteria > Pseudomonadota > Gammaproteobacteria > Pseudomonadales > Dasaniaceae > Oceanicoccus. Next base: position 306,450 of record AAVT01000001.1, on the reverse strand, counting down.
TAACTAGGTAGGCTCATAATGGGTTCTGTCGACATAATAAATAACCCAAACGACGGGTAGGAGACAAAGCTTGAAACTCATCAGTGACGAAGTCTTGATCGATTCTGGACAACAGCTTCCAAATTACGAGGCAATCTACCCGCAGTTTGAAGGGTTCAAGTTTTGGGATCCTGCCGCATGGACAAAAGGCCACCCCTACGAACTTTACAAAAAAATGCGTGAGGAAGCACCGGTGATGTGGCTACCTTCGGAGAAGAATTTTTCCGGCTTTTGGTCGGTCACCCGGTACGACGACATCAAAAAAATAGAGCTTGCTCCCACTGTTTTTTCCTCTCAACGGGGAAGCATCAATATGGCGGTACCTGATCGCAAAAAGTGGCGTCCGAAAAAGCTGGTGCCCGCGGCCTACAACTCGCTGATTAATATGGACGAACCGATGCATCGGGAAATGCGCATGCAGCAGGCTGAATTTTTCTTTCCCGGCTATGTGGCGACAATTCGAGACAAGGTGGGGCTAAAAATCGATCACCTGCTCGATGAGATGGAAAGAAAGGGCCCCGTTGTCGACTTTGTGAAAATGTTTTCTGAAGAGCTTCCCTTGTTCACGCTGTGTGAAATGCTTGGCATTGATGAAGAAGATCGACCTAAAGTTAAAGTTTGGATGCATCACCTAGAGTTGGCGTCGCAGTTTTTGTCCAATCCCTGGCAAACATTTTTCTCCGAACCGATGTTTCCCTTTCGTTTTAATCCGGTGGTCAACGAGATGTTTGCCTACGGTGAGCGTGTCATGGCGGATCGGCGAGCTAACCCTCGCAAGGATTTACTAACCGCCATAGCACAATCTAAACTGGGGGGTGAGCTACTGCCACAAGACTTTCTTGATGGCTCTTGGTTGCTCATTATCTTTGCGGGTAACGACACCTCACGTAATTCTCTATCGGGCACCATTCGATTGATGACCCAATTCCCAGATCAGCGCGCCATGGTACTGGATGACCCTTCACTCATTCCGAAAATGTCGGAAGAAGCACTGCGTATGGTATCGCCGGTCATGCATATGCGCCGTACCGCGCTCGAAGACACAGAATTGAATGGCCAAATGATCGCCAAGGATGAAAAATTAGTTCTTTGGTACGGAGCCGCCAATCGCGACGCTGACGTCTTCCCTAATCCAGATACCTTTAATATGCTCCGGCCCAATGTCGAAAAGCACATTGCATTTGGTCATGGCGTGCATAAATGTCTAGGGTCTCGAATCGCAAAGATGCAGTTGCGACTGGCTTTCGAGCGAATATTTGATCGTTTCCCTGATATCAGCTGGACCGGCAAACAAACCATTTCTCCCAATTCGCTGGTTCATGCTATTTCGAGTTTGCAGGTTAACCTGTATGGCCCTAATGGCAAACGTCCTACCAAGGTCGCGGTTAGCTAACTGGTATAAAGGCGACGGACGCAGTGCTAACTCGGTGGTGAGAGCCTGACGATGGAACAGATTCTCAGTCAGGCCTGCCAGTTGCTATTCACACAGCTGGCGCGATGGGTTGCTATCGTGGTTCGGCGACAAACACAGGGATCTTTCGACTGGTCTTTGCCTGATAGTCATCGTAGGGCGGGTAAGCGGCGACACCTGCGGCCCATAGTTTTTCCCGTTCCTGCTCATCGGTAACTTCTCTGACGTGCATATCAAATACGTCAGTTTTATCACGTATCTGAACCTCTGGATTTGCCCTAATATTGTAGACCCAAACAGGGTTTTTTGGCTGGCCCCCCATCGAGCCAATGAGTACATAGTTGCCGTTGACTTCAACACGCATGAGAGGGATCTTCCGAATCCCTCCCGTCTTATTGCCGGTATGGGTGACTAGTATGCAAGGCATGCCGGTATCCATCAGGGTGGTGCCCTTTGTGCCGCCGCTGCTCTCATAGAGCTCGACTTGTTCGCGTACCCAGTCTAGCGACGGGGGAATGTAATCTGCCATGAGGGTGTCTCCTAGACTCCGAATAAACGAGCAACAGACGATACAGGTAGAGACTTAATAGGTAAATGGATTGTGTTGTTTTTAAGCTAGTTCCAGTCGCACTTGCTGAAGTACGTGTTTAGATAATCATTGAAGAGCCAGATTTCTGCCAAAAGGTTGCGCCGGCTTAGCTACACTGATTAGATGCTAAAAGCGCGGTTACTTTTTCTTGCGCTTCCAGGTTCCGCCATAAAAATACGTGGCAGCGTATTCATTTTTGACAAGAAAAAGACAGCCTTCGCAGAGGAACAGCCAGTCCAGGTTTTCATATCTGCACCTAAACAAAACCTCTTTGGACTGGCGGCACTTTGCACAATCTTTTGCTCTAATTCTCAATGCGCGGTGCTCCTCTGCATCGACAGTCACGTTATCGCGATGTGCCCTGTTGAATGCCAAAGCGCGCAAAAAGAGCCGGGTGATCACTCAATGGCTTGGACTCGTTGGTGAACGCGATATCCTCGCCAGACCCTATCAGCGTTAAGCTAGTTTTCTCACCGCTGCGATAATAAATATAGTCTAGAGTGGCCCAACCGTTTGATACATCGCCACCCTTTTGCGCAGCTACAAGATTCAGCCGACCAACGAAGTTTTTCAGTAATTGGTTATCCGCTTGTGTGTCCCAATCAAGATTCAAATCACCGGCAAACAATATCGCCTCGTTAGTAGCTTCCGCCTCTAGAATAAGCGCAATCTGTTCCAGTTGTGACGCTCTTGCTTCTCTGTCAGGTTCGCTGCGGCCGGCATCAAGATGCGTATTCACGATATAGATCCGGTGGCCGCTAGTGTGTTCCATAATAATTAACTGAAAACCTTTTTGAGCGAAGCAATCATTTAAACGGTTGAGCCATCCGGAACATTGTTTGAAGGGTTCGAAGGTCGTGCGAATCTGCCAAGCAGGTGTCTGCAAATTTGAGACAAGCGTCAATCCAGAGCCAGAACATAGCCAGCACTCTGGAACAAGCGCATCACTGCCTCGCGCTGCGGCTGTTGGATTTTTCAGATGTTGCAAAAGTAGGTCATGATGAGCAAAGTCTTCTTGCAGCAACGACAGATCATAGCCCTCGGTCAACTTGCCAATCTGTGGGAATCTTTTTACGGGTTCGTCAGCGGCAAAAATCGCAGGCAATCCATGGGTATTATAGACAAGCAGGTTCAGTTCAGTAGAACGCGAGGCGTCATTCTGCGACGCTGTAGTAGACCAGCTAATAACACTCGCCAACAGCAACATTAATCCTGTGGTTAACGGTTTGATCAACATGACAATCCTCAAGTACAGGCAAATAGAGACGGGATGATACCTTCGAAGAATTAGCCCGCCAATTTTTTAAGTTACAGTAAAAGTCAGATTGTTAGCAACTCTCACGCTGTTTTCGCTGGATCTGTAACAGAGGCTTTATCGTCGCCCGATAAAAGTTGAAGACCCCCAAAGTTTACGACAGCAATATATGTTGAGTGTTGCTATGCCAAATGACAACAGAAGCTGATGTAACGACACACTATTAACCGCAGACGCGCCTAAACGCGTGTGGATTGAAGCCGGTTCACCGAGCCCCAATGAAGTCTGCTGCTCTTTGCAGTGCTAAGCCACTTTCTGGAATACCATCAAAAGCTTGAAAGACATGTACCAACTTAGGCCAAACGTCTAACTGTACGTGGCTACCAAAGTGAATGGCACGGTTGGCGTATCTTTGTGCGTCGTCGTATAACAACTCGTCGCGACTGACCTGAATCAAGGTAGGAGGAAGCCCCGCAAGATTGCCAAATAAGGGGGATATTTCAGGGTGGTTGACCGGCCTGCCCGTGGGTAAACGAGTAGCAAAGGCAAGGACCCAGCGGGGAAGTTTGCTCAATGGCTGCAAAAATGGGCCAAGAAATGGGTCGGTCGTCAAATTTGAGCGCCAGGTAGGATTTGTCATCGTGAAGTCGGTTACCGGCGCAAAGGCAATAGCGGCATCTGCGGCGCGCAGGCGTGAATCTCTTGCCCAAGCAATAACGGAAAGGGTTAAGTTGCCGCCTGCAGAGTCACCAGCCACATAAAGTGCATCAAGGTCTGCAGTGCCCTGCGGTCCGTTTTTCAATATCCAGCGATATGCCTTGCGGGCATCTTCATGGCAGGCGGTGATTTTATATTCGGGCATCATGCGGTAATCAATGGCGAGTACTGATACACCCGCGCGCCGAGAAAGTTCGCCGGTGATATTCCGGTGGCTTTTAGGGCTACCAAGACGAAATGCACCACCGTGTAGATACAGTAATCTTTTGTTGGCGTCAGCACCCTCGGCAACCACCCATTCACCTGGAATACCGTCCACATCTACCGCTGTAATAGCCGCAGTGATCTCACTGGCCATTAGGTTTTCCATGTTTAAGCGCTGATCACGAATGCTGAGTTTAGGATTCGAAGCGGTAATATAATCAGTGATCTTCGCAACAACATTATCATGAGCATCGCTAATCTCATGATCCTCTACCAGCAACGCTGCCCGAGGTGTATCAAACTGGCTTACATCTGGGGCGCGGTAAAGAAAAGCAAACAGCACAACTAAGGCTGCAATCAAGCCCATCACACTTAGCAATATAGACATTTCAGGTTTCTCCGATGACTCACTTATCAGAATTTAGCTGTGCGGCAGCATAGCAAGTCGGACAGTTTATGACCACGGTAAAACCTGCAACAACAAAGTGCTGCGCCTCAAGACTCGTTAAAAAACGGATCTGGCAGTGATGGGTCGCGTAATTTTGCGACAGCACCCGCCCCAGTTAATGGAAGGCCCTCCGGGTTGATCAGGCCGATTTGCACGAGTAAGTTGCCTTGGTCCCAATGAATATGCTCGTAGGATACTTTCCCATCCTTGATGCCTACGATGACGACAAAGGCTACTTCCGCATACTTCCCGGTGGGCTTAACGCCTGGAAGAATATGATCCATTTCAGTCGTGTGGGTAAATGAAATAATTAGCTCGTCTACAAGACGCTCAGGACTATAGGTACGAGAGACCGTCTCGAATTTTACGTCAGGTGGAAAGAACTGGCCGATAAGTCGATTCGTGTAAAAAGTTCGAACACCGTCTGTTCCTTCCCCTCCTATCATGGAAGCGACATTGACGATGTGCGGGTTCTCCGACATCGTCGCGAGAGTCTTGTCTAGATCTCCCGCCAGTTCAGCGTCCATATGTTCGCCGAATATAGCATCAATGGACTGGATGAGATTCGGGTCAGTCTTAGTGAGTGGGCTCGAATTAGTGGCGGCATCGTCGGCGGATACAGACAATGGCGCACCTGCGGAACTTAGGGCAACTGTTGCTACACCCGCTTGTAAAATGTCTCTTCTTTTCATAAAAAACTCCAAAATTGCGTCAAGAATAATTTAAAAGACTAGTCATGTGTCAGCGTGCCTGCTGCTCCTATAAGGTGGTTGTTGCTAATGAGTTGATTTTTTTTGAGTCGCCTCAGAAACAATAAAAAGCGGAGCAATTACGGGATAAATAAAAGGGCCGTTGCGAGCAAGTAAACTGGAACGAAAGGTTTAGAATGGTAACGTATAGCTTGCTGCTTTCGTATAGCTGCTGTGCGTGATGACTATCTCCGTCACTGGCAGCTTCAGTACCCATCGCAGATGCTGATGAATAAAAAACCGATAACATGTTGGCATATGCCACACTCGTTTGGATTCATCGATATGGTTGCTTTTAGTGAAATGACAGATAGTGGCTATTCTCATGCTGAACTCAATGACCCATGACAGCGCCAACTGAAGCTCGGGACGCAAGGTAAAAAAATGCTTATCGCCTTCAATGAATGACGTGGTGACGACAGTATTGGAATGTGGCGTTGGCACATCCGATAACCCAGCTGATGGATTTATTGACGAGTCCAAGCGGAGCATGTAGTTTAAGATGCCCAGACACAATGAGTGTCAACTTAAACAATAAAAAAGAGTCATGGTATATGTTCAAAATTGGTTTAGTCATAGCGTTTTCAGCGGTCCTTGCAGCCTGCTCCGGTGGTAACGGTACAAAAAATGGTGAAGCCTTACTGACCTATGGAAACGAAGCACCCACATTGACGCAGAATCCTAAGCAACTCGACCTGCTAATATTTGGCGGTACAGCCGGCGTAGGTTTAGAAACGGTGAAATTAGCGTTGGCACGAGGCCACAAAGTCACTTCAGTAAGCCGACGCCCAGAACGAATGACACTCGAGCATGATAATTTAAACAATGTTAAGGGTGATTTTGTCAAATCGGAGTCTTACGCTTCTTTTATCGAGGATAAAGACGCGATAATCAGTGCAATAGGTGTGGATGCATCGAGTGAGAAAATAACGATTTATTCTGAGGGAATGAAAAATGTACTCAAGGCCATCGGTTCGAACAGTTCGACTCAGGTAGTCACTATTACTGGGATAGGAGCTGGCGATAGCAAAGGTCACGGTGGCTTTTTTTATGATCGTATCGTTAACCCTTTTTTACTGAAAGAAGACTATGCAGACAAGACTCGGCAAGAAGCCATCTTGCGTAGCAGTCAATCTCGATGGACTATTGTCAGACCCGGTTTTCTAACAGATGAAATTAGTGAAACACGTTATCGGGTACTGCTTGATATGGACGGCGTGCAGTCTGGCGATATTTCCCGTGCTGACGTATCCCACTTTTTATTGGCCGTTGTTGAACAAGGCGCATATATTAACGAGACCGTTTTTCTTTCAAATTGATCTCGTTGATCCTCTTACTTTTCGAAAGAGCACAACGTCAATCACTAGCCTGTCGATTGCCAGTAGCCTCTATCGTTTAGTAGATTGATCGAAAGTAGCGGGTTTATCCTACCTATATCTGCAGTTGCAATATTGGCAGTCCGCGAATAGGGAGTCGAATGAACATAGCAATTAGCGTGAAGGAACAAGCATTGATTGATGCGGCTGAAAAGTTGCAACCTGAACTTGAGCAGCGCAGCGGAGAAATCGACAAGCTGCGGCAGTTGCCACAAGATTTAGCAGACAAGCTTGCACAACTCGGCTTTTATCGCTTGGTCGTGCCAGAAAATCTGGGTGGCTTGGGGGTTTCGCCGGAAGCCTTTTGTAAAATTTGCGAAACTCTAGCTATGGCCAATGGTTCAACGGGTTGGTGTGTGTTTATTGGCGCCACCTCTCAGTATTTATTTGGCGCGTTACCCACAACTCAATTAGAGACAATGTTACAAAACCCTAATGTGATCACCAGCGGGGTTTTTGCCGACATGGGCACTGCGTTGTTTGAGGAACAACATGGTCAGCCTGGATATCGCATTAACGGTCACTGGCGTTGGGGCTCGGGTTGTCGCAATGCAGAATGGATTTCAGGTGGTGTGCACGAAGTTAGCGCTGATGGTCAACGTATAACCGATGGCGAGCCTCTAACGCGTATCTTTTTTAAACCTGAAGAAATTGATATACACGACAATTGGCATGTTTCCGGTCTGCGTGGCTCTGGTTCCAGTGATTATATTGCAGACAACGTTTGGGTGTCTGCTGACCGGCTTTCGGGTAATGTGGAAGACACGCTACAAGCGGCTCAGCCTATATATCAGTTCCCTAAGTTTTCTTTGTTAGGTATCCCCATTGGCGCAATTTGTTTGGGCATGGCTCGGGCCAGCGTGGAGGAAGTGATACGGGTGTCCAAGGAGAAAACACCTCAAGGTAGCCGGCGCACGCTGGCACTACGACCCTCCCTGCATATAGATCTCGCTGAAGCCGATACTGCGCTAAATGCAGCAAAAGCGCTGTTTTACCAAACTATTCAACAAGGTTGGCATGCTGCACAATCTGCGCCCGGCAGTCTGCAAGAGCGCCGCGCCATGCGGACTTCCACGGTGCATGCGGTGAACGTTTCAATACAAGTCATTGATAAGATGTACAGTGTTATGGGCGGTACTTCCGTGTTTGAGACGTCTTGTTTACAGCAACATTTTCGCGACGTGCATGTAGCCTCCCAGCATATGATGGTGGGTGAACCGATTATGGAGCTCGCTGGGCGGGTAATGTTAGGTTTAGACGACGAAGCTTTCGGGCTCTAACTTATACCCAAGTTGATTAGAAGCAAGGGATACTAATGGAGTTAAAATTTGGTCTTGGTACGCCAAGTAATCTTTGGTCTTTGGACTGGGAGGGGCGTAAAAAAGCGGTCACCGAAATAGCTGATTCGGGATTCGACCATATCTTTATGGCGGATCATGTTTCATTCAGAGACGGCTCAGGCACAGATGGCTTTGTTGAAGTGGCGTCTCTATCGCAGTTGCACCCAACTATTGGCGTGATGATCAGCATTTACCTGCTGCCGCTCAGACATCCGTTACCTGTGGCGCGGCAGCTTGCTAGTATGGCCAGAGTTGCTCCCGGCAGGTTGATTTTTGGCGTGGGTATTGGTGGCGAAGATCCTCATGAAATGGAAGTGTGCGGAGTTAATCCCCGACGTCGTGGTGTACGCGCAAATGAGTCTTTAGAGATCATAAAGGGTCTTCTTAACGGTGAGTCGGTGACTTTTGCAGGGCTGGAATTTGATGTTACAGATGCAATCATTAAGCCTACGCCGAAGATTCCCATACCCGTCATTGTCGGCGGGCGGTCTGATGCGGCGCTCACTAGAGCCGCGCGTTTCAGTGAGGGTTGGATTGGCGTTTGGTGTTCTGCCCGCAGATTCACAGAGGCTGTGGCTACGGTTGCCCGCGAGGCTCAGGAGCTAGGCCGGGGCGATGTTAACTGGTGCCATGGCTATCAGCCTTGGATTGGCGTGCACAGAAATAATTCCGCGAAGGCACATAAAACGGTAAAAGACGGCATGGAAGCGTTTTATCAAATTCCTTTTTCCAAGTTCGAACGCTACACACCCTCTGGCACGCCTGCTGAGGTGGCAGAGCAATTGGCACCTTATATAGAGTCCGGCTGTCGCTTGTTCAACCTGAAGGTTTGTGCCGAACACCCAGAAGAAGAAGTGGCTCTAGGCGCCGAGGTGATAGAAGAGCTACGACGGTTGGCCGGTTGATAATGCCAGAGCAGGTTTATCCAATGGGTTTCGCGCGCCGGGTTTAACCACAGAATGACAAAAAACAGCTGAGCTAGGCGAGGGTATGGCCAGCATAAGACTGTTAGCCGATGAAGAGCTAGATGGTGCAACTCGGGCTAATGCTACAGAATGAGTTTGCTAGGGATTTGCATAGCCTCAATCCCTCGGTCGAGCGAGGTCCTGTCATACCCCTGACGCGAAAAGACCACCATGGCGGATGGGAGCACTTGGTTATGATCAAATTGCTTAGGTCTGCCGCAAGTCATACTGCGATGAAAAACGCTTTTGATCTTTATTTATAAATTAATCGGTCAAATAATCCTTGAGCTAATAATTCGTACGACCAAACAGATGAAACAGGGTTCACACATATAATAGTCGGGAATGAGTCCCACCATTCAATTGCTCACTCTTTTCAATGCGGCGTCGGCCTTGGTGCGACAATCAGACTATCGCAACGCTTAAAATGGGTTTGGTAGTAAAACAGTTGACGATATTAGGCGTTCTATCCAGAATGTATCCGGCGTAGTGAATACTCAATCCCGTGATCAGGTCGAGCGAATAACCAGCACATAGCCGGTATGTCAGCGGCGAAGATCGATGCCGAGTAAAAGCTAATTGTAATTTTTACGCTTACCTCATTATTAAACCTTTACTGGCTATGGGGGATGGCTGTACATTCTCGGTCCAGTTAAGCCAGACGGGTCGAGCTGACACATTGAAAATAGACGTACCAATAATAGTTAATACGTTTTGAAGAGATCGATTTATGACAGCAGCAACCGCATCCGAAGAAGGTAAAGCGTCCGATCAAGTCACAGGGTTCGGTACTAAACGTTACCGAACTTATGTGCTCTCGGCCCTAACGCTTATCTATATCATGAACTTTGTCGACCGTGGCCTACTCGCGGTGGTCGGTCCTGACCTTGTGCCGGAGCTAGGTATTTCTGATACCCAGTTTGGCCTTCTTACTGGTTTCGGTTTTGCCCTTCTTTACACGATAGTGGGTCTCCCTCTGGCACGCTATGCAGATGCGGCTCACCGTGTGTGGATTATGAGCGTCTGCGTTGCTCTATGGTCCCTCATGACGGTGCTATGTGGGCTCGCAACCGAAATAACTATTGGTTCGGTCACCATTGGTGCGTTCTGGGTTTTGTTGATGTGTCGCGTCGGGGTAGGTATCGGTGAGGCTGGTTGTACACCGCCGGCTAATTCGTTGATCGCAGATTATTATGCGCCGCGTGACAGATCTCAGGCGCTGGGAGTCTACGCCATGGGTGTTACGCTCGGCACGATGTTTGCCAACCTGATAGGTGGTTGGGTGACCGATGTATTCGACTGGCGAACGGCGTTCATCGTTGTCGGCTTACCGGGCCTGTTGATTGCCGTGGTTTTCAAATTAACGGTAAAAGAGCCGCCACGCGGTTATACGGACCCGAAGGGAACGCAATCAACCGAGCGGGTTGAGCTGCGCGAGGCGATCCGCGAATTGACAACAAAGCCGGCCTTTTGGCTAATGACGGCTGGCGCCACAATCGCTTCGTTCTGCGGTTACGGAATCTCCTCATTTCAGTCCATCTTCCTGGTTCGCGCGCACGAAATCACAACTGGTGAAGCGGCCATTTGGATTAACACACCAGTGTCGTTGTCGTCTGCCATCGGTACGTTTGTTACAGGCTGGCTTGCAACCAGACTGTACAAAAAACATCCGGGTGCCATCGCCTGGCTGCCGGCCCTTGGTTTAGCCTTGTCGGTCCCATTCTATGTGTTTGCCTTCACGACACAGAATCTATTGTTTGCCGCCATAGGCTTGATCATCGGCGGATTCGTAAAGTATGGCTATATTGCCGCTCAGTACACCATCGGCCAGGGTGTCGTAAGTATGCGTGTGCGTGCGATGGCAACGGCGGTGCTGCTATTCATCGTTAATTTAATTGGCTACGGTTTTGGTCCTCTGTTCATTGGTTTTATATCCGACATATTCTTTGTCAGCGGCGCGATTGAACTCGGTGTTGCAGCAGAGGAACTGACCCGAAATCAGTGCCATCCGCGCGCTATTGGCGAGTTAAGCGAAAATCTGCAGAATGTCTGCGGCGCTGTTTACGCTCAGAGTTTACAGTCTGCAATGGTCATCATGGCGATCTTATACGCTGCTAGTTCACTGTTTTTTGTGCTGACTTGGCGCCGGCTCGACAAGGATATGGTAGACAGAAACTAAAGCTTTAACCGCGAAAATAAGAATTTCAATCCTGCTTTCTCGCGATGTGCTGAGGATACACAGCTAGTAATGGCATTAAGCAGCGAGTGATCCTTAAAAGACTGTTCCGAATATAGTCTGAGTAAGACTTTGAATTTCTTAATTAGAGTTGGTGTCCAGTTGAGGCCCCCCCTCTTTTTTTCACAAATTAATACCTGTTAATCTACCTCCGGCTCTACAGATTTTCGCCGTTATATCGGTCATAAATCTGTAGAGCCATCGGAAGCTACCAATAGAGATCTTGCGAGCTATGTCAGAATCCCTTTATGACAAGAGGTTAGAACTAGCACTCAATATGGCGGCATTTATTTTGCTGGCAGAGGCTTGGGTCACGTATCTGCCAGAACGTTATTTGCATTATCTTTCAATCCTGTATTACAGCTGGCGTCTGGAATATTACCTAGACTATAGATGGCTTGTTTTAGTGGATACTCTTGGATTGGCGGCCCTGCACACCATTATTTGGATTGTCCCCTATCGAATATTAAAAATACTTAAGCCGATGAAAACAATTCCCTACTTGTATATTTTATCACTGGGCACGGTCGTGCTGCTCTATGTCGATCGAAACGGATTTAAAGTTCGCGATGTGACTACAGAATTCGGATGGGGAGATTTTAGGCTAGTAGTCATCTACCTTTTACCTACGCTCATTTTTCATAAATATTTTACCAGTAGACAGAAAAGGCTAGCACAAGCCTGATTAATGCGGCTGTTTGAAAACCCTAAAAGGCATTAAGGTCAATGCCTTTTAGCGCGTGTAGAGTCATATAGCTTCCCGCTCTGGATAGCCATTCAGCTTCTGTTAATACACCGGTAGTTAAAGTCACCTCAAATCTAAGAGTATCAGGTGACCGATGAATAAGTTTTACTTTCCTGGTTATGCGCGTCACACAGTGCACGCCAGCCTATGTGTGCTCATTACCTTGCTAGGGGGTTGCACGCACACTAATTTAATAAACCAGGGCGACAGTTACGCAGAGCAAGGACGTCATGAACTCGCTATGGTTCAGTATCATCAAGCACTGCAACTGAAGCCCAGTCGCGATGACACTCGCGTCAAATATAACGAGGCCCAAATAAGTTTCCAGCGTTGGTTAACAAGCATCGCTGATGCGGCAGACGTTGCTTATCAAAGCAATCTTAGAGGCCGAGCGTTTATGCTTTATAGCAAGCTTTTAGGGACAAAAAGCGCAGGAGAAAACGTCCAGGCGCAAGCCCGGTTTCAGGCATTGCAAATAGCATTGTTAGATGAAAGCCTCTTACAGGTAAAGGCGTCCTATCCGGTCGCCGTGTTCGGCCATAACATGGAATCTGATATAGCAGATCTGCTCCCAATGGTTGGCGATTTCAGTGGCTTGCCGAATCAGCGCGAATACAGTTTTGCATTCGCGGCATTCGACACGATCATTGTTGAGCAGCAAGAAGAGCGCAGCGGTGAGTATATTTCCGGCATCCAAATAGTAGAAAATCCGGAAATCGATCATCTGAAAAACCAAATCCATCATCTTAATCGCGAGGTGAAAGAATTTCGGCGCGATAGGAAAAAATACCGACATCGGATCAAAGAGGCCAAACACAAGATTTCCCGGATAAACGAGGAACAAGATTATAAGACAGAACCCGATACAAACCTCACCGGTGAGGCATTGAAGCAGGCCTTGGCGCAACTTCATCGGGCTAAGCGAAAACTCCACAAGACAATTCAGGCAATGGAAGATGACGAAGAGCGGCTCTATAACACCATTCATCAGCTGGATATGACGCCAGCGACAATCATTGAAGAGGTTTATTCAGTACACTCCTATTTTGTAACACATAGCGCTTACATACTGAAGGGCGAGGTCCTCATAACAGCTGCTGGTAGCACCGTCGTTTACCCATTGGAAGTCGTCAATAACGATAGCTATCATGACGCACAACCGTTGCTTAATATGAATGCAGATCCCTTGGTCCAAATATCTGCACAAGCATTAACTGCGGATCTGCACGTCAGTGCTAGGACTGTTGCACAGAGCTTTATGCGAGAGGAGCTGCAGAAATACCGTGCAGGTTTGTTAGCATCTGCACGCGGGGAAATTGACAAGAGCTCCCGGTTTGAAAAACTAGTCAGTTATGGGCTGAGCGGGCGCAATGGCGTTAGTAATCGAGTCGCACATCAGATGGAAGAAGAGCTTCAAGCCACTTATGGTTTCGACGGTGAATTTCCAATTAACAGACTTTTATACGGCTTCTAGGCAGCTAGCGGCCAAGTGTTTGACCGTGTTTGCCACAAGCTGGAGCAAGCGCTGCTGCACCAACTTATCGAGCACCACTGGCCCGGGCTTCAGTTGCAGGTAGAGTCCTATTATACAAACAAGGGTCTAGAACCTAGGTGTCATTGGATACATCAAACCCGAGTTCAGTGCTGAGATCCTTTTAGGGGGGTGGCAGTAAAGGAGCATCGAACGATCTATAGTCAAGATCAAACATTCGTGTTATCGTCGGTCGCGAATTCCAAGTTATAACGGCCATTCACTAACGGTATGGTCTTGAGGAGTTTGTTTCTAACAAAAATATTAGAGCGGTCGTTCCGTTGATAACTACGAGGAGTATTACTATGTGGACAAAGCCAAGCTATACCAAGATTCGCCTGGGTTTCGAAATCACCATGTACAAGTACAATCGCTAAATCGTTTGTACTCAGGGCCTAATCCCTGACGGAAACATTTTGTGAGTACGGAAGTACGATCAAGCAATCCCTAGGATTCGATGGCTGCCCGATGTTCCTGCGCACATGATGCGCATGGACAGGCAGTGGCAAACAATCAAAAAAGCCGATTTGACCAGCGTCAGTCGGTTTTTTTATGCCGCTACCTTTCTGAGTCCGGTACTTGTTTTGCGTTATATGGACCAGAGGCAGTAACGGCCTAGCATGCTCAGGGCCATACTGTTTGAGCGAAAAATTAGCTGAATACAAAAACTAACCCTCTCTCTATCAAAGAAGACAACGTTACTTATGTATATACATGTTCTTGGTTCTGCCGCTGGTGGTGGTTTTCCACAATGGAATTGCAACTGTGCAAATTGTGCTGGTCTTCGAAACGGTTCGATTAGCGCCCAGGCACGTACGCAAAGCTCTATTGCCATAAGCAGCGATGGAGAAAACTGGGTGCTGTTCAATACGTCGCCGGATATCCGTGCGCAGCTAGCCGCATTTCCTCCGTTACAGCCAGCGCGCAATCTGCGAGATACCGGCATTACAGCCATCATATTGATGGACAGCCAAATCGACCACACCACCGGCATGCTAATGCTGCGCGAGGGTTGTCCTCATAATGTCTATTGCTCAGACATGGTATTAGAGGACTTGAGCACGGGCTTCCCTCTATTCGAAATGCTAAAGCACTGGAACGGCGGTCTCAATCATCACCCTATTCAGCTTAACAAAGACGACTACAGTGAAGCGGGCAGTTTTAGTATCCCGGGCATCGACAAACTGCGCTTCCACGCGGTGCCTATCAAGAGTAAAGCGCCGCCTTATTCTCCTCATCGCCATGACTCTCATGTTGGCGATACCATTGCAATGTGCATCGAGGACGAAGTAAGCGGCAAAACATTGTTTTATGCCCCCGGACTCGGTGACCCTGAGCCTCATATTATTGCGCTGATGGAAGAGGCTGATTGTCTGTTGGTAGACGGCACATTCTGGCGAGAAGATGAGATGGCATTTTCCGGCGTGGGTACCAAACTTGCTGCTGACATGGGGCACCTGCCGCAGTCAGGTGACGCCGGGATGATTAGTTTACTGCGCGACATGCAGAAACCGCGTAAAGTTTTAATTCACATAAACAATACCAATCCCATATTAGTTGAGGATTCATCCGAACGCGCTAAATTGGATCAGGAAGGCATTGAAGTCGCTTTTGATGGCATGGACATCGAGCTTTAATCAATAAAGTCGGCAGACGAGCGGATCAAACATTATGGAAAAAAGCACCTCCTTACAATTATCGACGAAGTTTCGCTTTCAATGGGAAGAGGCGCAGCAATGCCACGTCCTGCTATATCCCGAGGGAATGATTCAGCTAAACCCCAGTGCAGGTGAAATTCTTAAACGATGCCAGCAGCCGACCACCATAGGTGCAGTGCTCGAAAATCTGCAACAGAGCTTTCCCGATGCGGAGGGATTGGCAGACGACGTCATGTCGTTTTTTAGGGAAGTTCAGCAGGAAGGCTGGCTAACATTCACTAGCTCAACAGATCAGGAGCGGCCCTAGGCCCCGCAATTTTCTATGGCAGACGCAATTACCAGCACCAGTGATAATAAAGCTAATATCCCGTTATGGCTGTTGGCCGAACTAAGTTATGCCTGCCCCCTGCAATGCAGTTATTGTTCAAATCCAGTCAACTACCACGAATCGCGCTCCCGGGAATTATCCACGCAGCAATGGAAAGACGTTCTTAAGGCCGGCCGAAAACTTGGCGCGGTACAGTTGGGCTTATCAGGTGGAGAGCCCTTGGTACGCCAGGATTTGGAAGAAATCGTCGCTGAGGCGCGCGGCCTTGGCTTTTATAGCAATCTCATTACATCGACCGTTGGTGCCGATAGCAAACGATTGGCGGGTCTTAAAGAAGCTGGACTCGATCACATCCAGGTCAGCTTTCAGGGCAGCGACGAGCAAACCAACGACTATTTTGGCGGCAGTAAAAGCTTCCAGCACAAAGTCGCCATGGCCCGTGAAGTTAAAAAACTGGGGTTTCCTATGGTGCTGAATTTTGTTCTGCATCGTCAGAATATCCACCAAACTGCCGCCATGCTAGAACTTGCCAATGACATTGGTGCAGACTTTGTTGAGCTGGCTAACACTCAGTACTATGGCTGGGCACTCAAGAACCGCAACAGTTTGATGCCATCACGGCAACAGGTGCTGGATGCTGAAGCCGTAACTAACGCTTTTCGGCAGCAGCACAAAGGCCCCATGGAAGTCATCTTTGTGGTACCTGATTATTTCGAAGAAAGACCTAAGGCCTGTTGCAATGGCTGGGGGACTACTTTTATAACTGTTACTCCTGATGGCACAGTATTGCCCTGTCAAAGCGCAATGGAATTACCGGGGCTGGATTTCCCCAACGTCCGTGATCACGGGCTGGATTGGATCTGGCGTGAATCGCCACTTTTCAACACCTTTCGTGGCACAGACTGGATGCAGGAACCCTGCCGGTCTTGCCCTGAAAAAGACCAGGACCTTGGAGGCTGTCGCTGTCAGGCTTATCTGCTGACCGGCGACATTAACGCAACTGATCCGGTCTGCTCCCTCTCACCAGAGCATGGCATAATTGGAGAGGCCATTGCGGAAGCTTTGAGCGAAACAACGGAGCAGCCACTATTGTTCCGCAACCCCAAAACGGCCAAACAGCTGAGCTCATGAAGGCTTCTGCACTTGGGATTTCTCAGCGATAACCTTAGTCGCCGAATGATGAAAAAGATATTTTAGGCACAGGAATTAGAACATGTCAAAACCATGGTCAAGAGAAGAATTCGAACGAGGCTTGCGGGCCAAAGAAGCCTTGTATCATATTCATCATCCTCTGCATGTAGCAATGAACAGCGGCCAATGTAACCAGCAGCAAATACAAGGCTGGGTCGCCAATCGGTACTACTACCAGGTTAATATCCCGATCAAGGACGCTAACATCCTTGCGAACTGTACCGAGCCTACCGTGCGCAGGCTATGGGTACAGCGTATATTGGACCACGACGGCACTAGCGAGCAAGACAGTGGCGGGATTGAGGCCTGGCTGCGCCTCGGCGAAGCCGTTGGGCTGCAGCGCAGTGAGATCACTAGTTTTCAACACGTATTACCCGGCGTCCGTTTCGCGGTAGATGCTTATGTTAACTTTGCCCGCAAAGCGAGCTGGCAGGAAGCCGCCTGTTCGTCTTTGACCGAATTATTTGCACCAATTATTCATCAAAAAAGACTCGACAGCTGGCCTGAGCATTACCCCTGGATTGAAGCTGAGGGCTACCGTTATTTTCGTACTCGCCTCAGTGAAGCGCGCCGTGATGTTGAGCACGGATTGCAAATCACGCTGGATCACTTCCAAACCCGCGAAGCACAAGAGCATGCATTGGGTATTCTGCAAATGAAGCTCGATATATTGTGGAGCATGCTGGATGCTATGCAACTGGCATACGTCTACAATGAGGCGCCGTTCCATAGCTGCAATATCGACTAGCGTTGAAAGTCAGGCTATCACATCAATCAGCGCTACCCCGGCGTGGTGGTCCATACGCCACTCATAAATAGCGCTGAAAAAATGTCAGCTCTGCCAACAAAGCCTGCTCTATATTTTCACTTCGACGCAGGCCATGCTGTTCACCTTCAAACAACAATAACTCCGCATCCACTCCTTCGTCTTTTAGTCGGCACAAAATGGCGTCCGTCTGGTCAGGAGGCACCACTTTATCGGCACTGCCCTGAACGAATAATAGCGGTGTGCTGGGAGCCTTTGCGTATAATGGCGAGCGCTGTCGATAAACATCGCGCTCGTCATCAGCCGGCGTACAATCCAACAATTTGTGCATGTACTCTTTTTCAAAACGATGAGTATGAGCGTGCAACAACGACAAATCGCTAATACCAGCGGTACTTGCCCCAGCACGCAAGCGGTCGGTGTAGCAAGCCAGCATCAATGTGAGATAACCGCCTGCGCTTTGCCCCCGCGCAAACACTCGCTCAGGATTTATCTGGCCCTGCTCACTCAGATAATCGATGCAAGCAACACAATCAGCCAGATCATAGACCCCCCATTCACCGTAAAGCGCATGACGATAATCTCGCCCATAACCTGTACTGCCTCGATAATTCACATCCGCTACGGCAAAACCGCGACTGGTAAAAAATTGGATACTCCAGTCAAGTTGCGGATAACTGGCAGAGGTTGGCCCGCCATGGGTTTTGATAATTAGTGGAGGCAATCCATTCGCACGTATTCCCTCATGATCAAGGGAAGTGGCGGTTGGAGGATAGAAAAAAGCAAATGACTCTTTGCCACTATCCCCAGTGGGGAAACGAATCGAAAGCGGCTCGCTCACATCAATTTTTGTGTCGCTTAATTGAGAATCGGGCGTATCGGCAACCTCTATTAATTGAGTGTCTCTGACCAACGCAACTCTGGCCGATTCCCCCACTCCCGCTGCGATAAGCGCTAGCTCCGAGTCCCCAACGTGAAGATGGGATAACACATCTGCTTCTGTGTTGTTGAGCCTTAATCGTTGCAACTGCATGTCACTCTTACCATTTTTTAGATCAGCGCTTGGCACATCTTCAAGGCTTGCCAGCTGCCAGCGGCCATCAATTACGCACAACCCAAACAAGGTATTGGTAGCACTAAAACCAAACGTCGATACCCCGAGTTCCCAGGGAGGAAGACCAAATTCAGCACGCTCGAAGGCTATACTGTCTGCAGGAAAACACCGAAGGATCTCATTATTTAACGGATCATACCGATAAATTTTCCACCAATTATCCCTATCCGACACAAAATGTAATCGCCCCCGCCGATCCCAGCGTGGCTGCTGAATAGATTCGCCGTGATTAGCCGGCTCTTTAAAAGATTCATTAATCACCCGCCTCGAGTCTGCATGACCTTGCTCATTCAATGTCACTAACAAAAGCTCGGTATTGTCCCAAGGCATATTTGGTTGATTCCAAGCGACGCATGCCAACTGGCAACTGTCCGGATCAAGCTCTGGGGCGCTAAAAAAATCGTAGCCTTCAGCCAATATGTCCACCTGCCCCTGTCGGCTCTCCGATAGGTGTATAGCCACAACCGCTTGTTCGCTCTCCCCCTCGGCCAAATACTGTTCACGCACACAAACCACCCGCTGGTGGCGTGGGTCAAAACTTAGGTTACCGTAGCTACAGGCGTCAATCTTAGTGATAGGCTCTGCTGGGCCGCAAACATTTTGCCGGTGATCAATAGGCAGGCGAAAAATACGCTGGTCTTGGTTGCTCGTCGAAGGCTCGTGGTTAACAAAGAAGACTGCATCAGGGGTCAGCAATAAGGCCCCACCACCATAACTATTCACCAGAGAGCGGGCACTCAAACCTTCTTCGTTTAAGAGCTCCTGCACCTCTCCAGCGGCGTTTCGTCTCATAATAATGCAGCGCCCTTGCAACTCTGGCCGCGCCTCTACCCACGCTAGCGAAAAACCAGCGTCAGCATGTTCAACGCAAGATAGTTCGCGAATACGCTTGCCCTGTTCAGCCACCATTGCCGCGGACACCGGTGAAGACCAAAAGCCATGCATTTGATTGTGTTCAGCTACCATAGAAATTATGCCTATTCGTTGGCCTGATGATTCCTGCTTGGGAAAACACGGCGAATCAATGAGATTTTGGTACAACAAAGTACTTTGCAACACTAGAAATTAGCCGATAAATCATAGCACGCACGATGGTTCTGAACATGATTTAGAGCCCAGATTGCAATGCACAACTAGAGAAGGTCGATCACATAAATGCCGGCTCTGTTAGACCCTGAATCGACCTCAGACTGACGAGCCGAGAGTAATTAGTCATCTACTGCTATCGCTTATGGGCCTTTACCGCGACATCCTGTTGCCGGCGGCTAACAGTCTCTAGCAGATTATGGAGGGATATTAATGCCAGCCGCACTCAAATGGATAGAAATGGCTTATGAACATTTACAGCGGAGGCGAACTTCTAGCCGTCTTTTTTATGAGTGAGGAAAGTTGCAATTGAGCACTGGCGTGTGTGAGCAATATCTTTGCGGCTGTCTGTGAAAAGAACCTCTTATAATAGCGATAACTTGTTCAAGCTCTCCAGCGTCGCAGCACAGGCAACTGCGGCTTCTTTGCCTTTCACAACAAAATGTTCGGTGAAGAAATTTGTATGTTCATCATAATTATGAAATTTGTGAGGCGTTAATACAGCAGAGAAAACGGGCTTGCGGGTCTCGAGTTGCACTTGCATCAAACCGTCAATCACTGCATGAGCCACAAAATCATGTCGGTAGATACCGCTATCAGTCACTAGACCAGCGGCAACGATCGCATCGTACTTACCGGTTTCTGCTAATAGTTTGGCGTGAAGAGGGATTTCAAAAGCACCCGGCAGCTCAACACAATCAACGGTGCTCTCGGTGAGCTTGGCGATTTCCTTAAGGAATGAATCACGGCACTGATCAACGATATCACGGTGCCAGCAGCTCTGAATAAAAGCGATACGAAACTGAGTGTTAGGTGTTGAGTCTGTCATAGCTATGCCTTGATTATTACCCTGTTAATAATTTGGTTCAGGGCGGCAAGGCAAAACAGTCGGGTAGGCAGCAGGTACAATGACCTACCCCTTAGAGGGACTGTGGGTTAACCTCATTCTCATAACCAGACTTTAACTGTCGGCTCCGGAATCACACCAGATCTGCTGTTCTTCTTAAACTCATGAGGAGTCAAAAAAGCGCCCGCGGGCTACGTGATTACTATTATTCAGCACGATTACCGCCGGTGGGGACTTTCACCCCGCCCTGAGAACTTCCATTAAAAATGGAGCAGGGAGTATAGTTAAAAGATAGTTTTGTGTACACCGTTTCACGCACCGTTTTGAGGCTTTTTCCAATAAAAAAAGGAGATATCTACCGCGATTGCTTATTAACAGCGGCCGGTAGTCCTTCGCAGATTGGGGAGGGAAGGGAAGGGGAGGGCCCGCATTTTGGCGTTAGCTCAAAAACTTTGGCGCGAACCATGATGAAAACAAACAGCGAGTGAAATGCCCGCCCTGGCACCGTTAGCTTTTATTGCTCTTTTCTATTTACAGGTTGATACACGCCTACTTTACGAAAAGTACAGCGGGCAATAATAACAGCCGAATCAAAGATCGTTATTCGGGCACACTGCATAACGCCAAAAGAAAGCCTGTTTTGATAGCAAGCCAGTAACAAAATCGCTATCCTAGACTGACTTTATACTCGAAGAGATCAGCGTGACTGCACTATTTATCTACCTTGTAGTAGCTTTGGGGTTCTCCTTTCTCTGCTCTATTGCTGAGGCCGTTTTGTTAAGCGTTACTGTGGCCTACATTAGCTTGCAAGATCAGCAAGGCAAGCGGGGCGCTAAACTATTGCGGCAACTGAAGAGCGATGTTGATAAACCGCTGGCAGCTATCCTTTCACTCAATACCATTGCTCATACTGTGGGTGCGGCTGGTGTAGGCGCACAAGCAGCATACGTTTTCGGTAACCAATACCTTGGCGTTGTTTCTGCTGTCTTGACTTTATTGATCTTAATTTTTTCAGAAATAATTCCAAAAACATTGGGCAGTTTTTACTGGCGACAGCTGGCTCTTCCCACAGCTTATGCATTGAAGTATTTAATTATCGTTCTATATCCTCTTGTGTGGCTGTCCAAAAATATCACCACAAAAATCACTATGCACCCAACTCTTGAAGGCTTCAGCCGGGAAGAGTTTGCAGCCATGGCAGACCTTGGAAAAAAGGAGGGGCAGTTATCTGTGTCAGAGACGCATATCCTGCAGAATCTCTTCAAATTAAGAGAAGTGTATGTGGAAGCTGTAATGACACCCAGTACTGTTATGTTTTCTCTACCCGAAAAAAACACGGTTGAGCTGTTTTTTAACAAATATGACGATAAGCGTTTTTCCCGAATCCCTCTTTACAGCAATAATTCAGACCATATTTCTGGTTTTGTCCTGCGCAGTGATTTATTAACAGCACAGGCTAGGGGAAACGGCAGTAATTTGCTGTCCAATTACAAGCGGGAAATTTTTGCGATTCCTAATAAGTTATCATTACTAACGGCGTTTGAGCTATTTGTAAAAAAACATGCTCAAATAATGTATGTTGTCGATGAATATGGCGTTGTTAAAGGCGTTATTACGCTTGAGGATATTTTCGAAACGTTGACGGGTTTAGAAATTGTTGACGAAGGTGATGCTACCGATGATCTGCAGGCCTTCGCCAGAAAGCAGTGGCGCAAGCGGGCACAAAAAATGGGGATTGATATTAAATAGTTTGAAGTAGCTAGCGCCGTCAGCAGAAGCGCAACTTGCGGCGTCCTGTTGACCGGCACTGTTAGTTCTTGTACTGTCTGTGCGGCGACTAGACTTTCTTACGTTCAGCGTGAATGCATTTCAACGTATCCAGCAACCACCGTAGTATTCAGATAATTCTCTAATAGGGGAGAATCATCGGGCTCAAATCTGCGATCTAAAGCTAACTGAGTAACCGATAGTTAAGTTTTGAAAATTAGCAGTTCGCTTGCACTCCCTGGTCTTCGCCACTTTAGTTAACATGGTTCGAATGT
Organism: marine gamma proteobacterium HTCC2143; assembly: GCA_000169075.1. Lineage (GTDB taxonomy): Bacteria > Pseudomonadota > Gammaproteobacteria > Pseudomonadales > Dasaniaceae > Oceanicoccus. Next base: position 283,813 of record AAVT01000001.1, on the reverse strand, counting down.
CCAAGCTAACCCTCAGCATAAAGGCAGTGCGGCTGTCGCTATTGATGTCTCGACTAAATAGAAAGGTGCTTTTGCAACCAGGGAATGAGGTAACCATTGAAAACCTCAGATTGTGTCTGTTGTACCACGTGCCCAGCGTTTTAGCCTCTCGAATTAAATCCTCGCTTACGCGTCTAAAACCGTGGTCTACCGCTGCATCCCAGAGCTTTTTTTTTTGAGCCGAAGCGTTGCGGGATTGCATTGTGGCTGACCAGGCAGGCCGCGGGCAATTTCTCGAACTGAAGTGGCCTCAAAGCCGTTTTCACCAAAGGCGATCAATACGGCATCTAGCAATTTATAGCCAGTAATTGCATTGCCTTTGCTTAAGAGTGGGTGTCCTTTAGTTCTGCTACCCATGGCGACTATTTTCCTTTGTCATTGTGTCTCTCACATTAAGGATAATGAGTATGCCTGCCATTATCTTAACGTCATTCGGTTATTATCTGATTTCACGTCTTTGAAGCATGATAAGCCCTGCACCTTGAAATCACTTAAGACCAGCCCTGTGGCAATCGACAGGGGGTTACTTTGCGGTTTCTATTGCCATCGGCGATTAGCCCTTGGCAGGTTATGGTTGGAAGAGTTGGCAATGATCGCTATACTTGTCGGCTAACTATTTCTCTTACTTATACCAAATCGATAGGCACATTTGATGGATTTTTTTGATTTAGAAGCCCCCGAAAATAACGAAACGGACAACCTAGTTTGGTTGGGACACTTAAGTCCTGACAGCGATACGATTGGTTCAGCTATTGCGGCAGCTGAATTATTTGGTGGCGAACCACGTCGTGCTGGTGAGTTGAATCAAGAAACGGCTTTTGTAATGAATTACTGCGGTGCTGAACTGCCCAAAATGATCAGTAAAGTAGAAGGCCAGAGAGTAGGCCTAGTTGATTTTAACCAAAAGACTCAACTACACAAAGATATTGCAAATAACGATATTGTTGCGATTATTGACCATCACGCTATTCAAGATCAACCGATCACCTTCAATACTGCTATGTCTATCGATATTCGTCCATGGGGCAGTGCTGCGACCATTTTGGCGGACCGTTTTGAGAAAATGGGCAAAGAGCCTAGCAAAGCAACAGCCTGTGTTATGTTGGCAGGCATATTATCGGATACGCTTATTTTTGAGTCGCCAACGACTTGTCCGCAAGACAAACCCTTCGCCGAAAAACTGGCAAAATTAGCCGGCGTCGAAGATTTGTATGCTTTTGGCTTGGCAATGATGGAAGCCAAATCTGATCTGGCAGATGTTTCCACCTATGATGTACTGAAAGGCGATTTTAAACATTACCAAATTAACGGTAAAAAGGTTGGTTATGGTGTCGCTGAAACCTTGCTGCCAGACCAGCTTATTGCGCGCCAAGCTGAGTTTCTGGAGGAGATGAAAGGTGAAAAAGCCAAACAAGATTTAGATTTTATTTTCTTTGCGATTGTTGATACTAAAAATAAAATGTCCCATGTGGTTATCTATTCCGACGCCGAAGCGGAACTGGCCGCGCAAGCCTACGGCGAAGTTGCTGTCAATAATTTGATGACCTTGCCCGGTTTAATCTCGCGTAAAAAGCAACTGATGCCGGTTATTCAAGAAGCACTTTCTGCTTAGAAAATTAGGTATATAAGAAAATGATAAAAGGGGACAGGTGTAAAAGCTGGTCCCTTTTTTTATGGGATAGGCTCAACGAACAGGCCGTGTGTTTTTAGCGAAAGTTACGACGGTTATTGGGGTAAAACTGCGGTTTAACTCGCGTTGCTAGTCGATCATTTTTTCGAACTTTCACGTTTCACCCTGCCCATAAGTTTGTGCATAACTCCCCAGGTGATGGCCACTACAATAGGAACGGATACGCCCAGTGCCGTTGGTTTATCAAGATGAAACCCCTGTTGCTCAATGGCGTCATAGACATAACTCAACAAGCCCATCAGGTAGTAAGCGATCGCTGCAACAGACAACCCTTCAACTGTCTGCTGCATACGCAACTGAAGCCCACTGCGTTTGTCCATGGAAGCCAGTAGTGTTTGATTTTGTGCCTGTATAGATAGCTCTACTTGGGTGCGCAATAAGCTGCTGGTTTGGGCAATACGCAGCGATAAGCTTTCCATACGCTCTTTAACGGCAGAGCAGGTTTTAATACCGGGGCCTAAGCGGCGACCGATAAATTCTTGTAAAGTTTGTACACCGGGTATTTCTTCTTCATGAAGTTGGTCTAATCGGGCATTAACGATATCGTAGTAAGCTTTGGTTGCGCCAAAGCGGTAGTTAGTATCAGAGCGGAACTGTTCTATTTTAGCGGCTAGGTTGGATAGCTCTGCCAGCATATTTTTATCGTTAACATTGTCTTTGTCGCTGGCGATATTACTGTTTAACCGGGCAAGTATTTCTTCCGTATGTTGTACCTGTGGTGACAGCTTTCTGGCAATGGGCAGTGAAAGCAGTGCCATAATGCGGTAGGTCTCTATTTCTAAAACTCGCTGCATCAAGCGGCCGGCTTGGTAGCTGTTTAAGCCTTTGTCTTGAACTAATACCCGGCTAAAACCGTCGCTGTGAATCCGAAAACTGGTATAAACCTCTGCTTTTCCACCGGCAACGATGCTGCCCGATAAACGCATTTTTTCAAACGCATTATCAAGGTGCTCGCTTCTTAAGGTATCGCTACCTTTGGCCATGGCCAAGTGAACTGCAGCCGTTGACTGCCCCGGTAATTTTTGTAGCCAGTCGCGAGGTACGTATTGCAAGGCGCGGCCAGTATAAGGTTGGGTAATGAAGGACTCAGGGTCTGAGCTACGGCAAATAAAGGTATAGGTTGAGAACTCCATGTGGCTTTCCCACCGTAACTCAAAACCACCAAAGCTTTGATAAAAGCAGGAGGCGCCTTCAGCTGGTGGATTGATGGAAAAGCGTTGGCACAATTGCACTAGATGCTGATACTCAGCTTGACGCTGCTCAGGTGAAACTAGCAGGGCGATGTGTGTCACACAGCAGGGCGTATCAACCAAAGGGTAGGGGCGATTATGTAATTCTTCGTAAAGCGCGGCGCGATTAGGATGCACTTCTAACACGATGCCAGACGAGGTCACCTGTGGAGATGATTCACCGCTACCATTTTGTGTGGTGTTTAGTGGCTGGCCTATAAAATTCTCTTGCGTAATGTCTGGCATAAAAATGTATCAGTCCTGCTTATTAGTGTTGAACAATACAAGTTAAAGCGTTTAAGAATGGTGTGACGAAGGAGGTGGTGTTTGTTCATAAGGTAAATGTCTTCTCCGCCCGCTTACGTCGAGAGTAACACACTATTGAGAAGGGCGTTTGTAGAGGAGGGTGTTAAGTCTGCCTAGGCTCTTTCAAGTGCGTCCTTTCGCAGGCGAGCTCAATCGAACCGCGCAAAGGGCATTTTCAGAGACCGATGGATCTGCCGAAGTCGGCCAATTTAGCGCAGTACGGCACTCGCTCCTTCGGCAAAGCGGTTGACAACTGAACTCACCGCTCCATTAGTCCTCAGGGTAAGTTTTGAACAGCATTGAAATATCACGGTGACCCAGATTCAAGCAATGGTACCGCAGACTCCGTAGGCAATTGTGTCTGAACGGAACCGCTGGCTTTTGTATGTCTGCATTTTCTGAGGTCACCAGATTCATGGAGTTTAGTTGGTAATACTCTATGAACTGCTGGATCGTTTGTAATAAAAATAGTCATCCGAAAAGAGCAGATTTGTCCTGTTCCCAATTGTCAGGAGCGCTCATAGTATCGCCCATTGGAGTTTCAGCTAAGGGGTAGGAACAAATGACAGACGAAATACGGTTTGATAATCAGGTGGTAGTGATTACAGGAGCCGGGGCTGGTTTGGGTAGGTCTCACGCATTGGAATTTGCTCGACGCGGTGCCTCCGTTGTCGTCAACGACCTAGGTGGCGGTGGCCGTGGTGAGGGCAAGAGCAGCGAAGCCGCTGATAGTGTAGTGAAGGAAATTATCCAGGCAGGTGGAGAAGCGGTTGCCAACTACGATTCCGTTGAAAATGGAGAAGCAATCATTCGCACAGCGCTCGATAATTTCGACCGCGTCGATGTGGTTGTCAACAACGCCGGCATTCTTCGCGACGCCAGTTTTGCAAAAATGACTGATGAAGATTGGGATTTGATTTACAGGGTCCATGCCCTTGGTGCGTTCAAGGTAACCAAGGCTGCTTGGCCAATTATGTTAAAACAAGGTTATGGACGCATTTTAAATACAACATCAGCAGCCGGTATTTATGGCAATTTCGGCCAAGCGAATTATTCATTTGCCAAACGGGGCCTGATTGGCTTCACCAATACATTAGCTATCGAAGGTGCTAGGAAGGGAATCAAGGCCAATGTGATTGCTCCGGTAGCGGGTTCTAGGTTGACCGAATCAATCCTCCCCAAAGAAGTGACTGAGGCACTTAAGCCTGAATTTGTAACGCCTCTGGTTATAAAACTGTGCGCGTCAGATAGTGAGGATAACGGTTCACTGTTTGAAGTGGGTGCTGGCTGGATATCCAAGCTGAGATGGGAGCGAAGCAAAGGCGTTTGCTTTTCGCCGACGGAAGAATTAACCGCCGAACAGGTTGCCACAGCTTGGAGCGAAGTCGGTGACTTTACTAATGCTGATCATCCAGACAATGTTCAGGATACCTTTGGCCCGGTATTTGCCAATCTTGGCATCGAGTTGTAACAGGGAGATATAACATGAGCAATGCATTTGTCGCTGGCGTCGATATGGTGAAGTTTACCAAACCGGGGCAGCAAAAATCCTACCGCGAAATGGCCTCAACCGCTATACAGGGTGCAGTAAAAGAATCAGGCATCAGTCCTTCATTAATCGAGCAAGCTTACGGTGGATACGTTTATGGTGATTCCACTTGCGCACAGCATGCCGTTTACGATGCATTTATGACGGGAATCCCCGTCATAAATGTAAACAACAACTGTTCTTCCGGTTCAACTGCCCTATTTTTAGCCCGTCAGGCTGTTGAAAGTGGCGCTGTTGAGTGTGCCCTCGCGTTTGGCTTTGAAGAAATGCAACCCGGTGCGCTCGGTTCTCACTGGGACGACAGAGAATCACCTTTCGATAACTTTCTAAAAGTCCTAGATGATGGAAATTATCCCGATGCGCCACTTGCTTTGCGTTGTTTTGGTGCCGCTGGCCACCACTACATGGAAAAATATGGCGCCTCACCAGACCTGTTTGCAAAGGTCGCTGTAAAAACACGCAGCCACGCTACCGTAAACCCGTTTGCACTCTTCACCAACCCACTTACGATCGAGGAAGTTTTGGGTGCCCCAGCACTCTATATGGACTACTTAACACGATTGATGTGCTGCCCTCCCACTTGCGGCGCAGGTGCTGCAATCATTTGTTCTGAGGAGTTCGCCACGCGGCATGATGTTTCCGGTAGTGTGGAGATCATAGGCCAGGCGATGGCAACAGATACCGCTGAAACTTGGGATGATCCGATTAAACTAATTGGCGCGGATATGACCCGTCGTGCTGCGGCTTCAGTATACGAGCAAGCAGGAATAGGTGTCGATGATATCGATGTCGTTGAACTGCACGACTGTTTCACTACTAATGAAGTAATCACCTACGAAGGTTTGGGACTGTGCGGAGAAGGTGAAGCGACAGCCTTTGTAGATGCTGGAGATAACACTTACGGCGGTAAGTTTGTTGTCAATCCGTCTGGCGGATTGATGTCCAAAGGGCACCCAATTGGTGCTACGGGTCTGGCCCAGTGTTTTGAATTAGTCAATCAACTGCGTGGCAACGCAGGTCAGCGTCAGGTGCCAAATGCAAAGATTGGGCTGCAACACAATCTTGGCCTCGGTGGGGCGGCTGTCGTCACAATGTATAGGAGCATCTAATGCTAGACAAAACGAAGATAGGTCATGAATTCCCCCTCTTTTCCACAGAAGTAGAGAAAGGGCGCTTACGTTTTTTTGCCGAGGCGATCGGAGAGAGAAATCCAATTTATACAGATGAAAGTGCTGCTAAAGCAGCCGGATACTCGGCAATTCCCGCCCCTCCCACGTTTATGTTTTCAGTAGATCTCGACGGTCCAGACATGCTCCCCATTTTAAAGCTGTTGAATCTCGACATAGGCAGAGTTTTACATGGTACCCAAGACTTCGAATATCTTGGCCAAATTTATGCGGGCGATAGCATTACTCAGAAGAGCAAGATTGCGGACATCTACGATAAAAGAAACGGTGCACTGGAATTTGTTGTTCAAGAAAGTACATACACTAACCAAAACGATGAGCTTGTCGGTAGAGCCCAACAAACGCTTGTTTACCGTAACTAATCTCAGGAAAAACAAACATGACAGACATTAGCGTAGGCACTGAGATACCTGCTTTAAAATTGCCCCCAATCACCAGAACGACACTGGCTTTGTACGCAGGTGCGTCTGGTGATCACAACCCTGTTCATATCGATAGCGACTTTGCCAAGAAGGCGGGCATGCCGGATGTGTTCGCACATGGCATGCTTTCCATGGCCTACCTCGGGCGAATGCTAACCAACTGGCAATCACAGGCAAAGCTGAAGAGGTTCTCTAACCGTTTTGCGTCTATTACTCATCTTCAGGATGTAATTACATGCATCGGTAAAGTCGTGGAGCTGGTAGAGCAGGATGGTGAAACTGTGGCACGTTGTGAAATCCAAGCCATTAAGGCAACTGGCGAACAGACTCTCGTTGGCGAAGCCCTAGTTGCAATTTGAGGAGTTAATAATATGAGTGAAGAATTGGAACTGTTCCGTGAAAATGTACGTCGATTTGTAAAGGAAGAGGTCGCTCCGAATTATCTGCAGTGGGAAAAGGACGGAATTTTCCCCCGTCATCTATGGAATAAATTGGGCGAGCAAGGTCTTCTCGCAGTCGATATACCTGAGGAGTACGAAGGAGTTGGTGCAGACTTTCTTTTTTCAATGGTGATACAAGAAGAATTCTCAAAAGCTAACTGTGCTGCAGTGGGCGGGCCGATGGCAGTGCATTCTGATATCGTATCTCACTATATTCTCAACTATGGGACTCAGTCGCAAAAGCAAACGTATCTCCCCAAAATGGTGAGTGGCGATTGTATAGGTGCTGTCGCGATGACTGAGCCTGGCACAGGCAGTGACTTGCAAGGCGTGCGCACAAGCGCCAAACGAGACGGAGATGATTATGTTATCAACGGATCCAAAACATTTATCACTAACGGACAGCACTGCGATCTTATCATTGTAGTGGCGCGCACAAATTTGGACGTTCCCGGTGCCAAAGGTACCACCTTGTTTATGGTCGATAGTGATGCCTCGGGATTTCAGCGTGGTCGCAACCTAGAAAAAATTGGCTTACACGCGAGTGACACTTCTGAATTATTTTTTGAAGACGTACGTGTACCTGCCAGCGCCATTCTAGGAGAATTGGATTGTGGCTTCGCTGTGTTAATGGGTGAACTACAGCGGGAACGACTAGCTCTAGCGATTGGTGCAGTAGCCGCGGCCGAAGGCATATTGAAATCGACTATCGAATATACTAAAGAACGTAAAGCATTCGGCGCGCCGATAGCGCAGCTTCAAAACACAAAATTTAAACTCGCAGAAACGGCAACCGATGTTCGCTTACATCGTTCGTTTGTTGAGGAATGCAAACAACTGTTTATGCGTCGAGAATTGGATGTTGCAACGGTGAGTATGGCGAAGCTATCTTGTACGGAAATGCAGGGCCGCGTAGCAGACACCTGTCTGCAGTTGCACGGTGGCTATGGTTATATGCAGGAGTACGGCGTTTCGCGGGCCTTCGTAGACGCTCGTGTTCAACGCATTTACGGTGGTACTAGTGAAATCATGAAAGAATTGATTAGCCGCAGTTTACTAGCCTAGCGGCGAGACGCAGGACTATCTCTTTTTTAGCCTGCTGGAGCGATATTGTGCGGGACTCTCGCCAGTCCATTTTTTAAATGCGCGACTGAATGCAGCGGGTTCGCTGAACCCGGTTCTCACGGCTATGTCGCTTATCGAGTTTTCGGGATTTGCTAGTAAGACTTGGGCGGTCTCGCAGCGGATTGCGTCTTTAATATGCTGATACGAGGTGCCTTCGTCGGCGAGTCTCCTCCTAACAACCTGGGGGCTCATTGCAAGGTCGCTACATAGTGACTCAAATGCGGGATAGCGCATTGCGTCTCTAGCGACTTCTGCTTTGGTAATCTCCAGTAATGAAGCCTTCAGTTGCGCTTGAATGCTTTTTTCACGGCCTGGCATGTACAGCAGATCGGCAGGGGAATCTCGCAGCCAGGCCTCCAACTCAATCGGGGTACGAGTTATTCTCCGTTTCAGGTAACTTTCGTGGAACTTGAAGCCGCACGCGGATTGCTCAAAGCGGACATCACAGGAGAAAAGCTCTTCGTAAAAATTTGAATGATTTGGTTCCGGATAGGAAAAGAACGCCTTTTGCAGTGGGATTCGCTCATCAATGGCCCAGCTGGCAAAGCGATGCCACAATACCGTTATAAATTCTATTAAGAAATGGTCAGGATCTGATTCGCCCAAATAAACTTGTGGTAGCACCACAATGGAGCCGTTTTCGCGCAGGATTTTCAGCCCCGCAGAATTGGGAGCCAAAAAAGAAAGAATGCGCTCGCCCTTCCGATAGAGCGCACCGAGAGTATCTGCTCCCAGCATGAATTCGCAGGCTAGCGCCCAAGTGCCAATTCGCAACGGATTTGGATCCAGCCCGAAAGTTTCGTTGTTGGTATCTAGCCACATTCTCTTGACCAGTCGGGCCAGTAACACGTTGTCTATCCACCCATCTTCGGTTTCTGCAAGTTCAGTGGATATTCCTGTTTCTTCGAGAATGTGCTGTACATCCAGGCCAATTGATTGAGCATGCCGAAGAAGTATGCAAACGTAGTGAGTTGAGCTTTTTCTTTGTTCCATCACGAGCCCGTATGAGTGTTGATCGAATTAATCATGTCAATTGCCTAGTTTCATCATTCATTTGGCAGCCCGGTCTGCCTACAGTGTACCACCTCATATTGGCCGAGGCATGCTCTAGAGTATTGCTAGTACGGCAGTAAGATTGAGCGTTTCCTGGAAGATAAAGGGTTCGCTGAATAGTCTTCATTGGTATTCTTTTGTTGGAAAGATAACTGCAATTTGGTGAAGCTATCGGTTGGTAAATGAGGGACGATTAACAGATGTAAAGCAATAGCAAGGAATTATGAGAACAGGAATTTGGCAATGATAAAATCAAACAATCCTCAGCTACCTTGGCAGCATGTCTATGACGAATTAAAAGTCGTTGTTCCATCATTAGAGTGTGGTCCTCTTGCTGGCTATGTTGACGATTATGCTTCCAGTAACCCTGACGCACCTGCGTTACAATATTTTGACCGTTGTATTACCTATATCGAATTAAATTGCGAGGCCAATCGGCTGGCCAACGCGCTGGTGTCTTTAGGAGTCTCAAAAGATGATGTAGTGGGAATGCACTTGGTCAATATTCCTCAGTATGTTATTGCCCTCGTCGCAGTATCCAAGATTGGCTGTGCTGGTTCAGGGGTCTCTCCGTTGATGTCACCGAACGAATTAGCCTATCAGGTTGAGGATGCTGGAATCAGTGTCTTACTTAGCTTGGATGATCTAATAGAAACGTCGCTATCGCGGCTGAGTGATACGCCAAGTTGTCTGATGCACGTTATTTTTTGTTCTGCAACGGATTACCTGCAAGCTCAGCCATTGGATGCAAAGCAGTTGTCGGGAGTGCAATGCCATAATTATCTCAATTTACTTGAGGGTTTTTCTGAAGACTTCGCACAGAGACCTGTTACGGATGACGACACCATGATGGTCCAGTATACCGGAGGAACTACCGGACGTCCCAAGGGGGCAGAGTTAACTGTACTCAACCTTATGTATAACCCATTGCAGCATGGCGCGTATCAACCATGGGTGCAGGGTAAAGAACTCGTAGTGACTGGTTTCCCTTTGTTTCATGCCGCGGGTCTGGCTTTTGCCATTGCAAGTTTGCGCGTTGGCGGCCATTTTATCCTTATACCAAATCCTCGAGACGTAGAATTCATCTGCGCTCAGATGCAAACTCATCCCCCAACTCGGTTAGGCGCTGTGCCATCACTGTATCAGCTGCTGATAAGCTGCCCGGATATTCATGATGTTGATTTCTCTAGTCTTAAAATTGCCAATACGGGTGCCGCACCATTGTCATCTGATGATCGAGGTAAGATCGAGGCCATTATTGGCGAAGGTAAGATTAGCGATATGTTCGGTATGACTGAAACCGGGCCGGTGCATGTTAGCAATCCCCCGGGTCGCAGTAATTCCGCAGCTGTTGGTATTCCCGTACCGGAAGCAGAAACCCGTATTGTCGACATCGAAACCGGAATGAAAGAAATGTCGGTTGGGGAGGCCGGCGAGATCATTACCAGTGGCCCACATGTAATGAAAGGATATCTTAATTTGCCAGATGAATCTGCTAACGCGCTACGTCAGTGGCATGGTAAGACATGGATGTACACCGGTGACATAGGATATATGGATGAGGAAGGTTACATTTATCTATGCGATCGTGCAAAAGATATGCTTATTGTTGGCGGTTACAAGGTTTTTTCAGTGGAGGTCGAGGATAAGCTTCAGTCTATGCCGCTAGTTGTTATGTCAGCTTTGATAGGAGTACCCGACGAAAAACGACCAGGAAACGATGTCGTTCATCTTTACGTGGAACTATCGTCTGTCGCTGCGGAGTATGAGCCCGATGAGATTAAAACAAGAATAATAGATTTTTGTCGCGATAATATGGCGCCATACAAGGTTCCAAAAGCGATCCACATTGTAGAGAAAATACCATTAACTGCGGTAGGAAAAATTGATAAGAAGTCACTAAGGGCTAAGAAAGCATAGTCATCAGGTGGTGCGGACAAGTTCACTGCCAATAATTGTCGAATCGGCAAATGAAAACGTATAAGCGCCACTGCTTGCCGTCAGATATCAGCAGCTATGCCCTGGTTTCCTTCGAGCATCGTCGGTTCTGCGCAGCGCTAACAGAGTATTTCAATATCAGAGTTAGTTTTTTTAGCATAAAAAATACCACTACTTCTCAATAATCCAGCGTTAAAAAAAATGAGTCTTTTGAACTAAATGCACACATTAATGTTCCTCTGATTAGTAGCAGCAACCGTCGCCGTAATGAGTTTGATTAGTGCCTGTTGGAGATCCGTCTATAAGTTTTTGGCCTTGTCTATGGCCGCCTTCCGTCGGCATGAGTCAAGTTAATTGACCCACTAACAGCGTAGCGGCTAATAGCTGTCTTATAATTCAATAGTTACCGCGTCAGCACAGGTATTCGCGATGTTTCTAGCCTGCTCAATACTGTCGCCGATTGCCAGTGCAACCCCCATTCGGCGTGAGCCAGAAACCTCAGGTTTACCGAACAAGCGTAATTGCGTATCGGCTACAGACAAAGCCTTGTCTAGATGACCAAACTGAACATTGTCGCTTTCGCCCGAAACTAAAATCACACTTGAGGCACTGGGGCCCATTTGCTTAATCGCAGGAATCGGTAAACCAAGAATCGCCCGGGCGTGCAGGGCAAACTCGGAAAGATCTTGCGAGACCAGTGTCACCAGGCCGGTGTCGTGTGGGCGTGGTGAGACTTCGCTAAAAATAACTTCATCGTTTTTTATAAACAGCTCTACTCCAAACAGGCCTTTCCCGCCTAGGGCTGTGGTTACTTTTTTGGCCATGGCTTGTGAGGCCTTTAGTGCAGCATCGGTCATCGCCTGTGGCTGCCATGATTCTTGATAATCACCGCCTTCCTGACGGTGGCCTATTGGCGCGCAGTAAGAGGTGCCGTCACGGTGCCGAATAGTTAGCAACGTGATTTCAAAATCAAAGTCCACAAACCCTTCAATGATAACTTTACCTTTGCCTGCACGGCCGCCTTCTTGCGCATAATTCCAAGCAGTCTCGATGTCACTGTCTGCGCGCAGTAATGACTGGCCTTTGCCGGAGGAGCTCATGATAGGTTTGATCACGCAGGGCAGGCCGATTTGTTTGATGGCGTCTAAATATTCGTCTTTGGTCTGGGCAAATTGATAGGGGCTGGTTTTCAGCCCTAACTCCTCGGCGGCCAAGCGACGAATGCCTTCACGGTTCATGGTGAGCTGGGTAGCTTTGGCGGTAGGGATAATGGTGAACCCTTCGCCTTCTAATTCAGCGAGGGTGTCGGTAGCGATGGCTTCAATTTCAGGGACTATTAAGTCGGGCTTTTCCAGCTCGATGACCTCACGCAGTGCTTGGCCATTTAACATATTGATGACGTGGCACCGATGGGCGACTTGCATGGCGGGGGCATTTTCATAACGGTCCACTGCGATAACTTCGACACCCAGACGTTGCAGTTCAATGGCGACCTCTTTGCCGAGCTCACCGGCACCGCATAACATAACTTTTTTTGCGCTTTGACTGAGGGGCGTTCCGATTTTTACCGACATGGGTTCAACTTCTCTTGAATTTAGCAATGCCGCCTAGGATATCACCCTCTTGAAAACAGTCCTAGCCTCTACTAAACCTGTAGCAGCCTGTGAACGACTGTTCTTTTAGCGGCGCAATACGGCGATCCAGCGCCCTAGATTCAGCAGGCTTGCTAACGAACCGGCAACATAAGTGAGCGCCGCCGCCTTGAGAATTCGACGGGCATGTGGCAGATCGCCGTCATGCAAATAGTTGCCTTGTTGCAGCATGGGAAGTGCCTTGCCGTAGCTGGCATCCAATTCGACGGGCAGTGTCGCCAGATGCACCAGAGTGCTAAGAGCCATTGATGCAACCGCAAGGCCCAACACGGCGGCACTGGCTTGGGGGACCCGTAACAACAGCATAATTACGGGGGCTGCAATGAGCAGCACCCGACCAACCCGCTCACCTTTGACGGCTGCTGCAACCAGCCGTTGGCGGGCGTTGAACAGTACTTCACCGCGGGCATGTTGAATGGCATGACCCACTTCGTGGGCGGCAACGGTGATGGCGGTCAGTGAGTGGCCGCCGTAGTTAGCCTCGGTCAGTCTTACCGCCCGCTGGCCGGGGTCGTAATGGTCGCCCAGCTCGCTAGCTTCGACTTTGACGTCAGTCAGTTCAAAACTGTCTAGCAGATGTCGCGCCAGTTCGGCACCGCTGCCCTGGCTGCGATAGCGATCAGCCGGCTCGCTGTATTTCGCGAGAACCCTCCTTACCCAGAATCCCGGGAGGATAATGCCGGCGAGCAGCGCTGCGATGAGAAGTATCCAGATCATCTGAGAACCTGATTGAGGGCTGAGGGTCTTTGGGTGCTCAATTTACTATGAACTGTTGGCCAACGGCAACAGAAGTCGTCTCTAAGTCGCCTAACAATGCCGTTAATCTGCGAGGTAATAATTCTTCCTATACTCTATGTTAGTTGGCGTGTGGGAGGGTACAAATTTCGATCAAATATTGAAAAGATTTTCCTAGAATACTCATTGCAGAGTATGTAAATAACAATGACATTGACGCTGTAGTTACGGGTACTCTTTATACTATCTGAAATCCCTGATCTGCTAATAACTAATACTTCCCCAACTGTGCTCCAAAGCATCAAGTTATCGGTAATCACGCTGAAAGCTGTCGATCTTTTTCGCTAATACGTCGCCCAAAGTTCATGAAATTCGGTACGAGGGCGGCGCCGCTGGTTCTGGCGGGGCTTTATTTGGGGGGGTGAATAGCGATCAATTATGTGGGCCAAGCTAATTGGGTTAGTGTTCTCGATTTTTCTGGTAGGCTGCTTTTTATCTTTAGTCCTATGCTGGCACTCTGGCTTTGTGAAAAGCTAAGCTGTCTGATTTGTGTAATCAACAGGCTTCGCTTAAATATTTATACGGGTAACCATTCTAGGTTTAGAGTAGGCACAAAAAACCCCGCGACAGCGGGGTTTTTTGTATTCAGGTTGTGTTACGCCTTCTTGCGTCGTGCAAGACCTAGACCCACCAAACCAAGCCCTAAGAGAGCTAAGGAACCAGTCTCTGGTACTGCGGTAATACTGACGTTGTCGATAAAGTTACCGACTGAACCGTCGCTGTGAGGGCTGAAAAAATTCAACCTCAGGTTTGATGCTGACGCTACAAAGAATTTATCGCCACTGCCAGTCCATTCAGTTGTGATGTGGTCATCAAATGTCTCAAAAAAATCGGGACTAGGATGAGTGCCGATTCTTACCTTAAACTGTTCATTAGAGTTTTTTCTAGCTTTGTAATCGAATGTGAACAAATACTGTTGACCGATGACTGCTGTAAAATGCTGTGAGAGGTTCCAGTAATCCCCTGTGTCTGTTTGGCCGGTAGTGTTGTCGTGGGAGTTAAGTTCTGCAAACGTATTGCTACTGACCGTCCACAGCTCGACGTTGTCGCCGCCGCCTTCAGTTGTGCCGTTGTTCCAGCCAGCGACGTCTTCGCCGTCATAGAGTTTTACGGAGCCGCCCCGCCATGCTTGCAACGAGGTGGAAGTTGGTTCGGCCTCAAAGTCGCCATTAACTATTAAGTTGGCACTTGCTGAGGGGGTAAATGTTATGCCCAGAATGGCAGAGATCGCTAATTTTTTTAAAGTTGTAAAGTGCATTGGTTTGGCTCCTTGGTTGGCTTCCTTTTCGTGCACATTATTACTAGCAGTTTCTGTGCCATGTTAGTATCTAACTGATTTTATTGACTTTATTTATTTTAGAGATAGCGTTTGATGGATGAGTTGTAAAAAAAGCTGACAACTTTTATGGCTTCTAATGGTTTTTTGTCGTGGGTATCGAATGATGTACACACAATCAAAGCAATCAGAGGGTCAATCAGAGGGTCAGACTCCTTGTAATCAAAGGGTCAGACTCCTTGAAAGTATAATCTGCCTCAGTTAGTTTACCTGTCTGTAGAAACTATGTGACCAAGGAAGGAAGCATGGCTCGATTACCAAGACTTTATGTTCCCGGGTGTTCACACCACATTATTCAACGTGGTAACAATCGGCATGCTTGTTTTTATGATGAGCGTGATTACGCCTTTTATCTGCAGCAATTACGCATTTCTGCCGAGGAATTTGGTGTGTGCATTCATAGTTTCGTCTTAATGACAAACCATGTTCATCTATTGGTAACGCCAAAAACCTCAAAGAGCTGCGGAAAAATGATGCAGTCGTTAGGTAGAAAATACGTTAGATATATCAATCACACCTACCAGCGAACAGGGACGTTGTGGGAGGGCCGCTACAAGTCCACATTGGTTGATACGCAAACATACTTTCTGACGGTGAGTCGATACATCGAAATGAACCCGGTAAGGGCACATATGGTGAAGTCGCCAGATGAATATCCTTGGTCAAGCTTTAAGGGTAACGGGCTTGGGAAGAATATAGAGCTGTTGACTCCGCACATAGTTTATCTGGCATTAGGCAAAACGAAAGCGCAGCGAATGTCGAGATATTACTCTCTCTTTGAACAAGATATCAGTAGTGAGGAGTTGAGGGATATCAGGGAGTGTACAAATAAGGCATGGGTGCTCGGTAGTGACAAATTTAAAGCGCAAATTAAGGGTGCATCGAATCGTAGAGTAGAGTCATCGGGCTGGGGAGGTGACAGGAGGTCCGGTGATAGATCAAGGAGTCTGACCCCTTGATCTGTTCCTTGATCTGTTTTGGGTTGTGGATATCCCGTTGGCATAAATTGAGCACACTTCATCAGCGAGTAATCTGGGTTTTACGAATTGATTTTTTTTGGCCCATTTTTGTACCCAGAAGAAGGCCCCGACCGACACATCGACTACGGCAGGGTCGTCAACCCTGCAGAACCCCTGTTCAACTGCAGCCATGCGGATTTTCTGTACTCGATGTGATATTTTTAGCACGCGCTGCGTGTACTTGGCGGGAAGGGAAAAAGGGTTTGACTGCAGAATCAAGGGCGGATAGCGGTTTGCTTGAGCCTGGCAGTTGAGGTGCATAATGGTCAATATTACATCGAGGGGGTTGTCGCTGAAATTCTCGCTCGCCTCGATAAGCTGGTCGTAAAGTTCGAAAGCACGCTCGTAACACGCCATGAGCAATTGGTTCTTGTTCTCAAAGTAGTGGTATATCGCGCCCTTGGTGGCACCTAAAGCGGCGGCGACATCATCAATGGAGGTAGCCTCAATCCCTCGCTGATTGAATAGCCGTGAAGCAGTGCCTATAAGTTGTACCCGCTTTTCCCTGCTGATGTCTTGACTGTCGAATGCGTTGAAGTCTCTCGCTGTTACCGAGGCGAGATCTGGTGGATTTACGAGCGCGAAGTTGCGTTCGGTTACTATCCCTCCCAGCAGGATATCGATGATAATAGGCGTAGACACTTTGCGCCGGCTGGCGGTGGCGTCTGCTCCTTCGTTTGTACCGATGTACCAAAGCCTAGCCCAATCCATCATGCCCAGCAGCACTTGGGCCGCAATCGGGATGTTGACCTGCTTGAACTCGCCGCGTTGCACACCGGCAGCCAGAATCGATTCTACCCCTTGAACATTCTGCCGATAAAAGCTGCTTACAGCATCTTGCTCTGCAGGCTCAAGTACTTTGAGGTCCTGTAATACAGTGCGTTCACGCCTACCCTCGGCAAGATTCGCGGTAATCAGTGTTCGCAGTTGCTCGCAGGCTGAGAGCTTTGTGGCGTTTGCCTGAGCGAGATCCTTCGCAAGTTCGCGATTCGCACGCAAGTATGAATGGTAGATAAGTTCGCGGCGACTTTTGAAGTAGTAATAAAACGCATTGCGAGTTAAGCCTACTGCTGAGCTGACTGAACTCAGGTCTATGGAGGCGGCTCCTTGCAGGTTCATTTGATGCGCCGCTGCATCCAACACCCGCTCACGCATGATATCCCGCTTCTTTGGTTTTTTGGGCTCGCTTGTTGTTGATATCGCTGCTGGTGACATAGCGTCATTATTAGCAGCAATGGACCTTCAGGGCAATAAGTTTACATATAGAAATTCATGAATACCGGTATGTAAAATTACTTGCGCCTTATAAATTTACATGTTTAGATGCCAACATACTCAAATATAAATAAAATAACCCTGAGGATAGCGCTCATGAACAACACATCGCCTCGCATCAATACGACTTTTTTACGCACTGTTTATTGCTTAGGTCTGTTGGCCGCCACTAACCCTTCATTGGTCGCAGCCCAAAACCAGCAGCAAGCTCGGGTAATAGAGGAGGTATATGTAACAGCCCAAAAAAGACAACAAAGCCTGATGGAAGTAGGCATCAGCGTGGCGGTGGCGGGTGAAAAGGAGATTAGGGATCGCCGCATCAGCATGGTGACCGATATCACGTTGTTTACACCAAATGCCTCAATTAAGGAGAACATTCCGGGTTTGATGCCAATCATCACGGTCAGGGGTGTTGGCTTGAACGATTTCAACGCCGCTAATAACCCAGCGACAGGTGTCTATATTGATGGGGTATCCCTCAGTTCTCTGGCGCTGTTGAGCTCTGACTTTTTTGACCTTGAACGCATCGAGGTATTAAAAGGGCCTCAAGGAACCCTGTACGGTCGTAACTCCACTGCAGGTGCTCTGAACATCACGACGGCTAAGCCCGACCTCGAAAACTTCGGTGCTCGGGTGAGCGTTGGAGCTGGTTCCTATGATGCGATCGAACTGGAGGGCATGTTAAATGTACCGCTTTCGGATAGCTTGGGATTGCGCCTGGCAGCCAAAGGTATCGATCAGGGCGAGGGGTATTGGGACAACGACGCAACCGGAGATGATATTGGTCAGCGCGATGTTCAAATGGCTCGAGCGCAGTTGCTTTGGAGGCCCTCCGAGCGCACCGACGTATTGCTAAAACTGGAAAACCAGCGGGGCCGCAGTGAACTGGGTTCACCCGAGTTTTTCGGGGTGCTACCCACTGCCAATACAAGTAATTGCCCGGGGCTGCCGGAGTGTTCTAATTTTCTTGGCTATAGTGATACCGATGGCGATCCCTTCAAGGGCAGCTGGTCAGTTAGCCCGGACTACGATCTCGACCAAAGCATAATAACTGCAAAGATCGACGTCGACTTCGATTTTGCGACACTGACATCAGTTACTGGCTATATCGACTTCGATCGAAAGTATGAGTCTGATGTGGACGCGAGCCCGATGAGAATTCTTGACTTCGTCAACACTGACGCTGTAGAGCAATTTTCGCAGGAACTGCGACTAGCCGGGGAAACCGACGCCCTGATCTGGCAGGTTGGGGCGTTCTACGCCACGGACAAGGTGAAAACTACTTATGCAGGTCAGTTGCAAGCGTTGCTCAACACGACAACATATTCCTCTGCCGACGTAGAGGCGGAGTCGCAAGCCATTTTTGCGAATGCCGAGTGGTTGGTGAGTGACAGCCTAACCTTGATTGCCGGTTTGCGGGCGACGCAGGAAGATAAATCCAATCGCGGTTTTACTAGCGACCTAGTGTCCGAGGTTCCGGGCAGTGGGCTGAGTAGTGCTCCCTTCGGTTCGCCTCCGATTGTTCTTGCGAGCGTTGATGACGATATTGACGATAATAGTGTCGATTGGAAGTTGGGGTTGAACTGGCAGCTTGAGGAATCCACCTTGGTGTACCTAAGTGCGTCACAGGGTACCAAGAGTGGCGGATTTTTTACCGGCGTAGCAACTACGGTTGAGCAGCTATTGCCTTATGACGCGGAGACGCTGACAGCCTACGAGTTAGGTATAAAAGGGCGTGCCAGCGACTATGGGATGAGCTATGAGGCCAGTGTCTTTTATTACGACTATGAAGACGTGCAAACCTACATCAGTGACACCACAGGCCCTGTACCTGTCAATCGCCTGAGTAATATCAAAGGCGCGACAATCTATGGTCTTGATCTGATGGCGCAATGGAAACCGGTTATGGTGGAGGCTCTGACCTTGAGTGCAGGCATCGGTATACTGGATACCGAGCTGGAAGCTTTCGACGGTCCAAATGGGACGGTGTCAAAGGGTAATGAGCAACCCGACGCACCTGATCTTACTGCTAATCTGTCTGCCAGCTACGACTTTAACCTGACTGAAAGTCTGCCCGCACAGTTCGCTGTTGATGGTCGCTACCAGAGTGATGCGTTCCACGACGCGCTCAATAACCCGCTCTTGGAATCGGGTTCATATTGGGTAGTAAATGCGCGGCTGTCGGCTTATCTGGATGACCAGTGGGAGTTTACCGCTTGGGGAAAAAATCTCGCGGATGAGGAATATGTGGTGCAGGGGAGTGATCAGACCTCGCTTGGTAATGGGTTTCGCGTATATGGCCCGCCGAGAACTTATGGTGTCACTATTACCCGGCACTTTGATTAATACACTGAGTATTGCAGCATGATACGTGGCAGTTGTTCTTCTGACTATATGGTCTCATGGGAGGGTGTTTTTTCCTGATTTGATTCTAGCCAATGCCCTTATTGTTACATAGCAACCTTAAGCCTCGACTAACCTCGGGGCTTTTTTGTCTTTGTGTGTGAGGTGATGGCGAGCTACGAATATTACTTGAGGTTTGAAAACTTCTGACTAGCTAACCCATGGAGTCACCTGAGCCGACCCTCATAGTACCCAGGGCACTCCTTTGTCTCGGGGTAGGCTCTCGGGCGTTCTACGGAATGTAAGTCATTCATTGACAAGAAAATGGTGGGCCTTCGCAGACTTGAACTGCGGACCTGCCGATTATGAGCAGCACACACAATCAATTTTCGTGTCACTAAGCCGAAGAAATCTAACGTGATTTTGAGTGGGTGAGGGTGTCGAAAACCGAAACCGAACCATGGCCGAACCTAGTGTGGTCAGATGCGGCGGGCGTCGTGCCATGGGGCTATGCGTTGTATGGGCTGGAGGCGACCGAACACCGAGCGGAAACCGAGCCGGTTGGAGGAGGGCAGCTTTTCATCTGGAAGCAGACATTGAAAATCTAGAATCCTGAAAAGCTGCGACTTCTGCTTTGTGCCAAGTGCGGACCTTTAGACTTTCGAGTAATGGAAAAAGCGGACATTAACGCCTGTATTATGTTGCATCTGCGTATTGTGAACCCGGCCCCTTAGTGGCCATTCCCGATTATCAGCATCAGTTCAGATTAAATGTAAACCTTACCCAGTTTAGCGGATGCTATTGTTCAGCGATTTTTGTCTGTTTTTATCTTTACTACAATAAATATGATAAACCCTGGGAGTTTAAGATAGAGGGAACACCATTACTTGATGCGTTGGCCTGACTGGAAACACGCGATCTCACCGGCCTTCAGCGGCACCCACTGATGATCGTTCAGAGGCAATGTTGAGACTAGAGCCTGATTGCTACAATTACCTTCCGTACGGAGTCCCTGACAAGGCGTCGCCATATCTAACCCTGTTTTTGATTGGAATAGATTGACGTATAGACCAGGTTCATCACTCACACCATCACCGGGTATGGTGCGGCGATGCCCATGAGCGAATAGGTTTACACCGTCACTGTATAGAAAATTTGATGCGCCGCGTTCTAGAATCTCATGGGCAAAGCGCTCTACCACCTCGAAGCGTTTTTCAAAAGGAGGGATACCACCTCTATGCCATAACGGCTCCAGATAATCGAGGAGCTGACAAAATAGGCGCTCGGAATCAGTATCCCCTTGGGGCAAAAGCCAGGAGGATGTATTGGACAACTTGAAAGGTGGGACAAATCCATTATGTGCGAACACATGCGTGTGCCCGCCGAGCACACGTTGGAATGGTTGCGTGTTGGCAAGATTTCGGTCACCGTGGGTGGCTCGTCTGACGTGAGAAACGATCAGATCACTGGGAGGGGCGTAGTTAGTAAGAAATTGCACCATCGGGCTTTCGGCAGCAGGCGTAGGTTCGCGCAACAGCATGGCATCTACACCGTCAAAGTAGGCAACACCCCAGCCATCCGGATTGCCCTCTTCTTGAGAACCGCGCATTACGAAAGATTCCCAATTGAATGTCAAACGAATGGGATTGGATGAAGATAAACCGAGTAGCTGGCACATAGATTTTATCGACTAGTGACTAAAACATTTGGTTGGTTATAGATTAGCATCTGGCGATTGCCACATAACGCCTTGCGAAGGGGCAACGTCTGACTGCCTTGTCTTGTATGCACTCTATTTGTGTGCAATTGGCTTATCTGTAAAAAGGTAATCTTTTAACTCTTTATCAAAGCTTGTGTCTTGCCTTCTAATCCATTCAAGCACCATCGCGGCGTGCTCTTTTTCCTCATCTCTATTGTGCGCAAGTATGGCCTTCAATTCTTCATTTTTGCACGCATCAACTCTTTGGTTGTACCAGTCTACTGCTTCAAGCTCTTCCATCAGAGATGTAATAGCTCTATGCATATCCCTGGTTTCGTCTGTAAGTTCATCTATTGGTTCGTGGTAGCCTTCATTTGACATTTTCTATCTCCTTAATAAGTAATATTGGAATTTTCATGCATAACGGGTTTGGTTTTCAGCAGCTGTGCGAAGCACGGTCTGGCTGCAACGCCTGGCTAGGCATCCCTCACTAACACCGCCCACCATTTCCTCTCCCTCTGCCGCGCCCAGCACCGCATCCACTTCCTCTGCGACTTACGCAACGCTCAAAAGCCCGCAAATGACGCTTCTGGGATGCTTCTTGAAGATTGCCAAGCACTTCAAGGAAATCACGACGCTGAGTGGCGACCATCAACCTCTCATACATTTCTCCGTTGGCAATTTCCGCTTTTACTCCTGCCTCGCAGGCCTCTTGAATGCTCTTGTATCGTTCGACTCTGCCCAGCCAAGGATTGGGGGGAACCGGAACTCCATACCTATTGAACAAGGTGCAAAGGGCTTCGATATGACGTGATTCGGCCTCACGAATATTAATAAATGGTGAGATCTCACCAAAGTCTTCAATTACTTGATCATACGTTGACCATGCCAAGTACTCATCATCTAAGGCTTCGTGAAGGATCTCTATCTCTTGCGGGGACAAGTCACTCATAATTAGTCTCCATTGCCATTTGTCAGGGTGGCTCTAACCAGAGAAATCTTTCCCCGGAGCCACATAATTCTTATTCTACCAACCATGTCAATTCCCACAGTATGCATATTCACTATGCAGATCGAAAAATATCAAGGCACCGCAATCAACAACAAAACTAACCCGGCAATAAATGAGGCGAGATGCAACACCTTGGCTTTTGCATTTCCGCTTCTATTCACTTCCGGAACCAGATCCGATGCACCTATATAAAGAAAATTACCCGCAGCGAAGGGAATAAGCCAACTAATATCTAACCGAAAGGAAAGTGTATAAGCCAACAAGCCACCGGCCAGAAAGGTCAGCGCAGACAAAACATTAAATATAAGCGCGTTCTTTTTTGACCAACCCCCGTGTACCAGTACAGCAAAGTCTCCTAGCTCCTGAGGGATTTCATGCGCTGCAGCGGCAAACCAGCTTGCCATGCCCAAGCGTATATCAATAATAAACGTGCTCGCAATTGCCATCCCCCCCAAAAAATTATGCAAGCCATCGCCAATCAGGACGAGATACGTTAGCGGTTGTCTAGCTGTATTGTGGGAATGATGGCAATGACGCCAATGTAAAAATTGTTCCAGCACAAAAAATACGGTAAAACCAGCAACAATAGCAACACCATTGCTGAAAACGTCAGCATTGGCACCGAAAGCCGCTGGAATCATATGAAAGAAAGCGCCTCCGATCAGTGATCCGGCGGCAAAAGCCACCAGAGGTAATAGCAACCGTTCGAGGGTTTCGGGTTTTAATAACAGTGTGACGCTACCCACCATCGCAAGCGCGCTCATCATCAAGCCACTCACTATAATCCACGCCAGCGTGCTCACCTGACAATCAATCTATCTGATGCGCTAAAGGACATTCGGTAACTCAAGGAATCGCCAGAGCCGGTGGCTCGATGCCTTCAATTTCCACCTCTGGATACGAGCGTTGAATCAGACTGTTAATATGGGTTATTTGCTCCAACGGCACATCAACCATAATCAGGATCTTTCCTTCCTCAATATCTTTTTCAAAAGCTTGCAGGCGAGAGTTGGAGAAAGCGGCACCGGCCATACCCGTGAGGAGGCCACCAACACTTGCTCCGGCAAGACCAATTAACAATACCGCACCACCGCCCACTACCAAGCCTGCTGGTGGGAAAGCAAGTGCAACCAAGCCGACAAAAACACCTGTGCTTGCACCGAAAGCCAAGCCACGCTCAAAGGCCGGTAAGAAATCATCGTCATCAGGACCGCCATCAGGTAAATCTTCAAGGGGTTTACCTGTTTTAGCTACCGTATAGATATGCTTTTCTTTAATGCCTTCATTCTTAAGCGTTTTCACTACAACCTTTGCCCAGTCGATACCCGGGCACAAAAAACATAGCCGTTTCATAACAATACCTAACTAATACTGGTCGCAATAATCGTCGCGACAATCATAAATACAACAATACACGCCAGTAATAACAAACCATTACGGACAAGTGCGGTGGATTTTCGCATAGTGTGTACTCCCTTTTTCATCGGTGCAAATGAGTCGTTGATCGAATTTCACAAAAGTGGCTCACAAATGAATATCAACAACAGGGCCACAAACTTATCAATATCCAGAAAATCAGTGTATCAGAGCGCATGCCCATGAATATTGACCTTCGACAATAAGTTGACAACAGAGTACAAAAAGGGACATCAGTTTATTAGTAGATTAGACAAAGTTAACTACATGCATCGCTTTATTAGTGCTGTAGTATCACTTATGGGCAGCATAAGGTCGCTGAAAGATTACAATGGATAATGAAGAATTTCCTTATTTTCAGTCGGCAGATTTCAATCCCCGAGTAATATTCCTAGTCCGCTATCATCCTGCGGATTCAATCGGTCGACGCAACATTCTATTCTTTAGTTAAAAGAAGGAGTGTTGAAGATGACAAGACGAGCTCGAACAATTTATACACAAGCCCAAAAAACTATCATGTGGGATCGTTGGAAAATTGATGTGTATTTCTGTGATCCCCAAAGCCCATGGCAGCGGGGTACTAATGAAAATACAAACCGGTTATTACGGCAGTACTTTCCGAAGGGGACTGATTTATCAGTCCATACACAAAGTCAGCTGAATAAAGTGGCGAGGCAATTAAACGAACGACCTAGAAAAACATTGGAATACGAAACGCCAGCTGATAGATTTAATGCCTGTGTTGCAACGATCCATTGAACCCACCGATGTATAGCAGCCCTTTTGAATCTTGCGGTTGGCGGCTATGTTGGGCTGCTGGAATTGTCATCAGGGCAAGCGACTCTGTAGGCGATAGAGCCGCATAGTCAGAGCTTCCTAGTCGGACGTTCTACGGAATGTAAGTCATTCATTGACAAGAAAATGGTGGGCCTTCGCAGACTTGAACTGCGGACCTGCCGATTATGAGTCGGATGCTCTAACCAACTGAGCTAAAGGCCCAAATTTGTACAGCTTGGAACTGTTTGATCGCGGTATCATCGCAAACTCATGTGTTATAAGTCAGATGCTCCACCTTGCACTATGTGCCCCGTTAAAGGCCCACATGTGTACAGCTTGGAACTGCTTTGTTACCCCGCCGCTTAGCGGCTTGCTACTGGCCCAAAAAAAGTCAGTAATGGCAATAAGCGGCGCATTATAAAGGTCAACTTGCTGCTTTACCAGCCCGCTTATTGAACTGTTTCATTGTCACTAAACTGACCTTCAAATAAGGGGGTTGAAAGGTAGCGTTCTGCTGAGTCGGGTAAGATCACAACGATGGTTTTACCTTTGTGTTCGGGCTGCTGTGAAACGCGATGGGCGATGGCCGCAGCGGCGCCACTGGATATGCCGGCGAGTATGCCTTCTTCTTTCATTAATCGATGGGCATACTCGATAGCGTCTTCGTCGCTGACCTGCTCAACTTGATCAACCATGTCCAGATCAAGGTTGGCGGGAACAAATCCGGCACCGATGCCCTGGACTTTGTGAGGGCCATGTACGGGCTCTTCACCGGCTTTGGCTGCGGTGATCATCGTTGTCGACATAGGTTCAACAGCAACTGAGGTTATCGCTTTACCCCGAGTGTTTTTAAGGTAGCGCGAGATACCGGTTAGCGTGCCACCTGTGCCAACACCGCAGATGAGAACATCAACGCCGCCATCAGTATCTTCCCAGATCTCGGGCCCCGTTGTTTGCTCATGGATAGCGGGATTGGCAGGATTATCAAATTGACTGGGCATCCAGCGCTGGTCGGGTGCCTCAGCGACTAATTGTTGGGCGGTATCGATGCAAAGTTTGATGCCTTTCGCAGCGTCGGTGATAACAACATTGGCACCAAGAGCTTTCATCAGCTGGCGTCGCTCTAGGCTCATTGTGTGAGGCATAACCAATGTGACTTTGTAACCTCTGGCAGCGCCAACAAATGACAGTGCAATGCCGGTATTGCCGCTGGTGGGTTCAACGATTTCCATTCCAGGTTTCAGTAAGCCTGACTTTTCGGCTTCCCAAATCATATTGGAGCCGATACGGCACTTCACGCAGTTGGCGGGGTTGCGGCTCTCTACCTTGGCGAAAATGTTGCCATCACCTATTCGGTTTAATCGCACCAAAGGGGTTTGACCTATTGCTAAACTGTTGTCATTAAAAGCGGCCATCGCAGACTCCGTCGTTGAGTGTGTTGATCAGTAGAGGAGAGTGTACCCACAACAGGAAACTTAGGGAAGTTGTAAAGACGTGCAGAAAAAAGGGGAGGTGAATCTAATCAAAGGCAGTGAGGTGGGTGGGAAGTTGATCCCTGCTAGGGCAGGGATCAGCGGTTGCATCAGTCGTCGAGAAAGCTGCGCAGGTGGTCTGAGCGAGAAGGGTGACGGAGTTTACGCAGTGCCTTGGCTTCAATTTGGCGAATACGTTCGCGGGTTACGTCGAACTGCTTGCCGACTTCCTCCAGCGTATGATCTGTATTCATATCGATACCAAAGCGCATCCGCAATACCTTGGCTTCTCGTGCAGTAAGGCCGCCAAGCACGTCTTTTGTCGCTTCTTGTAGGCCTTGTCCAGTGGCAGAGTCTACTGGTTGGGCAATGGTGTTATCTTCGATGAAATCACCCAGATGCGAGTCTTCGTCGTCACCGATAGGGGTTTCCATTGAGATGGGTTCTTTGGCAATTTTGAGTACCTTGCGGACTTTGTCCTCAGGCATGTCCATGCGTTCGCCCAGCTCTTCAGGTGTGGGCTCGCGTCCCATTTCCTGCAGCATTTGCCGAGAGATACGGTTGAGCTTGTTGATGGTTTCAATCATATGCACCGGAATACGAATGGTGCGGGCTTGGTCGGCGATAGAGCGGGTAATCGCCTGACGAATCCACCAGGTAGCATAAGTTGAGAACTTATAGCCACGACGATATTCAAATTTATCAACCGCTTTCATCAGGCCGATATTGCCTTCCTGAATTAAGTCGAGGAACTGTAAACCGCGGTTGGTGTACTTCTTCGCGATAGAAATTACCAGACGTAAATTGGCTTCCACCATTTCTTTCTTGGCGCGACGTGCACGTGCTTCGCCAATGGACATTCTGCGATTGATTTCTTTAATGTCTAAAATTGTCAGACCTGTTTGTGTTTCTATTTGAGCAATTTTACGCTGTGCTCGAAGGATCTCTTCTTTATTAGCCTCAAGAACCGGTGCTACATCTTCATGAGCTTTGATCTGCTGTTCGATCCAGTCAAGATTGGTTTCCTGTCCCTGAAACGATTTAACAAAGTCTCTGCGGGTCATTTTCGCCTGTCTGACACAGGTGTTCATAATCAGGCGTTCATTGGAACGAATGACATTGAGCTTTGAGCGGACCCGAATAGACAGGGGCTCGAATACTTTGGGGGTGAGTTTGAAAAACTTGAAGACTTCGCCCAGCTTTTGCAGCTCTTTAGCCGACTCTTTGCTGTAGCGACCATGTTTTTCAATCGCTTTATCGAGTTTGTTGTGTTGTTTACGCAAAGCGGTGAAGCGTTTTTTGGCTTCTTCGGGATCCGGACCTGACGGTGTTTCGTCATCGTCGTCATCAGTGGAAACCGCTGCGGCAGCTTGCTGTGCGGCAGGGGGGACAACATCTGTTGGGTTCAGATAGCCAACCAGAATGTCGGCTAAGCGGCGCTCCTCGGTGGCCACTTTGTCGTAATCGTCGATCACGTCTTGCACGGCGCCGGGGTAATATGCGACAGCTGCCATGATGTCGCGAATACCTTCTTCAATGCGCTTGGCGATTGCGATCTCGCCTTCTCGAGTGAGCAGTTCTACGGTGCCCATCTCGCGCATATACATGCGCACGGGGTCGGTGGTTCTACCCGCTTCTGTCTCTACTGCGGCAAGCGCTGCTGCTGCCTCGGCGGCGGCGATATCATCAGTAGAGTCCTCTTCTGTGAGGAGTATTTCGTCCGCATCAGGAGCCGTCTCAAAAACCTGTATACCGAGATCGTTGATCATCTGAATGATGTCTTCAACCTGATCAGGGTCAGAAATATCTTGTGGCAGGTGGTCATTTACCTCAGCATATGTGAGGTAGCCCTGCTCTTTTCCTTTGGCAATTAGCGTCTTTAGACGAGACTGCTGCTGTTCGGTTTCACTCATAGTAAGTCTGTCACTGATACAATTGCGGAAGTTAGCCCGACATTATAGCTGAAGTATCTGGTTAAATGCCAGCATAGCCTTTATATATGGCGGTAGTATTACCGGGTTTTAACCCTTACAAACCATGTTTTTGCTGTAGCAACTGTTTTAATTGCAGTTTCTCCTCGTCGCTGAGCGATGCATAGTCCTTTGACAATATTTTATCGAGTTGGTGCCCTAGGTCTTGGTGCTGATGACGTCGATCAAGGTGTTGCAGCGTGTCGATTAGTTCAAGTTCAATATCGGTTGAGGGGATAAACTGTTCCGCGTGGAGTAATTGTTGCAATGTTTCTCCCCAGCTTTCACCGTACCAGTGGCCGATAAGCATGGCCGAGGTGGAGTCGGGGCGTTTATGCAGTAGCTCTAGCATGGCGATCAGTAACGGGGCATTGCCGTCGTCACTTTGCAGCAGCGTTGCGGGAATAGTTACGTGGCTAGCAGCTTTGGGATCATGGAGTAATAGCGCTATTGCGTACAGTATTGGGTCACGCATGGTCTCAGATTTGACCAGGCCTTTGTCGCGACGCTTGGGGGATGCTGGTGTGTTGAGGGGGGCTCGATCAGGTAGTTGCGGCGATGCAGGCTGTGGCTCAGTTGCCTGCTTATTACGTTTGTGGCGTTGCAGGATTTCAGACAATTTCTCCAGCGAAAGGCCGGTTCTATCAGCCAGCGATGACATCATTAATTCCTTAAAGACGCCGCCTGGCAGCTTGTCGATCAATGGCGCCGCCAATGTGCTCATTCGTGCGCGGCCATCTAACGACCCGAGGTCCAGGCCATCGGCCTGCGCATTGAACAGGTACTCCTCCAGTGGTTCGGCTTTTTCTACAAGGCGTATGAAGTTACTGGCACCTATCGCACGGACCATGGAGTCGGGGTCTTCACCCTGAGGCAAAAATAGAAAACGTGCTCGACGACCGTCTTCCATCGCCGGCAGTGCAGAATCAAGGGCTCGAACGGCGGCCTTACGGCCGGCTTCGTCACCGTCAAAACAAAAAATAACTTCTGGGCATTGGCGAAAAACACGGTTTAGATGATCGGTACTGGTGGCGGTACCCAGTGTTGCTGCCGACCAGTTGATGCCATGCTGGGCCAGAGCAACGACATCCATATAGCCTTCTACTACTAGCAATCGTTGCAGCTGGCGGTTGGCCTTGCGGGATTGATACAGGCCATAAAGCTCTTTGCTTTTATGGAAAACCGGCGTCTCAGGGGAATTCAGGTATTTAGGCTTGTCGTCGCCCAATACGCGGCCGCCAAAAGCGATAACGCGACCGCGATTATCACGGATAGGAAAAATGATACGATCCCGAAAGCGATCATAGAGTTTATTTTCCTCTTCCTTCTCTATCAGCATGCCGCCATCAATTAGCAGCTGCCTGTCTTCATCGCTTTGGCCCAAATGATTGAGTAGGTTGTCCCAGCCCGGAGGCGCATAACCCATATCAAAGTCTCGGGCGATTTCTCCGCTCAGGCCTCGAGCTTTTAAATAGTCGACGGCACGCTGCTTTTGTGGATGCTCTTTAAGTTGTTGCTGATAATAGACCGCGGCCTTTTCGAGAATGGTATAGATGTTTTTCTTTTGTTGGGGCTGCTCCTGAAAGGCGCTAGCCTCTCGCGGGACTTCCAGGCCTGCGGTGTCGGCGAGAACCTCAATGGCTCTAGGGAAGTCCATCCGCTCGTAGTCCATGATAAAACCGATTGCATTGCCGCCAGCTCCACAACCGAAGCAATAGTAGAACTGTTTTTCCTGGTTAACACTGAAGGAAGGTGTCTTTTCTTCGTGAAATGGGCAGCAGGCAGTGAAGTTGCGCCCGCTTTTTTTTAGTCCAACACGCCGATCAATCACCTCAACAATGTCGAGGCGGTCCAATAGGTCATCTATAAACGATTGTGGTATTCGGCCGGACATCAGTGATGATTTTCAATTTATTTAACAGTGAATAAGAGGTCGGATGGTAACCTCAGTATATGGCTGGTACAAGTCCATTGATATTCGTCGCAAATACCATCTATTACATCAAAGCAATGGATCACGGGTTTGCCTGAGGTGCAGTAAAAAAAAGAGGGGTGCTGCAGGGCTTGGGCTAGTTGAGTTTAGCCTTGATCAGTTTGCTGACTTCGCCCATATCAGCTCGTCCTTGAAGTTTTGGCTTCAGTATAGCCATCACCTTACCCATATCTTTCATCGACTCGGCACTACTGCTGGCGACAGCGTCGGCAACCATATCTGTCAGTTCTTGCTGATTGAGTTGAGAGGGTAGAAATTCTTGAATGACGACAATTTCAGCCGCTTCTATATCGGCTAATTCTATCCGTCCGGCATCGGTATATTGCTGGATAGAATCACGGCGCTGCTTGCACATTTTATCCATGACGACCAGCACTCTGTCGTCATCAACATCGATGCGCTCGTCAACCTCAATACGCTTGATTTCGGCCTGAATCAGCCTGATCGTACTGAGGCGCTGTTTATCCTTGGCTCGCATAGCGGCCTTCATTTCGTCGCGTAACCGGGATTTAAGCGTTTGATCAGACATGGCTTATAATCCCTTGTAAACGTTACGGAAGATGTGGATAAAGAACTGAGACAGTACTAGTACAAACGCTCGTGCTTGCGAGTTTCGCGTGAAACTTTTTTAGCGTGGCGTTTAACGGCTGCGGCAGCTTTGCGTTTGCGAACTGACGTTGGTTTTTCGTAAAATTCACGACGACGTACTTCTGCGAGTACGCCGGCTTTTTCACAAGAACGCTTAAAGCGACGCAGAGCGATATCAAATGGCTCGTTATCTTTCAGTTTAACTGAAGGCATTTACCCTTCCTTAATTACATTATTGATAGTGCACTGAATTAACAGCGTGCATATTGCGTTGACGAAAAAGCCACCAATCGCAAGGGGCGGGCATTGTAAACGGTTGTAATTCAAATTGCAAAGCCACTTTTTAGGCCGGCCTATTGTCAAAAGATACACGATCAGTAGAGGTGATAGTGGCTAATTGCCTAGTCTGGAAGTATCATGCGGCGCTGATTATAACCATATGCTGCCAATATTATGCTGACCCTAGGAATAGAGACTTCCTGTGACGAGACTGGTATCGCTCTGTACGATAGCGAGCGAGGCCTATTAGCCGATGCGCTGTATAGTCAAATAGAGTTGCATGCCGAATACGGTGGCGTTGTACCCGAATTGGCATCTCGCGATCATATTCGCAAGACTTTGCCGCTAATAGATCAGGTTCTGGAAGAGGCTGGGTGTAGCAAACGGGATATTGATGGCATTGCTTATACGTCGGGCCCGGGTTTGGTGGGTGCATTGATGGTAGGCGCCATGATCGGACGATCTTTGGCTTTTTCATTGGGAGTTCCTGCAATAGGTGTTCATCATATGGAAGGGCATCTATTGGCGCCAATGCTGGAGGCGGCACCGCCGTCGTTCCCATTTATTGCGCTGTTGGTTTCTGGTGGTCATACCCAGCTGGTTCGCGTTGATGCTATTGGCGAGTACCGATTGTTGGGCGAGTCTCTTGATGATGCAGCGGGAGAAGCGTTTGATAAGGCCGCTAAAATGTTAGGATTACCTTACCCTGGTGGGCCGCAGGTTGCCTTGCTTGCTGAGAAGGGGAATGCGGGCCGGTTTATATTTCCCCGGCCCATGGTGAAACATCCTGGACTTGATTTCAGCTTTAGTGGCTTGAAAACGTTTACTTTGAATACCGTTCAGCAACACAGCGATGAGAGCGGCAAGGTAGACGATCAAACCAAGGCCGATATTGCACAGGCTTTTCAGCAGGCGGTGGTAGAAACATTGGTGATAAAATGTAAGCGTGCGCTAAAGCAGGAATCATTGTCCCAGTTGGTCATGGCTGGGGGCGTCAGTGCTAATCGCCAGCTGCAGAAAAGTTTAGAGATTGCATTAGACAAACTGGGCGGGCGGGTATTCTATGCGCGCCAAAAATTTTGTACTGACAACGGAGCAATGATTGCTTATGCCGGTTGTCAGCGTCTATTGGCGGGCCAGAACGAAGGCCTCACTGTGACTGCGGTACCACGCTGGCCAATGGATCAATTGCCGCCACTTATCAATAATTGCTAGGGCTGAGTAAATGGACATCGTTTATATTCGAGACTTAAAAATTGAAACTACTATAGGGATTTACGATTGGGAGAGGGAGATCAAGCAAACCGTCAGCCTTGATTTGGAGATGGCGCATGATATTAGTCGATCTGCAGAAACCGACAATATCGAAGATACACTGAATTATAAAGCCGTAGCCAAGCGATTAATTGCTTTCATTAGCGGCAGCGAATTTTTGTTGGTTGAAGCTATGGCTGAACAGTGCGCAAGCATTGTGTTGCAGGAATTTGGGGTGCCGTGGCTGAGGTTACGTTTAAGTAAACCGGGTGCTGTACGAGGATCGCAAGATGTGGGTGTTATCATAGAACGTGGTAAAAAAAACAGTTGAGGTGATATCGGTGGCATACGTTTTTGTTAGCATAGGAAGCAATATCAATCGCTATCAGAGCGTTAGCGCATCGCTGGATCGGCTTCGTCTGTCATTTGGTGAGTTGCTCATTTCACCGGTTTACGAAAGCGTTGCCGTCGGCTTTGAAGGTAGCAATTTTTTAAACCTAGTAGTCGGTTTTTCTTGTGCTGAGAGCATAGGCCAGCTGTCGCGCATATTGCATCAAATTGAGGATGATAACGGTCGCCGTCGGGATGGCCCAAAATTTGGACCGCGGACCTTAGATATTGATATTTTGACGTATGACGACTGTATCGGTGACATTGATGGGGTTCAACTCCCCAGAGACGAGATCACTAAGAATGCCTTTGTGTTGTTGCCGTTAAAAGACATTGCTGCCGCGGCGATACATCCCGTCGAGCAAAAATCCTATCTTGAATTATGGAAGGCTTACGACCAGGCTAGTCAAAAGTTGTGGGCAGTTGCGTTTGACTGGGATGGTCGCGCTATTTCACAAGCGGAGCGCTAACGGTTTACATCGTTAGATTTCTACCGCCATCAACAGCAATTATTTGTCCGGTTATATAAGGCGAATCCTCGATTAGGAAGGCCACTGTTTTTGCAATGTCGGGAGACTCTCCCACTCTAGCCAGCGGAATCTTATTGAGTATTGACTGCTTTGTGTCATCGTTCATTTCATGGTCTGGCCATAAAATAGCGCCCGGTGAAACACCATTAACGCGAATATTTGGCGCCAGGTCTTTAGCCAGTGTTTTGGTCATCATGGCGACGCCAGCTTTTGCGATACAGTAAATACTGTGGTCGAGCATTGGTCGCTCGCTGTGAATATCAACAATGTTAATAACATTGCCTTTGCGTTCTTTCAGGGTGCCAACAAGTGATTGCGTTAGAAAAAATGGTCCTTTCAAATTACTGTCTATCAGACTATTCCAGTCATCTTCGGAAGCTTGGTCAATTTTCGTTGGATAAAAACTTGAGGCGTTGTTTACCAAAGCGTCAACGCCACCAGCGATACTCTTAGCAAAATCAGCCAATAATCGAATGTCCTCATTTGATGAGAGATCTGCTTGAAAGCAATAAGCAGAATCAGCTCTCTTGGCATTAAGTGTTTGCACTAACTCCGTTGCGGCTGTCTGAGAACTGCGATAATGAATTAATACGGTATAGCCACGGCGGTGCAATTCGCGCGAAATTTCTGCTCCGATACGAAGTGCGCCTCCGGTAACGAGCGCGACTCTGTTTTTAGCGTTCATTGTCGGTCTCCATCAATAAAAATTGGTGTCATAGCTTCAATTCGACGGCTGCGCAACGCCTCGGCAATTTCTTTGCCTTTTAGTCCTTCGCGGGCAAGGCTGGCGGCGTCAATAGATTTGCAGGCTCGCAGTGACTTCTTCATCTGATTGATAGCACGATCATTGTTATAAAGTAGTTGGACTGACTGCAGGAATAAACCAAAGCGTTCCGGTCTTCGGAAAGGATCAAGACTTTCAAGTAGTGTTAATAGCTGATCGGGACTCGAAAAGTCATCTTTGCAACTAATAGAAAATCGGCTGACCAGAATCGCCAAATCTCGAAACTCCCGAGGCGCCTTCATTCGCTGGCAAAAATTTTCAGTTTCAACAGTATCAATGTGAGCAAAAAGTATTGCAAAACAGATCACGTCGGGCAATCCGCTTATCGCAGCCTGTTTCAAGGGCTCGATTATTGTGTGAAAAGATTCATCAAGTTCGGGCATCAATTTCTTGAGGGCGTCACACTGCTGAAGCGTTACAAAAAAAATATCGGGACTTCTTTCTGACAGTGAACGATGCATTTCTTTCCACACTCTTTCCGCTGGGAGTGCTAATAATTCGTCACTGGCACTGATTTTTTTCATCAGCAACAAGGTTTCATCGGCTAGGGTGAACCCCAGATGTGCATACCGCGCGCTAAAACGTGCGACACGCAAAATACGCAGTGGGTCCTCCTCGAAAGCCGGCGAGACATGGCGTAGTATTCCTTTGTCGAGATCTTGTTGGCCGCCGTAAGGATCAATGAGAGTGCCATCATCATCTTCGGCTATAGCATTAATAGTAAGGTCCCGTCGCTGAAGGTCTTCTTCCAGCGTAACCTCAGGGCTGGCGTAACAGTCGAAACCGGTATAGCCCGGTCCAGATTTACGCTCAGTGCGAGCTAGCGCATATTCTTCCTTGGTTTTAGGATGAAGAAAAACCGGAAAATCTTTCCCCACCGGCTGATAGCCCAAATTGATGAGTTGTTCAGCAGTAGCACCGACAACAACCCAGTCTCTTTCAACGTAGGGGTATCCTAATAATTTGTCTCTAACGGCACCGCCGACAAGATAGTTTTTCATGATATCAGTAGATTCGGTAATTTGATCATTAGTCTACGACTGGCTTATAAAAGATGAAGGATTTCATTTACAACTCACAGTCACATGAGTGCAATATTTTGGTTTCCAAGTTCATTAAGGTCATTGACCTACCCCAGACACAGCCAGTGTCCAGCGCAAAGACATTGTCAGTACGGGTCTTTCCTTGCAGTGCTGCCCAGTGGCCGAAAATTAAATTCTCAGGGCCGTGTGACTGTTGCGCAAAAGAAAACCAGGGTGAAAATACCGGCGGATCAGCGAGGGCAGTGCGCTCATTAAAGGTTGAAAGCTTATTGTCAAAGTCCAGCGTTCCGTCAACTGTACAGTAGCGCATGCGGGTAAAATAATTGGTGATGACTCTTAATCTGATTGCGCCCGAAAGTTCATCGCTCCAGCGATTGGGTGTGTTGCCATACATATTTTGGAAAAATGTAATCGGTGTGTTGCCAGTTAGAGCTTGATGAACTTCAGTGGCCAATGCCTTTGCTTTTTTGATGCTCCAGATATGAGGGATGCCCGCATGGGTCATATGAAAGTCATTGCTGGGGTCGCTGTACATTAACGGCTGCTGCAAAAGCCACTGCGCAAGCTCATTTCTATCGTCGGCGGCAAGTAGCTCGTCAAACGTATCTGACTTTCCCGGTGCCATAACACCGTAATGAATAGCGAGGAAATGCAAATCATGATTGCCTAATACAATGCGAGTACAGTTTCCAAGTTCTTTGATAAAACGCAGTGTTTCCAGTGATTGTGGGCCGCGGTTAATCAGGTCGCCTACCAGCCACAATTGATCCTGGTTTCGATCGAAGTTAACGTCATTGAGTAAGCATTCTAACGGAGCCAAACAGCCCTGTAAGTCGCCGACCGCATACCGTGTCATGGACTTGTCTCAATGCTGTTGCTCATGTTCACAAATTGTTCAAGTGACAGTGTTTCTGGTCTTGCGCTTGGATTGATATCCAGCGCTTCCATCTGGTCACTGCTAAGGTCATTTTTGAGAGAGTTCCTAAGGGTTTTACGTCGCTGGTTAAAGCAGGTTCGCAATAAAGCTTGTAAGGTTTTAATATTTTTCGCCGGATGTGGTGGCTGTTTGTAAGGCGTGAGTCGAACGATAGCTGACTGCACTTTGGGTCGCGGACTGAATGCCTCTGGTGGCACCTCAAAGAGGGAGTGAATATCGCAGTAGTACTGTGCCATGATACTGAGGCGACCATAGCTTTTACTGCCGGGTGATGCGGCCAGCCTGTTGACGACTTCTAGTTGTAACATGAAGTGCATGTCTTGAATCATTTCATGCTGATCCAGTAAACGGAAAATAAGCGGTGTTGAGATGTTGTAGGGGAGGTTGCCGACAACCCGCAGTTTCTCTTCTCCTTTAACTAACGAGGAAAAATCAAAGGTTAACGCGTCGCCTTGATGCAAATGAAAGCGGGGCTGCTCGCTAAATTGTTGTTGTAGGATAGGTATCAAGTCCCGATCGAGCTCAATAGCATCGAGCTGACATCCCCCCGCTAGAATGTCGGTCGTCAGAGCTCCCTGACCGGGTCCAATTTCGACAATGTGATCTTTGTCAGTGGCATGCACTGCGCGGGCTATACGGTGAATGATACCCTGATCTTGCAAAAAGTTTTGGCCAAAGCGTTTTCTAGCTCGATGCTGAATGTCAGCTTGCGCCATCATTGTTCCCTTGGGAGTTGTGTTTTGCCATAGAGATTGCGTACTCTAGCGCGGTGATTAAGCTGCCGGTATCCGCTTTTCCGGTCCCTGCTAGATCTAGAGCCGTGCCATGATCGACAGAGGTGCGAATAATAGGCAGCCCTAAAGTGATATTGACAGCATTTCCAAAGCCTTTGTATTTCAATACCGGGAGTCCTTGGTCATGATACATCGCAAGTACAGCATCACAGACAGACAAGTGTTTTGGAGTAAAAGCGGTATCGGCGGGTAACGGTCCAGTTAACTGCATGCCTTCGGCCGACAGCTTTTCGATACAGGGAATGATGTGATCGATTTCTTCTCGTCCCATATGACCACCTTCGCCGGCATGGGGGTTTAATCCCAAGACGGAAATACGGGGAGCCGACAAGCCAAAATGCCGCTGCAGGTCGCTGTGCAGGATACGGGTTATTGTCTTGATGCGTTTTTTAGTGATTTCGGCTGGCACATCTTTCAATGGAAGATGGGTTGTTACCAGGGCAACGCGCAGGCCTTCAGTCGCCAGCATCATTACCACTTGCTCTGTCCCTGTTTTCTCAGCGAGATATTCGGTATGGCCACTAAAAGGGGTGCCGGCATCATTGATAATGGATTTATGCACCGGTGCTGTGACCATAGCTGCAAAGGTGTTGTTGCAGCAGCCGTCAATGGCATAGTCTAAAGTCGTCAGCACATAATTGGCGTTGTTAGCGTTGAGAATCCCTGCTTCGCAGCGATCATTGAGCGACAGTGGTAAGACTGTCAGCTCTGATTTTTTATTGGGCAGCGCCGGTTGATCTGGGTCGAATAGGCGCAGTGAAAGCGGCTGTTGCAGAAGTTCAGCGCGCTGCGTTAACAAATCAGGGTCAGCGATGACGACGATTTGTTCACTGTGCTGAAGTTGAGCGAGCTGAATAACTAAATCCGGCCCAATTCCAGCCGGCTCGCCCGGTGTGATCGCTATTCTCAATGGTTTCATAGGTGCAATGCCAGGCACTTGGTGGCTGGTGCTATTTAAAATCGACGTAAGCTTCGTCTCGGATTTTTTGTAGCCAAGTTTCTAGCTCGTCGCCAAACTTTCGTTTGTGAAGATAATTGCGGGTGATATTGCGCCGTATGTCATCAGTCACATCTTTATCGCGCCGTTCCAGTACCTGCAAAATATGCCAGCCAAATTGGCTGGTGAATGGTGCGCTGATATCGTTAATTTCTGCCTGATCCATGACTTTTTGAAACTCACCGACCAATTGCCCTGGACTACTCCAGCCAAGGTCGCCACCTTCTAATGCCGAACCGATATCTTCTGAATATTCGCGAGCCAGCTCGCCGAAATCTGCCCCGTCGATGATCTGCTGTCGCAATGATATAGCCAGTGCTTCGGTAGCGGCTTCATCGCGAATCGCAGACGATTTCAGCAAAATATGCCTTACTTTGGCCTGCGGAATAAGCTCGCCTTCGCCGCGGGAGTCGGCTAATTTCACTAAGTGGAATCCACTGGGGCTCTGCACGGGTTCGGCTGTTTCGTCTTTAGCCATGGTTGTGGTCAGATCCGCTATCAAGCTAGGGAGGTCAGCAGCTTTGCGCCAGCCAAGGTCGGTGGTTTCAAACGGTGTAGTTGCCAATACCTCTTCATATGATTCACCTTCTTGGACGCGCAAATAGAGCTTTTCGGCCCGCACTTTTGCCGCTGTGATATCGGCGCTGCTGGCACTGCTAGGCAGGGGAATGAGCGTATGTAACATCCGGTAATCGGGTGCGGTGAGTGCCGCGCCTTCATCAGAATCGAGAAAGTTGGTGATTTCTTGATCAGTGATTTGTACGCGTTGGTTGACGTTGCCCTGCTGCACGCGCTGTAACATCATTTCCTTCCGGATTTGCTCCCTGGTACCGGCATAAGATAATCCATCGGCATCCAAAGCTTGCCTGAATTGGTCAAGAGTCAATTGGTTTTGTTGCGCTATACGCAACATCGAATCATTCAGCTGGGCATCGCTAATACGTACCCCCGCCCTGACGGCGAGTTGCATTTGAATATTCTCAAGGATCAATTGATCCATTAACGACTGACGAATTTCTGGTAGAGGGGGGACTTCTTTGCCCTGTTGCTGAATATTGGCGACAACCTGCGCCACTCGTTCCTGTAGCTCACTGGCTAGCACTACATCATCATCGACGATAGCGATAACTTGGTCCAGTGCTTGCCCCCTGTTGCTATCGGGTGCTGCGATAGTCGGCAGGCAGAACAGCAAAGATGCCATCAGTGTTGTCAGTGATCGAATAAGTCGGCTGCTTTTAATGGGTGCTGATAACATAGTTTCACTCAAAGTCTTCATATCCTAAAATACTTTCTCTTAGGAAGCTCTCGGCTTTATTACCGAGACTGCCTAACCCTTTTAATTGGAACTCTAATACGAAGGCATAGTCTCTTTCGACTATGATTTGGTCATTGAGTTCATTGGCATACTGGTCGTCGACGCTCTGTTGATAGAGCAATCTTACCATCCAGCAGCAGTCATCGTATTGGACGCCTACCATTTCGTCCAGTGCGTACTGTTCTTCGATATCATAACGATAGCGACCAAATACACTCCAGCGGTCGGTTATTGGTAATACGATAGAGGCATCGGCTTGCGATAAATCTCGTCGAGTATTACCTAGCGTGCGGACGCTATCGCGGCGAAAACGATAACCCAAATTGTAAAGGCTGCTGTTATTGGTTTGATAGTGGACACCAAATCCGCCTTCGTCGATTGTATCGGTGCGCGAGTTCCACAACAAACTGGTAGTAAGCCATGTATTGTCGGAGGGTTGAATCTGTATTTCTGTCGCGATGTTAGAATTTGATACGGTGTCTTCGAACGCCGATGATCCCAATTGCACGCGTCTGTCTTCCAGGTAGAAAATTTGCCCAATACTGAGGGTGATTATTTCTCGACCATCGTCGTTGTTGATGAAGCGGCTGGTAATACCCACCGATGTTTGATTGGCATCATCTAGCCTGTCGTTACCAGAGAATCTCGAATCGCGAAACAATTGACTGTAACTGAAATCCAGTTCTTTAGTATCGAAATTGGGGTTGCCGATTTGATCGTCGTAGTCGCTGTAAAAATAAAATAACCGTGGCTCAAGAGTTTGGGTAAAACTGCTGCCAGAAAAAGTACCGGTCCGCTCAAATATCAATCCCATGTCCAGCGTAACGAGTGGCGTGGACGCCGACGGACTCGTGTCGTCGCCGGCACTCAATTCGTCAAGGTCGTAACTGAGTGAGCGTATTTTAGCTGAGGGAACAATAAAGCCTGCAGCCCAGCGCATGGGATAACTGAGCCCCGCTTCTACAAAGTTTCTATCGCCGGTGACAAAAGAGCCGCCATCATCAATGGACTGATCATGCTGAAAGCTGGTGAACTCTGCATTGAGCAGCCACTCGGTTTCAAAATTCACGCCACTATTATTTCGCTCGATACTGAGTTGTGGCATCAGCTGATACTGTGAATTAAGCAGATCATCTATCGTTTGATGATCTTGAGCAGTAAGCTCCACCTGCCAGTTGTCATCGCGATAACCGAGTGTCGCCTGTTGATTTAAGTGTCTGTTTCGTTTGAGTTCGAGGCTGTTGGTAGACAAGTCTTTAAAAAAGTCGTTGTCACTGACTTTACTGTAGTCAATGCGGGTCGACAAACCCAAAATGTTCCCGGCTTGCTGTATATTACCCAGCCAACGGTTTTCCTGAGACGGAGTATCTTCCTCGCTCTCGGGTGACGGCGTTTCTGTGAAGAGGTCGTCCTTCAGTTGCGCGCCACCGATGGCCCATTCGCCAAATCGACTCTTCTGGCGTAATTCTGCTTCCAGCATCATCCCTCGATTTTCAATGTACCGAGGTGCAATAGTGGCGTCGTAGTTAGGCGCCAGGTTCAGGTAGTAAGGTGTTGTTAGTTCAAAGCCATTTTCTTTGCTACTCGAGAGTGTAGGAAAGAGAAAGCCAGTTTTGCGTCGATCATCAATTGGGAAGGTAATATATGGCGTGTAGAATATAGGCACGGTTGACACATGTAAGCGCGCTCCTTTTGCCGACCCCCAGCCCTCTTCATTATCAATGTGGATCTCATCCGCTTTGATATACCAGCTTTCGTCGTCCGGAGTGCACTGAGTATAACTGCCATTTTCGAGGTCAATGGTGAGCTCACTGTCGCGTCGGATTTTTGAAGCATTTCCGCGAATACCACGGTCATGCTGCAAAAAGCGAGCATTGGTAAAGACACCTAGACTGGTATTCATATCGATTTGTGCTTCATCCGCGCGTATCAATAGACCAGGTTCACGAATTGCTACATCGCCTTCGATGAGTAGTTCGTTAGTGCTGCGATCGAGGCGGGCTTTATCCGCGAGTAATTGTCGGCTGCCTTGGCTAACGGCGACGTTGCCGGTGAGTGAGACGACGTCCCCCTCGATTTCGGAATTATTGGCAGTGGCCCGCAAGGACGCCTGATCAGGGTCTTTATCGGCATCGGGCCAATCGGCATTTGGCGCTTGGTAGGCTCCGTCACAGCCTGTTTGACAGCGTGAAGGGTCTGCTAATTGTGCTTTGCTAACCCAGTCCCATGGGTTTTGTGTTTCTGATGGGGTATTTTTCTTGGCATCAGTCGGCGTACTCTGGCGATCACGTGGGCGCTGTAGCCCAAGGGGTAGCGGCAATTGGGGCTGCCCACTCGTGATGTTTTGTTGTTGACAGGACCACTGACCTTGATCCGCTGTTGTGCAAGCCCACTGCTGATGGGGGTATACCGAGCCCGCTGCTATTGCAGGTGCTGGTGAAATGACGAGAGCGACACTCAGGAGTCGTCGAGCAAATTTCTTGGTGTGGTGCTTGGTTTCGGCCATGATTGTCCGGCTTGGTCTCATTAATTCCCAGCTTAAGCTACTATAGTAGTTACTGAGCCTTCCCCTGTTTTTAAGAAAGTGGATAATAAAGCATTCCGGGCAGGAAAGCGCGTATCAGGCGGCTAACATTAGGAGAATTATCGTTGTCTTTGGAATTGGCAAATGCTGCTGTTGATCTTCGTCAACAGCAGTTAGAGCAGTGGCTCGAACAACAGCTGGGTGCTCATCTTGCGGGAAGCTCCGCCGGCAGTGATGCTGGTTTCAGGCGCTACTTTCGCTACCAGCTAGATGGACGTTCGCTGATTGCTATGGATGCTCCGCCGGACTATGAAGATTGTCGCCCGTTCGTAAAAATTGCCGGACTCCTGGCTGATGCCGGAGTACTGGTCCCTGAGATTATTGCGGAGGATGTCGAGCGCGGATTTTTATTGCTTAGCG
Organism: marine gamma proteobacterium HTCC2143; assembly: GCA_000169075.1. Taxonomy (GTDB): domain Bacteria; phylum Pseudomonadota; class Gammaproteobacteria; order Pseudomonadales; family Dasaniaceae; genus Oceanicoccus. The sequence goes on along the minus strand of AAVT01000001.1, from coordinate 242,221 downwards.
ATCTAGGTGCTGATACGTATCTGGATGTGATGACAGGTGAGGGATTTAAGTTGACGCAGGCCGATACACTGTTTGCTGATGCCATTGACGCACTGATTACTTTTCAGTCCAGTATCAACGCGGAAAACTTACCCGCCTACGATGAGGCACTGTTGCGCAGAGAGCTGGATCTTTTTCCAGAATGGTACCTACGATGCCATTTGGGTATCGTCATTGATGAACGACTGGCGAAGACCCTTGAGCAGCTATTTAATCAGCTGATTGAACAGATTTTATCGCAGAGAAAGGTATTTGTTCACCGAGATTATATGCCTCGAAACTTAATGATGAACACACGCGACGATCGAGGCGTGGGTGTTTTGGACTTTCAGGATGCCGTTTATGGTCCTGTCAGCTATGATATTGCAAGTCTGTTCAGTGATGCCTTTATCAGTTGGCCGCAAGATAAGGTAGAAGAATGGCTTCGACACTACTGGCTGAAGGCTCTGGACGCAGGCATACCGGTGCCTCGCGTCTTTGAACAATTCGTCTGCGATTGTGACTTTATGGTCACTCAGCGGCATCTAAAAGTGATAGGAATTTTCTCGCGTATTTGCCACCGAGACGGTAAACCACGCTATCTCGACGACGTCGACCGTTTTTTCAATTATATCGATATTGTTGTTAAGCGAAGACCTGAAATGTCAGCGCTTAAAGAAATGTTACAACTAATTGGCAGGGGTTGTTGATATGAAAGCGATGATTTTAGCTGCAGGTTTGGGCAAACGGATGCGTCCATTGACGGATAATTTACCCAAGCCGCTGTTACTTTGTGCGGGTAAACCGTTGATCGTTTACCACATTGAGGCGCTGGTCGCGGCCGGCGTAAAAGATATTGTCATTAACCATGCCTACCTCGGTGAAATGATTGAAGAGACGTTGCGAGACGGCTCTGCTTACGGCGCCAGTATTCAGTATTCTGCTGAAAAGGAACCGCTGAATACTGGTGCAGGTATTGCCAACGCATTGCCTTTGTTAGGGGGCGCCCCCTTCATTCTCAGCAATGGTGATGTTTGGACAGACTTCGACTACAGCCAATTGACGGGATTGGATATCGATCTGGCTCATCTGGTTATGGTTGCCAATCCTGAGCACAACCCTCAGGGAGACTTCTCCTTGACAGAAAAGGGATTCTTAGTGGCTGATCGTTTTAGCGAGAGGGGTATTGGTCTTACTTATTCTGGCATTGCCGTGCTGCATCCAGAGTTATTTTCTTTTTGTCCCAGTGGGCCATTTCCATTGAGACAGCCATTGATCGATGCGATGGCTACGGGGAAAGTGAGTGGTCGCTATTTTAAAGGACAATGGACAGATGTCGGCACACCGACCCGTTTAAAGGAGTTGGAGCGAGCTATATTAGGGGCGCCGTAAGATTGGCAATATTTTTGTCCAGCCAACCACGAATCCGCTTGGTGACACGGTTGTCGCCGTTTTGCTGTTCTCCCGAGGCTTGCGGCAGTCGCACTTGATGATAAGTTTTGTTGAGTGTTTCGCGCGCTGTGTCTTTACGCTTATCGGCTTGTCGTTGTTCAATGTAATCGCCATTCGAAAATGCATCGAGTACCGGAATTGCAACCTCGGCCAGTTTTTGCAGAATGTGAGCTTCGTTGTCAGAGGTTGAATTATGGGCGTCGACCATTATCAGTGCACTGATCCGGTCTGTCTTTGCGCTATTTGCATCGGTTGGTGGCTTTGACGCCAGATAAAGAATAGCGTGCGCTGCCCCTCGTCCCTCACCTAGGATGGCAATGTTATAAATCTCTTTTTCGTTGAAAAACTGTATTCCAGCGGCAATTAAGTCGAGAGATTGCGCTTCATTGGCGCCTCCCATATTCAGTGCCAACGTGCTCCAGTGGTGTTTCGATAGCGCAATTCTCATGGTGTTGATTGAGCCGAGCGTAGCCGGGTGTTTGGCAATATCGGGTATCAATAAGACGCCGCCATAGGCCGTGCCACTTGATTCAGTTAAATAGAATGCCAGTTGCTGTTGTTCGCCGACGTTAAGCCAGACCTTTTCTTGTTCGGCTACCTGTTGGTCGAAAAGACTTTCTTTGCCAGTGTCTTGGCCGGTGCCCTGAGCTAGTGAGAGTGCCGGAATGCACAATAAAGATAAGAGTGTCAGGATAGTTTTTGTCATAGAGCGTTACGTCTTACTGATTTGCTGTGCGGATTTCAGTAGAATAGCAGGAGTTCCTCGTTAATTTAACGTGTTTAAAAATCAAAGGCCAAGTTATGAGTGATTATCTGATTGCCCCGTCCATTCTGTCGGCGGATTTTGCCCGGCTGGGTGAAGAAGTGGATGCGGTTTTAAATGCCGGTGCCGATATTATTCACTTTGATGTGATGGATAATCACTATGTACCAAATCTAACGATTGGCCCGATGGTATGTAAGGCCTTGCGTGATTATGGCGTTACTGCCCCGATCGATGTGCACTTAATGGTTAGCCCTGTGGATGCACTAATCGCGGATTTTGCCGATGCCGGGGCTAGCTATATCACCTTTCATCCGGACGCAACTACCCATCTAGATCGATCATTAGCAATGATCCGTGATGCTGGTTGTAAAGCCGGTTTGGTATTGAATCCAGCCATGGGAGTGGAGTCGCTCAAGTATGTCATGGATAAGCTCGATATGATTTTGTTAATGTCGGTAAATCCCGGTTTTGGTGGTCAGGCATTTATTCCCGGAACACTGGACAAACTGCGTGAAGTGAGACAATTAATAGATGCGAGTGGATTTGATATTCGGCTGGAAGTTGATGGCGGGGTCACTGCCGACAATATCCGGGATATTGCCGAAGCTGGAGCTGATACCTTTGTTGCCGGTTCTGCTATCTATAACAAGCCGGACTACAAAGAGGCGATTAATGCGATGCGAGATCAGCTAGCGCTGACTAACAACGGGTAAGTAGTCGGCAGTTATGGACTTTATCAAACGCTATTTTGGTGCTGATTTTCCTCGGGCGGTGTTGTTCGATCTGGATGGCACCTTGGTAGACAGTGCGCCTGATTTGGCTGTCGCTATGGATACTGTTTTGACAAGGTTGGCATTGCCAGTTGTGGGAGAGGAGCGAGTGCGGGGCTGGGTGGGAAATGGTGCCAAAAAACTGGTCCACCGGGCCTTGGCGTTTGCGGTCGGGCAGGCTGAGCATCAAATTAGCGATCACCGGGTTGATTCAACGTTGGCATTATTTCTAGAGGAATACCGACAAACCAATGGTTGTTATAGTCATTTATACCCAGGGGTGGTTGACGCGCTGAAGGTTTGGCGCAGCCATGGAGTGCCAATGGCGGTCGTAACTAACAAGCTGGTGGAGTTTGTTCCCACACTGCTGTCGGGATTGGACATCGATCACTATTTTGTCGCGCTTGTTGGCGGCGCCTGTACGTCACAGAAAAAGCCGTCAGCACTGCCATTGCTGCACGCTTGCGAAGTCTTAAATGTGCCGCCAGAAACATGTTTGATGATTGGTGACTCTTGCAATGACGTGCAAGCTGCCAGAGCGGCAAAAATGCCGGTCGCGGCGGTGAACTACGGGTACAATCACGGTGAACCAATAGCAGGCTCTCATCCCGATATCGTGGTTGGCTCGATCTTTGATTTGGTTAGGCGGTAGTTTGAACGGCCCGTTTCTGAAGGGCCCCGAGGAAACACTTTGGTTACGTATAATAGTATTTACGACACTGCTTGTTTAAGAAAAGGCGGCGCCAGGCAAGTCGAAGCCCTGTTAGACAAGCCTAAACACCAGCGAGCCCTAAAAAATATCCCGGATGCTACTTATCTTGCGGAGCTGTCGAAGAAAGTCTTTCAATCGGGCTTCGTGTGGCGAGTGGTTGAAGCTAAGTGGGCTAATTTTGAGGAGTTATTTTGGGACTTCGATATCGACAAGTTATTGATGATGCCTGATGACATGCTCGAACGAAAATCTCAGGACAAGAAGATTATCCGCAACCATAAGAAAATATGGGCCATACGAGAAAATGCCATCTTCATCGATTCGGTGCGCCGTCACTACAATGTGAGTTTTGCCGAATTTATTGCCAACTGGTCAACGGAAGACATTACCGGATTGTGGTTATATTTGAAAAAAAATGGCACGCGTTTAGGTGGTAATATCGGTCCTTATGCCCTGCGTGCATTGGGCAAGGATACGTTTTTACTGAGCCGAGATGTCGAAGGTTTTCTGCGCGAGCACAATATTGTCGAAACAGGTATCACCACTAAATCAGCGCTGAATAACTCGCAGCGTTTTTTCAATGACCTACAGCAGGAGTCTGGACGTAGTTTGATGGAGTTAAGTCGGTTAGTTTCTTACTGCCATGGCAACAACGTTGTTGGTGTTCGGTCTAGTGAGTCATCGCGGTAAAAGTTTGGCTTTGCCCTCTTGATGAGTGTGTCTGATGGGAAGGTGCTATTAGTGAGCTCGGTAGGGGAGTGATAGTCTTACTCAAAGTGGGTTAGCAGCTGTCGCCTTAGCCCTGCCTAGAAGACAGCAGGCTTTGTCGCCCACTCAGCGCTCACCCTCAATTTTCTCTGGTTGACTACTTTAATTACTGTCAGGTCTTGGTTACAATGCCGTTGGATCCTCCTGCCCATAAGTGATGGGGCTGGAAAACGAATGAGTTTACGAATTTTAATCAGCGTAGAACTATGACTATACAATACAGAAATTGCCCGCTCAGCGTTCGAGCACTCATGGGTAAGCGCGCGATTATGCGCTGGCGATGGTAATACCGCTCCGGTTGGCTTGACCCTGCGGGTCAAAACCGACATTTTCTGAATTGATTGTTTAAACCGTTTTTCTCAAAGGATCCCCTCAATGGACGCCCAACGTTTTTCTGAATTGGCAAGCCAGCATTATAACCGTATCCCTGTAAGTCGTGAGGTCCTTGCTGATCTCGACACGCCGCTTAGTAGCTATCTGAAGTTAGCCGACGGGGAGTATTCCTATTTGTTTGAATCAGTTCAGGGCGGAGAAAAGTGGGGTCGTTATTCGATTATCGGGCTGCCCTGTCATACTGTGCTGAAAATTTTCGGTTATGTCGCTACCATTGAAACCGATGGTAAGGTCGTCGAGCGGCTCGACTTAGAAGACCCTTTAGCTTTTGTTGAAGAGTTTCAACATCGTTATCGAGTTCCTGAACTCGACGATATGCCAGCTTTCTCTGGTGGTCTGGTGGGATATTTCGGCTATGACACTGTGCGTTATGTTGAAAAGCGCTTACGCGATTCTATGCCCGAAGATAAGTTAGGTACGCCGGATATTTTGTTGATGGTATCCGACGAAATGTTGGTATTTGATAATCTGTCAGGGACAATACGCCTGATCATCCATGCGGACCCCGCGCTGCCCAATGCCTACGCACAGGCACAGGCTAGAATTACCGAGCTCGTCGAACAACTGCAAAAACCGGCCCCCATATTGCCTGCGGTTTCACTAGCGCAGGAAGACCAGGCCGGACGAATTAGTGAAAACGATTTCGTTTCTGAGTCTGGTGAGAGTGCTTACAAGCAGGCAGTAGAAACTATAAAAGAGTATGTATTGGCGGGTGACGTCATGCAGGTTGTGCCCTCTCAGCGCTTAGTTGCTGATTTTACTGGTGAGCCACTTAATCTTTACCGAGCTTTGCGTAATTTAAACCCTTCTCCCTACATGTACTTCCTTAATTTGAAGGATTTTTATATTGCCGGTTCGTCCCCGGAAATTCTGGCACGACTCGAAGACGGCGTTATCACGGTACGTCCAATAGCTGGTACACGTCGCCGCGGTTATACCGATGAAGAAGATCGCGCCCTAGAGGCCGAGTTACTGGCCGATCCTAAAGAAATTGCCGAACATTTAATGCTGATAGATTTAGGTCGCAATGATGTAGGCAGAGTATCAGAGATCGGCTCGGTAGAGCTCACTGACAAAATGATTGTTGAGCGTTATTCGCACGTCATGCATATTGTTTCTAACGTGACTGGCAAACTTCGTAAAGGTAAGACTGCAATGGACGTGTTGCGGGCTACACTGCCCGCGGGGACATTGAGTGGCGCGCCAAAAATTCGTGCGATGGAAATTATCGATGAATTAGAGTCGGTGAAACGTGGTGTCTATGGCGGTGCGGTAGGGTATCTCGGTTGGAACGGTAATATGGATACCGCTATAGCTATTCGCACTGGCGTCATTAAAGACAAAAAACTCTATGTTCAAGCTGGGGGTGGAGTTGTTGCCGACTCAATTCCTCGGTTGGAATGGAAAGAATCATTGAACAAAGCGCGGGCCTTATTTCGAGCCGCAGCTATGGTGCCACAGCAAGCGGACGAGGAGTAATTACTATGCTACTGATGATCGATAATTACGACTCTTTTACTTACAACGTGGTGCAATACCTCGGCGAATTGAAAGCCGATGTAAATGTTGTTCGTAACGATGAAATTACCGTAGAACAAGTGGCTGATCTGCAGCCCGATCGAATTGTTATTTCTCCGGGGCCTTGTACGCCTAATGAAGCAGGAATTTCGATGGCCGTTATAGAAAGGTTTTCCGGACAACTGCCAATTCTGGGTATTTGTTTGGGTCATCAGAGTATTGGTCAGGTTTTTGGTGGAAAAATCGTCAGGGCTCGTCAGGTCATGCATGGTAAAACATCGCCAATTTATCATAACAATCAAGGCGTTTTTAGCGGTTTAAGAAACCCCTTCGAAGCAACGCGTTATCATTCTCTGGTGATCGAGAAAGAAAGTTTCCCAGATTGTTTGGAAATTACAGCGTGGACTCAAACCGATACGGGTGGGGTTGATGAGATCATGGGTGTTCGTCATAAAACCCTCCCAATAGAGGGTGTCCAGTTTCATCCAGAGTCGATTTTGACCGAACATGGACATGATTTGCTACGAAACTTTTTGCAGCAGTGAGGGTGAGGGTGGTATGAATATTCAAGCGGCAATTAGTGAAGTCATTGACGGTCATTCCCTTAGCACCGATCAAATGGTGGCGGTGATGCAGCAGATCATGACGGGGGAGTGCAGCGACGCACAAATAGCCGGGTTCCTTGTGGCTTTGCGCATGAAGGGTGAGACTGTTGACGAGATCACTGGCGCTGCAAAAGTGATGCGAAAACTGGCGACAGGCGTTGCTGTCAGTGGCCCGCATCTAGTCGATATTGTAGGTACCGGCGGTGATGGCATTGGTACATTTAATATATCTACGGCAAGTACATTTGTTGTTGCCGCTGCCGGTGGACAAGTTGCCAAGCATGGCAATCGGTCAGTTAGTTCTAAGAGTGGTGCTGCAGATTTACTCGAGGCTGCCGGTGTTCGCCTAGATTTAACCGCTGAAGAAGTTGCCCGTTGTGTTGACACAGTCGGCGTCGGGTTTATGTTTGCGCTCAACCACCATAGTGCGATGAAGCATGCTATAGGCCCGCGCAAGGAATTGGCAACCCGTACAATTTTTAATTTGTTAGGGCCGATTACTAATCCTGCAGGTGTGCCTAATCAATTACTCGGTGTATATAGCCGGCAATGGGTACGACCTATTGCAGAGGTCTTACGAGATTTGGGCAGCGATCATGTTTTGGTGGTACATTCTGCCGATGGCCTGGATGAAATTAGCATTGCTGATAAAACGTATGTTGCCGAACTGAGAGATGGGAACATCAAGGAATATACGATTGAGCCTGAACAATTCGGCATGAATCGCGCATCATTGGATCAATTAAAAGTAGAGAGTGCAGAGCAAAGTTTAGCGGTGATCAAAAAGCTGTTGGCAGGAGCAGAGAGCCCTGCAGCAGATATTGTTGCATTAAATGCGGGTGCGGCAATTTATGTTGCCAATATTGCGTCTAGTCTTGAGCAGGGTGTGGTGATGGCGCAGGATATATTAGCCAGCGGCACCGCTTCAGAGAAGCTAAAAGAGTTGGCACTGACTACGCAAACGATGAAGAGCCTTTAGGGTATTATTACCTAGCGGTCAGTTCTATCTTTGTGGTTTTTATGCGTCTTTTTTAGTGTTAAATAGTAAACACACTATTTGTTGGCAAAGAGAATTTTCATGAGTGACACCCCCACCGTTTTAAAAAAGATCGTTGCGCGAAAAATTGAAGAAATTGCAGAGCGCTCGGATAAACGCTCGATCAGTGACCTCCAGGCCTCGATCCTTGATCAGTCGGCATGTCGGGGTTTTGTTCGTGCGATTGAAGCCAAATTAGCGGCGGGCCAAGCGGCGATTATCGCCGAGGCCAAGAAAGCGTCGCCGAGCAAAGGTGTTATTCGCGAAGATTTCGATCCAGCGGCAATAGCCGTCAGTTATCAGCAAGGGGGTGCTGCGTGTCTGTCTGTTTTAACTGACAGGGATTTTTTCCAGGGCAGCGAGGAGTATTTACAAATGGCTCGCAATGCCTGCTCCCTGCCGGTGATACGGAAAGACTTTATCATCGACCCCTATCAGGTTGTTGAAGCTCGAGCTATCGGCGCCGATTGCATTTTATTAATTGTCGCCTGTTTGCAAGATCAGCAGATGATTGAATTGGATGCCGCAGCAAAAGAGTTGGGTTTAGATGTATTGGTTGAGGTGCACAGTCAGAATGAACTGGAGCGATCATTGATACTCGATAATACGTTGGTCGGTATTAATAATCGTAACTTACACACCTTCGAAACATCATTGGATACCACATTTGATTTACTGCCCTTCGTCCCAGATGATCGTATTGTTGTGACTGAAAGCAGTATTCAAACACATGAAGATGTCGCCGCTATGAGGGCACATGGAGTGAATAGTTTCTTAGTCGGTGAGACGTTCATGCGGGCCGATCAACCGGGGGAAAAATTGCGAGAGCTATTTCTCTAAATTGGTAGGGCGAATATGACTGGCAGCCCTCAGCTAGGTTGCCAGTGCAAAGAAAGTAATTACCGTGTGCCAAATACCACCATCGTTTTGCCTTTGGCTTCGACGAGGCCCTGTTCTTCAAGGGTTTTCAGCACTCGGCCAACCATTTCTCGAGAGCAGCCGACAATGCGACCGATCTCTTGGCGAGTAATCTTAATCTGCATGCCGTCAGGGTGAGTCATGGCATCGGGCTGTTTACATAAATCGAGCAGCGTACGAGCAACCCGCCCAGTAACGTCCAAAAAGGCCAAATCACCCACTTTGCGAGTTGTGTCGCGAAGACTCTTAGCCATTTGTGTACCCACGGCAAACAAAAACTCAGGATTAGTTTTGCTTAACTCATGAAACTTTGAATAGGCAATTTCTGCAACTTCACACTGAGTTTTAGATTTTACCCAGGCACTGCGATTTTGCTGGTCATCAAACAATCCCATCTCACCAAAAAAATCACCTTTGTTAAGATAGGCGACGATAATTTCCTTGCCGTCGTTGTCCTCAATCATAACGGTGACGGATCCCTCGATGAGGTAATAGAGAGAGTCACTGGTGTCACCGGCGTAGATTAATGTACTTTTCGCTGGGAAGCGGCGACGATGACAGTGGCTTAAAAATTCGTCGACATTTTCTATGTGTGGGCTTAGGGCTAGGCTGACCAACGGTTTGTCCTCTTACAGTGATAAAAAGTACCAACGGTATCCATAAATAGTTGAGTTGCTATTAATCATTATGGGCGTAAATTTGCTGTTTCGCTAGTTCTTGATCATTGTTGTTCGCTGTTGGCGGGAATGATTGCCGAAGAAGTTGGCAGGACGACTGAATATGCTAAGCTTGCCAATCTTGCGAGGCTGTAGATATGCAGCCTAAACGACCAAAAAAGTGAATGAATAAATGAAAGCAACGGTTAAATGGGTTGATGGTGTTAGCTTTACCGCAGAATCGGGTACAGGACACAGTGTCGTTATGGATGGCCCCCCAGATCATGGCGGTCGAGATCTCGGACCACGCCCGATGGAGATGCTAGTCATGGGCCTCGGTGGTTGCGCCTCATTTGACGTGCTCAGTATGCTAAAAAAATCGCGTCAGAACGTTGAGGCATGTGTTGCGGAGGTTGTTGCCGAGCGTGCAGATGCCGTACCCGCGGTTTTCACCAAAATTCATTTGAATTTTGTTGTCACCGGTCCCGGTTTAAAAGAGTCTCAAGTCAAACGAGCGGTTAGTTTGTCGGCAGAAAAGTACTGCTCTGCATCAATAATGATGGAGGCTGCCGGTGTTAAGGTGACACATAGCTGCCAAATTGTAGATACGCTGAACGAATCGTAAACAGTGATAGAAAAGGGTTTTACTATGTCAGTTGATGCCAAGCGTCCATCCCCAACGTCGGGGATGCGTCACATCGCTTTATTTGTAGAAAAATTTGATGAAACGGTCACTTTTTATACGCAGTTTTTGGGTATGGCAATCGAGTGGCAACCAGATGCCGACAACGTCTATTTGACATCAGGTAATGATAACTTGGCTTTGCATCGTTACAACGGTGCAGTGCGCCCAGCGGCGACACAAAGACTGGATCACATTGGCTTTATTATTGATAAAGCTGAACAGGTAGATCAATGGTATGAGTTTTTAAAGGAGCAGGGAGTGCGTATTAAAAACAAGCCCAGCACTCATAGGGACGGTGCCCGCAGTTTTTACTGTTTGGACCCTGATGATAATGTGGTGCAAATAATGTATCACCCGCCGATCAGTCGAGGATAAAACTGTTCAGTGATTAATGGCCGTGAGGCCACTCGGCAAGTCATCTGCTGATTTCAGCGATGACGGGTACATGGCTTGCAGTGTTGCTAGCATTGGTAGAAGTGATAATGCTTCTGGTTGCACTGAGCCCCTCCAACGTAGTTCCCGTTATTTCATCTTGAATACCGTTGTTTAGCAGCAGATGGCGTTCCTAATTCTCGAAATTTATTGGGTGTGGTTTTTTATGGGAGAGCTGTTATATACTGCGTCCGCAAACCTAAGGGGTGGCTTTTGCCTGAGATGCCTTGATCTGCTTGTTACTGTCGATCAACAGCGAACCCTTGAACCTGATCCGGTTAATACCGGCGTAGGAATAGGTGTCCCCAACCGATCTTGACGTCGCTACCGGGTCTCTTTCATTTTAATGCTTGCTTGCAAGATACCGAGAGAGAACCACAATGAAGTTAGTTGTCCACAAATCCCTTACTCGCGCTATTGGCGTGTGCATTCCCTTAATTTTCTCTTCAGCAATGTACGCAGAAGAAACATCCTCTGCCATTCCTGAAATTATTGTTACTGCCGATTTTCGCGGCGCCGATGCCCGCTCAATTGGCGGCAGCATCAGTGTTATTTCAACTGAGGCTATTGAGCGACGAGAGGCCCTCCATATAGAAGATGTGCTTAATATTGCACCGAACGTGAACTTTTCCGCGGGGGCCTCCCGCGGGCGCTTCATTCAAATACGGGGTATTGGCGAGCGCAGTCAATTTAAAGACCCGCTGGATTCGTCAGTCGCGCTAATTGTCGATGGCGTCGATCTTAGTGGTATCGGCTTAGCGGGCGGGCTGATGGATGTCCAGCAGGTGGAGATTATGCGGGGCCCGCAGGGCACTCGTTTTGGCGCATCGGCTTTGGCGGGGGCGATTAATATTCGTTCCAATCGACCCACTGGCGTCTTTGAGGGCGCGATCTCAGCAGGCGTCGGCGACTACGGCAAGCAAAATTTTGGACTTGTGCTCAGTGGGCCGCTGGTGAATAACCAGTGGTTAGGGCGCGTTGCTTTTCAATCAAATGCCAGTGATGGCTATATCGATAATGATTTTCTTGGCAAGGACAATACTAATAACATCGATGAAAAGTTGGCGAGGGTGTCTTTGCGCTGGCTGGCTTCGGACGACGTAACAGTCGATCTATCGGCTTATTTAGTGGATGCTGACAATGGTTATAATGCGTTTTCTTATTACAACACTCGTGATATTCCCACCGATGATCCGGGTCAGGATCGACAAGAAACCTTATCGGTTAGTGCTGATGTTTTGTGGCAAGGGTTTTCCGCATTTGATGTGAAGGTGAATATTTTCGGGGAAAGTTCTGATCTGGATTATGGCTTTGATTGGGATTGGGGGAACTTGGCTGAGCTAGGATATCGCGGTGGTGAAAATAACGCGCGCGATCGAGAATCGACTGGGATAGATATACGTCTGCTGTCAGCTGACGACGCTACTCTATTAGGTGCGTCTTGGGTGTTTGGGTTGTATTGGTATGATCGTGAGGTGTCTCTGGATTCGACCAGTGGTGATAATTTTAGTGGCTATGGGACTTTTAGTAGTCAGACAGACACTGAGCGTAGGGCTCTATATGGTGAGCTGGAGTGGTCATTGAGCGAGCGTCTGAATTTGATTGTCGGTGGCCGATGGGAGCACTATCAGCTAGATTATTTTGACAACGCGGCTGTGGTCGCCGACCCGAGTGATGATTTGTGGGGCGGGAAAATCGTGCTCGAATATCAACTACAGGAGAATGTGCTAGTTTATATGTCTGCTAACCGCGGTTACAAAGGTGGTGGTGTTAACGGACAGGCGATTGCTAAGGTGCTCAATGATCCGTCGACGGACGCTGATATCGCTGAGTTCCTGACGACCAGGGCGGCATTTGATTCCGAAGCATTGCTTAATTATGAAGCGGGAATCAAGGGTTGGTATCTTGATAGCGCCCTATCATTATCAGCGTCTGCTTTCTACATGGACCGCAAGGGTATGCAAGCTAAAGCCTCAGTACTATTTCCTCCTGCTGAGTGGCGCGATTACGTTGATAATGTTGATAATGGTAAAAACGCCGGCATTGAATTTGAGGCGCAATGGCAATTACTACCTGAGCTAATAGTATTTGCTAATATCGGGTTTCTCGATACAGAATTAGGAACACTCATTGTCGACGATTTGGATTCAGAGAATGCGCTCAACCAGGATGGAAGATCGCAAGCACACGCGCCTGAATATCAGTTCAATGTTGGAGCTGCGTTCAGTTTTATGAATGACTTCAGTTTGACGGTAGAAGTTGACGGCAAAGACACATTCTATTTTTCAAACTCGCATAATCAGCAGTCCGACAGTTATGAGCTGATTCACGCCTCATTAAATTACAGCCATGATAACTACCGCGTTTCACTGTGGGGGCGAAATCTTGGGAATGAAGATTATCAGACCAGAGGCTTTTATTTTGCAAACACGCCACCGAACTACGCGTCTAACGAAGCCTATTATCAATTGGGTGAGCCCCGTGTTTATGGTATTACTGCCAGCTATACATTTTAGGAGAAAATAATGGACGTATCGGTCGAAGTCAGTATGTACCCCCTAAAAGATGAATATATACCCGCGATTCAATCATTCATTGATCGGGTAAATACTTATCCCGAATTGCATGTATTGACCAATACCATGAGCACACAGCTATTTGGCGAATTTGATTTTTTGATGGATGTGATGAGGGATGAAATGCGGCGATCCTATGAAACATTTGGGCGCGCTATCTTTGTTTGTAAGTTTATTCAGGGCGACCTGAGTCCGTCGGCATAATGACCGCTGATTCTCTGGTTGTTGAATTGACGGCAGCTTATGCGCAAGTTTCAGGTTGGGAGGTGCTCGCCGTAATACTGGCACTTGTGTATCTAGTATTGGCTGTGCAGGAGCGAATTGAATGTTGGTATGCCGCATTTGCCAGTACTTCGATTTATATGTTCCTGTTTTGGAATGTCAATCTGCTGATGGAGTCGGCGTTGCAGATTTATTATCTGGCAATGGCTGTTTACGGCTGGTGGCACTGGCGACGGCGCGATAGCGGTAGCGATGAGTTGAGTATTCAGGTTTGGTCGCTCGGTAGACACGGTATGGTAATAACTTCTGTTGGTCTGCTGGTGTTCTTGTCGGGATATTTGCTGGAAGAAAACACCGATGCCGCCTTGCCTTATCTCGATTCGTTGACGACGTGGGGTGCGGTAATTACTACCTATATGGTAGCGCACAAGGTATTAGAAAACTGGCTATATTGGTTGCTTATTGATGGCGTTTCTATTTATCTCTATTTGGATAGAGGCCTATATATCACCGCACTTTTATTTGTTTTATATATTGTGATTGCGGTCTTTGGCTATTTCCGTTGGCGTGCGCTCTATTTAGCAAAACCTGCGCTTAGTCATGAGTAACCCAGTTGATCTACATCTAGCACATCTTCAAAAGCATCTTTCTGATTACTGTTCTCCCTGGTGCAAACACAGCGTTAGTCTCGTTCGACCTCTGCTGGGAGGATTGACCAATAGAAGTTATCTTTTGCAGTCGCAGGGCGAACGCTATGTATTGCGTATTAATGCGAAAAATCATCGGCAGCTGGATTTGGACCGGCGAGCGGAAATTGAAATACTTCAAGCTGTTGGAGAGATAGGGGTGGCCACAGAACTGGTTTATGCTGATCCCGCTGAAGGGTTTTTGGTTACCAAGTTCGTTGATGGCGATCCATGGCAACGTCACATGTCGGGCATGACTGATACTATTTCTCAGATAGCGGCTCTACTTAAAACAATTCATCAGCTTGATGGCGGCGGTCGAGTTATGGATGTCAGGGGTAAGTCGGCCAAATATTGGCAGGCTATTAACACCGACGGAATACGGGCAGAAAAACTCCGAGCTATTGAGCAGAAAGTGCAAGCGTTTATACTATGGGCAGAGAATGAAAACCGAAGCCCCTGTCTCTGTCATAATGATCTGCTAGCAGAGAATATAATTGTCGCTGACGACAACAGATTGGTTGCTATTGACTGGGAGTATGCGGCAATGGGTGATCCCTATTTCGATCTCGCCGTTGTTGTTGAGGGTCATGAGCTTACGCCATTTTTTGAAAGACAATTGCTCAGCGATTATCTCGGCTGCGAGCCCTCGGCGGCGGAAATGAGGCGTCTTCAATACTGTCGAGTTGAATACGCCTACCTTGAATTACTGTGGTATGCGGTTCAGTCTTCTAGCTCGCCGATATTGATGCCTGATCAGCTGTTTGAAGAAAGATTAATAAATCTGGATCAGCGGCTAAATTCCCATGACAGTTTGGACGCTAATACATCAATGGAGTAAAAGTGAGTCGTATTAAATGGGTGCCATTAGTCGGTGTTGTCATGCTATTTCCGTTTTTTTTTATTAGCGGGCCTGATTATTATTCGTCACGATCATTGAAAGTACTGTGGAATTTCGGACATATCGTTTTCTTCGCCGCAGCTGGCTTCTTATTGATCACCAGAGTTTCTAGTCTCTCTGTAAAGCCATTTTTTGCTCAGCTACTCTGGACGGGATTTTTTGCGTTTGTTGTAGGCGTTATTATTGAGCTTGTTCAATACGGTATTCAGCGAGAGCCCGACATTGGTGATGTTGGAAGAAATTTGTTGGGAGGGTTGGTTGCCGTTGTATTCTTTTCTCCGCGCCGAAAAGAGCTTGGTCGCGGGACGCTGTTGTCAGCCAGATTATTAATAGTGCTGTTAGTGGCTTTGCCGGTGTCCTCACTGTTGATGACACTGTCTGATGAGCAGCATTCGCGAAGTAACTTTCCAATGCTGGCAAGCTTTGAGTCCCGTGGTGAGTTGGGAAGGTGGTCTGGCGGTGCTTCCTTTTTTCGATCAGATCAACAGGCGGTCCATGGTAATTATTCACTGCGAGTCGATTTGGGAACAGAGCAGTATTCAGGCGTATCTTTAGGTTATTTCGAGGGCGACTGGAGCGGATTTCATATATTGTCCGTCGATCTATTTAATGCCGAGCCGTCAATGCTATCGCTGACTCTGCGTGTTCACGACAAACAACATAGCCGAGGCAAGCAGCTATATCAGGACCGATTCAATCGCAGCTTTCTACTAAAGCCGGGATGGAATCATCTTGATATACCGCTGCAGGACATTGCCGTTGCACCGCAGAGCAGGGCGATGGATTTATCGGCTATCGAGAATTTGGCTTTTTTTGTTATTGCTCAAAAGGTCGACACTACGATTTATATTGATCAGTTGGTTTTGAGATAAATGAAAGCTCGGATGCCGGTTACAAAGCCATTGACAGATAACAAAGCTGCATCGGTTTCACCGGCAACCTACTGATACCCTCAGCGGTTGGCTAAGGGAGATTTGTGACGCCCAACAACTCACCCATTCGAGTGGCGGTGCCAGCAGAAAAAGCGCTTTCCCATTGGGCGGCATCTTTACCAAATAACACGATAGCGGTCGATCCCAATTTAAAGCGTCCCATTTCGGCACCTTTATCAAGGCTGATCGGTTCCGGTTTAGACTGGTAGTCGAATGTGCTAACGGTTCGTTTAATCGGAGCCACTTGTCCCGCCCATGTTGTTTCGATACCTGCAACGATCATTGCACCAACAAGAATTACCGCCATAGGTCCGTAGTCTGTAGAAAAAATACAGACTGCGCGCTCATTGCGTGAAAATAGTCGAGGCACATTTTCCGCAGTGACCGTATTGACGGAAAACAAGTCGCCGGGAACATAGATCATTTTTTCCAGCGTGCCAGCCAATGGCATATGTACACGGTGATAATCTTTTGGTGACAGGTATATGGTTGCAAATTTTCCGTTGTCAAATTTAGCGGCAATAGACTCATCGCCCCCTAGTAATTCCGTGAGGCTATAGGTCTGCCCCTTAGCTTGAAAAATTCGCCCTTGCTCTATAGTTCCGAGCTGGCTGATCGCACCGTCAGCAGGGCATGCAATAGACGAATCTCCATCAACAATTTCCCGGGCTCCCGATGTTAGCTGGCGGGTGAAAAAGGCATTGAAGTTTTTATAACTGGATGGGTTTGGGTTGGCGGCTTCACTCATATCAACCTGGTAGCGATTAATAAACCAAGTGATAAAGGTATTCTTTAACCAAGGCCATTCACTTTCAGCGATGGCTCCGACAAGGCGTGACAGCAGGTGTTGCGGCACCAGATGCTGGAAAAATATAAACAAGGTATTCATAAATTATGTCAGTTTCTATCAAGAGTTGGATTGGTAATAGGCGTGCTATCGAGATTGCCCCATTCGGACCACGAGCCATGGTAGCCTTTTATCGCGGTGTAACCCAATATTTTCATAAGCAGATAGCTCAGCCCAGAGCGATGGTGAGTTTGGCAATGAGTAACAATGGTCTTGTCCTTAGTCAGGCCTGCAGCGTTTAGGCGTTCTTGTAGCTGTTCCAGGTCGACTAGGCGCAAGTTTCTCGCCGGATCCATGAGTTCCAGCCAATCGATATTAATCGCACCTGGAATATGGCCACCCTGTTTAGAAAACACCTTTTCCCCCTGATATTCCTCAGCCGAGCGAGCATCCCAAATAGCAAAGTCTGCGGAACCTAGGTTGGGAATAATATCTTCAATTTCGGCAATAGGTTGTCGGTCGATATTGGCAACATAAATGGTAGCGTTAGCACTGGAGATCTTCGATTCTACTGGGTGACCTTCAGTGACCCAGGCCGTCAGCCCGCCATCCACATAGGAATAGTGTTGGTGGCCTAACACGTCCAGTGTCCAGATCAGTCGTCCAGCCCAGCCGCCCCCTTCGTCATCATAAACAACGACATGCTTGTCAGGGTTTAAGCCGACCGAGGAGAAAAGCTCAGCGAGCTGTTGCTCACTGGGTATTTTCCCGGGTGTTGGCGGTATTCCACATTGCAGGGCCGTGGGCTCTATATGTATAGCTCCGGGAATGTGATGCTTTTGATAATTCGCCGAACTGCTGATATCGAGAATAAGGTATTCATTGCTGCCTTGTTCTAGAATATGTGCTAACTGTTCTGGCTGTACGAGTAGTGGAAGAACCATAGTGCCAACGCTCTAAATGACAAGCTGAAAATTATACTACGCACAGTGTGTCAGCACGAGTATGAAAGCAGCCCCATGCTCGTGATTTTCCGATCTGACTGGTGATAGCAATAGGCGTGAGTGGCTATAACTGTTCCAGCGAGTTGGCAATTGATTCGAAGCTTGCCAGTCGCCGTGCACTGACCTCCCCTTGCTCGAGGGCGGCTAACAATGCGCAGCGGGGTTCGCTGCGATGTTTACAATCGCGAAATTTACAGCCACCAATGAATGGGCGGAATTCAACGAAGCCATCCAGTACTTGTTCGCGGTCCATGTGCCACAGACCGAACTCCCGAATTCCCGGGGAATCGACCAAATCACCCCCGTCTGGTATATGGAATAATTTGGCGGTGGTGGTTGTGTGAGTCCCTGTAGCGTGTGCCGCTGAAAGTTCGCCCACTTTGATATTGACGCCGGGAAGCAGGGCGTTAATCAACGATGATTTACCGACACCGGATTGGCCCACGAAGACGCTGGTATGATTTTTAAGCAGCGCTTTTAACTCCGCTAAGCCGTCTTCACTTTTGGTTGATGCTTGCAGCAGCTGATAGCCGAGTTCGGGATAAACGGACAATAGGTCGTTGATTGAGTCGCTGTTTTCTACATCAAGTAAATCTGTTTTGTTGAGTAAAATCAGTGGTTTAATTCCAACCGATTCGGCTGCAACTAAATATCGGTCAATCAGATTGGCGTGGGGTTCAGGTAGAGGTGCAATAACAATGACGATGTAGTCGATATTGGCTGCCACGGGCCGCAGTTGACCGTGCGCGTCCGGTCGCGATAAAACAGAGGCTCGCGGTAAATTTGCCACGATGACACCGGTCGGATTTCCGGATCGCCAAATGACCTGATCACCTGTTACTAGGGCATCGAGATTGGCGCGCATATGACAGCGAACCACCTTGCCTGACTCGGCGCCTTGCTGGCATTCCACGTCGACTTGATTGCCGTAATGGGCGATGATCAGACCTTGCTGTTCGTCACCTAGCTCACCTTCGTTCAGTTGCTGGTCAAAAACTCCAGCTTTCTTATTGGCTCGCTCTGTTCGTTCAGACTGAATTTTTTGTACGCGCCAAGCTTGTCGGCGCGTGAGTTTACGTTTGCTCATGCAGGTTTTGATTAGTCATTTATGGTTCATTTGTTAGGAGATCGGAGCAATTTTGCTACACTTAGCCCCTATCTTAGCCTCTCTGTTTATTAATAGTGGAATTATTTATGTCAGTTAGTGACAGTAACAAGGATTTAAACCTAATCTGGATCGATTTGGAAATGACAGGTTTGGAGCCTGCGACTGACCATATCATCGAAATTGCAACGATCGTTACGGATAGCGACCTCAACACGATTGCTGAAGGCCCGGTGCTGGCTATTCATCAAAGTCAGGAAATACTAAGCGGGATGGATGAATGGAATACCACTCACCACGGCAGTTCTGGGCTAACCGATCGTGTTAAGCAGAGCTTGATTGTTGATCGCGATGCAGAACAGCTAACACTGGAATTTTTGCGGCAGTATGTTCCTGAAGGCACTTCCCCCATCTGCGGAAATAGCATAGGTCAGGATCGTCGATTTTTGGTGAAATATATGCCTGAGCTAGAAGCTTATTTTCACTATCGAAATTTGGATGTGAGCACTTTAAAGGAGCTGATGCGTCGCTGGCGGCCAGATCTCATTAGTGGCTTTAATAAAAAAGGCGCACATTTGGCGTTGGATGATATTCGTGAATCGATAGAAGAACTGAAGTATTACCGAGATGTTTTCATCAAAGGTGATATGGCTGCTAAAGACTAGAGTTGATGTGACTGCAGGGCCCATTCGACATGCTCGCGCACAAGGTCTGAGCTATGCCCAGAACGAGAATGTAATGCAGTCATAACGGCCGGACTTTGCGGTGCATTTCCCAGCGCAACGGCGATATTTCGGAGCCAGCACTCGTAGCCGATTCGACGAATGGCGGAGCCTTCTGTCCGGCGTAAAAATTCCTCCTCAGTCCAAGCAAACAGCTCGACTAGCTGTGACGACTGCAGGTCATTGCGGGGTTGGAAGTCCTCCTCTTCGGTCGATTGTGCAAACTTATTCCAGGGACAAACCAGCTGACAGTCGTCACAGCCGTAGATACGATTGCCCATTAGTGGTCGTAAATGCTCTGGAATACTGGTGCGCAACTCTATTGTTAAATAGGAAATACAGCGCCTTGCGTCAACTTGATTGGGACCGACAATAGCGCCAGTTGGGCAGTCGTCGATACAGGCGGTACAGCTGCCGCAGTGCGTTTGTTGCTGGGGTGGGTCGGGCGGCAGCGGCAGGTCTGTATATATTTCACCGAGAAAAAACCATGAGCCAGCCTGTGCATTGATCAGCATAGTATTTTTGCCAATCCAGCCGAGTCCCGACTTCTCTGCAAGCGCTCGCTCCAATACCGGGGCACTATCGACAAACGCTCTATAGTTATGGGGCCCGGCGACAGCGGCAATCTTATCTGCCAGTTTTGCTAATCGTTTGCGCATCAGTTTGTGATAGTCGCGGCCTAGGGCATAGCGGGAAACATAGGCCAGGTTTTTGTCTGCTAGCACTTCCTCCATGTCAACAGTGTCCGGCAGATAGTCCATTCGAGCGCTAATGACCCGCAGGGTGCCTGGCAGCAGCTGCTCAGGGTGTGACCGTTTTTCACCATGGCTTTCCATGTACTTCATATTGCCGTGAAAGTTTCTTTGCAGCCAGTGACTCAGGTGTTGTTGGTGTTCAGTTAAGTCAATATCGCTGATACCGATTTGCTGAAACCCCAGTTCTTGTCCCCATTGGCGGATAGTTGAGACCAGCTCGGATGGGTTTATACTTGTCTGGTCATTACTAATGGTCATCGTAGTTATGAGTCGCTTCACCTATAATTGGGCATGACACTAGTATAGGGTAATCTTTAAATGGAAAGACATAATACTGAGCAGAAACTGCCGACCCATTTGTATCGAGCACAACAAGTGCGTGAATTGGATCGTATCGCCATTGATCAGGAAAATATTCCTGGGTTTACGCTGATGCGTCGAGCGGGGAAAGTTGCCTTTGACACGCTGATTGACCGCTGGCCGGAAGTAGACAAGATCACCGTAGTTTGTGGTGTTGGCAATAATGGTGGTGATGGTTATGTGCTGGCAACATTGGCGATGCAGCGTGGTATTGCTGTTGAGATCGTGCAGTGTGGCGACGTCAAAAAAATAACAGGAGATGCGCTGCAGGCCCGCCAACTAGCGCTGCAGGATGGCATTGGTAGCGTTGATTTTGACGGTGAGCGGCAGCTTGACCGTGGTGTTATTGTCGATGCCCTGTTGGGTACGGGCTTGAGTGGCGATGTTAGAGATAATTTTGCGCCCGTGATTGAGTGGATCAACCGGAGTCAGTGCCCGGTTTTGGCCATTGATATACCATCGGGTCTCTGCAGCGATACCGGTCGGGTATTGGGACATGCGGTATATGCAGACCAGACGGTTAGTTTTATTGGGTTTAAGCAGGGTCTGTTGACGGGTTCAGGACCGGATTATACTGGGCGGGTAGCCTTCAGTGATTTAGCGGTTCCTAAAGCGATTTTTCAGCAAGTGGTTGCTACTAGCCAGTGCTTGGATTTCGATGAGTTAATGGCAGCTTTGCCACCTAGACAATCCACGGCTCATAAGGGTGATTTTGGGCACGTGATGATCACCGGCGGCGACTCGGGTATGGCCGGCGCTGCGACAATGGCGTCGCAAGCGGCTTGTCGGGTCGGTGCCGGCCTTGTTTCCTGTGCCACTCGTCCAGAACATATCCCTGCAATTATCAGTCGATGTCCCGAAGTGATGGCGCATGGTGTTATTTCGGGGCAAGAAATTGAGCCTTTGCTGGCGCGTGCAACGGCGGTGGTAGTCGGGCCCGGTCTTGGGCGTGCTCCGTGGGGAGAACAGCTACTACAAAAGGTGTTTAAATTATCAGTGCCTTTGGTCATTGACGCCGATGCACTGAATATTATTGCCGATGGTCGAGTTGTTAAACAGCCCTACAAAGACAATTGGATCTTAACGCCTCATCCCGGGGAGGCAGCTAGACTGCTGGGTTGTAGTAGCGCTGAAATACAGCAAGATCGTTTTGCTGCGGTTGCCGAACTGCAGCGCCGCTTTGGCGGGACTGTGATTTTGAAGGGGGCGGGAACACTTGTCGCCGATACCGAGACGGCGACTATTGGCATCTGCCCCTATGGCAATCCCGGTATGGCCGCAGGCGGAATGGGGGATGTGCTGAGTGGTATATTGGGAGCGCTGCTAGCGCAGGGTTTGAGTCCTGCAGTTGCCGCTAGGTTAGGTGTGTGTCTTCATGGAAGGGCGGGTGATATTGCGGCGTCGTCGGGTCAGCGCGGTATGATGGCGACCGACTTGATAGCTCATTTGCGGCAGTTGGTTAATTAGTCATGGCGACGGTATCCACAATCGTGCAGGGCGAGCCAGCTATGTTGGAGTTGGGCGAATTAGTAGGGATTCGTTGTCAGCAGCAGCAGCTGGTGATATTTCTTAATGGCGATCTCGGTATGGGCAAAACTACCTTGTGCCGCGGCATATTGAGGGCATTTGGACATAAGGGACCGGTAAAGAGTCCAACATATACGCTGGTTGAACCTTACAACTTTGATTCGTCGATTGTTTATCATTTCGATTTATATCGCCTGGGCGATCCGGAAGAATTAGAATATATGGGTATTCGGGATTATTTTGACGAAGATAATACCTTGTGCTTGCTGGAGTGGCCGGAAAAGGGAGGACAGTTTTTACCGAAAGCGGATATTGCGATCAATATAACGCTGACGCCTGGTGGTCGGATAGTAGAGCTGGTGGGTTATTCGAAAGCAGGCGATAAACTGGTTAAGCAGCTACAATAAGAGTGGATAAATAATCCCCGTCGTTGATCAAGCAAAAAGAAGAGAATGATATTGCCGAAGCGATTAATAATTATCAAAGCGATGTTTAGGTTGGGGCTATTGTCTGTCTTGGTTTTGGCTGCTGTCCCTAGCTATTCGGCGACTGTCGAAGATGTTCGTGTTTGGCGGGCGCCTGACCACACCCGCGTGGTACTTGATTTGTCGGGGCCTGTGACTCATAAAGTGATGACATTAGAAAGCCCTACTCGGATTGTTGTCGACATTGACAGTGCGAAAATGCGGGCGGATTTGACCGGGCTAGACTTTCAGGACAGTCCAGTCTTTAGAGTAAGAAGTGGCGTTAAAGATAAAACAGGTTTACGAGTGGTACTTGACGTTAATAGCAGCGTCAAACCGAGAAGCTTTTTGTTACCCAAAAATGATCAATATCGTGATCGGCTGGTTGTCGATTTATACGATAGAAAGCAAAAGAATCAGGTTGTTAAGCATGTTAACGATAAGAATCGGCGTGATATTGTTGTCGCCATCGATGCTGGTCACGGCGGTGAAGATCCCGGTGCAAGTGGCCCTGGAAACTTGCGTGAGAAAAAAGTGGTATTGGCGATCGCTAAAGAGCTTAACTACCTGTTGAAACAGCAAAAAGGGTATCAGCCGGTTATGATCCGCAATGGTGATTACTTCGTTGGGTTGCAAAAGCGACGAGGGTTGGCTCGCAAAGCTCAGGCCGATTTAATGGTATCTATTCATGCGGATGCTTTTAAAAACAGTCAAGCCCATGGTAGCTCAGTTTACGCATTGTCACGTAAAGGCGCATCAAGTGCGATGGCGGGAGTTTTAGCCGAAGATGCCAATAATTCTGATCTGGTAGGTGGTGTTAGTCTCGGCGATAAAGATGACGTGTTGGCCGGTGTATTGGCTGATCTGTCGATGGCAGCCAGTCTGGATGCAAGTATTCAGATCGGTACGGGTGTTGTCAGTGAGATGGGTAAGATTTCACGACTGCATAGCCGCAAAGTTGAACAGGCTAACTTTTCAGTTCTTCGCTCCCCGGATGTTCCCTCTATTTTGGTTGAGACGGGGTTTATTTCCAACCCAGGTGAAGCGAAAAAACTCAGCACGAAAAGTTATCAGCGAAAAATGGCGCGGGCTATTTATAATGGCATAACTCGACATTTTGCTGCTCGCCCGCCTCCTGATACTTATCTCGCATGGCAAAAACGCCAGCGTGACACTACGTTCGAGTATGTTATTGCCTCGGGTGATACACTGTCGGCAATCGCGCAGAGGTATAAGGTTAGCGTGGCGTCCATTCGCCGGCAAAATGATCTTATTTCAAGTGCGATAAAAATTGGGCAAAAGCTCACTATTCCTTCGTCCTGATAGATTCCTATGTCACAAATTAAACGCCTTAGTCCCCGACTAGCCAATCAGATCGCCGCCGGCGAGGTTGTCGAGCGCCCTGCATCCGTTATCAAAGAATTAGTTGAAAACAGTATGGATGCCGGTGCCAGCCGCATTGATATTGATATTGAGGCGGGCGGCGTTAAATTAATGCGAGTTCGGGATAATGGCGTGGGCATCGAGCAAGAAGACATGCCGTTGGCTTTGAGCCGGCATGCTACCAGTAAAATTATCGAGCTGGATGATCTGGAGAATGTTAGAACTCTGGGTTTTCGTGGCGAAGCTCTTGCCAGTATAAGTTCTGTGTCGAGACTGACTATCATGTCAAATACGGAAGAACAGGGAGCAGGCTGGAAAGCGCAGACAGAAGGTCGTGACATGGGTGTTGAGGTGAGTCCTACGCCGCATCTCCGGGGTACCTCCGTCGAAGTTCGGGATTTGTTTTTTAACACGCCGGCAAGGCGTAAGTTTTTGCGGACTGAAAAAACTGAGTTTAATCATCTGGAAGAGGTTGTTAAGCGCCAGTCACTCAGTCGATTCGATGTTGGCTTTTATTTAAATCATAATGGTCGAGCAATTCACGCTTTGAAACCCTGTGCCAGTCAGCTTGAGCGAGAGCGCAGGGTAGCGTCAGTGTGCGGTCCGGCGTTTATGCAGAATGCTCTGCATATTGATACCGAAGCAGCGGGTCTCAAATTGTGGGGGTGGGTAGCTTTGCCTACTTTTTCGCGCAGCCAATCTGATTTGCAACACTTTTTTGTCAATGGTCGTGTGATCCGAGATAAATTGGTCACCCATGCGGTGCGACAGGCCTACCGTGACGTTTTATTTCATGGAAGACACCCAGCTTTTGTGTTGTATCTGGAAGTGAATCCATCGATTGTCGACGTTAATGTCCACCCTACAAAGCATGAGGTGCGATTTCGGGATGGCCGTACGGTACATGACTTTTTGTTTAGAAGCCTGCATCGACTGCTGGCGGAAGTGCGGCCCGAAGATCAGCTAGCACCCGCATCGATCAATTCTGCCGAGGGGCAACAAGGCGGAATTGCTGCCGGTGAGTTTCAACAGCAACAGACCATCGCCTGGAGGGCAGACACCACGCCTCAGCGGCCAGGTCAGTCCCCGGCCTCTTTTCGTGAACAAGCGGCAGGCTATAGCGCGCTCTATGGGCGCGGTGAAAATGTTGGTTCGCACGGGCGCAGTGCTGGAGCGCTTGGCTCCGGTGCAACCATGGCGCCGCAAGAAGATGGAGAAGTTCCGCCATTGGGATATGCTATCGCTCAGTTAAAAGGTATCTATATTCTTGCTGAAGGTGAGCATGGTTTGGTATTGGTTGATATGCATGCCGCTCATGAGCGCATCACTTATGAAAGAATGAAAACTGCGCGGCAGGGTGTAGGGATTCAATCCCAGCCTCTGTTAGTTCCTGAGTCTATGGCTGTTAGTCAGCGTGAAGCCGATTGCGCTGAAGAGAGTAGTAATGTATTTCGTGATCTTGGGGTAGGTATAGAGCGTGCGGGCCCAGAATCGCTAGTTGTGCGTGAAATTCCGGTGATTTTGCAGGATAGTAACGTTGAACAGTTAGTTAGGGACGTGCTGTCTGATTTGATCGAGCATGGCAGCAGTGATCGAATTGAGGCGCATATCGATGAGATTCTGTCGACGATGGCTTGCCATGGATCTGTTCGTGCCAACCGACGGCTGACTATTCCTGAAATGAATGCTTTGCTTCGAGACATGGAAGAAACTGAGCGCAGCGGTCAGTGTAATCATGGCCGCCCAACATGGACGCAACTATCACTTGACGAGCTGGACAGGCTCTTTATGCGTGGACAATGACCTTACGCAAGTTAATAAGGCCTGAAATGCAATAAAATCAAGAAAATCTGTTTCTGGTGATGGCCAGGCTTGCTCACTCTTAAATATCCATCGGCCATGTCTGAGCTATACTTTTAGAGTTGTCAGATGAATTGGCTGAGGGTGGCAACGATGACAGGATGCGTCTTTTCTAAAGTTAGGATGACCGAGATGATCAAAAAGCTATCAAATTACCGGAAGCTGGCGACTCTGTTTCGATATTGTTTTTTTCTTGGTCTGCTTTTCTATCCTGCGATTGTTGTCGCGCAGGCAGGTCAGTTGAGCAGTGCCGCCTTGGAGCCTATTCGAGTCCAGCTGCGTTGGTATCATCAATTTCAATATGCCGGATATTATGCCGCCAAGGAAAAAGGTTTTTACGAAGAGGCTGGATTTGACGTTACACTAGTCGCTGGATCCACGGAGCTTATGCCAGTAAAAGAAGTGTTGGCTGGCAGAGCCCAGTTCGGCTCAAGTAATGGTCAGATACTGCTTTCTCGGTTGCAGGGAGAGGCTCTGGTTGCTTTGGCAGCGATTTTTCAGCACTCACCTTCAGTTCTAATTTCACTGGCATCATCGGGCATTAAAAGTCCCCAAGATCTAATTGGCAGGCGGGTAATGTCGTTGGGCGAGCATAGTGATGTAAGCCTCATCGCGATGCTTCATCAGGAAGGTATTCAGCTCGATGAGGTTGAGTTAGTTGCCAGTTCTTTTCAGATACAGGATCTAGTCGATAGCAAGGTCGATGCCTTTCATAGTTACCTAACGAATGAACCTTTCGAGCTGGAAAAACAGGGTGTTTTGTACAATGTAATAAACCCCCGAGACTACAATATTGATTTCTACTCAGACATCTTATTCACTCGAGAAGACGTTGCGAGAAAATCTCCAGAGCGAGTTGAACGGTTTCGGCAGGCAACATTGAAAGGCTGGAAGTATGCGTTAGCTTACCCTGAAGAAATAATTCAGTTGATTAAAAAAGAGTATAACAGCGAGAAATCAATTGACCATTTGCGTTTTGAGGCACTGTCGGTCCGAGGTCTTATGATGCCACATTTTAGTGAAATTGGGTACATCAACCCTATCAGAATAGAGTTGATGGCAAAGGTATTTCTCGATCTCGATATCGTCGATAACCTTGATAATTTGGACGGATTAATCTTTGAAAGTGATACAGGGTTATCTAGTGAGGTGCGCTCAGCGATAGTTTTTATCCTCACGTTTGTTATCGTATTGTTAGCTGTATCGGGACTTCTGGCCATATTTAACCGGCGATTACAGAGCGAGATTAGAGAGCGGAAGTTGGTTGAGGAAAAACTGGAAACGCTAGCATATACTGACCCCTTAACAAATTTGTTAAATCGGCGCGGTTTTTCGACGCGCTATGCCGACGAGTTGATGCGAGCACAACGCTATGGAGATGTTTTTAGCGTAATATTAATAGATTTAGACTTGTTTAAAAAAGTGAATGACCAGTATGGTCATGAGTCAGGAGACAGAGTGTTAGTATCGGTTGCAGATTTGTTGCTAAAAGATACGCGAGAGACAGATTTTTGTGGACGCTTCGGTGGTGAAGAATTCATTCTTTTGTTGCCGAATACGTCGCTGGTCGAAGCGACGGTTTATGCCCGGCGACTATGCCAGCACATCGGCGACAATAATGTTCGCTTGCAAAACGGCCGCCTGGTTACGATAACTGCATCAGCGGGTGTTACAGAGTGGCTGTCAGAAGATAAAGGAGAGGCAACCATCCGTCGCGCCGATCAGGCGTTATATCATGCTAAAAATAATGGCAGAAATCAGGTGGTTGCTTCGGATTTCGGTCTCGATGTCGCTGGATTTTCGAGTGAGTGATGTTTCCTTGCCGCCCGCTATTTTCATAATGGGACCTACGGCTTCAGGCAAAACAGATTTAGCTATACAGTTATGTCAGCATCTTCCCTGCGAAATTATTAGCGTTGATTCGGCATTGATTTATCGTGGTATGAATATCGGTAGTGCTAAGCCTTCAGCGGCCGAATTATCGGTAGCTCCTCATCATTTGATTAATATTCGAAGTCCAGAGGATACCTATTCAGCTGGCGAATTTCGGACCGATGCCCTTGTGGCAATGGCTGAAATAAGTGCTAGAGGAAATATTCCTTTGCTGGTTGGCGGCACCATGCTGTACTTCAAAGCTTTGCTGGAGGGTATTGCTAAAACGCCGGCAGTTGAGCCTGAAATACGTCGACAAATAGAGCGAGAGGCGCTCGAATTTGGCTGGCCTTTTTTACACAGTCAGCTCGCTTTGGTTGACTGTGAGTCAGCGGCGAGAATTCATCCTAATCACTCGCAAAGAATTGAGAGGGCCCTCGCTGTTTATAGATCGTCCGGGACAACGTTAACTGAATTTCACCGGCGACAGCAAGAGGGCAAACAATCGAGCAGTGATGACTGTCCTTATGATGTGGTTCAGCTGGCTATCGCGCCTGCCGATCGAAAGGTGTTGCATCGGCGTATCGAGAAAAGATTTCACAGTATGATTGAACATGAGTTCATCGATGAGGTCATATCATTGAGGGCAGAATATAGTCTGCATGAAGATTTACCGTCGATGAGAGCGGTGGGTTACCGGCAGGTTTGGCAGTACCTGGCCGGAGAATTGGGTCATGAAGAAATGATCGAACGGGGAATTATAGCCACGCGGCAATTGGCTAAGCGCCAATTCACATGGCTGAATGGTTGGAAAGATGTCCATTGGTTATACACCCTCGAGAACGGTTTGTTGGATTCCAGCACAGAAAACGCGTTCGGTGGTTTGGCCCCGCGGGAGCTCGCGCTGCATTTTCTTCAGCGCTTTACCCCTAAATCAACGAATTGAGGTATAATGCCGCCGCGCGATACCTGACAGTGGCAAGGAAAGGCGCTGTTCTTATTGGAGGTGTTTAACTTGTGCAGTTTGCAACCGCCAGCGGCCGGTTATTCGGAAAGGTAGTTGAGTTTTTGTTAGGTCTCATTTGTTTATTATTCTAAAGCCCCATTTGGGCTTACTAAAGGAGAGTTGTCATGTCAAAAGGGCATACTTTACAAGACCCTTATTTGAACGTTTTACGCAAAGAACGGGTTCCTGTATCAATTTATCTGGTTAACGGCATAAAGTTGCAAGGCCAAATTGAGTCTTTTGACCAGTTTGTTGTGCTGCTAAAAAATACCGTCAGTCAAATGGTCTACAAGCATGCTATTTCGACCGTCGTACCTTCACGTGTTGTTCGCATGCCAATGCCAGATCAAGACGGCGAAGTCGAAAGCTAAGCCATTGAGGTTAGTCATTGCTGTTTGAACGCCCAGATTCTGGTGAGCGCGCTGTTCTGGTTCACATGGACTTTCATCACGAAATAGAGCGTGAAGATCCTCGAGAATTTGAGGAGCTGGTATTATCTGCCGGAGGTGATCCGGTCGCTTTTATTGGCGGTCAGCGCTCGTCCCCTAGTCCTCGATTTTTTGTTGGTTCTGGTAAGGTGGAAGAAATCCGCACGCAAGTAGAACAGCAGAAGGCGGAGGTTGTATTGTTCAATCACGCCCTTTCTCCAAGTCAGGAGCGAAATCTCGAAAGTGAACTTAAGTGCCGAGTATTAGACCGGACTGGCCTAATACTCGATATTTTTGCGCAACGTGCCCGTACTCATGAGGGTAAACTCCAAGTAGAATTGGCCCAGTTGCAGCATATGTCTACACGCCTTGTGCGTGGCTGGACGCATCTTGAGCGTCAGAAAGGTGGTATCGGATTACGCGGTCCGGGAGAGACTCAGTTAGAGTCTGACCGTCGATTATTGCGGGCGCGAATTAAGGCTATCAGCAAGCGATTGGATAAGGTCCGCAAGCAGCGAGATCAGGGCCGCAGGGCTAGAAGCCGAGCGGATATCCCCACAGTATCGCTGGTGGGCTATACCAATGCTGGAAAGTCAACGCTGTTTAATACATTGACACAGGCAAATGTGTATGTGGCAGACCAGCTTTTCGCCACACTTGATCCAACACTCCGACGCGTTTCAATACCGGATTTTGGTCCGATTGTGCTGGCTGACACCGTCGGATTTATTCGTCATTTGCCGCATAAATTGGTAGAAGCCTTTAGAGCAACACTTGAGGAAGCTGCGCAATCAGATCTGCTGATCCATGTTATTGACTGCGCTGATGAAGAGCGCGAAGACAATATCGCTCAGGTTGAAGTGGTGCTTAATGAAATCGGGGCCGATGCGATACCGCGGCTTGAGATTTATAATAAAATTGACCTAGTAGATTCAAAGCCTCGTATAGATCGAGACAAAGACGGTATTGCGAGGCGCGTATGGGTCTCTGCTCAAAATGGATCCGGGCTCGATTTAATAGAGCAGTGTTTGGCGGAATGGCTGGGAGAAGATATTATTCATGGCCGGTTGACCCTTGATGTGGGACAGGGGCGTCTGCGCGCCGCCTTTTATCAGCAGAATGTTGTCGTTTCAGAGCGGTATACTGAGCAGGGTTTGAGTGACATAGAAATACGATTGCCTAAACAGGACTTTTGCCGACTTCTCAGTGCTGAGGAATTGGATCCTCAAACAGTTTTGGCAGAGATGGGCGCAGTAAGCTGAAATTTGATAGACTGCCCAAAAGATGACTTTAAATACTGCACTATGCGGTAATCAATCAGCAAAGCCACGCAAATTGCGTTGGCAAATAGGAGATAGCGATGGCCTGGAATGAACCGGGTGGTGGTAACGACAAAGATCCTTGGAATTCTAACAAGGACGGCGGCCCACCAGATTTAGATGAAGCCTACAAGAAGCTGCAGGAAAAGCTGGCCGGACTATTTGGCGGTGGAGGTTCCAAAGGCGGAAGCGGTTCTGGCGCCCCCGAACTGAGCGGCAGCGTCATTGTACTTGTATTACTTATTATCGCTGCTATTTGGGGTGCTATGGGTATCTATCAGGTTGATGAGAAAGATCGTGCCGTTGTGATGAGGTTTGGTAAATATTATCAGACTTATGGCCCTGGTCTGCATTGGAACCCGCCTATGGTAGATAACAAAGTCATCGTTAACGTTACCGAAGAGCGGCAGTACCCTTCGCGCGGCTTAATGTTGACGAAAGATGAAAATATTGTTGAGCTACCATTGACGGTGCAATACAACATTGCAGATCCCAAAGCCTTTGTGTTGAACGTCAAGAACCCTGAACTTAGTCTGCAGCAGGCGAGTGATAGTGCTCTTCGGCACGTAGTTGGTAGCAGCAAATTAGATGATGTTGTTTCGATTGGTCGTGAGAAGATTGGCGTCGATGTGCAGGTTCGACTGCAGACCTATTTGGACAATTATCAAACGGGCATTCAGGTGGTAAAAATCAATATTTCTGAAGCTAAACCGCCCTCCGAAGTCAAAGACGCTTATGATGATGTCATCAAGGCCAGGGAAGATCAGGAGCGGTTGATCAATGAGGCACAAGCTTATTCTAATGGCATTATTCCCGAGGCGCGTGGTAAAGCGCAGAGGATTATTGAAGAGGCCAATGGGTATAAGGCGAAAGTAATTGTAGAAGCGACCGGTGAAGCTATGCGCTTTGAAAATCTTCTGGGTGAGTATCAGAAAGCACCCGAAGTGACGAGAGAGCGCCTTTACTTGGATACCGTCGAAGAAGTTATGAGTCGGAGCTCTAAGGTTTTGGTCGACGTGGAAGGTGGTAACAATATGTTGTATCTGCCGCTCGATAAGCTGATGGGTCAACGTAATGAAGTGTCGGGAAGCGTGTCGGGTGCTGATGTCAACATAAGCGATATTGCCGACGAAGTTATTAAAAAGTTACGCAGTGATCAGGCGACAACTCGCCGCAGGGAGACACGCTAATGAATAAGATTATTCCTGTTGTAATTGTGCTATTTCTGGCGATAATTCTCGCGGATAGCAGTCTGTATGTTGTGAAGGAGACCGAGCGAGCGGTGAAGTTGCGGTTTGGTCGGCTCATTGAGTCGGATGTGAGGCCTGGTTTACACGTTAAATTGCCGCTGGCAGATGATATTCGCAAGTTTGACGGTCGCGTGTTAACGCTGGACGCTAATCCAGAAAGCTTTTTAACGGTACAGAAGAAACGTCTGATCGTTGACTCCTTTGCAAAGTGGCGAATAGCGGATGTCGACACCTATTACAAGGCGACGGGCGGCAATGAAGCGCAGGCTATGAATCGGCTTGCAAAGAGGGTCAATGATGGCCTGCGCAATGAGTTTGGTAGTCGGACTTTGAACGAAGTGGTGTCTGGTGAGCGTGATCAGCTAATGCAAGATATCAAGGACGGTTTGAATGAAAGGGTGCGCGAATCTCTGGGTGTAGAGATAGTCGATGTCCGAGTTAAGCGCATCGATTTACCGCCTGAAGTAAGTAATGCCGTATTTCGCCGAATGAAAGCGGAGCGAGAAAAAGAAGCACGGGAGCTGCGCTCGAAAGGAAAAGAAGAAGCGGAAAAAATTCGCTCTTCTGCGGAGCGAGAGAAAACTATCATCGAAGCAACCGCATACAGTGAGTCTGAGCAGTTACGGGGCCAAGGTGACGCGCAGGCCTCTGCTACTTACGCCAATGCATTTAGTAAAGATGCGGAGTTCTATGCCTTTGTTCGCAGTTTGAATGCTTACCGTTCTTCTTTTAGTAATAAGGGCGATATTATGTTGGTGGACCCGCAAAGTGACTTTTTCAAATATCTTAACGATAGTAAGGCGGGGCGCTAACTAAAGGCTTAACAATCGCCGATTTGTGGTATCATTCCCTAACCGGGCAATTTCACGACTCTTATACTGAGTCACTGAGATCGCGCGGTTTTTTTGTGGCTGGTGGTACTTGATTTGAACGAATGCTATTAACCATGCGGGGCAATATATGTGGCATGACTTGGTAGTGGCGTTGTGTCTGGTACTGGTGATTGAGGGGGCGCTGCCTTTCTTAAGCCCAGGGTCTTGGCGAAAAATGGTGTTAAATGTAGTGCAGCTGAATGATCGTTCTATGCGAATCATGGGCTTGGTGAGTATGCTGATTGGAGTTGGTGTGCTTTGTCTGGTGAACGGATAATGTTTGTAGATCAATTTCGGATGTCGCATGACCATAGCTGATCGTTGGTTGTTACCTGATGGTGTTGAAGAGCTGCTGCCTGAACAGGCTGGGCAAGTTGAATCTTTGCGCCGAAAATTACTGGACCTTTATCAAAGCTGGGGTTATTTGCTGGTTATCCCACCGCTGATAGAATATACAGAATCGTTATTGGTCGGCCTCGGTCACGATGTAGATATTCAAACCTTCAAAGTGGTTGACCAGTTAAGCGGTCGCATGATGGGTATTCGCGCTGACATAACTCCTCAAACTGCTCGCATGGATGCGCATAGCCTGCGAGGTGATGGACCTAGCAGGTTGTGTTATGCCGGCAGTGTGTTGCACACCAAACCTAAATCATTGATGGCATCACGGTCGCCTATTCAAATTGGCGCGGAGCTCTATGGCGATGGTAGCCTGAACAGTGATATAGAAGTCATTAGCTTGATGCTGGAAACATTGACGGTATCTGGCATTGACCAAATCACACTGGATCTTGGGCATGTTGGAATCTATCGCGCATTGATAGAACAGTCGGAATTAACCGCAGATGCTGAGGAGAAATTATTTAGCGCTTTGCAGCGCAAGTCCTCGGGTGACATAGAATCGGCTATACAAGAAGGCATTAGCGATTCAAAATTGGCCGACATGATGAGGGCATTGAGTACGTTGAATGGTGATCGCTCCATTCTCGACAAGGCAAAAGTTCTATTGGGGGCTGCGCCGGCGCAGGTATTGTCTGTGATTGATGATTTGTCGCTGGTAGCCGATCAAATTACCAGCCGGATGCCATCGGTCAATATTTATTTTGATTTAACTGAATTGCGTGGCTACCACTATCATACCGGATTAGTATTTTCTGCTCTGGCTCCTGGTCACGGGCAGGCGATTGCCAATGGCGGCCGCTATGATGATATCGGCGAAGTATTTGGACGCGCTCGCCCTGCGACCGGATTTAATACCGACCTTAAGGCGTTATTGGGTTATCTGCCCAAAAATAGTTCAGATGAGAGTGTATACAGCATTCTGGCCCCTGATAGTTATGGTCTCAGCGATAGTGACAGTTTGTCTCTGTGGCAGACTATTCAACAGCTGCGAGCTAATGGTGAGTGTGTGATCAATGCTTTGCCGGGGCAGCAAGGTGCCGAGCAATATCGTCGTCATCTGGTACTTAAACAAAACCGCTGGCTCGTTGATAAAACGTAAAGTTGGCTTAAAAATTTATTTGGCGAATCGTTAATATTAGAGTGAAGTAATGAGTAAAAATGTTGTGATACTCGGCACCCAGTGGGGTGACGAGGGGAAAGGGAAAATAGTCGATCTTTTAACAGATCAAGCTGATCTGGTAGCTCGTTTTCAGGGTGGCCACAACGCCGGTCATACGCTGGTAATCGATGGTGAAAAAACGGTTTTGCATTTAATCCCCTCGGGTGTTTTACGTGAAAAAGTAATATGCCTGATCGGTAATGGTGTTGTCCTTTCGCCAGAAGCACTCCTGAAAGAAATTGCTGAGCTTGAAGAGAAAGGTGTTCCGGTTCGAGAGCGCCTTCGGCTAAGCCCTGCCTGTCCGTTGATTCTTCCTTACCATGTTGCCCTTGATCATGCTCGCGAGCTGGCGTTAGGTAAAGAAAAAATAGGCACCACGGGCCGCGGCATAGGCCCTGCCTATGAAGACAAAGTTGCACGTCGTGGAGTACGCGTGGGCGATTTGCTTCATCCCGAGCGTTTTGCCAAAAAATTGAAAGAAGTTATGGAATATCACAATTTTCAATTGACGCAATACTACAAAAAAGACGCGATAGACTATCAGACAGTGTTGGATGAAACGCTTGAAATGGCTGAGCAGATCAACCCTATGATTGCCGACGTTACGTGCATGTTGCACGATGCGCGCGAGCAGGGAAAGAATATATTATTTGAAGGTGCTCAGGGTTCCTTGCTGGATGTGGACCACGGTACTTATCCGTATGTTACATCGTCTAACACCACCGCCGGCGGAACAGCTACCGGTAGCGGCGTTGGCCCACTTTATTTGGATTACGTGCTTGGAATAACCAAGGCTTATACAACCCGAGTAGGGTCGGGTCCTTTTCCCACAGAATTATTTGATGAAGTTGGCCGGCACTTGGCAGAGAAAGGTCATGAGTTTGGTGCGACGACGGGACGCCCACGCCGATGTGGCTGGTTTGATGCGGTTGCGCTTCGACAGGCCGTTCGTATCAATAGTATCTCCGGAATATGCTTAACCAAACTTGATGTTTTGGACGGACTGGCGTCGATCAAAGTCTGTACTTCTTATCAAAAGCCCGATGGTAGTCCCGCTCCGATGCCCTCTGATGCCGATGACTACAATCACATTGTCCCTGTTTATGAAGAGATCTCAGGGTGGACTGAGTCAACCCTTGGTGCGCAGTCGCTGGACCAGCTGCCTGCTGCTGCACTCGCTTATATTGCGAGACTAGAGGAGCTTGTTGGCGCGCCCATCGATATTGTTTCAACTGGGCCAGATCGAGTTGAAACAATTGTTGTACGTCACGCCTTCGATTGATTTCCGTTTTTTGAGATCGGAACTGCTGGGTTGTCTAATACTGAAGTGCTGCTAGGTTTTTGTACAGAGCTAGTGCTTCAGGGTTTGCAAGTGCATCGGTATTTTTAACCGCTTGGTTGTGGACTATATTACGGACGGCAAGCTCAACAATTTTACCACTAATGGTTCGAGGAATATCCGCAACAGCGATGATCTTCGCCGGTACATGCCGAGGCGTAGTCTCATCTCGAATGGTGCGGCGTATTTTTTGCACCAATGTTTCGTCGAGTTTAATGCCCTCTCGCAGTATTACAAACAGTACCACTCTGACATCATCGTCCCACTGCTGACCAATGCAAATACTGTCAAGGATGGCATCGAGCTTTTCAACTTGTCGGTAAATTTCTGCTGTACCAATTCTAACGCCGCCGGGGTTGAGAACCGCATCTGAACGTCCGTGAATGATAATGCCCCGATGATGGGTGATTTCACCATAATCGCCGTGTGCCCAAACATTTGGAAAGGTGTCAAAGTAAGCACTGTGATATTTTTTGTTGTCAGCGTCGTTCCAAAAATAGATGGGTGCGCTGGGGAAGGGCTTGGTGCAAACCATTTCGCCCTTTTCTTCAAGCACTGAACCGCCTTTTTCGTTCCATATATCAACCGCCATACCCAGGCCTGCACATTGGATTTCACCTTCCCATACGGGCAGGCATGGGTTCCCAAGAACAAAGCATGAAAGAATATCGGTGCCTCCCGATATCGACGACAGACAAAGGTCACTTTTTATATCCCGATAAACGTAACGAAAGCTCTCATGAGAGAGTGGCGATCCCGTTGAAAGAATAGCTCTCAGATGTTCCAGGTTATGAGATTCACGGGGAATGACATGGGCTTTTTCCAGTGCTGCAATATATTTTGCACTGGTTCCAAAAACTGAAATACGTTCCTCTTCGGCGATATCGATAAGTGATGTGGCCTTTGGATAAAATGGCGATCCGTCAAACAGCACCAGGGTGGCTTCTGACCCAAGGCCAGCAACCAGCCAATTCCACATCATCCATCCACAGGTCGTGAAATAGAAAAGCGTATCGCTGGATTTTAGATCCACATGAAGTTGCTGTTCCTTCAATTGCTGGATTAAGGTCCCGCCTGCGCTGTGGACAATACATTTGGGTACTCCTGTTGTTCCAGAGGAATAGACGATATAGAGCGGATGATCGAAGGGGAGTTGCTCGAAAATCAGCTCCGGCGTGTTTTCCTTGAGTAGGAAATCGTCATACCAAGTGGCGCCAGCAATGTCGTGAATCGAGGTGTTTTGACAAGTGACCGGTACGATAAGCACATGTTCAATGCTGTTAATGTTACGACAAATATCTTGCACTCGAGGTAGGCAGTCGATGGTCTTTCCATTATAAAAATAGCCGTCGCATGCGATCAGGATTTTCGGTTCAATCTGTCCAAAGCGATCCATGACACCGTTAATGCCAAAGTCTGGCGAGCAAGAGGACCAGATAGCGCCGATACTTGTTGCGGCTAACATGCCGATGATGGTTTCGCTGACATTTGGCATAAATGCAGCGACACGGTCGCCGCTGACAACTCCGCGACTTCTCATTGCCGCTGCTAGTTGCCCTACCTGTTGATAAAGACTGGAATAGCTTATTTCTCGACGTTGTCCGTTTTCTAGTCTTGAGACAATGGCGATTGCCTTGCTGCGATTGCGTAATAAATTTTCTGCAAAATTTAATCGGGCACCGGGAAACCATTTTGCCCCAGGGAATTTTTTGCCATCCTCGAGCACAGCGTCAAATAGTCGAGAGTAACGGATATCGGTGAAGGTCCAGACCTCCCGCCAAAAGGATTCTGAATTTTCGACGGACCATTGGTGTAGTGCATCATAGTCTGACAATTCGACGCCAAGTTGGTCTTTTAGTTGGCGGCAGAATCGACTCAGGTTCGAGAGTTCAATAGCACGATCCGATGGTCGCCAAAGTGGTGTTGCCATGATTTTTAATCCATTGGTCGTCACAGTTGTTGACCCAGCCTGCCTATTGATGATAAATAAATCAAATTAATTTAAATGATCAACTGATAACCTTTACAAATGAATGTTTCTATCAAGCAATTACGGGGGTTTATTGCGATTGCCGAGACCGGCAGTTTCGCAGAGGCCTCTGAACGTCTGTATATCTCGCAGCCAGCCCTCAGTATCGCCATCGGCAAGCTGGAAGATACCGTCGGCGGCTTACTGTTTAATCGCTCCACCCGATCAGTCCAACTGACTCCGGAAGGCCTTGAGTTTTTGCCTATCGCGCAACGTTTAATTGCAGACTGGTCGGAGGCCTTTGACGACTTAAATCGTTTGTTTTCGTTGAAACGAGGTAAGTTGACGGTCGCCGCAATGCCGTCTTTTGCCAGCACTCGGTTGCCGGCGATTGTGGCGGAGTATCAACAACAGTTTCCAAATATCACTATTGCGGTACAAGATATTGTTATGGAACAGGCTATTGACGCGGTTCAGACGGGTCGAGCTGATTTGGGTATCACTTTTGAGCCGGATAACTTGCAGGGGCAGCAGTTTGAGTCGTTATTCACCGACCGCTTTGTGGCAGTAATACCGATGAGTCATGCTCTGTCAGGAAGAACAAAGATCCAATTTAGGCAGTTGCTTAACGATACGTTGATCGTTCTAAATAGGGGCTCGAGTACCCGCCGCTGGACGGATCAGTTAATTCAAAAGACAGGGGTATTACGAATGCCGCTGTTGGAGGCATTTCAGTTGACCACAGTAGGTGCGATGGTTGCGGCGGGAGTTGGTGTCGCAGTTGTGCCTGCATTGTGTCAGCAGCAAATGGAGAGCTTAGGAGCATATTGTTGCGATATTAGCGGTGATACGATCGAGCGCCGAGTCGGTGTGCTCAGTAATCGTCGTTATCCATTGTCCACAGCTGCGACGCAAATGCTGGCCTTATTACGAGGAATACCTGCACATAAGTAGGCGGAGGCTGCTGTTTTTTTGTCAATCGCGTCTGCTTTCGAGTCTATTTTCATGGACTCACTGATATTTACGCTTGCTCATAACGGTTGATTCCTTTAGCGTTAATGCCCAGAATTTAAGCCACTAGTCTAATCGGATGTTGTAGCTTGGCGGAGCAAAAGTGGCAGCGCCAAAAACTTAGAAAAATAACAGTGATGACACATTATTTGTGGCAGTGATAATAAAAACACTTTAACAAGGAATCCCCTATGAATTTTGAATTTTCAGAGGATCAAGTTCTACTCAAGAATCAGATTCGCAGAGCTCTGGATGACCATTGCAGATCAGCGGATGTTCGCCAGATACTCGAAAGTGACAGCCCTCATGATAGTCAGCTATGGCGTGTTCTGTGTGAAATGGGTGTGCAAGGCACAGCAATAGACGATAGTTTGGGCGGGGCGGGTGCTGGTTATTTGGAGTTGTGCGTGGTGGCCGAAGAGCTCGGAAGAGCGTTAGCGCCGGTACCATTTTCGTCATCAATATTTTTGGCTGTCGAAGCACTAAAAGTTGCTGCCAATAACGAACAAAAGCTAGCGTTGCTGCCGGGGCTGGCCAGTGGTGAGAAAATCGGAACCCTTGCCGCCTGGGAAATTAACGGGCCGTTACAGCCTGACACCATTGCTATGCGGTGGGAAGAGGGGGTGCTGAACGGACGAAAAATTTTAGTGCCCGATGGTGATGTTGCAGACGTGGCTATTGTTATTGCCAGAGATGATGAAGGTCTGTCTTTGTTCGCCGTCGATCTTACTGATAGTGGTGTGACGCGAGAAACCCTCGAGACGATTGATCCCAGTCGTAATTTTTCGACGCTGACCTTTAATGCTGTTGCTGGCCAGCGTTTGGGTGATGCCGGTGATGGCTGGAACTTATTGGAGCAAGTGCTCAATCGCGCCGCCGTTCTTGTTGCCTTTGAGCAGATTGGAGGTGCCCAAAGAGCGCTTGAGATGGCGACAGATTATGCTCAGGAACGTTATGCCTTTGGGCGTCCGATTGGTTCGTTTCAGGCAGTGAAGCATATGTTGGCTGATATGTATGTGGATCTCGAACTTGCTAGGTCAAACTGTTATTACGGCGCTTGGGCGCTGTCGACCGACGCCGACGAATTACCCTTGGCGGCAGCTACGGCAAGGGTGAGCGCAACCCAGGCATTTCAGCATTGTTCAAAAAATAATATTCAAACACACGGCGGCATGGGTTTTACCTGGGAGTTTGATTGCCATTTGTTTTATCGACGATCAAACTTACTGGCGGTCTTGCTAGGCGGTCAGTCAGTTTGGAAGGATCGATTGGTTAGCCAGCTTGAATCTAGTGATGCGGCATAGGAGTTATAATTATGAATTTTGATGATACCCCACAAGAAGCGGAATTCCGTTCCAGTGTTCGTCATTGGATCGATGACAATGCCCCCAAATATTTATTGCCTTACTTAGAAAAAGCCAGTTTTGCGACCATGGATTTGGGTGACTACAACGCCAATGACGAGTCCAAGGCATGGCGTAAAAAGAAGTTTGATGCCGGCTGGGCTTGCCTATCGTGGCCGCAAGAATATGGGGGCGTTGGCGCAAGCCCAATAGAGCGTGTTATCTGGCAACAGGAAGAGGGCCATTATGCTGCCCTCGGTGGATTATTCACTATTGGCGAAGGTATGTGTGGTCCTACGGTTATGTCTTATGCGAGTGAGGGACAGAAAAAACGCTACTTACCAAAACTGGCTGCAGGTGAAGAAGTTTGGTGTCAGTTATTTTCTGAGCCGGGTAGCGGGTCTGACTTGGCTGGTTTGCGAACCAAGGCCGAGCGCGACGGTGATGACTGGGTTATCAATGGCCAGAAAATATGGACCTCGGGCGCTCATCATTCCGACTACGGTATGTTGATTACTCGCACCGATCCATCCGTCGCCAAGCATCAGGGATTGACCATGTTTTTTCTAAGCATGAAATCTCCTGGAGTTGAAATACGCCCCATCAAACAGGCCAACGGCCAAAGCGGTTTCAACGAGGTCTATTTTACCGATGTGCGCATACCGGATGCCCAGCGCCTTGGCGAGGTAGGTAATGGCTGGAGTGTGTCTCTGACAACATTGATGAACGAACGCTTGTCGATCGGCGGTTCGATGCCGACTGGTTTTCCTGAGATGCTTGCCTTAGTGAAGTCTTTGCAAACGGGGGAAGGTCTTGCCATTAAGGACAAGGCGGTTCGTGATAAGTTAGCAGATTGGCACTGCCGAACCAGTGGCTTGAAGTATACCAGCTCAAGAATGATCAGTGCGCTGTCCCGAGGAGAAACACCAGGCCCTGAAGCTTCGATCGGAAAACTGGTGGCCGGTTCAATGATGCAGGATATGTCGATGGTAGCGCTAGACTTGCAAGATCTATCGGGTATCTTGGTCGACCCCGAGCTGGCCGAACTGTCGGCCCGCTTTCAGGCGATGTTATTACGGTCCCCCGCGACGCGGGTTGAGGGAGGTACTGACGAAATATTACGAAACATCATTGCCGAACGAGTTTTGGGACTACCCGGTGATATTCGCGCCGACAAAGGGATGGCATTTAGCGACATACCTACAGGTCGATAATGGGAATTTAAAAAATTCAAGGGCGCGTCTTGCTGAGCCAGCACATTGCAGCAAAAAAATTGAGTAACATCGGAGAAGATAATGATTGATGGCATTAATAATGAAAGTGTAACCGCGTGGATGCTGGAACATATTCCCGCAATAAAGCCGCCGCTCACATTCCAGCTGATCACCGGCGGTCATTCGAATTTGACGTATAAGTGCACTGACAGCAGGGGTCAATCTTATGTGCTGCGCAGACCTCCTTTAGGTCATGTGCTGGAAAGTGCGCACGATATGGGTCGAGAATTCAAAATTATTTCAGCCTTGCAAAATGTTGACGTGCCAGTGCCTAAAACGTGGGGGTTATGTACCGACAAAACGGTTAACGAAGCGCCCTTTTATGTGATGGGGTTTGTCGAGGGTCTAGTTCTCAATGATTCTCACATTGGGCAAAGTGTTTCTGCGACCGACAGAACGGATATCGGTCATAATGTGATCAATATACTGACTCGCCTGCACCTGATCAATCCTGACGATGTTGGTTTGGGCGACTTAGGTCGTAAAGAAGCCTATCTGGCTCGACAGCTAAAACGCTGGACTGGGCAGTGGGAAGCCTCTAAAACCCATGAAATACCGGCAATGGATGAGAGTGCGCGGTTACTGGCTGAAAGGATGCCCGAGCAAGTGGGTGCCACTATTGTTCATGGAGATTACCGCCTTGGTAACATGTTGGTGGAGGGGTCATCGGTAAAAGCCATTCTCGACTGGGAACTTTGCACACTGGGTGACCCGCTGGCCGATGTGGGCTATTTGCTTAATAACTGGGTGTCTCCTGGTGAAATAGAAACAAGAGAGGGAGATCAGTCGCCAACCGCTGTGGGTGGTTATCCCAGTAGGGAAGAACTCTGTGAAATATACACTGCAAAAACGGGGAGAGATCTTTCCAATATAAATTATTACAGAGCGTTTTCTCACTGGCGTCTCGCGGCGATTGGTCAAGGTGTTTATAAACGCTACTTAGTTGGAGCTATGGGTAAAGACCGCGACGTAGATTTGGAGGCTCAAAAGCAGGGTGTTTCAACCAGGGCTGAGGCAGCGCTGGCTTTATTGCAATGACCTGTAGCAAAAATCTGATGTTAATGATGCTAGCTTAGGGTCTTTGACGTGTTGGGGTATGTTTGTGTCGGTGAAAAAATTTGTATTTTAGACGGAGTAGTCGAATGTTAATGTTAAATCGTTTAATGGTATTACTCGTTTTAATTTTATTTCATTCACTCTCTTTCGCCCAAACTCCGTTGTTAGAGCTGTATCAGCATTTTCATGCCAATCCCGAATTATCATTTCAAGAAAGGGATACAGCGACGCGGTTTGCCACAGAACTCTCGGCCGCGGGGTTTGAGGTCACTCAGCATGTGGGTGGCGACATCCGCGCAAAACTGGCTGCGGATGGGTCGGTGCTGAATGAGCAGGTTGGTGCTTACGGCGTTGTCGGAACCCTTCACAATGGCGATGGTCCCACGTTAATGATTCGAAGTGACATGGATGGCTTGCCTGTTGCCGAACAGTCACCTTTTCCATTTGCTAGTCAGGTGAAAGCTCGAGAACTAACGGGTCAAGTTGTTTCTGTTATGCATGCCTGCGGACATGATGTCCACATGGTGTCTGTGCTGGGAGCGGCAAGAGCGCTATCAGCATCTCGCGATCAGTGGCGTGGTACGTTGGTAATCATAGGTCAGCCTGCGGAGGAGCGGGGTGCCGGTGCGAGAATGATGCTGGAAGATGGACTCTATGAGCGATTTCCTCGACCAGATTATAACTTAGCCTTGCATGTGACGCCGAGTATGCCCGCCGGGCATGTCGGTTATGTTGCTGGCTGGATGATGGCTAACGTCGATTCCGTTGATATCACGGTCCACGGTATAGGCGGCCATGGAGCTTATCCCGAGAGTGGCAAAGACCCCATCGTTTTAGCCGCGAAAATCATTATGGATTTACAAACCTTGGTGTCTAGGGAAATAAGTCCATTGAAGCCTGCGGTGGTTACCGTCGGGTCTATACATGCCGGCAGTAAGCACAATATCATATCGGATCGGGCTGATTTACAACTCACAGTGAGATCTTACAGTGACGAGACCCGTAATAAATTACTCAAGGGCATTGAGCGAATTGCTATTAATCAGGGAAGAGCAACGGGCTTACCGGAGAACAAATTACCGGAAGTACAGGTGAAGGCAGAATATACACCGGCGCTGTGGAATGATCCTCAACTTACCGAGAGGGCGGCAGGCATTCTGCGCAAGTCGTTGGGGACCGATAAAGTTGTGCCGGTTGAAAAAGTGATGGGTGGCGAAGACTTTGCTCGCTATTCGCGGATTGCGCCGAAAATTCCTAGCCTAATGTTGCGTTTGGGCGCAATGTCACAGGATCGTTATGATGCAGCACAGCGAGGAGAATACCTGTTGCCCAGTTTACACTCGCCACTCTTTTATCCAGACCCAGAATTGACAATTGCTACCGGAGTAAAAAGCCTGCACGATGTGGCGATCGATATTTTGCAATGAAACTCATCGCCGGCCTTCGCAGGGCTATCGGTTTACTTGATCGATACACTGGGCTGTGAAGACAAGCTGTCGAGGAAATCGAGTACCACTTTATTCGTCGTTGCTGCGTCTTCCTGCTGAATCCAGTGGCCCATTTCAGGAACAATCACTACCTCTCGTAAATCGGAAATAGCCGGTGCCATCAGCTTCCGAAGGCTCTCCGCGTCAGCGCCTAAAATCACATTGTCTTTTGCGCCCGCCAGAAATAATGTCGGTATTTCAATCTTAGCCTCGGCGAGCTGCGACGTTATTTCCCAGTTGCGTTGGAAATTACGGTAGTAGTTTACGCCACCTCGGAAGCCACACTCAGTAAACTGAGCGACATAATAGTCCAGCTCTGCTTGCGACAACCAAGCGGGCAGTTCTATAGCGGCTCCAAGACGAGGAATCCAGCCTCCCGCAGACATCAGTGGATCAGTAACTTCGGGCTTCGCCCTTGGTGAGTCAGGTGATAAATAAAGTCGGCTGAGAAGGCCTGCGGGATCACTGTCATATTCTGCCTCGGCAACACCGCCCGGCAGGTTGTGGTAGAGGATATAAAAGAAATTGTCACCAAATTGTTTGTTCCAGGCATCCATTCGCGACTGTTTACCACGGCCGGCGTAAGGCACGCTCATCAACACTAGGCTTGAAAAACGATCAGGGTGTAATAGCACCGTAGTCGCTGAAACAATCGCCCCCCAGTCATGGCTGACCAGTGCTGCGTGTTCTTCGCCCAGCTCATC
Organism: marine gamma proteobacterium HTCC2143; assembly: GCA_000169075.1. Lineage (GTDB taxonomy): Bacteria > Pseudomonadota > Gammaproteobacteria > Pseudomonadales > Dasaniaceae > Oceanicoccus. Next base: position 197,717 of record AAVT01000001.1, on the reverse strand, counting down.
AAGAATACCGACTAAATCACCGGCAAGATGGACGATATCGTATTCTTCGATGGCTTGCGGGGCATCGGTTTTACCATAACCCCTCATTTCCGGGACCACCACGCGATAGCCTGCATTTGCCAGCGCGGAAATTTGGTGACGCCAGGAGTACCAAGTCTCAGGCCAGCCGTGAACCAGCAGAACCAAGGGCCCCTCGGTCCCCATTTCACCGATTCGCATACGGATGCCATTTGTTTCAATATAGCGAAATGTTAAACCGTCAATGGGCGATTCATTCATTGGAGTATTCCTTACAGTGGTGAGCAGGGGTTGCTTATAAATTGCAGAGGATCGTTGCATAACTTCGTTAAGAGTGTCTCAAGCGATAGTCGTTTCAATCTAGGTTGTGAGGATAGTCAAACCACGTGAAGTAATCAAATCGACTAGGGCACAAAAAAAACCCCCTGAGGTAGGGGGTATCGTTTAACGATGTACTAATATATGGCTATTCTACGGTTAGAAAGTATGACGAACCTCAAGCCCAAATCTCTGCGGTGCACCCCAGTAGACTGCAGTCATGCCTAAGCTTGGGTCGGTTCCACCTACCGCTAGATCGCCCGATTGGTTAATCTGTGTATCAACATACTCTTCATCGGTGAGATTGGTTCCCCACAGTGAGATGTGAGTCTTACCATTGGGTAAATTCCAAGTAACGCGAGAATCTAATAACCAATAACTTGGCTCAAACGAGGAGGGCGTATTTCTTAATGTAGAATATTGGTCATCCTTGTAGCTGTAACCAAGGGACGAGGTAATATCTCCGTTGTTGCCCAAATCCATAATATGTAAAAGGCTGACATCGAACGACAGCTCATCACCGTTGTTGCCAAACTCAACGTCACTCAGATCCCTCACCACGATAACTTCGGTAATTTCACCGGTATCTGAGTTGGTCTCTATGGCGTTATCGTCTACTGTGAACTTCTTATAGTCTCCTTCTATATATCCCGCAGATATGGCAATACTTAATGCGTCGGTCAACTGCCCCAATACTTCCAGTTCAAGTCCCTTGATCTGAGCTTCCTGAGCATTAATAAGGTCAGCTGTTGCTTGGCCGTTTACTACTCGACCAACCGTAAGTTGCTGGTTTTGATAGTCATTAATAAACGCCGACGCATTAACTCTTAGCTTGCTATCAAAAAACTCTGACTTGAATCCGAATTCATAGTTATCGGACACCTCAGGTTCATAGGCTCGCATCCTGACATCCTGATTGAAGCCGCCGCTGGAGTAACCGACGCTATAACTCGCATAGAACATCACATCATCATTCAGCTGATAATTAACAATAGCTCGTGGCGTAATCTTGTCGTAACTAACATCTTGAAAGCATCGATCGCTACCTGGTATCACGACGCCAGGGGCAAGTTCGACCGTTGGCATACCCGGACAGAAATAGGCGGGATCAAAATCTCCCCCGAACAGCGTCTGAATTCGGGTAAACTCCCGGTCGTCTTCCGTATAGCGCGCCCCCAGTGTTAGGTCCCAGCGATCGTTAAAGGTATAGGTAGCTTCAGCAAAAACGGCTTTATTTTTATTGACGACATCATAAGCTTGATAACGACTGCCATAGAGCTGGGCTCCAACGACGCCGTCACCAACGGTACCCCCTGCAGGATTAGGTGCGTAAAAAAATGGCCAGTCTGCTGGACTAGGTATAGTGACGCCTCGAAACAATGGCGCATCTAGGCTTTCCTCGGACTCTTCTTTGAATAGATAGGCTCCTACCACCCAGTTTAAATTGTCGGTGCTGCCAGTCAGTCTTAGCTCCTGAGAAAAAATTTCATTCTCGCTTTTATTGTTGAGAATTTCTAAAAAATTAACGTTGGGGCCATTACCCATTACCCAGCCCCAGCTGCCATTAAAATTGTCAATCTTTCTGAGTGAAGTAATCGATGTTAGCTCTACACCGTCAAAATCGTAGCCTAGACGAAGCGTATATGCATCCACATCACTTTTTGCGCTTTCATTGTTGGTATTGTCAATAGACACATCTTTTGTGGTGCTCTCACAATTGGCTTTCATATCGCCATAGACCCCGAAAATCGTCGCGAGGAAAGGAAGTCCTTGCGCGGCAAATGGATTGTCCGGACCTGTGAAGCGACAAGTTCCCAATGGTGCGCGTTCATCGGCTTCGAAATGATCGAAGGTGAACTGCGCGGAAAAATCATCCTGATCCCATAATAAAGATCCACGATAAGATAGGGAGTTTTCATTACCTCGATCTTTTCCGGTAACCGAATTGATGATGTTGCCATCCGTCTTTTTGTCATAAAGGGCGAATCGTGCGGCTAACGAATTTGTTATTGGGGCGTTGACCATAAAGCCATAACTTTGATGATTTTCATTACCAATGCCAAATTGAACGTCAGCTTCAAACTCTTGGCTAGGCTTGTTATTTATTATATGTATAAGTCCTGCGGTTGTGTTGCGACCAAATAGAGTTCCCTGCGGTCCCCTTAGCACTTCTACTCGCTCAATATCCATGAAATCAAGTAGCCCGCCTTGTGGACGGCTTAAATATACACCATCAACATACATCCCTATTTTGGGATCCTGAGTGGAAGACCAATTAGTTTGCCCGATGCCTCGCATAAAAATCTGAGCAGCTGTGCCATTGACTGAGCTGTATTGTATGGATGTGTTTGGGCTGAGTCGTTCGATGTCACGAATCTCAGTCATATTTCTGGTTTGAAGTTGCTCTTGCGATAGTGCGGTAATAGGAATGGGAACTGATTGAGCAGATTCTGACCGCTTTCTTGCTGTCACCAAAACCTCTTCGAAAACACCCTTTGCTTCTTCTTGAGCGATAGCGGCTGCCGGTAGCAGTTGTAACACTAAGCTTGCGGCTGACGCTGAAAAAGCAGTCCCCATTTTTATTTTTAATTTCCTGTTCATAGCAATCTCCATCTTTATATTATTATTTGAAGTCCTTGTGTCTTTTTTGAATTTTTTTAATTATAACAAAAGTATAATAGCTAAACATCGTTTCGACAGTCAATCATTAATTTGGCTGCTGCAAAAACTAATAAGGCCGATCAATGAGGTATGATGCCCCCATTTCTGGTATGCCAAAAATCACGCATTACAACTTATCACCCCGTGTCTTTGGTAATCAGATTGATAAAATTAGTGGCGGCAAAAGTTAGCGATGCTTGCTGCTGTTTCCTGACTGACGTTCATACAGCCCAAAAATATCTCTGTGCCATGTATGGTTCCCATGACCTGTCGACATTGAGCCTCAACACCGGCTTCAATTAATAAGCGATAAAAGTTGATGCCCTCATCTCTCAATGGATCACATTCATTAACAACGATGTAAGTGCGAGGTAGACCGGTTACATCGTCGACAGAACAAAATCCAGGCCAGGCGAGGGGGTTTTTATTTTCCAGTTCTTTAATACCATATGCCATCGGCCCGTTAGAATTGTGCAAGGACAATAAAATTCCTTCGTTTTCTACGGACGAAGGATTTTCAGGTAAAGGCCAAATCCCTGCTATATACGGACATAACGGGTATAACCCGGTAATAATATTGAGTGCATTGTCTTGCTTTAAGCGTAGGCCCGTAGCAATAGTAAGATTGCCTCCTCCACTTTCGCCAGCGATAATTATTTTCCCGGCGTTGATATTGAGTTGGCTGCAGTTGTTATGAAGCCATTTAATTCCGGAGACACAATCATTTAGCCCCGCAGGAAACGGCGCCACTTCGCCTGACGAAGAAGGTACTCGTGAGTTACGAAAATCGACCATGGCAACGGCTACACCTTGTAAGGCAATGCAGCGCCCCCATGCTTTGTAAATTCCGTCGAAGCAGGAACTCATTTCCATTCCTCCACCGTGAATATAATAGACACAAGGCAAGGTCTCATCGGTATCAGGGCGGATATATTGAATCTTTACCGTATTGCCATCGGGTTCGGAAATAAATTCCTTTTCGCTGATGACCAGTCCTTCATAAGTAATAACCTCTTCATAGTGGGGGGCGTTATTAATCAGTTGCATGATAGCCCTTTCCTGTACCGCGGCTTCGCTATTTTCTCGCTCCATGATTTCATCACGGCTGGCCGCTTTTTGTGTAACTGGGATACCTAGTTCACCGAAGACGGCCTTAATTCTTGGATCAATTCTTTTGTCGGCTGACAGTTTATTTGGCATTCTTATTATCCTTGTTATTTTTTTTTATTGATTAGTAAAAATACTATCTTATTTTTTGCGGTATGGGTAAATTAGTTGGCGACCAAAAAACACATCAATAACAATTAATTTATACATAAACCGCGGAAGATGATCATGCTAAAAAGCACGCAGTTAGGGAAAAATAGTGGGCTCTATGTGTCTGAATTATGTTTGGGAACAATGAATTTCGGGCAGCCTGGTCGGGGTCACCAAGGTGACTGGACCTTAGGTCCTAATGAAGCTAAAGCTATATTTAGTGCCGCCATAGACCGAGGTTTGTTTTATTTCGATTGTGCGGATATTTACGGTTTAGGCGCAACGGAAGAAGTTGTTGGCGAAGTATTGAAGGGCCTTTTGCCCAGAGATGAATATGTTTTAACGACAAAAGTTTCTATGCCAATGGGTGAAAATCCGAATCTCAGAGGCCTGTCAAGAAAGCACATCATGGAAGGTATTGATAAGAGTCTAAAACGGCTGGGTCACGATTATGTCGATCAACTCGTTATTCATCGACACCCTCACGGTGTGCCGGGCCATGGTGACGTGCCTATTGAAGAAACGATGGAAGCGCTAAACGATGTTGTTAAAGCGGGCAAAGCACTGTATCTAGGAGGTTCGTCTATGTTTGCGTGGCAGTTTGCTGAATTGCAGATGACGGCAGAAAAAAATGGATGGAATAAGTTTATCTCTATGCAAAATCACTACAATCTGATTTACCGAGAGGAAGAGCGGGAAATGAACCCCTACTGCGAAAAAACCGGCGTGGCATTGACGCCTTGGTCGCCTTTGGCGCGGGGAATTCTGGCCGGCGCCTATCGAGGAGGATTTGACAAAGGAACAACCAATCGGTCTCAGGGGCAGGATAGACAAAGAACAGAGGGACTCTATCGGGGTGTAAACGATTTTGAAATTGCTGACCGGGTTTGCGAAATCGCTGATAAATATGGCAAAACCCCGGCTCAGATCTCCCTTGCTTGGCTGATGAATAAAGATGAAGTTTATTCGCCCGTTGTAGGCGTCAGCAAAATAGCACAGCTGGATGATTTAGTAGGAGCCGCTGAGATTGTGCTAGAACAAGACGATATTCAATACCTTGAAGCCTTGTATCAGCCATTACAGAATTTGTTATCGATTGGGTTCTCGTAACGCGATGTTGGTGTTAGCTTAAAAACAGTGGCTCTTTCTTTGCCGTAAAAACTGTTATTTTTGTTGTTGGAGCTAATAAGATTATCACCAGAGAGATTTAACTCGCAAAGACTAGTGCCGTTGTCATACCAACAGAAGGCTTTGCTTATCGATAATGTTATTTGCTTCAAAGATGACTTCTAATCAGCTCGGCCGTTGCAGTGCGTATTGCTCTTTTGGATGCAGCGAACGCTCTTTTATCCAAACTTAGCAGGGATTTTAATTGTTCCTGTACAGTAAAATCCAGCTGACTGTGCTCAACGGATTGATCGAGATAGCCGATCACCGCTGCTTCTTTAGGGTCATACAGCTGAGCGTTTAAAACGGCTTGTGTAAGCGCCTCTGACCCCAGTCGGTTGCGGGCAAGTTCAATACCAAAGTGAGGCATCGTCATTCCGATAGCCGTTTCATTTAAGCCAATTTTAAACGCACCATCAATTCCAACGCGATAGTCGCCAGTTAATAATATCAGGGCGCCCGCCGCCAAAGAATGGCCGCTGCAGGCCATGACCACAGGTTGAGGGTGCAAAAATAAGTCCATCAGCAAGTTTGCCCCTCGGCCGATCATATCGGCCATAGCCTGCTGTCCTTCGTTCATTACTTTTAGGTCAAAGCCCGCAGAGAACACCCCCGGCCGGCCTTTAAGCAACACAATATCGGCGTCGGATTGGGCTTTTGCCAACGCCTCCGATAGTGCGCTAATCATCTCAAATCCGAAAGCATTTGCTTTGCCGTCGTCCATTGTTAGTGTGGCAATATTATCAGTTTGGCTGTAACTCACATGATCTGTCATTGTTATCTCGAATCCTATGATATTGTGTGGTCAGAAGTTTTTGACAGAGTACCATAGCCGACCCGGTTGCTCGACTCAGTGGTTAGAAAAATCGATAGCCAATGATCCCGTAGGCTAGATCTTAACGTATAGAACCTTAAAGGAAGAACCAACTCAGTCCCGGCAGTGACAGTAAACGAGTCAATACCGTCGCATTCGGGCGCCGCAATCGCGTTTTCCGCACGTTGGTTTCAAGTTCGGGTACAGGTACCATCGGTGCCTGTATTTTCAATGACTGGCGTTTTCCTGGGGCTTGATCTATCCGATGTCATACGCTACCTGCTGTTAGCGCAGCAGTCATTTCATATCGCCACTTAATGAATAGGCCTTTTTTTGAATACGACTAATGAGCCGGCTTCTGCTGAAGGTGGCAACAAATTACGGCCAGGCACAAAAGATTTTACCGAAGGACCCGTCCATCAACACTTGGTACGTTTAACATTGTTTATGGTGTTGGGACTGGTGTCTGTATTAGGCGCTAGTCTGGTTGAAACTATTTATATTAGCCGAGTTGGTACCATTGATCTGGCGGCGCTGGGTTTTACATTCCCGCTGGCTATGATCTTCCAGAGCGTAGCCATGGGTCTGGGCATTGGCGCTTCGTCGGTTGTAGCAAGAGCTATGGGTTCGGGGCAGTCCGAGAAAGCAAAAAAAATCATTACTCACAGTCTTGTTTTGATGATGATTTTGATAGTTCTGCTTATCGCTTTGATTTACTGGAACACCGACACCATTTTTTCATTCCTCGGTGCCAACGAAGAAGCCAGTACACTGGCTGTAGCCTACATGGACATCTGGTTATTAGGATTGCCTTTCTTTACATTCGCAATGGTAGGCTCGCATCTAATGCGTGCGATTGGTGATCCCGCGACACCGGCTTATTTGATGATGATTGGGTCGGTCTTGCAGGTGCTGATCGCCCCGATATTAATCTTTGGCCTGTTGGGTGCGCCGAAACTCGGCCTCGAAGGTGCAGCATGGGGTTTTTTATTAGCTAGGCTAGGTAGCTTGCTCATGTACGGCTATATAATCGCCATCCGTGACAAACTGATGATATTTAGTATGCAGGGCTTCATCGCATCCTGTCGCGATATCTTACATGTAGGTTTGCCCGCGATTGCTAGTAATTCGATTGCGCCTCTGTCGATGGCACTGATTACCAAGCTGATAGCGGGTCATGGGGTTGCTGTTATTGCAGGCTTTAGTTTGGCGGCGCGGATAGAGCATATGATCCTGATGGTGCTGTTTGCGTTAGCCAATAGTATCGCGCCTTTTATCGGTCAGAATTGGGGTGCAGCATTATTTGATCGGGTCCAACTGACCTTAAAGCAAGCTAACGGGTTTGTTGTTGTGTGGGGTATTGTTGCCTATACATTTTTATATATCGGCGCAGAAACGATTGTTAGATCAATCAATAGTGACCCTGCTGTTGTAGAGGCGGCTACGTTCTATTTACGTATTGTTCCCTTAGCTATGGGGTTTATGGGCTTTATACTGAATGCTACCTCCTGTTTCAATGCCCTTGGGAAACCGCTACCACCATTAACAATCTCTATTTTGCAGATGATTATTATCTATTTACCGCTGGCCATGCTGGGAGATTATTTGTTGGGTTATAAGGGAATATTTATCGCTGCAGCAGTAACGATTTTTATCGTCGGAATTATTAGTCGGATCTGGATTCGACGAGCGCTTGACCTTGGTATCGCTCAGCGCTTGAAAAGATTAGGCGAAGGCCGGCATGAGTGATCGGCCCGCAGCACTTTCCTAGAGATCAATGACTAACTGAATCAACAGCTTCTTCAAACGTTACTTAAACTTTAGAGCCCGGTGAGTGACTTTTCCAAATCCTAAGGTTATTAAATCAAGCACATAGTTCTGATAGAGTTTCCAAGGTTTTTTCGCGCCAGACTTGGGCAGTTTTTCTAGCGCCCGCTGCACATAACCCGATGAAAAGTCGAGCATATTTTCTTCGTCCCATTCATCGTCATTGCAGTGCGCAACGCAATGTTGGTAATTGTGCTGCTCCATATAGTTGAGTAAGCGGCAAACGTGTTCGCAGGTGACATCAACCTTCAAGGTCCATGAGGCGTTGGTATAGCCCATCGAAAACGCCATGTTAGGAACATCGCTTAGCATCATACCTTTGTACGTCATTTTTTCCGCATAGTTTACTGGAACACCATCGACAGACAGCGCGACATTTCCACCTATTTGCATATCAAGTCCTGTTGCCGTCACAATGACATCTGCCTCCAGCTCTTGTCCTGATTTCAACAGGATGCCTTTTTCAGTAAACGTGTCGATATGATCAGTGACCACAGAGGCGTCACCTTTGCGAATGGAGGTAAACAAGTCTCCCTCCGGCACTAGGCATAAACGCTGATCCCACGGGTTGTAGCTGGGGGTGAAGTGGCGTTCAATATCATAATCGGCAGCTAATTGAGGCTTTAGCCATCCAATTAGTAGATCTTTTGAACGCGCCGGCTTTTTGCGCATATACCAGAATACCGCCATACCTCTCAACACGTTGCGCCAGCGCAGGGCCCGGTAAACGAATGTTTCTGGGAAATATTTGCGCAATGTGGTCGAAAGAGGATCAGTGGCTGGTGCGGTGACCATATAAGTTGGTGAGCGTTGAAGCATGGTGACATGAGCGGCTTTTTCGGCGATCTTCGGCAATAATGTGACGGCAGTAGCGCCACTGCCAATAATAACGACTTTTTTGTCAGTGTACTCCAAGTCTTGAGGCCAAAACTGAGGATGAACAACCGGCCCGGGGAAACTATCGCGACCGGCAAAGTCGGGGGTGAAGCCGGCATCGTAATTGTAGTAACCGCTGCACTGGAAAAAGAAGTTACAGGTATAAATAGTGAGTTCGCTGTTTTCGCCGTTAGCGACTTCCAAGGTCCATAAACTTGTTTCACTCGACCACGAAGCGGTTTGTACCTTGTGGCTGTAACGAATGTGTTTGTCGATACCGTTTTCTTCGGCGGTTTCCTTTAAATAGCTGAGAATATGTGGACCGTCAGCGATAGATTTTGCTTCAGTCCAAGGTTTAAAAGCATAACCCAGCGTGTACATATCGGAATCTGATCGAACCCCAGGATAACGAAATAAATCCCATGTCCCGCCTAAATTTTCACGGCCTTCAAGTATTGCATAGCTTTTGTTGGGGCTTTTAGTTTGAAGATAATAGGCCGCGCCGATACCAGAAATTCCAGCTCCGATGATTAATACGTCAAAATGTTCAGTTGTCATAAATTGGCTCAAAAAAACGGTAGTTGGTCAAATAATGGCCGCAGCATAAAAGCCTTTGAGTTAAAGGTCTACTTTTTGTTCATGCTATGCGCCGATGGTAATCCAATGTTAACTTTTGTTAGCCATGAAAGGGGGCGGGATTATTGCTGGCCTTGCTTTTACCGTTGAGCCCGCCTATTTTGTCGGCAGAGAAAAAGCAATAACAAACGCGGCCGTATAAAAAGCGGTAATACGAAACGTTTCAAAGGAGAGCACGGTGCCGATCAATGACTCATGGCTAGGTTTGGTTAAAGAGGAGGCTTTGGAACCGGAGCTGCCCATTTGTGACCCGCATCATCATCTTTGGGACTTTCCTGGTAGTCGCTATATGCTCGATGAGCTGTTGCTGGATACGGGTAGTGGTCACAATGTTCGCAAGACGGTTTTTATCGAGTGTTCAGCGATGTATAACCGGGCGGCCCCAGAGTCAATGAAACCAGTTGGTGAAACGGAGTTTGTGCAAGGTATCGCCGCTCAAAGCGCCAGTGGTAATTACGGTGCGACTGAAGCAGTAGCCGGTATTGTGGGCTTTGCAGATTTGCTACTCGGCGAGAGCGTCGAGCCGGTGTTGGATGCTCATATTGCTGCCAGCAGCAACCGCTTTCGCGGTATTCGTCACGCCTGTAGCTGGGATGCCAGTAATGCTGTGAGAAATGCGCATACCAATCCGCCGCAAAGCTTGTATCTCAACCCTCGTTTTCGTCAGGGTTTTGCCCTGCTGGAAAAAAAGGGGCTTCGATTTGATTCCTGGCAATACCATCCCCAGTTGATGGAGTTGGTCGACTTGGCTAGAGCATTCCCCGGGGTCACTATTATACTGGATCACGTTGGCGGGCCAGTGGGTGTGGGTCCCTACGCGGGTAGGCAGCAAGAGATATTTATTGAATGGAAGAGGGGCATTGCCGCGTTGGCTAGCTGTCCCAACGTAGTGGTCAAGCTTGGGGGTTTGTCGATGGCTGTTAGCGGTTTCGACTGGCATAAAAGTGCCCTGCCACCCACCTCGTTCCAGTTAGCGGAGACAACATCGCCGTATTTTTTGTATTGCATTGAACAATTTGGGGTCGATCGATGTATGTTTGAGAGTAACTTTCCGGTTGATAAAGTGTCCTGTTCTTACGCCGTACTGTGGAATTCTTTCAAGCGAATAGCTGCCGATTTTTCAGTCACAGAAAAATCGGCATTATTTCATGACACGGCCGTTAGGGTTTACGGACTGGAGTAAGCCGGCCGCCGCTTAGGCCATACTTTCGTCCACCGCCAGAATCACCTTGCCGGCATGCTCGCCACTGCCCATCCGTTCGTGGGCTTTTTCTACATCGCTCAAGGCATAGATACTGTCGATGACCGGTTTAATCTCACCGGAAACAATTGCCGGCATAATGTGCTCACTGATTTCCAGTGCCATTTGCGCTTTGTTAGCAAAGCTTTGTGGTCGCATAGTAGAACCGGTGATAATTAGTCGTTTTACCATCATTGGCAGAAAATTAATGTCAGCTTGAAACCCCCTGACCATGGCAATAGTGCTGACTCGCCCGTCTGGTGCCAGTAGATTGATATTTTTTTGAAAGAAATCACCGCCAGCCATATCCAGAATGACATTCACTGGCGGTAACTCGGTCTCAAAGTCACCGGTTTTATAATTGACAGTTTTGCTTGCTCCCAGTGCTTCACACAGAGCGCATTTTTCATCGGTACCGGCCGTCGCATAAATCGTTGCACCTATTACTTTCGCCATTTGGATGGCCATGGTACCAATGCCACTGGAGCCACCATGGATTAACACGGTTTCGCCAGCGGTTAAACTACAGCGTTGAAAAACATTGTGCCAGACGGTGAATAAGGCCTCGGGTAGGGCGGCCGCATCTAACAACGACACAGAGTCAGGAACGGCGATACATTGACTGGCGGGAACGGTGGTGTATTCGCAGTACCCCGCACCGTGAGTAAGCGCGCAAATACGGTCGCCTATCGAGCGATCGTTGACGGCAGCTCCGACGGCAATGACAATACCTGAAACTTCCAGCCCCATGACCGGCGATGCATCTGCAGGTGGAGGATAGAGTCCTTGACGCTGCATCAGGTCGCCGCGGTTGACCCCGGCGCCGCAAACTTTAATCAAGACTTCATCGGCTTGTAATTGTGGGATGGGCTGTTCCAGAATACTCAGGCTCTTGTCATCGTTGATATGGACGTACTGCCGTGATGTGGGTGCGGAAATGGAATTGTCAGTCACGTTATGTTCTCGCAGGTTATTGTTATCAAAAATTGCTATAGCCGAACAGACTAGTATTTTATGCCGCAGATTCATAGGGAAATCTGTAGCACAACGCTCAGTGAAAGCGCCGCTGCCAATCACTATTACACTCCCTGGATCTAAGCTGTACGGCGGCCATCATAAAAACGGCAGTTGTCTTAAATTCGTACAAGTATCTGATAACCTGTACATTTTGTCATTATCAGCCACTTGATAAATGTAAAAATCTGCAATAGATTCTGATTGAATTTTAATTAGATGATACTAGCGTCATGACCACCCACTCGAATCTCACTGCCCCTGAAGATGAGCAACCGTACAAACGACGGACGTATGTGCTGGTCATTTTATTTCTTGTTTATAGCTTCAGTTTTATTGATCGCCAGATCCTGGTCATTTTGCAGGAAAGTATAAAAGCGGATTTGGATTTGTCGGATACCCAATTAGGTTTACTGAGTGGATTCTCCTTCGCCCTGTTTTATGTGACGGCGGGTATCCCAATCGCAAATTGGGCAGATCGGGCTAATCGAAAAAATATCATTGCCGGGGCTTTGACCATTTGGTCGGGAATGACGGCGCTGTCGGGTTTGGCCGGAAGTTATGGTCAGCTGGTAGCCGCTCGCATTGGTGTTGGCGTTGGTGAGGCGGGCTGCAGTCCGCCGGCGCATTCGATGATATCCGATATGTATCCCGCAAAAAGCCGGGCGACGGCCCTGTCGATATATTCTGCGGGTATTTATATTGGTGTGTTTGCAGGTTTTTTACTGGGCGGCTATGTGGAAAAATATTTTGGTTGGCGCATGACGTTTATGATCGTTGGCTTGCCGGGCATTCTATTAGCAGCGTTGTTGTATTTCACCGTCAAGGAGCCCGCCAGACGCATTGCTGCTGAATCGAAAGAAAACAAAGTGCCGATGAAAGAAGCAATTGCTACTATCTTTAAGCTGAAATCATTTCGTTATTTTTCATTTGCCTGTGCAATGTCCGGTTTTGTTTCCTACGGCGTCGGCAATTTTATGCCCTCCTACCTTGCCCGCAGCCATGGTATGAGTGGTGATCAAATTGGTCTTTTTTTGTCAATGGCGTCATTGTTTGGTGGGGTTACGGGCACTATTTTAGGCGGCTATCTGGTCGATAAGATTGGCAAAAAAGATGTACGCTGGTACCTATGGTTGCCAGGTATCACCGCGTTTTTGGCGGTTCCCTTTATGCTGTGGATTTATCAGACAGACAACACCACGGCGATCATATGGGTTTATGTTATACCGTATCTGTTGGGTACCATGTATCTCGGACCCTCGATTGCGGTCGCCCATATGTTGGTTGGCCCCAATATGCGGGCAATGGCGTCGGCAATTTTGCTGTTCGTTTTAAACCTGATCGGTTTAGGGCTTGGACCTGTCGCTATAGGTTTTCTCAGCGATGTATTGCAAGAGACCTACGGCACGGATGGCCTCCGGCACGCTATGACCATTGGTTCGACTATTGCGTTAGCGAAGGCCTATTTGTTTTGGAAAGGTGGGCAAGCTTTACCCGCTGATCTTGCTAGGTTCAAACAGCAGCAGGGAGAATGACCGCTGTCATCGTGCAATACAAAAAGTTTAGTGACCAGCTATTCACCGAGGACGGCGGCATTGTAAATGTCACAGTCGTACTTTTATGATGTCTTAATCGTGACGTTCTTAGGTTAATTTAAATTCAGATGGGTCTTCTAACCGCATAAAAATGGTTAATATTTATGTTGACGAGCCTCTGCTGCAGTTATTTTATTGTGGCCTTAATTTCACTCGGAGCTTCCTTAGCCACACCTAAATACTCGCGATAATTGGGTGCTCGGGTATTTACACCGCGATAAATTCGATGTCCGCGTTGTTTGAAGCGTTTCATTAAGAATCCAATGTGCCGTTTTTGAGCCAAATTACCGTAATTATGCAGTGACTTTAAGGTGGAACGGTATTTTTTAACGCAAGTTCTGTTGGCGACTCTTGCTGTGAGGGCATGTTTTGGCCGTATATAGTGCTAGAGCTTGCACAGTTGTCGTCACTGCGCCATAGTGCCCGAAATAATGTAAGTACAATAATGATTTAGAAGGATATTCGCGTGACAGATGAGAACAGTAGTATTGCGGTCGACAACCCCTACGCCTCAGGCAAGAAAAAGTACTATGTACTGGGGTTGCTAACAGTCGTTTATAGTTTCAACTTTATTGATCGCCAATTGTTGGCAATACTGCAGGAGTCAATCAAGGTGGACCTGGGCTTATCCGACGGTCAGTTGGGTTTACTAACGGGCTTCGCTTTTGCGGTTTTTTATGTTACCGCCGGTATCCCCATCGCGCGTTGGGCTGATCGTTCAAACCGAAGTAGGATTATTGCCGCCTCGTTGTTTATTTGGAGTTTTATGACCGCGCTCAGTGGTGCTGCACAAAATTATCTGCAGTTACTATTAGCTCGAGTCGGCGTGGGTGTAGGCGAGGCAGGGGGCAGTCCGCCATCGCATTCGATTATCTCTGATATTTTTCCTCCTACATCAAGGGCTACCGCCCTAGGGTTTTATTCCACTGGCGTCAGTATTGGTATTCTCTTCGGATTTTTACTCGGCGGCTGGTTAAATGAGTTTTTTGGCTGGCGGATTGCCTTTGCAGTTGTTGGTATCCCGGGTGTGTTGCTAGCCGTTGTTGTTTGGATGACTTTGCCTGAGCCGATCCGAGGTTTGTCGGAGAAAAAGCAAGCCAGCGATGACCAGCCTACCTTTATGGAGGTGCTAGGTTTGCTGTGGAGTCGTGTGTCATTCAGGCATATAGCGGCGGGTTCTGCATTGAATGCTTTTGCTAGCTATTCCATTAGTAACTGGTCGGCATCCTTTATGATTCGTACCCACGGCATGACAACGGGCGAGCTGGGAACTTGGCTGGCAATGATTATGGGCTTTGGCGGTGCAATCGGGGTGTTTTTTGGCGGCTATATTGCAGACAGTCTGTCACCGAGAGACAAGCGCTGGTATGTGTGGGTGCCGTCAATAACGGGTTTTCTGTCGGTGCCCTTTATGGCTGGCGTTTACCTGGTCGACGATGCTTATGTTGCATTGGCGTTTATGATTATTCCAGGTGTGATGGCAAATGTTTATTTGGGTAATGCAATTGCGACCACTCATAGTCTGGTCGGCCTGCGCATGCGAGCTTTGTCGTCGGCAGTTCTATTCTTCATTCTTAATATAATTGGCTTGGGACTGGGTCCATTTACCGTTGGTTTACTCAGCGATTACTTGTCTGTGTCGCTTGGCGAAGAATCATTGCGCTATGCGCTGCTGTATGTGGTGCCAGTATTTGGTTTCTGGTCGGCGACTCATTTCTTACTAGCGGGAAGAACGTTGAGGGCTGACCTGGCTGCTGCTCCAGACTAGTTAGGTTTGTCTCGGTTATAAAAAAGGCCAACAAGATTTTCTTGTTGGCCTTTTTTGTTAGTGACTGCAGTGGAACAAGTCTCTATTGATTGAACCTTGTTCCTGTTCTGTGCAGATACTAGGCTTGCGAAGGATTGATCAGGTATTTCTCGCCAGTTGCTTGCTTGCCGTATTGGGCCATAGCATCTGCGCTCAGCGCCTCAGCTAGTGATACTTCCCTAGTGTAGTTTGATTTGAACGTTGTTTTAATTTCATTGGCAACGCGGGTTTGTAGTTCAATCATTTTAGGCATACCAATTTTTTGCAGGAACGGTGTTAGCAACCACCCGCTAAGCGCCCAAGACAGACCGAAATTGCGGTTTACGGTTGTTATACTGCGGTCGAGGCCGCCATAAATATAAACTTGTTTGAACGTGTCAGAGCCGTAGCGGCTGTATTCCTTGGCGGTTTTATTGGCGGCCACTTCCATGGCAGACAAAATATTACCGGCGAGAGTGCCGCCGCCAATTGCGTCAAATGCAATAGTTGCGCCTGTTGCAACGAGGGCATCAACCAAATCAGCCATGAAGGTATCTGAAGAAGAGTCAACAATGCACGTGGCGCCAATTTCTCGCAAAATATCGGCTTGCTCCGGTTTCCGAACAATATTCACCAGCTGGATACCGTCGGCGATACAAATTTTGTTCAGCATTTGACCGAGGTTTGATGCTGCAGCGGTATGAACCAGTGCAGTATGACCTTCCATACGCATGGTTTCAGTCATACTGAGGGCGGTCAGAGGATTTACAAAGCATGACGCTGCGTCTTTTGGTGTTACGCCCTCTGGCATGGGCATACACTGAGCCGCTTTGACGGCGCGAAATTGTGAGTACATTGAGCCGCCAGCGACGCCAACAACTCTGCCCATCAGCGCCTGTGCCGCATCAGAGCTACCGGCTGCCACAACAACACCGGCGCCTTCATTGCCAACCGCTAATGATTGATCGGCTCGTGCAACCAGTGCAGGCATAAACTTGGGAGAAACTTCGGCGCTGACTACTGGTCTGTCGGCAGAGCCAGAAACCGTCGCTGTCGACATATCAGCTGGGCCAAATAACAAGCCTAAGTCGGAAGGATTAATCGGTGAGGCTTCTATGCGAATCACCACCTCATCGTCACCAGGTACCGGCATGTCTACTTCAGCCAGCGATAATTCTAGCGTGTTATTGGATTTTACTTCGGAACGTAATTGTAAGGGCATAGATAAGGTCCTTCAGGTTGAGTCATTGTGAATGTGAGTTTAGGGCGACAATCAGAGCTTTTTTTTATTGACGGGTCAAGTAGTTATCCCGGTTTTGGTGATTTGGCGGGTCGCTTTTCACCGCAACTCGGTGATTAGTGCTGCTTAACTTCATTTGGTGGCGAGTAGACGGTTCAAATTTGATGTCTGTTGCGCTTATAATCGTCAGACTCTGGTGCGATGAGGCGTTAAGCGTTGTTGTTCGACTGATCCAGTAACCTCATTTAGGAGATACCGTGCAAATGCTGCAGCGCGATGCAAAATTCAATATTGGGCAAATAGTACGTCATCGGTTGTATCCGTTTCGCGGCGTCATCTTTGATGTTGATCCCACGTTTAACAATACCGAAGAGTGGTGGCAATCTATCCCTGAAGATGTTCGTCCGAAGAAAGACCAGCCCTACTATCACCTGCTGGCGGAAAATGACGCCAACGCTTACATCGCCTATGTGTCGGAACAGAATCTGCTAATTGATGACAGTGGTGAACCTGTACAGCATCCGCAAGTCCAGGAATTGTTTGGCGAGTTTAAAGGCGATTTTTATGCGCTGCATACGGAGACGGCGCATTGATGGCGTGTATTTCATTATTAAC
The DNA here is from genome assembly GCA_000169075.1 of marine gamma proteobacterium HTCC2143. GTDB lineage: Bacteria > Pseudomonadota > Gammaproteobacteria > Pseudomonadales > Dasaniaceae > Oceanicoccus. The sequence goes on along the minus strand of AAVT01000001.1, from coordinate 180,653 downwards.
CCCGTTATCTCGCAAGCCATTTTGCTGCGATGACAGACTCTCGGTCCAGCCGGATTGGGTCAATTTACCGATACCTAGCGCGGAGTCCTAGTATGGAAGTTTTTTCTGGGCCAACGTCTCATTCTTATTTTTCCCAGCGTTTGCGGCTGCATTATGTTGATTGGGGCAACCCGGAAGCGCCGCCGTTGTTGTTAGTGCACGGTGGTAGAGATCACTGTCGCAACTGGGACTGGATCGCTAGAGAGCTGCGCAAAGATTATCACGTGATTGCGCCGGACTTGCGTGGGCATGGAGATAGCGAATGGATTCGTGGCGGCACTTACAACACGATGGATTATGTCTACGATATAGCCCAGCTGATTCACCAGCTGAAGTTGGCGCCGTTAAAAATCATTTCCCACTCAATGGGTGGAGGTGTTTCCCTGCGCTATTCGGGAATATTTCCAGAAAATGTAGAGAAACTCGTTGCCATCGAAGGGGTTGGGCCTTCACCTAAAATCATTGCTGAGCGCAAAGTGTACGAAGTCGATCGCGCTATGCGTGGCTGGGTAAAACAAATGCGCAAATTCTCTGGTCATCAATTGCGCCGTTATCCATCCATCGAGGAGGCGGCCGCCAGAATGAAGGAAGCCAATCCCCATCTATCATTAGATCAAGCGCATCACCTCACGGTTCATGGCGTCAATCAGAACGAAGACGGCACCTTTTGTTGGAAGTTTGATAATTATGTGCGGAGCTACCCGTCGACCGGTATGAATATGGAAGACAGTGTTGCGCTGTTATCCAAAATTGACTGCCCAACCATGTTGGTGAGAGGGGCTGAAAGCAATGCCCCTGATCCGAAACAAGATGGTCGCGCCGAGCTGTTCAAGAACGTTCGTATTGAGACGGTAGAAAATGCGGGTCATTGGGTACATCATGACCAGCTTAAAATATTTATGGGACTGCTTAAGGATTTTCTCTAGGCGGTCAAAACATCGTGATTTCCGTAAAGACGGTAATCAACAATAATAAAATAGGATAAAGCTTTGAAACGTGCCCCTTCAGAATACCTCATTGCCGTTAGGAAAGCCTTGAGACAGACAACCTTGGATTCCCGGACAGAATATGCCGGAATGGACGCAACCCATCGATTGCAGCTGCAGCGAGCCGCCTTCGAATTGCCTCAGCCTATTATCGATGAGTCAGTTTCTATAACCGCCCTTGAGGTCGCAGGGCGTCCCGCAGAATGGATTGTTCCTCAAGGGGCAGATGAGCAAACTAGGGTTCTGATGATTCACGGGGGTGGTTTCATTCTTTGTGGGTTGAATGCTCACCGCAATACATCTATTCAGTTGGCCAAGTATTGCAACTGCGCAGTACTTGCTATCGATTATCGCTTGGCGCCAGAAACGCCGTTTCCGGGTGCATTGGATGATTGTATGAATGCCTGGAACTATATGCTGGCTAACGGACCGTCTGGATATGGCGAGGCCAAGAATGCTTTTGTAATGGGTGATAGTGCCGGTGGTAACTTATCAGCTGCGCTGCTGTTGCGGACGCGCGACGAAGGTGTGCGAATGGCTGATGGTGCGATGTTGGTATCCGGAGTTTTTGACCTGACTTGCAGCAGCGATAGCTGGGTGAGTAATCAGACCACGGATGTAATGATCGGTCGTCCAGATGGTATCCACCACGAAAGTGACATGTTTGCCAATAAGACCTGGATTGATCTGTACCTCAATGGACAGGACTCGAAACAACCCTATGCATCGCCCCTGTTTGCTGATCTAGCTGGGTTGCCGCCGTTATTCATTGTGGTGGGTAATGATGAGTGTCTGCGTGACGATAGTATAAAACTCCATGAAAAAGCCATCGCAGCCGGCGTCGTTAGTCGTCTTGAACGATGGGACCATGTTTATCATGCCTGGACGTCAATGAGTGTTGACGTCCCTGAGGCAGACGAAGCACTGCAGCGTATGGGGCAATTTGTGAAGATGAACGGCTACAAGAAAGTTGCAGAGCAGCGTTTTTCGGCATTCAAGGATCTCAGCGATGCGATGGTCGAAAATGCCCAGAAGTGGCCGGATAATATTGCTGTTATTGAGGGCGATCGCTCACTAACATGGCCTGAATTTGACGCCAAACTTAACCAAATGGCCAATGCCCTAATCGCCCGCGGTATTAAGCCTAACGATAAAGTCGCTGCGCTGGCCCGTAATTCGCTGGAGTATATGGTGGTGATGTTCGGTACCTTGCGAGCTGGCGCTTGTATTGTTCCATTGTCGGGAATGGCGTCCAGTGAATCCCTCGCGATGATGATGGACAACTCTGATGCTGAGATTTTGTTTTTGGAAAACCAATACCGAGAACTCATTGACCCGGTGAAGTCGCGACTAACCAAGGTGACTACTGATGGATTTGTAGGCTTTGATTTCAGTGGTGATGGATGGGGTGGCTATGAGGCGTTTATTGACGGCTTTCCTACAACACACCCCGGCGTGAAGATAACACCGGAGCTCGGATTCAACATTATCTACTCGTCGGGAACAACCGGTGTGCCCAAGGGCATTCTTCACGCCAGATCGATGCGCATGCAGGAATATCCCAAAGGCGCTGCGACGGGCTATTCGCCTTATGCCCGCACCCTGATTTCCACGCCGCTCTACTCAAATACCACGATGGCAGCATTGCTGCCGACCATGGCAAATGGTGGTTGCGCAGTGATCATGCCAAAGTTTGATGCCAATGAGTTTTTAGCCTTGGCGGAAGAGCACAAAATCACCCATGCCATGTTAGTGCCAGTACAATATCAGCGCATTCTCGACCTGCCGAATTTTGCTGACTACGATCTCTCCTCATTCTTAATGAAGTTTTCGACCAGCGCGCCGTTGCGAGAAGACCTTAAACGTCGAGTTATCACCGATTGGCCAGGTGGATTAGTTGAATATTACGGGATGACAGAGGGGGGTGTCGGCTGCCTCTTATTGGCGCATATGTTTCCCACAAAGCTTCACACCGTTGGGTTTCCGATGCCTGGAAACCTGATAAAGCTGGTTGGAGAAGACGGCAAAGAAGTACCTGCGGGTCAACCTGGCGAGTTATACGGTCGATCTGCCAATATGATGGATGGCTATTTCAAGGCGCAAGATAAGACCGATGAGGCAATTTGGATCGACGAGGATGGCAACCGCTGGCAGCGATCCGGTGATATGGGCCGAATTGACGAAGATGGTTTCATCGAGCTACTCGATAGAAAAAAGGACATGATTATTTCCGGCGGCTTTAATGTTTTCGCTGCTGACTTGGAAGACGTATTGATCAAACACGCACAGGTGAGCGATGTTGCGGTGATTGCGATACCATCCGATCAATGGGGAGAGACGCCGCTGGCTATTGTCGAACCTGTTCCAGGCCTATTGCCTGACACCTCTGCCTTAAAAGCTTGGGCTAATGAGCGGCTCGGCAAAGGCCAGAGAATTTCTGATGTGGTGTTGATGAGTGACTTGCCAAGATCGACAATTGGCAAAGTGTTGAAGAAAGATCTGAGGGCGCCTTATTGGTCCAGTGTTGAAAAGCGGGTAAGTTAGCCCAAATTTATCTATCAGTGATACTTGTAGTAACACCTGATGGACAAAATTTTAGTGGAATTGTGGTTGGTAACATCGTAAATTACCCCACACCATAAATGAGAGAGAGAAGAAGATGTCTAATCCGGAACAAGATTTATTCAACTTGGGCATGTCTGAAAAAGCCCAGCCGTTGTTTTATGCGGTTCAGAAGCATGTTGAAGAGAACGTATTGCCAATTACTGAGGAGTTTTTTGCCCTCAACGAAGGTAAAACCAATATTTGGGAATGGCATCCACGCCAGTTAGAATTGCTGGAAGGTGCTAAAAAGAAAGCGAAAGATGCAGGTTTGTGGAACTTCTTTTTACCCGATGCAGAAACTGGCGAAGGTTTGTCTAACTTAGATTATACCTATATTGCCGCACAGCTGGGCCGCAGTCCGCTGGCTTCAGAGTCACTGAACTGTAGTGCTCCCGATACCGGCAACATGGAAGTTTTGGAGCGTGTTGGAACGCCCGAGCAAAAAGAAAAGTGGTTAAAGCCGCTGTTGGCTGGTGAAATTCGCTCGGCTTTTGCTATGACTGAGCCAAATATGGCTTCGTCAGACGCCAAAAATATCAGCACGTCAGCGGTATTGGAGGGTGATGAATGGGTCATCAATGGTGAGAAATTCTATATTTCTGGTGCCGGTGATCCACGCTGTAAAATCATGATTACCATGGTAAAAACCAGCCCTGATGCGCCTCCAGCGCGCCAGCAGTCGCAAATTCTGGTGCCTATTGATACGCCGGGAGTAGAAATCCTTGATGGCATGCAAGTGTTTGGTGACTACGATGCACCGCACGGTCACATGCACATCAAATTTAACAACGTTCGAGTGCCTAAAGAAAACATGTTGTTGGGCGAAGGCCGTGGTTTTGAGATTTCACAGGTTCGCTTAGGCCCAGGTCGTATCCACCACTGCATGCGTTCATTGGGTCAAGCCGAAAAAGCGCTGGAATTAATGGTTAAGCGAGCCGGTAGTCGCGAAGCATTTGGCAAGCCGATCATCAGACTGGGTAAAAATGTCGAAGTGATTTCACGTGCGCGTATTGAAATTGATGCGATGCGTTTGATGGTATTGCAGGCGGCAAAAGCGATGGATGTTTTGGGTAACAAAGAAGCCCGCGTCTATGTCAGTGCAATCAAAGCGATGGTGCCAGAAAAGGTCTGTACTATCATTGATCAGGCGATCCAGATGCATGGCGCGACTGGTATTTCTCAATGGACACCGTTGGCACACATGTACACGGGTCAGCGAACCCTGCGTTTGGCTGATGGTCCTGATGAAGTGCATCACATGGTTGTTGGTCGTGCCGAAGCGCAGAAGCACGGCGCTTGGTAAGTTAGTCCTGCCTATGAAGTAACCCCGTCCGGAGCCTCTGTGCTCTGGGTGGGTATTCTTATCGAATGTTTAACACGGTAGTCAATATGATTAAAGCAGTGCTGTGGGACTTTGGTGGTGTGATAACCAGCAGTCCGTTTGAGGCGTTTGGTCGATATGAGACCAGCAATAATATTCCCCAAGATTTTATTCGCACAGTTAACGCCACTAACCCGGACACTAACGCCTGGGCTCAATTTGAAAGTAGCAATATCAGTGCTGAAGAATTTGATGGTCTGTTTGCCGATGAAACGTCAGCTGCTGGTCATCGTATACCCGGCAGTGAGGTGCTGGCCCTGCTATCAGGCTCTGTGCGTCCAGAAATGGTAACTGCGCTAGGGCTCATCAAGAAACAATACCGAATTGCCTGTATTACCAATAATGTTAAAGGTGCCGGGCAGGGGCCTGGTATGGCCAGCGACCCGGATGCGGCAAAGGCCCACGAAAAAGCGACACAAATTGCCGGAGTAATGGGTTTGTTTGATTTTGTTATTGAATCTAGCAAGGTTGGTTTACGAAAACCCAATCCGCGCATTTATGAATTGGCCTGTGAAAAAATGGGCATCGAGCCCTCCGAGGCTGTTTTTCTAGATGACCTAGGGATCAATCTGAAGCCCGCTAAGGCAATGGGTATGACAACCATCAAGGTGTTGTCGGCAGCGCAGGCTTTAAATGAGTTATCTGAAATTTTATCCATGGAATTACCCGTCTCGTAATCTGCTAACGACTGGCAATGACCGAATAATAACAACGATACAATGATTGCCTCGCCACTTAAATGGCATGCGGTCAGCATCGAAAAAGGAGTCGATAAATGACTGAGCAGCACGCCGAAGGCTACGATATTCCCGCGGTTGAAGACTGGGTGAAGGATAATGTAACGGGTTTGACTCCACCTTTCGAGTGGACACGGCTTGAAGGTGGTCACTCCAATCTGACTTATCAATTAAAAGACGTTAACGGCAAGGATGCGGTGATCCGCCGGCCACCTCAGGGTATTTTGCTCCCCAAGGCTCACGATATGAGCCGTGAATGGTCTTTGATATCGTCGCTGGGGCCAACAGCTGTGCCGGTACCTGAAGCGATCGGTTTTTGTGAAGACCCCGATGTCACCGGAGCATGGTTCTATATCATGGGTTTAATTGACGGGCGCCCGCTCTATTCGGCCGAAGAAACTTTGGCATGGATCCCTGAAGATAAACGTCAGAGCATGGCCTATTCATTTTTTGATGTGCTGGCAGATTTGCATTCATTGGACCCCGACGAAATAGGTTTAGGTGAGTTAGGTAAAAAAGAAAATTATATCGGACGTCAATTGAAAACCTGGTATCGCTCTTGGAATTCGTCCATTGAGTCTGCCGAGTTAGATGATCCCCGCGCTCATGAGCTACAGCAATATTTTTTGGATCACATGCCTGAGCAGGGTATGGCGAGGGTTGTTCACGGTGACTATGGCTTGCATAATTGCTTGTTTGGTGCCGACTCGTCTGTTGCTGCTGTTGTTGACTGGGAAATATCCACACTGGGGGATCCGCTGGCAGACTTAGCGTATGCGTTAAATCCATGGCCAGACCCCAGTGACGAAGAGCCTCCCAGTGCAGAGTCTGCAACCTCAGTGCCGGGCTTTCCCTCTCGCAGTGAGTTAGCCCAGCGCTATGCTGACCGCACTGGACGGAATTTGGATAAGCTTGATTATTACATCGGCTTTAACCGTTGGAAAACGGCTGCCATTCTCCACGGAGTTTATGCGCGATATAAAGAAGGCAAAAAGAGTACCGAAGGTATTGATCTTGTTGAAATGAAAAAGCGCATTCTTGACTCTCTGACGTTAGCGCAAGAAGCCGTTGATCGATTGAAGTAAAGCGCATCGGTTTTTTGGTGGGTGAAACTCTATAATATGAAGGAAAAAATTCATGGATTTTAACAATCTATTTTCGATAAAAGGCAAGGTAGCCCTTGTAACAGGTGGTTCTCGCGGAATCGGTGAGATGATTGCTGCTGGCTTTCTAAGTAATGGCGTTAAAGTTTACATCAGTTCTCGTAAAGCTGATGCCTGTCAAGCGACAGCAAAACGGCTGAGTGAAGCCTACAATGGTGAATGTATAGCGATCCCTGCTGACTTATCGACGATGGAGGGTGTCCAGTCATTAGCCAATGAACTGGAATCAAAAGAACAGCAGCTTGATATACTGGTCAATAATGCCGGTGTAGCCTGGGGTGCACCGCTGGAGGAATTTCCAGAAATTGGTTGGGACAAAGTCATGGACACCAACGTTAAAGGTGTGTTTTTCCTGACGCAAAAACTATTACCGCTGTTGCGTAAGTCGGCTAACCCTGAAGATCCGGCACGAGTAATTAATATCGGCTCTATCGATGGACTTAAAGCGGCAGTATTTGATTCATTTTCATACGGTGCTTCCAAGGCGGCTTTGCATCATTTGAACCGTTTTCTCGCAGCGCATCTTACCAAAGAAAATATTATTTTTAATTCTATAGCTCCTGGTCCTTTTCCGACCTGGATGTTGAGTACGGGTGTTGGTTTTGGTGGCGAGACAGAAGATGTCGATTGGGACGTGATCGGCAAAAATAATCCAAGGGGTCGTGTTGGTACTCCGGAAGATATTGCCGGTTTAGCAATATTTTTGAGTTCACGCGCTAGTGCTTTTGTTGTTGGTCAGACAATTGCTCTGGATGGCGGCGTCGTTGCAACGTCATAAGTGACTAACTGTAAAAATGGTAGTATCGCGGTAATAATACTGATTGATAATGGAGAATGTGATTATGTCAGATCCAAAAAAAGATCTTTTTAACCTAGCAATGTCTGACAAGGCTCAGCCTTTGATGTATGCAGTTAAAAAACATATTGAAGATAATGTCGCGCCGATCATGGAGGAATTTTATGCGCTAGAAGAAGGTAAGGAAGATCGCTGGTCGTGGCATCCTCGCCAATTGGAGTTGCTGGACGGTGCAAAAGCCAAAGCTAAAGAGTCGGGGTTGTGGAATTTCTTTCTGCCCGATTCGGAGACCGGCGACGGCTTAACCAATTTGGACTATGCGTATATTGCTGCGGAACTGGGCAAAGTTTCACTAGCGTCTGAAACGTTAAATTGCAGCGCCCCCGATACTGGAAATATGGAAGTGTTAGAGCGTGTAGGTACTCCTGAACAGAAAGAACAGTGGCTGAAGCCGCTGCTCAACGGAGAAATTCGGTCTGCCTATGCTATGACTGAGCCGGGAATTCCATCATCTGATGCAAAAAATATTAGCACTGCTGCAGTGCTCGATGGCGATGAATGGGTTATTAATGGAGAAAAGTTTTACATCTCCGGTGCTGGTGATCCACGCTGTAAGATCATGATTACCATGGTTAAAACGAGTCCTGATGCAGCACCGTCTCGACAGCAATCACAAATTTTAGTACCGATTGATACCCCGGGAGTTGAAATTCTAGAGGGTATGCAAGTGTTCGGTGAAGACCATGCACCCCGTGGCCATATGCATATTAAATTTACTAATGTTCGTGTTCCTAAGAGCAACATGTTGTTGGGTGAAGGTCGCGGTTTTGAAATCTCTCAGGTTCGCTTGGGTCCGGGTCGAATTCATCACTGCATGCGTTCGCTGGGTCAGGGTGAGCAGGCGTTGGAGCTTATGGTTAAGCGTGCCGGCAGTCGTGAGGCGTTTGGCAAACCCATTATCAAACTGGGGAAAAACGTAGAAGTTATTGCTCGTGCGCGGATCGAGCTGGATGCAATGCGTTTGATGGTGCTGCAAGCGGCGAAGGCGATGGATGTGCTTGGTAACAAGGAAGCTCGTGTTTATGTCAGTGCCGTTAAAGCCATGGTGCCAGAGAAAGTCTGTACTATTATCGATCAGGCTATTCAAATGCACGGTGCTACCGGTATTTCCCAGTGGACACCACTGGCAAAAATGTATGCCCATCAGCGTCATCTGCGTTTTGCCGATGGTCCTGATGAAGTACATCATATGGTAGTAGGTCGTGCTGAAGCACAGAAGCATAGCTCCTGGTAAGTTCTTTTTGAAAGCGGGTTCATGCCAAGTCAGCGGGCGTGGCTTTGGTGTCCAGTGAAAAGATAGAACGGCGACGTCACCTTTGGTGAGGTCGTCGGGTAATTTTCTCGACTAAATAGTCAAAATGGGGCCGGTTATGATCAAGTTATTACCTATTATCTCGTTATGCCTAACGTTAATTGGCTGCAGTGATGGCGCGCGGCAGACGGGTATGCCCATTATAAACGCAGACGAGAAAGCCCCTATCTCTGCACCTGTCGTAACCACAGAAGAAAAAGGCCCTCCTGAAGACGGTAAGCAATGGGTTACGATCGCAGCGACTCAGCCCTCGGGTCCAGACCCAGACCGATATACCTTTGACGTCCGACAAAAAGACAGTGCGCGCGCGTTCCATAGTCCGGGTTCTATCAGCCAGCCGTCTGCCAGCGTACTCCTTCCATCGGGTACTTATGTTGCTTCAATAGAAGCATTTGGTTCTGAAGGCGACACCAAGAAGGCTTCTACCGAGTTCACAATTGATGGCTCTCCCCCCAGCGATGTGAGTTTAGGGAGTATCTATTGGTCTTTTAATCTTGACGATAATGCCCAAGGCGACAGATTGCTCGTCGATGTGAAGCATGGTGCACTGGCGACGGGACTAGTGAGCGCAATCTATAGCACCCAAGGTGGTTCGCTCGGGTCATCGGGTGGTGGCTGTGGATCAATGCGCAGCGACGCGGGCAATGGCCTGAATATAGCGACCGGAATTATGGGAGCCGGCGCCGTTTTTTTTCCCGAAGTCAAGGTTGGTTTTGCGGTAACCAACGGCGTATCGACTGCCACTGGCGCTGGGCTTAAAATCAGTGGCGGTAAAGCCAGTGGTTCTTGTGTTCAGGCTCAAATCGACGATATTAACGCTCAGCTTGCGTATCAAGAAAGTCAGATCCTAGAGCTTTATGACGAAATTAATCGAGATGAGCAGGCGTTTTTCTATTTTCTTAGCGACATCAACAGCGATCTTTCTGAGTTAATAACGATTTCATTCAATGATACGATCGGCCGCTTAAAGCAAGATTTTAAAATCTTTATGGAGAGTGGTGGGTTTTGGGACTCAACGCCTAGTGATATCCCCCAAATTTGGATGTCCAATGGTTTTCAGCGTGCCATTGATCCCATCGTGCTTGCATCCTGTAGAAAATCCGAAACCGCTTGCTGCGTTAACGATAATCCTGGCGAGGTGCCGCTCATTTGCGATGCTGTTGCAGATGACAACGATGGCCCATTTGATGTTTTGGCGACTAGCAGCCTGCCTGATACTTTTACCGAAGATGTTAACCATCTGAGCAACTCAAGCTACAGCAGTGCCTCAACTTGTTTGTACGATTGTTATCGAGAAATCGCGGAGTCGGACAATCAATACATTGGATTGCTCTATAAGTACTACGCACAATCGCTCGACACAGCCGTGTCCATTTGTGCCTCGCCTGACCTGACCGTGCGCGCGCATTGTCCGTCGGGAGCAACCGACCCTAGTAATGTATGGGACCCTACCATTTGCGGTGAAACATCTGCCGACGTTGGGTCTGGCACCTGCACAAGCGTGCCTACTACGGCAGCTGAATCTTACGATATTGTCCCGCTGTTTGATCAATATAACGATGCCATAGGAGGGGCCTATTTAAACGCTGTTAGTGCTTTGCAGGCCGCTCATGTTCAGGAGCAGTTGATTAACTGGCTGAACATCCATCGCTATGTTGCATATATAGAGAATGGTGTTGCTATTAAATCGATCAAGAACCCTGCAGCATTGCCCGGCACTTGGTACAGTCCTCTTGTGAGTGGTTGGTGCGGAAAGCAGGGTTTTCCATCGACACCTGAAGAGCATGCCGATGCGTTTAACTGTGCGCAAACACAGTTAGGTTTGGCGTATGCACAAAGACTCAATATTTTATATACAACAACCTTGAACCATATGATTAGCGACTTGGCTGTTGCCGGTCAGGTGTACCCATCTGAGCCATTGGAAGCACCGAGTGAATGGGCGCAATGGGCTGAAGGAAAAAGCTGGAGCATCGACTACGCCACAGAAATAGGTAAGGCGCTACCTGCTATTTTTTGGGACGGTAGCCGAACCCCGATAGAACTAGTAACACGGGTTGCAGGCCGGCATTCGCCTTCGAAAGAGGTTGGCACGTTTCCGACAGGTAACAATACAGATCCCTCCCCCGGTGTTGTTTGGACGGAAGGCAGCGTGCTATATCAAAGTTATCAAATTAAAAAAGTCGATACTTGTGTGCGCAGCTTGAGACGATTCAATAGTGATACAACGAATTCCAGCACCGATATTATTGATGCAGTGGGCAGCTTTGAAGATTGCCCATCTCTATTTGCACTGAGTGATCAGACGCCGGTTAACCAAGGTTATTACGATGGTGCAACGTTGCAGCCTTACAGTCTTACTGTGGCTCCAGGTGGTTTCGATTGTCCCGCGTCGTGCGGCTTCAATGAATGTGCATCAGGGTTGAATAACCCAATTTCGCCGGAAGGGGGCCAGGGCCTGGTTGATGGTCAATGTCGTGGGTTTTGTTCCGACAGTAACACGTGCGGAGACTATCGTTATGCCACTGGCAATGCTGTCGATTGCACCCGTTGTGGGTCTGTTCAGGTGCTAGCAACCGATTGGAATTCATCAAATGGTGACAATGGTTCGTGGAAAGACTCTTGTAATAATCCAACCTTCTCCGGAGCCGCTGGTGATTCAATGGCACCGCCCACGCTAAGAGCCGACTGCCTCACCGGTAGCGGTCAAAGAATAGAGTCGCAAAAAACCTGCATTGGTGGGCGCTGGGGCAATGATAATGGGCTTTTGTTTTGTGAAGCTGGCGAAGGCGACGTGGCTCAACCATCACTGGCACTGAGTGCCCCCATGCCGGGTAATATTGCATTATGTTCAGCTAAGGTTGTTCCTACAGCCAGAGCCGTCGACAATGGTTTTGGCGTTGGACAAGAAGGTAGCGAGAAAGTTATTTGTCCTGGTGTCGACCAAACGTTGTATTACGGTAAGCGGTATGTCAATGCTCTAGGTGTGGGTGCCGAAAAGCCAGGATATGGTACTGAGGCTAGCTTTGTACAAATGATAAGTGATCCCACTACAATGATCATGGAAACGGTCTCAGGGCGCAACTTTTCATGCGACCGTCGTTATAGCGGGGACATCTTTGATGAAAACGTATTAGACAGTTTTGATAACCAATGCTTTTGTGGTGTGGATGGTACGCAGTTAACGTGGTATCGGCCGCAAGATAGACCAAACGCAGGCCTTGCTTCGCTGCCAGCTAATTTGAGTTATTTGGCCTGTGGCCATTATAAAGCGCCCAACTCGCCTGATGTGGCTGTGGAGTACTATTCTTTGAGCAGCGATCTAAAAGACGAGCCACCAACGCAATATCGAGATGAGTTAACCACAGAACAAAAAACGTTTGAGTCAGATATCGGCGTTAGCAGCGCTACAACCGGTGGTCGTGGTGTTAAGTATGAAGTGGCTTTTGCTAACATCGACTCTCAATGTAATGACGCAGGCCCCGGTGAGATACTTGTCACGATGTTGACTATGGACAAGACTCCCGGGCGCGGCGGGAAATTTACAAGTGAACAATGCCTTTTCCCTTTCAGTGACCGTACTATCAAGAGTGATGTAGGCAACCCTGTCTTCATGTATGAAAATCAATATAAATTAGAAACTACCGGTAATGAGAGGGATATTACAGGGGAAGAGCGCTGTAGCGGAGTCAGCTTCAAGCAGATTACAAATAGGGACAATGACACCTACTATACATACCCTCTGCAAATCAGACCCAAAAATCTAGCAACAGGAGAGTTCGCGGGTGGGCCGAGAATCCCCATTGACTTGCTCATGCAGTGCAGTGATGACGGCGCTTTGGAATGTGAAGATCAAAGTACTTGCATGCATATGGTGACGTTTAAGTCAGCGGGCGACGCCGATGAAGAATTGGCGAAACGAGGGTTTGTATGCAAAAGTACAAAAGATGATCGTAGTAATCCTGGTGAAAGGGCTATAAGGGCCAAAATGGAATGTGAGCTCCAGGATGGAAGAAAGTTTCAAATAGCTTTGTCACAAGAGGTGGCATCGATCGGCGCCGATGAAGATGGTCGTGTGGGCGTTGTTATTACCGAGTTGGATAACAACTCAGGGAATTGAGCATGGTGCATTGCCCTTGGCTAGGCAGTATTTCCCTGGTCCTTATGAAGTCTCCACCTTTTAGATAACGTATTTGTCATTGTATTATCCTGAATGTCGCTGCGTGTTATTCGCGGCCGAGGCTCGTCTACCATTTATGTAAAACATGAAACGTGCACGAGTAACAAAGTTGTGCAATTGAAACGTTGTTGCTAAGAAAAATGTTATGAGTCTGTAAGGTATATGATAGCTAATGAAAGATGTGTCTTTCACGAAAAAGGTCAACGGTGATGAATAGACGGGATGTGGTGATTTTTGATTTAGGCAATGTTTTAATCGATTTTGATCCGCGCAGGGTTTATCGGGAGTTTTACAAAGGAGATGAAGTGGCGCTGCAACATTTTTTTGACAGCAGAGCGATGTGGGATATTCTAAATCATGGTCACGATACGTTGGACTCTTGGGATGTGGCGTTTGACGACTTAAAAGCCAAGCGGCCAGACCTTAGCAAGGAAATTGATCTGTTTTGTCGGGATTGGTTTAAGTTTATTCTTGGACCAATACCGTCAACGTTGGGTATATTTAATCAACTGCTTGATAACAAGGTAAAACTGTATGCACTGACTAACTGGCCGTCGCAAGTATGGCCGCCGCAAACACACCCCGAATCAGAGGTGCTGCACGATTACAGTTTTTTGGATAAATTTGACGACATAGTGGTGTCGGGACAAGAACAGCTGAGAAAGCCCGCGCCCGAGCTTTATCAATTGGCCTTGGAGCGATGGCAGGTTGACCCACAGCGGTGTATCTTTGTGGATGATTTGCCAGAGAACGTTGAAGCGGCAAATAGATTGGGTATATTGGGGCACCATTTCACATCGGCAGAAAAACTGGCGAAAGAACTAACAGAGCATGGACTGTTAGTTTAATGATGCATTATTAGCTTTACACGTCGGCGACTTTTCAAGGGATGTGATCGCGTCGGGGTGGCTCAACTGAACGCCAAATAAGCGGGAATTATTGAAGGTTCCGGCTTATTTGATGAGAGTTAAGTTATCTAGCCGGTAATTTTTATCAGTTGTTTACCAAAGTTCTTACCGGTTAACAGGCCTCTGAATGCTTCCGGGGCGTTCTGCAAACCCTCAACAACAGATTCTCTGTATTTTAGTTTCCCTTGATTGATCCAAGAAGCTAATTCTTCGGTCATTTCTTGAGGCGTCTTTTCTGATTCGTGAACCAGAAAAAAACCATGTTCGGGAACGGGGTTCAGTGCGCCAAAAATATGGAACGGTGTTTCAGTACGATTTTCCCTGGAATCGTTATAATTGGAAATATAACCACAGACGGGAATGCGGGCACCACTGTTTAAAAGTTTTGCGACCGCTCTGGAAGTGTCGCCGCCAACATTCTCGAAATAGACATCAATACCACCGGGGCAGGCAGCAGCTAAGTCGGCATTTAGATTACCCGCTTTGTAATCCACACAGGCATCAAAGCCCAATTCGTTAATCACGTAATCACATTTTTCTTGACCACCGGCAACCCCAACAACACGACAACCTTTCATTTTGGCAATTTGACCAACAACGGAACCTACCGCTCCAGACGCGGCAGAAACAACAACGGTTTCGCCTTCTTGAGGGCGGCCTTTTTCTAGCAAGCCAAAGTAAGCGGTCCTGCCCGGCATACCCGCGACACCAAGATAAGCGGAAAGCGGTAATAGACTGGCGTCCACTTTATGCAAGCTGGGTTCATCACCATCGACCACCGCGTGATCTTGCCAGCCCCCCTGACAACAAACATGTTCGCCGACCTTAAAGTCGGAATGCTTGCTTTCAATAATGACTCCAGCAAATTCTCCGACGATGACTGCACCGATTTCGATCGGTGGTGCATAAGATTTAGCCGCACTCATACGACCGCGCATATAGGGGTCGAGAGACAGCCATTGAGCTTCAACCAAAACCTGGCCGTCACTGATTGACGGTATTTCGATCGTTTCATAAGTAAAGTTTTCGTCCAGCGGCATTCCCGTGGGACGGCTGGCCAATGTATATCGATGTGCAGTAGTCATTACTTTTCCTTTTGATGATTTCTATAAAAAAATTCTATGGAATTTTAGAACAGGGAGCCCTTTTCTCAGAAAGCGCTGGCATCCAATTCCATTAAAACATCACTGCCTGCTTGAATTTTTACCAACAAGCTTGCCGTATCGGGTAACATTTTTTGCGCCCAAAAGTTGCCATGCGCGATTTTCGAATTCAAAAATGCTGCATCGCCTTCAGATGAGTCGAGCTTGGACGTGGCCACTTTCATCATTTTTAACCACATCAGTCCCAGAGCTACTGTGCCGAACATCGTCATATAGTCATAAGACGCCGCACCCGCCTGCTCGCGATTGACCAGTGCATTCTCTGCAACCCAATGTGTTGCTGCTTTTAGATCAGAAATTCCTCGTCCCAGCGATTGGGCCATACCATCCAGGCGGTCAACGCCGACAGCACCGGAAATTTCCTCGTCGATCATGTTGAAAAACGCATTCGTACCCTGCATGCCGTTGGCAAATACTTTGCGGCCCAGCAAATCGAGTGCCTGGACGCCATTTGCGCCTTCATATATCTGGTTAATGCGCGAATCGCGGACAAATTGTTCCATGCCATGTTCGCGAATGAAACCGTGGCCACCAAAACATTGCATAGCAGCGTTAGTGCAATGGAAACCCATGTCGGTCAAGTAACCTTTAATGACCGGCGTCAACAGATTAGAGATTTCACCGCTAGCCATTTGTTCTTCAGGGTTTGTTGATTTTGACGCCGATGTGCCCAAAAACGACAGCCACATGTGCAGTGCCCGTGCGCCTTCAGTAAAGGCCCGGGACATCATCAGCATACGTCGAACATCGGGGAACACAATGATAGGGTCGGCGGCGCCGTCAGGGTTTTTCGCGCCCGACAGCGACCTCCCCTGAAGCCGGTCGTTGGCATAGAGTGCCGCATTCTGATAAGCAACTTCCGACTGGGCGTAGCCCTGCATACCAACGCCCATACGAGCGCCGTTCATCATGAGAAACATGCCCGCCATACCCGAAACCGAAGACTTCTTTTCACCGCCTGCGGATGCGGCTTTGGGTTGGCTCTCGGGCACTTTATAAGCAATGGCATTATCGTAGTTCAGTACACAGGTGGCATTCCCTTTAATACCCATTTTCTTTTCAATACTGCCGGTAGAGACGCCATTGGCCTCTCCGATCGAGCCATCTTCATTGATCAGAAATTTTGGCACCATGAAAAAGTTAACCGCCCCTAAGCTATCATTCAGTTTTCCGTGATCATCGGGTACTTTGGCTATTACCATATGAATAATATTGTCGGTTAAATCATGATCACCGCCAGAGATAAAAATCTTGGTACCGGTTATCCGGTAAGTACCGTCGTCCTGAGCAACGGCTTTAGTTTTCATCAGCTTTAAGTCAGTTCCGCAGTGGGGCTCTGTCAGGTTCATGGTGCCAGTCCATTCGCCGGCAACCAGCTTGGGAACAATCACTGACTTCTGGAAGTCATTACCCAAAGCCATTAGCGACCAGAGTGCCGCCATGCTCAAGCCACCGTACATAGCCAGAGACTGATTTGAGCTGTTGCCCATTTCGGCGATACATGAAGACAATATGTCAGGCAGTCCCGCGCCGCCAAACGCTTCGGGAATTGACAGAGAATTCCAGCCTCCTGCAGCAGCCTGCTGAAACGCGTCTTTAAATCCTTCTGGGGTGCGCACCACGCCATTTTCAAGGGTACATCCCTGTTCATCGCCAACCATATTTAACGGCGCCCACACTTCTTCATAGAACTTGGCGCCATTTTCGAGAATTTGATCAATTAACTCACCATCCACCGATTCGAAACCTGGCGTATCGGTGTAATCAAGCACCTTTAAAAAATCCTTCAGGATAAATTTGAACTCATCGACGGGGGCCTTGTAAGACGGCATAATTTGATTCCTCGGTGGTTATTTTTTCGCAATCTTTCATGTGCCGGTATTAGTTGGTCGGCACGCTCATGTTGTGTTGGCGTAAAAAGTCTCTAATTCGGTGTTTTACGGAAAAACGCGCTTCAAATCCAGCTTTCTGACAAAAACTTAATCCGTGGCTCTTTCTTGAGCATCTCGGTATCAAAAGCAATGCGTTTATTTGAGCCACTGTTTACGTCGGAATCGATGAATCATCAGCACCATTTTAACAAAGTAGTCAGCAATCATTGATCCGTAAAGCCAAAACAGTGGTAACTCCAGATAAATGACCACCAAGCCGACAGTGATCCGCGTAAACAGGCCAGCAAAGGTTGCCAGTAAAGGGAATCGAGTATCACCCGCGCCGCGCAACACGCCCCCGATGGCCATTTCAATCGACATCAGTGGCAGTACCGCCGCTAATACGCCTAATAATAAAACGGAGTTGTCGATTACGTCGGGGTCGTCGACCATAAAGCTACTAAGTGCTCTACCGAACGCGATAAGCGACGTGCCCAGCACGACCAGCGTTATAAATGATAATTTGATCGTTCGCAGCGCACTCTGCCACGCTTGTTGTGGGTTGTTGGCACCTAAGTATTGCGCCGTCAACGTCGCACCGGCCAAGCTAAAACTAAACCCTATTACTAATACCGCTGACAGTAGTGAAATACCCAAGCCATAGGCAGCAAATGCTGCTGTCCCGTAATTAGCAACCAGAGCCATAAAAACGATAAGGCCGAGATTGATCACCGCCTGCTCTAATGCCGCAGGTCCAGCGAGTTTGATCAGCTTCTTATTGTCCCCCGCGTCTCCCTTTCTCTCGAAAGGAATAACCAATTTGCCGTTGATCCACTTCCATGTCAAAGGCGCGCAGACCAGCAGCGAGGATAAGCCGCCTGCAAGGGCTGCGCCTATAGCCCCCAGTGCAGGGAATCCAAAATAGCCATTAGCCAACACTACACACAGAGCGATATTCAGCAGCGCAGAAGCAATCGAATAATGCATTGCCGTACGTGCGTCTCCCGCGGCCCGAATAGCGGTTGTTAGTATCATTGACAGTGCGTAGAGCAGGTTGAAGGCCGCCATTACTCGAACGAATTGAGCCGCCAGCCGAGCTGCCTCCTGCTCAAGCCCGAATGCGGTAGTGATTAGATCTGCGCCGGCAAAAAACAATATGCCAGACAGTAACGCGGCCCATAGTGCTAATTTGAGTGCATTATAGGTGGCTGCGCCAGCGAGGTTTCTGGCCCCTCCGCCCCAGTGCCGGGCAATAATGGCAGTTGCGCCGGCTGCCAATCCCATTAAAATTGCCTGGAGCAAAAAGTAAACGCGGTGCCCAGTGGTGACAGCAGCAATCGCTTCGGTCCCGTGAGACGAAACGATTTTGATGTGAACGAGGCCGACAGAGGTGAGCGTCAAATTGCTAATAATAGTTGGCCAAGCAAGGTCCCAGACATGGCGGCTGCGAACCCGTGCTGCCAGTTCTGGAGTTTTTGCCATGGATGACTGAGCCTATTGAATGTTGTCCGCTATACAAATTGATGTTCCGGCGGCCATTATCGTAGTTGTTAGTGATAAATGATAGGTCTCGATTGTTGTTGAAAAACGGCGAACCAGATAGAATCCTTCGACTCGGTACAGACTGGGTTAAAAGTGCTCATAATAATGAAGTTTAAAAATAGGTAGTCACATGATCGGACAAGAACGTTACCCCACATTATTCTCGCCGCTGGATTTAGGTTTTACGCAATTGAAAAACCGGGCATTGATGGGTTCGATGCACACAGGTCTAGAAGAAAAAGGCCAAGAAGGAATGGAGCGGATGGCTGCGTATTTTGCCGAACGCGCTCGCGGTGGTGTGGGAATGATTATTACGGGCGGTATTTCTCCCAACGAGGAGGGTGGCGGTGGTTCTAAACTCGCTACAGCAGAGGAGGCTACCCAGCATCGTATTATTACTGATGCTGTTCACGCGGCGGATGCCGATGTAAAAATATGCATGCAAATTTTACATGCCGGCCCATTGGCGCATTCTGCAAAGGTTGTTGCGCCGTCGGCGGTTAAGTCTCGAATTTCACCGATCACGCCACAAGCCTTAGATGAAGAGGGCGTTCAAAAACAAATTGATGATTTTGCCAACTGTGCAAGCAGAGCGAAGGAAGCCGGCTACGATGGCGTTGAAATTATTGGTTCTGCAGGTTATTTACTCAGTACATTTCTTGTTGAAAAGACTAATCGTCGCACTGATCAATGGGGCGGTAGTTATGAAAACAGAATGCGTTTTCCGGTTGAGGTTGTGCGCCGAGTTCGTGAAGCGGTCGGTGATAAATTCATCGTTATTTTTCGTATTGCGGCTATGGACATGCTCGAAGGGGGGATGTCTTGGGATGAGGTTGTGCAGCTGGCTAAAAAAGTTGAGCACGTCGGTGCAAACATAATCAGTACCCATTTTACGTGGCATGAGTCGGCAGTCCCTACGATTTCAACGCGAGTACCCCGCGCTGCCTTTGCTGGCGTCACCGGCCGCTTGCGGAAAGAATTGAATATACCGACGATAACCAGTAACCGCATTAATATGCCGGATATCGCCGAGAAAGTACTGGCTGATGGGGATGCTGATATTATTTCCATGGCGCGACCCATGCTTGCAGACTCGGATATTATTCTCAAGGCAATGGAAGGGCGTGAAGATGAAATAAATACTTGCATTGCCTGCAATCAGGCATGCCTTGATCATACGTTTACCGGTCAAGAAGTTAGTTGTCTGGTTAATCCCCGGGCGTGTCATGAAACGGAATTGAAGTATGAGATGACAACTACGCCGAAAAATATTGTAGTTGTTGGTGCTGGGCCGGCTGGAATGGCATACGCCACGACAGCAGCAGAACGCGGTCACCAAGTGACCTTGATTGATGCGGGTGAAGAAATTGGCGGGCAGTTTAATTTAGCGAAACGAATTCCTGGTAAAGAAGAATTCTATGAAACTATGCGTTATTTTAATCGTATGGTTGAAGTCCATAATATTGATCTCCGCTTGAATACAGTTGCTACGGCGGATATGTTGAAAGCTGGCAATTTTGATGAAATTGTCATAGCAACAGGTATTGAACCGAGAACGCCCGATATCGAAGGTATTGATCATCCCAAAGTCGTTAATTATATTGACGTGATTAAAGGCAATGTAGCAGTAGGGCAGTCAGTTGCAGTTATGGGCGCTGGCGGTATAGGTTTTGATGTCTCTGAATTGATTTTGCACGAAGGAAAATCAGCAGCTATCGATCTGGGTGTATTTGCTAAGGAGTGGGGTATCGATTTTGAAAATCATCCCCGTGGTGGTGTGACCGGAGTTGTTCCTGAAGTTGCAAAAAATGATCGTGAAGTGTTCTTGCTGCAACGCAAGTCAACGCCTGTCGGCCGAGGCTTAGGAAAGACTACCGGTTGGACCCATAGAATGTCATTAGCCCGTCGCGCTGTGAAAATGATCAACGGTGTTGATTACGTAAGAATTGACGATAATGGCTTACATATGCTCGTAGATCACAAGCCCGTTTTGTTGGAAGTTGATACAATTATTGTGTGCGCAGGGCAGTTGCCCTTGCGTAAATTGTACGATGAACTGGTGGGTGGTGACGTTAACGTCAGTCTAATAGGCGGCGCTTACGAAGCAGCCGAACTTGATGCGAAGGCAGCAATAAATCAGGCCTGTTATCTAGCTGCCGCGGTTTAACAGATACGGTTCTAACAAGCTATTAAACGTTAAAGTTGGTATAACGCATGTGCAAAGGGATCGGAAACGTTCCCTTGCACGATCAAATAGTTATCTCGTTTTTACCGACGGATGGTCGTGGAGTGACGGGTCTAGGCCCGCGCCCATTAAGGTAATAAAGTTATCACGATAGAATTTTTTGACCTCTATGTTATTCGCATTCACTAGTGAATCGCTAAATCGTTTTAAGGGATTTCTACCTCCTTCGATATGAGGGAAGTCAGACGAAAAAAGTAGCATATCTTCACCGGAGTTTTTAATAATCCAGCCTGTGTCTTCGTGTGGATACGGCGTTATTTTAAACTGACGCTGTGCGATTTCGCTGGGTCTTGCTGACAATTTTTTTAGTCGCTCTTCACCCTTAAAAAAAGCATCAAAACCAGAATCCATAAATCGCATCCAGCTCGGCACCCAGGACGCTCCAAGTTCAATGGCGCCAAACTGCAGTCGGGGGAAACGATCGCATACGCCATCAAGGATAAGCACTGACATCGTTTGCCAAACTGCGATGGGAATAGTCATGAAACTAGTGGCGGTAAAGTTTTCGTCACCTCCATGAAAGTCTTTTACCCGCGGCAGGCCATTTTCGAAATAGGCATCATGCATTTTTTCTTCACCGCCGACGTGGAATAAAATGGGCGCGCCAGCCTCTTCGGCGACAGCCCATAAAGCGTCAAAACCGATATGAGAAGGCGAGTGACCAGCGGGACATCGAGAGGGAATGATCAGTGCTTTGCAGCCCATAGCTAAAGCTTGGGCTGCAATTATTGGTGCCTGGTCAATATCAACCAGTGGAACATAGCCCGTTGCTAGCAGACGTTTATCAACAGCACAAAAATCTGCCATCATTCGATTGTGAGCAACGGCGGTCGCTAATGCCAGCTCGCTTTCGTCACTGTGCTCGAGACCATAGTTGCTCAGTGCCTCTGTGGTAAAAACCAGTTGGCTGGTAAATCCCAGTAAGTCTAAGGCCTTGGGCCTGTCTTCTTTTCGAAACGACCCCAATGCATGATGATCTTTTCGCAATAAAATATTAGCGTTATCGCCGGCGCGAAATTCCGTATCATCCTGTAAAGCCTGTGCCTCTTTTGCCCATGCTAATTGTTGTGGGCTAGCGCGGTTTTTTTCATTAAAAGCGGCGAGATGCTTTTTTTCCAGATAACCAGCAACCATGCCGGGTACTTCCATGATATGTGAGTCCGCATCGTGGATGGTTTGATTCTCGACATAGGGCATTATTTGTCTCTCCTTGTAATTTATTAGTAGAGCGGAGCGATTGCTAATGGTTAACATACCGTAAACTGCTGCTGAAGCGAAGGGTAGTCCCCCAGTTTTACGACGGTCTGTGCTGGGCGAAGACTTGAGCGAATGGTTTTATTTAGGTATGGTCGGAAACGAAAAAAATAACGTGTCAACAGATGACGAACAACAATAGGATTCCAATGAAATTATATCACTGCAAAGATGCTCGCTCTCTCCGTCCCTTGTGGACGTTAGAGGAAATGGGTCTGGACTATGAATTGGTCAATATGGATTTCCCCCCCCGTTTTACTTACGAAGGCTACCTAGATATTAATCCGATGGGAACGGTTCCCACGTTTATTGACGGCAACTCGACACTGACGGAATCTGCTGGAATTTGTCAGTATTTAGTGGAGAAGTATGGTCCGACCGATATCGGCATGACGATTGATGACGCCGAATACGGTGAGTATCTGAACTGGATCCACCGTAGTGATGCGACCTTAACCTTCCCGCAAACACTGGTGCTTCGGTATACCCGTTTGGAGCCAGAAGAACGCCGAATTCCCCAAGTGGTTGATGACTATTCGCAGTGGTATTTGTCACGCTTGAGAGCGGTGGAAATGGCTCTGGAAGGTAAAGAGTTCCTCTGCGCTAATCGGTTTACTATCGCTGATATTACGGTGGCTTATGCATTGTTCTTAGGTGTAAGTCTGGGTTTATCTGAACGTTATAAGCCTAATTGCAAACGCTATCTAGCCAGTATGATGGAACGGCCCGGCTGGAAACGAGCGCAGGAAAAGCAAAAAACCTAGTTGAGAGCTGTTGGTGCAGAGACCCAGTTTAATCGTAAATGCCGGTAGAATTAGGCTAACAAACCTGCCCTCTGGAATGGAGGGTGTTCATGGCGCCGATGGCTGAGCTGTGGGTCGTTGCTGCAGGGTTCTGGCACTCCAGGGTTCCCTTGGAAGTGCTTGAGCCCTAAAACGCTTCGCTGTCTCATTCACACCCTCGGCCAGTCCCTTTAGCTTTCGCCATAACCCTCACCCCAGCCCTCTAACCTCATGTTTTTTCGTCTAACAGTCTGCAGACGTCAAGAGTCACTGGAAGAGAAGGCAGCTCCGAGGACCGCCATCGCGTAGCCATAACGTCGCACCGTTGCTGAGTTCAAAAGATACACATACTGGCCAGCGCAACTCCGTTGAATTCGAGCTGTTCAAAAGCCGATGATTAAGTATGAATTCGTGGCTGGGTTAAATCATAAGAACGGACAAGTAACCGAAGTCTGGCTCAATAAAAAAGGGGAAACTACCAGACAGTAGTTCCCCCTTTGAGGCGTGTGGACTTCGCCTTTTTATGTGGTCTACAAAAGACCGTTTCCTGCAGACTTAGGCGAAGTCTTTAAAACCTTTGCCTTCCTCAGCCAGCTTGACCATCAATGCAGCGGGTTCCCACATTGGATCGCCAGTTTGCTCTTTCAGTTCACGCATTTTAGCCACAATTTTCGGTAGGCCGATGCTATCACCATAGAACATTGGGCCACCGCGATAGATCGGCCAGCCATAACCGTATACCCAGACAACATCGATATCGCTAGAGCGAATGGCAATGCCTTCTTCGAGTATTTTTGCACCTTCGTTAATCATCGGATAAATACAGCGGATCAGAATTTCTTCGTCGCTGATTTCACGTCGAGTTTTACCATTCTTCTCAGAAAATTCGAGAATGATTTTCTCGATCTCTGGTGACGGGCTAGGCACGCGATTTTCGTCATAGTCATAGTAGCCGGCGCTTGTTTTCTGACCACGACGACCGGCTTCAACAAGACGATCCCGTAAGACTTCCTTGCCATTGGATGTTTCTTCCGACCAGCCTATATCCAGACCTGCCAAATCACTCATTTGGAAAGGTCCCATGGGCTTGCCAAAATCGAACAACACCTTGTCGACCTGATGCGGCAAAGCGCCTTCCAGAATCAACTGCTGTGCTTGCTGCTGACGAGGAGCAAGGATCCTATTGCCAACAAATCCAGGGCAAACGCCAACTAGTGCCGCAACTTTACCAATACGTTTGGCAAAAGCCATGCTGGTTTTAATAACCGGGTGTGACGACTTATCACCACGAACCACTTCCAGCAGTTTCATGACATTGGCTGGCGAGAAGAAGTGCAGGCCGATAACACTTTCAGGGCGAACTGTTGCCGAGGCAATTTCATTGACATCGAGTGCTGAGGTGTTGGAGGCTAGAATAGCGCCTTGCTTAACAATCTTATCCAGTTTCGCGAAGATTTCCTTTTTAACTTTCATGTTTTCAAAAACAGCTTCAATAACAAGGTCGCAGTCGGCTAGATCTTCGATGTTCAAGCTGCCGGTCAACAGAGCCATGCGATCTTCGACATCTTGTTGGCTAATGCGTCCTTTCTTAGCGGTGTTTTCATAGTTCTTGCGAACAATAGCAATACCGCGGTCCAGTGCTTCTTGGGTAGTTTCAACAATGGTCACCGGAGTGCCAATATTGAGGATATTCATGGAAATGCCGCCGCCCATAGTACCGGCACCGATAACCCCCACAGAGTTGATCTCAATTTCAGGCGTTTCTTTGGGGACATCTGGGATTTTTGCGGCCTGACGTTCAGCGAAGAAGAAATGACGCTGAGCGGCTGATTGCCCTCCGGTCATTAGTTCGCGGAACAGGTCGGCTTCTACTTTTAGCCCGTCATCAAAGTTGTCGCTGTTGACTGCGGCTTCGATACAGCGAATGTTATATTCTGGAGCTTTGAAACCGCGAGATTTGCGAGCAATGGCTTTGCGAATATTACTGAAAAGTTCAGGCTTGGCTTTTGCCGCATCAATCTCAGCGTTTTGGTCACGGATGCGGACCAGTGGTTTACCTTCTGCCACAACTTTCTTCGCGAAGGCGATAGCGTCGCCGCGGAGGTCTGTCACAATTTCACTGATCAGGCCTGAGGCTAATGCTTCGTCGGCACCGATTTGATCGCCGGAGGTGACCATTTGCAGTGCTTTTTCAACACCAACAACCCGAGGTAGCCGCTGAGTGCCGCCGGCACCCGGAAGTAATCCGAGTTTGACTTCGGGTAAGCCGAAGCGGGCTTTAGCGTCAGAGACGCGGTAGTGACAGACTAGGGCTGTTTCCAGACCACCGCCAAGAACGGTGCCGTGAATAGCGGCAACAATTGGCTTGCTGCAGTTTTCCATCGCCTCGAGGGCTTCGTGTAAGCTTGGTCCGGTCGCCTTGCCACCAAATTCAGTAATATCAGCACCGGCTATAAATGTGCGTCCAGCGCAAATCAGGACAATTGCGGTTACGTTGTCATCAGCTGCGGCCTGAGCTACACCGTCGGACAGACCCGCACGTACGCCACTACTCAGGGCATTAACTGGGGGATTATCAACAGTAAGAATCGCTACACCGTCTTCAACGGTTAGATCGACCATATTAGATACTGCAACCATGGAGGCACTCCTTTCGTTTTTCTAATGGGTTATTGGTATGAAACTGTCTAAATTCGGGCAGTTACACTAGTGCATTTTTCCTTCAGATGGAAGTCTCAGGGCACTTTATATCATTATTGTCACTCTCTCGACACCAGCCGCAGGCCGGTAGACGTAGTCGCAATAGTCGACTATATTGCGTTTTTGAACTGCGCTATTATTGGCCTGAAAATAGTTTAGCCTCAGGTACAGTATCTGGGCCCGTGTTAACAAATGATAAGTGAATGAGCGCAACAGAAGAAATGGGTAAGCAGCAAGCGAAAAGCTTGCGTGCCAGAGCCGCGATTACCAAAGCGACCATTGATTGCCTTTACCAGCGTGGTTATGGTGAGACAACGCTGTCTCGGGTTGCGGCCAACGCGTTATTCTCCAAAGGCGCGCTACAGCACCATTTTCCGACCAAAGAAGACTTAATGGCGGCAACGGCGGATGAACTGCTGAGTCGGCCTTTTGCGCGCGCCGTAAAACCTGAGTCACGACCAATAACGGTTGAGCAGGCGTTAAAATCATCTTGGCGTCGAATGACAAATACACCGGGGTATCGTGCCCTGCTAGAAATACTGATTGCCGCTAGGACTGATGAAAAGCTACAACTTCGGATATCCGAAAACTTACATCGCTGGAATAAAGTAATGGATGAGCAGGCTGTAGCGACCTATCGTGCAGTTGATGGTACCGATGAGGATGTAGTGGCCTTGCTGACAATGACGCGAAGCTTAATGAGAGGCTTGGTTATTCAGGATAGATACAGTGACGATCCCTCTGAAATTGAGCAGCACGTGGAGCGCTGGACTCGATTGATAGCTCCGCAGCTGGCGTTTCGCGAAACCGCTACCGAGCATAAGTGACGATGGTGTCCACGGTATAGAGATTTCCGTCGAGCAATGCCGATGTTTTTAACCGCCGGTGTAACTTGGTAAACTATGCAATCGGATCGTGACAGTTAATAACGATACACGTACTTCCAATAAAAAATCAGGAGATTCCTATGACCGCTGTCCAAACGCTTGATATCCCGTCCGTTAAAGATCAGGTATCCGAGCAAGAGTGGAAACTGCGAGTAGATTTGGCGGCACTTTATCGACTCGTCGCCCTTTATGGCTGGGAGGACTTGCTATTTACCCACATCTCAATTCGGGTGCCTGGTCCAGAACATCACTTTTTAATGAATCCTTTTGGTTTGATGTGGGACGAAATAACGGCATCCAGTCTGGTTAAAATAGATCTGGAGGGCAACATTGTGATGCCCAGTCCCTATAAAGTGAATAAGGCGGGGTTTACCATTCACGGCGGCATTCATATGTCGACAGATGTGCATAATTGCATCATCCACACGCATTCCGATGATGGGGTCGCAGTATCTACGCAAAAAGATGGCTTGCTGCCAATTACCCAGCATTCTATGCAGGTTATCCCTGATTTGGCTTACCATGACTTTGAAGGCATTGCTCTGAATCACGATGAGCGTTCACGCTTGGTTGCCGATTTGGGTGACAAACACTGTATGATTTTACGTAATCATGGGTTGTTGACCGTTGGTAAGACCGCCGCAGATACTTTTTTGCGACACTTCTTCCTCGAGCGGTCTTGCACCATGCAAGTAAAAGCGCTGGCTGGCGGTGCTGAAATCATTGTGCCAAGTCAAGAAACGCAGACGCTGGTGGGTCAGCAGGGTGGTATGACCAAGGAAGATATGAAGGCGGAGCGTTTCTCTTGGGAGCCACTGCTGCGTAAATTAGACCGCATTGATCCATCGTATAGGGATTAATGAGTAGGAAGTTCCCGTCGGAGATAAAGAAGGTCAGCTATGTCTGCTTCTTTATCATGCCTGCACATTGCCCCGACGGCTTCCGGCTGGTCTAATTTTGCGGGAGGTCGAAGCGCTCGCGAAGAAAGCGGGCGATACCATCTTCGTCGTGGTGGCCTATTATTGCCGTCGCCGCTGCTTTCACTTCTTCTTTAGCATTCTCTGGCGCGTAGGCCTCGTCAGCTCCTGCGAACATGCTCAGATCATTGTCGCTGTCACCAAAGCAGATAACGCGCTTCATATGCAGTTCTTTTTTGAGGGTTGCAACAGCGTCCCCCTTACTGCCATCACTGTTATGTATGTCTACCCAGCAGAGATCTAGGTCTTCTACCGCAGTGCCCATGTAGGCAACTAGGTTGGGTTGGTCGTCTACTAGCGCTACTACTTTTTCGATGCACTCGCGGCTTCCGATCGCACTTATATTGGTAATACCAGCGTCGCCAGGCAATTCTGCTGTTGGCAATATCGGTATACTGCGTTCTTTTTTCAGTCGCTCAACCAGGTTTTTTTCGACATCATTTAACAGCGGTGAATGGTAAATCGCATGTCGCTCACCACGCTCAAGGGTAAAAATAAAAGGCGTTGTGTTTTCAGCGACAAAGGCGTGAAGAATGTGACTTACCTCGTCCAAGGTCAACAGATAGCTGTGGGTATACCCTTCATCCTGCGGGTTCCATATTACAACGCCGTTTTTATAAATGTGCGGAAGAGTAAAGCCGTGGTCGTCAATGAGGTCTTTGGCCGCGTGCAGGGTTCTGCCTGTAGCTACGGTGTATGCAATATCTCGCTCACCAAGCAGTGCCAAGGTATCTCGGGTGTAGTCCGAGATAGCGGAAGAACGATCAAGAAGGGTGCCATCTAAATCAAATACTATTAGGTCCACAAATCACCACGCAAAAGATGCTTATCTTACCAGTGAAATGAAGTTCCCGCCAAATCTACAGCGCATTATCTGCGAGTAGTGAAGAATAACGCTGTGACAGAATAGCGGGTCGCTGTCGTGCGATTGCGGGCTCGTCAATTTTTCTTTCGTTATGGTTACAACGGCGGTTAAGTTCATGGCTTGCAAGGGTCAATTACGCTGAATTGGCTTTTCAATAACGTTATACTCTGGCCCCATTCTGCGGTTGATTCGGTTGAGGCTCAACTTAACTCGTAATAGGAGAAAATAAATTTTGGATTCACTCAAACCCTTTAATCTTAAATATTTGGTGCTCTCAAGTGATGACGATGGCATTGTTCAGGTGGTGCTTTCAAGGCCTGAAAAGCGTAACGCTTTGAATGCGGAAACCATCGAGGAGTTAATCGATGTGTTCTCAAAATTACCGAGGATGGGTGCTAGGGCCGTTGTCCTGCGTGCCGAAGGCGATCATTTTTGTGCAGGGCTGGATCTCGTTGAGCATCATGAGCAGCAGCGTCGTCCTGAAGAATTTATGCATATTTGTCTGCGCTGGCATGAGGCGTTCAATAAAATGGAATACGGTGGTGTCCCCATTATTGCTGCGCTTAAAGGCGCGGTTGTGGGGGGTGGGTTGGAACTTGCATCGTCCGCACATATTCGGGTTGCCGACCAAAGCACCTATTTTGCCCTTCCTGAGGGACAGCGAGGATTGTTTACCGGTGGTGGCGCAACTATTCGTGTTGCTGATCTTGTGGGCAAAGCGCGGATGATAGATATGATGCTGACCGGTCGAGTTTACCAACAAGATGAGGCCGTTCAGGTAGGGTTGTGCCAATATCTGGTCGATGGCTCTAGCGACGACAGAGCGATGGAAATAGCGCGATTAGCCGCGCAAAATCCGCCGCTCTCAAATTTTGCTATTTGCTCGGCGATTAGCCACATGCAAAATATGTCCGCAATGGATGCGGCTTACGCTGAGTCGGTAGTGGCAGGTATTGTCAATACACAGCCTGCTTCTAATGAACGGCTGGAAGCATTCGTTAATAAAAGTGGGCCGCGGGTGCGCCCGGATTGATCACAAGGGTTTACTCTTGTCGTTCGATGATCATAAAAGTGTGAATCAATGGCTTTACGGCCTCGCTATCACCGCTGACAAGGTTGTCGCGAGGCAAATTTCAGCTTTTAGCGGATAACTGCTATGATCGGACAAAGTACGCAAACTAATAAGTAAACACCGCAAGAGGACACGTCAATGTTCACAAAAATGCAAGATGGCACTCCTGAAGACTGGGCCGTAATAGGCGCCGCTCACAAAGAACACTTTTACAAAACGCCGGCACATCTGATGGACATGTTGCGCAGCCTTAAAGATATCACCGCCGGATTTGCCTGCGATCAGCTTCAGCACAGCTTGATGACAGGAACGTTGGCAAGGCGTGATAACGCCACGGACGAGGAAGTGGCCATTGCTCTGCTGCACGATATTGGAAAGTCTGTGAACATTCCTAACCACGGCGCTATTGGTGCAGAATTGATGCGACCTTATGTGTCAGAAGACGCGTACCATGTGATTTATAACCACCAGCATTTTCAGGGTAAATACTATTATTCCTTCATGGGAGGTAATCCCAACATGCGTGAGGACTTCACCAAGGAGAGTTGGTTTGACCTAGCGGTAAAACTGGTTGATCGTTGGGATGCCCCTGCTTTTGATCCTGATTTTGAAGTCGATAGTTTGGAATCGTTTGAGCCGTTGCTGCAAAAGATATTTTCTCAGCCGGGCCGCACAATATAACGTCACCCCACAGATAGTGTATTTTCTCTGGTCATTGGGAGGTACGCTATCTGGCTACAACCGATAGGCTTCTACAGAGAAAGTCCCACCACCGTTTTCTTCATCATATTATCCCTGCTCTCCGGGGATGGCTCGACCGCTTTACGGGTGGTCAAATCAAACGAGACCGCGACTGCTTCGACGGTGGCAATACATTCGCCGGACTCACCATTAAACATCCAGTGGCAAAAATTTGTCGCTTTACCCAGCACTCCTTTTAATCCAGATCGAACAACGACAATATCGCCAGCTTGCGGTGCTTGGCGGTAAACGAAACGATATTCCAGTGCGGCGCCGCCCATGCCTTCATCGCGAGGTTTTTGCTGATCTTTCAGTGCGATGAAAAAATGAGTGATGCCATTGGCGAGGCTGCCCATATATCCCTGCGGTTGCATGAATCCATATGCATCGGTATCGGCTTTATTGACCAGTCCCTGATAAATCTGAAAAAGTCCCAGCTTATCAGCCTCATCGAGTGTTGGTGTTGGACGCGGAGCGGCGGTGGATATGCCTCGGGGCTTGGCATAATCCGGTAACTCGACCCGTTGTTGTTGTAACTGCTCAACCAATGCCTTGTCGAATAGCGCGGGGGTACGGGACTCCACATCGGCCAAGTACACGTCACTGACAAAAGTTGCGGAAACCTGGCCGCTGATTAGATTAGTGAGTTCCTGATACATTGTGATGTTATGTTCATCAGCAGAAATTACACCCGCACAAATCAGAAAGGGTACTCCGGGATGCACTTCCCGTAAAAAACGAATGTGTTGATCTTTTATCGCCAGAGTTTGTTGGCGGTCGCGCAGAGTCTGAGGCCCCAGCCCAAAAGTCTGACCGAAACTGAACAGGGCTTCGACGGAGCGGGTGACATAAAATCTAACGTTCATGTGCCCCATTTCGTCGCATTCCCAGGTATTCACCGCTGATCTTAATACCTCAACAAGTTCGGTCATTACACTATCCTGCAATAAAAGTTTATCGTACGTTACTGAGGTAACAGCTTATTGAGAATGCCATGGCATTCTTCGGCGGTCATTAAGTGTGGTGAGCCATAGCCAAAACCTTCAGCAACTGCTCGTTCAACGATCAGATCGAAATCTTTGGTATTGAGCTTTTCCGCGGTGGCTGGGATGCCTACACGTTCACTCAGGGTTGTAACTGCCGCAATAAATTCTTCAGCAGTATTACAACCGACCATTTGCGCTATTTCGGTCAACTCGGTGCGGGCAGCAGTTAACGACAATTTCAATACGTGGGGCAAAACCATGGCGTTAGCAAGTCCATGGGGGATACCATAAATAGCACCTAACTGGTGAGCTATGGCGTGAACATTGCCCACGTTAACCTGGTTGATTGCCTGGCCGGCCATGTACGCGGCGTTGGACATCGCATCCCGAACACCTTTATCTGCACCATTTTCATAGGCCGCAGGCAATTGTTCAAAGATAATTTTTATCGCAGCGGCACCTTTCTCTCGACAATCGCCAAAATTCAGCTCTGAGATATAGGCTTCGATTGCATGGGTAAGGGCATCCATGCCGGTTGCCGCAGTAATGTGAGCAGGCAGTCCGGTAAGGAGTAGCGGGTCTAGCGCCGAGGCCTTCGGCAGCATTCTGTCGTCACTAATGATGCTTTTTTTGTGGTCTCCATCATTAGAAATAACAGCACCGGCAGTCGCTTCTGAGCCTGTTCCCGATGTTGTCGGAATAGCAAAAAGTGGTGCCGGGTCTTCTTTGAACTTCTTAGCGGCAAAACTCAGAAGGTCGCCGCTGTTGGTTGCACCAATTGCAATTAATTTTGCCGCGTCGATAGAAGAGCCACCGCCAATAGCAAGAATACTATCGCATTGATTGTCATGATAAACGGCCAAACCCTGTTCGCAAACTGAAAAAGTTGGGTCAGGCAGTACGCCATCAAAAACAAAGGATTCAACAGCCGTGTTCTCCAGCCCCGCCAAGACTTGTTGCACAATGCCTAAGTCGACCAGCGGTTTGTCGGTGACAATAAGTAGTTTC
Source organism: marine gamma proteobacterium HTCC2143 (assembly GCA_000169075.1). Taxonomy (GTDB): domain Bacteria; phylum Pseudomonadota; class Gammaproteobacteria; order Pseudomonadales; family Dasaniaceae; genus Oceanicoccus. The sequence continues at coordinate 148,394 of AAVT01000001.1, read as the reverse complement.
TTAAAACCTTGTCGTCCAATATAGGCTCCCAGCTGATGACTGCTGTTATCACCACCAAAAACTTGATAGGTTGCGCTGCGTCTTGGTTTAATTGTTAGAAATACTCTCGCAAAGGCGAAAAGAAGATTGTGCTTTATTTGCATCCAGGTCATGATTTTTACCCCTAATTATTAATAAGTGTTTGACCATAATGTGATGATCGAATTATCGAGAACATTGGCCATCGTCAACCTTAATACAGGTGCCGGTGACACACTCAGATGACGGCGAAACTAAAAATAATAGCGTGCTATCCATTTGTGCGGGCTGACAAATCCTTTTTCTGGGGAAGGCCTGACTAATGTCGCCCATCCTTTCCAGCATACCGTCGACCATCTCCGAGGCGAAAACACCCGGTGCAATAGCATTCACGTTGATATTAAACTGAGCCCACTCCACTGCTAACGCTTCGGTCATTCTTACAATACCTGCCTTAGTTGTCGAATAAAGTGCCGCGCCTGAATTTGGCCGAGTTTCGAAGGCTGCCATCGAAGCGATATTCACCATGCGCCCTGAACGTTTTTGTGCGACTAGTCGTTTGGCGACTTCGCAGGACAAAATATAAGGGCCAACTAAATTGGTATCAAATACGGTATCAATTAATTCGTCGGACATTTTTACGGCACGCTGGGCATCAGGCACGCCGGCATTGTTGACCAGAATAGTGACGGTGCCAAACTTCTCTTCGGCTTCAACAAGCGTGGCACGAATGCTGTCACGATCCGTCATGTCGATGGCAATGGGTTCACACTGGCCGCCATCGGCGCGAATTTCATCGGCGAGTTCGTTGAGGCGCTCAACTCGCCGGCCAGTCAGTACAACCTTAGCGCCGCAGGCCGCCAAAATTTGAGCGAAGCGTCGGCCCAGTCCAGACGTGGTGCCGGTAACCAGGGCGACCTCATTGGATAAGTCCAGTGAGAAATTGGGCGTGGCAGATTCAGTCATTCGATGTTCCCTCGGGTCTTGTAGCTTGTGAGATACGGGTGATGGGCTTAATATTTCATGCCGGGCAGGTTTAACGAGGCGGTGTTGCCACCGTCAACACAAATTGCCTGACCGGTAATGTAGCTGGCATCATCACTGGCCAGAAACAAAACGGTATTGGCAATTTCAATGGGCTTACCATAACGTCGCAGTTCGCAGCGGCTTCCCAGTTTTTCCTCTTTACCGGCTTCTTTCGCATAGTCAAAGGCGGGTTTGGTCATTCCTGTTTCGATCAGTCCGGGACAAATGGCGTTGACCCGAACATTGGATACGCCCAGATCACAGGCCGCCGTTTGGGTGAAGTTGATAACTGCAGCTTTGCTGGCGCTGTAGGCATTGGGCCCAGCCCCCGCTCTGACGCCGGCAACCGAAGCGGTATTGATGATTGATCCGTATTGGTTTTTTCGCATGATCGGAGCGACCGCTTTGACGCCGTGTACAGGCCCCAGCACGTTGACCGCATGGACCCGAAGCCATCCCTCGTCGGAGGAGTCTGCAACATCCTCGACAGCACCAACGATCCCTGCATTGTTGAACAAAACATCAACTTGACGATAGTTGTCCATGGCCAGAGCCACCAGTTCATCAACAGACAGCTGTTTAGAGGTGTCTGTTGTCTGGCCAATGGCGCTAAATCCATCGGCGTTGATTTGGCTAATCACTTGTTGTAAATCATCTCCGGCTAGATCACCCAAAACAACCCGAGCGCCTTCGCGAGCAAATAATTGTGCCGTAGCTTTGCCAATACCGCTGGCTGCGCCGGTGATGATCGCTACTTTGCCTTCGAGTCTGTTCATGAGTTCTTTCCTTAAGATTTTGCGGTTTAGTCAGTGGACGGTGTTATTCGGTGAGCAAGAATAAACCTTCAGCCCAAAGCCGTCTATTCTAATCCATCAAAATTGAGGCAGGTAACCTAATGGTAATACAAACCCTAAAAGGCAAGGCTGGTAATGCTCCCCGCACAGATAGTGGATACTGATGAGGTATCCTAACAATGCTACTGTTATTTCACCGATTGATGAATAATGGAGCCCGCTACCGTTGGCGATTAGCCAGTCGACAGTGGCCTGTAGGCTTGATAGTCTGACGGGAATGAATGAGGGGCAATTGAGGATTGGGCAATGACTTCACCGGTCATAGAGCTGTCACGGCTTATTGAGCAAGCGTCTCGGGTGGTATTCTTTACCGGCGCCGGGATTTCCACCGAGAGTGGCATTCCAGATTTTCGTTCCCCCGGTGGTATTTGGTCAAAGATAAAACCGATTCAGTTTCAGGATTTTGTGGCTGACGCAGAAATGCGGAAAGAAAGCTGGCGACGGAAGTTTGAAGGCTCCGATGGTATGGCTAGGGCGAAGCCTAACAGTGGTCACTTAGCATTGGCGAAGCTGATTGGTTCGGGTAAAGCGAGCTGTGTCATTACTCAGAATGTTGATAATTTACATCAGAATTCCGGCATTCCCGACGACCGGGTGATTGAGCTGCACGGTAATGCGACCTACGGAAAATGCCTCGATTGCGGGTGCCACTATGATTTTGCGCCGTTAGAAATTGCCTTCAAGCAACATGGGGAGGTACCACCGTGCGAGGCCTGCAGTGGTTTGATAAAAACCGCGACTATTTCTTTTGGTCAGTCGATGCCAGCGTTGGCAATGAGGCGAGCGGAGGAAGCGACGCGGGACTGTGATTTATTCATTGCCATTGGTTCGTCGCTGTTGGTTTATCCTGCTGCGGGCTTTCCTGTGCTCGCCAAGCAGCAGGGCGCCAAATTGGTGATACTCAACCGGGAAGTCACCGATGTCGATGAGCACGCAGACCTGGTGATCAATGACGAAATAGGCTCTGTGTTGTCACAGGCTATTGGCTGATCACTGGTGATTATTCAGACGCTACCTTTTCCGAGTTCCAATTTTCCTTTGGCCAAATTTAGACGTAACAAGTCACTGGCGCCCTCAGTTAGTCTGAGCGATCGCACTTCTCGGTATAGTTTCTCCAGAGGATGCCCTTGCACTAGGGCTTGGCCGCCGACCAATTGAACGCCCCAATCAATCACGCGACCGGCAGCTTCGGTACAAAAGACCTTGGTTGCAATGGTTTCATTGACACTGTTTGCACCACTATCAACGAGTCTGGCTGTTCGATAAAGTGCGCTTCTGGCAATATAAGTCTCTATGCGCATATCGGCATAGCGTAGGCGCACGCCCTCTTTATCAGCTAGTGGTGTGCCCGTTCGATGGGGGCGCTGCAGGTAGTGTTCGACGTAGTCCAATACCCATAGGCACATACCCATCGCCTGTGCTGATAACAGTAAACGGACGTTACCAATATTGCCCAAGGCCCTCGGCATGCCTTCTCCAATTTTGCCAATGACATGTGCCTGTGCAATCCGAACTTTGTCGAAGGTCATTGATACGTGGCCACTGCCCTCCATCGAAGTAAATGCTCTGTCAATGACCACCCCGTCGGCTTCGCGGTCGACCGCCACCATCGCGGTTCCCATCTTGCTGCCATCGGCCTGTTCTACGTTGACCAAAATGGAAACAAAGTCAGCGTTAGCACCTCCGGTCACGTAGGATTTTTGCCCGGTGATCAATAGATCATCGCCGTCGATAACAGCGAAGGTTGAACGTATTGCCGAGTCTGATTCGGTAAAGCCAAAAGCCCCTCTCTTTTCGCCGCGCAGAACCGGTTCAAGATAATGGGTTTTTAGGCTACCTTCGGCGGCGTGCAATACCCCGGGGCCGGGTCCGAATATGGCGGAAGTTAGGTCTGAATTTGCCGCGGCCAGCATTTCTCTGAGCATGGTCAATTCCAACGTTGATGCTGGGTCACCACCAAATTCTTTGGGTTGGGTTTTATAGAAAAAGCCCGCTTTTTTTGATGCTTCGCGAATCGTCTCGCGCAGTGCTTGCCGCTGTTGTTCGCTGACTGAAGTGTCAATCGAATGAGGAGTAATGTGAGTTTCAATGAAATGAGTCATTTCATGACCAGCACGAGCGATGTTGTCCGGTAAATTCTCAGGCATGTGCTCTCCGTTCTTGTATGTGCGGGACTATATTGCCGACGTTTTAGTCGCTGCGCAGTTAAGTGTCATCGTGCAATGAGCTGGCGCCGGCTAAAACCGCGCAGTGATACGCCCCTCCCTCGGGGAGGAGCGCAGCAACGGATCACGGTGCCGGTGCGATGTGCTTAGTGACCGATATCCAGGCAAATTTTCCCAAAGTGTTTTTGGGATTCTTGATGCCTGAAGGCGTCACCAATGTTTTCCATGGGGAAGGAGCGGTCAATTACCGGACGCATGGTTGACGCGTCCAGTGCTCGCACCATATCTTGTTGGTCTTGGCGGCTGCCTACGGAGATACCGCTCACCGTCACCTGGTTTTGAAATAAAGCGGCCGTTGGCACGTTACCTGAGACGCCGGTAAGTACCCCAACCAAGGCAATGTGACCGCCCATTTTACAGGCGAAAATAGATTGCCCCAGCGTCTCTGGTCCACCCACTTCAACAATATGGTCAACACCGCGTCCGCCGGTCCATTCTTTCACGGCTTTCCCCCATTTCGGGGTTTCTTTGTAGTTGATCACATGGTCTGCTCCCATGTCTTTGAGGCGTTCCATTTTTTCGCCGGAGGAAGACGTAGCAATAACGGTTGCGCCGGCCATTTTTGCCAACTGCAATGTGTAAATCGAAACACCACCAGTCCCTTGCACCAAAACACAGTCGCCCGATTTTACTTGCCCCTGAACAATCAGGCCGCGCCAGGCGGTGACACCGGCGCAGGTAATTGTCGCCGCTTCTTGATGAGAATAGCCGGTGGGCGCTTTGGTAAACGAGGTTTCAGCGGCACAAACATACTCTCTTGCATAGCCGTCGCTGGAGTCACCGGGCACAACGCTGGATTTAAGTAGCGAGGGATCTCCCGATACCCAGTTTGGGAAAAATGTACTGACAACATTATCGCCGACCGAGAAGTCGTTTACACCGGCACCTATTCCGACCACCGTGCCGGCGCCATCAGACATAGGGATTCTGCCGTCCGGCGTTGGAATTCCACCGATGGCGACAATGTAGTCATGATAATTCAACGAGCTGGCTTTTAATTCAACAAGAATTTCACCGGCACCGGCTACGGGTTTTTCGGTGTCTACGACTTTGAAATTATCGAGGCCACCCGGTTTGGATAATTGGATAGTTTTCATGCGTGAGATCTCTCTATACTTGAATAGTTAGTTGCGAGTAATTCGGTCTGAGTTTAGAGCTAAAAGCGGTAAAGAAGGCCGGAAGTGTGGACATTCCAGCCGCTATAGTAAGACGACTATACCCCGTCGAGGAGCTCGACATCTGGCGCGCCGGCCATACAGCCACCCATTTGTTTGCCCAGAGAACGGAAATAATCAGTTTTGCCATGGGCATCTAATGCTTCTTGGTTGGCATATTGTTCCAGCACAACATAGACCTGAGGATCTTTGCGTGACTGGTGAACCTGATAAAAATTACAACCAGGCTCCTTCTCGTTGACTTGAGCCGACAGCTCAGTAAATATTTTTACGAATTCGGCATTCTTGCCTTCGGCAATGGTTAATGTAGCGATGACACCTATTGTCATGGGAAGCTCCTGTTATTAGTGGTGGTAGTACAAGTCGACCCTGTCTTTATTTGGGTCGGTCAAGAGTATGCCATAGTCATGAACCGTTTTCTGCCCCCAATGATCTGATGTCCTTTTGGTAATGTGCCGGGCTGCAAGCTACACTATTGGGCGCTGCGGTACTGAAAAGACAGGCTTTAGTCATTCCCCGTGGTCCACTGATAATAACGCTGTAAGTTGACTCTCTATGTTACGTCGTATTCGTCGCGCCGATTGGCCATTTGATATTCGCCGCGTCCCTTTCTTTTACGGCTGGGTAATTTTGTTACTCAGCACCTTAGGTATTTTAGTCAGTATTCCCGGCCAGACTATGGGTATGGCGGTATTTACGGACCCGCTGATTGATGCGCTGGGTTTAAGTCGCACTCAGTTGTCCGTGGCTTATATGGTTGGCACCATCGGATCGTCGCTGTTTCTGACCAGAGCGGGCCGCTTGTATGACCGTTTTGGGGGTCGTTTGATGGTGGCGGTGTCGAGTATCTCATTGGCTCTTATGCTGATGTTTATTTCAGTCACCGATCAGCTGTCGGGACTATTTGGCGGGGGTCCTTTTTTTAGTTTTGTGTTTATTATGCTGGGCTACTTTGGCGTACGTTTTTTTGGTCAAGGCGTATTGACCAGTGCATCGCGCAATGTGCTGCTGCTCTGGTTCGAGAAAAGAAGGGGGTTGGTCAGCAGTGCCCGAGGTGTCTTTGTTAGTTTCGGCTTCTCGCTGGCACCGTTAGCATTAGCTTGGCTAATAGCGGTAAATGATTGGCGTTGGGCCATTTGGGTGCTGGCAGGTTGTTGTGCCGGATTTTCGGTGTTTGCCTACCTCTTTCTTAGGGATGATCCGACCACCTGCGGCGTTATGGTTGATGGTCACAGCGAGGATGATGCGCCCGCAGTAGCGATTGCGGTGATCAATTTCACCTTTGCGCAGGCACGCCGCAGCCAGCTGTTCTGGGTGCTTAGTTTAAGTTTGGGTATACACTCACTGTTTGGCACGGCGGTGGTGTTCCATATTGTTTCAATTTTTTCTGAAGCGGGAAGAACTTCGGCTGAGGCGTTTGGTTACTTTTTGCCCGCCGCCATTGGCTCAACATCAGTAAATTTGTTAGTAGGCTGGCTGGCCGACAAACGTCCCCTTAAGCCCTTTCTGATAATGATGCTGGTGAGTTTCATTCTCGGGGGTTTTGGTTTGCTGAATTTGCATTCGGAGTGGGGCTATTGGTTATTAGTCATAGGCTTTGGCGCTGGCGGTGGGTTTTGGTCGGTGATCTCGAACTTGGGCTTTATTCGAAATTTTGGGCCGTTACATCTCGGAGAAATTAGCGGCCTGTGCACGGCAGTTATGGTCTTCACCAGCGCTATCGGGCCGGCATTATTCAGTGTCGGGTTGGACGTCTTTGGTACCTACGCCGCCGCCGAATGGCTATGTATCGCGGTTTTGATCGTTTTATTAACGGTGGCAATAAAAGTGCCTCACGACCATGAGCAGCTAGTAAGGGGTTAAGAGCGGCTAGTTTGTCCGTATTAAGGTGTTGGCCTTTCGTCGCTGGTGGCTAACATTTCTTCTTCGCTGGGAACATGCTCGCGAACACTGCGCAGGGTTTTGTTACTGAGTAAAAAAACCAGCGCGCAGAGGGTAATAGCCAGTGCCATGTAGTAGGGGTAATTAATATTTAACTGGTACAGCGGCATACCAATGATGGGCGTTAAAATAAAGCCGAATGCGCCGCTGCCACCAATAATCCCTGCGACTGAGCCCTGTTCCTCGGGTTCAACATTTAAGGAAGCGCTGGCGGCTATGCCAGGCCCCGCAAAGCCTGCTGACAAGCCCATTAACATCTGTGCGAATACCATTGGGCCATATTGGTCAGCAACAATAAAAATAGCAAAGGCTGGAATACTAGCCAGCGTTCCCAAAAGCATCATTACCCGCGACGACAGTTTTAACCGTGGCACCAAAACCAGCTGGGCAAACAGGGTGCTCATGGCAGAGGCCATCATGCCGACACTGGCCATTTGCGTGCCTTGAATAGCATCTAACTGCAGTTTGTCGATGTATAAATAGGTAATGGTCTGAAACACCGACGCCCCGCCAATACTGAAAGCAATACTCAAGGCCAAAAACGGCCATACCCGGCTGTCGTAAATCCGCAGTCTTACCTCTTTGTCTTCGTGGTGGCCGCGAGCGTGGAGCCGGGGTTTGATGGTTTCCGGCACATAAAAATAAATAAGCACGGCAAAAACCAGCGCAAAAAAGCCCACCGCATAAAAGGGCGCCAGTAAACCAAACACCGCAAAGCCGGCAGCAAAGCCTGGTGCAACGGCCATGCCCATACCAAAGGCTGCGCCAATGGTGGCAACGGTTTTGGTGCGTTCCTTGCGGCTGGTTCTGTCAGCAACATAAGCCTGCGCTGCGGGGGGGCCAGCAGCACCCAGAAAGCCATAAATTGCCCGCGAGGCGATCAGAATAGGGAACAGTAAGGTGATGCTGATTGCGCCCCAGAAAAAACTCTGAATTGCTGAAGCAAATAAAAATTGCGAGATGGAAAAGCCAACTAATCCAATGATGAGTGCTGGGCGCCTGCCCCAGCCATCACTTTTGCGCCCCCAGAACGGGCTCATGATCACCCATAACAATCCCGACAGCGAAAATATTGCACCTACTTGGCGCTCGTCTAGGCCAATTTCGCGAGCTAACGGTGGCAGTGTGGTAAAGGTAATCGAGTGTCCCATACCCAAACACAGCATACCGAGGAAAATAACCAGAAAGGCCCGGCGCCGAATTTTAGCCGCTTCAGATGAGTGGGGTTCACTAGGAGTAGGTGCTGGAGAGCTATTGGACAAGAGGTTTCTCGAAGTCGACAGACGCTGGGATAGGGTTTCCGAATCAACTGTTCGAGTGTGCCCTCATAGGGGTCGGCATTATAGAGTGTTGTGATCTATTGTATAGACAAAAAAAAGGCGCCGATTGCTCGGCGCCTTTTCTATTTTACAATATCCCTAAGGACATTTTACATGCTGTATTTAAAGCCTACTTTGAGCATACGTCCCAGAGGGTTATGCGAATAAGCATCATACATCAAGTCGCCATAAGCTACAGGCGGATCTTCGTCTGTGGCGTTAAGTACCGATGCAGTCAACGACAAAGAGTCGTCCATCAGTGTAGTCGACAAGTGGAAGTCAATCGTGGTGTGATCATCAACTGAGTCTACACCGAAGGCGCTTTTAACAGCGTCTCTTCGATCGTCGTACTCAGACGTATAGTTCACATACATTAACGCGTTAAGGTACTCGTTAATTGCAACGTTAAGATGCACGCGCATTTTCAAGTCTTGTATCGGACGTACATTGTTGCCCGAGTTATAGAATCCAGCGGCTTCAAATCCGTCGGCAACTTTAGTGTCACCAATAGAGTATGAGTCAACAGAATACTTCAGCGTGTATGTACCTTCCAAACCAATGTTCACTGGCATTTCAGCTATCATTGTCGAGTAATCACTGTAGAAGTCAAAGCCGTTAGTCTGGGTACGTGGCCCATTGACGATATTGACTTGTATACGCTCTATACCACTAGCGGCACAAGAACCATCAGTAACACCACCTTGACAGGTGATTTGGCTTTGGACCGCGGCTTTAGAATCACCACCAGCGGCGTAAGCACCAACGATCTGGTTAAACGACTCAGTGATAATTGGGTTTTTAAAATCAAAGGCCCAATAATCCAATGACGCTTGGAAGTTATCAGAGCTCCACACAAGACCCATATTGTAGGTAAAGGCTGACTCAGGTTCTAAATCAGGGTTACCCGTTGCATCAATTGCCTTAAATGCCAATGTTGCTAAGACGAAAGATAGACCTGTTGAGGTAGAGTCATCCAGCTGATTGGGATCAGGTGCCCGATAAGTGGTTTGGAACGATGTCCGCAACGACAGATTATCGTTAAAGTGATATTGCATAGCCACTTTAGGGTCAAATGTGTCTAGGCCATCGCCATAGTTTTCATAACGAACGCCAACATTCATGTTCAGTTTATCGCTGAGCTCAATGTTTGCTTCACCAAAAGCGGCATAAACCGTTGAGTCCAGGTCAAAGTCAGATCCTGCAGCCAAGAAGCTGTGTAAGCCTGACTGGCTAGACTCAGGACAGCCTTTATAACCAGTGACACGACAAGGGTTGTCGGCCAAATTGGCAATAGAATCAACGTCTTGAGAAACCTCGTTATAGCGATACTGCAAACCATACGCTAAGTCGATATTTTCAACCGATTGGTTAAAAATGACGTCAGCGGTGAACAAATCGTTTTCACCACGAACTTCCCACTCATCGTCTATCCAGTCCTGCAATGCCTGCGAATTTGCTACTGAAGCATCATAGTTAGGGTTTTCGAATTGTCCGTTGTAACCAAACTGAATAGCGGTTGAAAACGGGTTGTAGTAGACACAGTCGCCTGCGCCAGCAATAGCTCCGTTAGGGCTAACGCTTTCATCGTTGTTCAGCGTAGCACCGCAGCCTTCACCACCATAACCTCTAAAGGCCAGTGCGGTCTTTTCTATGCTGGCATCGACACTGTTGTAGCCACCTTCAGAATGTGAGTAAGCAGCGTTAACGGTGTAGCCAATATCGTTGTCGAACTGACCTTCGATTGATCCTGCGAAACGCAATGTTTCGTATTCTCTTTTCGCTTCACGAGGTCCGTTTGCTCCGGCACCATTCACACGACCCCGCATGATGATATAGTCAGGCACTGCTGGTAGTGCCGCTAAGTAGCCTGGGAATGCCTCAGTAAAGCTAGCCCAGCCCGGGTTATCAGCAGTTACAGATTGAACAGGGTCAATTAATCGCTGTGGAGGATAAGATGGCGAAGTCGCCCAGTTGGGAACCTCAGTCTCTGCATACATGAATTCTAAGTGAACTACCTGTCCGCCAGATAATTCTCCGTTTAATTCAGAAAAAACTTGCCAATGTTCCTCATCTTCAACCAGGTTGTCGAATTGAGTGTACTGGAAGCGGCAAGCGCCACCGGCAACAAGACTACCTACGTCCGCACAACCTGGATCAGGAAGCCCTGGCCCAATAATAGTATCAAGACCGAGGCCATCACCGGCCGGGTTGGTATCTAAAAATGGATAAAGCGTTCCTGGGTTACCGATAGAGGAATAACCACCGAAAGGGTATGCCGACCCATCAAGATTTGACGACCAATCACGGTCTCTCTGCCGAAGCTGTGAGCGTGAGCTGAGTCCAATTGAAGTTACCCAGTTAAAATCGCCGATAACGGTACCAAATATAGCGCTGAGGTTCATGTCGCCATCGCTATCTTCGATATCGGTGAAGCCGCCTTGAACTTCAAAGCCTTCGAAGTCTTTACGGGTGCGAAAGTTAACAACACCGCCGATCGCATCGGAACCGTAAGTGGCTGCAGCACCTTCTTTGAGTATTTCAACGCGCTCAACGGCGGCAGAAGGAATACTGTTGGTATCAACAAAACGACCTGCGCCCAAACGAACGGGCACAGCTACTTGGCGCTGACCGTTGATGAGAACGAGTGTTCTGGCTGGTCCAAGACCCCTAAGGTTGACGTTTGACAAACCTTCAGTAGCATTGGATTCAAATTGGTTAGAGTCGCCGTCTACACCGGAGCTAAAGCTCAAGTTTTTGATGAAATCAGTAATTGTTGGTGTGTTTTGCATATCCAGCGCAGACCGATCGTAAGCAGAAACATTTTGTACTGAGTCTGTTTGCGTGCCTTTGATCAAGGAACCGGTGATGAGTACTTCTTCAAGCACCTCGTCATCTTGTGCGAAAGCTAACGGCGTAGCAGCAAGTGCTACCGCCACAGCAATCCCGCGGGATAGCGGTTTTATGGCTGATTGGAACAAACCCGAGGGTCGATTCCGGTGTATTACGTGGGTCATAGGTCAATCTCCTGTTAGATTTGACGGGTAACGCGTTATTATAAAAAATCCGTTATTGTCAAACTGGTCCCTGTTGATTTTTTTGGGGGACCAATGGCGGCTAGTGAAACACAGTATATTGATCATAGCAACGACGAATTGCTGTGAAATTGATCTAGCCACTACGATGAGTTTAGCAGCTATAAAAAAATGTGCTAAATCCACTGTGAACAGGCCTCTTGGTTAGGTTGGTTGGCACTGCGTGCCTAGCAGCTGGGGGGTATGTGCGGGAGTGATTATCCGCGCTTTTTAATCTTCAGCCGTGCGGGTCATTCCCGATTTTTTGACGGTGCTGTTCTTAGCGGCGAACACCATGATGCCTAAGATCAACACGAGGGTGAAAATAAAAGGGTATTCGGGCTTAATAGCGTACAAGTTCATACTCACAAAGGGCACCATAATATGGCCCGCTGCCCCTATGCCCCCCATGATCCCTGCTATGGCTCCCTGCTCCTGATGCGACACAGACAGCGACGCGGCTGCATTAGTACCGGGGCGCAACAGCCCTAGCCCCATACCGGTCACCATCATAGCGGTGATTAATAGCGAAAAGCTGTCGGCAAAAATCAGGAACGTGTAGCCGATGGCTGTTAACGAGAGGCCATAGTAGATCATTGATCGGGGTGACGGATTGAGCTTTTGGACGAGAACCATCTGTGCAAACATGGCAGATCCAGCACCTGCCATGAGGCCAATACCCACGTATTGTTGTGTTTCCTGAACCGTGAGATGAAGCATGTCTTGAAAATACAGCGCCGCCGCCTGCACCTGTGTTGCGTGGGCCAAACCAGCCGCTATGGCCAATATCAAAAAAGGTAATACTCGCTCATCGGTCAGCTTGAGAGTCGGCTTATCCTCGGCATCGTTGCTGTGACTCGGTGGTTTGGCGTTTTCCGGGAGATAGGCCTGAATAGCTACTGCCCCCAAAACAGCAAGCACAGTAACCACATAGAACGGCGTCAGCATACCAAATACTGCCAGCAAAGAGCCAATGCCGGGCCCTAACATGTTGCCAACGCCGAAAGCCGCGCCAACGGCAGCAATGCGTTTGGTTCGATCGGCTCGGGAGGAGCGCTCTGCTACCCAGGCCTGAGAGGCGGGCATATTAGCGGAACCAAAAATCCCAAAAATAGCGCGAGAAACGATCATCAGTGGCCACATCCAGGCAACCGGTAGGACGGATATGGTGCCTAAATAAACCACCGTCGGCAGCGACACCATAGAGATGGCAAAACCGGCAAAACCAATAAGAATGGCGGGCTTTCTGCCCCAGGTATCGCTTTTTCGTCCCCATTTCGGCGACATAAATACCCAGCAAACAGCTGAGACGCCGAACATCAGCGAAATTTGCATGGGGGTCATGCCCAGCGAACGGGCAATAGGGGGAAGTGTTGAAAATACCAACGATTGTCCCATGCCCATGAACAGCAGCGTGCACCAGAGTAGGATGAAGGCGCGTTTGCCGGCGGGGCTATTAAGGCTGGTATCATCCGCCGGTGAGTGGTTATCGGAGGTTTGCTGCTGATGGTTGTTTTTTAAAGAATCTGGCAGGGGAGGCTCCCACATTGACCGCTGTTTATAAGGGATGAAAGCGGTGCTGATTTCATCTTTGAAAATTATGTATACAATGTACCGCTTTTTTAGCAGGCGGGCGATTGATACTTCGTCAATGTTTCAGGTTTCAGCGCCACTTTAGGCCTGATAACCCGCGCCCCGATAATCGGCAAACCAACAAGAGATGTCTATGGATACTGAAACAGCACCGGCGGATAATGGAAAAGTGATGGGCGTCCCCAATGATCTTAACCAATCATTGGGCATGGTAGAAGTGGTTTCATTCGATAAAGAAACCACTTGTGTTCGCATTGAGTACGAAGCAAAAATGGCATTTTGCCATTCTGGTGGCGTTGTTCAGGGTGGTTTTGTCACCGGCTGGATTGACGCCGCGATGGCGCACTCGGTGATTATGGCGACGGATTATGGGATGTCGCCTTTATCGCTGGAGATAAAAGTCACCTTTTTAAAATCAGTGTCACCGGGTCGAGTTTTTGCCGAAGGCTGGATTGAAAAGCGTGGCCGATCGCTGGGGTTTTTAGAAGGCCGGTTGTTAAATGAAGCAGGCGAAGTGCTGGCGAAAGGCACCTCAACTGCCAAGCTAGTACCGTTAACACCGCACGAATAGTCGATTTGTATGGAATACTCAACAACGAGGGAGGCTCTTATGAGCACAACAAATCTTGAAAGATGGCATCAGCACATGAAAGGTGAGTTGCCAGGTGGTTTGGATGAGCTGCTACATGACGACTGTGTGTTTTGTTCACCGGTTGTTTTTACACCGCAGAAAGGCAAGGCATTGACTAAGTTGTACCTTTCAGCGGCGGGCAATACTTTTAACACTACTGACAACAAAGTCCATCAGGAAGGTTTAGTCATGAGTGCTGAGTCGTCGTTTCGTTACTCTAAAGAAGTTGCCAGCGGTAACCATGCGGTGCTGGAGTTTGAGTCGGAAATAGACGGCAAATATATTAATGGCGTTGATATTATTACTTGGGACGATGATGGAAAAATCATTGAATTTAAAGTCATGGTCCGTCCCCTGCAGGCCGTCAATATGTTGCATCAAAAAATGCAAGCAATGCTGGAAGTGATGAAAAAATAGCGTTGCGATTATGCAAAAGCCCGCCGGATTAGACCGACAAAAGCAATAATCAGTTGGTAGTTCGGTTGGTGGGGGCGTTTGGTGTTTTGCCGCCGATGGCTGAGCTTGGGGGCCTCGCTGTATGGTTCTGGCCCCTCCGGGGTTCCCTCCGCAGTGCTTGAGCCTTAATGCGCTGTGCTGTCTCATTCACTGCTTCGGCCAGTCCCTTTAACTTTCGCGACAACCCTCAGTCCAGCCTTCTAACTTTATGTTTTCTCATCTAACAGCGTGCAGGCGTCAATAGTCACGGCGAGAGAGGACGGCGGGTGGCGTTATTGCGAAGTAAAAAAGATGGCTGCTGAGAGAGTGGCCGAGTCCTGCTGTTGTTAGCCAGTGCTCAGGGGAGAAGGAGGGCGGCATTGCCGCCATCGTCTAGCAAGAATGTTAGCTGTTGCTGAGGTTAAAGATGTAACTGAGTCACGTAAAACGAGCTCAGCTAATCAAGGACTATAACCTACCGAAGGACTATAGCTTGCGCTTCATGGTTTGTTCGGCTTGGGTGGTTGTGTTGGTGTGAACCATTTCATTGTCGCTGACAATTTCTATGGTCGATACCTGCATTCCCTGAAATTCAAATGAGATGGTGTTGCCTTCTAATACATAGGGTATGGATTGACCAAAACCGATAACGCTAATTTCAGTATCGCTGTATTCAAGCGTAATAGGAAAGCCGCTTATTTCTGTGTCCCATTGTCCCAGAATATATTCTGAATAATTGGGTGTGCTGGCACAGGCAAACAGAAAGGCTGACAAGCAAACAACGGCAAATAGCTTATAGCTGCGTGTTAGATGATTCATAATGTGGTTCCTTCAAAGTTGTGGCGTTCATGGTGGATGTGCGTATGAGTTAGGGTCTACTGATGACCAATACTTGACCGCGATGGTACACAATCTGTTTCGCAAACACTAGCGGATCTCACGCAGTAAGCGACGGAGTAGCAGATCATTAATTAATGTTCATCTAGGTAAGGAAAAAGTGCTTTGAAAGCATCTTTTTATGCGGTTTTTGTTTGTGCTCAGAGCAATTTAGCGACTTTTAAAAAAGACAGAACTGTTGTAGTGTGGATTGATGAATTAGCCGCTCCTGTGAAGTCTATTTTTATCGCGGGAGACGAGACCTGCTCAGTCACTGAAGACTAATAAAAAAATAAGGTGTTTTCTTATGAGAAAATTAACAACAACGCTTGGAATGCTAGTTGCGACTGTCATGGCGGTATCAGCAACAGCGGGTACGTTGGCCGGAAAGGTAACCGATACAACCGGTAAGGCGATGGAGGGTGTGATGGTACGGCTGACCAATGCTGACAACATTTCAGAGTCTGTTTACACCAATGCCGAAGGCAATTATGAGCTTCAGACCCGCTTGCAGGGCGAGTTGAAGTTGCGTTCTCGCTCGCCGTACTTTCGTGACTCAACGGGAGTGGTTGAGCTTGCTGCGAATGCGGCGGTTAATAAAGATTTACAATTGGTTGCCATGACGGGTGATCGAGAAATTTCTGAGAGTTTGCCTGCGGCTTACCACTTCGGTAATTTGCCTTTTGAGCAGGGTGACGACAAAGATTTTAATCGTTATCAGTTTCAGCGCGATTGCCTGTCCTGCCACCAGATGGGTAACTCCTTTACGCGGGTGCCACGCTCGGCAAAATCATGGGCGCAGACTGTCCATAGGATGCATTTATACCTCGGCAATTTTGATATGAAATTACGCGATGCGCGCGCCGAAATTTTTGCTAAAGGTTTTGACGGTAAGCCACTGACGGTTAGACCTGAATTTCCGCTGGCTAAAGAGTTGGCGACGGCAAAAATTTATGAGTATCCATTGCTCAACCGCGGTGTTCCCCATGACGCAATTGCCCATGAAAACGGTATGCTTTATACCGTTGATCAGTCGTTAGATCACATGTCAATCACCGATCCCGCAACTGGCATGACAGAGTATATTCCGCAGAAGGGTAGTGATTCTGACAAATATCGTACCGCTGACGGTATCGCCAATTACGGGCCGAATCAGCGCCATGGTCCACACTCATTGGATTTGGGTAATGACGGTAAATACTACGTAACTAATACTGGCAGCACGAGTATAGGTGTATTTAATCCGGCAACGGATAAGTGGGAAGCCAGTCATCAGATCGACCCGGCCACTGGTGCCGTTTACCCACACAGTGTTCGTGTTAATAAGGCCGGTATTGTCTGGTTTACCTTGGCGGGCTCTGAGAAGGTTGGTCGCTTGGATCCGGTGTCTGGCAAGTTTACGATCATTGATCTGCCAAGCGTGGCGCCGCAAGGTATCAGCGCTGGAACCCAGCCCTACGGGATTGACATCAATCCGCTGGATGACTCCATGTGGTATGGGCGTTTGTTCGGCGACAAAGTCGGGCGTATTGATCCTGAAACGCTGGAGCCAACAGAATTTGATTCACCGGTGCGGGGTCCTCGCCGTATGCACTTCGACAAAAAAGGGATTCTTTGGGTGACGGGCTATTCCGAAGGTACCTTGGCGCGTATTGACCCCAATGGCTTTAAAACTAAGGTTTATGATATGCCTGAATATGCGCCGGGCTATCGTCCTGCTCCCTATGCTCTGGGTGTTCATCCTGATACTCAGGATATCTGGATCAATGAAAATATGACGGATCGATTTTTTCGCTTTATTCCTGACGAAGAGCGCTGGGTGGCGTATCCAATCCCTTTGACCGGCACTTATACACGAGACGTGACTTTTACCCGCGATGGTAAAGTGTGTACCTCTAACAACCCATTGCCCGCACCAGCTCTCGAGGGTGGCGTGTTGCAGATCTTTTGTATTGACACAGATTACACCGCTAATGCGGCTGGTGGTCTAGCCTTTAGCAAATAACCACAGGCAGTTTACTTGAAAAAACGCCGGGCAATGCCCGGCGTTTTTATACGATTAACAAAAACGATTGAAGAATTAAAGGATGTTTATGGGCGTTGCATTGGATGAAGTACTGGATTTGCTCGATCTTGAAGCGATAGAAGTAAATTTGTTTCGAGGCCGCAGCCCAGAGACAAGAACCCAGCGCGTGTTCGGCGGCCAGGTTATTGGTCAGGCTTTAGTGGCTGCCTACAGGACGGTGGAAGATCGTCACTGCCACTCGTTACACGCTTATTTTTTGCGCCCCGGCGACCCTAAAGTGCCGATTCTTTATGAAGTTGATCGTAGTCGAGATGGTAAAAGCTTTACGTCGCGGCGAGTGGTGGCGATACAGCACGGCCGACCGATTTTTACCTTAGCGGCATCGTTTCAAAAATTTGAAGAGGGTCTAGAGCACCAAATTGAGATGCATGCAGTGCCTCGTCCGGAAGATGTTCAGAGTGACGTTGAATTGCTTGAGAAGATCCGCGATAGCATACCGGAAAAAATGCGGCCGTTTTTATTGGGAGATCGCCCTATCGAACTTCGCCCAGTGACACCGCAGCCGCTGCTTAAGCCACCAAAAATGGCGCCTTATCAGGACATATGGATGAAAGCTAATGGTGTTCTTCCCGATGATGTTCCCTTACATCAATGTGTTTTGGCTTATGCATCAGATATGACGCTTCATGATACTGCGACCTTGCCCCACGGTGTTAATGGCTGGGAGGCGGGTGTTCAAATGGCCAGTTTAGATCACAGTATGTGGTTTCATCGGCCCTTTCGGGCTGATGAATATTTAATGTACGCTCACGATAGCCCCTCGTCGCAGAATGGTAGAGGTTTCAGTCGCGGTAATATTTATGCCCAGAACGGTACGCTGGTTTGTTCCGTGGCTCAGGAAGGCGTATTGCGCGTGCATGATGATGATTAGTTTAAAGCGGTCACAAACATGCTTTTATGGACAGCTCGGTTGGGCAGTATTGCCTGCAAGGTTTTGGTTCGAGGCAGGTCGTTAAGGTTGCAGCAATTAACCAGCGGTTGAGACATGTCTTGAATTACAATACCGTCAGAATCAGTTTTGTGCAGATATTGTACTTTTAAACAGAAGTCGATTTCAGTACTCTGCAGCAAAGTCATTACCGTCTTGGGGACTCTTGATGAAAAAAATTCTGTATGTGTTGGTGTCACCACTGCTGTTACTGCTTGCCGGCTGCGGGCAAGACTCGGCAACCTCGGCGACCGATATAAGCGCTAAATACCAGCCGGTAACCGATATTCGAGAGACCATGCTGTGGATCCTCGAACCCGCCTCGGATGTACTGTGGGATTCTGCGGGAACTATTATTACTGAAGAGGGTGAGCGTGAATTAGCACCCACAACGGATGAGGGCTGGCAGCATGTTATCAATAGTGCTGCCATAGTTGCCGAGACCGGTAATCTTTTGATGATGCCCAGTCGTGCTGTCGGAGCCGATTGGGTTGAATATTCAGCGGGGTTGACCGCGGCCGCAACAATGGCCATTACGGCGGCGCAAAATCAGGACAGTGATGCTTTATTTGATGCTGGTGGCCGCATCTATCAAGTGTGCAAAGCTTGCCATAGTCAGTATTTAGTCGAGTCGGAGCGTTCCGATTAATGCCTGTTCAGATGTTGGTGAGGTTAGTCGGCTCATTGCTGTTGCTCGGTTTTGTATCAGCAGCTTGGGGGCATGATATTTCGGCTGAGAATGCCGAGTTTGTAATGGGTCTTAGCGGTGCTGCACCGGGTCCTTTTCTCTATCTCGGTGCCAAACATATGTTCACCGGTTATGATCATCTGTTATTTTTATTAGGGGTCATATTCTTTCTTTACCGCCCTCGCGACATCATTTTATACGTCACTCTGTTTACGGTTGGTCACAGCATTACACTGTTGTTAGGCGTGTTATTGGGCTGGCAAGTTAATGGCCATTTGGTCGACGCTATTATTGGTCTATCTATCGTTTACAAAGCGTTCGAGAATATCAAAGGGTTTGAGGCGTTCCTGCCGTGGCGATTGAATACTCAGGCTGCTGTTTTTATATTCGGTCTCTGCCATGGTTTGGGGTTGGCTACTAAACTGCAGGATTCTGTTCAGGATGGTGACGGACTGCTAACTAATCTTTTAAGTTTTAACATTGGCGTAGAATTAGGTCAGCTCTGTGCTTTGGCGGCTATCTTGTTAGTGTTGTCGAGTTGGCGCAGCCGGCCATCGTTTCAGCGACAAGCTTTTGCAGTAAATACGCTACTAATGTGTGCCGGTTTTGTTCTGTTTGGCTATCAGATTACTGGCTTCTTGTTGGTGTAAAAAAGAGACGAAAACTATATGAATGACAATCAGCCTCCGAGTAAGAAGCCCATATTGCTGGCAACAATCGCGTCAATGTTGATTGCAGCCGCGGTGCTGTTTGTCGCGGTATTGCCTGCAGAGTATGGGTTCGATCCATTGGGAACCGGTGAGCAGCTAGGCTTAATAGGGCTTTCAGGTAGCCAGGTGTCGGCGCTGCAGCAACAGCCGGCGAAATGGCGCAAAGACGTCATTGAATTTCAGTTAGCGCCGTTCGAAGCACTGGAATACAAATACCATATGCTCGAAGACGGTGCGCTAATATTTTCTTGGGAAGCGCAGGAGGACGTGCTATTTGATTTGCACAGTGAAGCTGACGACAAAGCTGTTGCCGAGCAAAGCTTTGCCAAGGGTCGGCAGCGATCTGACAATGGCGTTTTACGAGCACCTTTTACCGGCATTCATGGTTGGTATTTTCAAAACCGTGGCTTGGGGGATATGACACTTCGACTAACCGTGGCTGGCTTCTTCGACTATTCGGTTGAAATGACCGACGGACCTACCCAGCGTTATGAGTTTGAATAGTGCAATAACGTGAGATGATAACGAGCGCCTATGGCTTGTTAATGGTGTTGTGAACGGTGCGCAGGGATGCACAAAAGCCACTGATCTTGAGCCGGAAAAAGTCTAAGAATAAATCGGAGATAAACGACTGTGATCAATCAGGCCGTGTACAGCTTTAGTGTGTGGTTAGACTCTTTGGAATCAAGCACGCTGCTGCATGAGTCTTTTTATATGTACAACTGGATTGAGTCCACTCACGTTTTGTTTTTAATGGTCAGTCTTGGCATGCTATTTCTTATTGATCTTCGCATGCTGGGTTATGCCTTCCCCAATGTTCCTGCGTCAAAAGTTGCTGAAAAACTAAGCATGCCGATGTTTTTTGGCTTTGCAGTAATGATCATCACTGGCCTTTTGTTGTTTTACGCGATTCCGGTGCGCTCCGGCCAAAGCTTGTGGCTTCGGATAAAAGTGGTGTTGTTGATTGCGGCGGCGGTGAATGCTTTATTATTTCACTGGCGAATGAAACGCTCTATTTCATCATGGGACACCGACGCCAAGGCGCCGATTGGCCTGCGGTTAGGTGCGGTGCTTTCAATCATTTTTTGGGTCTTAATTGTCATCTGTGGTCGGTTGATTGCCTACGACTGGTTTGACTGCGCTCACGGACAGTCGGGTTTGGCTGGCGTGCTGGCGGGTTGTATTGACGGCCAAGCGCAATTTTAAAAATCGGTCAATAAAAATAGTGTGCAGCCGCAGGGTTGCGCCGCTACGTCAACTAAAGGAGTTGCCCAATGTCCACTGCTTCACTGGGTTCTTACTACAGAACAATAATTACCGTCGCTGTCGTATTGCTGGCTACGGCATTTTTATTCTCAAGTCTTCGTGTCGACGCATGGGTGGGGCTTAAACCCTTCTTTGAGTGGATGGGAACCACATGGTTTGGGGTGATTGGGACAACCTGGGGGGCTGTTTTTGCCGTCGTTCAGGCCTTTCATCTGCTGGCAATGGCATTGATGGGTGGTGCTATTATAGTAAGTGATGGTCGTCTGTTGGGTTTGGGTTTTTCTGAAATGGACGAGCGGGAGGTACTGGATAAATCCCATACGATATTCTCCCGGAGCTTGGCGGTGGTATTACTCACCGGTATTTTTATGGCCTGTGGTGTTGCCATGAAAATTTACTATTTAGAGGTCTACTGGTACAAGATGCTTGCCCTATCGGTCGGAATTTTGTTTACCTATGGTATTAAAAAGCCGCTGTTGGCAAAAAGTCTTGATGATATTAGCCCGCTGGTTCGTCGTGCCGTTGCGCTGTCGTCGCTGGTAGTATGGTTCAGCGTTGCGGGGGCCGGGCGCTGGATAGGTTTTTCAGGTTAAGGGTGAGCAGGGGCGTAGTGCTAAGCGCCCGCTAACAAGTTAAAGGTCAGAGGGGCAGTAATGAGTGATAAAAAAAAGGTAGCAATGGACGATTTGCAGGTGTCTGCTTTGGCTGCATCGGCGACAATTCTCATTTTTTCAGCCATCTACTGGACAGTCCAGATCCAAAGCGTGAGAGAAATGTTGGAAATGGCTTACGGTTAGGTGCGTGGCTAAAATTGTGGCTCCGTCAGTAAGTTGATCAGCCAGCGGAGGCCATCGACACCCGTTTCTCTCTCTCCCGCTAGAATCCCAGGCAGTGCATAATTTCCTTCATGGCAGGCGTATTCATAAATCTGACCATCTGTTGGTCGTAACGCGATTTCACCACTCCAGGGCTGGCTGTAGATGTCATCATCTTCGACGGTAAACTGATAGTTTAGTTCTGTTTCACTGATGCGAGTGAATCGTTCCGTCACCTCGCTGTTCGTGCTCATCAGCAGTTGATGTTTGATCGCGGCTCGCAAACTTTGCTGAGGATGAAATCCCCGTGTTTTTACAACGAGTGTGTCGCCTTCCCAGTGTCCGACTGAATCTCCGAGCCAAGGGGTTATAGACCCTGGCAGCGCATCGCCATTGATGCGAATGGTTCGTGCGGCGTGATTCATCTCAATCATGATCATCACGTGCCCCGGCGATTGCACGATCTGATAATTGTTATTGTAAAGCACCGGTAGCATCGGCGGGCCCCCACTGGAGCCGAAACCGACCATGCAGCGATCCCCCAAAAGTTGTTCCTCAGGGTTGTTTCGCAATTGGGTTTTGAGCAGTTCTCTGAAGAAGTCGAATCGACCGGAGAATTTGTAGGGCAGTTTGCCATCAGCGGGTTCTACAATTATTGACGAGCGTGGCTGCCCATCGACCCGCAGCACTCGGGTACCGGGATCAATCCAGGCACTATTGTAGCCGCCAACACCAACGCCCGCCTCAAGATCACCGTCAGGCAGGGTGTCGTTATCTTCCTGAAACCCAACAGCATCAAGCTCTACAGCGATCACCTCTGAGTCAGACAGAATAAGCTGAGAGTGGGTGTCAGACCTCTCCAGCCGGGTCACTGTTGCGTTGGTCCAGGTGCCTTGCAAGTCTGGGTCCCCCCAGGGGTGCACTGAGGAGGTCCATGGCTCTGATACGGTGATGCCGGTCAGTGATAGCAGAAATAGCAATGCGGGCAGCTTAAACATTAATTTCTCAATTACAGAATGGACATGTATTTAGGGTGTCGATTGCGATATTTTAGTTTATGAAGTAGTCTTCGCGCCAAGCTTTTTAGAGGTAGAGAGGAAAAAATATGTCTAATCTTGATCAATTTCGCACCGAAACCCGTGTTTGGCTGGAAGAAAACTGTCCCGAATCCATGCGTAAACCTATGGCGGACGAGTCCGACAGCGTTGGAGGAGGTCGTAATCCTACCTTTAAGCACCCTGATCAGAAGTTATGGATGGATCGTATGGCGGCTAAAGGCTGGACGGTACCGACATGGCCTACGCAATATGGTGGCGGTGGTCTTGACCGCGATGAAGCCAAAATTCTCGGGGAGGAAATGTCACGGTTACAGTGCCGAACGCCTCTTCAGGGTATGGGAATATCGATGCTTGGGCCAGCCTTGCTCGAATACGGTAGTGAAGAACAAAAAAGCCAGCATATGCCGAAAATTGCCAGTGGTGCTATCTGGTGGTGTCAGGGTTACAGCGAGCCGGGAGCGGGTTCCGATTTGGCCAGCCTACAGACTAAAGCGGAAGATATGGGTGATCATTTTCTGATTAACGGTTCCAAGATATGGACCTCGGGTGCCGATAAAGCGGATTGGATTTTTTGCTTGGTTCGTACCGACAATACCGGTAGTAAGCACCACGGCATCAGCTTCCTGCTGTTCGATATGACCACGCCAGGCGTGACCGTCAAACCAATTTTGCTAATTAGTGGTCGTTCACCGTTCTGCGAAACATTTTTTGACGATGTAAAAGTACCGAAAGAAAACTTGATGGGCGAGCGCGACAAGGGCTGGACAATCGCCAAATACTTGTTAACCCACGAACGTGAAATGATCAGTGGTCTGGGGCGCGGTTCAAAGAAAAAATTCTGCGAGTCTGCTGTTGATGCAATAGGGCTGGAAAATGGCCGCTTGGCCGACACCGTGCTGCGTACCGACATCGCTAAGTTGGAATTGAATATTCTAGCGTTCTCAAAAACAATGGAGCGAGTTGGCGACGAAACCAAATCAGGCAAAGGCCTCGGCGCAGCGTCTGCTATTTTCAAATATTATGGTACGGAACTGAACAAAACCCGCTGTGAACTGATGATGGACATCGAGGGCGAGCAAGCGCTCGGCTGGGAAGGTGATAATTACAAAGATGGTTTAATGTCCAGAACATGGCTGCGTAGCAAAGGTAATTCTATCGAGGGCGGCACAACTGAAGTCCAGCTGAATATTATCTCTAAGCGTGTATTGGGCCTGAAATAGCTTTTAAATTATTAGATGCCTCCATACATCGAGCCCGCATGGATGGAGCGCAAGCTGCTAATAGACATGTTAGCGAGTCGAACGGATTGAGAATAGGTAAAAACGATGCCACTAGTATTAAACGAAGAACAATCAATGTTAAAAGATGCCGCTGCCGGCTTCCTAGCGGAAAAAGCTCCCGTTGCCGCGTTGCGAGCGTTGCGTGACGAGCGCAATGCAGATGGCTTTTCCCGGGATCTATGGCAAGAGATGGCCGAAATGGGTTGGGCGGGAATTGCAATCCCTGAAAATTATGGCGGCCTGGATTATGGCTATGTAGGTTTGGGGTTGATTTTAGAAGAAATGGGTCGCCAGCTGACGGTATCTCCGATGCAGTCTTCGGTATTGGTGGGCGCAACACTGATCAACCTTGCTGGTAATGACGCCCAAAAACAAGCGCTGTTGCCGGCGATTGCTGAAGGAAAGTTGTTGGTTTCATTAGCTCTGCAAGAAGGCCGGCACCATCGTCCGGCGCACACTGCTTTGACAGCAACAGCTAATGGCGACGGTTTCAGCTTAAGTGGTGAGAAAGTAATGGTGTTGGATGCTCATGTGGCAGACAAAATGATCATTGCTGCACGGACATCTGGTGAGGCCGGTGACACGGCTGGTGTCAGTCTGTTTTTGGTTGACGGTGATGTGCAGGGTTTGAGTTGTGAACGGGTGATTATGGTAGACAGCCGCAATGCGGGTAAGGTCACCCTGAATAACGTTGTCGTGAGTAAAGGCGACTTGATCGGTGAATTGGATGGCGGCATGGCGGTACTTGAAAAAGCACTTAGTATTGCCAATATCGGTCTGTCGGCTGAGCTGTTAGGGTTATGTTTGCAGTCGTTTGAAACCACGATTGAATACCTAAAGCAACGCAAGCAGTTTGAGGCATTAATTGGTAGCTTTCAGTCACTACAGCACCGTGCTGCCGATATGTTTGCTGAGTTGGAATTGGGTAAGTCGATGGTATTGGCTGCGTTGCAAGCGATTGACAACGATGACGACGACTTGGCGCTGATGGCAGCTGCAACCAAAGCAAAGCTGTGTGAAATCGCGGAGAACGTAACCAACGAAACCATTCAGATGCATGGTGGCATTGGTATGACCGATGAGTATGATATGGGTTTCTATATGAAACGTGCTAGGGCCGCGCAACAAACCTTTGGTGATTACAGCTATCAACTTGACCGCTTTGCCTGTCTTAACGGTTTTTAATTCGATAATTTTTCCATTTCTGAAAAAATTTAGTGGTCGTTTTAGCAATTAGTGGCGTATTTACCACGTTGTCAAAGCGACTATAAGTTTCAAATGAAAGTTGAGTACATAGAATGCAAGGAGAATTGCAATGAATACTGATTTGTCCGCCGAGGAACTCGCGTTCCAGGCAGAAGTAACTGATTTCTTGGCGAATGAATTCCCCGCCGATATCCGTAACAAAACGAATAATGGTTATGAGCTGGAAAAGGAAGATCATGTTCGCTGGCAAAAAATTCTAGCCGATAAAGGCTGGGCTGCGGTTAACTGGCCTGTTGAGCACGGCGGTACTGGTTGGTCCTCCACCCAAAAGTATATCTTTAGCAACGAGTGCGCCAAAGTTGGAGCGCCTGCAGTCATGGCTTTTGGTATATCGATGGTAGCACCCGTGATCTATACCTATGGCAACGAAGAACAAAAAGAGCGTTTTTTGCCAGATATTTTGGCCAGTAATGTGTGGTGGTGTCAGGGTTACTCGGAACCTAATGCCGGGTCTGACCTTGCATCTTTGAGAACTACAGGGGTTCGCGACGGAGACGAATATGTCGTCAACGGTACCAAGACCTGGACAACTTTAGGGCAGCACGCTGATTGGATCTTTTGCCTAGTTCGCACCGGTGCTGCAGAAGAGAAAAACCAGGCTTCGATTTCGTTTTTGTTGATTGATATGAAAACCCCGGGCATTAAAGTGTCTCCTATTTATCTGTTAGACGGTACTCCTGAAGTCAACGAAGTGCATTTTGACAACGTACGAGTCCCTGTAGAGAACCTCATTGGTGAAGAAGGCAAAGGCTGGACCTATGCAAAAGTATTGCTGACGCATGAGCGCACGGGTATTGCTGGCGTTGCAAATTCGAAAATACGTCTCAGCAAAATCAAAGCAAAAGCAGCAGAGACCTGTGATGGTGGTCCCATGTTGAGTGAGAACCCCATGTGGCAGCAAAAGGTAGCCGATATTGAAATCGAACTACTAGCGCTTGAATACACAGATTTGCGTACTCTGGCAGCGGTCAGCACAGGTAAAGCACCGGGACCGGAGTCGTCTATTCTGAAAATTAAGGGCACTGAAATCCAGCAAGCGATCGATGAACTCAATGTTGAAATGGCGGGTTATTACGGACTGCCGTTTGTTCGTGAGCAATTTGTTGCTGACTACGAGGAAATTAAGATCGGGCCAGAGCAAGCGGCCAACAGCTCACCGAGATACTTCAACAACCGCAAAGCAACTATCTACGGCGGTAGTAACGAAATTCAAACAAATATTATTTGCAAGGCCGTATTAGGCTTGTAAGCGGGAGATAGACATGGACTTTTCATACAGTGAAGAACAGCAGATGCTGCAAGACAGCGTCGGTAAATTTATCAGTCAAGACTACGAGTGGGAAAGCCGCCAAGCGATCGCAAAAAGCGGCCAGGGCTTCAGTGCTGAGCATTGGCAGCTATTTGCTGAGCTGGGTTGGTTAACAGTACCCTTTAAAGAAGAAGACGGTGGTTTTGGCGGCAGTGCGGTCGATCTTATCGTTATGATGGAAGAGTTCGGCAAAGGTCTGTTGGTAGAGCCGTTTCTTGCGAATACAGTTTTGGCCGGTGCAGTTTTAGCCGAATCGGCAAGTGAAGAGCAAAAAGCCCAATTATTGATGCCAATGATGGAAGGAAAGCTGCAATTAGCTTTTGCGTATGCAGAGCCACAAAGCCGTTATGAAGCAGCCAATGTTGAGTGCACGGCGGAAATGAATGGGGACCACGTCACCATCAATGGCCACAAAGCCGTGGTATTAAACGGTGAGTCGGCTGAAAAGCTGGTTGTATCGGTTCGCACCGCTGGCGCTACAACAGATCGTGATGGTATTAGCTTGATTGTTGTTGATGCCAATGCTGAGGGTGTACGTCGCCGCAGCTATGCAAATGTTGACGGTCAGCGGGCTGCTGACATTTGGTTCGAAAATGTTTCGGTGCCGGTCGCAAATATTGTGGGCGAAATCGGCGGTGCCATAGGCGCGATAGAATTTGCAATTGATAAAGCCGCTCTTGCAGTCTGTGCCGAAGCCGTTGGTGCCATGCAAGTGTCACTGGACAAAACCGTTGAATACAGCAAAATCCGTAAGCAGTTTAAGGTAACGCTATCGACGTTTCAGGCGCTGCAGCATCGTATGGCCAATATGTTCATTGAAGTGCAGCAAGCCAAGTCAATTCTTTTGATGGCGGCGATGGAAATGGATCGTTTAGATGGTCGTGCGCCTAAAGCCTTGTCGGCGGCAAAGAGCCGTATTGGCAAAGCGGCCCGATTGGTGGGTCAGGAGTCTGTACAGATTCATGGTGGTATCGCGGTAACTGACGAATTGGATGTGGGTCACTACTTCAAGCGTTTAACGACTATTCAGTTTTCTTTCGGCAGCACTGATTATCACACCACTCGGTTTGCCAATAGCTAAGATAACCGGCTTCACAGTTCCCGCGCTAGCGGGAATGCTTTCTAAAACCCCAGGCGCTTATGAAGGTAAGCCCTGGGGTTTTTTTATGCATTTCTCTAAACGGAGAGCGGTGAAGACGCCCCCTGTTCCGATCTTCAGCGGCCCTATAAATTATTCTCGGGCCCCATGTTTCTGCCGTAGAAGCTGCATAGATGGGATTTTCAATATTCATCCAATGCGACATTTCTGCTGAAAAATATATGTTTACAAGGCCCCAGCATCACGTTATGTTGATGAAGTCGGTCAAAAAATAACTGTTTTTTACCGCTAATAATAATACTAATAATATATGGAGGTTCACTCATGGCCCTTAAACTCTCTGCAAAAGGTCTCTTAGCTCTGTCGATTGCCAGCATCCTTTCCACCTCAGCAATAGCGCAGCGTAAAATCGAGGAAGTGGTTGTCACCGCCGAAAAGACGCAAGCTACGGTATCTGATACGTCCATCTCTATTACTGCATTTACCGCCGAGAACCTTGACGAACTAGGGATTCAAAGCGCGGATGAAATGATCAATTATATTCCTGCAACCACCCGAGATACTTATGATATCCGGATACGCGGTGTGGGGCGTAATTTTCGGGCATTGGGTGGTGATCCTGGTGTAGCAACTTACTATAACGGCGTATATTCACCGGATTTTGGTATTGCTTCGTCAGAGAGTGGCCTCTATGACCTCCAGCGCGTTGAAGTATTGAGGGGTCCGCAGGGCACACTCTACGGTCGTAATTCCATCGGTGGTGCGGTCAACTACATCACCAAAAAACCCACCTTTGATTTTGAAGGCGAAGTGCGAGCGCAGCTTGGCGATTATGGTACGGAGGAGTTTTACGGTGTGCTTTCCGGTCCTCTTATTGCCGACAAATTAGCGGGTCGACTGGTCGCCAGCCAGCGTGACCGTGACGCATGGATGGAAGATGTTGCCGGGAACGACATCGACTCTACTCACGACAAGAATATTGCTATCGCATTAACGTGGCTGCCAACGGATGACATCGAAATTAATGCGCGGGTCAACGATCGCATATCCGACCGCTCAGTGGGTGGTCAGGTGTTTATCAACGAAGGCAGCGGCGCTACTCGAGGCACAAGAAGTATCAATGAAGGTGTGTTGGGCTTACGTGAAGTTGCGGCAGGTACGGTTGGTGCATGGTCTTATACTAACCCCATTACCGGCGAAGAAAAGTGGGCCTTAAATCGCCGAGCTGGCATCGACGCCAGTGAATTTCCTTACAACCCCAACCCTGCTTTTAATCAGAACCAGTTAGCCGGTCAAACTAGCGGGTCAAAATCAGATCCCAATAATTTGGTGGCGGTCAATAACGAGGGCGGTGATTGCCGCGTCTTCCCCAGTACGCTCAATAGCTGTAATGCGGAGAGGTTTGATCACGCGTCTGGCCATGTTGAGGCGAAGTGGGACATTAGTGAGCAAACATCACTCAGGTTTATTTATGGTCATACCGAATTTGACTACAGCTACAATCAGGATATTGATTATTCCAATGCTGATTTCACAAAATATCGTCAAACCGTACTTGAGACGGTCAAAAGCGATTCTTACGAAATGCAATTGGATTGGGCGGTGGGTGATAGCTGGACTGCAACCACGGGTATTTACTACTTTGATGAGCGTCGCAGTCAAGATTACTCCCTGAGCGATACCACTGAGCGTTACACCCAGCGCTTTGATTTTGATGACAATGTATTGAGCCCGGGGGCAGCAGCATTTTGGGCGGGACTTGGGGTTGGAGTTGGTAACGATGGTAGTTTCTTTGGGGCCTACCCAAATACACCGCCAACCTTTGATGAAGTGGCTGACCATACCTCTGTGCTGTCAAAATGGGCTGGTGATCCTCGAGGTGACTCCTTTGTGCAAGCCAATTCTATCGAAAACGAATCATCGGCGATTTATACGCAGGGTACCTATGAATTTAATGAAGAGTTCAGTTTAACGGTAGGTGTGAGGTGGGCTGAAGATAAGAAAACGGCGGTGGAAAAACGGCGTTTGCGATTTGAAGAAGATCCACAAAATATTGGTGCAGATGGCAACCCAAGCTTTCTCAATTATACGCTGGGAGCTCTTCCTGGTTTGACGGGGCAGGCCGGCTACGATGACACCACCGGTAGAACAGCACTGGCTATGTTAAACGTATTATATGGTCGCGCTACATGGACCGCCGACGGCATAGCTCCGGTATGTGCCCTTGACGACGCCGCTTGTGCAACGCCCCTGCTACTCGGTGGTATTCCGCTGGCGCAAACGTCGGCCACCAGCGGCGATGACTCATGGGATGATGTGAATTATCGAGTGAATCTTGACTGGACCCCCACCGACGACATTTTGATGTACTTCTCAGTAACCACCGGTTATCGCGCGGGAGGTTATTCCTTAGGTGTCACCGACGCTCGTATTGCCACAGGGCCGTCGGGTATCGTTACCGAAATTGATGATCCTTTTTCTTACGGTAAAGAAACGGTTATTTCTTATGAAGTGGGCTACAAAGGTTTGCACTTGGATGGCACCTTACAGTTAAACGGATCAATATACCGTTATGAATATGATGATTATCAGGATCGTTTGAACGTCTTTGATCCCGTTAGAGGGCGTTCGGTGAACATTGTCCAAAATGCGCCTGGCGCCACTAATACCGGCCTAGAAGTTGAAACGCTGTGGTACCCAACGGATGAGCTGTCGATAGGTGCTAACTACAGTTATACCGAGACTGAGTACAGTGATGAATATCTGGTGGTTTATCAAAATGATCCAGATTTACCGGGTTCTCTTTTCGGGAATGCGACGACTAGCCCAGAGTTGTATCAGCGAGATGCTAATGGCTCTGAGTTAAAGCGGATTCCTAAGCATAAGGCGACAGTATGGGGCGGTTATGAGTGGCAGACTGAAATGGGCGCCGTTACTTTGAGAGCGACATACTCTTATACCGGTGAAATGCAATCTAACGGTGTTGAAGATGAATTAGATTTGATTCCTTCTCGCTATCAGGTTGACACCAGCTTGGCCTGGAGGAGCGTTGATGAGAAATGGCGTGCAAGATTATTTGTTGATAATGTTACCGACGAACGCAACATCCGTGAAATTAATACGGGTAATGAAGGCACCAACTTTAGACAAACTGGAACATTGTTGTATCCGAAATATTGGGGACTCGATGTCGCCTATAAGTTTGGCGGTTAAGGGGTCTTTTCCTCGATGACAGAGTGAAAGAGTTTTAAACAAAAAAGGGGTAAGCCGTTGGCTTACTCCTTTTTGTCAATTCCTGCAGAATTTTACGATTTAAACACCACAACATCGTCAACGCTTTCACGTCCCACGCGGGTGTTATTGGCGGGTACGGCGCTGTCTTCGTAGCCAAATGTCATGCCAAACAAAATGCCTGTGTTGTCGTCAATGTCAAAGGCTTCCCTGACCACTTCAGGATAGTTTCTCATACTTCCCATTGCGCAGGAGCCAATCCCATAGGCGGTTAACATGAGCATCAGTGATTGTGCGTAAATGCCTACATCCAGTGCGATAGTGGCGCCAAATTGTTTCTCCATACCAAAAAAAGCAACGTAGGGAGCGTCAAATAATTGGAAGTTGCGCAGCCCCGCGCGGCCGCGACCCTCCCGGTCTTCGCGAGTGATACCCATCTCACCGTACATCGCCGCGGCACACTCGACCTGACGGGTGCGATAGTCTCCCTCGAAGGTATTGTTATAGTCAAAGTCGTAGTTAGGTTTTTCACCGCCCATCACCTTAGCTATCAGCTTTTCGCTGATCGAATCACGCAAGGCACCTGAGGCTACATACGTTTTCCATGGCTGAGTATTGCAGTTAGAAGGTGCTAACTGCGCTTGGGTAAAGACTGCCTTCAAAATGTCGTCTGGGATGGTTTTGTCGGTAAAGCCTCGAACCGATCGACGTGTCTGCAGGGCTTCTACCAATGTCATATCGGGTAATTGAACATTACTCATTATTTATACCTGTTTGAGAGGGGCAAAGCTTGCTAGTTTAACGGTTTTCAAGGAGGCATGCATGTGTTGTTAGTTTGTTCTGCGGTTAGGGTAAGGTGTCTTTGACCAGAGGCTATTAATCAGAAGATTATTTACTCGCAATATTTCTGTGAAACTCTTGATACTTAGGGTGAAAACACAGTAAGTTAGCGCATTACACTGAGAATAAAAAAGGCAAAACATGACAGAAGTAAAAACACCCAGTCGCCAGCAACTGGCAGCGGCTGCCACCGGTCCTGGGCAAGACTATGAAATTGTGCCCGGAGAGTTTTGGGGACGCCCGTGTCGGGTATTTAAAAATGCGCCGCAGACATTACGGCATTTGTATGATGAAAGCCGCAGTGACGAAACTTTTATTGTTTATGAAGATGAGCGCTACAGTTTTGAGGACTCATGGGTGCGAGCCTCACAGATTGGACGATTGCTGATTGATGATTATGGTATTAAAAAGGGCGACCGCGTTGCCATTTCAATGCGTAACTATCCGGAATGGATACTGACCTTTAATGCGATTACATCGATTGGTGCTATAGCAGTAGCAATGAATTCTCTTTGGTTGTCCGACGAGATGGCTTACGGTCTTAATGATAGTGGCGCCAAGGTGCTGTTCGCTGATCAGGAACGGCTGGATCGCTTAGAGCCAGTGCGTGGTGATGTCGACGTTCAAGTCATTGCGGTTCGCCCTTCGAAAGCTTTAGCCAGTGGTACTGCTAACCTTGCTGAGCTGTTATTGAATGTTGATACGGTAGACATGCCCGCTGTTGACAATTTTACCGCTCAGGATCCAGCGACAATATTTTATACCTCGGGCTCTACAGGTCATCCGAAAGGCGTTTTGTCATGCCACGGAAATATTATCTCAGCGTTGTTGTCCTGGGAGTTTGAAACGGGTCTGCATGCCGCTGAGTTTAATATTGAAGCCCCCGAAGATACGGGCTATCAACTCGCAACATTACAAGGTGTGCCGTTGTTTCATGTGACGGGTTCACATGCCGTGATGTTGTCCTGCTATCGAGCTCAGCGTAAGCTCGTTTGTATGTATAAATGGGATGCCAATTTTGCGGCGGAACTTATTGACCGTGAAAAAATAGCCTCTTTTGTTGGACCGGCGGCAATGACTGGCGATTTAGTTGAAATTTCGAAGACGACTGATTTTGATTTGAGCAGTTTAGCCGTTGTTGGCGGTGGTGGTGCCCCTCGCGCCCCTGATCAGGTAAAGAATATTGGCACAGCATTTGGCAGTGCCTTACCAAATACCGGTTGGGGTATGACTGAAACTAATGCTATAGGCACGGGTATCGGTGGTCACGATTACCTCGATCACCCAGACAGTGCTGGGCGAGCTGCCACTATTGTGGATGTACGGATTGCCGACGAGGAGGGCAATGAGGTGTCCACAGGCGAGCGCGGTGAGGTGCAAATCAAGGGTGCAACGTTGTTTGAAGGTTATTGGAATCGTCCCGATGCCAATGCTGAAGCGATGACCGGCGATTGGTTGCAAACCGGCGATGTCGGATTTTTCAATGAAGAGGGTTACCTCTACATAGTGGACCGGATTAAAGATCTGGTTATTCGTGGCGGTGAAAACATTGGTTGTGCTGAAGTTGAAGCCGCTTTGCTAGAGCATGATCAAATCCTCGAAGCCTCTGTGTACGGTGTGCTCGACGAACGACTGGGCGAAGAGGTGGGTGCGACAATCTACTGCGGTGGTAGTAGCTTGTCGGAACAGTTGCTTCACGATTTCCTCGTGCAACGTATTGCGCGGTTTAAGGTCCCCCGCTATTTGAAAATTAGTGTGGATCCACTGCCTAGAATCGCAACGGGAAAAATTGATAAAAAACGACTGCGAGAAATAGCAAGACAAGAGGCTTGATGGGGTGCCGGCTTACTGAATGTTATATGTTTCCCGCCATTGAGCAATGATGATTGTGGTTAACGCCGCAATACACCTTTGTTTGGCGGTAGGGGCGAATTCAACGAGCCCCTGGCGTTTGGACCATTGCGGATGATTGCGCGCTATCTTGAGTGACAGCATCACCTGTTGGTCGGCGGTAGTTTCTTCGGTATTAGCCTCTGACTGTGGCTTTGCTATCATGACGGGCTTCTGCGCAGCGTGGCCGCGATGACGCAATGCCGAGGTTAGTGAGGTGCTTCGTCGCCATATCAATATCAGGGTGTTATCTTCTGCACAGAGGTATCGCTCGCCGCTAACATAGGCAATGGCTTCGCGACCAAACTGTTTGCCTGTTTGCCAAAGTCCTCCGAGTAATGCGCCCAGCGCCGCCGCTGCGCCGAGACTGACGCCGCCCACCGCCATATCAATACCGAGGCCAATCACTGCTCCCTTTGCCGCTGTACTCGTAGCCTTTATACCGAATAATTTTAATGTTTTTGGATCAAATAAATCGAGTTTCCAGCTGTTTTCTGAAACCGGTAATAGGTTTGCGCCGTAGTCGTCAGACTGAAACTTAAATAGCGCTAAGAGATCGAGCGCCGCTGTGTTTTCTTTTTTTCTAATGGTTTGCTGAAGCTGCTTTGCGCTGCTCGCAAGCGAGGTATCTTTGGTGATCGCCTGTCGATAAGAGGCGGTGTCGATTAACAGTGTTGCTACCCTGTTGGCGGCTGCTATTAAAAGATCTTGCCACGCTTCAAGACGATGGTTTATCAATAATTCTAAGGGTTGTTGCCAGCCGACTGCGAGCATAGTCTGCATTTTTTTGTAGAGTTGTTGTTCGGCGAAAAAATCATAAGCAACCGAGTCAAATTGCATAGAGGTGTGCAAATTTAGTGCTTTCAGTAATTTTGTCCACTGATCTACACGGCTATTGTCCGATGCGACAAAATTTAATAAGGGAAAAATGGGTTTTGCCGCAAGACTAATGATTCGTAACTCGTCCTGATACTTCCCCAACACTGGCTCTCGAGCATCGATCACATAAAACGCCACATCACATTCCAATAGCTGCCTAATGACTTTGGCTTCTTGAGAAAAACTAGAGGCGGCTTCTTTTGATTGAAGGAATAATGCCAACCGGTCTATACCCAGCTTCTCGCGACCGTCATCCAGCGTTTCGATGGTATCAAATAGGCCGATAGAATCCTCAAACCCGGGGGTGTCCAACAAGCGCACTATTTTTTGTCCGGTCACCATTAGGACTTGAGATTCGACGTGTCGGGTAGTGCCTGGACTGGACGAGACATCGCCAAAGGAATTGCGTCGTGTCAACGTGCGGATAAGCGATGTTTTGCCGACATTGGTATGACCGACAACAGCGATGTTCAGAGGTAGATTCGCTTTAGGCTCCATCGTTGCCTATCCCTATGTTGAGTCGACCTACTTGCTGTTGTGGTAACTGTGCATCAGTAGCCGCGGATAACCAATCATGCCATTGCTGCGAAGTTTGTTGGCTGCGGTGCTGAATCAGCAATAACCACAAGGTTGCGGGTTTACTGTTGAGCTGCCGGATGAGACGAATAATTCCGCGATCGGGTGCAGCTTCGAAGCGGGCTATTAGAACAATATTGCGGATACTGTTGTTACCGGCCTCGCTTAGCAATTGCTCTCGACTTGACCGATCAATAGCGTTGACACTGAACATTATCGGGGCTAAATCATCCAGCCCAATTGCTGATAACGCGGGGGGCCACTCGCCGTCATACTCAAGACCTGCAAGACAGACGTCATCCAGTTGCTGTAGCTTTGCGATGGTCGCCGTATTCGACGCCGAGAAGTTATGCGTTTGATGACAGGTTTCCGCATCATCATCGACAATACCTTCAGCTACGGTGTCAGGTGACAACCGCATTTTCAGTTGATAATAATAGGGTGTACTGACGTCAGGTAAGACGTTGTTCCAGTGATGGCGGCGGGCGAATATTGCGAATAACAAAGCCACAGCTCGGGGCAACAAACCATATATTGCCAAGCTTGACAGTAATAAATTTGACCATAATATACGCAGCTCGTCCGGGTCTTGGGGTGATTCGCCCACGCGACTTACCATCACGTGACTAGCTGTCGGTAGTTGAATGCCGAGTAGGCTAGGCAAAGTGGCTAGCCATTGGCTAATGCTGACGAACGCATCGCCGCTGAGAATGGTTGTTTCCCAAACAAAGTCGAATTGCCGCATTGAAAGCAGCAGCCACGCCATGACTAAAGTTCCGCTTAGAAAGGCTAGCCAGAGGCCATGGGATATTACTGACAGATGCCATTGTTGACCGCCGGTGGTCGATATGGCCTGCTGCCAAGCTCGCAGTGCACTAGTGTCTTGGCTGCTTTTGCGACTTAACCATGCTTGTATCGACATCAACCAAGAGTCGTTTTGATCGGCGGAGTTTGGCCAGCCAATAAGAAGCAGCCAAATAAACATTGAGATAGCGTTGACGCCGAGCAGGGCTAATAGAATCCAGAAAAAATTGGCGGATGCTTGTTCGACGCCGGAAAATACTTCAACCGTTGCTAA
Source organism: marine gamma proteobacterium HTCC2143 (assembly GCA_000169075.1). Lineage (GTDB taxonomy): Bacteria > Pseudomonadota > Gammaproteobacteria > Pseudomonadales > Dasaniaceae > Oceanicoccus. The sequence goes on along the minus strand of AAVT01000001.1, from coordinate 112,231 downwards.
ACCTCCCAGTATTCCAAAAAAGCCGAGCAGTGCGATTGATAATTGCCGATAGTGTCGAGAGGGAGCCTGCAGGCTGTTTTTCTCGGTGATTGAAAGTAGGCGGTTCGCTCGCTCTACAATGGCCTGTTCAGCGGGGAGTTGCTGTAGCTGTCGTTCTATTTCCTTACTGCCGGCTCGAATGACCCCCGTCTCTTCTTCTAAGCGCAGATACTCACATTGGATTAAGCGCATCAACTGCTTATTTATACTCACCGGGTTTAGTGACCGCCTGTTTAGTTTATTGTCGTGGTGCTTAGAAAATTCGTCATCTTCTGGTAAAAAAGGGTACCATCTTATCAGTGCCTAAACACTCGAAATTCTTGCTTCAAAAAAATATAACAATGACCAAAAGACGGTAGGAGAAACTAAAGCCATGAGTTACAACACAATAAAATATGATGTTGAAGACGCTATTCTTACACTGACCATACATCGTCCGCAAAAAATGAACGCCTTCACCAATGAAATGCTAAAGGAAATGATCGATGCATTCGATCGGGCGGACGCTGACGATGAGATAAGAGCTATTATCGTCACGGGTTCCGGGGATCGCGCTTTTTGTGCAGGTGCAGATTTATCGGCAGGCGCTGATACCTTTAACTACGAAGCGCTGTCGAAACAACCGGTTGAAGAGGGGGCTAGTCCGTCGCGTGAGGGAGCGGAGGGCGCAATAAGCGCCGACGGCTCGATCAACTGGTCTCATGCCGCAGTGCGAGACGGTGGCGGCAAGTTATCATTGCGAATATACCAATGTCTTAAACCGGTGATTGCTGCGGTTAATGGTGCAGCGGTAGGTGTTGGTGTCACGATGCAGTTGCCTATGGATATTCGAATCGCTTCAGAAACTGCCCGCTTTGGATTTGTGTTTACGCAGCGCGGAATGGTGCCAGAAGCTTGCTCAAGCTGGTTTCTATCCAGAGCAGTAGGCATGTCAAAAGCGTTAGAATGGACCTTTTCAGGGAAGGTATTTGGTGCGCAGGAAGCGTTGGAAGGGGGGCTGGTGCGCTCTTTGCACAAGCCCGAGGACTTAATGCCTGAAGCTCGAAGGCTTGCCAGAGAATTTGTTGAAAATACTTCTCCGGTTTCCGTTGCCTTGTCCCGTCAAATGTTGTGGCGACTAGCGGCGACTAATGACCCGATGGAAGCTCATAAAATTGACAGCAGAGGGATATTTTCCCGGGGTCGCTCAGGGGATTCAGCGGAGGGAGTTACGTCATTTCTGGAAAAACGATCGCCCAATTTCCCCGATAAAGTTTCAAAAGATATGCCGGAATTTTTCCCCTGGTGGGAAGACAACGAATACAGCTAGCGCCTGTGCTGGCAGCGAACTCTGCGGTGGCGTTTGCTGCCGGTGATTCTATGCCAGTTTTTTACTGTCGAGATCGGCAGCCTGTCATCCCCCTATTTTTTCGTCGCTGCCGACTGGATGAGCGGTTGGCAACATGTTGGTCCCGAAAAAAGTAGTGGGTTGCCTAAGCGATTGCTTACGGCTAATTGGCCTTTATGATTCAGTAAGCTTTGACTCGGCTTTTTGCAACGCGATGAAAGCGCCACAGATTAAATATCATTGAAAATTGTGCACCAACCGAAAAGCCTAGCCACAATCCGGTTATTCCCATCTCTTTGGAAAATGCGAGATAATAGGCCAGCGGAAAGCCAATGACCCAGGTAGTGCACAAACCTACAATGAGTGGCAACCAAACAATACCGAGAGTTCGCTGTCCCGTTACAGCCACCATATTGATGCTATTGAAGGCGAAAAAACTGCCAAACACTAACAGTGCGCCAATAGTGAGTTGAGCAATTTCTGCGTCTGACGTGAAAATGGCGATCAACCCCGCCGCATTGGCAAACACCAAAATACCCAGAGTGCCACATAAAACAAAGGCACATCCAACGCCGATAGCGCCAGCAGTCCACTGCCCTTGCCTGTCTCCCTTGCCAACCGCGTTGCCAACTCTCACACTGGTCGCAGCGGCTATGCCAATGCCGCCCATCATAAAGAAGCTGGCAACATTGACAACGATTTGGAAAGCGGCGAGAGAGGCTTTTCCCATAAACCCTGCCATTGCTGCTTCGGCGATAAATGCCATCATTTCAAGTGCATTGGCGACCGATAAAGGTATCCCGATACGGCGAATTTTCTTGCCCATAGCGGCCATCTCGGATTTTGCGATTTGACCCAAATTGACGAGTCCATAGGCAGCGCGGTCGTTCATTTTAAAGAATACGTAGAGAAACAGTGCTGAAGACAGCCAGCGGGCGGCGGATGAGCCGTACATAGCACCTTCTGCACCCATCGGATCAAACCCCAAATTGCCGTAGACCAGTACCCAGTTGAACCCTATGTTCACAATATTAGCGAGAAACATCATGTACATTGCAATGTTGGGTCGCTTAATCCCCTCCATCACCGCACCCGTTGCAGCGGAGATCATGATGGCGGGCATTCCCCAGGCAAATGCGACCATGATTTTTCCGGCCCCTGCAGAAATATCTGGCTGCTGTCCACTGTATAGCAATAGGTCGCCACCGAAGTAGCTGAGTATCAGACAAATAACACTAAAAATCAGGCCGTGTTTCATCGCTGAAACCCAGATAATCCCTACTTCTTTACGACGGCCAGCGCCGTTGGCTTGCGCGGTCAGTATGCCCGCACCCATTAACAATCCCATTCCCAGCATAAGTAACCAGTAGCTGGGAGGAAGGCCAATACCGAGATAGGCGAGTTCTGCCGCAGCGACGTGTCCGACCATCGCCGTATCGACAACCTGCAATGCCATCACACCAATGCGCGACATAAAAACCGGGGCAGCCAGACGCAGGGTGTCCTTGATTTGTTCGCCAACGGGTTCCTGCTTAATGCTTTGACTAGGTACCGAACTCATTGGCGAAGAGTAATCCGTTTATGGATGCAAGCGAGCGGGTTGAGGAGCTCAACCCAAATCATATGGACACCATTAAAACTCAATAATAGCCCTGCCGCTTATTAAGCCATTACCCAACCGAGTAGTAGCTTCGTTGATATCGTCAATAGAGTAGCGCTCTGTCACGAGTGCGTCTAAGTCAAGATCCCCGGATCTATGCCAGTCGACGTATTTGGAAAAGTCCCGTGACGGTGTACATGAACCGGCGAAACTGCCAATGAATTTCTTCTCATTGAGCAACATATCAATAGCATTTAATTCAACGCTAGTGTGCGGAACGCCAACCAAAATGGCGGTACCACCATTATCAACCCCGAAATGGCCGCCACGAGCTGCCTGTGGAATGGTCTCCATGGTCTCCTTAACGCCAATACAATCAAAGACAAAATCAGCACCACTGATATCGTCCCCCATAAAATCGCGCTTACCGGGATGTTGAGTTAGTGCTTTGATGGCGGCTACAGGGTCTTCTTCTTTGCCGTTAATAGTATGTGTGGCGCCAAACTGACGGGCGAATACCAATTTATCGGCATCTAAATCTACGGCAATAATGGGGTTGGCCCCTAGTTTTTTAGCGGCAACAATTGCCGACATACCGACGCCGCCAACGCCAAAAATGGCAACGCTATCTCCGGCTTTAACACCGGCGGTATTTTCAACCGCGCCGGCACCGGTAATAACCGCACAGCCAATGATCGAAGTAACTTGAGTGTCGATGTCGCCCTCTACCTTAACCACATATTGCTCATCGGCAATGGTATGTGTGGCCCAGGTAAAAACCGCTTGCGATATAGCTATGCTACCGTCGGCTGTTTCCAGCGTTGCAGATTCTGGCGCTCGCGGTGTGTTGGCCGCATCCTTGGGAACCCATGTCACTAAAACAATATCGCCTTCACTGAGCCCCTTAACATCAGACCCTGTTTGTAGCACTACGCCGGTTGATTCATGGCCCAGCATCAATGAAGAGTCCCGTTCCGTCCCTCGCATTTGGTGCAGCTGGCTATGGCAAATACCGGAGGCAAATTGTTTTACCACCACCTGATGCGGACCTGGATCCGGAATTATTAAGTCCTGAACCTCGAGGCTGTTTGAACCATTGGGTAAAACGACAACGCGGGCGGGTGTGCTCATAGTAAGACCTATCTTATCGAGAGTGTGGGTGGCACTGAGGCCAGACATTAGATATAGCAGCTGCTGAGCTGTTTCAGAGACGATGCTACTTGTTTTGATTTTATGCTGTTATTAGTTACAAAGTGGCTGCTGTCTGAATGAATATTATTGACAATTGTCAGGGTAATATCAATGAGATTAGATTAAGTCTTCTCCACAACATTAGCGCTTAGCGTGTCGCCTTCTTTTGAGATGGGCTGCCTTGCGAATGTGTCTCGATCGAGCATTCAAGTCACGCCCTTATCTTTCAAGGCCAAAATCTGTTGGTGGGAATACCCCAAGTTTTGCAATATTTCATCAGTGTGTTCGCCGAGTTCAGGGGCTCGCTTGGGGCCTACCTGATCGAGGTTGGAGATTTTAATAGGGTGATTAATGATGAATGGCACATCGATATCGGGATCAGTTGGCGCGACCACCATGTTATTAATAATCAGCTGTTCGTTCCGGACCGCTTCATCGACTGTGGCTACTAATTCAATGGGCACCATCTTGGCCTCAAAGATAGCCAGCCACTCTGCTGCTTCACGATTTATCAGAACATTCTGAATAAGTGCAGACAACTGTTCTCTGTTCTCATACCAAAGTTCCGGCGTTGCGAAGCGCTCATCCTTGATGAAATGGAGTTGGTCAATACTATCGAGAAACTGTAGGAACTGGCCCTCGCTTCTGATCATGGTCAGCTGCAGCCAGCGATTGTCTTTAGTGGCATAAACATAACCGGTGGCAGCAGGTACTTGATTAGTCGCGCGATAAGCGTCCATGTCGCCATTGGCCAGCGCCCCCGCGGCGATACTCGCTGCAGACCATAGACCATTAGCTAGCAGTGACGTGTGGACCATAGCGCCCTTGCCGGTTCGCTCTTTATTGAGCAGGGCGGTGACGATACTGGCATAGAGCGCTATGGCAGTGGGGTGATCTCCCATCCCCGGCAGTGCTTGAGAAGGTTTACAGCCAGGGCTGCGTACTAAATCCATTAAGCCGCTGCGAGCCCAATAGGCTAACAGGTCAAAACCTTTACTGTCTCTTTCTGGGCCCTCCTCCCCGAACGCCGAGAGAGATGCATAAATCATCGACGGATTGAGTGGTTTGATATCGTTATATGATAATTTAAGGGCACGGCGAACGCCAAAGGGCTGGTTGGTCACATAAACATCACAGTCAGCGATCAGTTTGTGCAGTATTTCAATACCTTCGGGAGTTTTCAAATTTAGCGTCAGGTCTTTTTTATTGCGACCATCCATTTGCCAGAAATAATTGCTGTCGGCATCGGGAGTGGTGGGTATGTCGGATAGTACCCGCAATAAATCACCCTCACCCGGTTGCTCGATTTTGATAACGTCGGCCCCAAAATCCGCGAGAATGGTGGCAGCTACTGGCCCTGCAACAACGGTTCCTACATCCAGAACTTTAAGGCCAGAAAAAATATAGTCATTCATAAAGACACGTTCACACTGTTTGATTGATGCTAAGCCAGAATATTACCATCGCTACGCCGGTGGCTAATGGCATCGGTCAACGTTGGGTCGTCGCCGACTGCAATCATCGTCTTGCCAAAGTTTTTTCCGGCTAGCATAGCCGTAAAGGCGGCCGGGGCCTGTTCTAGGCCGGTCCAAAGATCTTCCCTATACTTGACCTTGCCGTTGGCAACCCACTGCGACATTATTTCTAAAAAAGGCTTCTGGTGGTCGGCAACATAATCACCAACAAAAAGTGAATGAATAGTCATTGCCTGCTGATCAAAGACTGCTTGACCGATGTGTTGCCAGGTTTGCAGCGGGTCAAGGCCGTCGGTATTGCCGTATTGCGAGATCAGTCCACAGCGGGAAATTCGAGCCGCTCGGTTGAAAAGAGGTAAAACGGCATTGAAAACTTTGCCTCCAACATTTTCAAAATACATATCAATACCGTCGGGGCATGCACTAGCCAGCTGATCGGCAAAATCCTCGCTGAGGTGAGAAACCGCAGCGTCAAAGCCGAGAGACTGTTGCAAAAAATCACACTTTGCTTGAGCACCGGCAATCCCCACTACCCGGCAGCCATAAATTTTGGCTATTTGCCCGGCTATTTGACCAACGCCCCCAGAAGCTGCAGAGACGACAAATGTTTCCCCGGCTTTCGGTTGGCATTGTAGAGCGGTGCCGGCGTAGGCGGTGAGGCCTAACATACCTAACACGCCGAGGGCGCTTGAGATAGGTGCCAGCGCCGGTTCGACGCGCCGAGGCAGCATGTAACCAAATGTTGAAATACCCGACCCCGTCAGTCCGTAGTCCTGCCATCCGTGCGTGCTAAAGATGATATCCCCCTCGTTAAAGTGCGGATGACGACTTTTTATCACCGCCGATACTGTTCGGCCATGACAAACATCGCCGACCTGTTCGACGCCACTTCGACGGCGTCCCCATTGGTAGGGATCCAGCGAAAGATACAGTGTTCGGCTAACACACTGGCCGTCAGCAGGTTCAGGAATCGATGAGCTATCAAGACGAAAATCACCGTCGGTGGGGTACCCCTCTAGCGGCGTTCTGGCGAGCATCCATTGATGATTATTCGCTGGCAGGTTCACGATGTTATCGCCCAGTGAATTCAGGCTTGCGACGCTCTAGAAAGGATGCCACGCCTTCTTTAAAGTCTTCTGTATCGAACATACCAGCGAGGTGCATCATTAGCTGGTCTACGGAGGTATCGTAAGATTGTTCAAGCCCCATGCGCATCATCCGTTTGGTCGTTTGGACCGCGAGTGGGGCGTTATCGGCAACTTCTTTGGCCCACTGCATAGCAACCTCCATTAGCTGATCGTCCGGGACAATTGTGTTAACTAAGCCAATTTCAAGGCTTTCTTTGGCGTTCAGTACCCGCGCGCGAAAATACAGTTCAGAGGCTTTTGCCCAGCCGATCAGGCGAGGCAGCAGCCATGTGCCGCCGCTTTCGGGAACGACATTTCGCTTTGCTGTTAGGGCGGCCATTTTTCCTGACTCTCCTGAAATTCTCATGTCACATAAAAGCGCGAGGTCCATGCCGTAGCCTGCCGCCGCCCCATTAAGTGCGCAGATTACCGGTGTGTCCATATTCCACATGACGTTGATTGGTGCATCGCGAAGGTCGAACAATTGTTTAGGTTTTTTGGTCTCTTTTTTATCGCTACCGATACCTCCCTGTCCTACGTCGACTAAGTCCAGCCCCGAGCAGAAGCCTTTGCCCGTTCCGGTTAAAATGACACATCGAGTATCTGGGTCTTTATTGGCTTCAGTCATTTTTGCTGATAACTCAGTGAGAAGAACGTGACTGATGGCGTTGAGTCGGTCGGGTCGGTTCAAGGTTATAACGACGACATTACCGTGTTGTTCAACCAAAAGTTCTTGAGTACTGGAGGGAGTTATAGCCATTGTTAGTTCCTGTATGCAATGAGATGCAGTTATTAATGGTGTGTAGTGAGTGGCGTCTCAGCCGTTATGTTGAGGTGATGTTCAATCCGTTCTTTTACTACGCCTTCGATTTTTCGCTGATGCAACCATTGGTCCACATATTCTTTAAAATGAAAGTCGGGTTGGATCCAAAATCCTTTCTCACTGACAGTTAGTGTTTGCCCGGGCATAGTTGGGCAAAGCAGTGCAGATTGCCTAGATTGTAGCATGACCTCAATCGCGTCAGTAATCATCACGTCAGCGCGGTTTTCTGCGATTTCTTCAAAGATAGTCTGGTTGTCATCAAATATTCGAAGGGTCGTTTTGATCAGATTTTTTTCTGCAAACTTGAAATTGGTACCACCGGGATTCACGATAGCACGTGTCGTAGGCTGATTAATTTTTTCCAAGGAGTCATAGCTCAAACTGTCTGAACATCGCGCTATGGGTGTTTTACCACCCCGGTGATAGGCCTGCGAGAAAAAACCTAACTGTTGCCGCTTAAGGTTGATCGACACGCCACTCATGGCAATATCAAATTTTTGGCCTTTGAAGTCTTGCGCCAGAGTGGGCCAAGACGTGGGTACGAGCACTAGCTTTACCTGCAGAGATTTTGCCAGATCTCGAGCTAAATCAATATCAATGCCACTATAACTACCGGTGTCTTTGTTTAGCCATGAGAAAGGCGCGTAGTCGCCCGTGGTACCTACATAAATGTTGCCGCTAGCTATAATATCCCGCAGACGACTGCGAGGCGCCTCGAGACGAATAGTTTTCAGTGCCGATAAAAGGCCAAGACTAGTGGTTTGGCTCAAGTGCTCCACGTCGACAATCTGTAAAAAGGCAGTTTTTAAATAAACGGGGTCGGTCCGTTGCAGTGCCTCGAATGACAGCTCAATTTGCCGTAATATTTGATCGCCCAGAACTATCAGTTTGGGTCTCACGATAGTGACCAAATCGACTCCCCGGATCGGTTCAGTTGAGTGGTGCCATTGTTCAAACCAGCCGGTTTGAATTTCCTTTGCCGCTTCGATCTGCAGCGAGAAAAAATTTCGAGAGGAGACGTTTTCAAGATTGAATCGCGCGGCCGCTGCCGCCGACTTATCAAGCACTTCAGCTTCGCGTTGCCGATCTTCGATAGCGAGATTTTTATGCCACTTATACTGGGCTACGTCATCCATGTAAGATAGACGTTGTTCGATGAGTTTGAACAAGGTGCTGACTGATGGGTCGAGCTCAGCACTCAGTCCAATGCCTGACTGAATCCAACAAAAAATGAAAAGAGGTAGCCGTAAACGACGAGGTAGTAAGACCATAAAGCAGAACCGTGGTTGATAGCGCAGGTTCAACCTGCATTATGGAAAAGCGAGCGATGCTAGTTTGTAGTTCCGCACTCGTTTTAAAACTGTTTCTAACTCGTCCGTAATTGTTCGATCATTTCTTTGCGCTGATCAATATCCGACACAAAACCAAATTCGGCTGAGGTTCGATCGATAATATCGCCATAGCGGTCGAGTATCTCACTGACTAGTTTGTCGGGAGTGGCTACGATACCAAAAACTTCGAGCATATCGTCGCTTATCAATGTAGCCATCACGTCCCATCGCCCCTGCTTCGAGAGGGTATTTAGTTCCAGCTGTAAGTCCCCCCAATTATGTTGCTCTAAGACGCCTTTGTAAGCGGGTGTTGAACCATAAAAAGAAATTCTTTGCCGCGCAGCTAAACGGGCGGCTTCAAACTGCTCCTCTGTTTCTCCAGAAATTATAAAGGGTGTATAAGCGATTTCAATATCAGCTCGACTGCGGCCTGATTTCTCCAGTCCTTTAGCAATCGCTGGAAGCGTAACATTGCGAATATAACGCTCATTGCTGAATGGATGTATGATCATGCCATCTGCAACTTCGCCACAAACCTGAGTCATCATCGGGCCAACAGCAGCAAGATTCACCCGAGGAGCGCCGTATTCAATATTTTCCGGTGTGAAAGCTGGCGTCATTAATGTGTGCTTATAGTACTCACCAACAAACTCTAAGGGTTTGCCTTCATACCAATTAGCCCAGATTGCTCGCATGGCCAAAATCAATTCCCGCATTTGTGGACCTGGCTTGCCCCAGGGCATCGAAAACCGCTTACTAATATGAGGTTTTATTTGAGAGCCGAGCCCGAGAGTAAAACGTCCTTTTGAATAGGCGTTCAAATCGTGAGAAAGATTAGCCAGTATCATCGGGCTTCTGGCGAACGCCACCGCAATCCCCGTTTTTATTTCAATTTTCTCACTGTGTTCTGCTGCTATCGCTAGCGGCATAAAGGGGTCATGATTCATTTCCGCACAGGAAGCACCGTCGTAACCGATATCTTCCAGTTCACGAATTTTATCCGCTACTTTTGCTAGGTCCGGTGGTAATCCGCTATCTATTTTCACAACGTAAATCCTTCTCTTTGATTTTATTATTAGTAATCTAGTGAAAGTTGAGCTCAATAACTATGATGTGCTCAATACAATAAATACCGTCGCCGCGTTGCATGTTAATCAATCATATAGCAGATTTCTCCAATTATAAAATGGGTTTTATACGCCTTCATGTCATGGTGACTGATTATAGCCCGTTAATTTGGCGGTACTCTCATTGATTTAACTTGACGTTATGTGGATACTCATAGGCATAAAAAGGGGAGCGCGAGCCCTGACGGGTCCGAGTGAAATAATACAGTAACTTGTTTTGAGGGTGTCAATGTGAGCAGAAAGAAAGAACAGAGAGCTAGACAAAAACTGCTGTCTACGCCCTGGTGGAAAGTAAAAGATAATTGGTATTTTATCAGCATATTTTTGCTGGTCGCTGTGATTATTTTACTTTCAGCGCTTTGACAGTTTGGTGTTGTCGAGTGGACGCCCAGAGCTATCATCGCTCCATGCCAAGTAACAGCTTTTTTCTAACTCTGCCGAGAGTTGGCCGGTGCTCTGCCCTGAAGATACCAGGTTCTCCGTTAGGGTTGATATTGTTATTATCTATCAATCTATATTCCCTTTTTTTATATGGATTGTAGACGCGCAAAAAAATCGATGCCGGCCCGTTTTTTTGGTTGACTTATCGTATTGGTTCAGAGAATATCGTCCAACAAGAAGGTTTGCCTATGGATAGTCAGCTGACTTAAAAATAAAGAAAAGGTCTATTGAAAAACTGATAGATTAATGTTGAAAGTGGAACGTTTTTTGGACGACATATAAAGTTTTAAGGATGAAACTATGTCTAATACTGTGCCAGACGGCTCATTAATTCCTCTAGTATCACTAGAAGACACTGGCGAGAGATTGCCCTCCTCCTGCATTACCCGAGAAACTGATTTGTCTCGATGGTTAGCCTTAAACCGTCTGGAAAAAACTAGCTGTTTAAAATTATTAGACCAGTTACTGTTAGATACGTTTGGTATTGCAACAGAAACCCCTGGAATTTCTAATGAAGTCACCACTGTTGACCCTTCCCATGCCTGGAAGATTTGCTGCGATGCTATTTCCTCGTCAATACCTTCTCTGAGGCCTGTTGTTGAGAAAACATTCACTGAAACATCAACGTGCCTACGGCCAAGAAACAGTACTATTAGTCAATCCTTTACCTATGATCGAGGCTTTCATAGAGTTCCTTTTGTTTATGTTGATTACAGTTACTCGTCTAAAAGTTTAATTTCTCTCGCTCATGAATTTGGTCATGCCCTACAAATTACTGCGAGCAATGACTCTGATGTTTATGCACGTATGCCTCCTATATCGAGGGAATGTTGTGCGTTTGTAGCGGAGCATTGTTTGATTGATTATGCCCGTCATTCAGCCCCTGTCTTATTTTCTGGTTTAGTAGCGGCCTGGGCCAAAGATAACCTCTATTATTTGGTCGATAACGCGGAAACGTTAAAACGCGCTTTTAACAAGGATACACTCAGTTACCACTATAGTTGGAATTACCCGCTTGCTCGTCTCTGGTCGCACTGGTTATGGAATGAACGCCACGACAATCTTGCAGATCTTTTTCACACTAATGGCACTTCGTCAGAGGATATTTGGGGACTGAAAAATATCGCTAGTAGTTTAGATTCAGGGCCGTCGACTTTGTACAGCCAGACGGTTCCTCGAGATGATTGAGTTAACCGTAGCGGAATTGTCGAAGATCGTAGCACCGCTCCATATTGACGTCGCCGTGGCAGATGGCGGCCATATAGACCTACTTGAAAGTGATCTTAATGAAGCAGATAGGTATGATCTTGGAAGAACTTGGCGTAATAACTGGCGTGAAGAACTCTATGCGACGCTAGGGAATTCGACATCGACTTTCATTTTTTCTTCTGCTCACCATCGAGGTTTCGCCGTTTTTGGCGTAAATGCAGTAATGCCAGGATGCGCACAGATCTGGTTACTGCAATCCCAATCCTTTAGTCAGGATATTTCGAGAGAGAGGGGTAGTGATTGGCCCCATCAATTTGTTTTGATGAATAGAGCTGTCATCGATAGATGCCTTCTGCGATATTCGCTGTTATTCAATTTTATATCTGGACGACAATCAAAAAATATTCGCTGGTTAAAAAGCTGTGGATTTGAATTCTTTAGCCGCCGCGATATTTCTGACGATATGCTGTTATTTTGTCAGGGAAATAGTACTCAGCAGTTTGCTGCTGAAGAAAAAATATGGCGCGGATTTCTCGGAGAAACCGAGACGATAGGGCTCGGTTAGCCAATGACGCCTTACAGTTCTGCAACAAAGCAGAAAAGATGGCTGGCAATATCGCCGGCCAATGTTTATAAGGAAATAAACGATGAAAACGTTCATGGATAGTATTGTCGATATGGATAGCCCTTTTAGTTTTTGCGGGGGTGGCGGTTTAGCAGATGAAGAGCTTATCGGCTCGACATATTTTCAGGAGGGAACGGGAATAGTTGTTGCGCCAGTGGTTGTTACCAACTTCGATATAAATGGTGATGGAGACCTTTGGGACGAAGCCGCAATCACGACTGGTCTAGCCGCTGGTTATGCAGGGATTATACCGGGCGGACAGTTTGCTGGTGCAATACTGGGACTAACCGCCGTCAGTATGGAGGCCATTGATCGATACGTTGTTCAATGATTGGTTGGCGGCCTGTCATTGAGGCTGCCATCTAATTGAGGAGGCACTCTTTTGCTAAAAAAAATGCTGATTGGTATAAGTATCATCTTGTTCCTAATGCCAATTATAGTTGCAATATCGTCGATAGATTTCGGGAGGAGCTTCATTTTCGTTTCCGTCTCAGGACTAGTGTTAGGAAATGTGCTTCTTCAACGGCGTCTACCACAGCATCGTCAGGGATATAGTTACTGGTTTGCCAGAGCAGCTTCAGTAGCGGCTTTGACCTCCCTTATATACCTGACTATTCGATTATATTCTGTCGGATGAAAATCAATAGCGATATTGTTGTTGATGTAAATTCATGGTTATAGCGCTTCACCTCTCGCCCAAACTGTCCTCAAGAATTTTAATGATAGGCCCAAAAAAATAACTGATCAATGTCCTGCTGCCGGTAATAATATCAACCCGAGCTGTCATTCCCGGCCGTAGTTTATGTTGGACATCGGCAGTTTTTAAGTAAGCAGATTCAGGCTCTATTCGAATAGAAAACCCCCAGCTGTTAGCGGCCATTTCTGTGGCGTCGGCGGATATGTGTGTAACCATCCCCTTAACATGTCCAAATCTCTCAGAGGGGAACGCACTCAGTTTTATATTAACCCGCTGTCCTGTTCTAACAAATCCGACATCTTGATTTGCTACCATGACCTCAAGAATGGGGGTGCCGTGATAGGGAACAATATTCATGGTCTTGGCTCCGCTCATTATTATGCTGCCAATGGTATGAATATTCAGTTTGTCTACAATGCCATCGATAGGTGCCCGTAAATTCATATTCGCCATTTTCCGCCGACGCGTTATTTGGTCCTGTAACAGTATTGCAATACGGCTCTCTATCGCTGATTTTCGTAAAAAGTACTTCGACCGCAATCCCGATTGATATTTCAGTTGTTCAGCGCGGATTCGCCGAACTATTGATCGCTTCTGAGCAAGCTCCCGCAGATGTATTTTTCGCTGCTTTTGCAGATTAGTGAGATGCTCAATGGTGTTTAAATAGCTCGCTCTACTGATGATCCCTTTTCGAGACAACGTTGTTGAAGCCTGGTGGCGCTCCTCATGAATGAGCAGCAGTGCGTCAATCCTTTCTATATTTGCCTCGATGATTGAATGAGATTTATTATTTGCGTCAATCTGGGCGGAAAAGCTTGCCAAGGAACTCCTGAACTCTGCTATTTCGCTTGTCATTAAGCCGTGTTGATCTCGAAGGAAGGGCTGCTTAAAATCTTCTCCACTGTGATTGATTTCAAGGATATTTTCAGCGGTTATATCACTAAGCGATAAAGACGCGTTGAGCTTCGAAAAATTATCGGCGCTGCTGGCGTTGGAAAATTCAACCAGAAGACTTCGAATGCGATAGCGCTCAATAGTCAGTCGTTGAATCTCTTCTTTGACCGTACTGAGCTGCGCCCTCGCATCGGTGCTGTCGAGTTCGATCAATAGCTGCCCTTTGTCAACCCGTACTCCATTTTTAACAAAGATGGATTTTACCTGTCCGCTGTATTCTGATTGCACAACTTGTACTTTGGCGGCGGGTATTATTTTGCCAGCACCTTGAGCAATGATTTCAATGTCAATGAAAAACGATGCGCTGAGTATTGCGAAAAAAATGGTCAAGCTGAGAATAATGGATAAATGTAAAGTCGGTGATGAAAGCTCTAAGTAGCCTCGGTCGTTCATTGTACAGACTCCAGCGTAATACGCGGCGAGTTGGCCGGGAATATATCAGGCCTGTGGGTGATTACGACGACGGTCATTGAGTCGGTCAATAATTGCAGTCTTTCAATCATCAGCAATTGATTCTTTTCGTCGAGTGCGCTGGTAGGCTCATCGAGTATCAATACTTTTGGCTTGATCAGAATCGAACGGGCTATTGCGATGCGTTGTCTCTGGCCTCCAGACAATGCTGTACCGCGCTCGCCAACTTGGGTATCTATGCCTCCCGGTAATTGGCGTATTAGGTCGTTTGCGGTGGCTGTGTTTAATGCGTGGTAGATGTCCTGCTCGCGAAAGCCCGGTTTTCCAACGGAAAGATTTTCGCGAATAGTGCCACTGAATAAATAGGGATCCTGCGGAACATAATTGATCGTTGAGCGAACATCATGAGGTTCAAAATGAGAAATATTCTCCTCGCCTAGTAATATCCTGCCCCGCGTTGGTACGTCAATACCGGCGGCGATGCGTCCAAGGGTCGATTTTCCTGCCCCAGAGACACCAACGATAAGCGTTAATTTGTTTGCGGGTATTGTTGCGGTAAAATCCCGCAGAACAATGTTATTGTTATAGGCAAAGCTGATGTTATCAAGCGTAAGTCTTGGAGCAAGATCAGGGGGTAGCTGTGGTAACTGTGAGAAGGGTTCTTTTGAACTATTCACCACGTCCCCTAAACGCTGTCGGGATACTCTAATATTTTGCCAGCTCTCCCATAGCTTTGAAAAACCAGATATTGGGCCGGCCACTTTGCCTGACATCAGATGAAAGGCAATGAGTTGGCCCAATGTCAATTCGGATTGAAACACTAATCCAGCGCCGACAAAAATCACAGAAATTGTAATGGATCTATTGATCAAGAAAATTATTTGTCGATTTGCCATGCCGAGTAGACTGACCCGGTAGCTTGCATTTAACGTCGCCGTCAATGTTTCTTCAAGTCTAGTAAGCATTGGCTTTTCTGCACTCAATGCCTTTATCGCTTCGATCCCCGATATGTTTTCAACCATTCTCGCCTGATGTGATGCGCCGGTATCAAATTGAACTCTCAGTCTTTTTCTCAAGGAGGGTCCAAAACCGAAATACACCATAGCTTGAAAGGGTAATGCCAATACGATAATCGCTGTCAGCGTGGGTGATAATGTGTAAAGCACTGCGATGTAGATAAAGACGAAGATAAGATCCAGAAAGACTCCGGTTGTCGTACCTACGATAAAGTTCTTGATAGTATCTGTTTCACCAATACGAGCAATTGTTTCGCCAACAGTCCAGTTCCTGAAATGACGTAACGGTAGTTTGAATAAGTGATCATAGATTCGGCTACCAAATTCACGAGTAACTCGGTTTGCAGTGAGTATCCCCAGTATTGAAGAAAGTATTGAAAATCCGATCTGAAATAGGCTTGCGGCGGCAAAAATCATGATAACAACCAGTAATGTCGCCTCACGTTGGAACGGTAGGATCTTGTCGATAATTACTTGAAAGATAAACGGTTCTATAATGCCGATCGTGCGTAGACATATCGCCAAAAATATTAGCTCTATATAAAGTGGAGTAAACTTCCACAGTGTTTGAGTAAACCACGAGAGTGGAACTTCAGTCGGGTGAGCAACCTTTTCCATAACCGAAAGCCTCCTGCTTAGGGGGAATAATGGGTTAGTTGCACTGTTTTTTTTCGAGAGAATTACTATAAATAAACAACCAAGGAAAAAGATCATGGTCGTTATCTAAAGCAAATCTGAGGGAGTGATTTTTTTCCGAAAAATTGCGAGATTTATCGGAACGGAAAAACGAGAAGAAAGTAAGGTGGGTCATGGTTGCTTCCTTGTAACCATTGATCGTTCGCCATTCTTACAAAAATAGCGCCAGGACGCAAGTAGGTAGACCTATAGTGAAACACCTTAAACGAGTGCTGATCTAACGCTAAGCTATTGGGGGGCGTTAGATTTTGTTGAGCTATTCCGAATAGTTTTCGATTAAATACACCGAGAGCGATGTTCGTTGTTCATCGGTTAGTGGGTAGACAGGCATGGGAGGGTTTGGGCGTTCGATAAACTTTGCCAATGTTGCAATATTGTATTTTTTGCCGAGGCTCTGGAGGGGTTTTACACCGCCGTTCACTGCGTGGCAAGCTACACAGCGAAATCGGTTGAATAGCTGAGCACCTTCTGCCGACAGCATGGCTCGTTGTTCGGGATCAATTGCCGCCAAGGTGTTGCTGGCGCTAAAAGAAGATGTTGAATTCGCTAAGCCTAGTTCTTTCTGTGCTTCAGCATAAGCAACGCGATAGATTACATTGGCATAATCATCGGAAATATAAATAGCGTCATCAGGCCCCTCTGCGACATCGGCGGGCCGGCCAATAGCATCGTCACCCTGTAGCAGTCCGGATAAAAAATCTTTTTCGACAATCGTATCGTTTTCATCGGTATGCAATGTCACTACTTTATAGCCATCTTTGTCTGAGCGATTCCATGAACCATGCAGCGCGACAAGTGCCACATTATGATATTCACTTGGAAAACCTTTTCCACGAATATAGGTGATTCCCAATGGTGCGTTGTGCGGCTGAAATTTAAAAATGGGTGCAATAGACAACGCAATAATTGCCTCATTGCCTTCGCCAAAATCTGGGTCCGGGAGTTTGTCGTCATTAGCGTAGGGCCAGCCATAGTGATTACCCTGTTCTACTTTATTGAGTTCGCAGTGGGGAAAGTTGTCACCTAGGAGATCTCGGCCATTGTCTGTTGCGTAAATGTGGCCATCGACCGGAGACCAATCGAATCCTGCGCTGTTGCGCAAGCCGCGAGCGAAAATTTCTTCGTTAGAACCGTCAGGGTTATACCGAACCATGGTCCCGCGTCGTTCGTCTTGTTCGTCACACACATTACATGAGGACCCCATGGTGACATACATCAAACCATCGGGACCAAATCTCAAGGTTTTTCGCCAGTGATTGCCGCCAGGCTCTAGACCGGTCACGATACGTTCATAGTTGCCCCTTGTTGTTCCGGTTTGATGATCAAACTTGATTCTCCCAATAGCATCGGTTTCGGCGATGTATAACCAGTCGTCAAAGAAGTCCATGCCGTTGGGGCCGTTCAATTGGCCCATTAAAATTCGGCGTCCATCGGCCTTGCCGTCACCATTCGCATCGCGCTCCAAGAGGATAATTTGATCGAGATTAGGGTTGGCTACCAGTAAGTCGCCGCTGAGGGTGAACGCTAAAAGTCGCGCATTCTCTACTTTTTCGGCATACAGGCCAATTGAAAATCCATCGGGGACCGTAATTCGGCTGCCCACGGTCGTTGCATCAAATTCTTTTCCCGGTATGGGAGTATTTACCGCGCCGACAAATACTTTTATAACAAGGTAGAGGCTGATGAGCACTGCGACGATAGCGATAGCTATATGTCGTATCCATTTTATCAGTTTGGTCATGAGCTATTTCCCATTGTCGGAGGGGTGATAATTATTCGGTGAGCACTATGGATGCGGCAGAGGTGCCACGCAGGAAACGCCTCACCCCAGCTACAAGGCATGGACAGCAGGACAGTGTTCTAAAAGATTTAATGGATAGACCGATACTGATCGTCTTACGCGATCAATAAAGCCCCGAGTCTTTGCTACCATTAAATGGTATGTGGTGTCTTGCAGTAGGCTCGCCATTGTTGGTGTTTAGCGAGAGACAGGGCAATCTATGCCCCATCTCCATGGTCCGTGTTACATCCGTTCGATGATAGTCGCGTTAGCAGTACCACCACCTTCGCAGATCGCCTGCAGGCCATACTTACCGCCAGTACGTTCTAGCTCATGCAGTAAAGTGGTCATTAACTTGGCGCCTGTTCCACCCAGTGGGTGACCCAAAGCACAGGCACCGCCATTAACGTTGAGCTTGTTCAAATCAGCACCGACTTCCTGAGCCCATGCCATTGGCACGGGTGCAAAGGCTTCATTAACCTCGTAAAGGTCGATGTCTTCGATTGACAGTCCGCTGCGTTCCAACGCTTTTTTGGTTGCCGGGATAGGTCCAGTAAGCATTTTGATAGGATCGTCACCAACAACAGACAGGGTATGAATCCGCGCGCGAGGCGTCAGGCCGAGTTCCTTCAGTGCTTTTTCATTAACAATCATAATCGCTGCTGCACCATCGGTGATTTGACTCGCATTGGCAGCGGTAATGACGCCACCCTCGGCAATAGTTTTTAGACTGGACATGGCGGCTAGGTCGGCGTCAAAACGAATGCCTTCGTCAATGCTCAATGTTTGAGCATTGCCGTCTTCGTCAACAAAATCAACGGGCATAATTTCATTGCTGAATCTGCCCGCGTTAGTCGCTTCGGCGGCTTTTTTGTGACTGTTGTAAGCAAACGCATCAATAGCTTCTTTTTTCATTCCCCATTGTTTGGCAATCATTTCCGCGCCGGTGAATTGGCTGAACTTGATACCTGGGTAGCGTTGTTCCATGCCTTCGCTATTGCTAGGTTGGCCACGTCCGGCCTTGTAAGAGTCGATAATATTAGTGCCGATTGGAACCAAGCTCATGACTTCAACACCGCCGGCGATAACGATATCTTGGGTGCCCGACATAACCGCTTGAGCGGCAAAATGGATGGCCTGCTGAGATGAGCCGCACTGGCGGTCAACGGTTGTTCCGGGAACGCTCTCGGGTAAGCTCGAGGACAAAATGGCATTGCGAGCAACGTTGCCGGCTTGAGCACCATTCTGGCCAACACAGCCAAAAATAACATCGTCGACCTTATCGCCCGGAATACCGGTTCGTTTAATGAGTTCGTCGATGATTTTAGCACCGAGGTCGGCGGGGTGAATTTTGCTTAACGATCCGTTCTTTTTCCCACCGGGGGTTCTTACTGCTCCAACGATATAGGCTTCAGCCATGATTTCTCTCCAGTCTGTAATGTGTCGATTCTGCTGTGAATAAATTCTGCCACCCGTTGTGAAACACGTCATTGACGGGCTAGGTGATGGGGGAGAAGCATAAAAGCCCTTGCGAAAAATGTCTATAGGGCAGCTAACCGGTTAATTAGATTGATGTTTTCAGTCGAGTTGAGGATGGATTAGCATCAGTGGTGGAGTTGTGAGGCTGGTACAGCGAGCAACTAGACCGGAAAATATTAATACCAACTAGACAGCGGCCGTCCGTGCCGCATGTCCTTCAAGCTTTGGCAAAACGCCTCTATTTCGTTGCGCTGTGTGTCTGCATAGACGCGGGCGGCTTGCTGAACGCCATTTCGTTACTGCTTAGCGCTTTCAACGCAATCTCACGGTCTTCGTCGGTAAAAGACCCCGTCGTTAAACAAAATTCTACCAGATTGTCGTTGGGGTCTTTGGTGTAAATTGAATAACACCAATTATGATCAACTTCCAAAACATCGAGCCCTGCGTCGATCCACTGCTGCTTTCGTTTTTCCAGTTCCTGCCTATCGCTCACATCAAAAGATATATGATTGATGTGGTCGGGTAGCCCTGCGGCTTTAGATAAATTAGTTGGAAAGTCTTCGGCAACGCCGGGTACATCATGTAATTCCCAGAAAGCGATAAACTTGGAGTCATCTTCCATGCGATAAAAGAAATGTTTTGCCCAGCCGCCCTGTGGAGCAGGCCCGACCTCTGCCTTAACTAGTTCAAACCCCATGACCGTTTCGTAAAACTGATGAATGGCTGTCATGTCACGTGCGGCCAATGCTAAGTGGTGGTATCCCATCATCTTTCTCCCGATTATTTATTCGTCGACCATGTTCATGACATCGTTAGAGGCATTTGCCGGTGCGGCAATCTCAACGATACGTTCGGCAACATCATCGTATTCCAATCGCAGTGCTCTGCTCATGGTGGCGTGCATTTCATAAAGGCAAGTAACATAGGTGAGTTCTAGAATTTCGACGTCTGACAGATGAGTTTTCAATACCTCAAAAACCCCATCACTCACCCGTCCGCCTGAAAGTACCAGTTCGTCGGTATAGGCGAGCACAGCGCGTTCCAGTGGTGAAAAAGCAGGGCTCACTGTCCAATGCGGAAGGGCGGCTATCTGTTGCTCTGTTACGCCTACGTCGCGAGCAGCTTTGCAGTGCTGGGAAAAAACAAATTGGCTGCCTCGTGAAAAGCCAGCACGTGCCTGTCCTAGTTCCCGTAGCTTGGGGTCAAGTTTGCGATTGGGTGAGCGATAAACCTGAAACCCGTCAACGGCATGTTTAAATATTTCCGGGCTCAACGCGAAAACGGTCCACCAGTTTCCCGGGGTGCCGGTCTCGGTACCAGGCTCTTCAACAGGGTCGCGGTCACCAAACAGCAGTCCATAAATTTTCTGGGCAAATTCATCAGCTTCGGCTTTCGGTACTTCACGCAGTCTGGGCACGGTGACGTCCTTCTGTTATTGGTTGAATTATTTCACCTGATTAGAATATAGATTGTCGGCAATGTCCAGACAGGCCTGCGGTGCCAGCATCGTCGTCTTGAATATCAATCGTAGACCAATAACTTTGTCCCAAAGAAAAAGGTACACATTGACGGCTGGTTCATCGCAGGATTTAGTCATCATGATTCTAATTGCGCTAACAAGATCACATCACGGCTTGGCCTTGGTCATAAAAGTCATTCTGGAATTGATGATTTAGGAGCGCAGCAATAGTTTTTTTCGTCCGCATCGAATATATTAACGGGTTACGACTGCGCAATAATTAGAATAGTCAGTCGACTGGCCTATAAAAATACTCAACGGAGATGCTAAATGTACATTGGCGACCTGGCACAACAGCAACCAAATAAAGCGGCTTATATCATGGCTGCGAGTGGCGAAACCGTCACCTATGAGCAGCTAAATGCTCGATCTTGCCAGACTTCCCAATTATTCAGATCGATGGGCTTACAAATTGGTGATCATATTGCTCTGCTGATGGAAAATAATGCCCGTTTTCTTGAAATATGTATCGGGGCAGCTCGTTCAGGGTTGTTCTACACCGCTATCAGTTCGCGACTGACAGCGCCCGAAGCTGCCTACATTATTAAAGATTGTGGTGCCAAACTATTCATCAGTTCCGTTGCGAAGGGCGCGGTAGCTGCTGAGCTCTTGAGTGATATGTCGGCGGTACAGACCAAGCTAATGGTTGATGGCACTATTGACGGCTACGACAGCTATGAGGCCTTGCGTGACCAAATGCCAGAAGCCGCGATTGCTGATGAGGCGGCTGGCGTTGACATGCTGTATTCGTCGGGTACTACCGGAAAACCCAAAGGCGTTAAAATTCCTCTGCCAACAATGAAAGTAGGGGAAGAAGTCGGTTCTATGTCTATGTTGTCAAAAGGACTCTACGGCTTTGGTAGGGAAATGATTTATTTGTCGCCAGCGCCTCTCTATCACGCGGCCCCACTGCGCTACAATCTTGCAACATTGCTCTTTGGTGGCACTACGGTGGTGATGGAAGATTTTAATGAAGAAGAAGCATTGCGACTCATTGAAAAGCACCAGATTACCCATAGTCAATGGGTGCCGACGATGTTCGTAAAAATGCTTAAGTTGCCTGAAGACGTTCGCAGCAAATACGATATGTCATCGTTACAGGTTGCTATTCATGCGGCGGCTCCCTGCCCGATAGAGATCAAAGAGAAAATGATTGATTGGTGGGGCCCCGTTATTTTTGAATATTATGCGGGTTCTGAAGGTAATGGTTTTTGTGCCATCAACTCTGAAGAGTGGTTGGCGCATAAAGGCAGTGTTGGTAAGTCGATTCTTGGTGTTGTTCATATCTGTGATGACGAAGGGGAGGAGCTTCCCGTTGGTGAGGCAGGGACAATCTATTTTGCCGATGGGCCGCAGTTTGAATATTACAATGATCCCGATAAAACTAAAGAGTCAAAACATGCGAAGGGTTGGACGACGCTGGGTGACGTTGGCCGTGTCGATGAGGATGGTTTTTTGTATTTGACTGATCGCAAAGCCTTCATGATTATCTCTGGTGGCGTCAATATTTATCCGCAGGAAGCAGAAAATCGACTGATCATGCATCCGCGGGTCGCCGATGTTGCTGTCTTTGGCGTGCCGAATGAAGACTTTGGTGAAGAAGTTAAAGCCGTTGTTCAGCCAATGGATTGGGCGGACGCGGGACCAGAATTGGCAGAGGAGTTGATGGCCTTTTGCCAGCAAGGATTGACAAAAATAAAGTGCCCTCGATCTGTAGATTTTGATAAAGAACTACCTCGTCATCCTACGGGTAAGCTCTATAAACGTTTACTTCGAGACAAATATTGGGCAGATCACAAAACCAAAATTATTTAGTGCGACTAGCAAAAATCGAGGAGATAACTCTGAGCAAGAATAACTCGGCAGCGAAGAATAGCCATTCTTTGCTGCTCAAGGCATTAATGCTGACCGGAGTAATACTGTTTGGTTTTTTCTTAATTGAAGAGCGGGGGCTGTTGTCGTTAACATTGACGAGCGACCGCAGCTACATATCGGCTATTATTCTTATGCTGTATGCAGCTTTCAGCATACATTGGCTGTACCTGATTTACGGGATCTCGTCGGCTCAAAAGTCGCTCGATGAATCACAGCCATTGCTCGATGAAGTTGAGCCCGATGGACTGTCGATTAAAGAGGGCGCAGTATATGTGCATAAACATCGGCTAGAGCCGGGAATATTCTCAGATTATCTGCAAGACTTATTAAAAAAATCTCGTTACCCGTCGCGGGAAATAGATCACGGAATCCTTCTTGAAGCACTTGTAGAGCGTCTCATGGCGAAGCACTCATTTGGGCACTTCGCAACGGATATTCTACTGAAATTCGGTTTGCTAGGAACTGTTATCGGGTTCATCATGATGTTATCTCCGGTCGGGTCGATGACAGATTTTGATCCCAGTGTGCTGCAACAATTGCTGGGCCAAATGAGCGGCGGTATGGCTATTGCTTTATATACTACCGCAACAGGATTGGTTACCAGTGCATTGTTAGGGTTACAGTATCAGCTATTGGATTCTGCGACCGCGCATTTTGTTGACCGGGTGGCTATTACTGTCGAGGTTTCGGTCATGCCTCTACTGGCCCAAAAAAGTGCCGGTCAAAACGATGCACCTCGCGGTGCTGTGGCGTGACATCTAGGTCTCGCTTTTATCGACCATCGCCTAATAATAGTGCCTTCACCGATTTATTGTTTAACGCCTTGCTCGGCTTTGCCTTTATGTTTTTCATCGCCTTCATTTTAATGGCGAAGCCGGAGGAGACGGGAAAAGTTGATAATAAGGCCGAATATCTGATTACCGTCTCTTGGCCAAACAATCACTCGGACGATATCGACGTGTTGGTTGAAGATCCCCGCGGCGAAGTATTATGGTATTCCAATAAAGATACCGGAATTATGCATTTAGATCGGGACGATCGGGGTAGTTTGCAGGATCATCTAATTATCGATGGCAAAAAAGTAACCAATCCTATCAATCAAGAGACGGTCACCTTGCGATCTTGGGTTCCGGGAGAATATGTCGTTAATGTATTACATTATCAGGCGAATACTCGACAACCTGTTCCTATCTATATCAAAGTAGAAAGACTAAATCCTGAAGTAAAAATTCTGTATTACGGTGTTGAACAAGTGAATGGTGCCGGCACTGAGCGCACAGTTGTTCGATTCGTTCTCGACAGCCAAGGTGACGTGTCAGACGTGAGTCAGTTGCAAAAATCTTTGGTTGATAGGATCGGTAAGAAGGTGCAGGAATGATAGAAATAGGATTGGCAGTCGGCTATGTTTTTGTCGCGGTCCTAGTACTTAATTTATGGACAGCGACGCAATGGCGGGTGGTAGTTAAGATCGCCGTAGTGCTTTTGACCTCATTGTTGTATGTCGGTACCTATGTCGGTATAAAAGAACTGCGAGGCTGGCCGACAGATAAGCCTCTACCGGAGTCATTCTTTTTTGTTTGGGCAAAAATTGATGAGCCTGACAAGCGAATAGGATCTAAAGGCAAGATCTATTTGTGGGTGCAGGACTTAACAGACAGCGGTGACGTTGAAAGCGCGCCGAGATCCTTTCAACTTCCCTACGATGTAGAGCTCGCAGAAAAAATTGAAAAAGCGATGAGCGATACTGAAAATGGAGATCAACTTAGCGGTAAGTTTGTTTCATCTGATAAAGATGCATCAGATGGAAAAAAGCTGCCAGATGCGCGGGGCAGTGATGTCTCCTACTTTCAACATACCCCGGTAGTGCTTCAATTTGAGGCTAGAGCTAAGCCGACATTACCGAAAAAAACCTTATAGCTAGATGCTTCTCCATTGCTTTATAGGAAATTGGCAACTTCACGGAAAAACTCAATGGTTTCTATTTCACGATAGGAACTTTCGTCCAGCGTGACTGCATAGTCTGAAAAAGCTGAAAGTTTTACAACGACGAGGTCTCGAGTTGGGTTCACGTAGATAAATTGATTGTAAACGCCAATCGCCGAAAATTCGCCTTCGAGAGTCTCCGGGATCCACCACTGATAGCCATAGCCAAGTGGGAACTCCTTGTTCACGCCGGGCTGTAAATGAGGTGCGTCTGGTTGTGTCGCAGCGTTTACCCATCCTTCGGAAACAATTTGGCGGCCCTGCCATTTTCCCTTTAGGCGGTGCAATTCACCCAGCTTGGCATAGTCTCTTGCGGTGGCATTAAGACCGCCAAACGCCATCTCAACATTGTTGTCATCCACCATCCAGTAGCCATCAGTCTCCATCCCCAAGGGATGCCATATTTTTTCTGAAAGATAGTCGGTAACAGACTTCCCTGTTGCCCGTGACAGTAGCATGGCCAATGCCTGTGTATCGGCAGAGTTATAGTGATTGCGCGTGCCGGGCTGCCGTTCCCTGACCAGCGTGCTAACAAAATTGTCCAGCGAGCCACCAACTCCCATGATTTTTGCAAGCCGCATAATGTCTGATTCTGTGTCGTTATAGTCTTCGTTCCACGCGGCCCCCGACGACATTTGCAAGACATCTTTAATCCGCACATCGTCATAGGCTGAACCTGCCAGACTGGGGACATAGTCAGTAATCGGTTTTAGAATATCAATAAGACCGTCATCAACAGCGATGCCCACCCCCGTTGCAATAAAGCTTTTTGACACAGACATAGACAGCCAGTTGACATTTCTGCCACCGGTAAGCCAGTATTTTTCGAGGCGAACTTTACCATTGTGAATGACCAATAATGCACTGGTATCGGTTTCTGCTAAGAAGCTTTCAACGTTAATGTCGACTCCGTTATAGGAAAAGCTGGGTGGCAATAAAATTGTACTTCCTTCTTCAAACTCAAAGGGTTCAGTCGAGGCAGTCATCGTCGTGACCGGATATATTTCCTCCATCCGATTAAAGTTTTTATATTGTTCAGCACCAGAAAAGAGCGTGAGGCCATAAGCTAGGCGATCTAGGTTTTTCTCGTAAGAAATTCCCAGTCCGGTCGCAACAAGGATTATTAAGAAAAGACCAATTAATAAATTTTTTTTCATAAAACCCTTTTCATTGAATACAGCGCACTCAGTATTGCGCCAATGACTGTTTGTTTAAATCCCAGTAGCCTGCATTCCCAAGTGTCGAAAACTAGACTGTTCGTATTCTAATCGGATAATGATATATGTAAATACACGGGTGTTGATTTGACGTCCGCTATCTCTGCGATTATTTACGCTTATCAGCTGTATTGTTGTTTTCATACACAGAAATGACGTTAGCAATGGTTACCTTGATTTTTGCATATGCTCTGTTGCTTGCGCAAATCGAGCATCTGTCACTACGAAGACTACGTGTTGGTGATGCTAGGCATGTGGCTTCTATTCGACCCCGTGACAATTTTTCTTAGTTTCTTTCAGAACGTCTAATCCATCTTATGGTTCTAGGGGTTGTTTGTACCCGTCGCGAAAATGGTTTTAAAAGTTTGTTCGTCATTCGTTGTTTAGAAACTTGGAATGATCCCGAAGCAGAGTTAACGCGTTGTGACCTGACCATACAATTCTCGATAGCCCTGAGTGATATGGGTGGTGCTATAAAAATCGTTATTTTTCAGGAGATCATGCATTTTTGGTAGGTTGTACACGGGGATTGAAGCCAGCAGGTGATGCTCCAAATGATAATTAACGCCCATTGGGCAGATAAACAGGCGTTCGACCCAGCTGGCGATAATCGAACGGGTATGCAGTCGTGGGTCAAGGTTATACAAATCAGGTACTGCAGCATGTTCTCCAATCTGCCTGATACGGCTGATTAGCGGGTTAACGAAAATAAACGCTATGACCCAGAGTATAAACAGCCAAGTTGCTCCAACGGCAGCCGTGAGGCCTAACAGGGTGATGTTGAATATTAGGCCCCTGGTGAGCGCTTCTTGTTGGTCTATGCGCAGATTATGAAAGTTGGTAATACTGCTTGCAATGCCGCTGATTTGACGCCAGCCCGTTTTACCGCTGAGGTCACGAACAAGTTTGCGTCGCAAGCGAGATCTTGATACGGGGTAGTCTTTATAATTAGGTAGATCGGGGTCGTTTTCGCTGCCAGCTAACCGGTGATGCCGTCTGTGTACATGGCTATAAGCCCCCATGTTGCTAAAAACCGCAGGGGCGGCAAACCAGTCGCCCATTAGCTGATTGAGTCCTTTTGATTTGAACAGGGTGCCGTGTCCGCATTCGTGCACTAACACGCCAAATCCTAGTTGCCTCGCGCCCAGCAGGAAAATGGCTAAAATAATAGTTATAGGGTTTGTCCAGAAAAAAACAATAATAAAAGAAGCAATAACGATGGCATAGTTGCAGAAAAACATCCATGCGGCTTTGAGATCACTTCGTGTGCTGAGTGATCTTAGTTCTTCGTCGGTTAAATTAGTTTTCACAGCACTGCCTTATACTTTCATGTTTACCCAGCCTACGGTGACTAAGCTATTACATCAATTATTTCCGGTCAAGTTCGGTGGCTCTTTATCGGATACTAGCACTGAGCCCCAGCAGTGTCTAAAGAGCGCGCGAGCGATAAATTGCCAGGGAAAATAGCGCCAGAATTACCAGATTAACTACGCCCATCAAAGAGGCAAAGCTATAAGACCAAAGATAGTTATCAGTCAGATCATAGAGGTATCCGTTAATAAACCCGCCAAGTCCCATGCCTTCCCAGCCAAAGAAAGAGGTTATCCCTAGGCTTCAGCCAAACTGCATAGACAATGGTTTTAGAAAAACAGAGATCGATCCCAGCGAGCCAAAAGATAAAGGACTGAGCGTAAAAACGATGAAAACCATTATCTCCCCCTAGCGGGGATCTTTTTCAATAGGATCATGCGCCGTTGTCATCCTTTGCTTCAGGCCCGGGTTAACTGGGGGTGCAGTGGCTGGGTTTATCGCCAATATACCAATGATGACTGGCTGATATTCAGCGCTGCTGTTGTTTTAGTTCTTCCAGTGATTGTAATACTTTTTGGGTTCGGGCTTTGTGGTCTTTGACTTTGTCGTTTTCAGGATCCAAAAACAGTATTTCATTCCATGTTCTCAGAGCATCGTCGTATTGCTCTCTGCTATAGAGTCGAATACCTTCTTCTATCATTTTTTCGAGGTGCTCATCGAAAGATTGGCTCAGCGTCGATAGCGTTTTACTCGCTTTGGCTGCTGCCTCGTTATCATCGAGTTTTTTTGCCAGTGGAATCATCGTTCGCGCTGTCGCTATATCTTCTTTTCTCATAGCATTGAAACTTAGCTCTAGTAAACGGCTGGCGATCTTTCGGGACTCTTGTTTGACGTTGTTCAGCTGTTGTTCTTTTTCGCGGTTGTAAGGATTAAGTTGCTGGTCGGCAATCATTACTGGGATAGCGTCAATAAGGTATTCAGCTCTGGTAACAATAAAACTGTCGCGTAAATTATTTCTTTCGCGCTGCTGCTTTTTTAAAAAATTCTGGTAACTGGTATTAAATGCTTTATCCATTTCTACTAGAGGAAGTTGCTCCTGATACAAATCGATCGCTTTTTTCCAGTCAGATACTTTGACTGCTGCCTCAGCGGCATCAATGGTTTTTTTTCTAATTTCGGACAGTTTGGCCGTTAAAATAACATGAGCATTGCTGACAGCAACTCCCCTTTTCTGGGTCTCGTATAGCCCTTCGTAATAATTATTAGCAGCCCAGATATTACCGGCAGCTAGATAGCTGTCTATTGCTTGCGCGGAACGAACATCACTGTCAATGAGAAAAGTGCACGCACACAAGTGGGTTAGCAGAAGCGCATAGATAAGTTTTTGCAT
The DNA here is from genome assembly GCA_000169075.1 of marine gamma proteobacterium HTCC2143. Taxonomy (GTDB): domain Bacteria; phylum Pseudomonadota; class Gammaproteobacteria; order Pseudomonadales; family Dasaniaceae; genus Oceanicoccus. Next base: position 83,588 of record AAVT01000001.1, on the reverse strand, counting down.
GTTATTCCCCCGACTCAACGGCGGACAATATGATACCAAGATCACGATCTAGTTTATGTTCGGTTTCTTCATTGCCCCTGTCGATACGATAGACAGTAATTGGGTTTTTTTTCCCTTTCAATTTGACGGCGTTGACTTCTGTGGTTTCAAACTGACGGGCAATATTTATATTCTTGGCGACTGCTTCGGTAACTATGATTTCTCCCGGCCCTGATATCGCAGCCAATCGTGATGCCGTGTTCACAGTATCCCCGACAACAGTGTATTCCATTCGCGATCGTGAACCCATATTACCCGCAAGCATTGGGCCAGCATTGACCCCGGCACTGAAGCTGACAGCAACATCACCGTGCTCCAGACGGTCTCGGTTGACTCGCTCTATCACGCGGTGAATTAGCAGTGCGCAATAAACCGCATTGCTGAGGTGGTTGCTGTCGGGGTCAGGGACGCCAAATAGAATCATGGCGCAATCACCCATGTATTTGTCAACGTGACCATCACAGTGATGAGCTGTCTGGTCGATGTAAGTGAAATAATCATTGAGTAATTGGCTAACTTTTTCTGCTTTCATGGTTTCAGAAATAGAGGTAAATCCAACAATGTCGGCGAATAGCACACTGCCGTTTACTTCCTTTCCGCCCAGTTCTTGCGGCGCCATACCGGCCAATACTGCTTTTGCCACCTTAGGAGATATATAGCGGGAGAAGGTTTGCTCCAGATGGATTTTATGCAGGAGTTGGGTGGTCATGGCATTAAGTGATTGGACGAGTACCGCCAGTTCGCCGCTACTTTTTTCATTGAATCGGGCTTGATAATCGCCACTGGCAATTTTGCGGCTGATATTAATAATGCGGACAATGGGGCCAGTCACTCGCCGAGAGATCCACGCGGTGATTATTACGCCAATGACTATCATGATTAAGGTCGAGTAGATGATGGATCGAGTGGCATCTGATCTGACTTTGTCTAGCGAGTCAGCATGAATAGTGACTAGAACTTCACCAATTTTTAAATCATTAGAATAGGCTATTTCGAAAAATGAAATATACTGTTGCTGCTGGAGGTCTGCCCAGGCAACCGGTGTTTCGATGGCCGAAACATCAAAAGTTGGGTTGAAACCGCTACGGGCAATTTTTTCACCCTCAATAGAGGTGATTGTTATGCCGGCGACTCCATTGTCTCTTACTGATGATTGTACGATTTGCTCCAGTGCGAGGTCGTCTTTTGCTAACAGGGGCTCTTTAATTTGGCGCACTAACAGACGCGACGTGGCAAATCCAAATTTCTCTATTTCGTGTTCAAGCAGCTCGCCTTGCTGGCTAGCGATTATCAACCCTTGAATGGCGGTTGCTATCACCATAATGGACACAATAAGCAGTGATAGCTTGATTGCCATCGGGATACTGCCTGTACCTCTTACGGTATTCTCATCCATGCTTTACCTCGTGACCGCGTTTGCTTGATCGTCCTTAGTCGCCCTCAAAATTAATCCGCATAACCCCAGTAGGTAAAGCCGGCAATTTTTGGCATAGAGGGCATATATATTGATTCAATCTCTTTGATTTTGAAGCCGCCTGCGGTTAGTAATGCCGGGATATCTCTATTCAGATGGCAGCCTCCCGCCATCTTTCCCCAATAGGGATTAATACGGTTCTGCCAGCGCCTGATGGCTTCGTCCGGGGCTTTGCCATGCTCACTGAACAGTAGCTTCCCACCGGGTTTTAGCACTCTTCTCATCTGTTGCAGAGCCGCGTTCCAGTCGGGGATGGTGCAGAGCGTATAGGTTAGGACAATGGTATCGGCGCTATTGGCGTCAAGAGGGATTTGCTCTCCCGGCAGGCCTAGCCATTGCAAACTAAATGGTGCTGCTTTAACCCGGTTGCGGGCTTTCCTTCGCATGCCTTCCGAAGGTTCGAGCCCCCAGACCATTTCTACTTTGTCAGTGTCATAAAATGGAATATTTAGACCGGAGCCCATTCCTATTTCCAATACGCGTCCTTCTGCACGGGGCACTATTTTCTGCCGTTGTTTGGTGACGGGAGCTCCGCCACAGGCTGCATGTATAACATGAGGAAGAATATAGTCTTCGTAGAGACCCAATGGGTATTGCTCCTATACTTTTAGATAGTTAGTTGATGTATCAAAAGATTGGATGTTGTTGCGAAGCCATCAAAAAAGCGTCAAAACGCTTTATCCATACCATAGGCTTGCATTTGAGAGTTTACCGCCTCAACGTCATGGCTAAGAATCAGCAAATCATGTTTTTTCCCGTCGCGGCCTTTAACGTGATCTCTGAGCATTGCTTCAGTTTTGAAGCCCAGCTCTTCAAATACGTTAACAGCAGCTTCTTGATCGATGGTCATTCGAGCGGTCAATTTGTCGAGCCCCAAATCCAGTCCCAGTAAAAAGCTTTCTTGCACCAGTGTTCTGCCAAGGCCTATATCGCGAGCTGCGGGGCTAACAAGAATACGAAGCTCACCGACATGAGAAGACCAGGAGTGTTTGTCAGTTACGATGGCGGTTGTTCCTACTACTTCTCCGTCCACGCGCGCAACGATACTGGTGATGTCGCCGTCCTCAATGCTCTGCATCCAAGCGGCAATCACTTTGGGTTCTTGAATGTCTCTTGAGAGAAACAATAGATCGTGAGCGGGCAAGCTATTAGAAAAAGTGAGAACTTCTTCATCATTGCCATCGCCTGTTAATATAGACAGCTCGACGGCCTTGCCGTTAAGGGTTATTGTCTTTGGATAACGTTTCTTCAACATATTCACACTGACCGCTCCCCTAGCCATTCGTTAATTTTGGGCCACATTCTGCGGACGGCGTTGGGTCCGGCAATGAGACTAACGTGTCCGCCTTTTAATACGACTTCTTCTTTGTCTTCTGACCCGGCTAATTCTAGCAATGGTTTTGTTGCTCCGTAAGTCGCGATATGATCATGTTCGGCGACTATATGCATCAGTGGGATTTTAATCTCTGACAGTTTTGCAGGTTTGCCGGCAACGATCAGCTCTTCGGTGAACAATTTGTTGCCCCACATCAGTTCTTGAGTTGTCTCTTTATAGTAGGTTCCGGGCAAGCCGATGGTCTCGTTACCCCAGCGTTCAAAAGCCCGATAGGATGTAACGAATTCGTCATTCCACATTTGATCCCATAGTCGCAGTTGCCCAGCTGTTTTTGCCGCCGGGCGCAGCATTGAAAAAGAGCGCTCAATAAAATCAGCGGGAATAACCCCGAGAGTATCGACTAATTTATCGAGGTTGAGGTGTTGCTGATTTGTCCAGTTGTTGAACAGGCCCATTTCCTGCCAGTTAATGGGCGTGGTCAAACAGGCCAGATTTTTTACCGGGCCGTCGAGATGGGTTGCGGCGTAAATCAACGACAGTACACCGCCCATGCAATAGGCGATAATATTGACGTCTTCTTCCCCAGACTCTTGTTGCACGCGCTCGACACAGCTTGGGATGAAGTCTTGAGTGTAGTCAGCCAATGATAGTCCGCGCTCAGACGGCATAGGGGGATCCCAGTCAATCATATACACGTCAAAACCACGTTTGAGTAAGTACTCCACCATACTTTGACCCGGCAACAAATCGAAAATGTAACCTCTGTTTGTAGTCGCCATCACCAGAATAACCGGTATTCGGTAAACTTCATCTGACATAGGATGGTAGTGGTAGAGTTTGAGTGTGCCCCGATCATAAATCAGATCCTTCGGGCTTTGGCCGACATTGGCCTTACCTGAGCGAGCAAATTGAACGCCTTTTACGCCCCGTTGTATTGTTTTGTCAACAAGGTCACGCATCTTCTCCGTGATCTTTTTTTCCTTTTTTGTCGCGGCACTCATGAGAATTTCACCTTCTGAAATATTATTGGTGTAATACGGTCGTAAGAGGGTTATGCCTTTTTGACGGGTGGGCGTTTTGTCCGAGGTGGCGAAGTAGGTTTCTTATTTGCGCCGCGGGCTTGTCCTTTTTCCAGTTTGTTGATGGCGGTTTCCATGCGCGCCATCCGGCGATCGATATCTCTCATAACTTCACTGAGTTCGAGAATATCGTCTCTGCTGGGCATATTGAAATTGGCGAGCTGCTTGGCCATTTGCTCACCGAAGGCTCGTTGGTATTCCAGTTGCATGTTCTGCATTAAATTTATCGATTGGCTGAATTCACTGGTGCCCATAAACTGGTTAGAGAATTTGTCGACGGTGCGTTCCCATTGACTGACCCAGTCATTAAACGTGGCAGATGGTTTTTCAGATTGGTCTTTTTTAGTCATCATAAACTCCAAAACTGTTAGCTTAGATAATTACAGAAATTGCGGCTTTTTGCACATAGTTTCCAGTACATAAAATAGTAATCGATTGATATTGCCGAAAGAATAGTGAGTATAGACGTATAATCGCGGTCTGGTCTGGTCTGGGCAGCTTGTTATCGGCGTATATGTAATGGTCAAATTGGCCTGCGCTAGACATTTACTCTATTATTAATATGCAATAATTTTCATAATATGAGGTGTCTGCAGTGGTGGTTGGGATGATCTATGATCGGATCCAGCGGGCAGCGACGAAGATGGACAGGTGGTATTTTTCAGCAGTGTTACGGGTATGACGGTATGAGCGAGATGAATAAACCAAGCCAAAGAGAGCTGGCCTCGATGTTTTCTGAATTTATTGATCCCAACTTTGTGATCGATGATGCTGAAACCCTGCGTCCTTACGAGTGTGATGGCCTATCCGTTTATTGCGAGATGCCGTTACTGGTGCTGTTGCCAGAAACCATCGCGCAAGTGCAGCGAGTCATGAGTATTTGCCATCAATATCATATCCCCATTGTTGCTCGGGGAGCAGGTACCGGCCTGAGTGCAGGTGCAATGCCCAACATTGACGGCGTTGTTCTGTCATTAGCAAAGTTCAATAAAATACTAGAAATCGATGCTTTAGCACGTACCGCAAGGCTGCAGCCAGGGGTAAGAAACCTAGCGATCAGCGAAGCAGCCAACGGATACGGGCTGTATTATGCGCCAGATCCATCCTCGCAAATTGCCTGTACCATTGGTGGCAATATTGCCGAAAACTCCGGCGGTGTTCACTGCCTTAAATATGGTCTCACCGTTCACAATGTGTTGAAAGTGGAGATGGTAACGGTAGAGGGAGAGATAGTCACTATAGGGAGTGAGGGGCTGGATTCCTGTGGTTTCGATTTATTGGCGCTGCTGACCGGTTCCGAAGGTTTGTTGGGTGTCATTACTGAGGTCACCGTAAAATTGCTGCCGGTTCAAGAAAAAGCACAGGTAATTATGGCGGCATTCGATACCGTGCAGCAGGCGGGTGATGCAGTCGCCGCAGTTATCTCACAAGGCATCATTCCAGCGGGTCTGGAAATGATGGACAGTCATGCTATCCGAGCGGCAGAAGATTTTGTCCATGCAGGTTATCCGGTGGACGCAAAAGCCCTGTTACTTTGCGAGGTAGATGGCACCTTACAGGAAGTGCATGAAACTATTGATAAAGTTAATCGTATCTTTGATCAGGAAGGTGCGACGACGACCCGTGTATCAGCGGATGAAAAGGAGCGTGCGCTGCTGTGGAAGGGAAGGAAAAATGCATTTCCAGCCGTGGGTAGGATTTCACCTGATTATTATTGCATGGACGGGACGATACCCAGAGGACAGCTGGCCTTCGTATTGTCCGAGATGGAGAAAATGTCCGTGCACTTTGGGTTGCGCGTTGCGAATGTCTTCCACGCGGGCGATGGTAATCTGCATCCCTTGATACTGTTTGATGCCAATGCTGACGGCGAATTTGAAAAGGCGGAAGAGTTTGGTGGCAAAATACTGGAGCTTTGTGTTGCTGTGGGTGGCTGCATCACCGGTGAGCATGGTGTGGGGATCGAGAAAATTCGACAAATGGCTATCCAGTTTAACGATCTGGAGATAGCCCAGTTCCATGGAATAAAAGCGGCATTTGATCCCCTGGGGACTCTCAATCCCGGTAAGGGTATTCCGGTGTTGAAGCGCTGCCAGGAATATCGCTCGATAGCATCGGCATCGGTCAGCACCGCTGTTGGGGTCGCCTCATGAGCGACATAAGCCAGCAGTTAGTGGATCGGGTCATCAGTGCAAGAGGCAAAGGGGAAAAGCTGAGTATTAGTGGTCGCGGCAGCAAGTCTTTTCTTGGCCGAGAAATACAGGGAGAGGAGCTATCTCTGGCTGCACATACTGGAATCGTTAACTATCACCCAGTAGAGCTGGTAATGACTGCACGCGCAGGTACCCCTCTGACAGAGATCGAGGCCGTGCTGCATGAACAGGGTCAAAGGCTGTCATTTGAACCGCCTACATTTTCCGGAGAGGCAAGCATTGGTGGTACCTTTGCCTGCAATTTGTCGGGTCCCGGTCGTCCCTGGAACGGCTCGGTGCGGGATATGGTGCTTGGCATTAAGCTCATTAATGGCAGGGGAGAGCATCTCAACTTCGGCGGACAGGTGATGAAAAATGTTGCCGGTTATGATGTCTCTCGCACGCAAGCAGGTGCTATGGGATCGCTGGGAATAATGACTGAAATCAGTTTTAAGGTAATGCCGATACCCGCTGAGACCTTAACGTTGGTTCAGGAGATGGACGCGCCGCAGGCCATCAAAACGATGAATCTGTTGGCGGCTACACCGAAGCCACTAACAGCGGCTTGTTGGTTGGATAATAAATTATATCTACGGTTGTCAGGTGCCGCGAGTGCGGTTGAAGATACGGTAAAACAGTGGCAGGGCAATGTGGTTGAGGACGGGAATCACTTCTGGTGGTCTCTGAACGAACAGAAACTTGATTTTTTTAACGGTGATTCACCCTTGTGGCGTTTTTCTACCAAACCTACCGCGGAACACTTTTATCCGGCAGGTGAATGGTTGATTGATTGGGGTGGAGCGCAGCGATGGTTCCGCGGAGATCATGATCTGCAAAAGTTAGAAGCTGACGCCATCGAGGCGAATGGTCAGGTGAGCTTGTTTCGAGGCGGCGATAGGCGAGGCGAAGTATTTCATCGTCAGTCGTCGGCATCAGAGATTTTACACAAGCGCCTTAAAGACGCTTTTGATCCGGATCGACTATTCAATTCAGGTCGACTTTATAGCTGGTTGTAAAAAGGCGTAATAAATATGCAAACAAATTTACACCCAATGTTTAAAAATACAGCGGTTGGCGATGAAGCCGAAGCCATATTGCGAAGCTGTGTTCACTGTGGTTTTTGTAACGCCACCTGTCCCACATACCAAGAATTAGGTGATGAGAGAGATGGCCCCAGGGGTCGTATTTACCTCATCAAACAGTTACTTGAGACCGGCGAAGCCACAGAAAAGACGCGCACCCACATGGATCGCTGTCTGACTTGTCGGAGTTGTGAGACCACATGTCCTTCGGGTGTGGAATATGGTCGGCTCGCGGATATTGGCAAGGAGATTATTGAGCGACAGCAGACTAGGCCATTTGCGGAGCAAATCATGCGCTGGGGATTGCGACATATTTTGCCTTATCGTCAACGATTCACCGCTCTGTTGCGATTAGGTCAATGGCTGCGTCCGCTGATGCCAGCGATGGTAAAAGAAAAAATTCCTTCCCGTGTACATTTATTGCGCTGGCCGCCAGCACGGCATAGTCGAAGGATGCTGGTTCTCGCGGGATGTACGCAGCCAGGAACCACGCCGAATACCAATATTGCAGCGGCAAGGGTATTGGACCAGTTAGGGGTGTCACTGATTGAATTACCCAAAGCGGGTTGTTGTGGTGCGGTTAGTCATCACTTGTCGGAGCACGATGAAGGCCTGGGATTTGTGCGAGCAAACATTGACATTTGGTGGCCTGCGATCGAGCAGGGTGTTGAAGCTATTGTGGTGACTGCTTCAGGCTGTGGCACCATGGTGAAAGACTACGGTAAATTATTGAAATCTGATGCTCTGTACGCCGACAAAGCGCGGCGGGTCAGTGACATTGCCAGGGACCTTTCAGAGGTAATATCAGTTGATGATATTGAAAAATTAAAGTTCAAAACAGACGGCTTAAAAACAGCAATACATTGCCCTTGTAGTCTGCAGCATGGTTTACAGTTGCCAGATCATGTTGACCGTTTGCTCGAAAAAGCTGGGATCGATATTGCCAAAACCGTGGATAAACATTTGTGCTGTGGCTCGGCGGGGACGTATTCTCTTTTACAGCCAGCAATGAGCTCTAACCTGCTAGACAATAAACTGGAGGCGCTTACCGTAGACAGTCCAGATAGAATTGTAACGGCTAATGTCGGTTGTCAGTTACATCTGGCGACCAGATCTCAGGTGCCAGTGCAGCATTGGATTGAGCTATTGGAACAAGGCATGAGCAGTCATTTAAAATGATTAACGGAGACCGATATCAATGATTACCATGAGTGAATCGACCAAATCCGGACCGGTTAACGGTTACTTCGATAGGCGTTTTGAAAAGCTTGCGGAAGAGTTTGTTCGTAACTTTGAGCAACGGGGGGAGGTTGGCGCTTCAGTTTGTCTCAATATAGAAGGTCAGACAGTTGTCGATATGTGGGGTGGTATGCGTGACCCTGAAACCGGTGATCACTGGCAGGAGGATACCCTGTCCATCGTTTTCTCTTGTACCAAGGCCGCTACTGCATTGTGCGCACACATGTTGATAGAGCGGGGACAGTTAGACCCCAATGCCAAAGTGACAGACTACTGGCCGGAATTTGGTCAGAATGGAAAAGAAAATACCACGGTGCTGATGATGTTGAATCACAGCGCTGCATTGCCCGCATTGCGTGAACCGGTCAAACCCGGAGGCTATAATGATTGGGACTACATGGTGGAGAGGCTCGCGGCAGAGTCTCCTTTCTGGGAGCCGGGCACCCGCAACGGTTATCATATGATTACCTATGGCTGGACTGTTGGCGAATTGGTCAAACGTGTTTCAGGAAAATCGCTGGGCACCTTTTTTAACGATGAAATCGCTGACCCGTTGGGTATCGATTTTTGGATTGGCTTACCTGCGGACAAAGAGCCGCGGGTCGCAAATATGATTCCCTTTGCTCCGGATGCGTCGGTTATACCGACAGATTTTGTCAAAGCGCTGGTATCAGATCCTGAGTCAATACAATATCTGTCGTTTTTAAACTCCGGTGGTCATCTGGTTGATAGTCGCGCAGCGCATGCGGCAGAAATTGGTGGAGGGGGTGGTATCGCCAATGGTCGTGCACTTGCCGGTATGTTTAAGCCGCTGGCAAATGACGGTAAAGCCGGCTCAGTAGAGCTGTTGTCCGGCGACACGATAAAACGTATTAGCGCCGTATCGATGGCAACTCAATGTGATGCTACGTTGCTGATACCGACGCGATTCGCTCAGGGTTTTATGGTGTCTATGGATAACCGAGGGCGGTCAACCGGAGATCAGGAAACAGCGCTTTTGGGTCGAGATGCCTTTGGTCATGTTGGCGCTGGTGGCAGTATTGGATTTGCCGACCCCGAGTGTCGAATGGGTTTTGGCTATTCGATGACCCAAATGGGAGCTGGCCTGATGTTAAATGAAAGAGGGCAAAGCTTAGTTGATGCGGCTTACAAAAGTGTTGGCTACCGCACCAATTCACCAGGGTTCTGGGTGCGGTAGTTATCGCATCTGCATCTAGGACTAAACCTTATGGAAGTATAACTTCAATCAGGCATGGCCCTTTGCTGTTCATGGCATCAACATATTGTTGATTGAACTCTTCTGTGGTTTCTGCCCGAGTTGCCTTGACTCCCATCCCGGTAGACATAGCCACAAAGTCCAAATCTGGATTACCTATGTCGAGCATGTCCAGCGTCTTTTTATTGACATTTTCAGCGCCAACACGCGCCAATTCTATCTGCAGAATTTGGTATTTGCGGTTGGCAAAAATAACCACGCAAATATCGAGATTCTCACGAGCCATCGTCCATAGTGACTGAATGGTGTACATAGCACCGCCGTCTCCATGTAGGCAGACCACTTTTCTATCAGGGCAAGCAACGGCGGCGCCGATTGCCGTAGGTAGTCCAAAACCAATAGAGCCGCCGGTTAGGGATAGCCAGTCATGGGGTTCGCACTGCGCGCTGGCGGCAAAACTGCCGGCTCCAGAGGTGGCGGCTTCCTCCACCACAATTGCGTTGGCGGGTAAATATTCGGCGAAACTTGCACCAATGCTAAATTGATTCACGGCACCACTGCCGGCGCCGGGCTTGTTGAGTTGGATGAGTCGCGGCTGGCAGTGCTCAGCTGATACCGCCGCCACCAAGCGCTGCAAGGCTTGCTCGGCGTCTTCATTGGCGTTTGTCAGCGTGTGTAAGCGGCTATTGGGAGAATAAAACTCGGAGGGTTGTCCTGGGTAGGCAAAGAAAGCGATAGGCGCTTTGGTTCCGACCATAATGAATTGTTCTACCTCGCTGATTTGCTCGGTGGCTTGCTCGGCAAAATAGCCTAAACGTTGCACATCACAGCGACCAGCACCTCTGGGTACGCGCTTACTAAAAGTGTCACAGAATAGGCGTGCCCCTGTTGTTTGGGCAATTTTGTCAGCCATTTCCTGAGCGGCTTGAGTGAGTGCCGGGTTGCCCAGTAATATAACGGTCGGTTTGCCGTTGGTGAGCATCTCTGCAGCTGTGATGATCGCGTCATCAGTAGCTAGAGGGGTTGCCGGTCTAGTCTGTTTTGGAACGGCTGCTACAGAGTCGTTCCAAGCGCAGTCCGCGGGAACAATTAAGGTGGCAATTTGGCCCGGATGGGTATTGGCAGCAGCGACCGCCTCGGCGGCATCAGCGGGTAAATCTTCAGCGCAGGCGACAGTTTTTACCCAGTGAGATATCGGGCCTGATAGGCCGACGATATCAGAGGTTAGCGGTGCGTCGTATTGCTTGTGGTAGGTCGCATGATCACCAATCAGATTAATAATGGGTGTATTCGCCTTTTTTGCATTGTGTAAGTTGGCGGAGCCATTTGAAAGGCCGGGACCGAGGTGCAACAAAGTACAGGCAGGCTTGTCTGCCATACGGCCGTAACCGTCAGCTGCGCCGGTACAGACCCCCTCGAACAGAGCAAGAATAGAGCGCATACCCTGCGACTTACCGATCGCTGCCACCATATGCATTTCTGATGTACCTGGATTGGTAAAACATACTTCGACGCCGTTATTAACCAGAGTCTCCAACATACTTTCAGCACCGTTCATTACTGTTCCTTTTTTGTGTTCATAGCGTTGAATTTCAAGACACTTAAGTTACCGCAAAAAAAGCGTTAGTGTTATAGACAAAATCAATAAATTGTATTTTATTTTCGCAAGAGCCTGTTCTCACAAATACATTTAACCGCTTTGGCAGCAATATTCATGCTAGTCTGCTAAGCGATTTGACGTCTGAATAGTAGCCAACTGTTCAACAAGGGGTGTCGTTGTAGCGGCTGTTGGTGTGGATACGGGTAGCTTTTTAGATTGAGGGTGATTAAGCTCGAACGAGTGATTTAAACCCGTACATCTAAACTTTAAATGAAGGGGCTTTTACGATGATCGCTGATCAGATAGTCAGTTGTTTGGAGCAGGTTGGCGATCGATGTAAAGACCCGACCGCGCTGGTTTATGAGCGCCTGTTCAGCGCTAATCCTGAGATGAAACCGCTATTTATCATGGACGGAAATGACGCTGTGAAAGGGCAAATGCTGTTCCAAGTACTCGACGGGATTATCGATTTTGTCGGCGATCGTCGATACGCTGAAACATTGTTTTTAAGTGAATTGATCAACCACGACATCATCGGTGTTCCCCCGCGGGTGTTTTCGACGTTTTTTAGAACCATCATGGAAACTTTCCGAGATATTATGGGCGCGGACTGGACGGCTGAATTTGATCAGGCTTGGGCTCAGCTGTTATCAGATCTTGACGAAATGATCCGCGAAAAAGCAGAAGTCGCATAGTCGATTTCGAAGGCACGAATTAACGTTGCTGTAGCAAACAGTAGCAGATAACTAAATACTAAAACATTGCTGAGGCTTTGCTATGAAAATAATCAAAATCACCGTTGTTCTCCTCCTTGCGATATTACTTTGCGCGGGAGTTTTTCTTTATAAGGGAGAATTGCCTCAGAGGGAAGTGGACGCAAAATATACCGGCGAAACTTCACAGTTTTTCACTATGGAGAATGGCGCACGCATACATTTTCGGGATGAAGGAAATTCCGCGGGCCCTGCTGTGGTGTTAGTTCATGGGTCTAACGCTTCCCTGCATACATGGGAACCGTGGGTGGAAATTCTTGGCGATAGCTATCGCATTATTACCATGGATCTTCCCGCACACGGGTTAACTGGCGCTGTACCTGATAATGATTATGGTGCGCAAGCACAGTTGCGAACAGTGGATGCTGTGGTGCGTCACGTCGGGTTGGATAAGTTTACCCTAGGGGGTAATTCTATGGGCGGAGGTGTCACCTGGCGCTATACGCTGGCTCATCCAGAAAAAGTCGAAGCAATGTTGCTAATTGATTCTAGTGGTTTGCCTCAATTTCGGCAGCAGCTGGAAGCAAAGGCTGAAGAATTAGGTCAAGAAAAAAAAGAGGCGCCGGTATTTTTCAGTCTAATGGGTAAACCCTGGTTCCGTGCCATTGCCAAATATATCGATCCTTACTGGATGACTAAGCAAGGTGTTAATTCGGCCTACAACTATTCGCCAGTAGTTACTGAGCAGCTCATTCAGCGTTATTACGAGTTAGCTCTGCGTGCTGGCAGCCGTGATGCTACCTTAAGCCGTTTTAGCTCGCCTCGAAAAGCTGAAGAGCCGGTAGATGCCACCAGATTTAATGTACCCGCACTGGTGATGTGGGGTAAGGAAGACTCACTAATATCCGTTGATGTGGCGCAATTATTCGATGCTGCATTAGCGCAGTCAACCCTGGTGATTTATGACAGTGTTGGGCATGTTCCCATGGAAGAAATTCCCGATCGATCGGCTGAGGATGTGTCGGCATTTTTACAGAGTATCTATGGGGCTAATTAGGACTATTGCTGACAGTTAACAAGGACTGCCGCAAAACATGCTTGAAGAAGCATTATGTGCTGCCTATAATTAATGGTGGTCATTAAATTTTATATTAGAAAATAAGCGGGTCGTATCCACCATGAAAAAAATCATTATTGCCGTTGTCATTACCGTTGTATTGGTCGGTGCAACTTATAAACTGGCCGTTGATACCGAAGCTGGGCAAAATTTTTTACTCGATCGCGCTCTTAGTGCTCGTATGGTTCAGCCGCCTGTTTCCGAGTTTTTAGGGCTTGAGGTTATGGTTTGCGGCAGCTCTTCACCCCTGCCAGACCCTAGTAGAGCGCAGGCCTGTATTATGGTTCGGGCCGGCAATAGAATCTTTCTAGTTGATGCCGGGAGCGGTTCGGCGGAAGTGTTAAGACTCGAGGGTGTTCCAATGCAGCTAATTGGGACCATACTATTGACGCATTTTCACTCTGATCATATCTCTGCTATTGCCGATGTAAATTTGGGTTCCTGGGTGGCAGGAAGACCGGCCCGTTTGCAAATTGTCGGTCCCGAAGGCGTTAACAGCGTTGTCGCCGGATTCAATCTGGCCTATGGGCTGGATCGATCATACCGGACCGCGCATCACGGGGAGGATTTTCTGCCCTCAGTTCTTGGCGCTCTTCAGGCGCAGACCATTACCCCTGGCGTTATCTACGCCGAAGATGAACTAACGATTACCGCATTCGAGGTTGATCATGCACCAATAAGCCCAGCTGTCGGCTATCGTTTTGATTATATGGGACGGTCAGTGGTGGTGACGGGTGATACCATTGTGACAAAAGGTATTGAAGTTGCGGCAAAAGATGCTGATTTATTACTCACAGATGCGCTATCGCATGATTTGATAAATGCCATGAGTGAGGGTGCAGCAGCAGGTGGTATGGATCGGGGTGCGACAATTCTTAAGGACATCATGGACTACCACGCCGACACTAAAAATATCGGTAAAATGGCAGCAGCGGCTGGCGTTGGTCAGGTTGCCTTCTACCACTTGGTTCCGCCTGTGCAAAATGTCGTCATGGAAAATATTTTCATGCGGGGTGTCCCCAGCGATACCATCTTAACCCATGACGGTATGCGTTTTCTGTTGCCGGCAGGCAGCGATGTATTGGAAATAGTTGAAAAGAACTAGCGACTTCATTCTTCCTCACGGTCAAGCATTTATCATATAACAAGCGGCACGCGTCAGCGGTGAAAGTTGGCGCTGTTTATGTCGCTATTTGTCGTTGCTATCACTGTTCAGAATACAAGGTTGCGCACTGAGACAGGGAGACGAGACGTTCCCACATGCCTCGATGGGCAATGGCTGATTAACGGAAAATGAGTCGGATCAATACGGATGAAACCCTCATGCGATAAATGAGAGTTCACCCCTATGAAATGGTCCTTCGTTATTCTATTTTGAAGGTCAATCCTGCGTTTTTTTGCAGACGTTCGACAAGATTAGAGCCCATTGCCGAGGCTGGTGTTAGTACGCCGCCCGACGAGTCACTGGGCGTTTTCAACAAGCTGATTGCAGACTCGGCAATCATTTTGCTGGTAGACCCATAACCGGGGTCCATGTCACCGTAAACACTGATACGAACGGACTCACCCTTGTCGTTCTCACCAACAAATAAGATATCGTAAAAACCTGTTTCACGTTGTTCTTTAGTTGGCCCCTCGCCCGGCTGAGTTTGATCGTTAGCCATTGAGGTGTCAGATGCGATTGCATTAGCAATGGCTTCACCGTCGTCCCCTGGGCCGGTTATGATCATTTCATCATAGACAAAGTCCGCTCCGTACTGATGATCTAACAAAAAATTAGAGCGGTGGATGTTTTTGGTGTTAATAGTAGCCATTACGAAGGGTGCGACCCAGCTTTCAATACTGTTGTCATAAATAGGTTCGGTTCCGGGGGGTTGATCCGCTCCGATAAATCCTGGCGTAAGGGCAAATGGATTATCTAACACGTTGATGAGTTCAGGATTTTTCGCAGCAGCGGCCATAGTCGCCTTGAAACTGGCCAGCGTGCCGCCAGACCAACCGCCCTTAGAACCTCTGACTCGACCTTTTACGCAGGCGACTTTCTGTCCCAGTGTTTGCGTTGCAACTTGTTGCAAAAAGAACACCCCAAGATCGAAGGGAATAGAATCGAATCCGCATGAAAAAACGATTCTAGCGCCCGAAGTCTTAGCGGTTTCATGATGCGCGCCGATCATTTCACTCATCCACCCCGGCTCTCCGCAAAGGTCAACATAGTCGGTGCCAGCTGCTGCACAGGCGGCGACCAGCTCATTGCCGTAAAGTTGATAAGGGCCCACGGTTGTCAAAACCACTGAACAGCGCCCAACCATAGACTTAACAGAGGCAGCGTCGGCAGCGTCGGCAACAATCAGCGGTAAGTCAGCAGCAATACCCAGTTCGTCACGTACCGCTTCAAGCTTGGATTGACTGCGTCCTGCCATAGCCCAGTTTATATCGCCATTAACACCATATTGCCGGTTGAGATAGTCAGCAACCAAGCGTCCTGTATACCCTGTGGCGCCATAGACGACGATGCCAAATTCCCGTTCATTACTCATGGTTTTTCCTTTCATTGATTCCCTTGGAGTTATCTGCAGCATACCTTGTTGATACAAAGGATCCAACCTCAGGTATTAACTCGTCATTATTGAGGATCAGTACCTTGAGATGTAGTATAATTTCGGCCTGCGTTATTCAGGCTCCCAATCGACTGTGCGAACAATCGTCATGCCTGAGAGCATAATAAGCTGTGTTGTAATATCGGTTCATTGAAGTCAGACGATACTGTCAAAAGGTTATTAAATGTCGAAGAGTTTTGAAATTCAGGGGGTGGTCCACTCCATCGGTGAAACAACCGAGTATGGTAATAACGGATTCACAAAAAGAGAGTTTGTGCTAAAGCTGACGGGAGAGGGAGAAAATAGCGCCTATCCAAATTATATCGCCTTAGAGCTTATTAAGGACAAGTGTGCCTTGATGGATAGCTATAACATTGGCGATGAATTAAGTGCGCAATTTAATCTGTCTGGTCGTCTTTGGTCTGCCAATGGTAAACCCGAGAAATGTTTTACCAGCTTACAGGCATGGAGA
Organism: marine gamma proteobacterium HTCC2143; assembly: GCA_000169075.1. Classification (GTDB taxonomy): domain Bacteria; phylum Pseudomonadota; class Gammaproteobacteria; order Pseudomonadales; family Dasaniaceae; genus Oceanicoccus. The sequence continues at coordinate 67,432 of AAVT01000001.1, read as the reverse complement.
GTTGAAGGTATGAGTTCGCAGGCTAATAATTATGAGCAAATGCCCCCTCCGGGTTTTGATCAGGGCCCCAGTATGTCTGACTTTGACGATGATATACCCTTCTAAATAGTGCTCGCTGCCTATTGCTTAGATCCGATGTAGAAGGTATTTTTTAAACAAATACCAGCCTTGTATAATCCGGCGAAATAGCGATAATAATGGCGAATTTTACTCGGACAGCTTCCCTTGTTTTGGCTCGCAATGCAGGGACAGGGGTTTCAGGCTGACCGTTTCTTCCCACTGTGTTCGATTCAGGTACTTTGGCGGCCTAGTTTGTGCCGCATATTGCTATGACTCAAGTTGCTACCAACGCTAATGCCAGTAACCCGCGGATGATTCGCTTTTTGGCGGAGCTGGAAGTTGTGGGCGATCCGATATCACACACTCGTTTTGCTGCACGTTTGGCGCAATTGATCGACTTGTCGGACTCGCTGAAACTGTCTGTGACTCACAGTCGCATGTCGGATTTGGTATTTGAGCCAGTCCCGGCATCAGCGGGTGCTATTAAAGAAGAGTTTCTGCGCGTGCATGCAGTGATTGTTGAAGGCATTCTCAGCAGTTTTAGCAGCGGCGGTCGACGGCAGTGGGCAGAATTGCCAGGTCCGGATTCGCTGTTATTGCCCAGTTTGGAAGATGCTTTAAAGCCCTTTTTAGATTTTTACACGCTTCATCAAAAACAAATGAGTTCAAAGGTAAAGGGCCTTCGCTCTGGCGTTCGAGATGCTGCCACGGGGCTGTCAGTAGAGCTGGCTCAGTTAGCCCAGCTTGATCTGGTGTTGGCAGAAGCACTGGCAGCGCCATCCCGTCTTTTTTTAGCAAACGTGGAAACACTGTTGCGCGCACGGTTTGAACCGCTACTAACTGAAACCCGAGCTGCACTCGCGGCTGAGCAAGCAGATGATAATGGTTTGATGCTTCTTTACGAGCGGCTATGTGGCGACTTGCGATCGCTACTGTTAGCCGAGGTCGAGGTTCACTTACTGCCTGTTTTAGGTCTAGTTGAAGCAATTGATGATGAGATTAATTAAAACACTATGAGTAGATTGCTGTTTGGAATTGCCTGTATCTTAGGTGCCGCTGCCATCCTATGGATGAGCTCGATTTTCGTTGATGCAAATAGACTGGCGCTTGGGGTAACCGTGGTTATCGGCGGCGTCTATTGCATTGGGTTTATTGAGCTGCTGCAATTCAGACGGGCGACTTCTACACTGAGTAACGCACTCAGTGAATTGGATGAGCCGATCACCTCGCTAGATAATTGGTTGGCTGGTATTGATGCTACATTAAAAAACTCCGTTCGACTGCGAATTGAAAGCGATCGGGTCGGTTTGCCGGCACCGGTATTAACGCCCTATCTTGTTGGCTTGCTGGTAATGCTCGGCTTGCTGGGTACCTTTGTCGGTATGGTGGATACCTTGAGAGGCGCTGTTTTTGCGCTGGAAGGAAGTACTGAGTTGCAGGCAATCCGTGAGGGTTTAGCGGCGCCGATTAATGGTCTAAGTTTAGCTTTTGGGACATCGGTTGCCGGCGTTGCTGCATCCGCCATGTTGGGTCTTAGCTCGACCCTAAGCCGGCGCGACAGAATGATGGCTACCCGCTTGCTCGACGGAAAAATCGGTACGGTCCTCCGGGTTTTCTCTCTGGATTATAACCGTCAACAAACTTACAGCGCCATGCAGGCGCAAGCGCAGGCGCTACCGGAGGTGGCGCAGCAGCTTCAAACAGTCGCGGCAAGTATTGCGCAGATGGGCGAGAACCTCAGCGGAAAGCTTATTGACAATCAAAACCAGTTTCACCAGTCGGTGACCACGGCTTATACGGCGTTAGCGACATCAGTTGATCAATCTTTGACGAAAAGCCTAGCTGACAGCGGTCGTCAGGTCGGGTTAAGTATCAAGCCGATCATAGCCGAGACCATGGAGGAGCTCGCTAAGCAGGCGCAGCAGCAGCAGCAGCAGTTGAGCAATAGTGCGCAGCAACAGCTAGCGTCATTGACCGCTAGCTTTAGTCATACCAGCGACGAAGTCACAGGGGCGTGGAAGGAGGGGCTCGCCGCTCATGCTCAGTCGAATGACAGTTTAGTCAGTGGTATGGATACCTCCTTGAATGATTTCAGTCAGAAGTTTGAGGAGATGGCGGCATCGATGCAGCAGCAATTCGGGCGTTCGTCGACTGCCTGGCTCGAGCAGCAAGAGGCCAGCGACAAGCGGAAACTAATACAGTGGGAGAAATCCTTCGATCATCTGCAAAGCACGGCCACGGCAACACTGACGGAGACATCCAGTGCATTAGCAACCGAGCTGAGAGACGTCAGTACAAAACAGCAGGCCGACTTTTCTTCCGTTACTGAAAATTTCGGCTCGATGTCGGAGCAGTTGTCATCTGGGTGGCAGCAAATGAGCGAACATATGACTCAGCTATCGGTCACCATGGGGCGAGAGCTTAATACGCTCAGAGAGGTTGAGCATAGTCGAGCTAAAGCAGCAGTCGACAAATTGGAGGGTTTAGAAGCAACGTTTGCTGCTCATATTGTTAATTTGGGGCGTGAACTGGAAGAGCCAATGACGCGACTTATTGAAACGGCCTCTGAAACGCCTAAGGCTGCAGCTGAGGTTATCGCAAAGTTACGGGTTGAAATGTCAAATAATTTAGACCGTGATAACCAAATATTGGAAGAGCGTCACCAGCTAATGGAGCGGCTGGGGACACTGTCAGATACGCTTGAGAAGACATCAATGCAGCAGCGCGATGCGCTAGAACAGTTGATCAATACGTCTACCGGTATGCTGGGAGAGGCGAGTTCACAGTTTAGCCATCATGTGGATACCGAAGTTGCTAAACTCTCGGGTGTGGTTGACCACTTCAGTGGCAATGCGATTGAAATGTCGAGTCTTGGCGAGTCCTTCAATCTAGCGGTCAAACTCTACAGTGAATCCAATAGTGAATTGATCGAGCACCTCAATCGGATTGAGCTGGCGATGGACGCATCGAATAGTCGCAGCGATGAACAGATGGGGTATTACGTCGATCAAGCGAGAGAGATTATTGACCAAAGCCTATTGTCGCAGCGCGAAGTCTTCGAGCAGCTGCGCCAACTGGGCGGGGCTAAAACAGACGCCGTTGTTGAGTTGAGCTAATGGAAGAACTGGATGATAGCCTATCTCAAGATACGCCGGTGTGGGCTATTTTTGGCGATCTTATGGCCGGTCTGGTAGGCGTTTTTGTGTTGCTATTAGTGTGGACACTGGGTATCCAAGTAGAGTTATCACAGACGTTGGAATTAGAAATTCAAAAACGTCAGGCTGAGGAACAGCGCCGAATGGCTCTTGAGCAAGCACTCGCTGCCCCCTTGGCAACCGGAAGGGTCACACTAACGAATGGCCGCATCGGTATTAGCGGTAGTGTCTTATTTGCCACCAACTCCGATCAGCTGCAGGTAGAGGGGCGCGAATTATTACAAACGCTGGTGGCGCCGTTACAAGTCTATTTGGGAGAGCGAGACGAAATGCTGATGGTCAGCGGTTTTACTGATGACAAGCCGATTCAGCGCGGTAACAATCGCTTTGCAGATAATTGGGAACTATCGTCCGAGAGAGCCTTGACGGTAACGCGGGCGCTGATCGAGGAGGGCATGCCGTCTTCGATGGTTTTTGCCGCGGCCTTCGGTGCGCAGCAGCCAGTTGTGCCGAATACGGATGGAGATAGCCGCGCCAGAAACCGTCGCGTTGAAATGGCGCCGGTCCCCACGGCCTCCAGTGGACCCTAGTCGGATGAGTGATACCTTGGATGAACTTACTTCAGGTTTGCAACGGCTAACGAATAGCGGTGCCTGTAATTTTTCACCGGCCCGTTTTTTTTATATCGAATTGATGGCGGCGAAAACGCATGAAGTCAGTGACAATGTCAGGGAGCTTGTCGCAGAAAAAGCACTGGTAGCGCTACAAAGTTACACAGATGATTTCGATCGGGCAAAAAAACAGGCTGTATCGCTGGCAGACGAGCTTCGTGATCAGCAGCCGGATTTGTCTCAACAATTGGAGCGGCTGCTAAGTGACGGGAAATTCGCCGAGATAAAGCAGTTGAATTTTCGCTTGATGGCCCAGCTGCCATCATCCATCGCTACGTTAAAAGACAGGCTTAATCCTGAAAAGCTTGTTGCGGATCATAGTGAACCTCCATCGTCATTTAAAGATACTATGGACCAGCAGCAAAAACAGGTGTTGGAAAATTTCGATTACGTGGCTGATGATATGGATACTGGAAACAAGGCCGCAGCATTGAAAGCTTTTCTCAGCTTTAGGGCATTCAAAGAAAAATACGATACAGATAAGTTGGTCGACCAAATTATTAACGAACGTCCTATTAATATGGGCCCGCTCAATCCCCACATGTTATTGGTTCGATCGATTGAATCTATGCGCAACTTATCGCCACATTATTTAAGCCGATTTACAACTTACATTGATACGCTGCTAAGACTTGAAGATGCCGGGAAAAAAGCTGTAAAGAGGCGGAGGAAAATAAAGCAATGACGGAATATTTATGCCCAATTTGTGCCGGTCATCTGGTTTTTTCGCCGGCGGATAAACGATTAGAGTGCATGAATACTCACGTGTTTGATCAAGCTAGACAAGGTTATTTCAATTTGTTGCCGGTGCAGCAGAAAAAGTCAAAAAATCCCGGAGACAGCAAAGACATGATTGCCGCGCGACATGATTTCCTAGCGGCGGGTTATTATCTTCCCTTGGCAAAGCATATTGTTGGAACGATCGATGAGCAGGTCTGCAGCGGGCCTTATACGGTACTTGACCTCGGCTGTGGCGAAGGTTATTACGCGCGACAGATAAAACAAGATATTCCAACGATTAAACTCTATGGGATTGATATATCGAAACCGGCGATTATTAAGGCATCGCAACTGGATAAGAATAGTTGCTATAGTGTTTCTAGCTCTGACAAACTGCCGCTGCAAGATCGCAGTATTGATCTGGTGCTGAAAGTGTATGCGCCGGCCAATGACGCTGAGCTAAATCGAGTGGTCAAGGATAAGGGGTTATTGTTTACGATCATGCCAGGGCCGCGTCATTTATGGCAGTTGCGTGAGATTATTTACGACAACGTTCGTGATCACGACACTAAGGACACACGCTTCGACGGTTTTGATTTAGTGAGTAGTCGGCGTGTTACGTTCACTATAATACCGACAAAATCCCACAGGGTCGCTTTGCTACAAATGACTCCTTTCGCCTGGAAAGCGAGTGAGCAGGCTAGACAAAATATTCGCGAAGCAGATGGACTGGTTATCGAAGTCGACTTTGTTATGAATGTCTATCAAAAAAGGTAAGCGGCTTGTTGATTGCTGGTCGATAATCTCGCAGCCATTGCCAGTGTTGTTCTTGCCGGCAGAATAGGTATCGGTTGTCATCGAGGACTAGTCTCAAAGTGACCAAGTTTTTAAATGGAATTGCCGGTTTTAAAAAAGAGCATCGACAGATGTTACCCATAATAATAAAGAGGATTCAGATGAATAAGCGTCTTTCAGGTCTAGTTCTAGTTACGTTGTTTCTCGCCGCCTGCTCGACGATCCCAACAGCTGGCACGGCGATTACTAATGTGACGGTTATCGATGCGATTAATGGCTCGCGCAGCCATCAGACGGTTATTTTTCATGATGATGAGATTATTGCTGTGTTACCGGCTGAGGAAAAATTCCTAGTGAGTGAAACTATTGATGGCACAGGAAAATATCTCATTCCTGGCTTGTGGGATTTTCATGTTCACCTAACCTACGACGACCGTTTTACGGAAACGATGCCGGCCATGTTTCTGTCTTATGGTGTTACTAGTGTCCGTGATACGGGTGGTCTGCTGAATAAAATATTGCCGGTAGTTAGTGCAATGCGATCTGATACTGCGATTGCCCCCCGTGTTTACTTTGCCGGCCCGCTGCTCGATGGCAAGTTTGTTGTTTATGATGGCAAGTCTGTACCTGAAATTGGTGTTCGTAACGCTACCGGCAGCGAAGCCAAAGCAATGATTGCGGGGCTTAAAGATCAGGGGGTGGACTTTATCAAGGTCTACGAGCTGGTCACTCCGACAGTCTTCCATGCGATGGTTGAAGCGGCTAATGAATTGAACCTGCCGATTGACTCGCATGTACCATTGTCGATGTTGGCGAGTGAGGCCGGTCCACTGGTTGACTCCATTGAACATTTGCGAAACATCGAACTGGATTGCGCATCAGACTCCGCAGTCTTGCATAAAAAAAGACTTGAGCTGCTCGAAAACACCGGTGATCTTTCTGGTTATCAATTACGTTCGTCTTTGCATAAAATTCAGCGAATGTCGGCCATTGCAAATTATTCTGAGCCCCGTTGTGATCAAACGTTAGCGGCATTGACAGCTACAATGCAGGTACCAACGTTGAGGTTGAATGCGGTAACTATTTATCCCCCATACGAGAGAAGTGGATGGAAGGAGGCGATGGCGAGAACGCCGACTTCAATCCAAGATGAGTGGTATCAATTGGAAAGTAAGTTGAGGAAAAATCAGTCGAACCAAGACTCGACATTTGCTGACTGGAGTTTGTTCTTGACCGGACGTATGCACGATAAAGGACTACCTATTGCCGCAGGTACGGATACGCCTATCGGTCTTTCGGTACCCGGATACAGTCTTCACTCAGAATTAGAGATGTTGGTGAAAGCGGGGCTCTCTCCACTCGAAGCACTAGGCTCAGCCACCGTTCGGCCAGCCGAATATTTCTCTCTGCAAAATGAGTTGGGTTCTATCGACGCTGGAAAGAAAGCGGATATGGTGCTGCTTGATAAAAACCCGCTCGATGATATTCGAAATACGAAGACAATCGCAGCAGTTATCAGCAAGGGTCGTTGGTTAACGCCGGCGGAATTGCTTCCGACGATTCAAAATCCCGCTCAGTAGGCCTTGTCGAACTCGGCCGTCTGCTATGGTGAGCAAGGATAATAATTATCCACAGAGCCTTTAGCTAACGGCTAACGGCTATCGCTGCCGCGCTATTGTGCGTCTTTTTTGATGGGCTGCTGGTGCGCTCGAACCATCATTTTCCCTTCAGGGTCGCTTTCTACCCCTACTAAAAACTGTGTAGCGAAAGTGAGGCTGGTGTGTTTGATCGAGCTGCACGGTTTGTTAGCGGTGACCGCGCATGCTTTTCGTTAAAGTGTACTGCCCATTGACACCTAACCGATTACTGTAGTCCCGTGGATTGTGAGTCAGTGGTTGTGAGTGATTGCCAGAAGTCCTTTACTTGCTGTAAGTTAGGGCGGCTAGAAGCGTGTTTTTCCCTTTTATTGAATGTAGTCAGGTATAAAAATGCAGTTACTGTTCATTCACGGCTCCGGTAGTACGGGCAAGGTATGGCGCTACCAAACGAGCGCTTTTGCGGATTCAATAGCGATTGACTTGCCGGGGCGTCCCGACGGTGAGCTCTGCACCTCGATCGAAAGTGCAGTCAGCTGGCTAAAAATGTTGGTTGATGAGCAAGGATTAACGGACTTAGTGCTTGTAGGGCATTCTCTGGGCACCGCTGTTGCACTTCAATATGCGATCGAGTATCCAGGGGATCTCAAGGGGATGGTTCTCATTGGCGGCGGTGCCCGGTTGCGAGTTCATCCGGATACCTTGGGTTTTCTGGAGATTGCTATCGATAGTCCGGATGCTTTCCCGCAAATGTTTGAAAATTCCTGGAGGAAAGTGCCCGAGGACTTTGCAAAAGAGTTACGCGCGGAGGCTTTGGCCCTGGGACCTGAGGTGTTGCTTAACGATATGAAAGCCTGCGACGCATTTGATGTTATTGAAAAGCTTAGTGGAATCAACACCCCAACGCTGGCCATTACTGGAACAAAAGACGTAATGACGCCGCCTAAATATGCTGAGTTTCTCGGCGATCGTATGCCCAATACAGAGATTACGCTGATAGAGGGGGGTTCACATTTCGTGTTTGGCGAATTCCCCAGTCAGGTCAATGATGCAATCTCTGCCTTCGTAGATAAGCTCTAAGTTACAAGTTGCGGCTGTTATTGTCATTAGCGCGTAAAAAGATCAGCTACTTGATGTTATCAAGCGCGCCATTGTCTCCAGCGACTGACACGATACGATCATTCCCAAGCCAGGCACAATGGCTATGTTTGGTGGAACTCAACGTTTTTTCCTGAATGGCGTGCCTAGTTTTTCCTATATTTCGGGACCTGAGTATTTATTTTTGGCCGATGATACGCTTGATAATTGCCAAGGATGAGTTTGAAGCGGTGATTAAGACCTTCATCCAAATTATTGATACAGCCATGGGCTTACCAGGTGATTGGATTAAAAAGAATCGATCGATAGAGTCGCGTGTTGGATACACTGCAGTAGAAACAAGATGCAAGCACATAACCGACTGTTGTTAGCTTTTTATAGGAGACCCAACTGACGCAGGCGTGGCCATTCGATGGCTGGACAGCGATCCATAATAATTTTAACGCCGTTATTTTCTGCATGGGTGCCGGCAGCTTCATCAACGACATCCAATTGAGTCCAAATGATGCCGATGGCCTTTTGTAGGGTTTTTTCAACGATGGCGGGTAGAAATGAGGCGTTGCGGAATACGTCAACCATATCAATAGACTGCGGTATGGCTTCTAACGATGCATAAACAAGCTGGCCTTGAAGTTGAGTACCTGCAAGGGCTGGATTAACTGGAATCACGGTGTAGCCGTGTTCTAATAAAAAAGCCATGACCTGATAGCTAGGGCGCTGTGGTTTGTGACTGGCACCCAAAAGAGCAATCGTTTTTACCGACCGAAGTACATCGGCAATGTCTTTATCATTGGTTAAGGGCATAGTGATTAAGCATCGCCCCACTGTGGTTTTCGTTTTTCAAAAAACGCCGCCTTACCTTCCTCAGAGTCTTGGCTGGTCATGGCCTGCACCATAGCTTCATTGGCGTAGGTGAAGGCGTCTTCTAATGGCATATCGATCTGACGATAGAAGTCGGCTTTACCCTGACGAATACCCTGAGCGGATTTAGAGGCGATACGTTCCGCTAGTTTTCGCGTTTGGTTTAGCAGCTCGGATGGGTCCACCGCTTCATTGATGAGGCCGATTCGTACAGCTTCGTCGGCACTAATATTGTCTCCGGTAAGCGCCATTGCCATGGCGTGCTTGCGGCTTATATTGCGACCAATACCAACCAGTGGTGTCGTACAGAAACCGCCAATATTGACGCCGGGGGTACAGAAAGAAGCGTCTCTTGAAGCTATCGCTAAATCACAACTGGACACCAACTGACAACCCGCTGCGGTGGCCGTGCCCTGCACGCAAGCAATAATGGCTCTGGGTGAATGCACAATAGTCATCATTAATGTTGCGCATAGCGTTAGTATTGAACGAATTCTTTCTTGAGTTGAGTGTAGGCTTTCATCACCTTGCTTGCTCATTTCACGTAAATCGTGGCCTGCGGAGAATATAGGGCCCGAACCGCAGATAACAATCGCTCTTACTGATGGGTCGTCACCGGCTCGATTGAGTGCGTCGATTAGCGTGGTTATCATTTCAGTGGACAGAGGGTTTCGGTGCTGTGGTCGATTCAGAGTGATCCAGCGAACCTGGTTAACACTGCTTTCGATAACAATGGGGTTGCTGTCCGATGAATTTTCCATGGTAGTACATCCTATCATTCTTGCGGCGTGAGTTGTTTAAACGAACCGCCTAGCGTCGGCTGAAGATGACTAGCGACGTCATCTTTTGATTGATTACTGCGACGCATCGCTGGTGCCATGCTCAAGCTGGTTTAAGCCTTTTTTCTTCAGCTTAAGTTAGAGCCCTTAAATAGGCAATAGAGTATATTGAGTTGACGGGGCATTACCCGCGTGGAGTGACCTCATAGTACTCGCAGCCGGATCGGTTTATGCGGCTGTGCTCTGAATATTTTTCCGAACAGGGTACTCGGTAGCGATGGTGTTGGTATGTTCTTAAAAGAGGGTAGGCGACGGTAAAATACAGGCCTAAAAATTAGCAAAAAAGTAAGCTAAGAACTTGGAAAAAAGATGTCAGATTTTTATTATCTTGATGCAAGTACCATTGCAAAGAAAATACATTCGCGAGCTATTTCTTCGGTAGAAGTGACTCAGCAACTACTAACCAGAATTAAAGCATTGTCTCATCTGGGCGCATTTGTGACGGTTACCGCTGAGCGGGCGCTTGCTGATGCCGCTCGTGCAGACCGTGAAATTGCAGCGGGCACTATCCGCTCTGCGTTGCATGGAGTGCCTATTGCCTATAAAGATCTACTGGCAACACAGGGGGTGACAACCACTAGTGGCACCGCGATTTATGCTGACTATGTGCCAGACTTCGATGCGACTGTGGTAGCGCGCCTGCAAGCTGCCGGCGCGGTCATGTTAGGTAAGCTGAAGTTGACTGAGGGGGCATTCGCCAAACATCACCCTGCGGTTGACGTGCCAAAAAACCCTTGGAACGACGATCTTTGGACAGGCGTGTCTTCATCCGGTTCCGGCGTTGCAACAGCGTCTGGACTTTGTTTTGCCAGTCTTGGTACCGATACCGGTGGCAGTATCCGTTTTCCCTCCGCCGCAAACGGAATTGTTGGGCTAAAACCGACCTGGGGCCGGGTTAGTCGATACGGTGCCTTTCCACTGGCCTATTCCCTCGACCACATCGGGCCTATGACAAGATCTGTGACTGACGCCGCTGCTATGTTGCACATTATTGCCGGCGTGGACATAAAGGATCCTACCAGTAGTGCGGCTCCGGTTGCTGATTATCTGGCACCGTCGGGTCGTGATCTGAGATCGTTAAAGATCGGGGTTGATGCCAACTATAATGATGAGGACACGGCGCCAGAGCATGTGGCCGCTGTCCATGAGGTGTTGGCTGTGCTGCAGTCTCGTGGATGTAAAATCGTACCCATTGTTATGCCCTGGCGGGCGGTCAGCAAAAACTGGGTAATAACCACGGCCGTTGAGGCGGCGCATGCGCACCGGGATTCGTTTCCCGAGCGACGGTCCGAGTATGGCTCACTGGCAGATTTGCTAGACCTAGGTCTGTCGGTTAGCGCAGAATCGTACATGCTCGTGGAGCTTGAAAGGCGCAACCTCATTGCTCAGTTACGGGGTATCTTTTCTCGCTGTGATCTCATCGTCAGTCCGTCCATGTTGCTTTATGGCCCGCCTAATGAAGGCTCCGTTAAAATGGAATCAGCGGAGGCTGATCGTGCTGCAAACCTAAAATTTACCGCTCCCTTTGATTATTCGGGCAGCCCCACCTTGTCGATCCCGTGGCGATCTGCGGACGGCGCGGTGCCCGCCAGCGTACAACTTATTGGGCCGGAGCTCGGTGAGCACTTGCTGATTGATGTCGGGCGCGAACTTGAGGCTGCGCGTGGCGAACTTGCACATCCAGACCTTTAATGAGTTTATGGGGGGCAGGCTGATTAATCAGTCATAGCCGTACTTGATTAGGAGTATGTTGAATATTTTTTGGTCTACGACAGATGCCAAGGTGCGGTATCTGCTAGAGCTTGCGGGTAAATACGCGCTAAAAAATGTCAGTAAAATGGCTTGCCAAGTGAGTGGCTTCTGCGACCTGTCGACCGCTAGGGTGATGTCACTCCCCAGCCGTCGCCTAGGTCGTGATGGTGCTATCGCAAAGTTAATGTAGATAGCAATTAGCTGCATTAATTGTGCTGTGCTTTGGATACCGTTCGGCTGTTATTCAGTTGTGGCTAAATGGTTCAGCATTATGGAGTGGGTGACCCACATGTCAGTGACTAGAGGCACTGATACAATGCATCAACCAGTAACCTTGATCGCGGTGTTGCATTGGGATCGGCTTGCATTTGATTCATGGCATAACCAAACGCAATATTGTTTTCGGGGTCGGCAAAGCCTAAAGAGCCCCCTGCACCAGCGTGACCGAACGCTTTTTCATTGGGACCATAAGCACCATCGACGCCTAACATAAATCCTCTAGCTCGGCGCATGGGCACGCCGGTCACTAGATCGATACCATCTTCTTTTTCCAGTTGGCAGGCAGTTGCAATACCATCAGTACTGATAAAATTGACCCCAGCCATCTTTCCGCCATTTGCCATCATGCCGTAGACGAGGGCTATTCCACGAGCATTAGCTTGGCCATTTGCGGCGGCTATTTCGGCCATACGCCACTCGTTTGAACTGGCATCTTTATAGGGTCTGATGGAAGGGTTTAGCATGGCTGCGGCATAGAGTGGCGGTGCAGAGGGAGTCGAGTCAGTTGCGGGTGGTTGAATTCTTGCACGGTTTGGCCCGACGAGTTCGGCTACTCGATGTAATTCACTGCTCGGCAACCCAATAAAACAATCCGCGTTAAGCGGGCCGGCTATGTGTTCATGAAAATACTGCCCCATACTCTTACCGGTAATACGTAAAAATAGTTCACCGGGTAAATAACCCCACGTTACGGCGTGATAGCCAGCCTCATCACCCAGCTCCCAGAGCGGTTTTTGTGCAGCAAGTAGCTGGGTCATTTTTTGCCAATTATATAAGTCGCTGACTGACAATGGTTCACTGACGCCACATAGACCTCCCAAGTGGGAAAGCACCTGTGCAACGGTTAGCGTGTCTTTCCCCTGGGCGCCAAATTCTGGCCAGTAATCTATCATCCGTGCTTCATAATCCAACAAACCCCTGTCAGCCAAGTGAGCAATGGCAATGGATGACAGACCTTTAGTTGTGGAGTAGACGTTAACCAACGTGTCGCGTTGCCAAGCTTTAGTGCACGCTTGGTCTTGAAAACCAGCCCAGAGATCAATAATGGTCTCACCTTGGTGAACCACGCTCAGGCAGGCTCCAACTTCAATGCCTTGCCAGTTAGCCGCAAAAGCATCTTTTACTTTGTCAAACCCCGGGGCGACATGGCCGTAAATTTCAATGTTCATTAATAACAGCGCCTGTTGAGTGATGATGGGTGTGCCAGTGTTGACTCGACATCTGTCTGCCAGTTCACCGAGCCTACTTTTTTGGCGGTGGTAATTCAGCGTCTCATAGGAATGTAACATAACTTGCTCCTGCCGAGACATCTCTCAACAGGGCCAGACCATTAGCGCCAGACACAGGGCACGTCAATAACGCTGTGACAATCTATCGATGCGAGTAGCCTGTTTTCCTTAGGATATTTTTACGTGGGGATAAAAAGACGGTTATTTTTTATACTTCCATCGATTATCTTAGGTACAATCGCGCTAAATAAATAAGTTAGTTAACAAGCTGGCACAGGCTAAAGCTTATGGCGGCGTAACGGATAATAAGTGACAGGAGCGAGCAGGCAATGGCGAAACTAACGGTAAATGGAGAAATAATCGACGTAGAGGTCGAAGTAGGCACGCCCCTATTATGGGTTATTCGCGAACAAATCGGACTAACGGGTACCAAGTATGCCTGCGGTATCGCTCAATGTGGTGCCTGTACCGTGCACATAGACGGCCGTGCTGTGCGCTCTTGCGTTTACCCCGCCAGCAGTGTCAGCGCTGATCAAAAAATCACCACGATTGAAGGCCTCTCAGACGATGGTAGTCACCCTGTTCAACAAGCGTGGGCAGAGCTGGACACTCCCCAATGTGGCTATTGTCAGCCGGGCATGATCATGGCGTCGGCGGCGCTGTTGTCCAGTACGCCAAACCCGAGCGACGAAGATATCAACACCCAGATTACCAATATTTGCCGCTGCGGTACCTTTCAGCGAGTCAGGGAAGGCATTCATCTTGCCGTAGAAATTACCAACAAGTCTGCAACCAAGGCATAAAGGAGCGTTGAATATGACACAGGAAAAAATGCGTATTAATCGGCGGCAGTTTGTCGTCGGTGCGGCCACAACGGGTCTTGGACTATCTATCGGTTTTGCGATCCCTGCGGCGAGTCAGCAGGCTTTTGGAGACAACAAAAAAGGTCCGTTAACACCCGAAGTTAATGCCTGGGTTGTCATTGATGCCGATGAGACCGTCACCATTCGAATTGCCCGCTCTGAAATGGGTCAGGGTACCCTGACCGGACTGGCACAATTAGTGGCGGAAGAGTTGGAGTGCAACTGGGACAACGTCAGCTGGGAATATCCTACCCCCGGGGAAAATTTAAGGCGCGATCGTGTCTGGCAAAGTTTTGGAACTGGTGGCAGTCGTGGTATTCGCGGTAGCCATCAATATGTGCGTGAAGGCGGGGCAATGGCCCGCGAAATGCTGATTGCAGCTGCCGCCCAGCAGTGGAAGGTGGACGCTGCAGACTGCGTTGCAGCCAACAGTATTATCACCCATAAGCCATCGGGGAAAACCACCAGTTTTGGTAAAGTGGCCGGTCTTGCGGGTACTCTAGTACCTCCCGCTGAAGTGACGCTCAAAGATCCTAAAGATTGGAAAGTTGTCGGCAAACCGAAAAAACGACTCGACACCTTGGAAAAACTGACCGGCAAACAAGTGTACGGTGCAGATATGATGTTGCCCGGAATGCTAAATGCCTCTATCAAAAAGTGCCCGGTTCATGGCGGTAAGCTGATCTCATTTGATGCAGAAGCCGTGCTTTCAATGCCCGGTGTAAAATCTGTGGTTGCTGTGGGTGACAATGCCGTGGCCGTAGTTGCTTCAACGTGGTGGCGGGCCAATAAAGCACTAGATGCTCTGCCCATTTCGTGGGATAAGGGTGAAAATGTTAACGTATCAAGTGCTTCCATTGACGAATTTCTGCAAGAGGGTCTGACCGCCGACAATACCTTTGTGGGCAATAAAGTGGGTGATGTCAGCGCCGGGCTCAAAAACGCGGCTAAAACTTACACCGCCGATTACAGTTATCCCTACCAAAACCATGCCCCTATGGAGCCGATGAATGCAACAGCGGTCTGGACTAAAGACCGTTGCGAAGTGTGGTGCCCAACGCAAAATGGCGAATCGGCATTGGCCGCTGCCATTAGTGCCTCGGAATTACCGGCGGAAAATTGCGATGTTCACAAGTTAAGTCTTGGTGGCGGTTTTGGTCGTCGCGGTGCCGCTGACTTTGTCACGCAGGCCGTGTTGATTGCTAAAACTTTGCCCGGTACGCCGGTGAAATTATTATGGACCCGTGAAGAAGATATGCTGCAAGGGATGTTTCATCCCGTCACTAAGGCGAGAATGACCGCCGGTTTGGATGACGACGGCAATTTGGACGCTTTGCACATGCGTATATCAGGTCAGTCGATTCTGGCAACGCTGATGCCGCAGGCTATCGAAAATAACGACGGCATGGATCCCGTTGTTTTTCAGGCTATGGCTCCAGAAGGAGATCATGCTATTTCCTACACGGTACCGGATTTATTAGTGGATCATGCCATGCGCAATACCCACATAACGCCCGGATTTTGGCGAGGTGTGAACGTTAATCAAAATGCGATTTATATGGAATGCTTCATGGATGAAGTCGCACATGAAACGGGTCAGGATGCGCTGGCATTCCGACAAAAAGCAATGACCCAGCACCCCTTGGCGCTAGCGGTGCTAAACAAGGCCGCGTCGATGGCTGGTTGGGGCAAGCCTGCGGAAGAAGGGCGGCATTTGGGTCTAGCGGTATGTAAAGCCTTTGGTAGTTATGTGGCAGCCTGTGCCGAAGTGTCGGTTGATGACGGTGAATTAACCATCCACCGAATTTTTGCGGCAACAGACCCGGGTTATGCGGTAAACCCACAACAGATTGAAGCGCAGGTGTCGGGGTCTTTTGTTTATGGCTTGTCAGCTATGCTTTATGGTGAATGTACGGTTAAAGACGGTGAAATCGAACAGCAAAATTTTCATCAATACCCCTCTCTTAAAATGGCTAAGATGCCTCATGTTGAAACTGCGGTAATGCCTTCAGGGGGTTTCTGGGGTGGAGTGGGGGAACCAACAATTGCCGTTGCTGCCCCTGCAGTGTTGAATGCCATATTTGCTGCTACCGGCAAACGCATTCGCCATTTACCGCTCAAAGATCAAAGCCTTGCGTAGGTCAGCGTTGCTGTTAAATGGCGGCTACTTCTTGTCGCGACGAGTGCTGCGCGCAATGGCGCTGGTGTTTGCTGTATCGCTTGCCGGTGCCGTTCACGCCGACAACTCACTGGACCCAGCAACAGCTATGGCGAGCGCATGCAGTAGTTGTCATAGCGCTCATTCCGTGAGTTCTGATGCAGAGGGTCCGGGCTCGCTGGCAGCACTTACGGCGAATGAAATTGAACAGGCCCTGTTGGCATTTCGTTCGGGCGAGCGTGTCGGAACACTGATGAACCGCTTAGCTCGGGGTTACTCAGACGACGAAATCACAGCCATGGCAAGGGTATTGACAAAGCAGTGAAGCATTTAGATCGTCGTGACATAGTTAAAGGGCTCTTAATAACGATGGCCGCGGGCTTAAGCTCCAGCTGTGCCACTATCAGCGGGGCGCCGGCGCGAGTCGTGGTCATTGGCGGTGGTTTTGCCGGCATGAGCTGCGCCCGCACGCTGAAAAAGTTATCACCGTCTTTGGCGGTGACGCTTGTCGAACCTAAACAACATTATATTGCCTGTCCGTTCAGTAATTTAGTGATTGGCAATGGCCGTCCAATGGCGGCCCAGACCTTCAGTTATGATCGGGCTAGCGCTGATGGTGTTAACCACATCATGCAGGCGGCCACCGCTATTGACGCTGATGGCCATCAGGTGACGTTAGCCGATGGTCGGCGTATTGATTATGACCGCTTAGTACTGGCGCCCGGCATTAGCTTAAACTTCGATGTGTTAGAAGGCTACGATCAAGCAGCGGCCGAGTTAATGCCCCACGCCTGGCAAGCTGGCGGCCAAACGACGCTGCTGGCACGGCAGCTAGCCGCAATGCAAAACGGCGGCACTGTCGCTATATCAGTGCCCGAAAATCCTTATCGATGCCCGCCAGGGCCTTATGAACGCGCCAGTCTGATAGCACATTATCTAAAAACCCATAAACCGAACAGTAAATTATTGGTCCTCGACAGCAAAGAACGGTTTTCAAAACAAGCATTATTTATGGCCGCTTGGAAATCTGAATTTGGTGACATTATCGAATGGCAGGGGCTCAATGACGGCGCCAAAGTTATCTCCGTCGACCCCGCCGCCATGACATTACACACTGAATTTGACCGCATCAAAGTTGATGTCGCTAATATAATTCCACCGCAACGGGCGGGGAAAATCGCACAGCTAAGTGGTGTTGCTAATGCCACGGGCTGGTGCCCCATTAATGCGGCGACTTTTGAGTCGACCCTGTACGCGGACATTCATGTGATTGGCGATGCAGCAATCGCTAACGCGATGCCGAAATCAGCGTTTGCGGCGAATACCCAGGCGAAGCTCTGTGCCCTGCAAATTGCTAGGTTGCTCAATGGCAAAAAGCCCATTGAGAGTAAATTAATTAACACCTGTTACAGTTTGGTGACCCCTGATTATGGCATTTCCGTTGCCGGGGTTTACCAGCCGGATAAAGAGCGCTGGTTAGCGATTAAAGGCGCCGGCGGAACCAGCCCTTTATTGGCATCGAGAAAAACCCGGCGTATAGAGGCTCAGTATGCTCGTCAATGGTATGCCTCTATCACCGCAGAGGTGTTCGGTTGATGCGCATTTTTGTTCTTGCGCTCATTGTGGCAACCTTCGTAAATACGGTCGCTGCGGATGATCGCGATGCTCCGCTAACAACAACACCGGGTCGTTATGTCGAAGGGCAGAAAGCCTTTCATGACCGCGATAAAGGGCACTGTTTGCTGTGTCACCGGCTCAGTGCCAGCGATGAACATTTTCAGGGTAACATCGGGCCATCGCTGGACGGCGTTGCTACAAGGCTCGATCCACAGCAGATAAGATACCGCATTGTCGACAATAGCCGGCTCAATCATCAAACGCTGATGCCGGCTTACTTTCAAACAGAGGGACTGATGCAAGTAGCGGCAGACTATGAAGGAAAAACGATTTTGTCAGCGCAGGATGTTGAAGATATTATTGTTTATCTGCTGGCTGATCGACAAGGGCACTGAGACGTTTATGAAAGGACAACGATGAAAAGACGAACTCTGCTTCTAGGTGCTGCGACGGGTCTTGCATTGCAGTTAGCGCCCCATGTATATGCTAAAAGGCTCAAAGCAACAATGGCGTTGTTCTATGGGGAAGAGGCAATAACAGTAGGCCGGGTGCACCTGAAAACGCCGCCCCTCGCTGAAAATGGCAACTCAGTGTCCTTGGTGGTCGATGTTGAAAGCCCGATGACCGAAAATGACTATGTGCGGGAAATTCGAATATTCGCCGACAATAATCCTGTTCCTATGCTGGCGAGTTATCAGTTCTCTCCCGCTGCAGGCAAAGCTGGCGTTGCCACTCGAATTCGATTGTCTAATTCTCAAACTATCACGGCCGTTGCGCGGCTAAATGATGGAACCTTGTGGTCGGGGTCCTCTGAAACGATTGTCACGTTGGCGGCCTGTGTTGATCCACTCCTGTAGGTTAATTGATGAAAACTAGAATTTCGATCCCGGCGACGGCAAAAAAAGGTGACATCCTCAACATCAAAACTCTGGCGTCGCACCCCATGCACAGTGGTTTCAGGCGCGATGCCATCGGTGCATTAGTCCCGCGGGATATCATCAATATTTTTCGCTGCGAATATCAGGGGCAGCTTGTTTTTGAGGCCGAATTTGGACCGGGTACCGCGGCCAACCCTTTCTTGTCTTTTCATCTGCGTGCGGATGAGCGCGGTAACGTAGCATTTATCTGGATTGATCAGCAGGGCGAAAGAACCGAGGAACTGAGATTTCTTGACATCGTGGATGATGAGCACTAGTCATGCGCTCGGCTGCAGCCTCGCTGCTCATTGTAATAATCGCTAACTTTTTGCTACCAGCAGCTCGCGCCACAGTGCCCCTGACAAACACTTTATCAGCATCAGCATCAGCATCAGCATCAGCACCAGCGCCAGTCGCTTCGCTGATACAATCTGGCTACCACTTTCAATCCAGTGATACTCAGTCATTGCAGGACGATGATTTTAAAAATCCGGGCATGCTGTGGGTTGATACCGGCAGACAGTATTTTAACGACGCTGCGGGATTAAAAAACCAAGCTTGTGCTAGCTGTCATGAAAAGCTGGCAAGCTCGGTGGCAACAACCTTTCCAAAAATGAATCAGCACCTTGGAGCAGTCGTCAACCTGACGACTCAAATACAGCACTGCCGATCGCAACACCAGCAGGCAGAACCTATCGACTACGAAAGCGAAACCGCGCTGGCGTTAACCGCCTTTTTGGCGAATCAGGCGCGTGGCCAACGGGCAGATCACCACGTGCTTGCGCCGCCTGCAACACTTAAACAAGCCGTCGAAGACGGCGGGCGTTATTTTAATCAACGGCGTGGGCAGCTTAATCTCAGCTGTAATAATTGCCATCAGGACAGTGTTGGCAAAATGTTGCGGGGTGATCTCATCAGCGAAGGGCAGAGCAATGGCTACCCTATCTACCGGTTAGAATGGCAATCACTGGGTTCATTGCATCGACGTTTTCGCGCCTGCGATATCGGTGTACGAGCGCAGCCTCAGGCATTGGGGAGTGATACTTATATCAACCTCGAAGCCTATCTTAAGCAAAGAGGTGCTGGCCTTCTCATTGAAACACCCGCAGTGCGGCGCTAGACGCAGCTGGCCTCGAAACCGGCGGGCTGCATCTGAAGCAATACATGCGGTAACATCGAGCTTATTGTTAAGCTCGGATGTTTTGGGTAAAAGCGCTGTAGGCAGTGGGCCCAAGTGGCTTCTAAATGGTAAAAAATACCAAAAATAATCTGCAGCTTTCGAGTATACTCAGTGGCACTATTACGGTGTCGACTTATAGCTGAGGGTTAATCAATAAGCAGCTACTCGGCGATTCCACTCGATTACAATCACCAATGAAACTATTAGGATGATAAGATAATGAAAAACTCCCTATCGCTTAAGCGCAGCCTAATGGCACTTTCTGTAGTTGCGGCGTCGCAGGTTATGGCGGGAAATGTAACCAATACGACAGCAACACCGTCGTCGTTGATTAATATCACCACCGGTGATTTCAACACGGGGCTCGGTGATAGTGCGCTCCGGAAGACGACCGAGGGTTCTTATAACACCGCCAGCGGCTTCGCATCGTTATATGCCAATATCACTGGCAGTAACAATACCGCTAATGGCCAGGCATCGCTATATTCCAATACAACTGGCAGTTATAACACCGCCATTGGCCGAGCAGCGCTTCGCATTAATACGACTGGTAGTAATAACACCGCCAGTGGCTTTGCTTCGCTCTACAAAAACGATGTCGGCGCTTATAACACTGCCAGCGGCGGTTATTCGCTCTTCAATAATACCGAGGGCTCTTCAAACACCGCCAGTGGCTATAGGGCGCTCTTTGCTAACACCACGGGCACTGAAAACACCGCTACTGGTCGAGCCGCTCTCTACAGCAATACTTCGGGCCAACAAAATGTTGCCAGCGGCGCTTATTCGCTTTATAGCAATACCACTGGCTTCTCAAACACAGCCAGCGGTCACAGTGCGTTGTATAATAATACCGAGGGCCACTCGAACACTGCCAGCGGGTTCGCGGCGCTTTCCTCCAACTCAACAGGTGCTTATAACGTTGGTGTAGGGATTGCTGCGTTGGCTTATAATACTACTGGCTATGCAAATACAGGCATTGGCGCAGGTGTGCTCGTGGAAAATACAACAGGAGCTAACAACACAGCCGTTGGTGTCAATGCGCTTAATAACAACACCGTGGGCAATAACAATAGCGCCGTCGGAGCTGCAGCGCTTAAGAGCAACACCACAGGCTTCGGCAACACGGCTAATGGCCCTGCAACGCTGCAGAACAACACCATAGGCAACCAAAACACGGCCAGTGGTGCCGGTGCTCTTAACGGCAACACTGAGGGTAGCGAGAACACGGGGACGGGCGCTGGCACGCTTTATGAAAATACCACGGGGTCATACAATACCGCCAGTGGCCTCAGCGCGCTTCGCGAAAACACCGAGGGGGCATACAACACCGCCAGCGGCGCCAGCGCGTTGGGCCTTAACACCATAGGCAATAGTAACACTGCCATTGGCTACGGCTCGCTCTCAAACAACGTCACGGGCCCCGGCAATACGGCCATTGGGGCGGGCGCTAACGTCGCATCCGGTGTTCTAACAAATACCACCGCTATTGGTTATGGCGCTGTGGCTACCGTGAGCGATATGGTA
Organism: marine gamma proteobacterium HTCC2143; assembly: GCA_000169075.1. GTDB lineage: Bacteria > Pseudomonadota > Gammaproteobacteria > Pseudomonadales > Dasaniaceae > Oceanicoccus. The sequence goes on along the minus strand of AAVT01000001.1, from coordinate 46,119 downwards.
CGAATTGGCAATGCGGATGTTAGTGTGTTTGAAACTCAGCTCCCTTGGACGACCACTTCCGACGAACGCTTGAAGGAGTCGATTGAGCCCATCGATGGAGGTCTCTCGTTTGTGAATGATCTTAATCCTGTGAGTTATCAGCGTATTGGTGCGAAAGAGAAAAGCACTGAAATGGGCTTTTTGGCTCAGGAAGTGGCCGTGGTGCTTGAGGCTCACGGTCTGGCAGACAGTGGCCTAGTGCATCAGTCTTCACCGGAATCGATGATGACCATGCGTTACAACGATTTGCTGGCACCGATGATTAAAGCTATTCAGGAGTTGGACGCTGAGAACAGGCAAAAGGACGCACACATTGCAGCTGTAGAACAACGGCTCAGTGATCAGCAAGCCGAGTTACTCGCCGTAGTGAAAGCACAACAGGCGCAGATGCAAGCGCAGCAGTCTCAGATGGAAGCCCAAAGCGAACAGATCGCTCGTATGGAAGTAATGTTAGTGAACGACACGCTGGTTAGCCGATAAGATGAAGCGGGTTTGCGTGTTGGTCATGTTTATAAATTGGTGGTTGGCTAATAGTCTTACGAAGCTAGGGCAGGTGATGCTGGTGGCTCTGCTAAGTGTGTCTGCTGCGAACGCGGCGACGGTATCTTATGATGCGCCTAATATCAGCATAAAAGCGACAGGGGAGCCGCTGACAGGTGTTCTTAGGTCGGTTGCTGAGGCCACAGGAATATCGGTATCGATACGAGAGGATATTAACCCCGCGGTCTATTCTGACATACAAGTTATGGCCTTACCTAAGGCGCTTGAGCGGATATTGAGGGGACTGAGTTACTCTTTTGTGTGGCAACCCGGGGGCAAGGAGCTTTCCGGAGTGCTGGTGATGGGCAGCGATGGGAAGACCGATAAAGTGATGAAGTCTATTGTTTCTGGTTCCGTCAAGAATGCAGTCTCCGGTATGCCCAGCAACAAAATGAGTATCCCTAACGTTGGGCAGATGGATAGAAACTCTTCAGACCCCTCTCCGATGGATATTGGCGGGCAGGAAATGGAAGCTCGGGAGCTGGAAATGAGGGAACTTGAGGAACAGGAGCATCGCCAGCATGACGAGGAAATGCGTCGGCAAGAGCGTGAAAGCCGGCGGTTAGTGGAGCAGCGAGTTCAAGAGTTCAGCTCGGAGATGGAGGTCAATACTATTGAGCTTGAACGAGCGATGTAAGGTTAGGTTACTGGCGATGCACACAAGAGATGACGTTTGTTTAAATTTTTTTGATCTGAAAAAATAGCTCAACGGCGCGGGTTATTGATCAGCCAGTCAACGTAGGCGTTCTGGCCGCTGGTCAACCACGGAAAGGGCGAGTGCGGTCCACCGACGATAGTCCAAAGTTCAACTTTTGTTGCCTCAGCGCAGTTGGGGTAGCTGAGTACGGTGGTCTCGGAACCACTCACCGAACTGACCATATCTATCTTGTTAAGCATGACGGGGTTTGTGTTGTCGCAGCCAGCCTGTACCGCAAATCGATCGGTTGTTTCTAAAGCGCTCGGAAATAAAAAACCGGGCAATGATGATCCGTCGTAGGGAATGGTCTGATCAAGATCGCCGTGAATGGCGAGTACACTTACGGGTTTGTCGGCCGGGGCGCAGCTGGCCGAACTGGCAAACGTTGATCCTGCAAGGCTCACTAGAGACGTAATATAGTCGGATGCCTCGCAAGCCATGCGCAAGGCCATAAATCCGCCATTTGAGTGGCCAAATAAGCCGATGCGGCGGGTGTCAATGCTATAAGTCGCAGCGGCTTCCTCAATCAGGCTTCTAATATAGGCGACATCATCAATTTGACGGTAGTTTTCACCGGTATTATCGTCTCGTTCCGCTACGGCGGCACAGCAAGCGGGTGTAGCGTTCCAAAATTTCGTGCCATTGGCATTAGCGGTGCCGTCGGGTGAAATAAGGATGTACTGTTTGCTATCAACTCGATCATTCAGTCCAATATAATTGCCGAGTAATGCGCCGGATCCACCGTATCCATGGAGTGCGATAATCAGTGGATAACGAGTTTCTGTGCTGTAGTTTGACGGAATCTGTACCGCGGCAGGTCTGTCTGTTCCTATGAAGGTTGGCGGATTGGCGGCACAGCTCGAATCATCGGCACAGCTCTGCAACAGAGTGTTAGAGGTTGAATCTCCAGAGTCTTGAGCGTCGCTGCTACCATTACTATTTTCGCCACCGCCACCGCCACCGCCACCGCAGCTAGAAACAACGATGGCGACGATCACTCCTATAAGTAGTTGCGCCGATTTGGCGGCAGTAACGTTAAGTGGCCATATTTTCATAATCTAATCTCGTGCAGGCATTACTCGAGTTCGCATCCCCTGCCGCTAACAGGCTGAGTGCTACCGGCCGATTAAGACTCTTGCCAATGCGCGTGATAAGCCTTGGCCGCAGAAGTTTCGTTCGCCTGGTATCGACGAAAGGCAGCAAATACCCCCAAATCCAGTATCGGCTCGCGGCCTTCACCCATCTCAATCAGCTGCAAGCAGAACCAGCCCTGCTGCCCCCAACCGTTTAAACCCGCCATTAAGAGAAAAGGCGAATTGGGGCCAAACCAGCCGGGTCCAATGCGCAGCGTCTTTTCAAAGGCGCAGGCTTCCTCAATGTTGCCCAGTAACAATTTTTTTGAGGTGTCTGGATCGGCGCAGAGAGGTCGCCCTATGCCAACCATGTCGCAGGCATTGGCAGCCAGCGCTGCATCCATACCAGTGCGGGAGCGAAAGCCGCCGGTAACTAACAGCGGCATATCGGTTACGGCGCGTATAGCATCGGCATACTGAAGAAAGTAGGCTTCTCTGGCGATGGTGCTGTCCTTGCGTACCTCAGCAAGTTTGGGGTTATTAGTCAGGTTATCGAGCCCCACTAACTTTGGCTGCTCATAAGTGCCACCGGACAGTTCCAGCAAATCGAGCCCCTCGGCGTTTAGCCATTGAGCGACTTGAATAGAATCGGCATGAGAGAAGCCGCCCTTTTGAAAGTCTGCGGAGTTGAGCTTAACGGAGATCGGAAAAGCCGCCCCGACCTCCTGCCGGATAGCGCGAATGATTTCCAGCAGTAAACGTGCGCGATTTTCTAGACTGCCGCCCCATTCGTCATCACGCTGATTGACATCAGGTGATAAAAATTCCGAGACCAAATAACCGTGCGCCGCATGCACTTGTACGCCGGTAAAGCCAGTGTCTTGTGCTACCTTGGCGGCATGGGCAAAGCGCGCTATAACGTCGATTATCTCTTCACTGCTTAAGGCGCGCGGTGTGCCAAATGCGGCGCCGGGCATCTGTAGCTGAACCGCCGACGGCCCGACGGGAGTTGCTGCAACCGCTGCTGGAGTTTGCCGGCCGGCATGACTAATTTGCATCCAAAGCTGGGTGCCTTCTGCTGTACCGGCTTTAGCCCACTCGCGCAAAGCGGTCAGCTGGGCATCGGACTGCTCTCCTTCAATAACAACATTACCCGGTCGTTCAAGATAGCGATGGTCAACCTGAACATTACCGGTAAGTAAAATACCTGTCCCCCCGCGTGCCCAACGGCCATAGAGTGCCGCATGTTTTGTGGTGGCGCAATTAGCAGCATCAGCTAGCCCCTCGGTCATCGCACCTTTGCAAATACGGTTATTGATCACGACCCCGCAAGGTAGCGTTAGTGGTGCATTGATCGTTGTCATTAAAAAACCCCAATGAATAATGTTGCCGTTAAGCGTCCGTCCATCGTTTAAATTAAACGACTGCTAGGTAAGCCTGATTATTTATGTACAGCGGCAATCATTGCAGTATTTATCAATACTATCAATCCTTGTGGTTTCAGGTATTTGCGCGATAATCAGCGTTAAGGTTGAAAGGGCTATCATGTCTCAAAAATGATAGGCTAATATCGGTCATTGCAGTTTGGGTAATTACCTGCGTTAATCATGTTTGCACAATAGGTATCGCTTTGAAGTTTTAAAGGATTTTACTCAATGTTGATAAAATGGAAAACCAAGTTCACGATCATTCTGGTGTTGGTCATTGGTTCTAGCCTCTCAGGTATGGGTTCCTATTTTCTGTATCGCGATGACGTCAGTAAACACAAGTTTGAAGTCGAGAAAGAATTCATTGATTTTAGGAGCCGGGTCGATATACGGGCGGCCACCTTCGACCGTGACTTAGACGTTAATTTTGAGGCGCTAAGATCATTAGCCATCTTATTTAATGATGGCGACAAACCTGATCGGCATACATTTAACCAATTAGCAGAAAGCATTATGGCGCGGCACAGCCACGTCCATGCGTTTTCTTGGGAACCGCGAATCGGTTATGCTGACAGAGCTGCTTTGGAAAAGCAGGCTCGAGAGGTGTTTCCAGGTTTTGACATAACGCAGCGAAATGGGGATAAGCTGATAACCGCCTCAAAAAGGCCCGAGTATTTCCCCGTCTATTATATTAGCCCTTATCTGGGCAACGAAGCGGCACTGGGTTTTGATCTGGCGTCCGATGCCATTCGCCTTGACGCTCTCGAAAAAGCCAGAGATTCAGGGGGGCTGCAGGCTACGGCCAGTATCACTCTGGTCCAGGAGCGGGGTGAACACAAAGGCTTCCTTGTTTTTTTGCCAGTGTATCAAGGCTCTCAGGCGACTGTGGAGTTGCGGCGGAAGAATTTGATTGGTTTTATCACTAGTGTTTATCGACTAGCTGATATTTTTAGCCACTCTGCCTGGTCGACAGATAGCAGGTTTGAAATAGACTTTAAAATTACGGAAGAAATATCTGTTGATAAAAAAGCAGTGATTTATCCGTCATCCGATGAAGAAAAATTGTTCAATAATGCCTTTTTCACTGAGAAAAAAAGTCTTAAAAAAAGTTATCTTTATGAAAAAGAGCTGCCTAGTGTGCTTGGGCAAACATGGACCCTAGAGGCTTCGAGTCCCAAAAAACAGTTAAGCTATAAAGATTTTTTCGGTCCAATATCATTTTTTGCTGTTGGCATGCTGTTCTCTATTTTCATGTCGATGTATCTGCTGCAAATATCAAAAGATGCAAAAGGGCTGCGGGCTTTGAATAAAAGGTTAGACGCAATCTCTTATTTAGATGGACTCACCCAAATAGAAAATAGAAGAAGGTTTGACGAATATATTGCGCAAGAATTGCTTCGAGCTATAAGGATTCAATCCGCTATGTCTGTGCTTATGATTGACGTGGATTATTTCAAGTCCTACAACGATCATTATGGGCATGTGGAGGGTGATCGAGTACTCAGAGACATTGCTACCGCCTTAAAAACGGTTATCAATAGACCCGTTGACTTGCTAGCTCGGTATGGGGGAGAAGAATTTGTTATTGTACTTCCCGACACTGAAGAGGCAGAATTAATTGCTGCACGCTGTAATCAAGTAGTTAGAGATCTGAAAATTCCGCATGCATATTCCGCCGCGGCATCGATCATAACGGTTAGTATTGGCTTTGAAACGTTTATACCGAATCAGGGTGCGCAAGTAAGTCTGGTTACTGAAAATGCAGATAAGGCACTTTACAGGGCCAAAGAGAAGGGCAGGGATTGCGCAGAAAAATTTGATGCTCAAAAACCCGTCGTGATGGCGCAGCAGGTATGAGCCAGGTCTTGACGCTGGCGCTCATTAAGTCCGCGGGCCCACACGTTTCTCTCAGCAGCAGATAATAAGTCGACATAATAAGGGGCATCATGAGTACTGCAGCATCGGTTCATAAAAGCGCGCTTAAACAGCAGCGCACCACGCTACAAATTACCCTTGTGGCTGCCTTGGGGGGGCTTCTATTTGGCTACGACACCGGCGTTATTGCCGGTAGTCAGCTGTACTTTACCGAATATTTTAACTTTACCGCTGCCGAACAAGGCTGGGCGGTTAGCAGTGCGCTATACGGCTGTCTGATGGGTGCCTTGGCTGGGGGTTATCTGGCTAACCGCATCAGTCGGAAATATACCTTGATTCTTGGCGCGGTGCTTTTTGTTGTTTCGGCGTGGGGTTCTGGGTTCGCTGACACGTTGGATCAATTAGTGATCTACCGCATTCTTGGCGGCTTAGGCGTCGGCTTAGCCTCACTGGCTGCGCCTATGTATATCGCTGAAATATCACCCGCTAAAAATCGCGGGCGCATGGTGTCCTATTACCAGTTGGCGGTGGTTATTGGTTTTTTTGTGGTTTTTTTGGCGACCTACTTTATCGGCGGTGGCGACACGCAGAACATGGCAACTGAGAGGCTTGCATTGCTCCATGAGCACAACGTGACGCAGGGCTGGCGAGTGATGTTCTGGTCAGAATTATTGCCCGCTACGGCCTTTTTTCTGTTGTTGTTCACGGTGCCGCACAGTCCGCGCTGGTTGATGCTGAAAGGTCGTACTGACGAGGCCGAAGCGGTGCTTGCTCGCATCACCTCAAGCCCTCAGGAAGCCGCCTCAGAATTATCCGATATCCGGGCGTCGCTGGAGAATCGGTCGTCGCCGAATCTAACGGTACTGTTTACCAAGGGCATTGGTTTCGCGCTATTTCTTGGTGTCATGTTATCGATTTTTCAACAGGTGACCGGTATTAATGCGATTCTCTACTATGGTGCGGAGATATTTAGTAACGCCCTAGGCTATGGCCCAGAAGATGCGCTTAAACAGCAGTTGTGGCTCGGTGCGGTTAATTTACTCTTCACCTTTGTTGCCATTTATAAAATTGATAGTTGGGGTCGCAAGCCGTTGTTTATTGCCGGTGCTGTCGGCATGTGTGTGGGTTTAAGTATTTTGGGTTTGAGCATTTATGTGCAACAGATGGGCATTATTTCGCTGTTGGCAGTGTTGCTCTTTGTTGGCTCATTTGCCATGTCGATGGGGCCAGTGGTCTGGGTCATATTATCGGAAATGTTTCCCAATAATGTACGCAGTGTGGCAATGTCGATCGCCGTAGCGGCGCAGTGGTTATTTAACGCGTTGGTCGCTAATAGCTTTCCGTTGGTGAATCAAAGTGCGCTAAATCAGGATGGTTTTAACGGTGCACTGCCCTATTTTATCTTTGCCGGATTTTGTGTTGTTGCAATGATTTTTGTTTGGAAGCTCGTTCCTGAGACCAAGGGTAAAACGCTGGAGGAAATGGAGGCGCTTTGGTCAATAAAAGACAAGGGTTGATGCTGATAGGGCCGCGAAAGGTTGTTGCCCCCAATTTATAATTAATGCAGCGTTCGGCAACAAAAAAGGGCTCTAGTGGGGGGGCTTTTGATGTGTATGGTGCCAGAAGAGGACCAATATACTGGATATATCCTAATGAAATATAACAACTAATACAAAGATTGGATCCATATTACGCAGTATGTTGATCAGTTTTGGGTTGGGTTAAATTGTCCCCCAATCCATCTAAACGGGGCCTAAAAATCTCCCCAATTTGTATGTCAGTCACTGGTAAATTACTGAATTAGTGCACGACTACGAGTCAGCGGCTCGAAAGTGGTCATTGGTAGCGGTAATACCGATGTCATGGTGATGTAGCAGTCACTGGTCGCTGACAATAGATCAGTTGAAGGACGTTGTCATTTGGCGAGTCGAGCTTCATCGTCTGTCTCTCCTTCAATCGTAGGAGTTTATCGGAATGGCCTCAGACCACAAGCCCCAGTCTCTGGCTTTAGCTTAATCCTAAGCCGATTTATGCCGCCCGCGATCCTCAGGTGACAGCCGTTTCGAGTAATATGTATAACGCCATGCGATTGCCCCGCAGCAAAGCCATTTCCGGATTGTCGGAGAATCTTACACGCTGTTAATTACACTATAAATTGATGGATTGGCCATACGAATCAATGGATACGCTCACCACTAGGGTGAAGCTCAGCGAATTGGAGGGTCAGGAAAGTATATTCACTCGGCAAATTACATCATTATCTTAATAACATATGAGAATGGTGTCGGAATTTCTTACAAGTTTTGTTTATATTTATTCTTAAAAAGTAAAATAACGTTATAAATCAATAGGTTGATTTGTTGGCGTGATCCTTGCTAATGAATTGTCAGCCGCTGAATGATCAGCGGCATGGAGAAAAGGATTTATTAAATGAAAATGAAAAAACTTGCCGCGCTAGCTATTACACTGGCTGCTAGCAGTGCCCACGCCGTTCTTTTTGACTTTAACACCTTGTCTGAAAATACAGTGCATAACCCTTCCTTCATGCAGGGAGGTATAACATTAAGTTTTACTGCTGACGACACGAGCCGCATCACTAAAAACCCTTACGCTCATCATGATACTTCAGGATCATATGGAGGTATCGGAGTCATAGCAGCTCGTAGTGATAGCGATGAAGTCGATGGCTCTAATTATAATGATGAGACATTAATCGCCACTTTTGACCAAGATGTTAGAATGACAGCGTTTTCCTTTACTGATGGCGATCATGATCTAGATTTTACTCAAGATTCTGTAACTAAGAAGTGGAGCTTGTCTTGCTGGTGCGAACAAGAGGTACCTAAGGACGGCGATGATTTTGATTTCTTTTTAGGCGATTCAAAGATATTTGATGAAGAGGACATCTTAGATGACGGGGGTAGTCTATTTGATGTGGCTGGAAAGGATTTGGTTGGCGATGTTTTTAGCTGGGTAGCTGATGATCGCTCTGACTCATGGTACTTAAGAAGTGTAAATGTAGAGACTGTACCAGAGCCCGGCTCACTCACTCTACTGGGCCTTGGCTTGGTCGGTCTCGGTTTCGCCCGACGTAAAACTAAAGCCTAGTAACTCAAGCTTTGCTTGCGTCAAAAACTAGAAGGCCCGGCATTTGCAGGGCCTGAGGGACTTTATTGGACTGTATAAGACTGTAATATGGTGCTCAGAAGAGGACTTGAACCTCCGCCGTAGTAAGGCGTTGATCCTAACCCCTTGATTTCAATTACCGTGTCTGTCGGTGGAGGTATAATGCGGACCTTCAATATGTGTGAGTGTCTTTAAATCTTACAGATAGCCCGTTTGCGATTAAGCGCTCGTTAGACATTTATCAGTAACTTCCTTTCCCGCGACCACTGGCGAAGCTTAACATAGAGTCTGTATCGGACTCTGGTCTCGATTTATTTCGGCTACAATTCCCCAAAGCTAAGGTACTGATTGAAGCAATAGAATTACTGCATGCTAGAGATATCCCTGCATACTCTGTTCACTATAGCGTTATAGTACCTGTTGTTGACTTTGAGGCATGCTCGGCATGCACTGAAGAACGCATGGCAGCGTAGAGGATGGTCTTTACGATTTATGTAGCTGTAGTTATCTAAAAACTAGCTTGAAAAAACCAATTAAATTTAAAGGGTTACAAGCATATGTACGGTAAAGATTATCTTCACTATATTGGTCCAGAAGCTCGTGAAAAAGGCACAATTCTTAAGAGAGGCTTAGCAAAGCGGTTTGAGTCGGCGCTTGAATATTTCAACCTTGATGCGAATTCAGTCATCTTAGATACCGAAACTACCGGACTTTCGGAAACGGCACAGTTGATCGAAATTTGCATATTAGACTTCGAAGGGAACATCCTACTTAACGAGCGAGTTAAACCGAGCGTCAAGGTGAGCAAGGGTGCAAGGGAGGTGCATGGTATTAAGGCTAGAGATTTAAAATCCTGCCGATCCTGGCCCGACGTGTATCGAGATTATGTAGAGGTTACTGCGGGCAAAAATATTGTTGCTTATAACGCTAAATTTGATCGAAGAATTATTACTCAGACATGTCGAGCATTCAATCTCACGATGAAAAAACGTAAATGGTATTGTCTGATGCTGGCTTTTTCTGAGTTGGTGGGTCGCACGCGATATGGCGATTACAAATGGCACAAACTATCAACAGCCGCCTGGGTATTCGATGTGCCGCCTAACGACGATGCGCATTCTGCCTATGGTGATTGCGAGACCACATTGGCGGTGGCAAAAGAGTTTTTGCAGTTTGATCCAGAGTTGAGTTTACCTTTGGAAGATTACAAGGATATTGATTCGTTGTACCTGCTTCTCGATGAAAAAGAGCGACAGAAATCTAAGAGGGCCAATGTTATTTTGATTATTGTAGCTCTAATCGCAATCTTCATCGTCTTGTGGTGAATAGTTAGAGTCAGAACGGATGGTTTTAATGTCATAAATACAAGGGCATGTAGGTCACCTGTGTGGATCACCCGAAAAACGCACGCCTGATGGAAAGAAAAATGCTCTAGCATTAAAGAAAAAGTTAATGGTGCCCAGAAGAGGACTTGAACCTCCACGCCCCGAAGAGCACAAGCACCTGAAGCTTGCGTGTCTACCAATTTCACCACCTGGGCTAAGTTTAACAGCAATCGCTGATCAAACCGAGGCGCGCAATTTAACGTTCAGCCATGCTTTTGTCAATAAAAGAGGGCGGTTGACGGATGTTAGTTGTAATGAGTGCTGATATTGCACTTTGCGGGCTATTTATCGACGTGACTACCCGTTGCAATCACAGCCCTTTGCAATCGCGGGACGTCAACTTTGAAAGCTATAGCGAGGGAAGCTGGCTAGCTGATCAATAATCAATGGAAGTCAACGATGGCCGGCAGGTCAGTGAGTAGTTTGTGACCTGTCATTCGTTGAGCTGGCTGGTTTGATCGCAAAACCCATGAGCTGTGTTGTTGACAATGACAGAAAGCAGGGTGAACTACTCTACTAGGTTACCGTTGAGCGAAAGAAGGTTTTGCTGTATTTGAGGATTTATCAATAAAACCAGATGCGGGACGATATATGGGTATAATGATGCCAATTCACTATTGTTCAAGGATTATACACACAGATGGCAAAACGCCTTACCCGCAAAGACCCCCATGCAGGCCGCGAGGCCGAGAAGTATGAATCACCCATTCCCAGCCGAGAATTCATTATGGAATTTTTGGCGGAGGCCGATGGTCCGCTCAATAGAAATCAAATCACCAAGGCGCTGGAATTAACAGATTTTTCTCAGGTTGAGGCACTGCGCCGCCGTTTGAAGGCGATGGAGCGTGATGGTCAATTGATGCGCAATCGTAAGGGAGCTTTTGGTCTTATCGATAAACTCGACCTTGTGCGAGGGAGAGTTCAGGCTCATCGAGATGGTTATGGTTTTGCTGTGCCTGTTGACGGGGGTGGCGATTTGTATCTCAACAGTCGCCAGATGAGTACCGTTTTCGACGGCGATGAGGTGTTGTGTCGCAGTGCTGGGTTTGATCATCGGGGTAAAAAAGAAGGCGTTATTGTTGAGGTGATTAGTCATAACACCCACCAGTTAGTCGGTCGACTTTATGATGAGAACGGCGTGGTTTTTGTGTCGCCTGACAACGCCCGTATCAATCATGATGTTATTGTTCCCCGAGAGGAGATAGGTGAAGCGGGTGTTGATCAATATGTGATGGTCGAGATAACCGGTCAGCCTGGCTGGCGCAAGCCTCCGACAGGGCGTGTTGTCGAGGTGCTGGGAGATCATATGGCGCCGGGGATGGAGATTGACGTCGCAATCCGGGCGCACAATATTCCTCATCAATGGCCTGAGGCGGTTGAAATAGAAGCGCAGGCATTGTCAGCGGAACCCGAGGAAAAAGATAAACAGCACCGTATCGATTTACGCGCTTTGCCATTTGTTACCATCGACGGCGAAGATGCCCGTGATTTTGATGATGCAGTCTATTGCGAAGCCAAAAAGACCGGTGGTTGGCGTTTATGGGTGGCCATCGCTGACGTGTCTCATTATGTAAAAGTGAATAGCGCGCTTGATAAAGAGGCGACCTTACGGGGTAATTCTGTCTACTTTCCTGAGCAAGTTGTGCCGATGTTACCTGAGGCGCTATCAAATGGTTTGTGCTCGCTGAAACCGGCGGTTGATCGTCTTTGCATGGTGTGTGAAATGACCATAAGCTCTGCAGGCAAAGTTAGTGGTTACTATTTTTATGAGGGTGTTATGCATTCTCATGCGCGACTGACCTATAACAAGGTGGGGGCGATTCTTGATTCAAAAAATCCCGATAGCAATCCGTTGCGGGACGAATACACAAAAGTTGTTCCGCATTTAGAGCAATTGCACAGGCTCTACCAAACACTCCGAAAGGCGAGAAGCCTGCGTGGCGCGATCGATTTTGAAACCACTGAGACGCGTATTGTGTTTGGTGGGGATCGTAAAATTGAAGAAATAGTACCAGTGGTTCGCAATGATGCGCACAAACTGATTGAAGAATGTATGCTGGCGGCCAATGTGGCGGCAGCACGGTTTTTGGAGAAACATGAGTTGCCTGCGCTGTTTCGCGTGCATGAGGGGCCCACCGAGGAGAAGTTGGAGTCTCTGCGCAAGTTTTTGGGCGAGTTGGCATTGGACTTAGGTGGCGGCAGTAAGCCGACCCCCGATGATTATCAGTCTTTGTTATCGCAACTCGGAGATCGCCCGGATGCACATATTATCCAAACGATGATGTTACGGTCACTGCGTCAGGCTGTTTATCAGCCTGAAAATCTGGGGCATTTTGGCCTGAACTATCCGGCTTATGGTCATTTTACATCGCCAATTCGACGCTACCCTGACCTACTGGTACACCGTGCCATTCGGCATATTGTTCGCAGCGATACAGCCAGTAAGCAAGTTAAGCGAGTGGAGGGCGCCGGTGTACTGGCAAAGCATAAAATTTATCCCTATGGCATGGCCGAGCTGTTAGTTCTGGGCGAGCAGTGCTCAATGACTGAGCGTCGAGCGGATGATGCTACCCGCGATGTGGTTTCTTGGCTGAAATGTGAATACGTTAAAGACCGTGTTGGGGAAGAGTTTGACGGTATTGTTACGGCAGTAACCGGCTTTGGTTTATTTGTAGAGTTAGTTAATGTGTATGTCGAAGGGTTGGTTCACGTCAGTGCTCTGGACAGGGATTATTATCATTTTGATCCGGTCAAGCAGCGGCTGATGGGCGAGCGCACCGGGGTTATGTTCCAGCTTGGCGACTTGGTAAAAGTGCAGGTGGTTCGTGTTAGCCTTGAGGACAAGAAAATTGATTTGGAAATGATTGAGGGTTCCACTCGATCAAAACGCCGCGAGCAAAAAGAAGGCAAAAAACCGAAGCGCCAGTTCGCAAAAACGGTAGCAAAAAAATCAGAAGAAAAGAAATCGACCAAGCAGAGTAAGGGCGGGGCTACCAAAAAGGCGACGCCAAAAACAAGTAAAGCTAGGGGTGCGGTAGCAGGAGAAAAGCCAGCAAAGGTTGCTTCGCCCAAGGCAAAATCCGTTCGTAAAAGAAAGCGTCAGTAAGGCAGAATAGCGTGAGTGAAGAACATTGGGTATTTGGTATTCATGCCGTCGAAGCCCTTTTACAAGGGCAGTCAAATCGAATTGAAGAGTTATGGTTGCAGCAAGGACGCAATGATAAGCGTATCAATGAGCTGCAATTGCATGCCCGGCAGGTGGGGGTGAAATGTAAAACAGTGCCACGAGAAGAGCTCGACAAACAGGTAGATGGGCGCCATCAAGGTGTGGTCGCTTTTACCAAGCCGGCGCAAACCTTGCGTGATCGGGATCTAAAAGAGATGCTTGATGGGCTGGATCACCCGCCGTTGTTACTGATTTTGGACGGAGTAACTGATCCCCATAATTTAGGCGCCTGTCTGCGTACCGCCGATGCCGCCGGTGTTGACGCCGTAATAGCCCCCAAAGATAGCTCGGCTCCCTTAAATGCTACGGTGCGAAAAGTTGCCTGCGGAGCTGCCGAAGTGGTGCCCTATATTCAAGTCACCAACCTGGCTAGAACAATGAAAGACATTCAGGGTCGAGGTATATGGATTACCGGTACTGCTGGTGAAGCCGAGCAAAGCGTCTATCAAGCTAATCTTACCGGGCCTGTCGCATTAGTTATGGGTGCTGAAGGTAAGGGGATGCGACGCTTAACCCGAGAAAATTGTGATTACCTGATTAATTTACCCATGGCGGGCTCAGTGAGCAGTCTTAATGTGTCTGTAGCAACGGGCGTCTGCCTGTTTGAGGCGGTCAGGCAAAGAGTGTCGGCTTAACCGTTGTTGCTGCCAGCGACCTATTGAAACAATAATAAGGCGAGAAAAATAATGATAGAAACTCACGTTGATATAACAACAAAAGATGGTGCGATGAATACTTTTATTGCCTGCCCTGAGGAGGATGGTCCCTTCCCTATGGTGATATTTGCCATGGATGCGCCGGGTAAGCGCGAGGAGTTGCACGACATGGCCAGACGCATCGCTGCCGTTGGTTATTATGTGGTCCTGCCTAATTTGTATTATCGGAAAGTACGTGAATTTCATATGTATATGGAAGGTGTTACTCGCGAAAAAATGTTTGAGCAGATGGATGCCCTGAGCAACGATTTATTTTGCGACGACGTGCAGGCAATTTTTGATCATGTTGATGGCAACGACCGTGTTGCAACGGGGCCGGTCGGAATTGTTGGTTACTGCATGAGTGGTCCATTCGCTGTTGCCGCAGCTGGGCGTTTCCCTGATCGAGTTAAGGTAGCAGCTTCACTGCACGGCGTGCGTTTGATCACTGAAGCCGCGGATTCGCCGCATTTGGCGGCAGAAAAAATAACCGGAGAGTTGTATATCGGCTGTGCCGAAACAGACTCTTGGGCGCCCCCCGAAATGATCGAGGCCTTAGATGCACATCTGAAGACGACGGCCTGTAATTATCGCATTGAGTGGTATCCAGGTACCGAGCATGGATTTGTCTTTCCGCAGCGGGGCGATATTTATAATAAGTCAGCGGCCGAGCGACATTGGGAGCGTTTGTTTGCCATGTTTGCGCGCAATCTATAATGCCGCAATTACCGGCGGCCGTTTGAGGCAGCCAACCCATGAGTTATTTCATCAATAAGGACTAGCAATGAAATTATACGATGCAGCAATGCCCGCGCCAAATCCACGCAGAGTCAGAATGTATTTAGCAGAAAAGGGGATAAAAGATGTGCCTTTAGTCCCGATTAATATTCTGAAAGGTGAAAGCCGTGCTGCGGATTCTCTGGCTAGAAACCCCTTCGGAGGCATTCCTTATTTGGAATTGGATGATGGCACTGTGTTATCCGAATCAGTGGCTATATGTCGTTATTTTGAAGCATTACACCCGGATCCTCCATTATTTGGTGTTACGCCTCTGGAGATTGCCACGATCGAAATGTGGATTCGGCGTGTCGAGCTCAACTTTATGGGCGCGGTAGGGCAAGTTTGGATACACGGGCATCCGATAACAGCAAAGTTAGTCGAACAAATTCCAGCGGCTGCCGAGCTGGGTCGCCAGCGCACCGCGGCATTTTATGCGTTGTTTGATGCGCATTTGACAAACAATGATTTTGTTGCCGGCAAGCAATTTTCTATGGCTGATATTCTTGCGCTGGCAGTGATTGATTTTGCCTGCGATTTGGTGGGTGTTCCCTACGAGGATTCGCTGGTGAATGTGGCCCGTTGGCGCACAGCAATAAGCCAGCGACCAAGCGCAGCCGCTTAGGGCTGGCTAGATAATCACCAAAATCCTTGCCTTTCATTGGCGGTTCCTCTAGACTTCGCGCCTCTTAAATCCCTGTGATCGATTGTGTGGTGTCTTGCTGCTAAATTAGTCATAGGGGCTCCTTGTCATACTGAGATTCGGTTATGAATCATCAGGTGGCTTAACCCGTAAGGAGATGCTATGCGTCATTACGAAATCATATTTCTGGTCCATCCTGACCAATCTGAGCAGGTGCCCGGCATGGTCGAGCGCTACACCCAGGCGATCGAGAAGAACGGCGGCAAGATACACCGTTTAGAAGACTGGGGTCGCCGCCATTTAGCCTACCCTATTAATAAGATCCATAAGGCTCACTACACGTTGATGAATGTAGAGGCCGATCAAGAAGCGATCGACGAACTAACCACCAACTTCCGTTATAACGATGCTGTTCTCAGGAACTTAGTAATCAAGATGGATGAATCAGTCACCGCTGAATCACCGATCATGAAAGCCGAGAAAGAGAGCCGTGAGCGCCGCGCCAGTCGTCCTGAGCGCCGTGATGAGGCAGCACCTGCTGCTCCAGCTCCGGAAGAAGCAACCGCTGCTCCAGCTACAGAAGCGGCCAGCGAAGAATAGTTCGGCAAACTAGATTAGGAGAGTTATCCCATGGCACGTTTTTTCCGTCGTCGTAAGTTCTGCCGTTTTACTGCAGAAGGTGTTGACCAGATTGATTATAAAGATCTGGATACGTTGAAAGCCTATGTTTCAGAAACAGGTAAAATAGTACCTAGTCGTATTACGGGTACAAAAGCTAAATATCAGCGTCAGCTGTCAACGTGTATCAAGCGAGCGCGCTTTTTAGCTTTGCTGCCATACACTGATCAGCATAAATAAGACGAGTTTTCGCTGTTCTCAGCAAACGAATTAGTAGCGATAAACGATGCGCGTTCTAGCTGAATATGTAATGAAAGGTCGCGCTCAGGCGGTGATCGTTTCGATGATTGCCACTGGGTCGGTTCTTTTCGCCTGGATTGGTGCAGCAGTTATTGCATTGGTGACATTGAGGCAGGGCATTAAACACGGTAGTTACGTGTTGCTCTGGGCGATGTTGCCAGCATTGGTGTTGGCGTCAATGGGCGATACAACCCCGGTAATGACTTTACTGGGTGCAATGTTGGTCGCCATGGTATTGCGGTCATCAGGATCTTGGTCCTGGGCGTTGGTGGCAACCGTAGCCTCCGGGGTGATTACTGGCTTGGTACTGCTGACTGTTGGTCAGGGTTACATTGAAGAGTTGTCGAAGCTGTTGAGTGAGACGTTGGCTCAGTTAGCCAGTCAGTCTGATCAGGCCTCACCACTGGTGACAGAGAAGCCGACACCGCCCCAGATTGCTGGTTTGCTGGGCTTAAGTAACGCCTTTACAGTCACTTTGTGTGTCATTTTAGCGCGGTGGTGGCAGGGGATTTTATATAATCCTGGTGGGTTTGGAGATGAGTTCAAAGGACTCAGGTTGGCACCACAGTTGGCCGTGGTTTTACTGCTAGCAGGGTTAGTGTTATCAACGTTGGGTTCTGATTATCGGCTTTGGGCGGTGATTTTTGCAGTACCGTTTATGTTTGCCGGGTTCGCATTGGTACATGGGCTAGTTGCTCAAAAGAACATGAAAGGCGGTTGGCTAACGGCTTTTTACATCAGCTGGCTACTGTTAGATCCAGTAAAGGCGTTGTTGATAGGCGCTGCCGTTGTTGACAGCTGGATAGATATTCGCAAGCGTTTAGCCGAACGCTAGTGCTTGCAATGGTCATTTGATAGATTGAGAAATTAATGGACAGTCGTGCTGGTAAAGGCAGCGGCTGGAAATATAGAGGGTAAGTACAATGCAGGTTATTCTACTAGAAAGAGTCGGTAAACTCGGCGATCTGGGCGACAAAGTTAATGTTAAGGCAGGGTTTGGACGTAACTTTTTGATACCTTACGGTAAGGCAGTTCCTGCCACCGGAAGTAACGTCGCTGATTTTGAAGCCCGTCGGTCTGAGCTTGAAGCTGCTGCGGCTGAAAAGCGTGGTGGGGCTCATGCTCGCGCTGCAAAGCTGGCTGAAGTTGCAATTACTATCGAAGCCAACGCTGGCGACGAAGGTAAACTGTTTGGTTCTATTGGTACGCGAGACATTGCTGCCGCTATTACTGAATCTGGTGTTGCTGTCAGCAAGTCTGAAGTGCGTTTGCCGATGGGTGTTATTCGCGAGTTGGGTGAATACGAAGTCAACATTCAGGTGCATTCGGAAGTTACGCAAACTATCAAATTGTCAGTGATCGCTGAAAGCTAATCAGTTCTAGGTCGTTGCTTTGACATAACTGCTGACCTTTGCGGCTCTTTGGCATGGGTCGTCAGTTGCAGCCGTTACCTCATGTAAAGAAAAGCACTGCGGTGAATATTGTTCCCGGAGTGCTTTTTTTTTGCCTTTGCCAATACTGCCGATTGCATTCAAGTGCGTCAGGGGGCAATATATTCGGCTCCGCGGTTATTTGGCGACAAATCATTCGGCTATTAACGGTAGCGCAAACACTAGTGCTGTTGAAATTAACCTAATCAATTGATGATTACTCTGGGCGCTTGAATCATTTTGGATACCGACAACGACATCCCTCCTAATCTGGATAACATGTTTGATTTCGGCTTTAGTTCGGATTCTGAGCTGGCTGATATTAAGGTGCCTCCGCATTCTATTGAGGCTGAACAGTCGGTACTCGGCGGGCTGATGATCGCTAATGACGCTTGGGATAACGTTGCTGACCAGCTCAATCCGTCTGATTTTTATCGCGGCAGTCATCGACAAATTTTTACTCAGATGGAAAAGCTGGTGGAGGCGGGAGAGCCCGTCGACGTTATTACCCTGTCGGAGGCTCTCAACAATAACGATCAATTAGAGCAATCCGGTGGATTACCTTACCTTGCCGGGCTTGCTAACAACACGCCTAGTGCCGCTAACATTAGGGCCTATGCCAAAGTGGTTAGAGAGCGCTCTAGTCTCCGGTCGTTAATTAATGTGGCCAATGATATTGTCGACAGCGGCTACAATACTGAGGGTCGCGACAGTGATGACCTGCTGGACGAAGCCGAACGAAAGATAATGCAAATCTCTGAGGAGCGCCCGAAGCTGGGTGGTCCTCAGGCGGTGAACCCCTTGTTAAAAGGGGCGGTTGACCGCATTGACGAACTGTTCAACTCTGAGAGTACTCTAACCGGAATCAGCACCGGCTTTACCGAGCTGGATGAAAAGACCTCGGGCTTACAGCGGTCTGACTTAATCATTGTTGCGGCAAGGCCCTCAATGGGGAAAACTGCCTTTGCAGTTAATCTGGTAGAACACGCCGTGCTCAATAATGATAAGCCAGTCATTGTTTTTAGTATGGAAATGCCCGCGAGTGCGATTATCATGCGGATGATTTCAGCGATTGGACGAATTCCGTTGGGTAAGGTATTAACCGGTAAGCTCGATGAAGAGGATTGGCCAAAACTCACCAGTGCTGTCAGTAAGTTAAAAGATCGGCCGCTGTTTATTGATGATACGCCATCGTTATCGCCCACCGAAATACGATCTCGTACACGGCGTATTGCCCGTGAGCACGGGGATGTTGCCATGATTATGGTGGATTATCTGCAGCTGATGCAGGTGGCAGGATCTTCTGAGGGGCGTACCGCAGAAATTTCTGAGATCTCTCGGTCACTGAAAGCCATTGCCAAGGAATTCAACTGTCCGGTAGTGGCGCTGTCGCAGCTGAACCGATCGTTGGAGCAGCGTCCCAATAAGCGTCCGATCAATTCTGACTTGCGAGAGTCAGGAGCCATCGAGCAGGATGCCGATGTTATTATGTTTATTTATCGCGACGAGTATTACAACGAAGACAGTGCCGACAAAGGTATTGCAGAAATCATTATTGGCAAACAGCGTAATGGTCCAACAGGTACATCCAGGCTCGCGTTTATCGGTCACTTTACGCGCTTTGACAATCTCGCCTTTAACTACGGTGATGATAACCAGTACTAGCGGGTGTTAGTGCCAGCTAATGGTTATCAGGTCTCTTCGAGTTAGTTACCTATTTTGACCACTTGAATGTCCGGGTCCCGAACAGCGCCTGCGTTATTGAGCCTGTCCATGTAGTCTTGCCACCAAGCTTCTTTATGGCTGCACAGTTGATAAAGATAATCCCATGAATAGATACCTGAATCGTGGCCGTCACTAAAAAGCAATTGCAGCGCATAGTTGCCAACCGCTGAAATAGCATCGATGGCGACATTGATTTTACCCGTCTGAAGAACTTCCTGGCCGGCGCCATGGCCGCGAACTTCTGCCGAGGGTGAATACACTCGAAGATACTCACAGGTCAGCGTAAACTGCTCTGTGGCGTAGACCAGCTCCAGTGTTTTAGATTGTTTGTGAAGTTTGATATCGATTGGAACGGGGGTCTTGGCCATAGTAGTCCTGACGAATGCGGGATAATGAATCTGTGGGGCCCCTATTGCAAAAGGGGCTCTAGGTCTGGTTGCTAAAGCTTACAGAATAAACCGACTCAAATCTTCATCCTTTGCCAGCTCACCTAGTTTGTCATTGACGTAGCTTTCGTCAATAGACAGCTCGGTACCGCTTTTGTCGGTCGCTTCAAAGGAAGCTTCATCGAGCAGCCGTTCCATGACAGTGTGCAGGCGTCTGGCACCAATGTTCTCGGTGCGTTCATTCACTTCCCAAGCAGTTTCTGCAATGCGCTTAATGCCATCGTCGGTAAAGGTGATGCTCATCCCTTCAGTCTGCAGCAGCGCCTGATATTGCTCGGTCAGCGAGGCCTTGGGTTCGGTGAGAATACGTTGAAAATCTCCCGGTGAAAGCGCTTCCAGTTCAACGCGAATAGGCAGTCGCCCCTGCAATTCTGGAATCAGATCGGAGGGCTTGGCCAGATGAAACGCTCCCGATGCAATAAACAGAATGTGATCTGTTTTAATCATGCCGTGTTTGGTGCTGACCGTGCAGCCTTCGATGAGTGGCAGTAAATCTCGCTGTACGCCTTCTCTTGATACATCGGCGCCGGCCCCTTCAGAGCGCTTGGCAACTTTGTCCAATTCATCGAGAAAAACAATGCCGGTTTGCTCTGCAGCCTCTACAGCTTGGGCTTTCAGCTCGTCTTCGTTAACTAGTTTGCCGGCTTCTTCTTCCTGAATCTTTTTCAGTGCAGCGGCGACGGTCATTTTCCCTGTCTTCTTCTTACCACTACCCATGTTAGAGAACATGCTTTGTAATTGATTGGTCATGTCCTCCATTCCCGGTGGAGCCATAATTTCTACGCCGACTGGAGTGGCACTGATTTCGATCTCGATTTCTTTGTCGTCCAGCTCACCTTCACGTAACTTTTTGCGGAACAGCTGCCGAGTGGTTGATTCTTTATCGTCTTCATCGCCGCGGGCTTTAGGGAGTAAAACGTCTAGGATTCGCTCTTCGGCAGCGTCCTCTGCTCGAAATTTTACTTTTTCGATTTCCTGCTCACGGAGCATTTTTATGGATACATCAACCAGATCGCGAACAATGGATTCAACATCGCGGCCGACATAGCCGACTTCAGTAAACTTTGTTGCTTCAACTTTGATGAAGGGGGCATTTGCCAGCTTCGCTAAGCGGCGAGCAATTTCAGTCTTGCCGACACCGGTAGGGCCAATCATCAGAATATTCTTCGGAGTGATTTCAGTGCGCAATTCTTCGTCCAGTTGCATACGCCGCCAGCGATTGCGCAGAGCGATTGCGACGGCTCTTTTGGCGCGTTCCTGGCCAATGATATGTCTGTCGAGTTCGTGAACAATTTCTCTTGGGGTCATTTGTGACATGGTTGTTCTCGTTTATCATGCCCGTATCAGCGAGCATTTATTAGGTCGATTGGTGGCGGTGATCAGGCTTTTTTAAAAAGCGATGTAGCGCTTACTCGCAGTCTAGCTCTTCGATCGTTCGATTGTGATTGGTGTAAACGCAGATATCACCAGCGATGGCTAAGCTTCGCTCGACGATATCATGAGCGCTGAGATCGGTGTTTTCAAGCAGAGCTTTGGCCGCCGATTGAGCGTAGGGGCCACCAGATCCAATAGCAATTAAGTTGTCCTCCGGTTCGATAACATCGCCATTACCGGTGATGATTAACGAGGTTGTTTTGTCGGCGACCGCGAGCAGTGCTTCGAGCTGGCGAAGTGAGCGCTCGGTACGCCACATTTTGGCAAGCTCGACAGCAGCGCGGGTGAGCTGTCCCTGATATTTTTCAAGCTGTGATTCGAACAGCTCAAATAGCGTAAAAGCGTCGGCAGTACCGCCGGCGAAACCGGCGATCACCTGGTCTTTGTAAAGTCGTCTGACTTTTCGGGCATTACCTTTCATGACGGTGTTACCCATCGACACCTGGCCGTCACCACCGATAACGGCTTTACCATTGCGGCGCACCGAGAGAATAGTAGTGCCTCTGTATTGATCCAAGCTGAATTCCTCATTTGATAGGGCAAGCCCGTAAAGGTCTTATATGGGGATAGATACGGTTATTTCAAGACTGTGCTAATAGCGCGAACAGCCGACTGACTATAAGTAGGGACAACGGTTTGATTAACCGTCAGCTTTGCGTTTTAACAGCAGTGTGTCAATGCCGTTGTCCAGGAGTATGCCGCGGGCTTTTGACAGGCGAGAGCGGTTATCAAATGGGCCTACCTGCACCCGATGCCAAAGGTCACCGTTGGCAACAGAAACTTCCTCAACTTTGGCGTCCAATCCCATCAAGATGAGTTGGGCTCGGAGCCTGTCGGCATCGCTGCTGCTGCGGAACGATCCCGCTTGTAAAATATAAATGGTGGCCTGTTGTGGTTGTGCACGATTGTCGACCTCCTCCTGCTCGATTGGAACAATGACTTCACGCTCAGGTAGTAGTGTATAAAAATCGAATTTGGTGGCAGTGGTTTTCTTGACATCTTCTTTGATGATGTTCAGTTTTTCAGCCATTTTTTCTCGGGCGGGTTCCGGTGTGATGTTGGCAAGATAGCCTAGAAAACTGACAAAAATGCCGGCAACAATACCGATAAACAGCCATACCCATCCCGGAATTTGTTTTTTTGCGGCGGTCTTCTTTCTTTTGGTCGCCTTGGGCTTTTTGGCGAAATCGTGTGTCATGATCGTTTTTAGTTTACCCGTGTTGTCTTGACTCACTAGCGGTGCGGTGAGGTAAGTTATTGGTGTGAGAGCGGTCGAGGGGTTTTATGCGTTCGGACTTTGATGTTGCTTGCCACGCACGCTCGACTAAGCTTAGACCCCTTTCGATAATTTGTCGGTGTTTTCTGCTAAGTTTTCATCATTAAAAGACGGTGTCTACATTTCCGCTGGCGCAGACACGCCGAGTAAAGATAGCCCGTTTTCAATCACCTGCCTCACCGACTCGCTTAAGCTCAGGCGGGCATTGCGTAAATCGTCGTCGTCGACCAGCGTTTTATGGGCATTATAGTAACTGTGATAATCGCCAGCTAGTTCGCGCAGATAGTTGGCAACCGTATGAGGCTCACTGTGAATGGCCGCATTTTTTATCAGTTCCGGATAGCCTGATAGCTTTTTCATTAGCGCTTTCTCGGCGTCTTCGACCAGATGCTCAAGCGTATTGCTATTGAGCTTAGCGGACCAGCTCCATTGATGATCGGATAACTTGCGCATCATGCTGCAAACCCGGGCGTGGGCGTACTGAATGTAGTAAACAGGGTTGTCATTGCTCTGTGATATGGCCAGATCAATATCAAATGTCAGTTGCGAGTTGGCCGCTCTGGCGGCAAGGAAGTAGCGGGTCGCATCTTTGCCTACCTCATCAACAAGATCGCGAATGGTGATATAACTCCCCGCTCGTTTGGAAATTTTAACCTCTTCACCGCCGCGCATAACCATAACCATCTGGTGCAATACATACTCAGGCCATTGCTGAGGAATGTTCAAATGATTGTGCTGACTGACCGCCTGTATTCCCGCTCGTACGCGAGTAATTGTGCTGTGATGGTCTGCTCCTTGCTCATTAACAACCCGTTCGAAGCCGCGTTGCCATTTGTTGAGATGGTAGGCGACGTCAGGGACAAAATAGGTGTAACCACCCTCCTTGCGAGTTTCATTACCTGATACAGGGTCTGTCTCTACCACCCCTGACTTGCGCATTACTCGGTCTTTATCGTCGCCAAAATCTGTTGTTTTAAGCCACAGGGCGCCCTCTTTTTCGTAGGTGTGGCCGCTGTTGATGAGTTGCTGGACGGTATCGGCAACCTTGCCCTCATTGTAGAGCGACGACTCCAAATAGTAGACGTCGAAGTCTACACCAAAAGCTTTTAAGTCAAGGTCTTGTTCTCGGCGTAAGTAGGCAACGGCAAAGTCGCTAATCGCCTCTAGATTGTCTGCATCCCCCGCGCCAACGACGTGTTTGTCTTCGGCGTCAATTTTTTCTTTTGCCATATATGAGTTGGCAACGTCGTTGATGTAGCTGCCTTGGTAGCCATCTTCCGGCCAGCTTTCATCACCGGGCCCCAGACCTTTGCAGCGAGCTTGCACGGAGCCGGCAAGATTGCTGATTTGTTGGCCCGCATCGTTGTAATAGAATTCAGCGGTTACATCCCAGCCCGCTGCATCCAGCAGGCGACAGATACTATCGCCAACGGCGGCACCGCGACCATGCCCTACGTGAAGTGGCCCCGTTGGATTGGCGGAGACAAATTCAACCTGTACCTTCTTACCTTTACCGTCGTTGCAGCGACCGTAGTTTTTCCCCTGCGACAGGATGTCGATAACTACTGCCGCTGCAGCGGCTTCATTGAGGTAAAAATTAATAAAGCCCGGTCCGGCAATCTCAGCCTTACTGACTTGTGTTGACGCGGGAAGCGCATTAATAATCAGTTGAGCGATATCTTTTGGTGGTTTTTTTGCCGCTTTTGCCAGCGTCATGGCGATATTACTCGCGAGATCGCCGTGGCTTTTATCCCGTGTGCGATCAACGCTAATTCGAGGTTCAATACCCTCAGGCAGGGAGCCGTCGTTGATCAGGTCGGTCAGGGCTGCGCGGATCAGTTGTTCTATATGGTCTTTCATTGAGTGGTATTGCCTAAGGAGATGTCACAGGATTTCAACCCGCTAAAAGCACTTGAATTTTTCAGGGCTGTTTCAACGGCGCATATTATCCCGTTTTTTCGTCCTTTGCGCTAGCGCCATGCGGCTAAAACATATCAACGGGATCAACATCGACAGACCATCGCAGCTTACTGCCTAAACGGTGC
This sequence comes from marine gamma proteobacterium HTCC2143, assembly GCA_000169075.1. GTDB lineage: Bacteria > Pseudomonadota > Gammaproteobacteria > Pseudomonadales > Dasaniaceae > Oceanicoccus. The sequence continues at coordinate 21,342 of AAVT01000001.1, read as the reverse complement.
TGATCGGCTATCGCGGTAAGCAGCTGGAGAGCTCTATGCAGGTCTCGGCGCTTGTTTGCACGCAGTACTAACTGTGCTCTGAAATATCCTGCACGTCGGGCCATGGGAGCCGGCAATGGTCCCAGTATCTGTGGGGCAGCATCAGTGTCGGTAATATTGGCCTCAATATAAATGCGTAAATCTCGGAGGAATTGTTCAGGATGTTCTGTGTTTTTTGCCTCGGCTCTGACAATGGCCAGAAAGCCAAACGGGGGTAGGTGGCTGAGTTCTCGCTCGGGTAAGAGTTGTTCTGCATATTGACCATAACTTCGCTGCGTTAAGGCGTTGATTAGCGGATGCTCCGGCTGGTGAGTTTGGATAACAACTCTTCCGGGTTTTGATGCTCTGCCAGCACGTCCTGCTACTTGGATTAACAGTTGCCCCATTTTTTCTGGGCCGCGAAAATCGGCGCTGAACAAGCCTCCGTCAGCATCCAGTACTGCTACCAGCGTAACATCGGGGAAATGATGGCCTTTTGCCAGCATTTGTGTGCCGACCAGAATGCACGGTTCGCCTCTGTGGACATCTGCGACCAAGTTTTCCATTGCATGCTTGCGGCTGGTGGTGTCCCTGTCAATCCGAACGACGGAGGTATCCGGGAATTGTTTTTTCAGTGCATGTTCGGTGCGTTCGGTGCCCGTGCCTCGAAAGTCAAGCTGTCGGCTATTGCAATCAGGGCATTGGTGAGGGAGGCTCTGCTGGCTTTCACAATGATGGCATCGCAGCGATCGCTGTTGAAAATGCACGGTCATGCGAGCATCGCAGTGTTGGCACTGGGCCACATAGCCGCAGTCATGGCACATGAGCATCGGTGAGAAGCCGCGCCGGTTAATGAAAACCAGTACCTGGTTGCCGTTTAGTATTTCTTTATCGATAGCGCTCATCAGCGTTGGGCTTAAGCCATCTTCCATGGAGGCGTGGCGGACATCGACGATTTGGAATGTAGGTTGCTGTGCACCCGTTGCGCGCTTGACCAGTTTTAAATGTTGGTAGCGGCCCTGCATCGCATTGTTCAGTGTCTCTAGGCTGGGTGTGGCTGAACCAAGTAGGATTGGGCATGGCGCCATAGCTGCTCGTTTGATCGCAACATCCCTGGCAGAATAACGAAAACCATCCTGCTGCTTGTAGGAGCTGTCGTGTTCCTCATCGATGATGATCAATCCCAGCTGCAGCGTGGGCGTAAACACGGCAGAGCGAGTGCCAATGATAATGCCTGCTTCTCCGGTTTTTGCCTGCTGCCAGGCTAGTAAGCGCTCTCTATCCGTTAAACCTGAGTGCAGAAGGGCTATCGGGCAATTAAACCGCTGTTGAAAACGGCCTAGCGTCTGCGGTGTTAAGCCGATTTCTGGGATCAAAACCAGTGTTTGTTGTCCGGCGTGTAGGCATTTTTCAATCAGTTGCAAGTAGACTTCAGTCTTACCGCTGCCGGTGACTCCGTCGAGTAAGGAGCATTGGTATTGCTGGTTTATAGTAATTGAATCCAGCGCTTGTTGTTGTTCGTTGTTGAGGCTCAGTGCGCCGATGGCTGCTACTTCGGTGAGGTCGATAGACGGTTTTTCAGCGTCAAATGCTTCTATGAGATCTTTCTCCGCCAGTGCCTTCAAAACCGTTCTGTTGACACCGAGCTGCTCGAAATCTGACTGGCTTCGAGATGGATTGTTTTGTAGTTGTTGTAACGCGACGGCTTGTTTTTTTGCTCGTTTCAGCGCGCCGTTGGGAAGACCTTTTCCTTCAGTCGTCAGTCGCCAGCGCTTTTCCCGGGTATTTATAGGGTCTCCACCTTTGCGCAGCAGTGTCGGAATGGCGTTTGCCAGAGCATCACCCACCGGGTGCTGATAATAACTGGCAGCCCAAAGACCTAGTGCTAATAGCTGAGGTGTCAGGGTTGCCGTCTGGTCTAGAATCGCGATGACGGGTTTCAGTTGTGCCGTTGGCACATCGCTATCACTGACTACGGCTAAGAGAATTCCCACTAGCTGTCGCTGCCCAAATGGTGCCATGATGCGCGAGCCTGGTTCCAGCTGTGTCGCGTGGTCCGCTGACATATTTTCCGGTGGTAAATAGTCAAAGGATCGTCTTAACGGCGCAGGCATTGCGAGACGTAGAATGAGCATGAAAATTATCTATCTATCTATTGATGGTGACGGATTGGGATGAGTAGAATTGATCAAGCGCTAATGTAGCACGTTTATCGTTGTCATTTGTAGCAGCGGCCATTGCAATTGGTTTACTCTCTGGTATTATTCATCGCCTGATTTTTAGTCAGCCATTTGCAGGGCTCAAGCCTAGTAAGCGGTTGAATTCTAACTCCGTACCAGACCAGCTGCTTCTAGGAAGGAAGCCAATAAGCCGGATTTGGCGGCGGGGCATTAAACGAAAGGATATAACCATGCAAAATGACATTCATCCCAAGTACGAAGAAATGACAGCAACATGCAGCTGTGGCAACCAGGTGAAGACCCGCTCTACGTTGGGGAAAGATATGCACTTAGATGTATGCTCTGCCTGTCACCCGTTTTATACCGGTAAGCAAAAAATGTTGGATTCCGGTGGCCGCGTTGATCGTTTCAACAAGCGGTTCGGCAATCGCAGCAGCAAAGCGTAATAAACAGCTTCGCGATCAAAGCGAGCTTGCAGTCGTGAGATCAACCAAGACGCCCAGCCTGAAGAGGTTGGGCGTTTTTGTATCTGCCGTCATCTGTTGGTGTTTAGGTGCCCATAACACTGCTGCCACGGCAAACTGTCCCGCTAGCGAACCGCTAACATGGGTTCAGTTGGAAGCGGTAGTCGATGGTGATACCTTGCTACTGTCTGATGGGCGTAAAGTCCGCGTTATTGGGGCTAATACGCCTGAATTGGGTTACGGTGGCAAGGCTGGACAGCCGCTCGGCTCCGAGGCAAAGACGGCTGTGACGACTTTTTTCCAGCGGGGTGCCCCAGTTGGCCTACAAATTGGTCAGGATTCAGCAGACCGCTACGGGCGCCTACTTGCCCATGTCTTTAGATATGATGGCATCAGTCTTGCGGAGTATTTAATTGCCAGCGGGCTAGCGTGGCACCTTGCAATACCGCCGAATGATCGCTATTGGCAGTGTTTGCGGCAGTTGGAAGCTGTGGCTCGCAAGCAGTCGCTGGGTGTCTGGTCGCACTCAGAATACGTGCCCAAACCGGTACGGCCGCTAAGCTCAGCAGATTCAGGTTTTCAGCGAATGCAAGGTGTTGTGCAATCCGTCAATCGCAGCAATACCGGCTGGTGGTTGCACATGGGTGATCTGGCTATTCGGTTACAGGATCGTGATTTGGTCTATTTTGACGAGGTTGACCCTCATCGTTGGCTGCATCAGACATTGACTATTCGTGGCTGGGTGATCGATCGTAGTCACTCCGGCGGGGTAAAAAACAAAGGCTATCCGCCGTTTATGATCAATCTGCGTCACCCTGCAATGTTGGAGTCGATTGTTCGCGAGTGACTGTGTCGATTGGAAGTGGCTTACATCGTTAGTACACTGTCAGCTGGAGTCCTACGGTTAATTGCACAAATAACGGCCTGCATTTATTGCTAATGGTGATGTTAATCCGGTCTGTTACTTTGCGATTCGAACTGTTGCAGAGCAAAAAAGTAGCTTGTGGGCGGGCATGATTTTCTATACTCTTCGGCCCCCTTGATCCGTTTTTTAAATAAAAAGAAAGGCCCTTATTGATGGGCCAAGTTGGGATAGTCAGATGTCTACAGATTTCAAGCAAGCCGCTCTGGATTATCACTCACAACCTAAGCCGGGGAAAATTTCTGTTGAATTGAGTACGGCAGCTGCTACTCAAAGCGATTTGGCGTTGGCCTACAGTCCGGGCGTTGCTGAGCCAGTGCTGGCAATTGCCGAGAATCCCGAGCGCGCTTACGATTATACCGTTAAAGGTAATCTGGTTGCGGTTATTTCTAATGGCACAGCTATTCTCGGTCTTGGTGATTTAGGAGCATTGGCAAGTAAACCGGTGATGGAAGGCAAGGCCTTGCTATTCAAGCGCTTTGCCGGCATAAATTCAATTGATATTGAAGTCGATACCGCAGATCCGACGGAATTTATTGATACCGTGGCGCGTATTGCCGATACTTTTGGTGGCATTAATCTAGAAGATATTAAGGCTCCAGAGTGCTTTGGTATTGAGGCTGCGTTGATTGAGCGATGCAACGTTCCGGTCTTTCACGATGACCAGCACGGTACCGCAATTGTGACGGCAGCGGGAATGCTCAATGCTCTCGACATTCAGGGGAAAAAGCTAGAAACCGCAAGAATAGTTTGTTTGGGCGCTGGCTCAGCTGCTGTCGCCTGTATGCGTTTGCTGAGAGGCATGGGTGCGGCAAAAGACAATATCACTATGCTTGACCGGCGAGGTGTCATCTACACCGGTCGAGAGGGGCTTAATGAGTTCAAAGAAGAGTTTGCTCATAGCACTAAAAATCGTACTCTAGCGGACGCTATGAAAGACGCTGATGTATTTGTGGGTTTGTCAGGGGCTAATTTGTTAAGCCCAGATTTGTTGAAAACGATGGCTCCAAACCCGGTGGTTTTTGCCTGCTCTAATCCTGACCCCGAGATTAGCCCCGAAATTGCCAATGCTACTCGAGATGATTTGATTATGGCGACCGGTCGCTCTGACTATCCGAATCAGGTGAATAATGTCTTAGGGTTTCCCTTTATTTTTCGCGGTGCCCTAGACGTGCGAGCGACGTGTATTAATGAAGCCATGAAAGTGGCTGCGGTAAATGCGCTGCGCGAACTGGCCAAAGAGCCTGTACCTCAAGTCGTTTTAGATGCCTGCGGTGTTGAATCGCTGGAATATGGCTCGGGTTACATTATCCCTAAACCGGTAGACGAGCGTCTGTTGGGTAAAGTATCGGCGGCGGTTGCAAAGGCTGCGATTGATTCGGGCGTCGCTAAATTGGGCTATCCCAGCAACTATCCGCTCAAAACACCTGCCGACGTATAAGCGCTCCCCGTGAAGATGACAGGCGACTTGTGGTCGGCTTAAGAGGCTGTGGGGATAGCTGCCTAGTAGCTGTGCGCCAAAGAAAAGTCCCGCTATTTCCGAGTAATAAAAACCCCTAGGGTTGCAGGTCTGTCATTGACGGTCGACCCGGCGCCTGCCTTCTAGGGCGCCGAGGGGCTTCTTTTTCTTGCTCGTCATTGGTGCTCTTGCAAGACGCCTGCTAGCGGTCACTGTGCTGTGGTTAAAACGCCTGTCGACTTATTGAAGCTTTTTATAGCGAACACGGTGTGGCAGTGCATTTTCGCCTTTTCGGCTGACTAGATCTTTGTGGTAGTCCGTGTAGTTGCCTTCAAAAAACATCACGCTGCCGTCATCTTCATAAGCCAAAATGTGCGTGCAAATACGATCGAGAAACCAGCGGTCGTGAGAGATAACCATTGCTGAACCCGGAAAAATCAACAGCGCTTCTTCCAATGCCCGCAGTGTTTCTACATCCAGGTCATTGGATGGCTCATCCAGCAGTAATACATTGCCACCCTGTTTGAGTGTGGCGGCCAGTTGCAACCGTCCGCGCTCGCCCCCGGATAGCTCGCCAACGCGCTTTTGCTGGTCTGAGCCCTTAAAATTAAAGCGGCCGATATAAGCGCGGGATGAAATTTCATAGCCGCCAATGGTCAATAGGTCATTGCCTTCAGAAATTGCTTCCCAGACGGTTTTCTTGTCGTCCAGTGCGTCACGTAACTGCTCGACATAGACTAAATCGACGGTGTCACCTAGTTCAACTGTGCCGTTGTCAGCTTGCTCCATACCGGCAATAATTTTGAACAGAGTTGATTTACCGGCGCCGTTACCGCCGATAACGCCGACTATAGCTCCTTTTGGGACACTAAAACTGAGGTTCTCGTACAGAACGTCGTTACCAAAAGACTTGCTGACAGCATTCACGTCAATAACTTTGTCGCCCAGACGTTGACCTGGCGGAATGTAAATTTCATTGGTCTCTGCGCGACTTTGAAATTCCTGCGACTGCAGTTCTTCGAAGCGGGAAAGTCGGGCTTTGTTTTTTGCTTGCCTGCCCTTTGGGTTTTGTCGAACCCAGTCTAATTCAGACTTCACCGTCTTTTGATGAGAGGCTTCCTGTTTTGCTTCGCGCTCAAGCCGCTGTTCTTTCTGCTCCAGCCAAGCGGTGTAATTGCCTTCATAGGGGATGCCTCTGCCTCGATCCAGTTCCAAAATCCAGCCCGCAGCGTTGTCCAAAAAATAACGGTCGTGGGTGATTGCCACCACCGTGCCAGGATACTCACATAAAAACTGCTCTAGCCAATGTACCGATTCTGCATCCAGGTGGTTGGTTGGTTCGTCTAGCAGCAGCATGTCGGGGTTTGACAAGAGCAGGCGGCACAGGGCAACTCGTCGACGCTCGCCGCCAGACAATTTTGTGACATCTGCGTCCCAAGGTGGCAGGCGGAGCGCATCAGCGGCAACTTCTAGTTTGTGGTCGAGGTTTTGCGAATCTGCTGCCTGAATAATGTTTTCTAGTTCCTGTTGGCGTTTTGCCAGTGCATCAAAGTCAGCATCCGGTTCGGCGTAAGCCGCGTAAACTTTGTCCAGTTCGCCCTGAGCATCAACGACGTCGCCAAGACCGTCTTCAACGTTACCTCGAACATCCTTGTTGGGGTCCAGTTCTGGTTCCTGTGAAAGGTAGCCAACGTTAATGCCGGCCTGTGGTCGCGCTTCGCCATCGAATTCTGTATCGAGACCGGCCATGATTCTCAGTAGCGTTGACTTGCCGGAACCGTTTAACCCAAGAACGCCAATCTTTGCGCCGGGGAAGAAAGATAGCGAGATATCTTTCAGGATTTGACGTTTTGGTGGGACAACTTTGCCCACCTGATTCATGGTGTATACGTATTGCGCCATTAAAGAAGCGTCCTGTGAGTAAATTGATGCTAAAGGTCGGCAGGGGATTTTTATGCACGGTACTCAATACCACGCTATAGATCAAGGCTGTCTAAAGTCATGTCTAACTAATTGTGCGTTTTTTTCGTCCTCGGTTGCTGCCTAAAATGGCCCAATAATGTACAATGCGCGCCTTTCCTAAAAGCCATGTCCGTTACGCGTTTTTACAGGGGTTACCAATGTTTACTAAAGATATGCAAATTGAAGATTTTGATAACGAAATTTTTTCAGCTATCCAGCAGGAAAATCAGCGCCAAGAACAGCATATTGAACTAATCGCGTCAGAAAACTATGCCAGTCCGCGGGTGATGGAAGCTCAGGGTAGCTCCATGACTAATAAATACGCAGAGGGCTATCCTGGCAAGCGTTACTACGGCGGTTGCGAGTTTGTTGATAAAGCCGAAGTGTTAGCTATCGAGCGCGCAAAGACCTTGTTTGGAGCAGATTATGCCAACGTGCAACCGCATTCCGGTTCTCAGGCTAACTCGGCAGTCTATCTGGCTTTGCTGGAGGCGGGTGATACGGTTTTGGGTATGAGTCTCGATGCGGGTGGCCATTTAACCCACGGAGCCAAGCCTAATTTTTCCGGTAAGGTATACAATGCTGTCCAATATGGGCTGAACGCTGAGACGGGCATTATTGACTATGAGCAAGTTGAAGCATTGGCGCTGGAGCACAAGCCAAAAATGATTGTAGCCGGCTTTTCCGCTTATTCGGGTATTGTCGATTGGGCTAAGTTTCGCGAGATAGCTGATAAAGTTGGTGCTTACTTGTTGGTGGATATGGCTCATATTGCCGGGCTCGTTGCCGCGGGTTTATACCCTAATCCAGTGCCTTTTGCCGACGTCGTTACATCGACCACCCATAAAACACTGCGTGGCCCTCGTGGCGGTATCATTTTAGCTAAGCACAATGAAGCGTTGGAAAAGAAATTTAACTCAGCGGTATTTCCGGGAGGCCAGGGCGGGCCGCTGATGCATGTGATTGCTGCTAAAGCGGTAAGTTTTAAAGAGGCGGCCACCGCAGAGTTCAAAGAGTATCAGCAGCAGGTTATTACTAATGCCAAAGTGATGGCTGAGACCTTTATCGCGCGCGGTATAAAAATTGTCTCAGGTGGCACCTATAACCACTTGATGTTGGTTGATCTGATCGGTAAAGAATATACCGGCAAAGATGCCGATGCCGCACTGGGTGATGCATTTATTACCGTCAATAAAAATGCCGTGCCCAACGATCCTCGCTCACCTTTTGTCACCTCTGGCCTGCGCGTTGGCACGCCCGCTATTACTACCCGGGGCTTTAAAGAAGATGAAACTCGCGAGTTGACCCACTGGATGTGTGATGTGCTGGAATCATTGGAAAGCGGGAATAGTGAAACGGTTATTCCTCAGGTAAAAGCCAAGGTGCTTGATATTTGCAGTCGTTTCCCCGTGTATAAATAGTCTGATACTGAGCTCGCCGGGCGTCTGACGTCCGGAGGGTTAAAGCTGCTACAATGCCATCCGCTTTTATTTCAATAAGGTCAATGACATGCGCTGTCCCTTTTGTTCCCACGACGATACTAAAGTTATCGACTCTCGGTTGGTGGCAGAAGGGGGTCAGGTGCGGCGGCGTCGAGAATGTACGGCCTGCGCTGAACGATTCACCAGCTACGAAACCGCCGAGCTTCTAATGCCCAGAATCATCAAGCAAAACGGTAACAGGGAACCGTTTGATGAGGAAAAAATGCGAGCGGGGTTGTTGCGTGCACTGGAAAAGCGGCCGGTTAGTATCGAGAAAATAGAAACTGTTGTCAGTCAGATCGAGCATGCTTTGCAGGCGACTGGAGAGCGAGAAATAGAGTCGCTGGTGGTGGGAGAGTTGGTTATGGATAACCTCAAAAAGCTTGATCAGGTTGCCTATGTTCGCTTCGCGTCGGTTTACCGAGATTTCAAAGATCTGAATGAATTCCGTCAGGAGATAGATCGCTTGGCGGAAGAGCCAGACCAGACTGGCAGTGTCGACTGAGTGGGTATGGGTCGCGGTTATGAATGATGCGGATTATATGCAATTGGCTATCGATCTGGCCGAAAAGGGTTTGTACACTGCCTCGCCGAATCCTCGTGTTGGCTGCATTATCGTTCGAAATGGGCAAATTATTGGTCGCGGCTATCACGTTCGTACCGGGCAGGCTCATGCTGAAGTTAATGCCATAGCCGATGCTGGTAATGTCGAAGATGCGACCGTCTATGTGACCCTCGAGCCATGCAGTCACACGGGGCGAACGCCTCCCTGCAGTGATGCACTAATCACTGCAAATGTCGCAAGAGTTGTTGTTGCGATGGCCGATCCCAATCCGTTGGTGGCAGGCAGCGGGATAGCAAAACTTGAGCAAGCAGGTATCGTTGTAGAGCTTGGATTGTTGGCGTCACAAGCTCGACAATTGAATCCTGGTTATATCAAACGAATGGAGTTGGGCCTGCCTTGGGTTCGAGTAAAACTGGCAATGAGCCTTGATGGCCGAACTGCGATGGCGTCGGGTGAAAGTCAGTGGATCACAGGGAAGAGGGCTCGAAGCGACGTACAACAACTCCGTGCCCGAAGCTGCGTAGTCATGTCTGGGGTCAATACGATTATTGCGGACGATGCTTCTTTGACAGTCCGGGCCGATGAGTTGGGCTTGGAGGCTGGGTTAGCCAAAGAAGCGGCAGAGCAGCAGCCGGTGCGAGTGGTATTGGATTCTAACTTGAGGTTGCCAACGACAGCAAAAATACTGTCGCAGCCGGGTCGGTTGATAATAATGACAGCGGTAGAGAATTCGGTTGCCGAGCAGGCGTTGGTCGCCATGGGGGCGGAAGTTGTCCATTGTGGTAATAAAAATGGGCAGGTAGATTTAGATAACGTGCTGCAGTTCTTGGCAGAGATGAGCGTTAACGAAATTTTGGTTGAAGCGGGTGCTACCTTGTCAGGGGCATTGGCCGAAGCGGGTTTGGTTGATCATTACACGGTTTATATGGCGCCAACATTGCTTGGAAACACTGCGCGGCCTCTGTTGCAGCTGCCGTTAGCGACCATGGCAGAACAGCAGAGGTTGCAGATTGATAGCATTGAACCGATTGGCGAAGACTGGCGCATCGACTCGCGACCGGTGAGAAAATAGCGGAACGTGGCCATCCTGTGGTCGCTGTCCAAACGGATTAATTGGGGTATAAGAACATGGCGTTAAATACTGTAGAAGAGCTGATCCAGGATATTCGACTCGGGAAAATGGTCATCTTGATGGATGATGAAGATCGAGAAAATGAAGGCGACCTGGTGATGGCCTCTGAATGTGTCAGGCCTCAGGATATTAATTTTATGGCAAAAAATGCCAGGGGATTAATCTGCCTGACTTTGACTGAAGACCGTTGTCGCCAGCTTGATTTGCCGTTGATGGTTGATGGAGCCAATGGCGCCCAATTTGGTACTAATTTTACCCTGTCAATAGAAGCTGCGGTGGGCGTTACAACCGGAATTTCTGCCGCTGACAGAGCGCACACTGTGCGTACCGCTGTTGCTAGGGGTGCTCAGTCATCGGATATCGTTCAGCCCGGTCATATTTTCCCCATTATGGCACAACCGGGCGGCGTGTTAACTCGAGCAGGCCACACTGAAGCAGGCTGTGATCTGGCCCGTATGGCAGGGTTTGAAGCGTCTGGAACCATTGTGGAAATCATGAATGAAGACGGCACCATGGCAAGACGACCCGAACTGGAAAAGTTTGCCATAGAGCATAATTTGAAAATTGGCACCATTGCTGACTTGATTCACTATCGGCTCGTTCATGAGCGCACCATTGAGAAAATCAGTCATGGTTTAGTAAATACTGATTTTGGTGAGTTCACTCTCCATACCTATAAAGATCTGCTAGCCGGCGAAATTCATCATGCTTTGGTGAAAGGCGATGTCGCTCAAGATGATGCAACGTTAGTAAGAGTTCATCATGTGTCAGCCATTCGCGATTTATTTTATACCCAGCCAGATACGTCTCCCAATTGGAATATTCGTCGCTGTATTGAGCGTGTTGCGAAAGAGGGTAGTGGCGTTGTAGTAATGCTTGCTCAGGGTGAGACTGTCGCTGAAACACTAGCTAGCGTCGATATTGCGATGGGTAAAAAGCCCGCGCCGATTTCAATCGCTGACGGCAGTCAGAATGTTTATTTGACAGTGGGTCTTGGCTCACAAATACTCAGAGATGTCGGTGTTAACAAGATTCGCTTGATGGGGCCGCCGATAAAATATAACGCTATTTCAGGCTTTGATTTAGAAGTTGTTGATTTTATTTCACCAGAGTGAATGTTCACCTGTTGGTGAAGAACAGTGTCGAGACAGCTAAAATAGATACGCTGACAGAAAGACTAAAACGAGAATGATCTAGTTATGAAAGGTATTGATACACCGCAATATGATCAAGTCGTACTGGCTGGAAAAAAAATTGCCATTGTAGTGACTCGCTGGAATAAGTTTATTGTCGACAAATTATTGCAGGCCGCCACGGAGCATTTGATTGCTAACGGTATTGCCGAGTCGGACATTGTAACAATCATGTGCCCTGGGGCATACGAAGTGCCATTGATGTGTCAGCATGTTGCTGCGTCAAAAAAATATGATGCTATTATAACGTTAGGTGCCGTTATCCGCGGTGGGACTCCACATTTTGAGTATGTTGCAGGTGAGTGCTCAGCAGGTGTTATGCGAGTTAGTCTGGATACAGGCCTTCCAATTGCTTTTGGCGTGTTGACGGTTGACGATGAAAAGCAGGCTTTGGATCGCTGTGGTGTTGGTGAAAAATCAGAAAACAAGGGTGAAGAATCCGCCGCTTGTGTGCTAGAAATGTTGTGTGCAATTAGCAGCTTATAATTATTTTCCCTATTCGCTTAATGAGTAACATTGTGTCCAATAAACAAGAATTTAATCCCGCTGCTCGCCGCAAGGCACGCCATTATGGTATGCAAGCTTTATATCAATGGCAGATGACGAAATACGCTGTTAAGGATATTGAATTGCAGTTTTTGGCGGACTATGATTTTTCTCAGGTTGATGTCGAGTACTTTCACGATATTGTTCATCACGTGCCGGCAAACCTGGAAGAGTTGGAAGCGGCATTTACGCCCTATCTCGATCGTGCAATGGGTGATTTGGACCCTATCGAACTGTCGTTGTTACGGTTGGGCAGTTATGAGCTGATAAAGCGCATTGATATACCCTACAAAGTAGTGATCAACGAGGCGGTGTCGCTGGCGAAAAAGTTTGGTGCTACGGATGGTCATAAATACATAAACGGTGTGCTGGATAAGCTAGCGGCGCAGGTTCGGACTATTGAGATAAAGGCGCAGCAACACTATCAGCCGCAATAGTCGGGCAACAATAATTATATTGAGCAAAAGACAGCTAATAGCGGATATCGGCGCGGCACAACTAACTCCGGAAATGACCGATGACGGAAAGCGGTAAACTAACAGAATTTGAACTCATCGCCCGCTATTTCTCTAATGTTGGGTGCTCCGCAAAAGCAGCGATCAACGCTGTACCTTTATCGATAGGCGACGACTGTGCGCTGATTTCGGTGCCGCCCGGTCAAGAGCTGGCTATTTCCATTGACACTCTGGTTGCTGGCTGTCACTTCCCCGAGGATGCCAGTCCCTATGATATCGGGCAGCGAGTACTCGCTGTATCAGTCAGTGATTTGGCGGCGATGGGTGCTGCGCCACTGGCATTTACTTTGGCTCTCACGCTGCCGGAAGTCGATCAGGAGTGGTTGAGCGGTTTCAGCCAAGGACTGCGTAAAGCTGCAGATCTTTATGGTATGCCACTGATTGGCGGTGATACAACGAGAGGACCTTTAACGCTAACTGTGCAGGTGCATGGGGCCGTGGAATCTGGCCGGGCATTAAGGCGAAGCGGTGCACGTATTGGTGACCGTGTTTTTGTCAGCGGTACTCTAGGCGACGCGGCGGCGGCGCTGGCGATGATTCAGCAGCGACTTGCAGTTGCCAGCGAAGATGATAAATCATTCCTCCTATCTCGTTTTTATTGTCCTGAAGCGAGGGTAAAATTGGCTGGAGAATTATTAGCCTGTGCTAGTGCGGCCATTGATATATCCGATGGTCTACTGGCCGACCTCGGTCATTTATGCCGTTCCTCAGCGGTGGCGGCCAAAATTTATAGCCAACGACTACCATTGTCATCGGTGCTCGATTCCCTTGTCGCGAAACAACAGTCTATTGACTATGCTCTAACGGGTGGCGATGACTACGAGCTGTGTTTTACGGCTGCTCCAGCAGTGCGGAAACATATCGAGGCATTGTCGCAGCAGTGTGGCATACCAATTACTGAAATAGGCGAAATTATTGCCGGCGACCATGTCGCTTGTGTTGGTCCAGATGGTGTGGACCTAGCCATTAATAAAGCCGGCTATCAGCACTTCCGATAAGTCTAGTTTTTAAGCCTGTTTAAGGAAAATTATGACAGTGTCTGCGAGAGAAATTTTAAGCAACCCCATTCACTGTTTGGCCTTTGGTTTTGGCAGTGGTTTAGCACCAAAAGCACCGGGAACGTTTGGGACTTTATTAGCGGTGCCCCTCTATATCTTGCTCAGTCAGCTGTCGCTGCTACCCTATATTTTGGTAGTGGTTATCGCCTTTGCCGTTGGCATATACCTCTGTGGAAGAACAGCTACTGATCTCGGTGTGCACGATCATCCGGGTATTGTTTGGGATGAATTTGTTGGGTTTTGGATCACCATGATTGCGGCCCCCGCCGGTTGGCTGTGGGTTGTTATTGGCTTTATTTTGTTTCGGTTGTTTGATATTTGGAAGCCCTGGCCGATCCGTTTTTTTGACAAAAATGTAGAGTCAGGCCTTGGCATAATGATTGACGACGTTTTGGCTGGAATTTATGCATTGATGGTATTGCAGCTGATCGCCTTGTTGACGTAGCTAAAGAGAAGGGGTGAGTGCCAGAGGACGCTGATCATCTGGAAGGAACCTATCCGGCTTTCTGTTGCTATGGCAGAAAATATTGGGCGTCTGCGGGTCTGGGCTGCAGACAGAACGGTGTCGGCTGACTAAGCATTGATGCATTATTATTGATAAATCGTCAATCGAATAGGTGTCGGGCTGCTGTTGTTATTTCAACGATATCGATGAACACCCTTTAAGCCTTATTGAGACAAATAATTGCGTGTTTTTGTTCCTACTAAGCTTTATCATAGTCAGTTGCCTTATCGATAGAATCAAAGATATCAATAAGAACTACTCGACATAGAAAAAACCTTAAAATTTCCGAGGATTCATAGTGACAGCTGTTCAACAACAGAAAATGCCCATTGTTTGGACGATTTCCGCATCGGCGGCGGGAGGCGGGACAGGTATTCAAGCGGATCTGCATACCTTTCATGACTTTGATGTTTATGGCTGTACGGTTGTTACTGCTTTGTGCGCTCAAAATTCTTTTGCCTCAGGATATACCGCGGTGACGGAAAAGAAAGCCGTTGCTGCGCAGATCAATGCGCTTGATAGCGATATGCCTGCTGATGCGATAAAACTCGGTATATTGCCCAGTAAAGACATTGTTGAATCGGTGATTAAATACCTCGAAGACTTTAAGGGTTTTGTTGTTTATGACCTCGAGTTGGAAAACAGTGGCGAGGTCTTGTTGGGTGAGGCGGGTGAGCTTGTTAAGACTGTATTAATTCCTCGAGTGAATTTGTTAGTGGTGAATGTTGATGAGGCGAAAGCATTGACGGGTATTGCTGTCAGCAGCGGTGAAAGCCTCGCTGATACGGCCAGAGTATTACTGGGTATGGGGGCTGGTTCTGTGCTGGTTACCGGTGCTCACATTGGCGATAAACGGGTCGACTTGTGGATGAGTGGTGATCGTTGCCAGTGGGTCACCATCGATCCGTTGCATACAGCTAATAACCGCGGAGGAGGCAATGTGTTATCGGCGGTAATGACTGCCGCCGAAGCGCGAGGTCTGGATATCGAAACGTCGCTGAAGTTGGCAAAAGCTTATGTGACTCAAGGGATTAGGGGGTCATATCAGGTTGGCAGCGGCCCTGGTGCTGTGGCTCATTTGGGATGGCCCGCCAGTGATGCTGATATGCCAAACTTGTCGGAGACGATGCCGGTTTCGTAATAATTAAAAGGCTTTGGGGCTAATGTTTATTGAACATTTTTCCTTTATTAAAGGCTCTGCCCGTTGCTTGTTGATGGTGGCGATTCTGGCCTCCTCACCAGCGAAGAGCATCGAAATTCAAGCGCAAGCTCTGCTTAAAGACATGGTCGTGATAGTGGTGGACGGCACCCGACGGGTCATTAAAGCGGGTGATCGAAGTCCTGAAGGCGTGCTTCTTGTTACATCAAGTCCTCATCGTGCAATCGTAGAAGTTAACGGTCAGCGTCAGCAGTTGACATTGAGTACGCAGATCAGCAGTGCTTTTGCTACAAAAAATCGTCTGGAAGTTTCTATACCTCGCAACCAGTTCAATCAATATGTTACTACCGGCACAATCAATGGTCGGCGGGCAAAAGTGCTGGTGGATACCGGCGCGACAGTGGTCGCCTTAAGTAGCCAGCAGGCACAGCAGCTGGGAATAAACTATTTGCAGGGTCGAGCGACTACGGTGGTAACAGCCAGCGGCCGCGCGAATGCTTACCAAATTAAACTCCGTTCGGTGATAGTAGGTGGTATTAATGCCGAGGTTGTATCCGCGGTGGTGGTGGAAGGCGACTATCCAGAAATGGTGTTGTTAGGTATGAGTTATTTAAATTACGTCGATATGCGAGAGCAAAATGGCGTTTTACTGTTGCAGTCAAAACTGTAGTCCACTTCCCTTTGCCCAGGGTTGCTATCTTCGAATAGCAACGCTGGGCCACTGCTGTTAGAATACGCGCGCCGGTGTGCAGCCCCGGCCCTTTTTGTGTTGTACTAGGAGAACTCTGTGTCGATACGTTTTGTCGAATCTTCCAAACTGCCTACTCAGTGGGCAGAGTTTGAAATGCATGGCTTTGAAGATACGGATGCGGACAAAGAACATGTTGTCTTGACTCTGGGTGACGTGGGTTCTGGTGCGCCTGTGTTGGCGCGAATTCACTCAGAGTGTTTGACAGGCGATGCCCTGTTTAGCTTGCGCTGTGATTGTGGTTCGCAGTTAAAAGCAGCGCTGGAGGCGATTGCTAAAGAGGGTTGCGGTGCTTTGTTTTATCTTCGGCAGGAGGGCCGAGGTATTGGTCTGCTGAATAAAATTAAAGCCTACAAACTTCAGGATCATGGTGCGGACACGGTTGAGGCTAATGAGCAGTTAGGGTTTGGTGCGGATATGCGTGATTACAGTATCTGTAACGCCATGTTAAAACACCTTAACATTCAACAAATTCGGTTAATGACGAATAACCCTAAAAAGGTGAAAGCGCTGACGGATCAGGGTATCGACGTTCTCGAACGAATCCCTTTGCACACGGGTCAGAACCCCCATAACGAAAAATATCTAGCCACTAAGGCTGGCAAGCTCGGTCACCTTATCGGCTAACTGACTGAGTGTTCAATGCGGGCTGGTAAGTCGTGTGCTTTGACCTTGTCTGGTTGACTTTTAGCTTGGCTCTCAGCCGCATGAACTCGGAAGTATCAACGTTAGCCGATGCGCAATAGACGTTCTGATGCCCGGTGCATCTAGGCCACATTGTTGCAGTTGATTTTCATGTTTACCGTGGTCTATATATCGATCCGGCAGCCCTAAATGCAGTGTCGCTGTATTGATTCCGCAGCTATTGAGATACTCGCTAACAGCGGCACCCGCCCCACCAGCAATGGCATTTTCTTCCAAGGTTACGATTAAATCGTGACTCTTTGCCAGTTCGGTAATCAGAGATTCGTCAATGGGTTTGACAAACCTCATGTCGGCGACCGTTGCGTCGAGATCATTGGCAACCTCAAGAGCATTCGCGAGCAAGGTACCAAAATTCAGTATCGCAACTTGGCTTCCTCTGCGGCGAATGACACCTTTGCCAATTTCCAGTGCTGTCATTTGTTGCTCAATAGCCGTGCCTGGGCCGGTTCCACGAGGGTAGCGAACAGCCGCAGGGCCAATATGCTGGAAGCCGGTGTAAAGTAGCTGGCGAGTTTCATTTTCGTCAGATGGGGTCATTACCATCATATTGGGTATGCAGCGCAGATAGCTCAAGTCGAAACTGCCGGCGTGGGTAGGACCGTCTTCACCGACCAGGCCGGCACGATCAATACCAAATAGAACATTCAGATTTTGTAGCGCCACATCATGAATGAGTTGGTCATAGGCTCGCTGCAGAAAAGTAGAATAAATTGCGACCACAGGTTTTAATCCGTCACAGGCCATACCCGCAGCGAGCGTTACTGCATGTTGCTCGGCTATAGCGACATCGTGGTAACGATCGGGAAATTTCTCTGAAAACTCGATCATGCCAGAGCCTTCGCCCATAGCAGGCGTAATACCAATCAGTAATTCGTCTTGCGCGGCCATGTCACAAAGCCAGTCGCCGAAAATTCGCTGGTATTTCTTTTTCGCGGTGACTTTTTTCGGGGTGGAGGGCGGTGTTGCCTCAATTTTGTTGATAGCATGATACCCGACAGGATCGTCTTCGGCTGGGGTGAAGCCTTTACCTTTCTTCGTCATGATGTGTAACAGTTGCGGTCCCTGTAAGTCGCGCATATTGCCGATGGTGTTGATCAGCATCGGTAAGTCATGGCCATCAATTGGTCCGATGTAGTTGAAGCCAAGCTCTTCGAACAATGTTCCCGGTCCGACCATACCTTTGATGTGTTCTTCTACTCGCTTGGCAAATCCCCACGCAGGCGGGATTTTCGAGAACACTTTTTTACTACCGGCACGAAAGTTGGTGTAGGTTTTACTGGCCCAAATTTTAGAGAAGTAGGTGTTAAGCCCACCGGTATTATGAGAAATTGACATCAGGTTATCGTTGAGAATAACCAGCATATTGGCGTCAACGTGGGAGGCGTGAGTAAGCGCTTCAAAAGCCATGCCGGCGGTCATGGCCCCATCGCCAATGACGGCTACACATTTACGGTCAAGTCCCTGCTGCCGGGCGGCGATAGCCATCCCGAGTGCAGCGCTGATACTGGTGCTTGAGTGACCAACACCAAAAGTGTCGTAGTCGCTTTCAGAGCGTTTTGGAAAGCCTGACAATCCATCTTGAATTCGCATTGTGGGCATTTTTTCTCGTCGCCCAGTGAGAATCTTATGGGGGTAGGTTTGGTGTCCTACATCCCAGACAATGCGGTCATCAGGTGTGTTGTACAGATAGTGCAGAGCAACGGTCAGTTCGACCACGCCAAGTCCGGCGCCGAAATGTCCGCCGGTTTGCCCGACGGAAAATAACAAATACTGGCGGAGTTCATCAGTCAGCTGCAGTAATTGCGCTTCTTCGAGTTGCCTCAGGTCAGCGGTTTGATCAATAGCATCCAGCAAGGGAGTTTCAGGTCTTGAATGAGGTATCTCAGTAATCATGCAATTTTGAAGGGATCCGGTTGTAGTCGCAGAAGAAAGGAATTGTAACGTAATGCAATAGCTTTTACCTGCTCTTATATTAATTCCATCTGTCGAGAGGTTGTCAGTGGCTGCGGGAAATAATATATCCGGACAATTCGCGCAATAGCAGCGCATTGGCGTCAAAGTGTTCAATTGCTGTCAGTGATTGCTGGTGTAATTGAGCCGCTTTAGCTTTAGCGCCGTCGATTCCGAGCAGAGACGGATAGGTTGGCTTGTTTAGAGCAATGTCGGCTCCCTGGGTTTTGCCGAGAGTCGCTGTATCAGCCTCGATATCGAGTATGTCGTCGTGAACCTGAAATGCCAAACCAATGGCATCACCATAACAATCGAGTTGTTCTAGTTGCTGTCGATCAGCTCCAGTTAATGTTGCCCCCATGGCAATTGATGCTCTAATTAGTGCTCCGGTTTTTAGTCGATGAATGGTTTCTAGCTGCTGAACA
Organism: marine gamma proteobacterium HTCC2143; assembly: GCA_000169075.1. Taxonomy (GTDB): domain Bacteria; phylum Pseudomonadota; class Gammaproteobacteria; order Pseudomonadales; family Dasaniaceae; genus Oceanicoccus. The sequence goes on along the minus strand of AAVT01000001.1, from coordinate 2,355 downwards.
TCGATAGGTTTGTCGACGGATTCCAGATCGATTAATTGGCCGCCGACCATACCTCGTTGCCCCGATGCCTGGGTCAGTATTCTAAGCAAGTTTAAATGTATGTGTGGCGGACATTCGGTCAATTCAGTCAGTAACTCAAAAGCTCTGGCTTGCAGAGCGTCTCCTGCTAGGATTGCGGTGGCCTCATCAAAGGCTCTGTGGCAGGTCGGTTGACCGCGTCGCAAATCGTCGTCGTCCATTGCCGGAAGGTCATCGTGAATTAACGAATAAGCGTGAATCATCTCTATGGAGCAGGCAATTCTGTCAAGATTGGCTGTAACCACTGGGCTAACATCGGTGGTTATCGCAGCGGCTGTTGCGTAGACCAGCACTGGCCGTATTCGCTTTCCCCCATTGATCAGGCTGTAGTGCATTGCCTGTTGCAGTCGAGTGAGATAAATACCGCTGTCAACAGCGGCATAACTGGAGCTGAAGCTGCCAAGATGCTCTCCCAGAAGCTGATCGACTCGAGTTTTCGTCTGCATTAGAAAAGCAGAAAAGTCATGATTCATGCTGTTTGGTCATCACTGTTGGTGATATCGACAGACTTTAGTTTACCGTTCTCTTCAATTAATAATTGGACTTTTTGTTCGGCCTGAGACAAGGCGGACTGACATTCTCTGGTTAGTTTTATACCCTGCTCAAAAGCCTTTAGAGACTCTTCCAGCGTTAAATCACCATTTTCCATGTCTTCGACCAGTTCTTCCAGTTGGTCGAGAGCCTCTTCAAAATCGATGCTCTTTTTAGTATTGGTCATTCGGCTGCTCCCAGGTAATGGCTAAACGTGTATTATCAATGAGGTTAAAATTTTGGCACGTTAACTGAGAGGATGATAGGGGTTAATTCCCCACCGGAGTCGATATTTGCTGGCGGTTGTGCTTTTTCAATCAGCTATTGCCAAATATAGCAGGTGTTGGTGCTAAAGAATGCGGGTATCACGCCGCTAAATTGGGAAAGAGTGATCGGGTACTGTATTAACTTGCGGTTGGGGTTAAACTGTCAATATAGAATATGAGGTTTATGTTGCTGCGCATAGGCTTAATGAATAACTCGGGAGTCGGGTAGTGGATTTAGCAACGGTTATTGGTGTTGTCGGCGCGTTGGCGATTATTATTACGTCGATGGTACTGAGCGGTGGTATAGGCATGTTTACTAATATGTCGGCTGTGCTCATTGTTTTCGTCGGCAGTATGTTTGTGGTTCTCTCGAAGTTTGGTATGAGTCAATTTTTGGGTGCAGGGAAAGTGGCGGCCAAGGCTTTCTTTTTTAAGTCTACTGACCCCTCTGCGATGATTGATGAAATTGTTGTTCTTGCTGATGCTGCTCGGAAAGGGGGGCTATTATCCCTTGAGGGGAAAGAGGTCGGAAACGACTTCTTGCAGGGAGGGATCCAGCTGTTGGTCGATGGCCATGACCCCGACGTGGTAAAAGCTCTGCTGTCCAAGGATAAAGACAAAACCGTTGAGCGGCATGAGCAAGGCGCAAGTATTTTCGCCGCTTTGGGTGATGTTGCTCCAGCGATGGGTATGATAGGGACGCTGGTTGGTCTGGTTGCGATGTTATCGAATATGGATGATCCTAAGTCAATTGGCCCGGCTATGGCTGTGGCACTGCTTACAACGCTTTATGGCGCCATGTTAGCCAATATGGTCGCGATACCGATCTCGGATAAGTTAATCCTGCGTCGTGGCGAAGAAGAGATGAACAAGAGCTTGGTCATTGATGCGTTATTGGCCATTCAAAGTGGCCAAAACCCCCGCGTCATTGACTCGATGCTCCGCAATTATTTGCCAGCCAGCCAGCGACCTCAAGCTGATGAGTGACGACAGCGACACTTGTCCGCCCTGTCCGCCACCGGGAGCACCGGGATGGATGAGCACGTTTGCCGACCTGATGTCATTACTGATGTGTTTCTTTGTCTTGCTGCTATCTTTCTCAGAAATGGATGCGATGAAATTCAAGCGTTTAGCCGGATCAATGGCGCAAGCGTTTGGTGTACAAAATAAATTAGACATGAAAGACCCTCCCAAGGGTACCAGCATCATCGCGCAGGAATTCAGTCCTGGCCGCCCCGACCCAACTCCGATTAATCAGATTTACCAGTACACTGATGACCTTACCGAGCTGTCATTGGAGGTCAAGGCCGCTGAAGACTTTGACGTAGAAATAGATGCCAAAGAACAGCAGGTGACGGGACTGACCTGAGCAAGAAGAAATTGACCGGCAGCCATCATCGATAAATTGAAGAAATGATCAGTGAAACTCAGAGATGCGAAAGATCTTGCCAATGCTTTGCAGAGCAATTAGCAAAGGAGA
>AAVT01000002.1 GCA_000169075.1 marine gamma proteobacterium HTCC2143 | reverse complement strand
GATAAGCACGATTAGTTGAGCCGAAAGTGGCAGCAGCATAACAACGATAGCGTTGGGAGAGCGGGATTAGCATGTCTAGATTTGATCAGTTCGGAATGAATAACCAAGAAATTAATAATTTGGGCCTAGTGCCAATGGTGGTTGAACAAACTGCCAAAGGCGAGCGCTCTTATGATATCTATTCGAGATTGCTTAAGGAACGTGTAATCTTTATGGTAGGCCAAGTAGAAGATAACATGGCTAACCTTATCGTGGCTCAGCTGTTATTTTTAGAGTCTGAAAATCCCGATAAAGACATACATCTATACATCAATTCGCCAGGTGGCTCAGTCACTGCTGGCTTATCTATTTACGATACCATGCAGTTCATTAGGCCTGACGTTAGCACCATGTGCATTGGGCAAGCAGCTAGTATGGGGGCTTTTTTACTGGCCGGTGGAGCTAAAGGGAAGCGTTTTATACTTCCAAATGCCCGCACTATGATTCACCAACCTAGTGGTGGGGCTCAGGGTCAGGCAACCGATATCGATATACAAGCGCGTGAAATCCTGATTATCCGCGAACGTCTCAATCAGCTGATGGCAGAACATACTGGAAACGATGTTGAGACTATTCGCCGCGATACTGAACGGGACAATTTTATGAACGCAGACGATTCCAAGACATACGGCCTTGTTGATGAAGTTTTGCGTGGCCGCAATAGTGTCGAGGCCTAGACGTTAGCTGCTTTGAGGAAATAAATTCCCCAGTGGACTTGCAAAGTCTTCTGAAAGACAGCATCTTAACATTTAGAGCACAATCTGATACGTGCTAGACGGGGTACAGCGTTAATGAGTGAAAATACTAAAGACAGCGGTGATGATGGCGGGAAACTGCTCTACTGTTCTTTTTGTGGCAAGAGCCAACATGAAGTTCGGAAATTAATAGCCGGACCATCCGTTTTTATCTGTGATGAGTGTGTTGATTTATGTAATGACATCATTCGAGAGGAAGTGCAGGAAAGCGCCTCGGAGAGTGCTGAAGATCGCTTGCCCACGCCCGTCGAAATTAAGGAAATTCTCGATGAATACGTGATTGGGCAAAAGCGTGCCAAGAAAGTGTTAGCGGTCGCTGTCTATAATCACTACAAGCGCTTGCGTTACAGCCAAGAAAAGAAGGAGCAGGTCGAACTTGGAAAGAGCAACATTTTGTTGGTCGGTCCTACGGGGAGTGGTAAAACGCTACTCGCTGAAACGCTTGCTCGTCTGTTAGACGTGCCGTTTACTATAGCTGACGCAACGACGTTGACCGAGGCGGGCTATGTTGGTGAGGATGTTGAGAATATCATCCAAAAGTTGCTGCAAAAATGTGATTATGACGTAGAGAAAGCACAGATGGGCATTGTCTATATCGATGAAATAGACAAAATTTCGCGAAAGTCAGACAACCCTTCTATCACTCGTGACGTTTCCGGTGAAGGCGTTCAGCAGGCCCTGCTCAAGTTAATTGAAGGGACTGTTGCGTCAGTTCCGCCACAGGGGGGGCGCAAGCATCCCCAGCAAGAGTTTTTGCAAGTGGATACCTCTAACATCCTGTTTATTTGTGGAGGTGCCTTTGCCGGTCTCGATAAAGTCATTCGAGAGCGTCGGAAAAGGGTGGGATCGGATTTAGCGCCGATGTGAAAAGCAAAGAGGAGTCAAAAAATATTGGTGAGATCTTATTTGACCTAGAGCCGGAAGATTTGGTCCGTTATGGATTGATCCCTGAATTTGTCGGTCGCCTTCCAGTTATAGCTACACTCGAAGAGTTAGATGTCGATGCCTTGGTCAGCATTCTGACCGAGCCCAAAAACTCATTGACAAGGCAGTATTCAAAACTGTTCGAGATGGAATCAGTCGAAGTGGATTTTCGCGAAGACGGTGTTCGTGCTATCGCTGAGAAAGCGATGCACCGCAAAACTGGTGCTCGAGGCTTGCGCTCGATCCTCGAAAACGTACTGTTAGAAACGATGTACAAGGTACCATCAGAAGATACTGTTTCTAAGGTAGTTATCGACGAGTCTGTCATAAATGGCGATTCTGAGCCACTGCTGGTCTACAAAACGCCAGAACCCGAGCAGCTTAAGGCCTCGACCGAGGAATAGCTGTTGACGTTGCGTTAGGGGATCCTCTGACGCAACTTTTTGTTCCGCCCCTCCGCTGTACTTTATTTTTTATTTAGCTAAATGCCCGCGTTTATTGCCGATGGTTTGAAAGTTTCATCGACAAAAATAATCGCACCTTCCCTTGTATTTAAGAGTCAATGACCCCATGTTTAATTCATGGATCAGTTGCTCTGGATTAAACGTCAGAACAGCCTATTATTAAGTAAATAGTACAAATTTTTGGCCAGATACGGCCAGTGACCTACAGGTGACCCAATGGGCGACAATGTTGAACTAATCGAATTACCTTTACTCCCGCTAAGGGATGTTGTGGTGTATCCACATATGGTTATACCACTGTTTGTCGGCAGGGAGAGGTCAATTCAGGCGCTGGAAGAGGCCATGGCAAGCGACAAGCAGATTTTATTAGTGGCGCAGAAAAATGCCTCCGTAGATGACCCCGGTGAAGATGATATTTACCAAGTGGGAACTGTTTCAACAGTACTACAGCTGCTGAAGTTGCCTGACGGCACTGTCAAAGTATTAGTGGAAGGGGGTTATCGAGCAAAACTGGAGGCCGTGAAATCGACCGATGGGTTTTATACTGCGATGACGGTTGCGGATGAGCCTGCCGACCTAGACCAAAAAGAGGCCGATGCTTTGGTGCAGTCGGCGATGGGGCAGTTTGACAAATACGTTAACCTGAGTAAAAAAGTGCCGTCCGAGGTACTAAACTCTGTCTCCGGCATCGAGGAGCCGGGCCGTCTTGCGGACACTATTGCCGCGCATATGTCGCTTGAGCTGGAGCAGAAGCAAGCGATACTGGAAGTGGCGGATATTCATGAGCGCATTGATCAGTTGATGGGTTTGATGGACGCCGAAATTGACTTATTTCAAGTTGAAAAACGGATTCGTGGTCGAGTCAAAAAGCAAATGGAAAAGAGCCAGCGAGAGTATTATCTCAATGAGCAGATGAAAGCCATTCAAAAAGAGCTTGGCGATATGGACGAAGCGCCAAATGAGATGGAAGAATTACAGGAAAAGATCAAAAACAGTGGTATGAGTAAAGAGGCTGAGGCTAAATCTAATGCCGAGCTGAATAAACTCAAAATGATGTCACCTATGTCGGCAGAAGCATCAGTTGTGCGGAGTTATTTAGACTGGATGGTGGGCGTGCCTTGGAAAAACGCTCCAAGCTAAAGCATGATCTCAAGCTGGCTCAAGAGATTCTTGACGAAGACCATTACGGACTTGATGAAGTTAAAGAGCGAATTGTTGAATATCTTGCGGTCCAAAAACGCGTTAAGAAAATCAAAGGACCTGTTCTTTGTCTAGTCGGGCCTCCCGGTGTTGGAAAAACCTCCCTGGGGGAGTCAATTGCGCGCTCTACCAATCGAAAGTTTATCAGAATGGCCCTGGGTGGTGTTCGTGACGAGGCTGAAATAAGGGGCCATAGAAGGACGTATATCGGTTCTATGCCCGGAAAAATAGTTCAGAAGCTAGCAAAGGCTGAAGTGAAAAACCCACTATTTTTGTTAGATGAGATAGACAAAATGGGGATGGATAATCGTGGTGATCCTGCGTCTGCTTTGTTAGAGGTTTTGGATCCAGAGCAAAACAATAGTTTTAATGACCATTACTTGGAGGTTGATTACGATCTCTCTGACGTAATGTTTATTTGTACTTCGAACTCGATGAATATTCCTGCGCCGCTATTGGATCGCATGGAGGTTATTCGTATCCCTGGTTACACCGAAGATGAAAAAATTAATATTGCACAGCGTTATCTGAAGCCTAAAGCAATGAAAAACAATGGGTTGAAAGCCGGGGAGCTGGAGATTGCGGAGGAGGCTATTCAGGATCTGGTTCGTTACTATACTCGTGAAGCAGGTGTCCGAGGCTTAGAGCGCGAAGTTGCAAAGTTATGCCGCAAAGTGGTTAAAGAGTTTGCTCTTGGCGAGAAAACAGCTCCGGTTGTAATAACGCCTGATGTCCTGGAAGATTACAGCGGTGTCCGGAAATTTAGCTATGGCAAAGCCGAAGAGGAAAACCAGATTGGTCAGGTTACCGGTTTAGCCTGGACTCAGGTTGGCGGCGAGCTTCTAACTATAGAGGCCGTGTCTGTTGCTGGCAAAGGCAGGCAAGTTAAAACTGGGTCGCTCGGTGACGTGATGTTGGAATCAATTCAGGCCGCTACCACCGTGGTTAGAAGTCGCTCCCAGATGCTCGGTATTAAAGCGAGTTACCATGATGAGCATGACTTACACATTCACGTTCCAGAGGGCGCAACACCGAAGGATGGCCCAAGTGCGGGCGTTGGGATGTGTACCGCACTGGTATCCGTACTTACTGGTATCCCGGTTAATTCCGATGTCGCGATGACGGGTGAAATAACACTCCGTGGCCAGGTGTTGCCCATTGGTGGCCTGAAGGAAAAATTACTCGCGGCACATCGTGGCGGGATAAAGACAGTTATAATTCCTGACGAAAATGCACGAGATCTAAAAGAGATACCGGATAACATCAAGGCGGACCTCGAAATTAGACCCGTCAAGTGGATCGATGAGGTTTTGGCTATTGCATTAGAGCGGATGCCAGAACCCATCTCAGATGATGAGTTTTTAAGCAAGACAGGGGATAACGTGCCTGAGATAAAGGAAAAAACGAAAAAGGGTGCTAAAAGTCGAATAAACGCTCATTAAATGGGGCTTTCGGCTTGACCGCTATGGACTCAGTTGGTATAAATTGCGTCCTGCATTAATCGTAGCCGTGTTATTAGTAATAATAAATCGGGATCTGAATTCCAGGCCTTAATTTTGTAGTTATAGTTGATGATTTTTTTTCAATGATGGCGATAAGATTAAATCCATAAACTTTTTTAAGGGGTAAATTGTGAATAAATCTGAGCTTATTGAAGCTATAGCAGCTTCCGCTGATCTTCCAAAAGCAGCCGCTGGTCGTGCTCTTGACGCCATGGTTGAAACTGTAACGGGCGCTTTGAAAGACGGTGATCAGGTCGTACTGGTTGGTTTCGGCACGTTTGCAGTTAAAGATCGTGCTGCTCGTACCGGTAGAAATCCACAGACGGGCGCAGAAATTCAAATTAAGGCGGCTAAGGTACCTGGCTTTAAAGCTGGTAAAGCGCTTAAAGACGCGGTCAACTGATCGACCTTTCCTGCTGCGTTGTCGTGGCAAGAAACGAAAGACATTACACATTGTGATATAGAAGTAAGTAATTTCTACAAATAGAAAGCGCATCTATCGATGCGCTTTTTTTGGTTAAGGGCTACTTTGCCGGGGGCGCAAATGCTGCAAAATATCCGAGAAAACTCTCAAGGACTGATAGCGAAATTTATCATAGGCCTAATTATCCTGACCTTTGCTCTTTTTGGTATTGATAGTTTAGTGGGCAATAATGGCCCGGCAGTCGTGGCGGCTGTTAACGGCGATGAAATTTCACTCGCGGAGCTGGAGCAGGGCGTTAGCCTGGAGCGTAGGCGACTGCTAAATTACATGGGTGAAAATGCAGATCCGTCGTTACTCGACGATCAACGCTTAAGGGGGCCAGTTCTAGATCGTCTTATTCAGCAAAAGTTGTTGCTACAAGCGGCAGCAGATGCCTCAGTTGGTGTCTCTGATGCAGCTCTTGATCAAACTATTATCGCAATGGAGCAGTTTCAGGAAGACGGCAAGTTTTCTCCTGAGCGTTATCAAAGCATTTTGCGCGGTAGTGGGTATTCGACGGCGTTTTATAAACAGCTTATGTCGCAAGATTTAACAGTTGCCCAGTTAAACAGTGGTATTTCGGGATCTGATTTTGTTATCAGTAATGAACTTTCAGAAGTGTCGAAAATCGTTGGGCAACAGCGCAGCTTTCGCTACTTCATACTCCCCAGAGAAAAAGTAGCCGCGCAGGTTATTATCAGCGAAGAGGAAATTCAACAACACTACAATGATAATATCGATAAATATCAGTCGGAAGAGCAGGTAATGCTCGAGTACGTAGAGGTTAAGACGGCAGATTTCTTTAAGCCGGTTGAGGCCGATGATATCGAGCGAGAGTACGCGCTTGAAATTGCAGCTTTTGAGGCTGATGAAGAGCGAAGAGTTTCACATATTCTCATTGAAATCACCGATGATCGGGACGCCAGTGAGGCTCGTCAATTGGCTGAGCAATTGGCAGAAAAATTAACGGGTGACACAGATTTTGCGACTATAGCTCGTGAGTTTTCGGAAGACCCGGGTTCATCCAGCGATGCCGGAGACCTTGGGTTTACGATGGGCGATACGTTTCCACCGGAATTTGAAGCGGCACTATTTGAATTAGCCCTGGACCAAATATCGGAACCTATCCAAACGGATGCGGGGTACCATCTTTTAAAAGCTACAGAGATTAGAGGCGTTAGCCCGGCGCCCTTCAGCGAGCGTGGGTCTGTTATTGAGGGTCGACTGCAACAAGCGGCTGCGGAAGCGGAGTTTGTTAATGCTGTTGAAGATTTACGTGACCTTGCTTTCAATTCTGAGGGCTTGACCGGTCCAGCCGAAGACTTAAGCTTAACACTTAAAAAGTCTAACTTCCTTTCACGCTCGTCGGCCACCGGATCACTTGCCAATGCGCAAGTTTTAGCGGCTGCTTTTAGCAGTGAAGTAATAGTAGATGGTAATAACAGTGATGTTTTGGAGTTAGCAGCGGATCATTTTATTGTAGTCAGCGTTTTAAAGCATGAACCGGCTAAGGCAAAACCCTTATCAGATGTTCAACCGTTCATTATTGCAGAACTTAGTCAGCAGCGCGCCACAGCATTATCGCTGGAGCTTGCAGCTAGCGCGATTGAAGCGATGAAAGCGGGCAAAGAAGTGGCTGAAATTGCACTGGAAGGCGGTTACGAATGGCAGGTTCAGCAGAATATTACCCGTAGTTCTAGCGTGGTTGATACCAATCTGATGGTAGCTGTTTTTGCCATGCCCGATATTCACAATGGAGAAGTCCGGAGAGAGGCCGTGGCTCTTGCAAATGGTGACGTAGCGGTCGTTCAATTGGAAGAAGTGGAAGAGGGTAGCTTGCAGCAATTCTCAACCGCAGAGCAACGGGAGTTAAAGTCTCAGCTTCAGCGCAACAATGCCGACGTCAGTATGAGCGGTTTTCTACGGTCACTGCGTTCTAAAGCCGATATTTCCATTTTGTAACTCGATTCAGAGCTAAAACCAGGAGTTAAATACGTGTACAAGATATTGACCTTAAATCAAATATCCACAAAGGGATTAGATAAGTTCCCTCGGGAAGACTATGAAATTGCGAGTGAATTTGTTACTTCTGACGCAGTATTAGTTCGGAGCCACAAACTGCAACCGGCGGATATTCAAGACTCAGTTTTAGCAATAGGTCGCGCCGGCGCTGGTGTAAATAACATTCCCGTTGATTATTGCACGGAACAAGGAATACCGGTCTTTAACACGCCGGGGGCAAATGCTAATGCGGTAAAAGAACTCATTGTGTCCGCATTAACGCTGGGCTCTCGGGGTATTCTGGAAGGAATTGACTACGTTAATACCCTTGACGACTTAACTGATGGCGCAGCCATGAGCAAATTGTTAGAAAAAGAGAAGAAACGCTTCAAAGGCAATGAATTGTCAGGAAAAACACTGGGAGTTATTGGTTTAGGCGCAATCGGATCAATGGTGGCTGATACCGCTTTAGCGCTTGGGATGAAAGTTGCAGGCTATGATCCCGCGCTGTCTGTAGATGCAGCATGGCGGTTATCCAGTGAGGTAGAAAAAGTCGACAATATTACATCACTGGTTTCCCGTGCGGATTTCATTACGCTGCATTTGCCGGTCCTTGATGCTACGCGCAAAATGATTAATCGTGAACTGTTGTCACATTTAAAAAGCGGTGCGGTTTTACTTAATTTTGCACGCGAAGAAATTGTTGATACGACCGCTGTTGTCGAGGTCCTAGACAGTGGAAAGTTATCAAAATACATTGCCGATTTCCCAACTCCAGAACTGATCGGAAAGAGAGGCGCGGTGCTTACTCCGCATATCGGCGCCAGTACTGATGAGGCCGAGGAAAACTGTGCGATTATGGCGGCGGTTCAGTTAAAAGACTTTCTAGAAAACGGTAACATTAAGAATTCAGTCAATTTTCCACCGCTATATCTAGAAAGAACGCCCCAAAGTGGCAGTGTACGCCTATCGATAAGTAATCGAAACGTACCAAAAATCCTCGGTAGTATTCTTTCTATTTTGGCTGATGAAAATATTAATGTGATCGACATGCTTAATAAAAGCCGCGAGGATATTGCTTACAATCTTATTGATTTACAGTCATCTCCTCCAGAGCAGGTATTGGAAATCATGCGTAAGATCGATGGCGTAGTCAATGTCCGGCTAATCGGTTAATCTGATTACAGTCAAATGACGTAAAAAGTATAGGCCGGTAAGTGGAAGGCAGGCGTGTCATCGCCGACCGGCACTATCAATGCGAATGGATCTTCATATGGCACCGTTGAATCGTTCTTTTTTTATCAGAGTTTCTTTACTGTGTTTGTTGTTATCAGTGACCGCCTGTCAGCCTGCTTTCATTGCGCAGCAGGCACAGTATTATGCCGGCCAGTCCGGGATCACAAACTCGTTCGCTGTAAAACGGCTTCGAAACATTGTATTGAGTCCTCATAGCAACTTGGTGGTCGTTTCTCAAGCGACGGAAATAGGTAACCAAGCGTCGTTCAGTCAGACCGTAGCGAATGGTTTGTCGCCTTATTTTCAATCGGTCGTCGGCGGCCTCTCGGCAGACTCGCTAGAAAGCGCAAAGACGTCGTCTAAGCAGCATAGCCGCCACTACCTGATCTTTGTTGAAGTGCAAAATACTGATTCGCTGTTTACATCGAGCCAAGATGAGACTGGGAGCGGTCACTTTTCTGAAATACATCTGCTGCTGACAATCATCGATCTTGCTAACGGTAGTTTTATCGATAAGATTACGCTGTCTAGTGATAGCAGCCATTTCGATGTTTTGGGCGATGATAAAGACGAGTTATTAGCTGGTGCTCTTCGCCAAATCGGTCGCGACCTTTCGGGAAACTAAATGAATCTGAGTAAAATTGAAAACCAGTCCAAAGAATTTTTGGCTAACGTAGAAGGACCGCCATTACATTTATGGCATCCTGAACTCAGTGGTGAGATTGATATTATCATCAAAAAGAACGGTGATTGGTTTCATGAGGGCACCGTGTTTAAACGTAAATCACTGGTTAAATTGTTTGCCTCTATTCTAAGGCAAGAAGACGACGGTGAATATTATTTGGTCACGCCGGTTGAGAAGTGGAGAATCAAGGTAGAAGATAAGCCGCTAATCATTGTAGACGTCGATTTCACTGGCCTGTCGACTGAAAATCAGAAGATTACGATTGCAACGAATATGGAAAAAGAGCTCGAAATCAGCGCTGATCACGCATTGGAAGTGACTACAGACAGCGATACCGGTGCTATTGAGCCCGTTGTTAGACTGGACAATGGCTTATCAGCAAAAATTAGTCGCGCTGCATTCTATCGGATCGCTGAGCACGCGGTAGACAAAGGAGGGGATTTTAGCGTTCTTAGTAACGGCGTGTGGTTCAAGATTGGCTGATTAACAGACCTGCGGCTCAGCCAGTGAGATTTGGCGAGTGCAACATACACTCGCCAAATTGCCGACGTTACATATTAGGATAGCTTGGGCCGCCCAGTCCTTCAGGTGTTACCCATTCAATATTCTGGGTAGGGTCTTTGATATCACAAGTTTTACAGTGCACACAGTTTTGTGCATTGATCTGCAGCCGTTTATCACCACTCTCTTCTTCGACAATCTCATAGACACCGGCAGGACAATAACGCTGAGCGGGTTCGTCGTACAAGGCGAGATTGTGATTGACTGGAACGCTGGCATCTTTCAGCGTCAAATGGCAGGGTTGGTCTTCTTCGTGGTTTGTATTCGATAGGAATACCGATGAAAGCTTGTCAAAGCTGATGACGCCGTCCGGTTTTGGATACTCGATCTTCGGCATTTCAGCAGCCAGTTTTAGGGTCAAGTGATCGGGCTTGGGGTCGCGCAAGGTAAATGGTAATTTACCTTGAAAGATACCCTGATCGATAAAAGCGAGTGCAGCTCCGATTATGCCGCCAAATTTGTGCAACAGTGGACCAAAGTTTCTCCATTTGTTTAATTCATCGTCCAGCCATGAGCCATTAAACCTATCAGCGTAGTCGGTAAGGTCACTAGCCCCTTCTGCGCCGCCTGTGAGCGCTGCATGCAACGTATCAGCTGCGATCATCCCCGACTTCATCGCTGTGTGGCTACCCTTAATACGCGCAAAATTGAGTGTCCCTGCATCGTCGCCAATTAGTAACCCGCCGGGAAAGCTCATTTTTGGTCGAGATTGAGGTCCGCCCTTGATTAGAGCCCGAGCGCCATAAGAAATTCGAGTACCGCCTTCAAGGTAGTGCTTTATTTTTTCGTGGTGTTTCCACTGTTGGAATTCGTCAAATGGGGAGACGTGAGGGTTGTCATAGCTCAGTGGAACAACGTAGCCGATTGCGATTTGATTACCTTCAGCGTGGTAGAGGTAGCTACCCGATGCGGTACCTTTTGATGCTGGCCATCCGGTTGTATGGATGACAAGTCCGGCTTTGTGTTTCGCCTCATCGATTTCCCAAATCTCCTTGAATCCTAATCCGTAATGTTGTGGATCACATCCCTCATCTAAATTAAATTTAGCAATTATTTGTTTTCCAAGATGACCGCGACAACCCTCAGAAAAAACGGTGTATTTGGCGTGCAATTCCATGCCTTGCATGTAGGCATCTTTCTGACTGCCATCAGCCGCGACTCCCATATCTCCGGTAGCGATACCTTTGACGCTACCATCATCGTTATAAAGTACTTCCGAAGCTGCAAATCCGGGGTAAATCTCTACTCCAAGGCCTTCTGCTTGCTCGGCTAGCCAGCGACACACATTGGCGAGACTGATGACATAATTGCCGTCGTTATGAAAACCAGGAGCAAATATGAGGGGTACTTTAACAGCCCCTTTTTGGCTCTGCAGCAAAAGAACCTCGTCTTGGGTAACAGGCACATTTAACGGCGCGCCGCGTTCTTCCCAATCAGGAAAAAGCTCATTAATAGCTTTGGGGTCCATAACGGCCCCAGAGAGGATATGAGCGCCTACTTCTGCCCCTTTTTCAACGACACAGACTGAGATGTCTTCGCTCAGCTGGCGAATGCGACAGGCTGCTGAGAGTCCTGCAGGGCCTGCGCCGACAATAACGACGTCGAATTCCATTGATTCTCGTTCCACAACAACTATCCTCATTTAAACGATTGGATGGCGCTACCGAGGGCTTATCATCAAGCCGAAGGGTGCTCACATAGCCGACAATTATATAAGCTCAGAGTCAAAATGGCCAATACCAAGCCTCTGAAAAGTAAAGAATTAGTCGATTTTTTGCGACGTACCGTCCACTGTAGTGTTTCGTTATGCTGCTGAGTGTTAAATAGATCAGGCGACCAATGAAAACCTGTCTGATCCTGACACTATCAATCATAAAAAGGGTTGACCTTGACTCTGATAGGCGTCACCATACGCGCGTTTTTTCGCGGCTATTACCTGCCTGTACCATTTTCAAAACGTACACCAGAATAGCCAAACTCCAACGTACTAGAAACGGAGAATCTTATGAAGGTTCTTGTTGCGGTTAAGCGTGTTGCAGACGCTAACGTAAAGGTTCGGCCCAAGTCTGATGGCAGCGGCGCCGACTTAAATAACGTCAAAATGGCGATCAATCCATTCTGTGAAATTGCAGTCGAAGAAGCGGTTCGCATGAAAGAAGCGGGCACCGCCACAGAAATTATTGCTGTCTCAATTGGTGATAAGTCCTGCCAAGAGCAGATTCGTACATCGTTAGCCCTGGGCGCAGACCGTGGTATCCAGGTCGAGGCAGATAATAGTATTCAACCATTGGCTATCGCCAAGTTGTTAAAGGCTGTTGTCGATAAAGAACAGCCTGATCTTATCATTCTCGGGAAGCAATCTATCGATGGTGACAACAACCAAACCGGTCAAATGCTAGCGGCACTTGCGGGTCTTGGACAGGGGACTTTTGCGTCCGAGATAACTGTTGTCGACGGCAAGCTGAATGTCACTCGTGAAATCGACGGTGGGTTACAGACTATCACCTTGAGTCTGCCTGCGGTTGTTACTACTGATTTGCGTTTGAATGAGCCTCGCTATGCTTCGTTACCCAACATTATGAAGGCTAAGAAAAAGCCGCTTGATGTATTTACAGCTGAGGATCTTGGTGTTGATGTGGCACCGCGACTAACAACGGTTAAGGTTGAACCACCGGCTGAGCGCGCTGCAGGAATCAAGGTAGAATCAGTTGCTGAACTTGTTGATAAACTGAAAAATGAGGCGAAGGTGATCTAATGAGTATTCTAATTCTTGCTGAACACGATAATGATACCGTTAAAACGGCCACATTAAACGCGATAGCCGCGGGTCTTGAGATAGGCGGCGATGTTGTAGTCTTAGTGGCTGGCTCCAATTGTTCTGCAGCGGGCGATGCTGCAGCTGCAGTCGCCGGCGTCGCTAAAGTTCTGGTAGCCGATAATGTCGTCTACGCTAATCAACTTGCAGAAAATGTTAGCTTGTTAGTCGCAGAAATCGCGAAGGATTACACCCATGTATTAGCAGCATCAACGACTAGTGGTAAAAATGTTTTACCACGCGTTGCTGCTTTGCTCGATGTGGCGCAGATCTCTGACATTACCGATGTAGAAAGCGCTGATACTTTTAAGCGACCAATTTACGCAGGTAACGTTATTGAAACTGTACAGTCTTCCGATGCAATCAAAGTGATTACTGTGCGTACAACAGGGTTCGATGCCGTTGCTACAGATGGCGGATCAGCCTCAATTGAGGTTATTGCTAGTGCACATGATGCAGGCGTATCGACTTTTGTTAGTGAAGAAGTTGCCGTCAGTGATCGTCCTGAGTTAACCTCTGCTGGCGTTATTATTTCTGGTGGTCGTGGTATGCAAAACGGCGAAAATTTTGCGATGCTTGAATCAGTTGCAGACAAGCTTGGTGCTGCCGTTGGCGCGTCTAGGGCTGCCGTTGATGCCGGCTTTGTACCGAATGATATGCAAGTTGGTCAGACTGGAAAAATTGTCGCCCCTGATCTGTATATTGCCGTAGGTATCTCTGGGGCTATTCAACATTTGGCGGGAATGAAAGACAGTAAAGTTATTGTTGCTATCAACAAAGATGAAGATGCTCCTATCTTTCAGGTCGCTGATTATGGCCTGGTTGCTGATCTGTTCGAAGCTGTTCCAGAAATGGATGCCGCTCTCTAATAGCTTTTCGCTGCTCAAATAGACTGAAGCCCGGATTATCCGGGCTTTTTTTTGTCATGAAATCGACAATTAGCAAGTTTTTCCTAGGGTGCTGATCTGGCATTTCCAATCGGAATCAAGGTTCTCGCTATGACTATCCCTCTGTATGAGTATATTGTGGACTGTTTATGTGGCGGTGTGCACAAATGCGCTGCTCAGTATTAGTATTAACTATGATTTAGGCAGCTATCGTTCTATTTTTAACCTGTACCGAAATAGGTAGATAATTTAGAGGAGAGTTGATCATGGCCCGACTTAGTAAAGGTGGTAAGAATATTCGTTACCATGCTGATAAAGACGCAAATGACGCCAATGCTTGGGTGTTGACTACAAAATGCGTGGGCGATCATATCGCTGGATGGACCGTTGAGGAGTTATTCAAGCAGAATATCCGAAGTCTGGCGAGTAGTGAGCGGTGTCTAGTAACCTCCTTTTGTTATCCTCCGGGGGCAAAACTCGTACAGGCAAAGCTGATGCGAGTTTGATCGGGACTTTATGACGGGTTTACAGTGGATTGATGATCATGCGTAAAAACTGATCAATATTGGCTTGGGAGGCCTCTCTATTGGTTTTATAGATTGCGTGGCTATCACTGTCAGCCCCGGGGGATAGCTCGATGCTCCACAATGCGTTAATTTCATTTGGCACCATTGAATAGCGAATATCAATAATTCTATTAGCATTGCCTGGATCTTTAGCAATATACCCGTTTGAAAACCATCGAAAACGGTCAATATCGGCTGCTTGCTGGGAGTTCCCAACAACCCACGGGAAATCACGGCCCAGATTGAGTTTTTCAACGTTATCGCCAGAGAAGACGTTAATGTCGATGCCTGCGCGGACCGCGTCTACATAATAGTGGTTACCCACCTCATAAACAGTTTTCCAAACGAGTAAATTTCCAAAACTTGGTTTCGCGGCTAAGTTAATCGGAATATGGTTGCGTTCCGCCGCTACTCGTTGTGCGCCGTCGATCGCTCTCTCTCGTTGAATCAAACCAAACAGCGGGTAAGAGACAACCCAAATTAGTCCGATGACTGCTAATTTTCTCTGCTTACTGATGTAGGCGGAAAGTAAGATTACACCCAGCGTTAACGTATACACTGGATCAATTATTGACATGATATTCCATGCAATACGAGCGTCACTAAAGGGCCACAGCAACTGAGTACCATAAGTTGTACAAGCGTCTAAAAGAGCATGGGTCGCATAACCGAGCGTACAGAAGAGCCAAGTTTCCTTTAGCGATATGCCATGCTGCCGGGAAAACAGCTTGTGCAGAACCAATGCGCAGATTAAACCGCCGAAGGGAATAAATATCAGAGAATGCGTGAACTGCCTATGATATACGAGAAACAGCAATGGATCTTCGGAGGAGCGAATGAACACATCTAGATCTGCGGCCATGCCGCTCAGAAATCCAAGTATCCCTGCAATTTTCAGCTGTTTGTTACTGCCCTGAGATTGCGATAGCGCGGCGCCCACAAGTCCCTGACTAATCGGGTCCATAGGTCCACCGATTTTGACGTTTGAAATTCATGAACAAATTTGGTCCCTACATCGCGTGGCTTTATCGACTAATCGTGATATTTTTTGGTGGTGTCGGTAAACATCTGAGTGTAATTACTGATTGGGCAGACTTCTATCGCGATAACAGCCGAAACACACTATATAGATGAATGAACAAAAGGGCAAAACGCACTAATAATTTCACTGCTGCCGAGTTTAAACCGCAGATCGCCCCGGTTATGCTCATTATCCAAGCGCTCAAAAACCTAACAAAGATAGCCGAGATACGCTTACCTAGGACTAAGTCTTTGCACCCGGGACTTCTGCCGGGTGGTCGATATCCAGAAATATGCCTTTATCGTCTAGAGCGACGTTAATGATATTTTCGGGATTTTTTTTCAGTAGTTCTTTGGCTCCGTTGTCACCGCTAAGTTTTTGAAGCTGTTTCAGCCAAGGGCGACTAAAGAGAACAGGGTGTCCGGCTTTTAAACTCCCGTTCGTTGCCATGTAGGTTGGAACAACAATTTTGTTGCTGTCGAAACGTCTGATGATATCCCTAACCGTTTTTACTTCCAATGACGGCATATCTGCCAAGAATACCAAAGCACCTTCGACGCTTTTTGATGATTGCAAAATTGACCGAATACCTGCCGACAGCGAATGGCCCATTCCCAAGAGGGCATCGTCAGCATAAACCACTTTTAGCAGCGGGTGATGCAAATAACAACCTAAAAGAGAGGGAAGAAAAAGTTCATCCGTTGGTTTTAAAACGACTGTAGTGGCAAGCCCTAGTTGAATAGGAATGACTAATGAACGCTGTAACAACGGTGTTCCATTGTAGGCGAAAAGTCGTTTATCACTGCCAAATCTGCGACTGCTACCCGCCGCTAGTACAAGTGCTACTAATATCGGTTCGTTAGGCTTAGGCATGGATCCGTTGCCTGCCGACAGTCGAAATAATTTCTGCCAGAATCGAGATAGCTATTTCAGCCGGAGTCTTGGAATGGATATCTAGCCCAATAGGGGCTCTTAAACGGCTTAGATCCTCCAGAGAAACTCCCAGCAGTTGTAGCCGTTCTCGACGTTTTTCTGAAGTTTTTTCTGATCCCATAGCGCCGATATAGAAGGCCTGCGAATCGAAGGCATCCATTAGCCCCATATCATCAATCCGCGGGTCGTGGCTAACGGCGACAATAGCACTGTTTAAGTCGGCACTATAATCTCTTATAGTGTCATCGGGCATAGCGGTAAACAGAGTAGTGTGTTCTATGTTCCATTGTTCGGCCATCTCTGGTCTTGGGTCGCAGACGCTAACACGATAGCCCGTTGCTAAAGCAAACTGAGCGAGATACCGAGCCACTTCGCAAATGCCAATGATCATTAAGTGAGTGCTTGGCCCTAGTATGTGCTCGACACAGACAAGCTCGCCTTCATTATTCAACTGATAGTTAATGCCCGGATGACCAACGCTGGATCGCACTGTTTCATTATTTTCCATATAATCACAGTGTCGCTCGACACACAGCCTTTGTTGCAACTGACGCTCAATGATTTGAAACCGTTCAATGACATCGTCGCTGATGTTAGAACGATGAAACGGCTCAATTAAGACACCTAGAGTACCACCACAGGGTAATTGAAATTTTTCTACGTCTTCATCCGTCTCGCCATAAATTTTGTAGGTAGTATTAACGGATGCCAGCTCATTTTTTTCTAACATTGAAACCAAATCGTCTTCAACACAGCCGCCGGATAATGAGCCAACCATAGTTCCTTGGCGATTACAGACCATTAAACTCCCTGGGAGGCGGGGTGCGGACCCCCAAGTGTTGAGGACAGTACACAGCCAACAGTCTTCGCGATCCTCTAGCCATTGGTTTAACTGGCTGATGACCGCCAAATGCATATCGTCCATAATTTCAATACTCTAAAATAGGCCATCGCCACTGCAATTAAAGCGCTGACGAATGCTGTGTTTCGTATCTACGGGAACCTTGGGTCGCGCATTATAATCTGTACCATTGGGCACGCTATAAACAATGTATACGACTGCTCATGGCCAACTAATCAGGTGTCAATTCAAAGATATGGCTATACACCGTCGAACATTGAGAATCATGCCAATAGACAGGACTAAACTGTGTCAATAATAGCCGATATGGCGGTATCAATGTCTATAACAGAGGGATATTTTGTGAAATATTATTTTTAAGGCCGTCTGCATCGTCGCCAACCGCGCCTCCCCAACTGATTAGGTCTCGATCATGGCTAATTTCGCCTGATTAGCGTGGCTCCAACACTATTTTTGCTGATAAATTCGATGTTCTATTAGGGGCAAACAGAGCGCTGGCGTGGCAAAACAATTTTTGCGAGATACCGCTGTAAAAATAGAGGTTACACGTGTCGATAGGCTTCATCTAGATGGCTGTAAAGGCATGCCAACTTTTCCAGCGTGAGAAAATGTCATCGATTGTCCGTCTGCTTGTGAACTAGAAGCGGGGATGAATCTGCTAGGCCCGTTGTTAACGCGTTGCCCAATGAACAGAAACAGCGCCACGGAATTGGCGCTAATAGCTCGTCTAGCTTTTAACCTAACAATCAGCTATCGCTGTTAGGTTTTCTTCTTCTTTCGTGCATTCTTACGGGCTTCTTTCTTTGCGGCTTTTTCTTTGAGTAACTTTTCTACCTCTATGATTTCTAGCTCAATTTGCTCAGGTACTTCAAGAGAGATTGGTCCAAGTGTTCCTGACCGTAATTCATTTAGTAATATCGTAGACACCTTCTCCAGATCAACTTTCCCGCCGCTCCGTAAACACCCTCTTTTATGTCCTATCGTTTCAAGTAAATCCAACTCGTTGTCCGGGATATCGATCATCTGATAACGTTCTCGCAAGCGTTCCGGATAATTCAAAAGCAGAAAATCTGCAGCAAAAAACGCGACATCTTCATAGCTCATTGCGGTATCCTTAATCGCACCAGTAGTTGCAAGGCGATAACTGCTTTTTTCACTCTCTACTTTAGGCCACAACATCCCCGGAGTATCAAAGAGCATTATTCCATTTCGCAGATTAATTCGTTGCTGTCCTTTCGTGACAGCAGGTTCGTTACCCGTTTTGGCAATCGTTTTACCGGCCAAGGTGTTAATGAGTGTCGACTTGCCAACATTGGGAATACCCATGATCATGACGTGAATATCGTTATGACCAGCGTCTCTTTCAGGCAACATTTTTCGACACAAAGGAACTAATTGGCGAATAATATCAGGCTGTTTTGTGGTTACAGCAATCGCTTTTATTCCTTTCTGCTTGTCGAGGTATTGTAACCAACGCTCGGTTATTTTTGGGTCCGCAAGGTCGCTTTTAGTCAATACTTTAATACAAGGTTTGTCTCCTCGTAGCTCCGCAATCATTGGATTCTCACTGCTAAAAGGGATCCGTGCGTCGAGAACTTCAATAATTAAGTGAATCTGCGGGAGTAATTCCTTTATTTGTTTGCGGGCTTTGTTCATATGCCCGGGAAACCACTGAATACTCATAAAATACCTTGGACATTTGGGTCAAGTGGAATGGTTAGATCTCAAACTGCTGAGTGAAAAATTAGCACAAAAAAGTTCAAGTTCATGGTCTGGCAAGGGCTTGCTGAAAAAATACCCCTGCCCATAATCGCACCCTGAATGCTCTAGAAACTGTAGCTGTTGTTCTGTTTCTACACCTTCTGCAACCACCGTATAATTGAGATTATGGGCCATAGCGATGACAGCTGAGGTGATCTCCATATCACTTTTATCATTTGGAATGTCAGTAACAAATGAGCGATCAACTTTGACAGTGTTCACAGGAAGTCGTTTTAGGTAGCCCAGCGATGAATAGCCGGTTCCGAAATCATCAATTGATATCTGTATACCCAATTGTCGTAACGCCTCAAGTTTTTCAATAGCGTTATCAAAATTTTCCATCAGCACTGACTCGGTTAATTCGATTTCAAATTGACCAGGTTTTATATCGAAGGTGTTGATCCTGTCGCGGATAAAGTCAACCAAATGCTCATCTTGGAATTGGTGCGCGGAAAGATTTACAGCCATAGATACCGAATCGTTGACTATCTCTTCGTCATACATAGTGCGCAGTTGTTCGCATGCCGTCGTAATTACCCAACGGCCAAGCGGAATAATTAGGCCCGTTTGTTCTGCAACTGGAATAAACTCTGTGGGCCCTACAGCCCCTCGGATTTTATGGTTCCATCTGATTAACGCCTCAAAACCAACTAAGTTTCCTTGTTTCAGGCAGATCTTGGGCTGGTATACCAACGTAAAATCGCTGTTTTTAACCGCCTGTTTAAGATCGTGAGTTAGCGCCACCCGATCTATCAGCTGAATGTTCATCTCGACAGTAAAAAACTGGTAATTGTTCCTGCCATTATCTTTTGCATGGAACAGCGCCAAATCTGCATTTTTAATAATAGTTTTTGCGTCGGTACCGTTCTGAGGCGCGATCGCAATGCCAATGCTCGCAGTCAGACGCTGCTCGGTTTCATTGATTAATACGGGCTGCTGTATAGCCGTAAGTACTTTTTCTGCAACATGAGCAGTCGTCCGAGAGTTTTTTATTCCCGGTAGGATGATAGCAAATTCATCGCTACTCAATCTTGCAACAGTGTCGCTCGCTCTTACGCACTGCTGAAGTCGTCCGGCGACAATTTTAAGTAGTTTGTCACCCGCATCATGACCCATAGCGTCGTTGACACTTTTGAACCTATCAAGGTCGACCAAAATAAGGCCAAGACTACTCTGTTCTTTCTTGAGATTACTGACCACGTGTTCGAGGCGATTCCGAAACAGTCTGCGGTTGGCGAGCCCGGTTAACATGTCGTAGTAGGCCATTTCTTCAAACTGTGTTTGTGCATTTTTTATTTCGGAGACATCATTTATCGCACCAATGTAGCCTATTAAACGACCATCTGAACGTCTCAGCAGCCGGACATAAGCTGCAATAAATTTCGTTTGAGGCGTTTTTAAGCGGCAATTCAAGTCTAAAGATTGGTTGTTGTCTAACATCACTTGCCATTGTTCTTCTACTGTAGATCGGTCTTCAGGATGTATTGCTGTCAACCAATTACTCTCGAGAATTTCATTCACAGGCAGGCCAGTAATCAATGAAAGCTCTGTATTGGCGTAAACACAGGTTCCGTTGATGTCTAGTTGAAAAATACCGACTTTAGACGTCTCGTTGATAAGGCGAAATTTCTCTTCACTGTCGCGAAGCTGGGTGTCCTGTTGTTGGAAAAAGTCCAGCATTTGGTTAAAGTTAGTAGTGACATTGCTGATAGTGTCGTTCTCGACTTTTTGCGCTCTCAGTGAATAGTTACCGTTGCTGATGATATTGTGCGCTGTTGTTTCGAGAGATAGCAGCCTCTGTGATAGCCTGTTGGAAGAAACATTTGCGAGCCAAAGGGCGATCGCAAAGCCTAAGAATGAAAGACAGGCAATGATCCCTAGGTAGAGTGCTTGTAATGGCATGAGGTTTTTGGTGTTTGATCGTAAATAAACGTATCCAACGACTTTATCTCTGATCGCTATTGGTTGGACAATGTCAATATATGGCATCTCGGTCGATTCAATAATACGGGTTTCGGTTGGTGTGGTAGAGGAGCAGGGCGCACTTTCATCAGGATAGTTCGCGATAATATTAATCGCTTTTTTGTCCAATGGATCTGCACCCAAGGTATAGATACAACCATTGGTAATATCATGGACAGTGGCAATAGAGTCTAGCAGGATGGTGACGGATGCCATATCTCCAGTCACGATAGCGGCTGAACTGCGGACCGTAAGAGCTGCTGATAGTGATATTAAATCGTTTTCAGTTTTGTCTTGCACGCTGTAGTAATCGTAAACTCCGATAATACTAACAATGCCCACTAGGCTAATAGTGGAGATCAATGCGCTAAAAAAAGCCATTTTCCTGCTGATAGACGTGGCACGAAGACGCGTCATCATTGGCAGACAGCGATATGTGTAATTTTTAAGTCATATCGTTTCAATTTGAAACCCTTGAAGGTGAGGATAGAATTATAATGTTCATCAATAGCCACAGGCTCCCTCGAAAATACCGTTACGAATATCAGTTTCAGGAGCCACAAAAAGCGCAAGACATGTATCGCACGGACATTGTTGATATTTTATGATGATTTGCATGTAAAAACAGCTGTTATCATAAGTAAGTTGTACCTATCTCTGCGGTTGCTTCCAGCATATCAGCTGCATCGCTCGCATATTGATCAATAGCCCTGATTAAGTCGATGCATATTGTGCCCCGCACCGATTGCATTAATGAGAGGGCGGCCGCAAAGCTAGCACGCTGTTAAATTTTTACTCCCTATAGGGCTTTTTGCAGAACAAATTTACCGTGATTACGAGTCGTGTAAGTACTTCCCAAGTGCGGTGATTAGTGCAGCAGCAACTAACTATATTCAGGGTGGCGAGAAATGAGTGAATTAATGTATCCGTTTGATGGTGTGCCGGCGGTTGGTACAACGTTTCAAGTAGCCGACGAGGTCTACTGGATTAGCATGCCGCTACCGATATCATTAGACCATATCAATCTGTATCTGCTCGAGGAGGATGATGGTGGGTGAATAGTTGATACCGGCATCAAAGCCAAGGAAAGATGCAGCCACTGGCAGACTATTTTTGAGAATGAACTGAAAGGTAAATCGATAAAAGGCGTGCTGATTACTCATATGCACCCTGACCATATCGGCCAGGCGGGGTGGATCTGCAAAAAATTCCGAGTGCCGCTGTATATGACTTTTGGCGAATACTATACTGCAAAGACTTATGCAAAAAGCTCGGCTGAAGACTTGGAATGGGCCATGGAGGCCTATTATCGAGGGGCTGGCTTTGATGACCGCTACTTTGAGAATATGAAAGCCCATTTCAAGGGATATGCTGCATTTGTTGAGCCGATTCCCAACTCATTTATATGCCTTAGCGAGGGCACAGAGCTAATAATTGCTGACCGACGGTGGCAGGTGGCGATCGGTAGCGGGCATTCCCCCGAACACCCATGTTTCTATTATGAAGAGTTCGATCTTATGTTTTCCGGTGATCAGATTATACCCAGAATCACGTCAAACGTAAGCGTATCCGCGGCCGAACCGGAAGGAAAGCCGTTGAAGAACTGGATGGAGTCATTAGAGAAATTTTTCCGCTTTCCATTCAGCGCACTGATTTTACCGCCCCACAACATGCTATTTGTCGGCTTGCATGCTCGTCTAAGATGCTTGATTGAGCACCACAAGGACCATTTGTTAGCGCTAGAGGAAGCTTGTGTCGAACCGAGAACTGCAATGAGTCTTTTACCGGTGTTATTTAAAAGAGTTCTTAATGACTCTCACAAATCAATGGCGGTTGGCGAATGTATAGCGCACTCAAAATAACTAATGTATGCCAATAAATTATTGAGCGATATCGACAGCCAAGGTGTTTATCACTACCGCTCGCTTGCCCCAAACTTAATAATCAGATGATCTTCAGGATCCCATCATCGAGACGAGTCGCCGTTACAAGTGTGACAATACTAACTGTAATGATAGTCTAGCCACTTTCCGGCGGTTGTTTAAGAAAAGCCTCTATATCGTCTCGCTGAGCGAGGCCATCTTTATAACCCAGGTCGATCAGTCGCTTACAAAATCTCGGTGTAAACAGTAGGTAGCTCGCAATATTAATTTCACCGGCGCTGGCGCTCCCACCACTTGTTTTTAGGAACGTCCGAATACTTTTAGGTAGGTCGCTAACATAGTCGTCTGCAATTAAGTCGATATCTTCGGAGGGGGAAATTACCTGAATCGCAATCGGCTTTAATCTTCGACCGTCCTGATTGACTATTTCTTTGTCGGTCAGGCGGAGTAACTGATTCATTTGTTCCAGTAACTCTATATCTGTCTCCAGGCTGTCAACGAAAGCGCTATTAAGCAAGTGACCGATGACTTGTCCAAATGCCGGGGAATGGGCGCGAGCATGGGGTTTTTGGTAATTCTGTTTATGTCCACTAGGACTAATGATCAACACTTTATCTGCGCCCAGATGCAAAGCAGGACTAATAGGGGTCAACTGGCGTAAAGCGCCATCGCCATAGTAGTTCCTACCAATACGTTGTGGCGGAAAGACAGTGGGAATAGCCGTAGACGCCAGCAGATGGCGTAACTGCAAAGGGGTGGGGACACCATGTCGGCGCCAGCGTTGCCAGTCGGCTTTGTCTGGTCCGCCCTGAAAAAAACTGACTGAAACTCGCTCAGAATAATTCATCGCGGTTACACAAACTGCAGAAAGCTTTCCATTTTGTACGTTTCGCCCAATGCCTGAAAAATCTATTTTCTCACGCAAAAATTGTTTGAGCGGAATATTATCTAACAGCGCAACTGGGCGGCCGACGGCGATGCCAGAATTGAACAACGATAACCCCAGCCTCCAAACGTTTCGCAGAATACCTCTCCAGTCGCTTCGGTACACATCGTGAATTTCGAGATTTAACCATAATTGCTCTAACCAGCGACAAGAATCCTGAAAATTGTCCTCGCGACTGGCAATCGCAACCGCATTTAGAGCACCCGCTGAAGTACCACATAGAATAGGAAAGGGGGTTTCTAGGGCTTCGTCAGTTATTTCAGCAAGGGCTTTCAACACACCTACCTGATAGGCTGCACGAGCACCGCCACCGGGCATGACTAGGGCTGTTTTCGCGTTGATTCTATTGGGTAAAGGATTCAATCCGCTGTCGCTTCCAGTTGTGAAGGTAAAATTATTCTTGCAGTTTACCTGCTTATTGCCTATTTTCCACAGCAGTCTTTTTACAAATTTCCCCTGCGCGGGTACCCACGAGATCAGAGGCGCTGGATGATGCGGTTTTACTCATTGGAAAAACTAATTAATCTGCATGATGGTTATCGAAAACTGTTCAAAATTGATCAGCACCGCCTTATGTTAATGCAAATAGCACAAGAATTATATTTGGTAGAAAGCCATTGCCCTCACTTAGGACACTCGCTGCTTGCGGCCGATATCATTGGCAGCGATCTACGATGTTCTTTGCACGGTTATCAATTTGATCTACATACCGGAAATCCTACTTCTATCAACGATGCTCCCTGCAGAGCATTGAAAAGCTATGAGATTGTTTATCAGCAACGAGAGGTTGGTTTAATCTTCTAGTTAGCCTCGAACGGTCCAACCCACTAAATAGACAACGCTCGCAGGTTGGGATCTTCTTTGGAGTTCCGCCACAGCACCTCAAATTGTGATAAATAATTTTTTGCCACTGGTTTGTTGTTAAAATTCCCCCATGCTTTTCCGGGTTCTTTGATTGACTGTACGATTAACCCCGATCCGTCTGCGATGATCAAGTTATCGGTGATTTCCTGACTAGAACTTCCAATTGTCCGAAGCGCTATCGAACTACTCAGCCGTCGCTGAAGCGTCAATAGGGGGCTAGATACATTGATCATTTTTGATGTATCAATAATGAGCAATCGTATTTCGGTGTAGCGATTCCTTCTGGCGAGAGCTGACAAGCTATCAATCATCCGTTTAGTACCAAAGGTATTAGGAGCGAGATCCAGCGATAATATGTGCAGTTGCTGGGTAGTCTGTTGCACGAGATCCAGTGCATGCTGAGAAAAATCTTCGATGAAAAAATCACCGCCATGTTTTCCGAGAAGACGCTGTTTTTCTAACTGCAGTCGCATCGGCAAGTGTGGTATGCCTGCATCCATAAACTCTTCACCGTAGACGGTAAAACCAAAGCCCTCATAAAACCCAGTGGCATGAAGTTGCGCATTCAAATAAACATCAAAGAGGCCTTTGCTGCGGGCCGCATCTATTGCGGCTAACAATAATTTTTTGCCGATATCGAGACG
Organism: marine gamma proteobacterium HTCC2143; assembly: GCA_000169075.1. GTDB lineage: Bacteria > Pseudomonadota > Gammaproteobacteria > Pseudomonadales > Dasaniaceae > Oceanicoccus. Next base: position 436,982 of record AAVT01000002.1, on the reverse strand, counting down.
ACGATAGTCTTTAAGCACGGCTAGGCGACCAATGTGTCCATCAGCGAGCATACGACAAGTGCCTACGGGTATATCTCCGGAGTAGGCGAGCCAATGTACAGCGGCTGCATCAAACTCATCAAGTTCTATGTCAGCAGGTACATTTTGCTCTTCAACAAAAACATTGCTGCGAACAGCTGTTAGCTGGTGACTAGACGTATCCCAGTCAGTGAGTTCAATAGTCAATTTCTTCATCAAAATATAAAACTCCCTGATTGACTAATCTCAGTAGCAATTGGACCGACTCAGTGTCTCCCAGCCAAGGCATGATCTGCCCCGAGCATATGCGGGTGTTATCTGCCAGTAATTTAGATAAGGCGATGCAACTATCACCGACACTTTCAAAGCAAACGCCATTAACAAAAAACAACAGGGAGTTGCTGGGACTTTCAGCGTCGATAAAAGCTATTCGCACTGTAGGGTCACGCAGTATGACCCCGTCGTCTTTTAGTAACTGAACAAGGTCACCTTGCTGAAACTTTTCATCAGTGTTATCAGCAGTCTCGGCTGGGTATTTTTGCTGTGTTACATAGCGACCAAACCATTCGGTGAGACGCTGTTCGTCGTTGACGTAATTTTGCAGTATGCGCTGCGCGTTACTTATTGCCGCAGGCATTATTTCACCGCTATGACCTTGCTCCTGCAAACCAGGGTCCGCATAGCGTAACTCTTCAGTGAGGCCGGCTAGAGTATCATCACAAAAATCGGACAACATTTCACTATGGCTTGGGGCACGAAATCCGATAGAGTAGGTCATGCAGTCATTGTCCATGGCAGTACCCCAATGACTGATGCCGGGAGGGATATACAGCATATCGCCGGCTTCCAATACCCATTCCTCTTCGGCGACAAAATCAGCGAGTAGGCGAAGTTCGGGATTATTCTGTAAAGAGTTTGCAGCCGAGCACGGCCCACCAACTTGCCAACGCCGCTGCCCGGCTCCTTGAACAAGAAAAACATCGTAATTGTCGTAGTGAGGCCCAACGCTACCGCCCCGGGTCGCATAGCTGACCATCACATCATCGATCCGCCAGCTGGGGATAAACCGAAAGTTGTCGAGCAGATCCGCCACTTCCGGTACCCAATGGTCAACGGCCTGAACGAGCAGTGTCCAATTTGAATCCGACAGGTTATTGAACGTAGTTTCAGCAATAGGCCCATGGGAGGTTTGCCATTTACCATTAGCCTCAGTAATCAGTCGAGATTCTATTTCAGCTTCACAAGCAAGTCCCGCGAGATCTTCGGGACTCATGGGGTTGATGAAATTAGGGAATGCGTTGCGGATGAGGCGCGGTTTTGTTTGCCAAGTATTCGCTAAAAAATCCGCGATATCTAAGTTGTGAATCGCCATGTGATCCTCGTCTCATTGTAGTTTAACAAACATTGCCCGCCTTTCGATCTCGTCACATAGCACCATAGGCAGGCTTAGTTATCCCTTAAATAGCATTGGCTTGATCGATAGCATTGCCAATGTAAGTAGAAGGTGACAGCAGCCGTAATTCATCCTTTGCTTTCGCAGGAATATCCAGGGTATCAATAAAACGATCAAGCGTTTCTCTGTTGATAGTTTGCCCCCGGGTCAGAGCCTTTAATTTTTCATAAGGTTCTTCGATGTTATATCGACGCATGACGGTTTGAATGGGTTCGGCGAGAACTTCCCAGCTATTATCGAGGTCGTCAGACAGCCGTTGCAGATTAATCTCCAGTTTCCCTAAGCCTTTCAGAGTCGAAGCATAGGCGATCAAACTATAGCCTATACCAACGCCCATATTCCGTAATACTGTCGAGTCGGTTAGGTCTCTCTGCCAACGTGAAATCGGTAATTTTGCCGACATATGTGAAAAAATTGCATTCGCTAAGCCGAGGTTGCCCTCTGAGTTTTCGAAGTCAATGGGGTTAACTTTGTGTGGCATGGTTGAAGACCCTACCTCACCTTCAATAACCCGCTGCTTGAAAAAACCCATGGAAATATATCCCCAAATATCACGGTCCAGATCGATAATTATTGTGTTAAACCGAGCCAGAGCATCAAATAGCTCTGCGATGTAATCATGGGGCTCTATTTGAGTTGTATACGGGTTCCAGTCGATACCAAGACCTTCAACAAATTGCTTGGCAGTTTGCTGCCAGTCGACTTCAGAGTACGCGGAGAAATGGGCGTTGTAATTGCCGACGGCGCCGTTGAGCTTTCCTAGAAGCTCAATACTATCCAGCTGACTGATTTGCCGCCGTAAACGCGCAACCACGTTGGCAAACTCTTTACCGATCGTAGAAGGGCTTGCTGTCTGGCCATGTGTCCTCGATAGCATTGCTGTGCTTGCGTGAGCGTGACTGAGCTCAACCAATTTGTCGACGATAGCAGTCATCTGCTGCCGAATGATTACGCGTCCCTCTTTGAGCATCAGCGCGTGTGAAAGGTTATTAATGTCTTCTGACGTACAGGCAAAGTGAATGAATTCGCTAACGGCATTTATTTCTGCATTCTTTGAAACGGCTTGTTTAAGAAAATACTCTACGGCTTTGACATCATGATTGGTGGTACTTTCAATCGTTTTTATCGATAAGGCGTCCTCTTCAGAAAACTCCGTTACAAGACGATCCAGAAAGCTATTGGCGCTGTCGGTAAAAGCAGGGACTTCGATTATGGCTGGGTTTGCAGACAAACACTGCAACCAACGAACCTCGACCACTACTCGATTTTTGATGAGGCCAAACTCACTGAACACACCGCGTAGGGATTCTGTTTTGCTGCCATAACGGCCATCAATGGGTGAAATGGCCGTTAATGCTGATAAATTCATAGATAACTCTCAGTTTGTTTTTGGTAGGTTTGCTCGCTAACACCTAGAGGTGAAGCCACTACAGCAAGTAGAAGAAATAAGGCGGACAATGATACATGATTTACTGATCTAATTCAGTTGCCTACAGCATCGACAACAGATCGATTGATGTCTAGCAAATCACATTAAATTGTTCATAGGTCCTGTAATAAATCCCTCGCCATCGACAAAATCGCACGATGTCGAAGCACTAACTGCCAGCGACGACCGCCCATTTGCCGCCACATTACTGTACTTCTAATGCCGGCGAGTAAAAGTGCTCTTATATTGTCAGCGTTGGCGGAGTTTTGTAGCTGCTGCATACTGCCATTTATCTGAATTCGATATTTAAACGTACTGACAGTATCCTGATAAATAGCCGCTATACTTGAGGCGGTAGAGCCGACATTACTGGTGAAATGTTCGACTTTTAATGATGTGTGCTCGAGACGTGAATGGATTGTGGCCATTATCTTTTGGTCACGGGATAATTTCTTTTCCAAAATAAGCAAACCCAGAGCATAGCGAATCACAGCCTTATTGTGACCTTCACTATCACCGCCGAATAAATCGTTAATCACGGTCAGCCCCTGCTTCACACCATGGAGACCGCCAAAAACGTCTTCTGCAGATGCTGCGTCAAATTCAAACAAACTATTTATTAAAGGGTTAAAGCTCTCTGGAGCATATTCGCCAGTGCGTGCGATTTGATCGACGAGGCAGACACTTTGAAGTAGTCCTGCAAGTGCAATCGTCTGTGATCGTATAGAGTTTGTCGTCAAGAAAAGATCCTATTGGTAGACGGTAAATCGCTATTCGTTGGCGTTAAAGGCGGCTTCGATAACACCGCCGCCAAGGCATATTTCATTATCGTAGAATACCACCGACTGCCCTGGTGTAATTGCTCGCTGCGGCAAATCAAAAACAATTTCATAGCCAACACTAAGTTTACGAATTTCACAGTTTTGATCGACCTGTCGGTACCGTATTTTTGCTTTACAGCGATGGGGTAGGGTTATGCCATCGTTATTGATCCAATGAATTTCACTGACAAAAAGCCCTTGTTTAAAAAGCCGGTGATGCTGGCTCCCCTGAGCAATAATAAGGACATTGCGCTTGAGATCTTTGTCGACAACGTACCAAGGCGCATCGCCGGCACCACTCACGCCGCCGATACCGAGGCCCTGTCGCTGACCAATAGTGTGGTACATTAAACCACTGTGCCCTCCCATAATACTTCCGTCTGTGTCTTCAATCATCCCAGGCTGTGCCGGTAAGTATTGCTGTAAAAAATCCTTAAAACGCCGCTCACCAATAAAACAGATACCCGTGCTGTCTTTCTTATTATGGGTAGTCAGGGAATATTTCTCAGCAATAGCCCGCACGTCGGGTTTTTCTAAATCACCGACGGGAAACAGCGTTTTAGCAATTTCAGTACCACTGACCGCGTGAAGAAAATAACTTTGGTCTTTATTATTATCGCGACCTTTAATCAATTGGGCGCGGTCCCCCATCTGATGTTTGCGTACATAATGCCCGGTCGCGATATAATCAGCGCCTAGTACTAGAGCGTAATCGAGAAAGGCTTTGAACTTTATTTCCCGGTTACACAAAACATCAGGATTGGGCGTTCTTCCGGCTTTGTATTCTGCTAAAAAGTGTTCGAACACGTTATCCCAATATTCCGCCGCAAAATTGGCGGTGTGTAACGTTATTTTCAGTTGGTCACAAACAGCCTGAGCGTCCGCTAGATCATCTTTAGCGGTACAGTACTCGGACCCATCATCCTCGTCCCAGTTTTTCATGAACAAGCCTTCCACCTGATATCCCTGCTGCTGCAGTAGCAGTGCAGATACCGATGAGTCGACGCCTCCCGACATACCGACGATGACTTTTTGATCACTCGGCTTTGTCGCCGCTATATTATTCACGGGATGTTTTACTCATAGATGACGTCAATAGGGTAGCGGTGTCCGTTGCGATATTGCTCTACGGCTTTTAGAACAAGATGAGAGCGCATCTTAGCAGCTGCTAGCTGCATTTCGTCATAACTCATCCATATGGCTCGGCTTATGCCGTCATCAAGCTGGCGCTCCGGGTCGTGAGAGATAGCTGATCCAAAAAAGGTTGTTCTATGGTAAGTCACTTGATTGTGAGGCGACTTATACAAAGCAATACCAACGATACCATCTATCTGCACTTTCCATCCTGTTTCTTCAACCGTCTCGCGAACAGCAGCTTCTGAGAGAGATTCATTGGCGTCAAGATGGCCCGCAGGCTGGTTAAACACCAATTTGCCGTTCGACAGCTCTTCCACTAAAAGATACTTGCCGTTTCGCTCTACAACCGTCGCCACAGTGACGTGGGGTACCCATTCCATATGATCTTCCATTACCAGTGCCAAAAGTTGAGAATTATAGCCTTCTATAGCTTCGATTTGAATGCTTAGGCCGCGTCGATTTGATGGGTGGCGTTGCCACAGTGATCTGCCGAGTCTCTCCGGGCTTTAACGTGTCAATTGACCATTCGCCTATTTTGACCCGGATCAGCCTCAGCGTCGGAAAGCCCAATGACGCAGTCATTCGCCTGACTTGTCGATTACGTCCCTCCGTGATGACCAGTTGTAGCCAAGTCGTTGGGATCGCTTTTCGGGCTCGGATCGGCGGTTCTCGCTTCCAAATATTGGGTTCAGGTATTAACTCCACCATAGCGGGCAGGCAAGGACCATCCTTTAAAATGGCGCCGACCCTCAGTGGCTCTATGTCCTGCTCCGTTGGAGCCCCTTCGACTTGCACCCAATAAGTTTTAGGCATCTTCGTCCGCGGGTGACTAATCCGATGCTGAACCGTACCGTTGTCAGTTAATAGCAGCAAACCCTCTGAGTCGTAATCGAGACGTCCAGCGGGATAAAGTTTTTTCTCGGTAACAAAGTCTGCAAGCGTTGCGCGACCTTCACTGTCAGTGAACTGAGATAACACGTTAAAAGGCTTGTTAAGCAGGATGATTTTGGCCATTTGTTGATCAATATGCCGCTAAGTGGTTGTTTTAACGATATTATCATCTATCGGTATGATGCGCTTGCTGCTATAATCTTTCTCGAAAAAATACTACGGGTAAAAGCCGATACAACCAATAAAATCGCTAAAAACCCGGTTAAAAAAAATGACTATGCACACCGGGAACCCTTGTATGACAAACGAAATTAGCAAAATTATCTATACTGAAACGGACGAAGCCCCCTCACTAGCTACTTACTCTCTATTACCAATTATCAACACATTTACCAAAGCGGCCGGCATAAAAGTCGAAAAGCGTGACATTTCGCTATCAGGTCGCATCATTTCTAATTTCCCCGAGAACTTGTCATCCGAGCAAAAAATCCCAGATGCGCTGGAAGAGCTGGGACTACTGACCATGAAACCAGAAGCCAATATCATTAAGTTACCTAACATCAGTGCCTCTATACCGCAGTTGAAGGCTGCCATTCTGGAGCTTCAACAGCAGGGATATGATATTCCTGACTATCCGGAAGAGCCGGCGTCCGAGGCTGAAAAGGCTATTAATTCGCGATATGCCACGGTACTGGGTAGCGCTGTTAACCCGGTCTTACGAGAGGGTAACTCAGATAGGCGGGCACCTGCGTCGGTTAAGAATTTTGCAAAAAACAATCCACATCGTATGGGGGTATGGAGCCCTGCCTCACGGACCCATGTTGCACATATGAAAGGCGGTGATTTTTTCTCTAGTGAAAAATCACTGACTGTTGAAAACGCTTGCAATGTGCGTATCGAACTCAAAACAGAAGAGGGCGATACCATCGTCCTTAAAGAACAGACCAAGCTGCTAGCCGGCGAAGTGATTGATGGTATGTTCATGAGTGCAAAAGCATTGCGTGCCTTTTTCGAACAGCAGATTGAGGATGCAAAGAATACGGATGTCCTTTTCTCTTTGCATGTGAAAGCAACAATGATGAAAGTATCTCACCCTATTGTTTTTGGCCACGCCGTGACCGTGTTCTATAAAGACCTGTTTGAAAAGCATGCAAAGACTTTCGAAAAGTTAGGTGTTAATCCTAATAATGGCTTAGGTAATGTGTATGAAAAGATTGAAAAACTTCCCAGCTCTCTGAGAACTGAGATTGAACGTGATATTCAAGCGTGTTACATCGATCGGCCAGGTATTGCTATGGTGAATTCTGATAAAGGCATTTCTAATCTGCATGTGCCCAGTGATGTGATTGTTGATGCCTCAATGCCCGCTATGATTCGAGATTCCGGCAAAATGTGGGGCCCAGACGGAAAACTTCATGACACCAAAGCTGTTATTCCTGAGTCAACCTACGCCAAGTTCTATCAGGAAATGATCAACTTTTGCAAAACTCACGGCGCTTTTGATCCGTCAACAATGGGCAGTGTTCCCAATGTTGGACTGATGGCGCAAAAAGCAGAAGAATATGGCTCGCATGATAAAACCTTTGAAATCCCACAGGCAGGGAGCGTTCGTATTGTTGATGATAGTGGTAATTTGTTGATTGAGCATGATGTAGAGCCCGGGGATATTTGGAGAATGTGCCAGGCCAAAGATGCGCCAATTCGAGACTGGGTTAAGCTAGCGGTTACACGGGCACGCTTAACGAAAACGCCGGCGATTTTTTGGTTGGACTGCGAGCGCGCACATGACAGGGAATTGATTGAAAAGGTTGAAATGTATCTACCCGAGCATGACACCAAGGGGCTGGACATTACCATTATGGATCCTGTTTCAGCGATTAGATTAACCATGGACAGGCTGATTCGGGGTAAGGATACGATCTCCGTAACAGGCAATGTCTTGCGTGACTATTTAACCGATCTGTTCCCGATAATGGAGTTGGGCACAAGCGCAAAAATGCTGTCAGTAGTTCCTCTCATGAATGGAGGCGGTTTGTTTGAAACCGGTGCAGGCGGCTCAGCACCAAAACATGTTCAACAATTTGTTGAAGAGGGCCATCTTCGCTGGGATTCGTTGGGGGAGTTTCTGGCACTGGCGGTTTCGCTGGAGGATCTTGGGCTCAAAAACAATAATCCAAAGGCTGACCTGCTTGCCAAAACACTTGATCAGGCGACATCAAGACTACTTGAAAATAATAAGTCACCATCACGAAAAGTCGGAGAGCTGGACAATCGGGGAAGCCACTTCTATTTAGCTATGTACTGGGCTGAGGCACTGTCAGAACAAACAGAAGATGCCGATCTACAAACCGCATTTTCACCGATGGCGAAGGAACTGAGGGCTAAAGAAGATATCATCGTCAGTGAACTTAACTCAGCGCAAGGAGAACCTGTAGATATTGGTGGGTACTATCGCCCTGACGAAGAATTAACGACTAAAGCTATGCGCCCTAGCGCGACATTTAATCAAGCGTTAGAGCTAATATAACCGTTTGTGCTTGACGGACGAGACGCCTAACAAGCGGAGCCACACAGTAAACTAGCTGCGACTAGATTGCTGCTGTGGTGATACACGAGGTTTTAATTAACTTTTATTCAACGGAGTTTTCGATGTCATATCAACACATACAAATACCTGACACTGGCGAAAAAATCACAGTTAACGCTGACTACTCTCTCAACGTCCCTGACCAACCTATTATTCCGTTCATAGAAGGAGATGGCATTGGCGTTGATATAACTCCGGTAATGGTGAAAGTTGTAGATGCCGCGGTCGAGAAAGCCTATGGGGGTCACAAAAAAATAAGTTGGATGGAAATATTCACCGGTGAGAAGGCCGCCGAAATGTACGACGGCGATTGGTTTCCCGCTGAGACTCTCGACGCGATAAAGGACTATTCAGTCGGTATAAAGGGGCCGCTGACAACACCAGTAGGTGGCGGTTTTCGGTCGCTGAACGTGGCTCTACGACAGGAATTGGATTTATACACGTGCCTTCGCCCGGTTAGATGGTTTGAAGGTGTGCCGTCGCCCGTTAAGGAGCCCGCTAAAACTAATATGGTTATATTCCGTGAGAATTCGGAGGATATCTATGCGGGTATTGAGTGGCGAGCGGGTTCGCCTGAAGCGACCCGAGTCATCGAGTTTTTACAGAATGAGATGGGGGTCACTAAAATACGTTTTCCAGATAATTGTGGTATTGGCGTTAAACCGGTCTCGAAAGAAGGGACTGATCGCCTCGTACGCAAGGCCATTCAGTATGCAATCGATCAAGACTTGCCCTCTGTGACTCTTGTCCACAAGGGCAATATCATGAAATTTACTGAGGGTGCCTTTAAAGACTGGGGCTACCAACTGGCGCAAAACGAGTTCGGCGGAGAGCTGATAGATGGTGGTCCCTGGGTCAGCTTAAAAAACCCTAATACAGGCACAGACATAGTTGTAAAAGATGTTATTGCCGATGCCATGCTACAGCAAGTGCTGCTGCGTCCAGATGAGTACAGTGTTATTGCAACGCTTAATCTTAACGGGGATTATTTATCCGATGCGCTGGCCGCTCAGGTTGGCGGAATTGGGATAGCACCAGGGGCCAATCTAAGCGACAACATTGCTCTCTTTGAGGCAACTCACGGCACTGCTCCAAAGTATGCGGGTCAGGATAAGGTTAATCCGGGGTCGCTTATCCTTTCAGCTGAAATGATGCTCCGACATTTAGGTTGGAATGATGCCGCCGATTTAATCATTGGCGGGATGAATGGTGCCATTCAGGCGCGAACAGTGACCTACGACTTTGAGCGTCTGATGGGCGATGCTACCTTGCTAAAATGCTCTGAGTTTGGCGACGCAATTATCGCAAAAATGTAGAGTCAACTGCTGCTCAGGCAGCAGTTGTTATACCCCATGCTTTTGAATTTCAGAAGCATTTGAACAAAGCTATGATCAACGTGAAACGTCTAATCTGCGATAATCAGTCCAATTGACTCGAACTGACTTCCCTAATGTCATCAACTGCGCGAGGGTTGCTGTTATCCGCTGAATCCTGAGCCGCTTGTATATTTGTAGCATGCAAGCCCTTAGGGCCGTTTACTGTATCAAATGAGACGGGCTGGCCAGCCTTTAGCGTTTTATAGCCATCCATACTTATCGTCGAGTAGTGAGCAAAAACATCTGCACCACCACCCTCAGGCAGGATAAAGCCGAATCCTTTTGCATTATTGAACCACTTTACTGTTCCAGTCTGCATACATTCATCCTTTTTAATAGTGCCCTTTATTTCTTTATTTATAAGGCATTTATTCCAATCTTGCTCGTTAATCCTTTATCATTAGCAATGGCATGTTCTGGGTTATTTGCAACATACCCGTACTTTTTTAACATTTTTGTGCCATTAGTCAAGTGCTCTGGTCGTAATATAGCCAGTCCATTTAAAATAATTGGTATTGGTTAACCTGATAGGCAGATATATGGGTGAACGTGAACAATTTCTACTAAAATCAAGATTGCAGGGAGACGACAATCTACCTCCCGGCAATGAAGGCGATGGTGATTTGGCAGTTGCTGAGTTGAAACCGGCGCTAAAACGGCCACCTATGTACAAAGTCGTATTATTGAATGACGACTATACGCCGATGGAATTTGTGGTTGAAATTTTGGAAACTTTTTTCTCGATGGGCCGAGAGCAGGCGACACAAGTGATGCTGGCGGTTCACACGCATGGCAAAGGTGTTTGCGGACTCTTTACAAGAGACGTGGCTGAGACAAAAGCTGCGCAAGTCAATCAATATGCGAGGGAAAGTCACCACCCCTTGCTGGCAGAAGTTGAAGCATCTGAAGATTGAGCTGTTGCGTATGTATAAAGAGACAAGATATAACATCGGAGTAAATTATGTTAAGTAACGATCTTGAGCAAACATTGAATCAGGCCTTTAAGGGGGCTCGGACCAAACGGCATGAGTTTATGACGGTTGAGCACCTGTTGTTGGCACTCGTGGACAATGCACTGGCTGCTGACGTGTTGGTTGCCTGCGGTGCTGACCTGTCACAACTTAGAGCTGATTTGGTTGATTTTGTTGATTCAACAACACCATTAATCCCCGAACAGGATTCCGAAAGGGATACACAGCCGACCTTGGGTTTTCAGCGTGTATTGCAGCGGGCAGTATTCCACGTGCAGTCTTCCGGTAAAAGCGAAGTAACTGGCGCTAATGTGTTAGTTGCTATTTTTAGTGAGCAAGAAAGCCAGGCCGTTTATTTTCTGAAGCAGCAGTCTGTGGCTCGGCTTGACGTGGTCAATTACCTAACTCATGGCATATCTAAGGTCGCCGGTCATACGGAGCCTGGTTTAGACCATAATGAATCTCGCAGCGACGACGAGTCTTCCGGTGAAACTCCAGAGAAAACGCCGCTCGACAGCTTTGCAACGAACCTTAACGAAGAAGCCCGTAAAGGGCATATTGATCCACTAATTGGACGGTCTCAGGAGGTTGAACGGGTCGCGCAAATCCTCGCACGTCGTCGTAAAAATAATCCATTACTTGTCGGAGAGTCAGGCGTTGGGAAAACGGCCATTGCCGAAGGCCTAGCAAAAATGATCGTCGATGGCGATGTTCCTGATGTATTAAAGGAAGGTGTCGTTTATTCACTTGACCTGGGTTCGCTACTGGCGGGTACAAAATATCGCGGAGATTTTGAAAAACGCTTTAAGGGACTGTTGGCTGATCTTCAGGAGAGAGACAACTCTATTTTATTTATCGATGAAATCCATACGATTATTGGTGCGGGAGCAGCATCAGGCGGCGTTATGGATGCTTCCAATCTATTAAAACCGTTACTGAGCTCCGGCAAATTGCGCTGTATTGGCTCAACGACATTTCAAGAGTATCGAGGAATTTTCGACAAAGACAAAGCCTTGAGTCGACGATTTCAAAAAATTGATGTGTTAGAGCCCTCTGTCGAGGAAACGTACCGTATTTTGAAAGGGCTGAAGAGCCGCTTTGAGGATCACCACGACCTGCGCTACAACGACAAGTCGCTGCATGCGGCAGCCGAGCTTTCAGAACGTTATATTAACGATCGTTTTTTGCCGGACAAGGCTATTGACGTCATTGATGAAGCTGGGGCATTTCAACGATTACAGCCACCGAGCAAGCGTAAAAAAGTCATCGGTGTTACTGATATTGAAGCCGTCATATCGAAAATCGCGAGAATTCCGCCAAAATCAGTGTCAACTAACGACAAAGAGTCACTGAAAAAGCTTGAAGACAACCTGAAAATGGTCGTTTTTGGTCAAGACAAAGCGATTTCAACCCTGGCAACAGCGATTAAAATGGCAAGGGCTGGACTCAAAGCAGTCGAAAAACCCATTGGGTCATTCTTGTTAGCTGGGCCAACCGGTGTTGGTAAAACAGAGGTCACTAATCAGTTAGCAAAAATACTAGGCCTTGAATTAATTCGCTTTGATATGTCGGAATACATGGAGCGGCATACCGTTTCACGATTGATAGGCGCTCCTCCCGGTTATGTTGGCTTCGACCAAGGCGGACTTTTGACTGAGTCGGTGACGAAACATCCTCACTCGGTGGTATTACTTGATGAAATCGAAAAGGCCCATCCCGAGGTATTCAACCTTCTGTTACAGGTAATGGATCATGGAACCCTGACGGATAATAATGGGCGCAAGGCAGATTTTCGTAACGTTATTTTTATTATGACCACCAATGCGGGTGCTGAAAGTGTCAGTCGTCGGTCAATGGGTTTCACTGAGCAAGACAATACAACGGACGCAATGGAGGCTATTAATCGTTTGTTTACACCCGAGTTTCGAAATCGCTTAGATGCAATTGTTCAATTTGATGCATTACCGGAAGATATCGTGTTGACCGTTGTTGACAAGTTTCTGGTTGAGTTACAGGGTCAGCTTGACGACAAGCGGGTGACGCTAAACATCAGTGACGAAGCGCGGTTGTGGCTAGTAAGAAAAGGCTATGATAAAAATATGGGGGCAAGGCCAATGACCCGAGTCATTCAGGACTACATTAAAAAACCACTTGCCGAAAAGGTCTTATTCGGTACGCTGTCTAAAAATGGAGGCATTGTTGATATACGGGTTGAAGATGGAGTTTTGGTTGTTATGGAAGAAAAAGAAGAAGAAGAAGCGCTTGCATAGCGCTTCTTTAGCATCAATGGAGTTGAGGATATTATCTGGCGCGGTAGGTGATACGGCCCTTACTAAGGTCATAAGGTGTTAATTCGACCCTGACTTTGTCGCCAGTTAAAATTCGAATATAGTTTTTACGCATCTTACCGGATATGTGAGCTATGACCACGTGGCCATTTTCCAGCTGCACTTTAAACGTTGTGTTTGGAAGGGTATCAATCACTTCCCCTTCCATTTCGATTTGTTCTTCTTTTGCCATTCGGCGCTTTCCTCTCAGCCATCTCTGACCGTTGTGTATAAATTACTCGCTGTTTTTAGTACCAGCGACGGTTAATCATTCGCGAATAAATCAGCAGCCGCGCACTTAGCGGGCTAAAAACTGGGCGCATTGTGCACTATATTAGCTAGGGAATCAAAAGCGATTACGCAATGCTGACCCAGCGATTGTTAACCAGTAATTGAAGTGGCCGATAATCGCTTTTATAGCTCATTTTCTGACACTGTTTGATCCAATACCCAAGATATAGGTAAGGTAGCTCTAATTCGATACCTTTTTTGATCTGCCACAAAATGGCATAACTCCCAAGGCTGCGCTTAGAGTGATCAGGATCAAAAAAGGTATAAATCGCGGATAAACCATTCTCCAAAACATCCGTTACAGCCACGGCTACAAGTTTACTATCTTGAAAAAGTCCAAAATAACGGGTGTTACCGAGCTCGTTACTGAGAAACGATTCATATTGTTCGGGAGTCGGTGGATACATGTCGCCGTCCCGATGGCGCGCACAAATATAACGATGATACAGCTGGTAGCATTCGTCACTCTGGATATTGTCTATTTCGACGGCCTTTAAGTCGCTGTTTCGATTGATGATTTTCCGCTGATTCCGGCTGGGTTTGAATTCTGCAACGGGCACTCGAACCGAAATGCAAGCGTTACAGTCACCGCAGTTAGGTCGATAAATATGAGGGCCACTTCGCCGGAATCCGGCATCTGCAAGCTGACTATAGGTCGGTACGTCGAGGTCAGTTGCGGGATCAATGAATAGGGTTGTCGCTTGTTGCTCCTCAAGATAACTGCACTGATGAGGATGGGTAGTAAAAACCTTTAGGTCTGATAACGTTGTCATTAATCGCTATTCCCTGAGGGTAAATCCCAACTACCCGACCATTGATATGTCATTGATCGTTCGATGTTAGACGATAGCAGCTGGTTAAATCGTGATCTATCAATTTCTTCAGCTCCAAGACTCAGTAGGTGGGGGTTAGTCACCTGACAATCAATAACGGCGAATCCCCACTGTTGCAATTGATTGCAAAGTGCAAAGAAGGCAATTTTGGAGGCATCACTAACTAAGCTGAACATCGACTCTCCGAAGAATACCCCACCAATCGCCAAACCGTATAAGCCACCCGCCAACTGACCTTGATGCCAAACTTCCACAGAATGGGCAATGCCCATATCGTGCAGCAGGCTGTAGGCGTCAAGCATTTCATCCGTAATCCAGGTTCCATCTTGCCCACGGCGCGATACCTGGGCGCAGTGTTCCACAACGAGCGAAAAATGGTGATCACCAGTTACGTTAAATGCCTGTTGGCGTAGTCTTTTTTTCAGGCTTTTCGATATATGTACTTGCGGCGGAAACAACACGGCCCTCGGGCTGGGCGACCACCAAAGAATCGGTTGATTTTCTTCGAACCAGGGAAAGATCCCAAGCTTGTAGGCAGCGACGAGCCGCGCGGGACTAAGATCACCGCCAACGGCCAACAAGCCATTAGGTTCCTCCATCGCAGAGGTACTCGGCGGAAATATGAGACTGTCGGCTTCAAGCCAGGGAATTTGTGACATAGTCAGTTTTGACAATGCCAGTAGGGCATTGTCAGGCTTCTCATTTTGTCGCAAGATTATCGAGATACTTTTCTGCGTCTAATGCCGCCATACAACCGGCTCCAGCAGAGGTTACAGCCTGCCGATAGATATGATCCGCGACATCCCCTGCCGCAAAAACTCCTGGGATACTGGTTTCAGTAGCATTCCCGGAGGTCCCGCTATTTATGGTAATGTAGCCATCTTTCATATGCAGCTGATCGACAAAAATATCCGTATTAGGTTTATGCCCAATCGCAATAAAAACACCATCAACATCAATATTTACAGTACTGTTATCGAGCGTCCTTCCTAACGAGAGCCCGGTAACACCCATGTTATCACCGGTCACTTCATTCAGCGTGTGGTTCCAAAGTATATTGACGTTACCGTTTTTTTCTTTTTCGAAGAGCTTGTCCTGCAGAATTTTTTCTGACCGCAGACTATCGCGACGATGAACGAGAGTCACTTCCGCCGCTAGGTTAGACAGATACAGCGCTTCTTCTACGGCGGTATTACCACCGCCAATGACGGCGACTTTTTTGCCGCGGTAAAAGAAGCCATCGCAGGTAGCGCAGGCGCTAACACCTTTTCCCATAAAGGCTTCTTCCGAGGGCAGGCCAAGATATTGTGCCGAAGCGCCGGTCGCAATGATCAATGCGTCACAGCTATAATTATGACTATTCCCCCGAAGTACGAAGGGTCTAACAGACAGGTCCGTCTCCTCAATATGGTCAAAAATAATATTAGTATCGAATCGCTCGGCATGCTTTTGCATGCGGATCATCAAATCGGGGCCCTGCAATCCTTCAACGTCTCCAGGCCAGTTATCAACGTCTGTTGTTGTGGTTAATTGACCGCCCTGTTCCATACCGGTAATAACGACAGGATTTAAATTGGCTCGAGCCGCATAAACCGCAGCGGTATAGCCTGCAGGCCCGGAGCCGAGAATGATCAGAGGGTGATGCTGTAAATCGGTCATAAAACTTTTACACCTTAAAATAAGCAGTAGACGCCGCCGATTGTGTAACCTCGGCAGACGGACGCCACGGTGGAGCGAGGGAAATAATTCGGGCAACACCGCTGTGGCTGGCTATAATAGAGCATATCGATGTCTATAAAAATAGCTGTGCGTTCTTTCTAGCAAGATTCTCAATATTGAAGCAAATAGCTGATTTAAATGGTAATATCGAGCGGTTTTAGGCAATTAAACGTCTTTTTCGTGAATTATGCTAAAAGACGGTCATCTCAGTAAAGGGGGATAGGAAAGGTCTTGAGTAAGCAGACCCCAACAGGCAGTAACAACCAAAGCACAGCCATGGAAAAATTTGTGCCTCGGATGCGGGAGGGTGCATTAATTGGATTTGTTGCGGTGTTCCTCTATCTTATCATGTCACTGGGTAGCTATGATCTAAATGATCCGGGGTGGTCGAGGACCGGCAGCGGGGGACCGGTAACTAATTCTGGCGGCCCGACCGGTGCTTGGCTTGCGGACATTAGCTTTTCTCTATTTGGCTACATGGCCTATTTGTTTCCAGTAATGATTGGATATCGGGCTTGGGTACTTTTCAGAGAGCGCTACAGTCCATTGCCATTTGATTGGGCCTCTTTTGCCGTGCGCCTGTCGGGCTTGTGCCTAGTTATGTTAGCCAGCACAGCGCTAGCCACCATTGGCGACCACAGTATTCCCGAGCTGCCATTTGGTGCGGGCGGTGCACTTGGTCAGGTGATTGGCAGCGCTAGCATCGACGCTTTTAGTCTTGTTGGAGGGCGTCTGATTCTGCTGGCATTATTACTATTCGGCATGACTATTTTTACCGATCTCTCATGGCTTAGGTTGATGGACGAAATAGGCTCTGTGACGCTTCGTGTTTTTGAATCACTCCGCAGTTCAGGGATACAGAGTTGGTACAATTGGAAAGAAAAGCGCGAGCATAAGAAAGCTCAGCAAGAACGTAAGATTGTTATTGCCAAGCAAGTAGAAAAAACGAAAAATAGAAAAGCGCCTAAAATACAGCTCATACCTGAAAAAACGGTCAAGAGCGAGCGGGAAGAAAGAGAGCGGCAGCAACCTCTGTTCATAGCACCGACCGGTGGAAGTCTCCCGGCTTTGGGATTGCTGGATCCTGCTAATGACTCTCATAGGAAAGGATTTTCTGAAGAAGCTTTAGAAGCATTGTCTCGATTGTTGGAGCACAAGCTAAAAGACTTTGGTGTCATTGCAGAAGTTACCGAGGTTTTACCAGGCCCGGTGGTCACGCGTTTCGAGATTCAACCAGGCACCGGCGTAAAAGTTAGCAAAATCACCAACTTGGCTAAAGATATTGCTCGATCACTCGCGGTCATTAGCGTCAGGGTAGTTGAAGTTATTCCCGGGAAGTCTGTTGTCGGAATAGAAATCCCCAATGAAGATCGCGCCGTAGTGAATTTTCGAGACGTACTGTCGTCGCAGGTCTATGAAAATTCTAAATCTCCACTCAGCCTTGCGCTAGGTCACGATATATCGGGTGAACCGATAGTTGCAGATCTTGGAAAAATGCCTCATTTACTGGTAGCGGGTACGACAGGTTCGGGTAAATCTGTCGGCGTTAACGCAATGCTAATCAGCTTACTCTACAAATCAAGCCCGGCAGAAGTCAGGCTTATTCTTGTAGATCCCAAGATGTTGGAACTTTCGGTTTACGACGGTATCCCGCACTTGTTGACGCCGGTAATCACCGACATGAAGGATGCTGCTAACGGTTTGCGGTGGTGTGTTGCCGAAATGGAGCGGCGGTACAAACTTATGTCAGCACTCGGTGTCAGAAACCTTGCAGGGTTTAATCGGAAGGTCGAAGATGCCGCGGCCAGCGGTAATCCAATTCCCGATCCACTGTGGACACCGGAAGAAGTTTTTATCGCAGGTGTAGACGAGCCTATAGCACCATCGTTGGAAACACTTCCGTCGATTGTTGTTGTAATCGACGAATTTGCTGACATGATTATGGTTGTCGGCAAAAAAGTCGAAGAATTGATTGCACGTATAGCCCAAAAAGCCCGGGCTGCCGGCATTCACCTGATATTGGCGACACAAAGGCCTTCAGTCGATGTTATCACCGGTTTGATCAAGGCAAACGTGCCAACGCGAATCGCCTTTCAAGTATCATCTAGGGTCGATTCCAGAACGATTTTGGATCAGGGCGGTGCGGAGCAACTGTTAGGCCATGGTGATATGCTCTATCTGCCTCCCGGAACCAGCTTACCCGTTCGTGTTCACGGAGCTTTTGTTTCCGATGAAGAGGTACATCGTGTTGTCGCTGACTGGAAACAGCGTGGAGAGCCTTCCTATATTGATGGTCTGTTAGACGAAGGTGCAAGCGGACCCGCAATCCCTGGGTTTTCGCCAGACGGAGCTGGCGATGGCGACGACAGTGAAAGCGACGCTCTCTATGATGAAGCACTTTATTACGTGACACAGTCACGTCGCGCATCAATTTCGTCAGTGCAGCGCAAATTGCGTATTGGCTACAATCGAGCCGCGCGTTTAATCGAGGCGATGGAAGCGGCCGGCGTGGTAACTGAAATGGGCACTAATGGCAGTCGCGAAGTACTCGCGCCACCGCCGCCAGAGCGTTAGAAGGTACCTTTTTGAACTATTCAATTAAACGATTTTTTTTCAGCAAATGTCTCGCTGCGATGTTTGTAGCTTGCTCTTCCGTGACAGCCGCTGCAGAAATATCGCCGGTTGCGCTACTAGCCGATCGATTAAAACCGATGACGAGCCTGACTGCCGCCTTTACTCAGACAATAAGAGATGATCGGAATGAATTGATGCAGGATGCCCAGGGGACACTGGTCTTAAAAAGGCCAAGAAAGTTCTATTGGCTAACCCAGCAACCCTATGAACATCTTGTTGTAACTGATGGCATCGTGTTGTGGCAATATGATATTGACTTAGAGCAAATTACCAAACAGGCATACACCGCTGACCTGGATAAGGCTCCGGCTTTACTCCTCAGCGGTGATATTGAAGAAATTAGCCGACAATTTAATATCGAAATGCGCTCGATTAATTCGGTTGCTGAGCAGTTTATATTAACACCACTGGTTGCAGATGGATTATTTCAAAAACTAACGATCGCCTTTGACGTCAGCGGATTATTGTCCATGTCACTGCTCGATAATTTTGACCAAATAACGGATATTCAATTTTCCGACGTCGTTCTAAATCCTGATATTTCTGATCAACAGTTTGAATTCTCGCCTCCTAGAGATGTCGACGTGATCATTAATGATGAATCATAATCTGTTTTCGGAAAGCCGGGTTTATCAGCCGCTGGCCGCAAAAATGCGGCCCCGCATATTAGTCGATTATATCGGACAACACCATCTGTTAGGTGAGGGGAGGCCTCTCCGCGAGGCGATATTGTCAGGTCAACTGCACTCGATGATTTTGTGGGGTCCGCCTGGCGTGGGTAAAACGTCGTTAGCTAGATTAATTGCAGACCTTTGCGATGCTCATTTTATTACTCTTTCAGCCGTTCTGGCCGGGGTTAAAGATATTCGTGCGTCGGTAGAGGAAGCGCGACAATACCAAGCTAATGGACGGCAAACTATTTTATTTATTGATGAAGTTCACCGATTCAACAAGTCTCAGCAGGACGCATTCCTGCCATTTGTCGAAGACGGTACCGTTATCTTTATAGGCGCGACTACTGAAAACCCTTCCTTCGAGCTCAATAATGCACTGCTATCACGAACTAGGGTTTATAAACTGCGATCTCTGGAACTGGAGGATATAGAAAAGATCATTGATCGAGCCTGTCAGAGTGACCCTGCCGTCAAGGTTCAAATAGCTGGAGATGAATTACATCAGCTGGCGGTTGCTGCTGACGGCGATGCCCGTAGAGCGCTTAACCTGATGGAGTTAGCGCTAGAGCTTTCTTCCGAGATTGATGGCGTGAAAATTGTCGACGAAGCGATAATTTCTGAAGTGTTAGATGGCTTTGTACGTCGATTCGATAAAGGTGGCGATTTGTTTTACGAACAAATATCCGCGCTTCATAAGGCGGTAAGGGGAAGCTCTCCTGACGCAGCTTTATATTGGTTTTGTCGTATGCTGGAGTCTGGCTGCGACGCTTTATATATCGCTCGCCGTGTCGTGCGCATGGCCAGTGAAGATGTTGGCAATGCAGACCCAAGGGCGCTCGAAATAGCTTTGAATGCTTGGAATGTGCAAGAGCGTTTAGGTAGCCCGGAGGGCGAGCTGGCAATTGCGCAAGCTGTAATTTATCTGTCTAGCGCACCCAAGAGCAATGCAGTTTATAACGCATTCAACACGGTTATGGCTGAAATCAAACAGCAACCGAGCTATGAAGTGCCAGTTCATCTGCGTAATGCGCCCACTGCGATGATGAAGGATATGGGCTACGGTGAGGCCTATCGTTACGCACATACAGAGCCAAATGCCTATGCTGAAGGCGAAAACTACTTCCCGGAAACGCTGAAGGATAGCCAGTATTATTTTCCGGTAGACCGTGGACTTGAAAAAAAGATATCAGAGAAGCTGAATTACCTGCGCGACCTTGATAAAAATAGTAAAATACGTCGTTATTAGCTTTCAGTAATTTGAATTATGAAACATCTCATCCTTATCGCTATAGGTGGTGCTGCCGGCGCTCTCTGTCGTCATGGCCTTGTTAATATCATTAATAGGGTTAACGAGGACCGGGAGTCATGGTCGGTATTTCCTATCGCCACCCTAAGTGTCAATATTATTGGCTCGTTTTGCATTGGCATAATGTATGTTTTGATTGCTGAAAAGTTATCGCTGCATCCCGACTGGCGAAGTGTTGCGATAGTGGGTTTTCTTGGTGCCTTTACAACGTTCTCTACGTTCTCTCTTGAAACAATTAATTTGTTAGAAAACGGGCAATTGGCCAATGCGTTACTGTACGTTGTCAGCAGCCTGATTGTCTGTATCCTTGCAGCTTGGCTAGCGATTGTGTTGACGCGAATGGTATAGCAAAACATGCATAAAAAAAGGGCAACAACAGTCGAGTAATAGGTACGCGCTGTAGTCGCATTAAACAACGAATACTGATAGAAGAAAAAAGGTTAGCACATTATGCTGGATATCAAACTGATCCGACAGAACCCGGATTTGGTTGCGGAGCAACTGCAGAAGAAAAAATTCACGCTCAACACCGCGGAATTTCTAACGCTTGATGCAGCTCGCAAACAAGCCGAAGCTGATAGCCAGAGTTTGCAGGCCGAGCGAAAACAGGCATCAAAAAAAATTGGTGAATTGGTGAAGCAGGGCACCCCGGTTGAGGAAGCGAAAAAGACCGTCAACGAAACATTAGCGAAAATCGAAACACAGCTGGAAGCACTTAAGCAAAAAGCGCAACAAGCCAGCGATGCGCTTCATAACTTAATGATGGAAATCCCCAATATCCCTGACGATGACGTTCCTGCGGGCGATGACGAAAACGCAAACAAAGAAATACTATCGTGGGGAAAACCCAAAAAAATCGATTTTGAAGTCAGAGATCACGTCGATATTGGGACCGAGTTGGGCGGGCTCGATTTTGACTTAGCCAGCAAACTAACTGGATCTAGGTTTGCAGTTATGAGCGGTGGAATGGCCAGACTTCATCGTGCACTGACCCAGTTTATGCTCAATACGCACATTGTCGATCATGGCTACAGTGAAATCCACGTTCCATTTATAGTGAATGCAGAATCTCTTCGCGGAACAGGGCAGTTACCTAAGTTCGCAGATGATTTGTTTAAATTGGAAGGGGAGCAAAACTATTACCTGATACCCACTGCTGAAGTTCCAGTAACAAACATTGCCAGAGACCGTATCTTTGAAGCCAAAGAATTTGCCGATGGATTGCATTTTGTGTGCCACACACCTTGCTTTAGAAGCGAGGCTGGCAGTTATGGGAGAGATACCCGCGGTATGATTCGACAGCATCAGTTCGAAAAAGTTGAATTGGTGAAAATGGTTCGCCCCGACCAATCGAGCGACGAGCTAGAGAAATTGACTCTCCATGCTGAGGCAATTCTGCAGCAGTTGGAGTTGCCCTATCGCAAAGTTATCCTATGTGGCGGAGATCTTGGATTTTCTGCCCTTAAAACTTACGACTTGGAAGTCTGGCTGCCGGGTCAACAAAAATACCGTGAAATTTCCTCATGTAGCAATATGGGCGACTTCCAAGCACGAAGAATGATGGCTCGGTGGCGCAATCCTGAAACCAACAAGCCAGAGTTATTGCATACCATCAATGGCTCTGGTTTAGCCGTAGGTAGGACCCTTGTTGCCGTATTAGAGAATTACCAAACAGCTGACGGCCGTGTTGAAGTACCCGAGGTATTAAAGCCCTACATGGGTGGAATTTCAGTGTTGTAATGGACTACTTGCCGTTATTTTTTAAGCTTACCGATAAAGCCTGTTTAGTCGTGGGCGGTGGACACATTGCCACTCGGAAAGCCCGGCTGCTAGTAAGCGCCGGTGGCATACTTCATGTTGTAGCGTTAGAGATAACGGCGGAGCTTAAAACCATGGCGAGGTCGTCAGGGGGCAGCTGCAGAGAGGGCCACTTTCATAACGATGATATGAATGGCAAGAGTCTAGTGATTGCCGCAAGTAACGACAGCGCAATGAATGCGCACATTTCCGAGATAGCCCGTGAACGTCTTATCCCAGTTAATGTTGTCGATAGTCCAGAGCTTTCCAGTGTTATTCTACCCTCCATAATTGACCGTTCTCCGGTCATCGTTGCGGTTTCCAGTGGCGGTAACTCTCCCGTTCTAGCCAGGATGTTGAGGACAAAAATCGAATCGATTATTCCCTCTGCTTATGGAAAACTGGCACAACTCGTGGGCGATTTTCGAGAGAGAGTACAAAAACGTCTGCCTGATGTTGACGCCCGTAAACGATTCTGGGAAGAGGTTTTACAAGGGCCTATCGCCGAAATGGTCTTTACCGGCAAATATCAAACGGCTGCAGACATGCTTGAACTGCAGGTTAACACGGCACAGCTGGAAACAAATACGGGGGAAGTCTATCTGGTCGGAGCAGGCCCGGGTGATCCTGACTTATTAACGTTTAAGGCGCTGCGATTAATGCAGAGCGCCGATGTCGTGCTTTATGATCGGCTGGTCAGTGACGAGATCGTAAATTTAACCAGGCGGGACGCCGAACGAGTTTATGTGGGCAAACAAAGAGCCGATCATGCTCTGCCGCAGCAAGACATTAACCAGCTGCTGGTGACTTTAGCCAAAGAAGGCAAAAGGGTGCTCAGACTCAAAGGCGGTGATCCCTTTATATTTGGCAGAGGGGGAGAAGAAATTGAGATGCTCGCAGAGCACAAAATACCTTTTCAAATTGTACCCGGGATCACCGCTGCATCAGGTTGCTCAACCTATGCGGGTATCCCACTCACCCATCGAGATTATGCGCAGTCAGTTCGCTTTGTAACGGGACATCTCCAGAATGGCAGCATTGATCTGCCCTGGAATGAGCTCGTTTATGATAAGCAGACCCTCGTTTTCTACATGGGATTGGTCGGGTTACCCATTATTTGCGAGCAACTAGTTGCTCATGGTCGATCGGCTGCAACGCCTATTGCTCTGGTCCAGCAGGGCACTACCGCTATGCAACGGGTACTAACGAGCGACTTAGCGGGAATGCCTGCTTTGGCTAGAGCGGAGCAGGTACGTGCGCCCACAATACTCATCGTTGGAGATGTTGTTAAACTGCGGAAAAAGCTCGCATGGTTCGAAGGTAATGAGCGCAGCGAGTGACTATTTATTAATGAATGATTAAAGTATTTGGCCTTGCTGTCGATAAAAAACAGTAAGGAGGCCTAAAATGGTTAATTTTCCAACAACTACATCACCCATTAATGCCACGCCGGCAGTTCAGAGTCCCGGCTCACCGCAGATAGTACCGTCGCGTGCAACCACAAAGCGGGAAGCGCATGCGATAGATCGCAGAGCATTTGTGGGGCGACGTGCCAGACGCGGTGCCGACAAGCGCATTATGGACCGCAGAAGCGGTCCTGAAAGGCGGCGCTCCAGTATCGATCTCAGCGTTTAGTCGTCGCAGCAACCTTGTCAACCTGATAGACCGTCAAAGAATCAAGCAAAATATGCCCTGTTTCGGTCAATAATGGCCCTATCTCTTTGTCTTCATCCTCGGCATCGCTAGCGGACGCTGCGGTATCTGCAGTATCTGCAGTATTGGCGTCTGCAGCTGACTCACTTTCGTCGGTTTCCAGATCGTCGAGAGGCTCCAGCCCTTTGGCAATACGTCTCTTATTCTCTATCGCCAGGGCCTTTCCTTCGATACTTAGTTGAAGTGCCCGTCGAGTCTCTTCGTTTAATGATAGGGAAGTGATCTTTCGATTTTCCTCCATTACCTGTAATTGATCCTTTAAGAAAATGAAGTCCGGATCAGTTTCCATGCGCTGTTCATGCTTGGCGATCAGTGCTGGAATGACCGCTGGGATATCAAAATACTTGCGGTGCCGAATAGGATTAATGGTATCCCATGCCAAAGCATTATCTAAGGAACTTTCACCGACTTTTTGCTTATCGTAGATCGCAGGAAACGCTACGTCTGGAACCACACCTCGATGCTGCGTACTCTCACCAGAAATACGATAAAACTTTGATTCTGTTATCTTAAGTTGGCCCTGTTCCAATGCAGTTAGCGACTGCACGGTTCCCTTGCCAAAGGATTGCGTACCAACAATAACGCCGCGCTGGTAATCTTGTATAGCACCGGCAAAAATTTCAGACGCCGACGCACTTAGGCGATTTATCAACACCGCAAGAGGCCCAGTATAGTAGCTGCTGCTAGTGCGCTTTCCATCGCGATATATTTGTTTGCTTGAATGACGTATCTGGACGGTTGGGCCTTGTTCAATAAATAGTCCAGTCAACTGATTAGCTTCCTGTAATGACCCGCCGCCATTTTCTCGCAGGTCGATAATAATACCGTCTACGCCATCAGCTATGAGGTCTTTCAACAGCTTGCTGACGTCACGGGTCGTGCTCTTGTAGTTTGGGTCGCCTTTGCGCATCGCCTCAAAGTCGATATAGAATGCCGGTATATCGATAATGCCGAGTTTGAACAACTGTTCGTCGTGATAGATCTCTAATATCTCAGATTTTGCACTTTGCTCTTCGAGCTTCACAGTGTCTCTGATAATGTCGATAACGCTATGTTCGTCTTCTGTTTTAGCGGAAACTGGGATCACCTGTAACTGAACGCGACTACCTTTTTTCCCACGAATTAGCTGCACAACCTCGTCCAGCCGCATACCAATAACGTCAGTAAATTCATTATCACCCTGAGCCACACCCACTATTTTATCCGATGGTTGCAGTTGGCCCTCTTTATCTGCGGGACCGGAATGTACAAGTCTGACAACCTTGGTAAATTCATCTTCGGTCTGTAGCACGGCGCCAATGCCTTCGAGAGAAAGGCTCATGTTAATGTTGAAGTTTTCTGACGTTGTTGGTGACAGGTAATTAGTATGCGGGTCGTACAAAGCCGTCATTGAGTTTATATACACTTGAAAAGCGTCCTCGGAATTCGATTGCATCACACGATTTAGCTGGTTTTGATAACGCTTCTGGAGCAGGGGAACTATTTCTTCCTCGGGTTTTTCCGCGATCCGTAAACTAACCACACGACTTTTAATGATTTTTCGCCACAGATTGTCTGCTTGCTCCGTGTTTAAAGGCCATGGATCATCTTTTCGCTCGAGCTCAAGCTCTTCGTCGAGTGTGAAATCCATACTGGCGACCATTTCAGGCAGGTTTTCTACAATCCCAGACAAGCGCTCGATTAAACGCTGCTGATAACGGTTGAAAATGATATATCCGGGCTCGAGATCGCCTTTCAACAGTGTGTTATCGAGACGATAGCGATAGGGCTCAAATGCTTCAATGTCCGCCTGCATGAAAAAGCTTTTGTTGCCATCGAGCCGTTTTAGGTAGTTATCAAAAAAACTTGACGATAGCTGGTCGTCAAATGACTGTGAACTGTAATGACGGTTGCCGAGCTTTGAAATAATATCGATCGCAGTTTTAGATTGCTCTGAATTAAACGCTATCGTTGCATCAGTGGATGGAATGGCTAAAGCAGTGGTGGCTACCAGAAAAACGGCGCAAAAATTAATGGCGCATTTAACGACAACGTTTCGGCAGAAATTGATCATATTAGTGTCTCAGCAGCGTTCAGTTTGGTTGGGGTAGTGAATACCAATAGTTTTTACGTCCCAGCAGCCAGAAAGGGTCCGTGAGGATATCACGGTCAATAAAACACGGGAACATACTATGCTAGTCAACCGCTTATTAAATGTCTTAAAACAACATGAATAAAGAACCTACTATAAGCATCGCAGTCATCGCTGCCAAATTCGTTTCCACAGTCCTCAGAAAAATTTTATTTTAACCATGTATATCAATAAGATACTATCAATGATGGCTATGAGCAATAAGATGCGACCGGATTTTTAGGCAGTGAAATACTCGCATCCATTCGGTGTTTTATTTCAGCTCAGCAATCACCGTTATTTGACCTAGCCGACAGCGTCTAGACGTTATTGCCTGCTAATAGCTTGTCACAAGCAATAAGCACCACATGACAATGGGTTTAATAAGTGATTATTAGGCAGCCGAACACTATTTATTCGTCTTCTGGCGGTTATGCATAGTAACAGTGCCCTAAAAAACAGCTAAACACGGGAGGTTGGTCAGTAAATGCTGCATCGGAAGAGGTTTACGCTCGGGTAACGCTGTTAGCGTTCAGCCTAATATCGGACATAAAAAAGCTCGGTGTAGGGCTGCTGAACAGTAATCGACCCTTGGTATCCCAAGTGCCTAGCGACGGTCAAATAAAGTAACCATCACGGGCCTTCATCACATTGATAACTGCCACTCATCTAAATTGCAATTAGGCAGTTGATCATCGACAGACATTTAGCATAGTATTTGCCGAATAAAACGAGCAAAAAAAATTACGGAGTGGGTAGTGACAAACGATTTCGAAGAATATCTGCAGCCCGGACTTTGCGTGAATAGTGATGCCGAGGAGATCATCTCTCTCGCAAACTCTTTAACGGATGCGAGTCAATCACAGCGTGAAAATGCGGTCAGCCTCTACTACTTTGTTCGCGACAGTATCCGTTATAATCCGTATACACTCGGTAACTCTCAGGAGGATTGGAAGGCAACTAGAACGCTCGAAACGGCAGAGAGTTGGTGTGTACCAAAGGCAGTACTTCTTGCGGCTCTCTGTCGCGCCATCGGTATCCCGGCTCGATTAGGTTATGCGGATGTTGTCAATCATCTTTCTACAGCTCGACTCCGTGAATCAATGAAAACTGATATGTTTTATTATCATGGCTATTGCTCCGTTTATCTCAATGATCGATGGGTAAAATCAACACCTGCCTTTAACCTATCACTGTGTGAAAAATTTGGACTAAAACCACTGGAGTGGGACGGTAACAAGGATAGCCTCTACCACGAGTTTGACGAGGCCGGTAATCGGCACATGGAATATGTCCACGATCGTGGTGAGTATGCTGACGTTCCCTACGACGACATTATTGCAGTCTTCAAACAACACTATCCCGATAGCTTTGGTGCTGACTCGCCTGAACATTTGGCTGCAGGCGCCAGCTTAAATGCAGCCGACTGGGCCGACGATGTGGCCAAAGAAATTCTATAGTAGTGCACCATTACGTCAGATTAAGCTCAGTGTTTTTTTGTGTCTATGGTTCAATAATATTGAAAAAAACTTCAAAACTGTCAAGCAATGAAAAAAGTTTAGCGAGAGTGTCTTCGTTGCCGCTAATCAAAATATGTCCACTGTCTGTTAATTCGTCCAGTGTTGTGTCACCTGCCGAAAGCTTGTTCCAGTTCTGACGAGACATGGTAACCGAGCTGTCAGCAGTATCCTGCGTCCGACCATCGATGTAGTTCAAAACACCATTACCAACACTGGCAAAAAGTTTTTCGCCAGAATCGGGGAAAACAAAATTGAGTGAAAATGATGTTTTAGCGGCCTTTGGCCCATTGAGACGTACGGCTAAGAGATCAAAAAACAAATTGATGGGAACAGCCTTTAGCGTATCAACGGTTCCGGCCGAGGCGATAGCTCGGGATTTTGGAGCGCCGAAGCGAAGTTCTTGCGCGCCGCTAAGATAAAAGTCTCTCCAGGGACCGCCTTCTGCCTGATAGCCCATTTGAGTATAAGCGCGGGCTAGCAGTTCTCGCGCTGCTTTATGGCTTGGATCCGCGAAAACAACATGATTCAAGACCTGAGCTACCCAGCGGAATTCTCCTCGCTGGTAACAGTCTGCAGCCCTTTCTACAATTGAGTCCGCCCCTCCCATAAATTCGACATATTTCTCAGCAGATTGCTGTGGTGGCAGTGGATGAAGGTTGGCAGGGTTAGCGTCGAACCAGCCAAAATAAAGCTGATAGATTGCTTTAACGTTGTGGTTGACAGTCCCATAATAATCTCGGTTAGCAAATTCTTTCGAGAGGCTTTCAGGTAGTTTAATTTCTTCCGCAATTTCGATGGGCGTTAGCCCGTGATTTGCTAGCCGGAGGGTTTCGTCATGAAGATATTTATACAGGTCACGCTGCAAACCCAGATATTGCTGTACTTTTTCAGTGCCCCAGATCGGCCAGTGATGTGAAGCAAAAACGACATCAGCCCCAGGAAATAACTCCATTAACTCGTAGATATACTTAGCCCAAGCAAGTGCGTCACGGACTTTTGCGCCCCTAGGCGTATAGACGTTGTGCAAAATATGAGTGACGACTTCAGAGGTACATAATGCTTTTAACTCAGGAAAGTAAAACATCATTTCCGCGGGGGCTTCAGCATCAGGGGTGTATTGAAACTGCACTTTAACGCCGTCGACAATTCGCTCTTCTCCGGTCTTCGATATAATATCGTTTGGCGCGACAAGGCCGATGCTACCGCTAGAATGCCCGGGCCCAAGCCCAACATCAACATGGCCGAGGGGGTTGTTAGGCAGCAGTAAGCCGTACATGTAGGTAGCTCGGCGGCGCATGGTAGCCCCGGCTATAATATTTTCGCTTACAGCTTCTTCAACAAACCCGAGCGGTGCAATAATCGGCACGCCACGAGCTTCGGCGTCCTCCTCGGTGATTATCGCACGAGATCCACCATAGTGATCAACATGGGAGTGTGTATAGATTACTCCGGTGATTGGTCGCTCTCCGAGTTCATCATTTGCTAATTTTAACGCGGCTGCGGCAAACTCTGCGGTCATCCCGGTATCTATTACAATCCAGCCAGTGTCACCGGCAATGAAAGAGATGTTGGCCAGATCGTAACCCCGAACCTGCCACAATCTGTCGGTAACTTTGAACAAACCATGGATACTATTCAGTTGTGCCTGCCGCCAATGCGATGGATTGACCGAAGGAGGGCATTCCCCCTTGATGTACTCGTGGGCTTTTATATCCCAGGATGGTTGGCCATTCGCTCGCATGATCTGATCTTCAGGCCAGCGGGCGATAAAGCCTCGATTAGCATCTTCGAAGTCCGTGTGATCTTCGAAGGGAAGAAAGTCCCGAATCCACGCATGAAAGTCCGAAGTCGCGTCGGTGATTTCTGCGCTGTCGTCAATTTTTTTGCTATCAGGCATTAGCTAATATCCTGTTATTATTATGTTGATTTTAACCCCTCAAGTTAACAAAAACGCCTTTATAACGGCATCTATCAGACAATTAGACCGTCGATTTTATTAACGTATCAGCACAAAATGGTGGCAGTCTACAAATGGGCTATTTATCGCCGGGGGGATGTTACAACCGCAACAACCATACTGGTGACGCCTACTTCGTTTGTCCTGATAGGGATACTTAACCCATCCAGATGTTAAAGCGTTTTGATAACTGCACTGAATAAACACGAAACAAAGCCTGACTATGTCGAATATACAGAGACAGGAGAGTAGACATTAGCCTCATCGCATGGAAAAAAAAGTACACCACTCTGAACCAGCTATTGCGATTATTACGCGCAGCATTTCTTGAACTTCTTACCGCTACCACAACTGCAAGGCTCATTTCTCGCGGGAAGTTTATCCACAGTGGTTGTTTTTGGCTTACTCAACAGACCCGTCAGATCAATGATATTCTCTTCCGCATCTTCTGACTGGTTAACTGATATATTGGCGTAAAGCTGATGTTCGTCCACGATAGACTCGACCTCAACTTTACGCTCGGGTGAAGTAACGACAAGTTCAAGAGGATATTTTTTTGACCCCGGCTTAAACATACCTTTGGGTTGGTAGCCGTGATTTTCGTGATTTTCTCGTTTGTCTTGTCGGCCTTTGAAGAAGAATTTTGACATGCGGTATCTCAGTGTAAAAATAGCAGCGATTATAAGGTTAGTTACGACCCGTTAATCGCTCATTGTACGTTAATTTGCTATTCTGGTGCCAGATAACTTTCCGACGTCAACGTGTATAAGTCACTGACAACATCCGACGTCTTTGGTCTCCATAGAAATCAGCGTAAGATGTGCGCTTTCATTAAACAGCAATGAGTTAACGGTATGACTAACAACGATATTCTACGCCGCATTCGATATATTTTTGATCTTAGCGATTCAAAAATGATTGGCGTATTTAAAAGTGCTGATCATCAAGTAACACGGGCTCAGGTCAGTGATTGGCTTAAACCAGAGGAGGATAGCGAGTATAAAAACTGCACTGATACTCAGATGGCCTATTTTCTCAATGGCTTTATAAATGAAAGGAGGGGAAGGCGCGAAGGCGATCAAGCAAAACCCGAGAGCACACTAAATAATAATCTTATTTTCAAGAAGTTGACCATAGCGTTAAATTTGAAATCAGACGATGTATTGGAAACTCTTGAGCTTGCAGGGTTCAAATTAGGTAAACATGAACTGAGTGCTTTTTTTCGAAAGCCAAATAATAAACACTTTCGGGAGTGCAAAGATCAAGTGCTTCGGAATTTTCTAAAGGGACTACAAGTTAGGTTTCCAAAAGAAGAGCAGCCTGTACCGAAAAAAACCTTCGAATGGAAACCACTTGCTGACAAATAATACCGAATCCGTGCTGCAGATAATTTATGCTCTAGCAAAGGCCTTTTCTCTGTGCCTCGAATTTACAATTTGCGGTTGATGACTAGCGTGGCAGTCGAGTGCGCCTGTTACTGCCTGAGCTAAAGTAACAACACAGAAGCGCCGCAGGAATTTAGGGTTTGCCAATAGCCAAACAGACTCTTGAGTCCAAGGCAACTTTTGGATCTGGGGTGGTGCAGTGCCAGAGGAAAACTGCGTAATCATCACTAAAAGTATCACGTTCCGCTATTTTCTAGTTGCCAGATCATGGGGTAAAGCGCTTTGTTACTGCAAGATTGACTGAAAAAACATCAAGGAAATACCAATGTAAAGAATCGAAGCAAATGAGCCGGGAGTGCTGGCCTATATTTGTAACTGAAGCCTACAGAATCCCAATAAGATCATATTTTTTGAAATATATAAAAATCAAGCCGCAACTCAGCCTCATGGAGAAACAGTACACATGAAACAGTTTCGGGCTGAGGCTGCTCGCTTCTTCGTCGGAGATATGGTGATAGACGCCTTGCAGTAGCTTGCGGGAACCATGGTTAGAGGCTTTTTCTAACACTCATAATGGTCCGACAATGAAGATAAGCTGATATTGTCAGCTGCAGCGTTTTCAGTCTGTGATCGACTGAAACTGCTGTGATAACTCTAGATGCTGCGCTATTTGCCTTATCAGCAGCAAGATAGTCGTTGAGTTTTTCAGCCATTCCGGTAATCAGTGTGACTCATACACAATTAACGCGCTTAGATCGACCGATAGGGCAATAACAGTGGCGGAGTCATTGGCTCAAGGGAAGCGGGTCGATGGACTCAATACACTGATAGCGATCTCAGTCTCGCAGGTATAGGCTTTTGTGTGCGACGTAGTAACGATTGAACCGAATTCGTGTCGATGGATCTGCCGACTTATTACTGACGGAGAATTCCTCTATCGCCGCCGGCCCGCTAAAATTTTATCAACACGTGCATTATCCTTTCGCATTCATTTGATCTGGCTCAAAGTCGCAGTCTTGCGGCATCAGCCGACAGGCGTCATAGTAATAACGACTGGAAGAGCAGCTATGTAGCGATTGATTTCAGTGATTCATGTCGGAAGGGATTTCCTATGCCAGTCACCAAGTACTTTTTGTCTATTCTTTTTCTCTTTTGTTGTTTGCAAGCACCGGCTTATGCCGCCAAGTCGGTCTGGCTAATTGACGTAAAAGGTGGCATTGGTCCTGCGACAGCGGATCATATGGTTAGAGGGCTGGAACAGGCTCAGCAAGAAGACGCGGCTTTTGTGGTGTTACTCATTGATACGCCCGGTGGCTTGGACAGCGCAATGCGCCAGATGATTAAAGCTGTTCTCGCTGCTAGAATTCCGGTGATAGGCTATGTGTCTCCCAGCGGTGCAAGGGCTGCCAGTGCCGGTACTTATCTCCTGTATGCAACTCACATAGCCGCGATGGCTCCAGCGACGAATTTAGGCGCTGCGACCCCCGTTCAAATAGGTGCACCCGAACTGCCTTCTGTTCCTCAGCAAAAAGATAGCGGAGCTGCTGGCGATCAACCCAAGTCGGTAGGGTCGACGGCTATGGAGCGCAAAATAATTAACGATGCCGTTGCCTATATTCAGGGTTTGGCAAATCTCCGAAAGCGAAATTCAGAGTGGGCGACTTCAGCTGTAAGAGAAGGTGTTAGCGTGCCGGCGGCTGAAGCGTTATCCCTCGGGGTTGTCGATATTGTCGCTGCCGACACAACAAGTCTGTTACGCAAGCTCGACGGTCGAATTATTAAATTAGGTGAGGCGGAATTAACATTAAGCACCAGTGACGTCGATATATACCACCATCCAATAGATTGGCGAAGCGACTTCCTTTCAGTTATTACAGATCCAAATGTGGCCTATCTATTAATTCTCATTGGCGTTTACGGTTTGATTTTCGAGGTATCTAATCCGGGTTTTGGTATACCCGGTATAGTTGGCGTCGTCTGTATTTGTGTTGCTCTCTATGCATTTCAGGTATTGCCGGTCAGTTATGCAGGGCTTGCTTTGATGTTGCTCGGTATCATTTTGATGACGGCTGAAGCCTTTGCACCCAGCTTTGGGGTTCTCGGTTTGGGCGGAATTGCTGCTTTTTCCATAGGCTCGATTATTTTGATGGACACTGAGCTTCCGGCTTATCAAATTGCCATGCCATTAATTGTTGCGTTTACCGCTTTTAGCGCTGTGCTACTGGTATTTACGCTGGGTCTGCTAGTGAGAGCTCGAAAGCAATCGGTAGTCACTGGAATGGCTCATCTTGTTGGCAGCAGTGCCGAAGTTGAGTTGCTACATGGCGAAGAAACCCTCGTCCGATTGGACGGCGAGCTCTGGCAAGTTAGGTGCGAACAACCCTTAGCGATTCACGATCACGTCACTGTTACCGCGGTCGAGGGTATAGCATTAGTAGTTACCAAAAAAAGGAGAGACGGATGATGGACTTGCAGATAGAATTTTTTGGCGTGCCATTTGTTATTATGGCACTGGTGTTGTTGATATCCATGTTTCGAGTGTTGAGAGAATATGAGCGTGGGGTCATTTTTATGCTCGGACGATTCTATAAAGTCAAAGGACCGGGATTAATCATTCTGGTCCCGTTTCTGCAACAGATGGTCCGCGTCGATTTACGTACGGTGGTGATGGATGTGCCAACGCAAGACGTGATCTCCCGAGATAATGTCTCAGTTAAAGTCAATGCAGTTATCTATTTTCGAGTCATCGATCCACAAAAAGCCATTATTCAAGTTGAAAATTTTCTTGAAGCAACCAGTCAACTATCTCAAACAACCCTTCGATCTGTTCTGGGTCAGCACGAACTGGACGACATGCTGGCAGAACGAGAGCAGCTAAATGCCGACGTACAAGCCATACTTGACAAGCAGACAGACGCATGGGGAATTAAAGTTGCGAACGTAGAGATAAAACACGTGGACCTGGATGAAAGTATGATTCGAGCGATAGCAAAACAAGCTGAAGCTGAGCGCGAGCGTCGTGCGAAAGTGATCCATGCCCAAGGTGAATTTGAAGCGTCGGAAAAATTACTCGAAGCCGCAAAGGTCTTATCGCAACAAGACCAAGCTCTGCAGTTGCGTTATCTGCAGACCCTGGTCGAAATTGCGGGTGACAAAAGTTCGACGATCGTATTCCCCATGCCGATCGATTTGGTGACCGGTATCAAAAAACTAGCAGAAAGAAGTACGTAGCTAGAGCTGCTGCGAAACTGTATTCGGGCAGCTCTCTGGTGCAGTCTTCAATCAGACGCTATTACCACGCCATAAACTTCTCGACGATTTGGTCAACCGTGAAACTGGCCGGCCGTTGACGGGGAGGGAACTCGATAAACGTCATGAGAAATTGCTGGACCTCGCCGATAGCTGGGCGCGAGGTAAGAGTTATTTTTCGCATCGCCCAATCCTGGTAATGATTTGAATCGGTGTCGGCACGCTCGTAGGGGTCGCGGCGCAAGTGAAACAGCTTCGGAATTCTCAACTCAACAAACGGTTCGCGCCACACCTGAAACTGACGAGCACGTTGTTCAGCAAACACTAATTTCCAGTCACCACTGCGTAAACCAACAAGCTTACCATCGTCGCTGAAGTAGAAAAATTCATTACGAGGACCGGCGTCAGTTTGACCCGTCAAATGGGGTAAGAAATTATAGCCATCCAAGTGCACTTTAAATGATTCGCTACCGATACGGGCACCTTTCTTTAAATCGTTTTTAATGGTTGTATTACCGACTGCCGCCATCAAAGTAGGAACCCAGTCGAGATGGGACATGACCTCATTGGAGACGGTATTTGCGGGAATTTTTCCAGGCCAGCGAACCATTGCAGGCACTCGATAACCACCTTCCCAATTAGTATTTTTCTCACTGCGGTACGGGGTTATCGCGGCATCGGGCCACTGGTTAAAATGCGGCCCGTTATCGGTGGAATAGATGACAATTGTATTGTCGGCGATACCTAAATCATCAATCTTTTTCAATAAGACACCAACGTGGCCATCATGCTCAAGCATGGCATCATTATAGAAGCCTTGACCAGACACTCCTAGCTGCGAATCTTTAACGTGAGTGTAGTAGTGCATGCGAGTGGAGTTAAACCAGACAAAAAATGGCTTCTCTTGCTGATGTGCTTTATCGATAAACTTCAGGCTAGCCGATAG
This sequence comes from marine gamma proteobacterium HTCC2143, assembly GCA_000169075.1. Lineage (GTDB taxonomy): Bacteria > Pseudomonadota > Gammaproteobacteria > Pseudomonadales > Dasaniaceae > Oceanicoccus. Next base: position 401,838 of record AAVT01000002.1, on the reverse strand, counting down.
AAACTCGTCATCAATGGTTTCCATACGCTTTTTAGTGAGCGGGCCAGAATCTTCAATTTTTCCGTCAGCAAAACTATGTATTACACCTCGTGGCCCGAATTTCTTGCGAAAGTCAGGGTCTTTTGGATAGTCAGGATCTTCTGGTTCCTCTTCAGCGTTGAGATGGTATAAATTACCAAAAAACTCATCAAAACCATGATTAGAGGGCAGGAATTCATCGCGATCACCCAAGTGGTTTTTGCCAAAATGTCCCGTTGCATAACCTAATGGCTTTAGCATTTGGGCTAGGGTCGGATCTTCTTTTTGCAACCCAATATCGGCTCCCGGCGTTCCAACTTTAGTAAGCCCGGTACGAATAGGGTGCTGACCGGTAATAAAAGCGGACCGGCCAGCGGTGCAGCTTTGTTCGCCGTAATAATCCGTAAAAACAGTGCCTTCTTCAGCAATTCGATCGATATTTGGCGTCGTGTAACCCATTATCCCGCGGCTATAATTACTGATATTGGTAATGCCGATATCGTCGCCCCATATCACCATGATGTTAGGCTGTTCGGTAGCGGCAAAAACTGGGCCGGCTAATAGCGTCACAAGGCCAGTAAGCGCAAGCTTTGCAAGTCGACCGCTGGCCGGCCCGAAGTGTGTTAACAGATTTTGCATAGAATCTCCTCTCCCTATTCAAGGGTTGTTATCATTATTTCGGGTACAGTATGCCCAGCGACCCTAACCTAGCCCACATCATACGGGAATCTGAGTTGATTGGAACGGAGGAAATCGGCTTTAAGGGCTTTTACGGTAAACCAGCGCAGCCGACTAACACATAGTTGAGTACAGAGCACTATCGGCAACCGAGCGTCGATGGCACTGACATCGGTAACAAGATCATTGCGGCCGATCGGCGACTCACATTTGGCGCTATAAGCGGGCATAACGAATTGCTTGACACTATTTATCTTCAGTAACATGTTTTAAGGCTGATTTTCGTCAGCATCTAAACATGGTCTTCTGGTGAATATATCGATCAAAAATTAGTCAGCCTTAACTGAGTAGGTTCCAATGTATCTATGATAAAAACCAAGGTAACATAACAGTCAAAGCAGAATGTCACTTTGAAGGTCATCGTCACCTAACTTTTGATGTTAAATCGCAATAAAGGAACGGAGTATGCTGCGGACAATCCCTGAATTGATCCAAGAAAGTCGGGTAAACCTTCGCTGTATTTCAGCAGCACAGGCGCAGACAGAACTGGCGGATGGAGAGGGCGTTTATATTGATGTAAGAGAGGCGGAAGAAGTCAGTGTGAAGCCCTCGACGACTGCTGTTAATATACCTCGCGGTATTTTAGAAATGAGTATGCTGGAGCAATATCCCGACCCGCAGCAGGCCATTTATGTTCATTGCGCAACGGGCGGCAGAGCAACATTGGCGGCTGAGCAATTGAAGCGATTAGGTTACACCCATGTATCCGTGGTCACTTGCTCTATTGATACTATCTGTCAATTGCAAATAGCGTAATTGTCACTCGGCCTTTTTGCTACTGGCTCAGTTAGTCAACCCCCCAAAAGCAGACCCTTTTATAACGGGTCTACCTCAGCTTATCTTATTGTTTTAGTTTAGGAAGGATCAATGGTTGCCACACAAGTCTTTGCCGCAATAGTGATTTTAGGGGGGCTGCTATTTTTTATTCCCAGATGGAAGAATCGTTATCTCAGAAACAAGCCTTTTCCATCACAATGGCGGTCAATTTTAATGGCCAACTTACCGATTTATGCCGCTCTTAATGAGGCGGACAAAGACAAGTTATGTCAGTTAATCAATGTGTTTATTGCTTCCAAGCGCTTCGTTGGCTGCGGCGGTCAGGAAATTACTGACGAAATTCGCGTGACTATCTCCGCGGAGGCCTGTTTGTTATTACTGCGGCAAGGCTGGTCTGTCTATCCTAAGCTTTACTCGGTATTAGTTTATCCCTCGAGCTTTATTGTCGAGCGAGATCAACAGCGTGAGGATGGCACCGTGGCCATGCAGCAAGACCATTTATTGGGTGAGTCTTGGAGCAACGGCAAAGTTATTTTATCTTGGGATGACGTTCTGACGGGAGTTAGTAATTTTAATGATGGTCACAACGTCGTTTTGCATGAATTTGCACATCAATTGGACACTGCCTCTGGCGCCGCTAATGGCGCACCGCCATTGCGACGTAACAGCTATGCTTCTTGGGCTACCGTGCTTACGAAAGAATTTAAACAGTTAAAATGGCGGCGAATCAAGCGACACAAGAGCGTCATGGCTAAGTATGGGGCAACCAATCCGGCTGAGTTTTTTGCCGTGGCAACGGAGACGTTCTTCGAGAAACCGCGGCAACTGCATAAGAAGCACCCGCAGCTATTCGAGGAGTTGGAGCGGTATTATGGTGTGGATCCACGCGATTGGCAGGCCGCCATCAATAGCTAGAAATTACCTTAAAAAATAAGTATATCTATTTGATTAATAGCATATTTATATAATTTTTACCGTGCGCCCGACGGTCAGGAATGGGTAGCTAGCTTTATTCCCAGATAATGCCGATGACTTCGTCTTCACAGCGCTCTATCGATGCACGGTGGCGTTTTTCGACATCGTCTCGAAGTATTTTTAAGGTGTGAGTCAACAATAGATTCTCAATACTCCAGCCCTCAGAGCACACAATGACATGACTCATGCGCTCATGCGCTTCGATACCATGATTAACTTCCTGTCGATATTGCTCCAGTGAAGCGGTAACTTCCTCTCTACCGAGGCCCATCGACGCCTCAGTCAAGGTAATCAGTAGCACGGTTTGTGGCAGCCCGGATCCGACCAAACACAGCTGCTCTACATGCGGGCATGCGGAGAATTTATTTTCTACAGGTGCGGGGGCGACATATTTGCCCTTGGCGGTCTTAAAAATCTCTTTCACACGACCGGTGATATGCAAGAAACCTTCATCATCAAGGTGCCCTTTATCACCGGTGAACACCCAGCCGTCGACCACTGTTTCTGCGGTTTTTTCGGGGTTTTTGTAGTAACCAACCATAGCGCTAGGGGCCCGCAATAATATTTCACCGTCGTCAGCAATTTTCAAATCACCAGAGACTTTGTCGATAATTTTACCCACGCTGCCAATCAGGTTGTTAGCCCCCGTATTTATCGTACCCGACATACATTCAGACTGGCCAAAACCTTCATACAGCGGCAGACCCAGCGACTGCCAAGTTTGCAAATCTTTAGAGGAAATTGGCGCAGCACCGGAGAATGCAAAGGTACACTGATCCAGTCCCATTGCCTCTAACAGTGGCTTGCCGGCTTGCAATGCATGTTCTGGATTATTCTGTAAACCCTGCCACACACCACTGCCAAGCCGGCTCACGATCGCGGCTTTTAAGTTGACCCAGATACGCGGCACAGCAAACAGAAAAGTCGGTCTTACTGCCTTCATATCTGCCGCAAAAGAGTCTTTATTTTCATTAAAAAATATTGACGCACCGGCATAGATAGCATGAAGTTCGACCAACACGCGTTCTCCAGCATGCGCCAAGGGTAAATAGGATAACAAACGGGACTCTGTGTCTGAGCCCGCAATAGGTGGCAAGCCAAATCCGGCGTACGGGAGCGTCGAATGCGAATGCATCACACCTTTTGGCATACCTGTAGTACCCGACGTATAGACAATTGTCCACAAAGCATCGGCGGCAGGCCGAGGGCTGCCCTGTACAGGAGTTTCATTGGCGATAATATCCGACCAGCTGCGATCGCAAAGCGATGCACAGCTGTCAGAGATCGCGATAATAGGCGATCCAGCAGGCAGTGCTTCGCGCATAGAAGCTATATTCAGACTACCGTCTGTGAAGAGGGCGACCATATCACTGTGCTCAGCAACATAGATCATCTTATCCGATGTCATCGTGGCGTAGATAGGTACCAACACAAAACCACCCATCATGCAGGCCAGATCTGTCATGACCCAGTGCGGAGAATTAGCCGCGCACACACCAATTTTGTCACCGGGCTGCAATCCCATCACCTGCAAAGCCGCTGCTATTTTGCGGCTTTGCTCGCCAACATCAGACCAAGTATATGATTGCCATCGGCCGTGGCAGGACATGTTCAACCATGTGGCGTCCGGCCGCTCAGATTCCCACTGATAAAACATTGCTAAGGGTGTCTTAAAGTCTTCAAGCGCAGCAGTGTTTGGCATTGCCTCGTCCTTTGTTGGTCATCTTTAACTGAGGGTTGAACAATTTACGAAATATCGCTCGCATCGTGTCGTTCCAACACCCTTGTTTCCTCGGGTCCCCAGGCGCGATTGACTCGACGGCCTCGTTTAACCGCAGGACGTTCTTCAATTTCTTTGGCCCAGCGGATAACGTTGGTGTAAGACGCCACATCAAGGAATTCAGCCGCGTCATAACCGTTATTGAGCACGATCATGCCGTACCAAGCATACGTCGCCATATCGGCAATATTGTAGTCGTCGCCGCACAAGTAACGCCGTTCCGCTAGGTTTTTGTCGAGCACATCTAACTGCCGCTTCACTTCCATGGCAAAACGATTGATCGGGTACTCAAATTTCTCCGGTGCGTAGGCATAAAAATGACCGAAACCGCCACCCAGATAAGGAGCGCTGCCCATCTGCCAAAATAACCATGACATACATTCAGCTCGCTCAGAGAGATCCGTTGGATAAAAGGCGTCGTATTTCTCGGCCAAGTATAACAACATCGCACCAGACTCAAATATACGCGTTGGCGGCGTCGTGCTTTGATCAAGTAGCGCAGGGATTTTAGAATTTGGATTTACTGCCACAAAACCACTGCCAAACTGCTTGCCTTCGCTGATATTGATGGTATACGCATCATATTCCGCATCCACTTTGCCTAGCGCCAGTAGTTCTTCAAGCATGATTGTTACTTTGACGCCGTTGGGCGTAGCTAGAGAATACAATTGCAAAGGGTGCTGTCCAACAGGCAGCTCTTCTTCATGTGTGGCGCCAGCGACCGGCCGGTTGATATTCGCGAACTTGCCGCCATTTCCCTCTTCCCATATCCAAACTTTGGGTGGTACATAAGTTGATGTGTCAGTCATAGTGTTTCCTTCGCTGCGGTAGGCACTTGAAGTTAAGAATGGCTTATTGGTCGCCTTGCCTACTATTTAATGGTCATGGGTGTCAGATTAACTGTTTATCTGACAGTAATTGTTCGTTGCTGCCTATTGCTAATGGCTTGGAATACATTCGCAGTTGCCGATGATTTGCTCTGTTACACCGGTTGATGGCGCAATTGCTAGTCACCGTTCAAATGAAGCTAACATTAGACCTAAGCGAAATACAGGCTATGGTCGCGGTAATGTTGCAATCATCGAACCACAAACCTGGATCTGAGCCAAAAATCAAGGCCATGAGTATTATTTATTCCCGCGGAAATGTATACGGATTATTCCAAACCAGAGAAACTATCGCTGGCACGAGTCGCCAAAAAATGTTCAACCAAACCATTTATCACATCATACAGTGGTAACAGACACGTAGGCCTCCAAGCATTGGTTCACTGCAATTTTTCCCCGCTACAGCCCCTGTGAACATTCCCGCTGCAAGGCCTGCTTAATTAGAGTCGAGGTAGAGATGACTCGGGTTTAGCTCGCTACACTGTGGGCTTTATCGCATCAGATTGGCGGAACTCTTAACTTACTTTTTTCTGCGAGCATTGCTATATTAATGCCACTGAAAGATTTGCGACTAATAACAATAGAAGGAATGACATCGTGGCATATGCTCCATTTGATCTTACGGGTAAAGTTTCTGTCATTACCGGTGGTAATGGCGGAATTGGCTTCGGTATGGCCGAGGCGCTGGCTCAGTCAGGAGCAAATGTCTCCATATGGGGGACCAATGCCGTAAAAAACGCCGCCGCATTGGAAAAACTGCAATCATACGGAACCAAAGTTGAAGCAAAAGTGGTCGATGTATCCGATGAAAATGCAGTCAATCAAGCCATGGCGGAAACCTTTGAAGAATTCGGGCGGATAGATCAAGCAATAGCGAACGCGGGTATCGGTATGCGTGTTGATTCGTTCATGAATATGACTGGCGATCAAATGCGCAAAGTGTTCGACGTTAACATTAATGGTGTGCTCTACACCCTGCGTGAGGGCGCTCGCTATATGGTCGAGCGGGCCAAACAGGGCGATCCGGGCGGATCTCTCATCGGCGTCGCCAGCTTAGCCGCCATCGAAGGTGCAGCTCATAATCAACACTATGCCGCCAGTAAAGGGGCGGTCGTTTCGGCGATGAAATCCTGTGCCGTTGAATTTGGTCGCTATGGCATTACGGCTAACTCGGTACTGCCAGGCTGGATCGCGACCGATATGACGGCTGGCTCGCAATCGTTTGAGGTGTTCACACGAAAAGTCATCTCACGAGTGCCAATCGAGCGGCGCTGGGGTAAACCGGAGGAGTTTGGTGGTGTTGCGGTCTACCTCGCATCGAATGCTGCTAGTTTTCACAGTGGTGATTCTTTTGTCATTGATGGTGGTTATTCTGTATTTTAGTCGTGTTTTTCTCCCACTCTACACCGACGCGAAGGATGAGATCCGGCGCGTCTACTCACCTCACCACATCGCTAATTTAATAATCCTCAAACAATGATATTGGTGACTGGAAATACTGGCGAGAGCCATGAATTAAGGAATAGCTTGTGACAGTTTCACTCTATGACATGACCGTGGGCTCTTATCAGCAGATCCTCGGTGCTCTCGACGGTTTTCTAAGTAAAACGAGGGACCACTTTAATGATGATAAAAACTGCTTAGACGAACTGGTAAGTATCAGACTGCACGACGATATGCTGCCCTTCGAATTTCAGGTGAAGACCACTATTTATGAGGCACTGGGTGCCATTCGAGGTGCACAGAAAGGATCTTTCAGTCCGCCACCGCCGTCACCTGCGACAGACTTTAATGGTCTCTGCGGGCTTGTCAAACAGGCTCTGGAAGAACTTAAGACAGTCACTCCCGAAGAAATTGCTGCACTTGAAGGCCGCGATGTCCGTTTTACTGTTGGCGACCAAGGAATTGATTTTCTTGCCGAAGATTTTTTGCTGACGTTTTCTTTACCCAACTTTTACTTTCACGCGGCAACCACCTACGATCTTCTGCGCATGAAAGGCGTACCTCTGGGTAAGCGCGATTTCCTCGGCCAGATGCGAACTAAGGGATAGTCTTATGCTACCGTTACCACTGGAAGGAATCAAAGTCATTGAATTTTCTACCATGATTACCGCCTCATTAGCTACGATGATGATGGCGGAGCAGGGTGCCGACGTGATTAAAGTTGAGCCCATTGAAATGGGCGATCCGTTGCGCTACTTCGGCACCAGCAAGGGTGGCTCCTCGGGTCTGTTCGCAAACTGTAATCGCGGCAAACAATCTATCCGCATTAATTTGAAGACCGCCCAAGGCAGAGATATCGTCGCAAAATTGGTTGCGAAAGCAGACGTACTGATCAACAATTTCAGACCGGATGTAATGGATAATCTTGGCTTTGGCAGCGAGCTAATGCGGTCGACTAACAAGCGACTTGTGTACGTCGCGATCTCGGGATTTGGTACCGTGGGTCCCATGCGGAATGCGCCGGCTTACGATCCAGTTATCCAAGCTAAAGCTGGGATTGCAAGCTTGCAAGGACAGCAAAGCCCGACCTTTATGCGGACCCTAATGTGCGACAAAATAACCGCCTACACCGCTAGCCAAGCGACCACCGCCGCGCTATTTCAACGCGAACGCTGCGGAACGGGCCAGCATATTGACATCTCTATGCTTGACGCCAGTATGTCTTTTATTTTTCCAGACGGTTACATGAATCACACCTTGCTAGATGATGATATAGAGCAGAAACCACTGTTAGCGGATCAGCTGTACAACCCGATAATAACAGCTAATGGTGCGCTAACTGTTTCAGCGGCAACGCAGAAACAGCGTAGTGGTCTCTTTAGCGCTATGGGTCAAGGCACGTTAATCGCTGACCCCCGGTTCAATAGTATCGATACGGTGACCGCAAATTTAGCAGCCTATCAGCAGATCATAGCGGATGCATTTGTGGTGCTCGACACTGACGACGCGATAAAACGCCTCGAAGAGAATGATGTCCCCTGTGCTAAGTGCCTAACGGCGGATGAAGTTATTGATGATTCGCAGCTTGCTGCCACGCAATCATTTACCGTCATTGAACACCCTAAAATGGGCAAAATGAGAGTCATGTTACCGGCGGCAAAATTTCAGGGGCTGCGCGCACGGCCCGGATCGCTTAGCCCGAGCCATGGCGAGCATACACTGGAGGTATTGGCATCTATCGGTATTAGTCACGACACGATCGAGGAGCTTCGAACAGCGGGAGTAATTGCGGATTAGCGACAGCGCGTAAGGCAACTACCATGACTAATAACGCACAATAATTGTACTGTCCGAAGCGGTGCGGCTGACATCGCTACGATTTGAAATGAGCGCCCATCACGTAATGTGTTAACCTTTCGTTATCACGCAAGCCTTCATGATCGATCACGGTTGCAGTCACGGAAACCAAAGATATAGTCATTCGTGCCGGCAATAAAGCTTAGCTGCAAAAGCTGAAGCATATCCCGCAACTGTCGCGGAGAAAATCCAACAGTTTAGAGTGCCTTATGTGACGATGGCGGAATTAGGTCACTGTTTCAGTGCTTGTTCTCTATCCATGATCGAATCAAGTGATGAGCGATAGCCATAGAGCCGGGAAGGTATAAGTCTTTAGTTCTTCTGTACAGAGAATCCGCAACTTCTGCTTTTGAAAACCATCGAACATCGGCCATTTCTACTGGGTCTATGGTTATGTCAGTACTAATTGCCTCGCCGTGACAGCCTATCATTAACGAAGACGGGAAGGGCCAAGGCTGCGAAGAATGATACGTCACGTCACCGACATCAACACCTGACTCCTCTTTAACTTCTCGTCTAACGGCTTCTTCGATCGACTCACCCTGATCAATAAAGCCTGCCAAGGTTGAATACATGTTCATTTTGACCATAGGACCAAAGCCCTGGCCCAACAAACAGTGATCATCATGCGCAATTAACATAATAACCACCGGGTCTGTTCTTGGAAAGTGATCAGCGTTGCAGCTATCGCAGCGGCGAACATGACCACCCTTGCGCTGTTGCGTGGTATCGCCGCATTTACTACAAAATTGATGATTACTATGCCAACTGATTTGAGCCCGAGCCTGTGCGATTATTCCAGTATCGTGGTTCTCTAATTCCATTGCCACTGCGCGACAATCGCGGTAAGCCCAATGACTACCAAGGCCCAGTTTAGCCAAGCTGTCATCAACCTTCGACAAGTCAATTGCAAAACAGGCGATGCCGTCGCGTATTCCCAGCAAAATAGGCGGTAGTGTAAGTAATAGGTTGGCGATATCATTCTGACTCAGCCATCCCAGGCGTAAGCCTTTAAAGTCCTCGACCAAGATATCAAGATTATAAAAACCTAGAAACAAGCTATCCGGATGATTGACTGCGGCCTCGACCAGTTGCTCGTCACGACGGATTGCGTCGCCGCGATCTAGAGGATTGCCAGAAAACGTATGATTCATAATTATTATTATTCCTGCGGGTATACTGCGACGGAACTGCTGCTAACATAACAGTGGCCTTAGACAATCCAGCATTCTAGCACTAACCACCGTCAATTAATCCACAACACCATCGTCCCGATAGTGAGGGCAGAGGCTAGGTTCTAGCGCAGTAACCGGGGCCAATAACTGCGTGATTGGTCCTAACTACGCAAATCCCCTCAGCAAAGCGGAGGCGAATTACAAAAACATAATACGCCGTGGGTAGCCGTATGGTGTAGGCTACGGCTAACGGTTGAGGTTTAATTAATGTTTTCTCAGCCTGCCATCGACTTTCTGATATCAGTCAGCGAGAAAGCTCGGCAATAGTGTCTTTCAAAAGCGGATTTTTCGATGTAACAGATTTATACTACTGCTATCAGCGCAGGCACCCGTTAGGTGCTCTGTTGTAAAATCCTCGCAATTGTTGGAGATCTTCTAGTTTGCGCAAACTTTCTTTTCCATGGGTCATTCTTTCTTTGGTGTTTTCACTAGCCGGCTGCGACAACGACTCTAAAGTCAATAAAACTGAAGGCGCCAAAATTCGACCGCCGATTGACGTGATTGTCTGGACAGCAGAACCGACCATACTTACCAGTCAGGTTGAGTCAGTTGGCACCTTGGTAGGTAACGAGTCGGTCACTATTACTGCGAAGGTCACCGATCAGGTTACCGCCGTACATTTTGAAGACGGCCAGTATGTCAAAGCGGGGGATGTATTAATTGAGCTAACTAATGCGGAGCAGCAAGCGGGCCTGGGGGAAACCCAGGCGAATTTACTCGAGGCAGAATTGCAATTAGCGCGGCTAAATAAGCTCGGCAATAAAATTGTGACCGCTCAAGAGCGCGATGTAGCCTCCGCTAAAGTCAAGGCTAGCAAGGCTAGACTAGAGGTTATTTCGGTAAGAATTAACGATCGGCTAATCGTCGCACCATTTGATGGTCTGCTGGGATTCCGACAAGTCAGTGAAGGTGCTCTGGTGACTCCGGGAACGGTCATCACCGAACTTGACGATATACGCCAATTGAAGTTGGACTTTTCTATTCCTGAAATCTATCTAGGGAAGATTGCAGTCGGAGCAAGAGTAGAAAGCACCAGCCCAGCATGGCGAGGCGATAGTTTTTCCGGAGCGTTGGTCAGTATTGGTAGCCGTGTTGACGTTGCTACGCGGACTTTTGTGGGGCGCGCATTAATTGATAACACATCGTCTTATTTACGTCCGGGCATGTTGATGAATGTCACGCTCTTCATGGCCGAACGCTCCGCTATGGTTGTTCCCGAGCAGGCCATTGTCCAGACTGGCAAACGCAGTATCATCTATGTAGCCGAACTGCTCGACGGGCAGCTCAAAGCAATTTCCGCCCCAGTAACAATGGGAAATCGTGTGCCCGGTGGTGTTGAAATTCTGTCGGGGTTGAAGTCAGGACAGCAAGTTATTGTTAGCGGTCAACTGAACGTGCGGCCAGGGGTTACTGTGCGACGGATTAGCCCACCAAAAAATGGGGACCCCACTGCGACCGAAAATCCTAAATCTGATTTGAGAGGCTAGGGATCTGCATGCTGTTACCTGAACTTTCTGTCAAGCGTCCCGTATTTGCCACGGTTATTGCATTGCTACTAGCGGCTTTTGGCGCTATGGCATTCAACCAACTTTCGACCCGCGAATATCCAGACGTATCGCCCCCTTTAATATCGATATCAACAGAGTATGCGGGTGCGGCTGCGGATGTTATCGAAACTCGAATCACTCAAATCATTGAAGACGAGATCAGTGGAATTGATGGTGTAAAGTCAGTTCGGTCATCAAGCCAGGATGGTCGTTCGAATATCAACATTGAATTTGACTTGAACCGTGATATTGATGCTGCTGCTAATGATATTCGGGATAAGGTCTCCCGCGTAATTAATCGCTTACCGGAAGATGCGGAGCAGCCTCGCGTGCAAAAATCAGATAGCGATGCTTATCCAATTATTTATATCAGCCTTGAAGCTGCGTCGATCCCGGTTATGGAATTAACCGACTACACTGAGCGTTATATTGTTGATCGGTTCGCGGTCCTGCCGGGTGTCGCCTCTGTGAACGTCTATAGCAGCGGCACTAAATCGATGAGGGTATGGATTGACCGTAAAAATCTTGCCGCACGGCAACTCACAGTGAGTGATGTGGTAGATGCGCTGCGTCAGGAAAATATCGAACTACCGGCGGGACGAATCGAGTCAACGGCTATGGAGTTTCCGATTCGCCTGCAGCGGAGCTACCGGAGTGAAAAAGACTTTCGGGAATTGGTTTTGAAGGTAGGTGACGGCGGCCAATTGGTCCGGCTTGGTGATGTTGCTAAAGTTGAGGTCGGAAGTTCCAGCTCACGATTTCTGTTTATTACCAACGGCAGCGACAGTATGGCTATGGGCATCGTTAAGCAGTCTAAAGCGAATACAGTCGATGTATTAGCAGCCATTAACAAAGAAGTTGAGGCAATTGCCCGTGACTTGCCTGAAGGTATGGCCATTTCTACTTCCGGTGATGCGTCGGCTTTTATACGGGCCGCACTTAATGGCGTTTATTGGGCTATCTTTTTGACAACAGGCCTTGTCGCCCTCGTTATCTTATTGTTTTTAGGGAATTTAAGCGCAACGTTGATCCCAGTAGTGTGCATACCCTTATCGCTGATGGGTGCAATGATCGCTCTCGAAGCCTTTGGCTTTTCTATAAACTTAATAACGCTATTAGCGATGGTTCTGGCCATTGGGCTTGTGGTCGACGATGCGATCGTTGTACTGGAAAATATCTATCGACGCATTGAAAAAGGCGAGGCACCTTTGCTTGCTGCATACAAGGGCGCTAGCCAGGTCGGTTTTGCTGTTATCGCCACAACAGTTGTACTTGTCGCTGTGTTTACGCCGATTGTTTTTATGCAAGATAATATGGGCCGGATATTTTCTGAATTAGCCGTCGCCATTTGCGCTGCAGTTATCGTTTCATCAATCATGGCATTATCGATCGTACCGATGATGTGTGGCAACTTATTGAAGGCGAACCATCGTCAATCAGCCATCGAAAAGTTCATGCTGCCAATCATGTCGGCACTAGAGACAGGGTATATTCGAAGTTTACGCTTTACCTTAACTCAGCCATGGGTCCCTGTTATTGGCACCATCATCGCACTGGGGACCGGCTACTATCTGGCGGCAAACTTAAAAACTGAGTATGCACCGATTGAAGATCAAGATACCATTTTTGTGTCAGCCATTGCTCAGGAGGGCACCGGTGTCGAGACCATGAGGGGGATCATAGAACAGCTTCAAGCTCCTGTTTTAAAGGCCAAGGAGCAGGGGGGTATCGGTCGAGTTTTATTTCTGTCTCCAGGAAGGGGCGGTAGCGCGCCAACCAATGCATTTTCTAGAATTTCATTAGTACCGTGGAACGAGCGTGATTTCTCAGTATTCGATTTTCGAGATCGGATGGTCTCTGAATGGGAAAAAATTCCCGGCATTCGCGTAATGGCTTTTTTGCCATCGGGTATCTCTCGTGGTGGACCTGATTCGCCGATTCAATTTGTTATTCAAGGCCAAAATTTTAGTGAGCTTGCCAACTGGCGCGATGAGATAATGATCGCGGCAGATGAAAGTGGTTTGTTCGGCCGGCTAAATTCTGATCTGAAAGAAACTCAGCAGCAAATACATATTAGCGTTGATCGAAATCGAGCAGCAGCACTTGGTGTTTCTGTTAGGGAAATTGGCGAAACTTTGCAGGCACTAATGACCGACCAGCAGGTGTCAACTTACTCTGACGACGGCGAAGAATACCCTGTCATAGTGCAGCTGCAAGAAGATCAACGAGTGACCCCGGGAGATATCAGCAATGTCTATGTGCGGTCGAGCACCACCGGAAAGCTGATTCAATTATCAAACCTTTTGCAGATTAGAAACGTTTCGGGAATCGCCAAACTCAATCGCTATAATCGAATGAGGTCGGTAACTATCAGCGGTGGTTTAGCGCCTGGCGTCAGTTTAGGCGAGGCTTTACAGTTTCTTGAGGAAACGGTTCGGGGTGATCTTCCTAATAAGGCCAAGATCGATTACAAAGGGCAATCTTTGGAATATAAAGAGTCATCTACGGGCATTTACTTCACCTTCGGTTTTGCCCTCGTAGTGCTGTTTCTTGTCATGGCCGCTCAGTTTGAAAGCTTTGTCCACCCGACGGTTATTATGATTACCGTACCTCTTGCTCTTGTTGGCGGCATGCTTGGGTTGATGCTTTCTGGTCAAAGCTTGAATATTTTCAGCCAGATCGGATTGCTGATGCTGATTGGAATAGCTACAAAAAACGGCATTCTCATTGTCGAATTTATCAATCAAGTACGTGATACAGGTGTTGAATTTACTGAGGCTATCATAAAAGGCTGCCAGTTACGGTTACGCCCCGTTCTTATGACGACCATATCTACCCTTGTAGGTGCTATGCCATTGGTGCTGATGAGCGGTCCGGGGTCGGTAAGTCGCAATGTTTTGGGTGTCGTCATTTTGTCAGGAGTGAGTCTGGCAACATTGCTAACACTTTTTATGGTTCCAGGCCTTTACAAGCTGATCGCCGGTAACACAGGTTCACCTGAAAGACTGTCCCGTGAGCTAAAGTCTCTTCAGGACGCGGAGTCCGAGAACCAATAATTAGTAGGGCCTTGTTTGGACAATGGCGATGCACTCATGACGCCACTCTTCTCGGTAGACATCGCGAAGTGAATAAGGACAAAAATACCATGATAATGAAAACTGATTATCGAATAGTCAGCGAAACTGAAGGTTGCAACCTGCTGCTTCGTCATAAATGTCTAAGTGGATCAAAAACTACTAAAACAAAAAATACCGTGTTGTTTGTTCACGGTGCAACTTACGGCTCGACCATGACTTATGACTATCCCATAGACGGTTGCTCCTGGATGGATGATATGACCAGCCGAGGGTTTGATACATGGTGCATTGATCTACTAGGTTATGGCGGGTCGGACAGGCCCAAGGCAATGTATGAGTCAGCGGAGTTGAATAAGCCGTTGGTGGATACTGCACAAGCCGTCGCAGACGTGGATCGTGCAATAGAATTTATTTTTCAACAACAAAACATCAACAGCTTAAGCCTCATCGGTTACAGCTGGGGTTCGGCAATTTGTGGGGCCTATGCTGGAATCTTTGGCGAAAAAATACACCGGTTGGTGCTTAGCGGAGCCCTTTGGGTCGAAAAGGGCACCTCCGCAGGGGTCATTCCACCTGCTACGGGGGCTTACCGCACACTAAACGCTGATGATGCGATGAAACGCTGGGCAACAGGGCTAACCACCACAGAGTTTAGAGCACTGGTTCCAGAATCTCGGGTTCGTCAATGGTGTGATGATGTTGTTCGCAGCGATCCAACAGCAGGCGATAACGAGCAGGGGGTTCTCAAGGCCCCAACAGGGGTAATGAAGGACTTCATTCATTGTACAACGACAGGAACGCACTGGTACGATCCGAGCTTGATTACCGCGCCAACGCAGATTGTTGTCGGCGAATTAGACAAGGAAACGACCCCAGAACAGAGTCGGGCGGTGTTTTCAAGATTGACCAGCGCGGCGGAAAAACGGTTAACTACAATCGGCGCTGGAACCCACTCGTTACTTCTCGAAAACAATCGTCATTCTTTGTATAAAGTGGTGGCAGATTTTTTGAACGAGCAATAACACATTTTCGTCGCGACCAATATTATTGGATCTAACGCAGTGCAACGAAACAGCCGCAGGTATACGCGTCGCTTATAGAGGTATAAAAATGGCCCACGCCAAAAAGTTTGGAAGCAGAACAGATTCAGACCAGGTACTAGACGGACTAGATTTAACTGGAAAGAAGGTTGTTGTCACCGGAGCAAATA
This sequence comes from marine gamma proteobacterium HTCC2143, assembly GCA_000169075.1. Lineage (GTDB taxonomy): Bacteria > Pseudomonadota > Gammaproteobacteria > Pseudomonadales > Dasaniaceae > Oceanicoccus. The sequence goes on along the minus strand of AAVT01000002.1, from coordinate 386,294 downwards.
CTGGAATTGGCTATGAAACTGCTCGCAGTTTGGCTGTGGCGGGAGCAGAGGTTGTTGTCGCCTGTCGGAGTGAAGACAAAGGTAAGTCTGCAGTAGACGCAATTCAAAAATGCCACAATGATGTTCGTGTCGAGTTCAAAAAGCTGGACCTTTCATCCATTGAAAGTGTTAAGGCCTTTTCGGAAAACCTTAGCTGGGACACTATTGACGTCATCATTGGTAACGCTGGTCTGGTACCCACTAACTACCAACAAACCGATGAAGGTATTGAGCAGTGCGTTGGCGTCTGCCATTTCGGTCACTTTGCGTTATGTAAACTGTTACTGCCAAGACTTCTCAAATCTAAAGATCCCCGAGTGGTGATGGTATCAAGTGAATCACACCGCGCGCCTAAAAAACTTAACTTTAAGAAATTCCCACTCACCAAAACCAATTTTGCAGTATTTACGGCCTATGGCCAGGCAAAACTATGCAACGTTCTTTTCGTTAATGAACTGCAGCGTCGCTTTGGCGACCAGGGCTTAAATGCATGCTCGTTGCACCCTGGGACTTTGATCACAACTGATATTGGACGGAATTCAGGGCTGTTTAGCCTGCTGATGACGTTGATTAGCCCGCTTACCAAAACACCTAATCAAGGGGCTTCGACCACCGTTTATTGCGCGGCCTACATAAATGGAAAGGACATGCAGGGCGCTTACTTTTCACATTGTAAGAGAGGCAAGTCATCGGCCGAAGCTAACGATCCAGAGGTAGCAAAACATCTATGGGACATTAGTGAGGCATTCTGTGAAGAGCACAATGTTGCGAACATATAGCGCGTATAAGCAGCTATAATGTGTTCTTTAATCAATTATTTAAAGGGTAAGCATGCGAGTTTGTGGTGTAGAACTAAAAGGCGGCGAAGCTATAATCTGTATCGTCGGACATGATAACGACGTGTTTGATATCCCCGAGTGTCGACAGCGTCTGTTTGCCGTTTCTCATTCAGCGGGAACAGACACTATTCGTGCTTTCCACGCCGCCTTTGTTCAGTTAATGGGTGATTACAAAGTCGATGAAATTGCAATTATCGAGCGCGATCAGAAGGGTAAGTGGGCTGGCAGCGCCACCAGTTTTAAGCTGGAAGCCGCTATTCAGCTTACCACTATTCCGGTGAGCTTAATTTCTTCAAGTACAATAAAAGAGCAGATCAAGCGCAACAGGCTGTCAGTGGATTTTGAAAGCCTGGAGTTGAAGAAGTTTCAAAAGTCAGCTTTTGAAGCCTCATACGCCTATCACAATCGTCGCATTTTTGGTTCAGAATAATCCATTATCGCTGTTCAAGACACGTTTTAACTGCCTTGGTTATTGCAGGTTCCGTCTAGGCCAGTTGCTAGCAGCTCGGCGGATCATATACTGGGAATAAGTAGCAATAACTCCTCAAGAAAACAGCCATTTAGCCGATATTGTATAGAAGGTAGTTCGCAAAGGGTTAGGGCCGGTAATAAGCCGCGTCGCTACCTCTTCAGGTAGGTCGATATTATGAATATTACATCCCTCCTTAACGGGTCATTTAATAGTTTACAGACCCCCTCATCTCGGACCAATGACAACCCTGACAGAGCCGTCAACTCGCCACGGACACCGATGCCCATTCCAGTCATTGATCTTTCCGATGACGGCCGAAATTTACTTGACGACTTTCAACAGAAAACGAACAAAGTTCCTGTCGCTTATCAAATCATCCCTCTTGGTCAACGTCCTAGTTCGCAGCAAAGTGCCGATACTATTATCAGCTTCATTGGCGGGCGCCTTGAAGCTCTTGCCAGCAGCGGAGCTGATCGCGAAACGCTAGAAAGCGCCTTTGAACAATCGGTAAAAGGCTTTCAACAAGGCCTAAAAGAGGCAAAAAACATTCTGCAGGGCGTGCAGATGATGAGCGATGAGGTCAGTGGCGGAATTGACGTCACTGAGCAATTGGTTCGGGATGGGCTCGCACAATTGCGAACGCAGTTTCTCGACAGCAATCAATCAACACAAACTCCGTCCCAGCCTCCGCAACCAGCCCCAGCGCTAGTTTCCAGCGTTGTGAACGCCTATCGACAGCAAAGTACTGAGGTGACTCGTTACAGCCAGAGCACAATTTCTGCTGACGATAATCCCGCTGCCAGTAATCTTCGTGCTACCGCCGGCGATTATGCGGCGAGCTATCGACGCAATGACTCTATTGAACTTAGCCTGCGCACCCGCGATGGTGATCTAGTCACTTTGAGTTTTAGCTCGGATATATCCACCAATCGCAGTTCTACTTTTGCCGGCATTCAATCCGAAAATTCGAGTAGTGCGGCGTTAACCTATCAACGCGCCGCAAACGTTTCATCCAACTTTTCCATGACGGTGAAGGGCGAGCTGGATAGTGGGGAAATGGCTGCGCTGAATAATTTGTTAGCCGAAGTGTCTGCCGTATCTGACGAGTTTTTTAATGGTGATTTTGATAAAGCGTTTGAAATGGCCATAAATTTTGACATGGATGGCAAGGAATTTTCAACCATGGCACTGGATATCACTCGAAGCACCCGTGCGACGGTTACCGAGAGTTATGTCGGGCTAGCAGGTCAAAATAGCGGACAATCATCTCTAACCTCAAATACCGCGAAACTGGACTCACTGGTGGAAAAATTGTTATCAATGATCGAAAAAAGCGCAAACTTTGATCAACCTCAAAAACTACTGACCGAACTGTTAGCCAATAGCTTGGCACAGAAATCTCTTCGATAAAAAGCGTAGAAAAGCCACGTTGGAGCTTCTTTGCTCTGCCCGTGTTGCATTGCTTAGCGTTGCGACAACCTACGGCTAATAATTTTTCTATATGATCGCCTGCAACAGCCCTGCGATGACTGCCAATTTTCTAACAACCATAGTATGCTCGGTCATCTTAAATCGTTTATTGATAAGGAATGAACTATGACCGCTATTTCAGGCCCCGACGCGGGCCCCGTTGCAGTAACTGGCGCCTCTGGGTTTATTGGATCCCATGTCGTTAAGAATTTAGTTGAAGCCGGGTATCACGTAAGGGCCTGTGTTCGCGATGCCAGCCGGACAGATAAAATGTCCTATTTACATGATATTAATGCCAAAGGACCAGGCGGTATTGAACTACACAGTATTGATTTGCTGGATTCGAAAAATGGCGCTTATGACGACGTTTTTACTGGCTGTGCCGCCGTATTTCATGTCGCCGCCGACTTAGGAACAGATCCAAAATATGGTCCACCAACTCCGCAAATGACCTATGACGCTTTGCTGGAGGCCACGGCCGGGGTACTCGATTCGTGTAAGAAAGCCGGAACCGTTCAACGCGTAGTCTATACGTCATCGTCTGCGGCAATCATGGGGCCCGGCGCTCCAGATCGGCCAATAGACTATATCTATACCGAAGACGACTGGGCTGGAGGTACCTACGAATCACTGCAAGATCGTTATACCTCAACAAATAGGAAGGGGGACGTGTTCAAAAACTGGAACATCGAACGTTCTTCCTATGCAAAAGGTAAGTTAGATGCAGAAAAATATGCTTACAAATTCGGCGAGGAGTCCGGTATTGACGTGGTATCAGTTTGTCCGTGTCACGTATTGGGGCCTTTAATGGGGGCGCCCCATAATTCAGTCTGGCAACAACGGATTGGGCAGTTTTTGGAAGGGGGCGACGGGGGTTTTAAAGGTAATGGTCAAGACTGGAATATTATTGATGTCCGCGATATTGCTCAAGCCCAACGTTTATTGGCTACCAGTGAAGTCGCCAAAAATGGCTCGCGCTACATGATGGTTGCCACCGATGAATCTGGCGAGCCTACCACTCGGGAACTGATTGATATTCTTAGCGGTATGTATCCGGACATTGATGTCGCCAGAGATTATCACCCTGAACAAAGCAATACCCGCTTACGCGCACGGTGTACAAAAGCCATGGAAGAGCTGGGGTTAAAACCTCACGCTGTTCTTGAGACCTTGCGAGATACCGCAGAGTCGCTGCTAGAACTTGGCGTTATTACCCCGGCGAAGAAGGGCGGCTGACTTGGGCATTAGTAAAATTTAATTCCTACAGGCACAATTTATATCATTGGGCATTTGGTATTAATTGGCGTACAGTTAATGCAATACTAAGGGCAGTTTATGAATCGACGATTACCAATAACGCTTCTCGTGCTGACACTGATATTTCAATCAGTGCAGGCAGTAGCGCTTGGGTCGTCGATCGAGCTGCCCACTAATCAGGTCACCGAAGTCAATAGTGTGATGGACATGCCCCCATGTCATCAACTCGATGAGTCTAGCACTGAGTCGGCAGATAAAGCCTGTGATGCTTGCAAAGATCAATCACAATGCAGCAGCAGCTGTGTTATATCCTGTGGCTCAGCGGTGACAGGGCTGCTTTCGCCATTTCAAGATTGGTTGGAGCCTTTAGTCGTTTTCACACCAATACAAGACTTGTCCGACCATTTATCAGGCGGCGTCTATACACCCATCTTCCACCCTCCAATCCGCTCCTAACGGATTTAATGCATAGTTGGGTAACTCCACCCTTGCAAAGTTTATCTATTATTAGTTTAAGAAAGTCGCTTAGCGGCGGACGCGCACATGATCGGCACACCCGTTGATTACCGGGCAGAGAACTGCTGCCTGATGCCATATAACGTGCACAATAAAGCCGAATCGTTGAAAAGAGATCGATATGAACGCGCGCGAACACGAGCCCAGGACTTACAAGTATATTGCAATACCGTTAGCAAACGGTTTGAGTCTATATAGTCCACAGTTTTTAAAAAAATAGAGACTTGGTTACGTCTATGCAGACGCCGATCTTGAGCTGGAGTGGAACTGATGCTGAACAAACACGACAAAATTTTATTATTAACCACGGTGCTTACACTGATGCAGCTGGCACTGCCGGTACAAGCACAGAATTCTGTGTTAAGCGCGGCTGAGGCTGTTAAGACAGCGGTTAGCGAAAATCCTGGGTTAGCGGAAATGCAAGCACGCTTCCGGGCAATGTCTGAAATACCCTCGCAAATGGGTACATTGCCCGATCCAGTGGTGAGCTTTGGTGCAATGAATTTCCCAACCGATAGTTTCGATCGAGACCAGGAACCAATGACCCAACTACAAGTTGGCATCAGCCAAGCGTTCCCTTTTCCTGGAAAACTCAACCTGCGAGAAGAAGCCGCAGAGTTCGATGCCCAAGCAGCATTCTATACGGCGGACGAAATGCGACTGATGTTGATAGCTAATGTGCAACAGAAATGGTGGCAGATTTTTTACCTCGACCGTGCAATCGATACTATAAGAAGTAATCAAGTGCTGCTCAAACAGTTTATTGACGTAGCAAAAACTAAGTATGAAACCGGTAAAGGCTTACAGCAGGATGTTTTGTTAGCTCAACTAGAACAGTCAAAACTCATTGATAAGAACATACAAATACAAGCCCTTAGGAGTAATCAGGCGATTCTGCTAAATACGATGATGAATCTCCGCGCTAATGCTGAGGTGTCGCTACCACGAACCGTGAATAAATCGTTGCCGACCATTTTAAATGAGCACCGACTCTATCAGTTGGCGGCGATTCATCGGCCGATTATCAAACAGAGAGAGCAAACTGTCGCGGCGTCAGAATCCCGATTGGATTTGGCAAAACGCAACGAATACCCTGATTTTAATGTCGCAGTGAATTACGGTAATCGCTCTGGCAACAACCCGATGCCAATGAGTGGGTCGCGGTCCGATTTCGTCTCAGTCATGGTTGGTATCAAGGTACCTTTGTATTCAGGTAGAAAGCAGTCTAAGGCAATAAGGCAAAAGTCCAGCGAGCTGGAAAAAAATCATTACGCCGTGTTAGACGAAAAAGGACGAGTCTCGGCAGAGATTTCAACGGCTGTTATAGACTACCGAAGGGCGGGTGAACAGATGTCATTATTCGGGTCAGGCATTGTTCCGCAAGCCAGACAAACTGTGCAATCAATGCTGGCGGGGTACCAGGTCAGTAAAGTGGATTTTTTAAATTTGGTGCGCAGCCAAATCACCCTGTTGAATTATGAATTGCAGTACTGGAAATCATTAAGCGAAGCGAAACAGGCATTAGCCAAAATACAGGCGGCTGTTGGCGAGGAGTCAATTTATGAATAACTCAATTATAGTAGCGGCTTCAATCATGCTGGCCATTGGTCTAACTGCAGGCTGGGGGCTCTCAAGTTACCTGTCCGTTGGCTCGAGTTCCAAAACGGCTGAGCAGACAAAGGTCGAGGAGAAAAAACCTCTTTTTTACCGAAACCCGATGGATCCAACGATCACCTCTCAAACGCCGGCAAAAGGCTCTATGGGTATGGATTACATTCCAGTTTATGCAGAAGAGGGGGTACAAACTGAAAAAAGTGCTACCGTAACAATTGACCCTACGGTTGTGCAAAATATTGGCGTGCGAACGGCCACAGCGCAACAACGCACGTTGAGTCGTGTTGTCAGAGCGGTAGGACGTGTCGATTTTAACGAGGAGTCGATCACCCGACTGCACCCTAAAGTTGAAGGTTGGATTGAGTCCATACGGATTGATAAAACGGGTGACGATATAGCCGCCGATGAAATTCTCTTAGAAATCTACTCGCCGCAACTGGTATCGAGTCAACAAGAGTATCTGTTAGCACTGAATAATCTAGCTGCAACGGCAAACAGCAATATACCAGAAATCAGACAAGGTGCTGAAGATTTAGTAAAAAGCGCACGGGAGCGACTGAGGTTATTGGATGTGCCAGCACACCAAATTCATGACCTCGAAAAGAGTCGACAAATAACTAAGACCTTGCATATTCACTCACCGGTAGCCGGCACCATAACAAAAATAGGCGCGAGAGCAGGGCAGTTTGTTGGTCCAAAAACTGAGCTTTACACCATTGTAAATCTGAAGCAGGTATGGGTTTTCGCTGATATTTATGAGTATGAGTTACCATGGATAATGAAGGGCGACACCGTTGCAATGACATTAACAAGCCTTCCCGGAAAAGACTTTGTCGGTTCGTTAGATTATATTTACCCCTACTCAAATGCGAAAACGCCGACAACTAAAGTACGGATGGTATTTGACAATGCTGACCGACTGTTACGCCCGAATATGTTTGCTGACGTACGTATTGATGCTGATAGCCAGCAACACGCTGTAGTGATCCCTGCCGAGGCTGTCATTCGATCCGGTGATAAAACGCACGTTTTTGTGGCACAGGGTCGCGGCAAGTTTGAACCGCGGATCGTAAAGTTGGGCATAGAATCTGCAGGGCAAGCGGTAATATTGGAAGGAATTACTGCCGGTGAAAAGGTCGTCACTTCAGCCCAATTCCTGATTGACTCAGAATCAAATCTGCGTGAAGCAACCTCAAAAATGTTGGAATCCCTAGCGAAAAATGCTCCCGCTTCAACTATTGGAGAGATAAAATCTTCTTCAACCCATGGGGAGCATAAGCATGATTGAGTCAATCATAACTGCCGCATTGCGTGATCGGGTCATGGTGATTATCGCTACAGTAATCATCACTTTAGTAGGTTTTTTTGCCTATAAAAATGTTCCTTTAGATGCGATTCCAGACTTATCGGACGTACAAGTCATCGTTTTTACCGAGTATCCCGGGCAATCGCCGCAAGTGGTAGAAGATCAAGTAACCTATCCGCTGACAACTTCGATGTTGGCTGTGCCAAAAACTAAGGTAGTCAGAGGTTATTCTTTTTTTGGCATGTCATTTGTCTACATTATTTTTGAAGACGATACCGATATGTATTGGGCACGGTCACGCGTGCTTGAATCACTCAATTATATCAGCAGCCGACTGCCGCAGGGTATTACGCCGACACTCGGCCCAGATGCAACCGGTGTTGGCTGGGTATATGAATATGCTCTGGTGGATACAAGCGGTCAGAATGATCTAGCACAATTGCGCTCACTACAAGACTGGTATTTACGTTATCCACTGCAAACCGTTGATGGTGTTGCGGAAGTTGCATCCGTTGGCGGCTATGTCAAACAATATCAAGTTGAGGTAGATCCCAATGCTTTACAGCGATATAACATATCACTCAACATGATAAAGACAGCCATAAAAATGTCGAACCGCGATGTCGGAGGTCGGCTGGTCGAAATGGCTGAAACCGAATATATGGTTCGTAGCTCTGGCTATATCCAATCCATTGAAGATCTAAAGTCAATTCCCGTTACTATTGATAAGAACGGAACACCTATTCGTTTACAAGACGTTGCCCAAGTTCATACCGGACCAGAATTGCGTCGTGGTCTGGTTGATTTAGACGGTGAAGGTGAAGTCGCTGGCGGCGTTGTTATTATGCGCTATGGAGAAAATGCGCTAGCCACGATTAAAGCAGTGCGGGAGAAACTTGAGTCTTTGAAGTCCGGGTTACCAGACGGGGTTGAGATTGTCCCAGTCTACGATCGCGGCGACCTGATTGAGCGCGCTGTTAAAAGCCTCAACACATCATTATTTCAAGAGCTCGTTATCGTCAGCCTAGTTGTGCTTATATTTTTACTTCATGTGCGCTCTGCGCTTGTTGCGATCATCACCTTGCCTCTGGGTATTCTTATGGCATTTATCGTGATGCGAATGCAGGGGCTTAATGCCAATATTATGTCTCTGGGGGGTATTGCGATCACGATCGGAACAATGGTTGATGGTGCTATTGTAATGGTCGAGAATGCTCATACCCGCTTAGCTCAAGCGCGAGAGCAAAAAGGTTCAGAGCTAAGCGCGGACGAACGCTGGCAAACCATTGGGGACGCCAGTCGCGAGGTGGGCCCGGCGTTGTTCTTTTCTTTGTTAGTGATTACCGTTTCTTTTTTACCGATATTTACCATGCAAGCACAGGAAGGGCGTCTGTTCAGCCCGCTGGCTTTTACCGCCACTTATGCGATGGCAGCCGCGGCAATATTGGCGATTACGCTGGTGCCCGTGATGATGGGCTATTTACTCCGTGGGAAAATTATCGTTGAGCATAAAAATCCGGTTAATCGTTTTTTACACGCCGTGCACAAACCCTTGCTGACACTAGCAATGCGGTGGCGTTTAACAACACTGTTAATTGCGACTCTATTATTAGCAGCTAGTTACTACCCATACTCTAAACTGGGTAGCGAATTTATGCCGCCTTTGGATGAGGGAGACATACTTTATATGCCAACAACTTTCCCCGGCATATCGATCACCAAAGCCAAGGAACTGCTTCAGCAAACTGATAAAATTCTCAGTAGCTTTCCGGAAGTACAACATGTTTTTGGCAAAGTAGGGAGGGCTAGCACTGCAACGGACTCGGCACCGTTAGCGATGATTGAAACTACCGTAAGATTAAAGCCTAAAGATGAATGGCCAAGCCCTGATAAAACTACACAAGAACTAATGAATGAGATGGACAAAGCCATTCAGTTTCCGGGTCTTTCTAACGCATGGACTATGCCGATAAAAACGCGTATTGATATGCTATCAACTGGGATTAAAACTCCCGTAGGTATTAAAGTTTCGGGCCCCGATCTAAATGTGTTGCAAGATGTCGCTGAAGCTATTGCGCAAGCGATGAAGACGCTGCCGGAAACTACATCAGCTTTTGGTGATCGGGCTGTTGGCGGGTACTACTTAAATATAGATGTTGATCGAGAACGGGCCGCACGTTTTGGCCTGACAGTGGGCGCGGTTCAAGAAGTTATTCAAAGTGCTATTGGCGGTATGAATATTACTGAAACGATAGAAGGTCTCGAACGCTATCCGGTAAACCTTCGCTATCCGAGAGCATTGCGCGGCGATATAGAAACGCTCGAACGAGTATTGGTGCAGACACCCATAGGCTCTCAAATCCCATTGGCCATGTTAGCGGACCTGAGTTATAGCCGAGGTCCGCCCGTGATAAAAAGTGAAGACGGTCGACCGAATGCCTGGGTCTATATTGATATTTCGAGTACCGATATCGGTGGTTTTGTGGCTAAAGCGAAAACTGCGGTTGAGCAGCAAGTATCCATACCTGATGGATACACGTTGAGCTGGTCTGGTCAGTTTGAGTCTATGGAGCGAGCGGCAACAAGACTGAAAATTGTCACACCGGCAACGTTACTGGTTATTTTTTTACTGCTCTACCTAAACTTTCGAAACGTTACCGAACCCCTGGTTGTTATGTTATCGATACCCTTCGGCTTAGTGGGCGGCATTTGGCTTATCTACCTTAATGATTACAACATATCAGTTGCGGTGGCCGTTGGCTTTATAGCGCTTGCTGGCATGGCAGCAGAAATTGGGGTGCTGGTACTGAGCTTCATTGATGCTGAGATAAAAAAACGCAGAGGTGCAGCCCAGCGAAGTTTGGCGCTCGAAGACATAAGGGATGCTGTTTTATCAGCAACATCTCAGCGCGTTCGGCCTATAGCGATGACCGCCATATCGACCATGGCGGGTCTAATCCCGATAATGTTGAGCACTGATACTGGGTCAGACGTAACCCATCGAATCGCCGCGCCAATGTTGGGAGGGATGCTGACTGTGATGCTGTTGAACCTGCTAGTGTTACCGGTGTTATACAGCTTGGTATTGCAATATCAGGAAAAAAAGATCAAGGTAAAATAGTATTTGAGTCAGGGAAGGATTATGTCCATGAGACCATCTAATACTTTACAAAACGCGCCCAGACAGCCACATGATGATCATTGTCACCCTGCTGCGGGCAAACCCGATTTTCTTCTTTGGGGGTCACTGTTAACCGTCGCCATTGGGTATGTCCACTACGGATGGCTCGGTGGCGAAGATGTATCTATTGTCTGGTATCAACGCTTTGCATCCTCCGTTTTTGATTTAATCAACACCGTATGGTGGGGGATTGCTGTCGGTATTATTATGATCGCCATCCTAGCCAAGATTCCCAGAGAGTTTGTTATTTCGATACTTGGAACAAATGCCGGAATAAAGGGAGTTCTTCGAGCGACAGCGGCAGGGGTGCTGCTAGATCTTTGCAGTCATGGGATTCTAATGGTAGGCGCGAAATTGTATGAGCGAGGCGCGTCTATCGGACAGGTTATGGCTTTTCTGATAGCTAGTCCATGGAACTCATTTTCACTCACGCTTATTTTAATAGCATTAATCGGCGTTAGCTGGACGCTGGTATTTATTCTGCTTTCCATGCTAATTGCGGTTATTGTTGGAACGCTTTTTGATCACCTTGTTAGTCGAAAAATACTGCCTGACAACCCCCAGAAAATAGATTTACCAGAAGATTTCGAGTTCTGGCTCGAAGCGAAAAATGGGTGGTCAAAGGTAAACATTACGTTCCCGTATTTAATCGACATGTTGATGACCGGGGTGAAAGACTCCCGCATGGTGCTTCGCTGGATTTTATTTGGTGTGGTATTGGCGGGGCTGGTCAGAGCATTCGTATCGCCCGAACAATTTGGCATCTATTTTGGGCCTACCCTAGCGGGACTGGGTCTAACCGTACTCGTGGCAACACTAATAGAAGTGTGCTCGGAGGGCTCCACACCGATTGCAGCAGACCTATTGACTCGAGCCAACGCACCGGGAAACAGTTTTGCGTTTCTAATGACTGGGGTATCCACCGACTACACTGAGATAATGGTGTTGAAGAGCACCACTAAATCTTGGAAAATCCCACTATTCCTGCCTCTCCTGACGGTTCCACAAGTACTTTGTATCGCATGGCTATTGAATATATAAACCCATAGCCGCGAATGAACGCCTCCGTCGAGGAGAACTTCCTAACGATAGGGCCAAGGGTACATAGTTTCTAATCCATCAAACAACAAAATTCTGCCAGCTCGACAAGGCATACTTAAAATCCTGAAGACCACAGCTGGCCTGTCCCTCATCATCATACAACCGAGTACCTTCGGGTATTTCTGCAGGAGCGTCTGAACTCAGTGCTGAAGCAGTCACCACAACTTCATCCTGATCAATATCTAACTGTGAGTCATTGCCATACAGCTGCCGCCGCTCGATACGGTTCTGTTCAAGTTGTTCGATAATATCGAGCAGTTCGTCAATCAACTCGTGATTGTTCAGCTCCTCTGTGAACCAACGGCCCAGTGCTTCAAACCCACTGCTAAAAATTGCTACGGGGCGATCATATTCATCGAGAGTAAATTCGTAATCCATGGGGCTGAAAGTCCGTAAAAAAAAGGGGCGGGGGCCTAACGTTAGGATCGTATTCTACCTCGAAAAAAATGACTGTCTATACCGTTTCACCCAACGATTTATACTCAAGCAATTATATTGCCCTCCGTGCAGTTGGTAGTTGCCCTCATTCCTTTTATACTCCGCACCATGACGTCAAAGACATCGAAAAAACAAGGTATCAAAGGTTTGCATCCACGCAACCTTCACAAACAGCTTTATGATTTTGACAGTTTGAAGAAAGTACTGCCTGAGTTATCAGCGGCAGTCAGTGAAAATTCTCAAGGTCGTTTGTCCATTGATTTTTCGAACCCCCACTCGGTAAAATTGTTAAACAAAGCCTTGCTCCGAGCTTTTTATCAAGTGGAGCATTGGGATATACCGGCCGGTTATCTGTGTCCGCCAATTCCCGGTCGAGCCGATTACCTGCATTATCTCGCGGATATTTTGGCTGAGTCTTATCCCTTGCGTGACCGCGTAAAAGTTTCCAGCACTATCCCGGTCGGTAAAAAAGTGACTGTTATGGATATTGGAATGGGCGCTAACTGTGTTTACCCCATTATAGGCACTCGTCACTATGGCTGGTCCTTTATAGGCACCGATATCGATCCCGCTGCGGTAAGTTCAGCGGCAATGCTCGTGGTCAGTAATTCAACACTGAGAGGGCGTATTGACTGCCGTTTACAAGCCAATACACAGAACATTTTCAGGGGTGTATTGAGTGAAAATGAGCGGGTAGATGCAACTCTCTGCAACCCGCCTTTTCATCATTCGCCGGAAGCCGCGGCTGAGGGGTCATCCCGCAAGATCAATAACTTGCGGGCAAATGCTACTCGAAAATCGCGACCCGCGGGAGAGAAGCGCCAATTTGCTAAGAGCCAACAGCAGACCACCACCAGCAGACTAAATTTTGGAGGTCAGGGGGCCGAATTATGGTGTGCGGGTGGCGAGGTAGCCTTCATTACGCAAATCATTAAAGAGAGTGCAGGGGTTGCGGATCAATGTTTATGGTTCACGAGTCTAGTATCCAAAAAGGATAACCTAGCCGCTATTTATCGAGCACTCAAGTCAGTGAAGCCCAGCCTGATAAAAACTATACAGATGCAACAAGGGCAAAAACTGACTCGCATAGTAGCCTGGACTTTCCACAGCGAAAAAGCCCGTCGCCAATGGTGGCTGTAAGCTCTTATTTCCCCACCCATCAAAAACTGCTACTATGCGCGCCGCCGCTCGGCAACCGCAATACTTTTTAAAGGCCAAATAACCATGAGCAATGAAATAGTCAGAAGCCGTCGTCTCCGTAAGAAGCTGTATTTGGATGAATTCGCCATTTTAGGCTTTGAATTCAGTTGTAAAATAGATGAAGTGTCAGAAGAGGATTATGATGCATTCTTTGATGCCTTTGCTGATCAAGCGGAAAAGCGTGATTTATTTGTTAGCATCGATGGCCAGGAACATCAGTTTGAAGGTTTTGTGACCGCAGGCAACCGCTATGGTTCAGCTTCTGAGGATGATCGTAAAGCCATGGAAGAGACGCTAGCGGCGTTCAGTATCGTGTCGGACGTCGTGGTAGGGCCACTGGTAGACGCTTTTTACCAATTCTAGGCGTATTTGTCTTGGCCAGGGACCTATTTCAGGGTCCCTTTGATTTATTCAATACTAACTATACGAAAACATACCTTTCGCTGATTAATCTCCGAGTCGACTTCATCATCAACATATTTGCTGATTAATAGCCGTGCTAGCGGGGTGGTCGGGGTGATGACCTGAACGAGGCCCCATTGACTGCTAATACTCAAGCCACCTGCAGCAGGACCAATAAATAGCCGGCTCTGTTGTTTTTGCTCATTTTCTACGCAAACCAATGCACCTACTTGAATAGCCGATTGATTATTAAAAATTGGTCGCTGGTAATGTTGATAAAGGCTGATGAACTGCTGCAGTTGCGCAATACGCATAGATTGGCCATGAGCCAAATAAGCTGCTTCTACTGCAAGCGTATCGTATTTGTTGTCGGCGATGTTTTCAGAATGCGTGGCACTATCGTGCGCTTGCTGGCCGGCTCTCGCGGCGGTACTGAGGTCAAATTGAAGTTGCTCAATAATGGCGCAAACCAGATAATGCATAAATAGCGCTTCGTAACGATGAAATTAAGAGATTATAAACGAGCGACAATAATACCTTTACGACGGCCGATTAACTAATAGTGTGGGGAAATCATAGGGTGAAAGCCGATACCGTGGTGGTACTAGATTTTGAGACTACCGGTTTGTCTCCCGATGCAGGTGATCGTGCCATTGAGATTGGCGCGGTACGACTGGAGAGCGGCGAAGTCGTTGATCGATTCCAAGCATTAATGAATCCTGGACAGCGGGTCAGTGGATTTATAGAAGACCATACCGGTATCACCAATACCATGCTGGCTAACTCAGACCATAGCGCCAAGGTAATGCACCAATTTGCTGACTTTATTGAGGGTCATAATCTCGTCGCCCACAATGCTTCCTTCGATAAACGCTTTCTCGACGCCGAGCTGGCACGTATCTCACGCTCATACAGCGGTGACTTCAGCTGTTCGCTGCTGGCTTCACGTCGAATTTACCAGCAAGCACCTAATCATCAGTTGGGTACACTGATAAAGTACACCGGTATTGCCTCAACCGGAGACTTCCACCGCGCACTCTATGATTCAGAGATGACGGTAAAACTATGGCTACATTTATTAGCCACCATTAATGATCGATATCCAATTAAGAATATCTCCTTTGCGACAATACAGCAGCTTAACAGAACCCCTAAAAAATCCGTGGAGCAATGGTTAGCTCGACAATCAGAGGGGTTACCTACAAAAAAACGCTTAAAAACAGGCGGTTAAAAGCATTATGTGATGTGATTTATAGATTTTTTTGCAGCGGATTAATAGTCCAGCCGATACTGAATGAGTCTGTACCCAAGCCAATACTAACTAAACACGAAGTATTGGCTGTCAAAGTCCAAAGTGTCATCACCGAGAACCTTTTCAATAGGTGACGCGTTGGAATCGAGCTTGAACTGACGATAATTATCGACACTCACAACAACATCGCCGTTGTCGTCCTGAAAAATAACGTTTTCATCCTCGATAGACTTTAACAACTTCTTTTTTTGATTGTGGGATATCGCAATTTCCTGAATACTCATCATTCACCTTGTCGGTTGTTCGATAGATAATTTCCCACTAATGGCCTTGACTAAGCAACTTCCATGATTGGCTGCTGGCTAGCCAGATACTCGTTGTAGGTACCCTGATAGCTGATCATCTGTCGGTCTTTTATCTCTACTACCCGGGTTGCCAGTGATGAGACGAACTCTCTGTCATGACTGACAAAAATCAACGTTCCATCGTAATTCTTTAATGCTTTATTAAGCGCCTCAATGGCTTCCATATCAAGGTGGTTAGTGGGCTCGTCCATGATCAAAACATTCGTGTCCATCATCATCAATTTGCCAAATAACAATCGATTTTTCTCACCACCAGAACAAACCCGCGCCTTTTTATTAGCATCATCGGCTGTGAATAATAGCCGGCCGAGCATACCACGCACCATCAAGTCATCGTGCTTGGGCGTGCGCCACTGTGACATCCAGTCAAACAAATTTAGATCACTGTCAAAGTCCCCCGTGCTGTCTTGAGGGCAGTAACCGACTTTAGCGTTCTCGGCCCATTTTATCTCACCATTGTTAGCTTTTAGCTCATCGATCAGGCACCGTAAAAATGTTGTTTTACCTGCGCCATTTTCTCCAATAACCGCCAATCTTGCACCAGCCTCTAAAATCAAATCCCCCTGATTAAACAGTGTTTCATCGTCAAAACCATGAGAGAGATTTTCCAGCACCATGGCTTGTCGGTGGAGTTTCTTGCTTTGTTTGAAGCTGATTGATGGAGTTGCTCGACTGGACGCTTTAACCTCGTCGAGGGAGATCTTATCCATTTTTTTAGCGCGTGAACTGGCTTGTTTAGCTTTTGATGCATTGGCAGAGAAACGATTGACAAAGGCTTGCAACTCGTCGATCTCTGCACTTTTTTTCGCGTTCTCAGTCAGTAATTGCTCCTGAATTAATGATGCCGCTGCCATATAATACTCATAGTTACCGGGGTATATACGGAGTTCACCATAATCAATATCAGCCATATGGGTGCAGACTGAATTAAGAAAATGGCGATCATGAGAAATGATAATCATGGTGCTTTTACGCTGGTTGAGAATGCCCGCGAGCCAGTTGATCGTATAGATGTCCAAGTTGTTAGTGGGTTCGTCCAATAACAAAATATCCGGATTGGCGAACAGCGCCTGCGCCAGTAAGACCCGCAACTTCCAGCCCGGAGCCACCTGTGCCATCAGGCCGAAATGGAACTCCTCCTCAATACCAGCTTCTAGCAATATCTCACCGGCACGGCTCTCAGCACTGTAACCGTCCATTTCTGCAAATAGCGTTTCAAGGTGAGCGACTTTCATACCGTCCTCCTCAGACATTTCTGCCATTGAATAGATACGGTCGCGTTCCTGTTTAATCTGCCACAATTCAACATCGCCCATGATGACAGTATCGACAACACTGTATTGTTCGAACGCAAATTGATCCTGGCTAAGCGTACCTACCTTGCGACCGGGCTCAATGAAAATATTGCCTGAGGTAGGCGTAAGTTCGCCACTGAGGATTTTCATCAGTGTCGATTTACCACAGCCGTTAGCCCCAATCAGGCCGTAGCGGTTACCGTTATCAAACTTGGCGGATATATTTTCAAACAAAGGCTCAGCGCCAAATTGCATGGTGATGTTTGCTGTAGAGATCAAAGGTGTATTCCGAAAATTTTCAAAGTGTATTTGCCGTCAGTAGCAACAACGGCTGAAGGCCGCGCACTATATAGCGTTGAAGGGTTATTGTCGAGTTTTTATAGCGCCGAAATGTGCAGTCGCCGTTTGCAATACCCGTGAAAATTAGCGGTACGAGGCCGGCAGCATGCATGCTGTCATCTGTAACGAACATCACCATCATTACGATAGCTATAATTGCACCCGCTCGGGACTCGGTGTAATGTGGGCTAAAAAGTGTTGCGGGAGTAAAGACTCATCAGTCTAGTGTCAGCTAGAGAAAAGTGGTCCTACGCGATTGGTCACATTCCATTTTCGGTCAAAGACACCGCCTTCGCCAACTTCGTTGTTTTTTACTACACCCAAGTAGAGGGGTTAAGCGGCACTCTAGCCGGTCTGGCGATGTTTATTGCCCTGTTGTGGGACGCAGTGACAGATCCCGTGGTGGGCAGCTGGTCAGACAACTTTCGCTCGCGCTGGGGTCGCCGTCATCCACTATTAATAGCCGGTGGCTTTCCAACCGCGTTCTTATTTTTGGCACTGTTTGCACCACCTGCCTCGCTGGGCCAAACGGGTATGTTTGTTTGGTTCCTTGGCGTGTCCATGCTGTTGCGCACATTTTTGACCATCTACTTTATACCCTACACAGCAATGGGCGCAGAGCTCTCAACGGACTATGACGAACGCACGGTTATCGCGAAAGCTAGAATTACCATGGGCTGGCTGGCGGGAATGGCTTTACCGGCCGTTGCCTTTTCACTGTTTTTTGGTACGCAAGATGGTGTAGACGGTCGCCTGGTCGCCGACAATTATTGGCATTATGGAATTCTCTCCGCGCTAGTCGCTGGTGTAACTGTCATTGTTTGTGTGGTGGGTACTAGCAGCGTAATCCCTCGTTTGGCTACTGCCGCCGCAGGCCATCTATTTTCCTGGCGAGACCCTTTCAACGATGTAAAATTGGCGTTTAAAAATCGCAATTTCCGTGTATCCATGGGTGCCAATCTAGCCTTCGGTATGGCCACCGGAGTTTACACAACACTGTCTTTGTATTTGGGCACTTATTTTTGGGAATTTAGCGCAGCGCAGTTGGCTGGCGTGGTAGTTCCTGTTGCATTAGCAACGCTGATCGCATTTGTTGTACTCAATCGCCTCGGGCAGAGTTTTGACAAACCCAAGCTATTGGTCGCGTTCAGCCTGATACTGGCGTTGAATAGTCTGTGGTTTGTTGGCGGCCGTTTGTTGGGCTTACTGCCCGAAAATGGCCATGCTTTAATTTATCCCTTGCTGTTACTAAACTCGGCTGTTGGTGTCTTTATGATTGTTGGTATTCAGGTTGTTGCCTCATCAATGGCCGCGGACATCATCGATGAGCAAGAAATAGAAAATGGGAAACGACAGGAAGGGACGGTCTTTGCTGCGGGAGCTTTCGTTGCAAAAGCGACAACTGGAGCCGGGGCTTTGTTAGCCGGAGTCGTCATTGATTTGACCGGAATTAAAGCAGGTTCTCTTCCGGGAAGCGTTGACGCTGGAGTGCTACAGTCGCTGGGATGGTTTACTTTAGCGATGACAGCCGGCTTGGCACTGGTAGCCTGCTTTTTCTATTCTCGACTGAAGCTTGGTCGTGAGCAGCACAATGCATTAAGACAAAAGCTCGACTTCAATCAGCGTATCCGGGACAAAAACTAAAGCAGACGTGTTAAACACCCGCACATCGCTTTGATCCCGCCCCTGATCGTATCATTCGCAGACCCACCAGCAATAATGGGCCTTGCCGTGGTGTAGAACATCGGTCATGTACAACGTCAATCGAGGATCCATTGATTATTCGTATTGAGCCGTACCCACGGCTTTGAATACCAATAGAATCGCTCACCTTTAGCATCATCGATGATACGGGCAGTACAATTATAGCGAGAGCGTCCCAGCGGTATCTCTTTACTAGGGGTTATCACGACTTGATGATTGCCTGTTAGTTTTACCGCCAAATTTCCCTGACCGCTGCCAAAACAGCGCAAGGCCGCAAAATTTGGAACAGCATCTGTCCATTTGAGCGTTAGCTTAGGCTTGCTGTTCCCGTGATCAAGCGGAGTGTCGGGGGCTACAACTGCCGTTAAAGGGAAGGGCAGGGTCATTAGTTTCAATGCGAAATCATCTAGGTTGGTGAATCGTCCGGAAAATGGAAAACGTGGTATCGTCAGAAAATTCGATAATTCACCCACAGGGCCCGACTGTTGACCAAAGCCGATAAAGCCCATTTGGTGAACCAGCGCGGTTAATTCGCGGTTGTATTCGCCGTAGGGATAGGCAAATAGTTGCTCGCTGTGGCCTATCTCTTCGATAATACGCCGCTCAGCTTTCATTATGTCGCGGGTGGCCCGTTGCTGCCATTTTGCCAGTCCCTCGCCCTCATTCCTCTTAAGAAAGTGTGTATGGGTTGCGCTGTGATTGCCGATAGAGGCGCCGTTGTCAGCCATTGTTCGCAGTTGCTCCCAACTAACTTGCCGGTTGTAACCCTGATCAATGGCATTCGTACTGACAAAAATGGTAAATGGCCACCCATAGCGTTTAATCATTGGATAGGCGTTTTCATAGACAGATTGATAGCCGTCATCAAATGTAATCGCGACAACCTTGTCAGGAATCGCCTTTTTAAGCGTTAAATAGCTGACTATTTTACCTAATGGCCAGACCTGAAATTGATTATCGGCCAAGTACGCCAAATGCTGCGAGAATAAGTCTGGGCTTATCGTTGTAGTAGTCGGGGTAGTAGTGGCAACATGGTGATACAGCAAAATAGCAGCGTGGTTCGGTATTTCCGCTTTTATTGGGCGCGTCTCAGCACTCAGTAATATCGAGAATAGAGAGATAAAGAGTAAACCGTAAACTTTCAGCACGATAAAGATTACCTACATAGACAACAACTTTTACAGAATGCTAGCTCATGCTTATCTTACGACAGCAGCGCCGCTGTTTGATAGTAGAACAGATGCTAGGATCACCAGCCGATCGAACATATGACGGTGATAAGAGTCCAGCGTTAGCGAGCAGATACGGAGCTTAATGCAGCTTAGAAATTGCGTTGAGCTTAGTGATTTCTTACTTTGTTTGCGGTGATGGGCTCACTAGAGGCGCTGCGGCTCCATACCGCGGCTAACGATGAGGTTGTCACACTACCTATTTCAACTGGCCAAAGCCTATGCAATGATTGTCAAAGGCTATATTCGGCTATCAACAATCACTGGTAGGTCAAAAGTCACCGACCCAACCCGGATTAGGCCCTCTTCGTCGTGTTTTGATTGAGTTGTGATGTTTTGCCCCTAAAGTGCAACCGTTGTCGGTGCACTAGCCCTTCAAGGCTTGTGTTGATCTCCTTTAACTTGAATCAGTTATTTTATGAATAAAAATTTGCCGCCCGCGTCTGCACAATTGGCCTCCCAGATGACTAAAGACCGTGTTGAAATACTTTTAGCAAAGATGACATTGGCTGAAAAAATTGGTCAAATGGCCCAGGCCCACGGCTCGGAAGACGGTGTTTCGGATGACCAGCGCAGGGCTTTGGAGCTCGGACAACTAGGCTCTGTGCTCAATATAGTGAGCATTGATGTGATCTGCGAGCTTCAGCGTATAGCGCTAGAAGACAGTCGACTCGGTATTCCTCTGTTGATAGGCCGCGATGTGATCCATGGCTACAAAACTATTTTCCCTATCCCTCTGGGACAGGCTGCATCATGGAATCCCGAGCTCATTGAGCAGGGCGCTCGGGTAGCGGCACTTGAAGCAGCCACGGTAGGCGTCAATTGGACCTTCGCGCCAATGATTGATATTACTCGGGACCCCCGCTGGGGAAGGATTGCTGAAAGCCTGGGAGAGGATCCATACCTGTGCGGCGAGCTTGGTGCCGCCATGGTTAGGGGGTTTCAGGGTAAGGATCTCAGTGCAATTGGCAGTATTGCCGCTTGTGCGAAACATTTTGCTGGCTACGGTGCAGCTGAAGGCGGCGTGGATTACAACACGGCTATCATCGCCGAGAACGAATTACGCAATGTTTATTTACCCCCATTTAAGGCGGCGTTGGATTCCGGTGTCGCAAGCTTTATGACCGCTTTTAACGATCTAAATGGTGTGCCTGCCTCGGGTAATGAGTTTCTCTTGAAACAAATTTTACGAGAGGAATGGTGTTACCAAGGAATGGTAGTTAGTGACTGGGAGTCCATCGTACAACTTACCGAACATGGCTTTACTGCTAACGACAAAGAGGCGGCATTCGAAGCGGCCAACGCCGGTATTGATATGGAAATGGTCAGTAATACTTATAGCCAACATCTGGAAAGCTTGATTATAGAAGGTCGAATTTCACTGGCCCAAGTCGACGAAATGGTTAAGAATATCTTACGACTTAAGTTTCGTTTAGGCCTCTTTGAAAATCCCTATCCACAGCCTGATAAACTACCTGCGCTGGTCAATCACGACCATCGACAAGCGGCAAAAAAATTAGCATTGGAAAGTGTCGTGCTACTCAAAAACAGTCATCAGTCGCTGCCGCTAAGGCTTTCAGCACTGTCGTCGATTGCGCTTATTGGTCCTCTGGCGGACGATGCCTATGAACAGCTGGGAACATGGATATTTGACGGTGACGCGGACGATAGCGAAACAGTGCTTCAAGCGATAAACGCTTTTGCCGGCGACTCATTGACCGTCAATGTCGATCGTGCTCTAGAGACGACTCGATCCAACACCTTTATTGATATAGATCGCACGATGGCTGCAGCCCAGTCAAGTGATGCCATTGTGCTGTGCCTGGGCGAAGAATCTATTCTCTCCGGTGAAGCCCATTCGCGAGCCGATATATCATTGCCTGGTGCACAAGAACAACTCATTCATCTTTTAGCTAAAACAGCAAAACCGATGATTCTAATCGTCATGGCAGGACGCCCATTGACGCTAGAGCCAATTATTGACCATGTCGATGCCATCTTGTACGCGTGGCACCCGGGAACGATGGCAGGAACCGCATTGACGGACCTACTATTTGGGGAGGTGTCACCCTCTGGAAAATTACCGATCACTTTCCCTCGAATGGTTGGCCAGGTTCCTATTTACTACGGCAAAAAGAATACTGGCAAGCCACCTAGCGCTGAATCTGTTGTCCATATGAATGATATCGCACCCCGTGCAGCGCAAACGTCTCTGGGCATGAGTGCCTTCCATTTAGATGCAGGTTTTACTCCACTTTTTCCTTTTGGTTTTGGTTTATCCTACACATCTTTTACCTATGAAAATCTTCATTTGTCATCATCAACAATGAACATCGACGGCGTGATTACAGTCACTGTTGATGTAATTAATTGTGGCGAGCGTGAAGGGCAGGAGGTCGTGCAGTTGTATACAAGAGATCTGGCGGCTAATGTTACGCGCCCGGTAAAAGAGCTCAAACAATTTCAAAAAGTTCACTTAAGTGCTGGTGAACGTCAACAAGTAAAATTTTTATTAAAAGCCAGCGCACTGGCATTTTACGATCGCAAAATGAATCGCATTATTGAACCCGGTGTGTTTCATTTATGGACGGGGGGGAGTTCGACTGCAGACCTGAACGCCAGTTTTGAGATTATCGGGGATAAGGCCGTAACCGTTGCCCCCTGAAAACGTTCGACTGAGAATAGTGGGGCAGCTTTTTTTTTGGGCTGGGGCGTTCAACATTCACCGCGAGATACTTTAAAACCCCAATCGGGATCAGTGAGGCAATAAAACCATGTAGTGGGAGCGCCAATCCACGGTTTTATTGCCTTTCACGATTTAGAACAACTGCTCACTGGTAATTGTCAATTCCAGTTTTTCTATGAAGCCATTGCGCGTAAATACCGCTTCAGCCAAATCTGCCGGCAGGCGCAAATCCGTAAGCGAAAGACTATCACCATTGGCAAGGGTTACTGTCAACGCGGGTGACTGTGATTCACAGATACGATAGACCAATGGTAGCTGGCACCACGTAAAAGCCAGGCCATTTTCTGGAACATCAAACTCTTGCCATTGATTGTGAACATCCAGAAAACGAAAAACCTTCACCGTATCAATAAATTCACAGGGCCGCAGCAGACAGGGATCAAAGTTAATTTCACCCTCACTGACACGAATTCCCAGCTCGGCAAAACGAGCCATCATTTCTTCTTTCACCTGCCCCGTCATGCCTGGCTGTTGAGCTCCAATGTGCTTTGGCGTGTGCGAGTAGGGATCGGTGGGGAAGGCGCCATAGTCTTCTGGTGTTTTATTGAACCCTATACCCTCGCGAACACGATAGTATAAATCGCCCAACTGTTTAGCGGTTGCGTCATCAGCTTGAGACCGTGCAGCAAAGAAGTTTTCTTGTACCGTCAGCATTAGTTTAGAGACCATGTGCCAATAGATACTGCCCAGGCCTTCGAACCCAAACATACCTCCAGATCTGCCGGTGAATGCCTTATGATTAAAGACAGATTCATACAGTTTTTGTAGCGGTTTTCTGATGATCTCTAGCTTATCCCCATGCTCCTCAATCAATGCGTCAAGTGCATGGTTAAGATCGTCACCGTTATGAATATCTCCATTAAATCGATAACAACCGGTGAGATCTTGTTCAATGACCTGGCAATTCCCTTCACTGATTAATGCCGTCAATAGTGGTAGCGCCGTAACGCCGGCAGTGGGTAGTTGGTTTTTTTCAAGGAAACCGGGTAGATCGCGATCGGGATATAATAGAAAAGAATTCTGATCTGGACGAAAGACCGCACTATCAAACAGTGTCTCGAGAACTTTTACGGCCGCTTTGGGCGGGATAGCACCAGAGCTTAGGGCCGCCACTTGTCCTTCCAGCATGAGATAAAGGGGATCTATGTTGACCCTCGCGTCCTCAAAGGATAAGACATTGTAGGCATGATACAGACCGTCTTTTCGCTGATTATACTGAATGCTGTGATCAATGATATTGAGAGCGTTGTCGAGCAGTTTATGAATTGCATCGAGCTCATGCAATTGGCCGCCGCTGAGCACCTCCTGATGGTAAATTGTCTGTCTATATCGACTCGCAGCTTCGCCAACACCCACAAGGAATTGATAACGTTGCTCAGCATTAATTGGCCCGCTAGCTATAGCCAGACTGATGTCTTCGAGCACCTGAGCGGTATCAGTTAGCCATTGACTGACCTCCCGCGTCAAACTAACAACACCCACTTGTTCGGTTAGTAGCTTTTTCAGAAATAACGTATATCGACGCATGTAATACATGGTCACCATCGACAAACCTTGGCCGACTAGCGCATTGTTCGCATCATTCCACTCAGGCCGCTGGGTGTTTAACCAGATGCCGCCGCCAACCACCAAATTACCCAATTTACTAAGCAGAGGAACCAGTAATTTTTCCGTCAAGTTGACCTGATAAACTTGGCCATCAGCATCGACGACGAGCTTGCCGTCTGCCCCCATTGATGCCACTCGAGCATCAATCTGATCCGCCAATTCATGGTCATAAACCACGGTACTTTTTGCATTTTCCAGTAATGCCGCAAAAGGTTTAATCTTGTAGGGGACATTGGCATAGCTAAAAATAGCTTGTTGCAATAACTTTTTTAAACGCTGGGGATGAAATTGCTGAGACAGCTCAAGTAGTTTTTGAAGATAAATAATTTGGTGATCCCCCCAATAACCAATATAACTCCAGGGGTCGTCCGGCTCTTCTACTTCCCAGTCGATACCTTCTTTAGTAATGCGATAGGGGTTGTATCCGTCCATCGTCGAGGCGTTAACAAAAGTAGCAATGACATTTTCGATGAATTCCGGGTAGCTGAGCATCAAAGCTTCCCAGTTCTGGAAAATATCTCGCCAGTTACCTTGATATGACAGCAGGCGATTGCCTTGCTCATCTTTTAGTTTGATAGCAAACTGATTCCACGGTCTGCTCGGATCGCCGTGCCGCCGGCCAAATGTGATCGGCAGATACTCGTAGCAAAGCCTTAGTAACTGCGGATCATTTTGCTGCTGAACCTCAGCCAGTAACTGGCTGTAATCGAGTTTTTCTGGGAGCTGCTGAATTACATGTTGGTGGCGACTAAAGAGCTGTTGATTAAATAGCTTTATAGTGGCTGAAAAATCATCGCGATCGATCTGGTATTGCTCATCGAAGATACCTCCGCGCATCACATTAAATTGCACATTGGCGTAATGATGCACCGACACAGTCTCCTCGGCACTCAATTGGAAAGCATCACCACTGGCCATAATTCGAGACAGGGCATCGGAGCCAGCAACGATTGACTCGTCGATCGATACGCTCAGTTTGTCGGGGTCAGCAAGCTGCGCCTGCAGGGCAACAGTTTCGCTTTGACTTTGCTCAAGGTTCGCTACCATACGCCATACATGGTCGCTTTTGGCCGCTAATTTCAGCGTAGTATTTAGCCAAAAAGCGCCGCGAACTCCTCGAGTTTGAGTTTCCTGTTCAACACTCAAGCCCTGTCGAAATCGGTCTATTTGCCTCGCGCTCAATAATATTTTTTGGTCACTAAGACCCAGCGCGAAAACCGTGGTCGCCCTGAGTGATTCAGCGGGCTCTGCGCGGTCGGTGATGCCTGAAAAAAGGGTAAACATAGCCAGACCGGTATGGCTGTCCAGCTCATTCCACTTGTAAGCGTCAACAAGATAACTGGTATTAGTCTGGGTAAATCGCGGTGTTCCCGCCGGCAGAATGTTCTGCAGTCCATCCAGTATTTCAAGTGTACGCTCAGTGTCATTGAGGTTGTGGATCTCACTCTGGCGGACAAAGCCGTACTTGTCACTGCTCGCCCAGCTATAGCGAAAACTCAGCTGCAGATCATGGTTAATCTCTTCAAACAGCAACTTGTTACCCAAGGTGTTTTTATAGAGATTACGACTGAGTTGGTAGCGACCATTGTGTTCTTGGTTAAAAGGCTCCCAAGCATAAGTTTCGCCATCAACTGTTGTACGCAGTAAAGTTTTGCTGCCGGTATGTGGCGTGCTCTCGTAAATGCAATCAACGTTGATGTAGGGAAATAAGGCGGTTTCAGGAGAGATTCGACCAGCTGTAAGACCGCCCGTCGATGCAATAAACATCCAGTGATCGCTGTCAGAAACAACGCTAATAAAAAAAGGGGCCATGTTATCGACATTGCGGATAGCGTAATAACGCTCTCCTGCTAAGGTGACAAATTCACCCGTCACCGCAGTACAGTTAGTCATAAGTAGTCTCTAAGTAGGAATTAAATGGGCAAAGATTTCTTGCATCACTAATTTTGGTTGACGATCAACGGTAAACAGTCCCCAATGTTTTTCAGGCTCTAGCTCTTCACTGGAGCCTTTCCAGGGTTCGTCAAATGCTTCAAAAACAAACGTTAGGATATCGGCGTCACGGGTCCACTCCATCAGCGCTTTGTAATAGATAGCCTGAAGATCCTGAGAGGCATTCCATGTCTCGATACCGCGACCATTCGAGGCGGTCGCCCAGCCGGCCTCAGTTATGACTACCGGTATATCGGGGTAGCGCTCGGCAACGGTATAGTAGTTATCTTTGGTGTAATCCAAGGCGATATCAATCGCTTTGTATTCCCACACGGGATAGGTGTGTAAAGAAATAAAATCGAGCTCTGCCACTAGGGGGGCAAGTTTGTCTGACCAGGGCACATAGTTTTCACAGAACGTTACCGGCTGTTGAATTTCTGCTTTTATTCGTCGAACGTAAAGAATTAATTGCTCAACTGACACCTGATGATCACTCCACTCTACACTGGCTTCATTGCCAACCGAGACAGAAAATACGGTCGTAGGGTGAGCTTTCGCTAAGGCGATCATGTCTTCAATTTCTTGCGCGTTAGCCTCTCTGTTGTGTAGCAGCTGTGCTTCAGTAAAATTGGCGTCCCAGGGGCAGCTTGGATTGCTGTGTTCAGCGCGCATATTAGCGCCTAGCATTACTTGCAGCGGCAGTTGTTCTGTTTTGATCACGTCCAACACCCGCTTCGCATGAAGACTACAATCATATAATCTCAAGAACTGCCACTGAGAAACCAAGATGCTGAGATCTTCTGCAATTTCTTCGTAAGATGGAAAGCTTTCATCCTGTGGCGATTGATGACGACGGTAACCTGAATAGCAAATAGCATTGCCACTCGGCGGTGTATATCGTTGTCTTTTCGTCGGTGTTTTAGTCACGTTATGACCTCAAATTATCGGTGTAGTAAGGAGTCAATTGGTGGCGGTTATGCATATTTCGGCGCACCATCTTTATCCCATAGTCCCCAATAGGCGCCGACGTCACCTTCATCCTTAACTTTCCAATTTTCGTCAAAGGCAGAGAAGTAAAAAACGTCGATACCTTCCTCGGCGGCCCATTGGTAGGTGTTAAGAAAATAACGCATGGCGTTTCCGTAGGAAGGTACCGCATCACCGAAAGCCGTGCCAATGTTGGGCCAACCCGTTTCACTAATAATGACTTTTTTGCCGTTGGCGGCCTTAGATACACGGCGATACATATCTTTCATATACAACAGCGAATATTCTGCCGCGCAACCTTCCCAGAAAGGATAGCAGTTTGCCAATATAACATCACACATAGCGGTAACACGTGGGTAATCAACAAATTTATAGTAGGCATCAACGTAACCTACATCAACATCCGGCAGCGCTGCTTTGACTCTGGCAAGATAGGTAATCAATTGGTCTTCGCTCAGGTCTTCTCGCAGTAAAACTTCATTGCCAACGGCAATAATATCTGCGTTACCGGCGCGTCCTACCTCAATGGCATTGGCTATTTCGAGCTCATTGTTTTCCAGATTATCATCAAGCCAAACACCAATCATAGTGTTTAAGTGATTGCTGCGGGCAACCTCTGCGATCGCCTGATTGCCTTCGGTACAAGAAAACGAGCGCACCCAGCCAATATGAGATTGAATCAAAGACAGTCGCTGCTGAATTTGAGCAGCATCTATGACGGTACCGGGACCCTGGCCGTCGACATAAGGACTGAATGATAGACCGTGAATCTTATTGGCCAAAACGTCCTCAACCATAGACTCAAGGTCTTGTTCGGAATATTCGGAAAAGTCAATTCCGGCTAGGGTTCTTAACTGTCCATTGCCCGATTGTTTTCGGTAAGCTGGCACACATTTCTCCTTGGTTTTTTAAACGGCGTTACGCCGGGCTTCTAATGCCTGGCGGACGGTATTGGCTTTATCTTCATCGAGGTCATAGGTAACAATAATCCAAATGGCAATTGCTGAAGCGACCATTGGGATAGCAATGTCAAAAATACGCATTAAAAAGAGTGTTTTCTCTGCTTGAGCCCCCGCCAAATCAATATCAAAACCCGTCATGTTCAGCAAAATTCCAGAGAGCGCCAGCGCCAGCGCCATGCCCAGTTTAACAACCCACCAAAAGATCGAACCGTACATCCCTTCGCGACGCTCTCCAGTATTCAGTTCATCCAAGTCGCAAACATCAGCCATCATCGAACTCATTAATGTAAACAGGCCGCCTAAGCCAAATGCAATAAAAGGAGCGGGGATTAATAATAGAAGCGGATTGCTGGGTGTGAAACAAAACCACTTTAACCCAAAACCAAAAATTGATACGCCGGTAGAGAAGAAAAACAATTGCCGCTTGCTGTAGCGTGTAGAAAGCTTTGTCACTAGGACAATGACACCAAACGTTGAGATTGCGCTGACGGTCCCAGACCACCCCATATATTCAGCACCTAAAACTTGGTCACCACCAAACACATAATAAATAATGACGTAAGACGTAAACGCTGAAACCAACATAAATCCGTTAAACACTAAAAATGTGGCCACGCAGAGCTTAAGGAAAGGTTTGAACTTGATGGTGATCGCAAAACCGTGAAGAAAATCTTTAACGTTGCGCTTCAACCCTTCCCCGAAGCTTTCTTTTATGTCATTTTTTTGATCACTGATTTCTGGACTAGACTGAAAACGCTCTTTGCAATAAATGGCGGGAAGTATGCCGATAATAGCGACAAAAATACCAATACCGATGGCAACACTGCGTGCGCCTTCCACTGGGTCAGAGAATAAATTCTCATTTTGCATGATCGCGTAAAGCCAAGGCACACCGACCCAGGCGAATTGCCCCATAAAATTAGTCACACCCATTAAACGCGTACGCTCATGATAGTCAGGTGTGAGTTCATAGCCGAGGGCAACCCAAGGCGTGGCAAATACGGTGTAGGCTAGGTAAAACAAAATTGACCCCAGCAAAAAATACCAAAAATAAAAGCTTTCACTGTACCCCGAGGGTAATTGCCATAGCAGGGCAAAAATCAAGCCAGCAAAAATCGCACCGAAAAAGATATAGGGTTTACGCCGGCCCCACCGAGAACGCGTATGGTCAGAAATAAAGCCCATCAACGGATCGGTTAGGGCGTCAGTCAAGCGAGGTAAAGCCATCAATAAACCCACGACAGCTGGATTCATTTTTAGCCCGGTGACAAGAACGATCGACATCATTCCAATAGCGGCGCCCAACAGGTTGTTAGCTAGCGCGCCAAAGCCATAAATCACCTTCTGTGAGAAAGCAATTTTGTCCGCTTCAGCAGTAAATGTGTGTTCGACATGAGGCATGAGGTTCTCTGATCCTTTATTGTTATTACGCTTGGTTCAAAACTCAGTGTTGACGGCGTATTGTGCCTGTCTTCAATCGCGGCCAAACACTTAAATCGACAGGGCGGACTTAGGGCGGGGCAAGACGGACCGATGCAGCCTGTCAGGCATAGAGATTTATAACCGGGTGCTCTATCATTTTTCTCGAAGTAATCACGCGATTAAGCGCCCCGGGAAAAAATTATGAGCATTCATCAATGACAATGAGAAAACGTGCGTCTTTACCGGTTGTAGCAGCCTCACTGCTGTTAGCTGCTTGCTCGGCCAGCCTCGATTCGAAAAAAATGTCAGCTGAAGACAGTCTGGTGCAGGTCATGGCACCGGAATTGGCCGACGACACCTCTTTGATTTGGGCGGTAAATGTCGGAGGAGGGCAGTACCGTGGTGTTGATGGCGTCAGTTATGAAGCGGATAGCGGCAATACAGATGGCATTACAGGTCGCATTGATGCTATCGAAGGCACCCAAGATAAACCCCTGTATGAAACCTACAAAATGGGCGATCTCACGTACGCTAAAGCAGTGCCAAATGGTCACTATGAACTGACCTTTAAGTTTGCAGAGCCGGCGACAACACCAGATCGTCGGCGTTTATTCAGCGTTTTCGCTGAAGACAAACAAGTTATCTCTAATCTTGATGTCACGGAGTCTCGTGAGGCTCGGGTATATAGCGCTTTGGCCAAAACTGTTATTGGTGTTGAAGTCACCGATGGCGAACTTAATATACAGTTACGCGGCCATGAAGGCACCGGGTTGTTAAATGGCTTTCTGGTGCGTCAAAAACAACCTTGGGATACCACCCGAAAACTGCTTTGGCACGATGAGTTTGATGGCCGGGGACTAGCGACCGTTGAAGCCCCGGATCCCGCACTGTGGACAGTTGACGTATGGCGCGCTCACAAGGTAAATGATGAGAACCAAGCCTACACTGACCGATCAAAAAACATCCGTGTTGAAGGCGGTTACTTGGTGCTGGAAGCGCATCAGGAAGACTATCAAAATGGTGCGTATACATCGGGAAGAGTTCATAGCGCCAGCAAAGGCAGTCTTCTGTATGGGCGTGTTGAAGTAAGAGCCAGACTGCCAAAAGGCAGGGGCAGTTGGTCTGCTATCTGGATGTTACCGGAAGACCCTTTCAAATATGCCAGTAATTGCCAAACTGGCGATGCGTGGCAGGGCAGTGAAAACTGTGATGCATGGCCTAACTCTGGTGAAATCGACATTATGGAGCACGTTGCTAACGACATGGACAATGTTCATGGGACTGTTCATAACCGAGGCTATTACGGCATCAATTTTGAGCAGCGTAAAGGCAGTATCAATGTTGAGGGCGCGGGAGAAGAATTCCATGTCTATGCGGTCGACTGGACGCCAAACGCATTGCGATTCTATGTTGATGGCAGTCTTTACTTTACTTATAAAAATGAAGGTGAAGGCTGGTTGGCCTGGCCTTATGATCACCCATACCACGTCATCCTCAATTTAGCGGTCGGCGGTATATGGGGTCGCGCCGGTGGGCCTATTGATAATTCAGCGTTTCCACAGCGCATGGAAATTGATTACGTAAGGGCTTATGGACAATAAGCTCTAATTAGATCAAGCAAAATCCTCTTCGTTACCAACCGTAAACGCTCTGACGGCCTGCCTCGGCCGTTAGGGTGATTACAATCGGAAGACTGCGATAACTTGCCGATAACCGAGCGGTATTAATAACGCCAGTATCAAATACTTACTGCAGCAAAGATAACGGCAAACCGCAAGATACCTTATTTAACATAATATACATTATGCGAACTTATGTTGATGGGTCTAAGCTCCCAGGCCAACACTGGATATATTCCTAATACGTTAAACTATGCTGCCCCCAAGGTGGATTACCACAACCGACCCACCTGGCCCCCGAAAGGTCTGTACCTGACCAACTGATGGAAATATCAGACCGATTATTGCTGGACGCAAACACCCTGGCGAAACGACATGTCAGCCAAATCTTCGGATTCGGTGTATGTGGCCGCAAGAAAAATCTCCAAGGCAGCTGTTAACGAAAGCAGATTTTAATGCCCGTTCGGTCAAACTGGCCCCATAAGAAATGTAAATCAAAACCATAACAGCATCATAATTGAAGCGACTAATGCCAACTTTAACGGCGTACATCGAGAATGATTCTTGTGCTAAAGAACAGATGGTACAACGACAGTTAGCGAAATATGGAGTCTGCTTACTGTAACTTTTTTTGTTACTGAGTATTGGCTGGAACCAACCTCAGTGCAACCAAGCTATCGCTAAGGTCTAAGGACAAACTTTAGAGGGCCAAGATGTCGAGGTGCCCGGAGCCGGCCCACTGCGATCTATTTCGTTTGAACACCTTGTTAGCGCTGTTGCCGCTATTGCCTGTAATCATTTAATGCCTTTAACAACCATTCCTGACTTTTCACAGGGGCACTATTATTACAGTGAATTTTATAATGGTTGCCTGATATTTTACTCTTGGTTGCAGAATACTTGATAAAATCTTCTGCTGAGTCAATATCGTTAGCATAATAGGCATACTTTTTGTTGATATGTTTTATAGCTTCTTTGCCACTATAAAAAGTGCCGTTACGTTCGTATTGACAGTTTGTAGATGCAACAGCACTTAGCAGATGGTTAATTTCGTCTTGAGTTGAAGCTACGCCATTTAGGGAAACTAGCAACAATACAATGAAGAATACTTTACGCGATTTCAATTGATAGCCTCTCGTATTGCTCACGCCTCAGGTATCGGACGACGCAGCCCTCCGACAGACTTGATTGGTTGCATTGATTTCTTGCCGCCAGCTGCCAGCAGGTGTTTATATCTGTGACTAAAGAAGCTTTTAACTCCCCTACTCGTCCACATAATTTACATCGATACCCTGCAAAAAAAAAGGAGCCCTAATAAACTCGGCTCCTTATTTTGTCGCGATACTGCCGTAAAAATCGAAAAAAATCTACTGCAACAGTCCGCTGTTAATTTACACAGCGGTCATTCCCAACAGGGATTAATCGCGACAGACTTACCAACAATTAAAAATTATATCGCACACCAGCTTCAATGGAACGACCTGCCTCAGGTGCGATTTCTCGTAAGAAAGAACTCGAATTGCGGATCTCTTCATCGGAAATATTCTTCAACCGAATAAACCCAACAGCTTCTTGATTAGCACTCATTTCAAGGCGATAGCTAACTCCTGCGTCCCAGCGAGTATAACCCTCTGTTTCTTCCTCATTAACACCGGGCTTATCCTGATCATCAGCATCAATGACTGACAGGTAACTGGTTAATGCGCCTTGAGTAAACTCGATACGGCTACCGATACGCTGAGGTGGCATACGCGGCAAATCACCGGCCGTATCCAGTTCGCCTTCAATTCTGTCGCCGAAGACAGTTAGCATGATGTCGCCGCCCAACATTGAGGCTAGGGTGAAAGTCGCTTCAAACTCGACCCCATAAAACTCAGCATTTTCTTGAGCATACTGCAATATATCCGTTTCACCCTGTTGCAGACCTGTATTATCCAAATAGATGTAATCTTTAAAATCATTAAAGAACAAGGTCAAATAACCATCGAAACTGTCAGTTTTGTAACTCAGTGACAGGTCTATATTATTGGCCTGCTCACTGTCGAGTTCACGACTACCCACTTCAATCGCTGAAGTTGCTACGTGTTCCACATAGCCCCCAAGACTATTACCCTCGTTAGAAAATAACTCTTCAATAACCGGTGCCCGTTCAGATTGAGATAGCGCTACACCAAGACTCCACTGGTCATCAATTGCCCATAACGTTGATGCCGAAAGGCTTACGTTGGTGAAGGTTTCATTCTTTATATCGGAGCCAGGCTTCAATTCATCCCGGTCGATCCTAGCGCCAAGTTCGTAAGACCAATCGCCGTGATGAAAATCCTCGACCACAAAAAGGCCGTAGTTGCTAACCTCTGTTTCAGGAATAAAACTTTCATCACCGACCGCAGCTATCTCGGACTCCTTAATCTGCAGACCAATCACGCCGTGCCAGTTTGCGATTGGCTTATGCACCAATTCAAAGCGATTTTCCCAGGTTTCATTAGTCCATTCGGTACCCACTTCGGCGCCTTCAAGTTCCTGATGTTCATAATCGCTATAAGTAAAAAACCAACGGAGGTTTTCAATGGCGGGTATAACATCATGAATGTCGGCACGAATATCGTAACGAGTTTGCTCTATATCAAGCCGGACGAGCTCTTCCTCTTCCTCTTCTTCTTCCTCTTCCTCTTCCCCTTCATCATGATGATGCTCATGTGCACCGGGGGGAATTCCGTACTCACTATCTAAGCGATTAACCGCAATACCAATAAAACCTTTATCAAAAACCTGGCTGATGCCAAAGGTGTAGGACTTTGTTTTACTGTCAGTGTTAGCAATATACCCTTCTGTGGTTTCTTCTGCCTCGTGGGCAGCTCGACCTGATATCTCAACGTCGTTACTGTCACGATCTAAGGCATCAAAATGAAACGCCGTATTGCCACTGCCGCCGTTGATAGCGATGACCGCCGTGGTTTCATCATTGACTGAGCCATGACGCAGCTCAGCCGAACCGGTTAACTGATCTGGAACAACCACTGGCACACGCTTATCAATAACATTAACCACGCCGCCAATCGCGCCACCACCGTAGAGCAACGTGGACGGACCTCTGAGCACCTCAATCGCTTCCGCCAATACAGGCTCAACGCTAACGGAATGGTCAGCGCTGATATTTGATGCATCGGCACTGCTGGTACTATTTTGCAGCACCATCACGCGAGCCCCTTGCTGGCCACGAATGACGGGCTGCCCCACTGATGGACCAAAACTAGCACTGGCTAATCCCGGTTTAGAGGCTAGGGTTTCACCAATGGTGGCAGATAAATTATTACGCAGATCATCACCCGTTAACACAGTAACAGGCAAGGCTGTCTCTGCATTAGTGCGGTGTATAGGCACTGTTACTAGCACATGCTCGATGTCCTTTTTTTGCGAAGGGCTCTCCTGCTGTGCAATTGCAGGCAGATGGAATAATATGGCCAGCGCAAAGGCACTAGCTTTATACAATAAAGTCATGACGGTCTCTTCCGGTTAAACAATAAATAAACTGGCAGCGAGACGCCCCACTACCGTTTAGACAGATCTAATTTATTTCTTAGTTAACGGGGGGAGCACGGATACTATGATGACGCGGGCAAACCGCAGAACCGGTAATCGGTGCTGCTTTGATTGACGCAGTGGAATGAAAGTCTTCTAAAAAGAACTCGGAAGATGATAAAACGCCGGCAACTTGACTTTCTGTAAGGCATACAGCGCAGTCGACTGAGTGGAAATGACCATTGTCGATACTCGCTGCATCGTGCGCAGCATATGTCCACTGTCCTGCCAAGAAGACAAACAGTAGTAACAATTTCGGGAGCAAAGCGTTCACAAGGTTTGATCACTGATTCCAAGGCAATATGACTCGCATAATAATGACTTTTTAGATTTAGTCAATAGAAGTTATCCTATGTTGGCAGGCAAAGAAAAGATGAAGACCCTAATAAATGCGAACTATTTGAACGAAGGTTTTATTCATTGTAACGATTGAAGATCTCTAACAATTTTATAAGCGTTAGAATAAACACGAATGAACTTTTAGAATCGAGTAATAATTAGCGTCAGTGTCATAGATGTCTATACGAGCATTTTGCACAACAACGAAAATGCCTCTCTTTTGAAGAATAGCTCGAATCATACTTAGCATTTTTACTACGCTCAGTCGTTATCAGGAATCAAGTTGAGCGCGATCATCTCTATTTTTTGTCAGATATTAAACCCAAGACTTGATGAATGTAATCCGATGGAGGAAACTGACCTCTGGAGGGTAGAACGAATATTGTCCCCTACTCTCACTCAATGTAAGTAAAGAGCCAAGTTAAGCGTTAAATATTTGCATTACAGACTGACTGTCATTCGCTACTCAATAAAGAACGTTTTAATAACAACAAGGACGCTCAGGAATCTGCCATGATAATTCATCCCTTAGAATCACTCTCTGCTAGCGAGATAGCGACCGCCGTTAAACTCTTTCGAGAATATCATGCTGACGAGCAGGCCTTTTTTTCCTCGATAGGCCTAACAGAACCGAATAAACTTGATGTATTAAATGAGACCAACATCTCCAGAATCGTTACCTTGACCGGCGTCGATCAGAACTCTGATGGCGGTTTCGTCTGCTCGATTGATGTCACAAAGAAAAAGGTTCTGACGGCCACCCGCCTACCTCTTACGGCTCAGGTAGCCTATAACTCCGCGGACTTCGGAATTGCCATCATGCTAACAAAGTCCAATAAGCAATGGCGGGAAGCAGTCGCAGCTCGAGGTGTTGACGTTACCACCGATGACGCGCTAGCACTCATTCAGGTCGACCCGTGGCCAGCAGGCGGTTATGCGCACGATAGCGTCCCAAAAGGGCATCGCGCAGTTCGGTGTATTGCTTTTGTACGAGAGCACGCGACAGACAACGGTTATGCAAGACCTATTCACGGGCTTATCGCTCATGTTGATATCACCGCCAAAACGATTACCCACATTGAAGACACAGGCATTATTCCAATGCCAACCGCCTCCGGCCGGTTTGATAGTGAAAGCCAGCATTCAATTCGATCAGATCTAAAGCCGCTGGAAATTACCCAGCCCGAAGGCACAAGCTTTAGCGTTGTCGGTAATAAAATTTTATGGCAAGGGTTTGATGTCCGCGCCTCTGTCCATCCGGTAAACGGGCTTGTTTTACATGAGCTTTCTCTCCAAGACAGACCTATTCTTTATCGAGCTGCGCTATCTGAAATGGTTGTACCCTATGGCGACAGTGACCCCATGCACAGTTGGAAACATGTGCTTGACGCAAGTGAGTACAACATGGGCACGATGATCAATAGCCTAAAGCTTGGCTGTGATTGCGTTGGTGAAATTCACTATCTGGACAGTCATCAGATTAGCTATGATGGCAACCCTAAGACCATTGAGAATGCCATTTGTATTCATGAAGAAGACTATGGCATTCAGTGGAAGCATTATGATTCATCATCACAAACGACAGAAGTAAGGCGCTCAAGGCGGCTAGTGATTAGCTCGGTTTTTACTATCGGTAACTATGACTA
This sequence comes from marine gamma proteobacterium HTCC2143, assembly GCA_000169075.1. GTDB lineage: Bacteria > Pseudomonadota > Gammaproteobacteria > Pseudomonadales > Dasaniaceae > Oceanicoccus. The sequence continues at coordinate 349,435 of AAVT01000002.1, read as the reverse complement.
CGGCTTTTATTGGTATCTCTATCTCGATGGCACGATACAAATGGAAGTGAAGCTGACCGGTATTGTGGGCGTCACCGTTTTTAAAGAAGACACATATAACCCACTGCAGTCACCGGTTATTGGCGAAAACCTCTCATCACCTGTACATCAACATTTATTCTGTTTTCGGCTGGATTGGAACTTAGATGGAGGAACTAATTCACTGCTTGAGAACCAAATCCAAGTCATGCCAATATCCTCGAAAAACCCCGACGGTACCCAGTTTCAGTCTGTGTCTCGGCCTTTAACAACAGAATCCGAGGCGATCCGAGATAACGCGCCCCACATGAGTAGAAACTGGAAAGTGGTTAACCCTGCATCAAAAAACAAATGGGGGGTGCCTGTTGCCTACAAACTGCTTCCTGCCGCCTCGCCAACACTATTTGCTCAACCCGGCTCTCAAATTGCACAGCGTGCTGCATTCGCCCGTCATAATTTATGGGCCACACCATTTACCGAAGGGGAGTTGAGTGCAGCCGGTCCTAATACGGTGATGCATGAAGGACAAGGCGGACTTGCCGAGATGACAGCCGGCAACCGCAATATCGATGATTGCGATCTTGTGATGTGGCATACAGTGGCATTAACCCACGTGCCACGGCCTGAGGACTGGCCAGTTATGCCGGTTGAATACACCGGGTTTCATTTGATACCCGTTGGCTTTTTCGACCAAAACCCGACCCTCGATTTACCCCGTAAATGCGAAGGATAATGGGTACGATAGCGATATGAGACTGCCTATCGCGAGGGCCCACCGATAGTTTTGATTAATGGGCCAGTGATCATCTGCTCACTTATTAATTTTTGATAGGCCTTCGATAGCCAGAAATTTCTGTATAACATCTTGTGTGGGGATCAGCCATAATCTGGTTCCCTTTCACTCTAGCCCCCCAAGGGAGCTTTTCTGCCGAGCGATCATATTGCTCTTGTGAAAATGCAGCATAAACACTCACAACGTGCTCAAGGCTTAGATAAGGGCCTGTACGCAGTGGGTTAGAATATCCATAGAGCCCGATCACCGGAGTACCCTGCGTGGTCGCTAAATGGGCAGGACCAGAATCTGGAGCCAACACAACTCGAGCATACCTTAATAATGCAGCCAGTTCTTTCAGAGTGGTTTTTCCAACAAGGTTTATCGATGTGTGCGTCATATGACTCTGAATATCTGCAACGAGCTGTAATTCTCTTTCACTGGCCGACCCACAAAAAATAACGCGATACCCTTGCTCAACAACAAAATCCGCGAATTCAGCGTACCGCTCAGTCACCCAATTCCTTTCATCCTTGCTGGCTGCAGGGATGATCACAACGGTTGAAGCATTGTTGATAATGCTTTGAGCAAATTGCTCGTCAGAGGCAGACAAGGAAAGATCCCATTTTGGGTCTTGCCTTGGAACACCAAGGTATTCGGTAAATGACAGAAAGCTGTCCATGACATGGGCAGACTCGCAATCTGGAATTTTTCGGTTAGTGAAAAGCCATTGACCTTCTTTGGCTCGCCTAAAATTAAAACCCACTTTATATTTCGCCCTGATTCCTAGCGTCAAGACACTTGATCTAAAGGAGAGCTGCATATGAACTAAAGCGTCGAACTTGCGACCGGAGAGTTTTATCCAGACGTCATCAAAACCCCGGAAGCCCGCTTCTTTGTCAAAAACAATGAATTCTATACCTGTCAATCCTTCGACAAGTTGCGCCTCGACCTTTCCGATTATCCAGGTCACGCTTGTTGTCGGCCAGTGCCGTTGGAGCCACTGTACAACAGCTACAGCGTGACAGACATCGCCGATAGCAGACAAACGTAAAAAGCACACAGATTTGGGTGGTGTAGGAAAAAGCGACATACGCAGCTACATAAAATATTTAAGTGAGGATTATGCAGCTGTGCAATAAAAATGTGAAATGTGCCTATCAGCACGGCAAAAATGCGACAGAGCATTTGAATTATGGTCCAAATACAGTGGTTACGAGATCATTACACACCTATTCAACTGGCTCTTGCCGCGGTCAGCTGAGTTAATAGCAGAACCTGGATAAAGGAAAATCTTGGAAAATATCTGTTTAAAAAATCAGCGAATTTGGTTCGATAAGACGATTCTTAATGATGCCGACTCTTAGTTATTTTCCCCTGATGAATGGCAGCGTCGAGGGCTTGTGGTAGGCTCAGCAGAGGGCCGAGGGACAACATGGTTTGTTCAGCTACCCCTTATGCATGTTGCACTTCGCCACTATCGCCGCGGCGGGCTATTCAGAAAAATCACCAAAGATTATTATTGGTTTACCGGCTGGAAAAAACTCGCTCGTATCAGGAATTTCAATTACTTGAGCGACTCAGATCTCATAATATTAACGTCCCTAAACCTGTCGCGGCACAGGCAATTCGGTATGGCTTGCTATATCGAGCAGACCTGCTTTCCGAAAAAACCCCCAACGCGCGGGATCTTTTTTCAATCCGTCAGGATCGAAAACTATCCGAAACAAGATACCGTTCTATTGGCACGGAGATCCGGAAAATGCATGACGTGGGTATACATCATGCAGATTTGAATATACATAATATTTTGATTGATGACAGCGATCAGGTATGGATTATTGATTTTGACAAGTGCGTGGCAAAGGCTGGTGACTCCTGGAAAACTAATAATCTTTCACGGCTATTGCGATCGTTCCGGAAAGAAAGAGAAAAACGACACATCCATTGGCATGAAGATAGCTGGGATGCATTACAGCGAGGTTATAAGGGCTGATTTTTCAACTACCATGATAACCATTTTTCTGGCACAGACTAAACCGTATCAGCAGCACCTGTCGCAGATGCTTGGCTAAAATATACGGTGATTGCGACTCATAATGTGTAGCTCCGGCACCTAGTTTGTTGTCGCCATATATTCCGCAACGCCTTCAGCTACAGTCTTAAACACCACCTCGCATCCCGCAGCCCGAAGTTTGGTTAAGTCTGCACGTGTATACGCCTGATAGACTCCCTTTAAATGATCTGGGAAGGGAATGGTTTCGATCTTACCTTTTCCGTGGTGCTTGATCACTGCATTTGCCACCTCAGAAAACGGTTCTGCCCTCCCCGTCCCGCAATTAAAAATCCCAGATACTCCGTTTTGCCAAAAGGACAGAGCGACTTGGCAAACGTCGCCAACGTAAACGAAATCACGCTTAAATTTTTCGCTACCTTCGAACAGTTTTGGGTTTTCACCCGCAACAATTTGACGGTTCAAATGAAACGCGACAGAAGCCATACTGCCCTTATGGTCTTCTCCGGGGCCATAAACATTAAAGTACCTTAGACCAACGATCTGAGAAACAGATTCGCTTCTAACTGACGCGTCAGCCCACAAGCGACGAACATAATTGTCAAACTGTTGTTTGGAGTACCCATAAACATTCAGTGCACCCTCGAACTCTTGCTCCTCCACGAAATTATTGTTGCTGCTACCGTAGACCGCCGCGGAAGACGCATAAATGAAAGGAATTTTTTTGTCTAGACAGTAATGGACAAGCACTTTGGAGTACTCATAATTATTAAGCATCATGTATTTCCCGTCCCACTCTGTGGTTGCCGAACATGCGCCCTGATGAAAAACGGCTTCAATATTGCCAAAATCATAACCAGCTGTTATCCGCGCTAGAAAATCACCACGATCTATGTAGTCGGCGATGTCCAAGTTGACTATGTTAGCGATTTTTTTGCCGTTCTTGAGATTGTCTACGACAAGAATATCGCTGTAACCTGCGTCATTGAGCGATTTAACAATGTTGCTGCCAATCATCCCGGCCCCACCAGTGACAATGATCATTTTTGGTCCACTATATCGATTAACTATGCACTACAGTTTAGCAAAAAAAGGGCAGATGAGGGGGAATACGCCCTAAATACCGATATATATAGCCGGCCTGAAGATCTCTTTCTACCCAACCATAAAACTAAAGCCAGCGATGCCAATTTCTGCCCGCCCCGCCAGACTTTTTTTCAGCGTTCTGCGTTGAGCTTGATCTGTATTAGTTCAATAATAATACCGATGTCTCGACCTTAACACTTCTACTACCCACGGCGTTATCGTCTCGTCAAAACTATGGCCTAACTGTGCCCCAGCGCCATGTCTATAGAACCGATACATGTTGACCCGGGCCGAGAGTGAAAATAAGCAGAAAATCTCTTACTGCGCCCATACGCCATGAGCCCGTTTCGGACAGCCAGCGCAGCAACATGTATATTTATTTTCAGCCCACTCGGTATTTTAAACGGAATACAGTACACGCCTGCCGGGCCGGGCAGGAGCACTGCGACAGACTTCTATAAGCATTCGAAAGTAAGAAAGACTCCCCGCAAGGGAACGTCTTATTAAGTCGGACTTTTTTATTCCTGCCACCCCTCTAAACGCTTAGTGACTGGCGCAAAAGATCGGCGTTTTATGAAGTCATATCATTCGACACTCGCCAAATGCGTTAACTGACGATATAAGCCCACGTGCTGATCAATAGTTAGACTAGTATGGAATTTATCGACAATGCGTTTTTTTGCATTTTTCTTTAATGAAGACAACAGGTCGCGATCGCCATATAGCTTCTCAATTGCATCAGCAATATCCTGTGCGGAACCCGGGCGCACAATTAGCCCCGACCTACCGTGTTCAATTAATTCAGGGCTACCCCCTGAAACTGTCACAATTGGAGCTACATTTTGAATCATTCCCTCAATAATACCTTTAGGTAGGCCTTCTCGTTTAATGGCAGGCAAAATACAAATATCGCAGCTTTTAATGATCGCGGTTGCTTTTTCTTGCACGCCTAATAAATGGATTTTTTCTGAATAATGGTTTTGCCGAATGGCATCCATCAGCTTTAAATCTTTTATCTCGCCTACAAGTAAAATATGCATTGGCAAATTTTTAGCCTACAAATTAGCAGCATTAATGAGGAACTTTAAACCTTTCCGCGGGCGGTCATTAACGATACAACCGATTGTCAATACATCCCTCGGGACGTTGAATTCTTGTAAACTAATAGGAGCGTCGCTATACCAGCTTGCATCGTGCCCTTTATAAATTGTTTGCGCTTTTTTTACAGGGATAGAAAAACCCAAAAAGCGCATATTCCAAAAATAACGTCTAATCGCGTCAGCGACACAAACAATCACATCAACTCTAGGGTGTAAGTAGGTTGTCCAGGACATTGGATCGTAATAACTAACATTTGCCTCTATGCCGCGATAAGCAATAAATTTACAGCGATAGCCCTTCGTTGCTATTAAACTATTTGATACAGCATTGTTGTTAAAAGCGCGGACAATATCGAATTTCTGACGACACAAGTGCTCTCGTATGACTACTATGCCCTTTTTATCATAACGGCTAGTCAGACGCGGTTCATGCACTGGCACTCCAGCATCGACCAATAATTGCCTGTAAGGAGCTGTAACTGGGCATAATATCTGAATATCAATGCCAGACTTATGCAAACCTATAAATAAATGTGTTCCAGGCCGATCGCTATTTGATGTCACAACTAAACAGGAAATTGTCATAATACTGGTCTTTAATGAACACGAAATACATTATGTCTATTTAAAATAAAAAAGCTCACACAATCAATAATCGCCACTTACTCAAACTGATCTTTACAACTAAAGATCAACTATATCCTTAGCGTTTCCTTTCTCACACAAAAGCCCACTGACGCCATGCTCGATAATATCAGGGATGCCTCCGACGTTAGAGCCAATGACCGGCAAATGAAATCCTAGCGCTTCCAAAATGACAGAACCCAAGCCTTCGCTGAAAGACGGGTGTATCAGCAAATTCGCGGACGAAAACCAATCGCCCATATTGTGCACCTTGCCGACAAAAGAAACATTTGACAGCACCGCGGCCTGTGTTTCCAGTGCCTCTCGCTCTGGGCCGTCACCTAACAGGCAAAAGTGGATATCGGGATGGCTAGATTGAAGGTATCGGGCGGCCTCGACTGACAGATTGAAGCCTTTATGCTTAAGCATATTTGCAGCGTGGATCGCAATAAACTTACCGTGATATTCATTCTTAATAGCGTGTATTTGATGACAGTTTACATCGTAACTAACGGGTGAACTTCGTATTTTGTAAAGGCGGTTGTTGGGGAATTGCGAGCGTATGTTGCAGACGATTTCTGAACTTAATCCAACCAGTGCAGCAGAATGTCGGTAAGCAAGATTTGATAGCCATCGGTTCTTAAAGAGATTGTCGATTCTCCTCGTGATGATATAGGGCAAACCTGTTAGTGCATTCTGAAGAAGCGCCCAGTATATACCGCGGCCTTCATGGACATGAATGACATCGCAGCCATTAGTTATTTTTCGGCTGTGGGAATAGAGATAATGTTTGGCCAAATGCAGTTCTATTGGGAGAGTCTGAAGCTCCACAACCAGTGGGCTCTTCGGGTTCACCAGCGCGACCAGTTCAGCTCCTTCGGTTAGTTGCTATTTAATCAGTTGCAGGGTTTGTCTTTCACCACCGCTAAAACCTGAGGCCAAGTTCACATGACAAATTTTCATCGCTACAAGACCTTATCGAAATATTCATTTCCGAAGCCTGTGCGGCTTCGCTGACAATCTGAGATGCTGGCGTATTTTTAGTATTTATCAACGGCATAGCTCAAGGCAACTGCCATTGTATCAATATTGCCAGAGAACCTTCGTTCAAAAACGTACTGTCGAGTGAATGCAGCGGTGCCATGGATAAACCGAGATACGTAGATCATCTTTTTGATACTTGATTTTGGTTGATAGCACCATCCATAATCCCCTCACTTGCGAACCATCAAATTAAACTATCCAGTGAAATATGAATCAAGTCAACGTTAAGATGATCGAGGTTTTTTATTGGCGGCCTAGTGTTTGACGCATGCGAATCGCATTGTTTCCTATCCATGTAGTGCACGACAGTAGTCAAGATACCAACGGTAACGATTGATCAAACGCCCGCCGCTAGCGCCCAACATGAACCGGCTCAGAATCATGGTCAGAGTGTATATGATTTCCAAGACTTGTATCAGAATAGGTAACTATTGTATGGTTCAATTCAGACGATAGAATGAATTAAGACCCCTAGTTTTGCTTAACACAATAACTGACATGGAGATCTGTCATGCTTGCCACGTACACCGATTACCTTAACCAATGGAACAATCAATGCCCAGACGATATGTGGCTTCGCGAATATGCTGGGGAGGCCACGCATGACTGGACATGGGCCGAGGCCCACAGGGAAATTAATGCCCTTGCGGCATGGCAAGAGTCTTTCTTTGGCAATACTGGCAATTGCGTTGGCTTACTCTCTAAGAACTGCGCGCATTGGTATTTTGCTGATTTCGGTACAATAGCTGCCGGCAACTTTGTGGTACCTATGTTTACCACCCTAGCCGGCGAGACTGCTGATTACGTTATGTCCTTCACAGACATGAAACTGCTTTTTGTCGGTGAAACTGAGAACTGGGACCAAGTTAAGCTGGTGTTACCGCAGGACATCATACTGGTATGCCTGCCAGGGGTAGAACTAGAGGAAGACCATCTGCGCTGGGAAGACATTGTAGCGCCCTTCAGAAACCGTATGCCCGACTATCAATGCCAGCCAGAGGACCTTGTATCACTTGTATTTACCTCCGGCACAACGGGCGTACCCAAGGGTGTGATACAGACCCATACGTCTAACATCATTCCGATTACGCGATTCAGCAAGGCTTTCATGGTAGACATAGGCGCTCGCTATTTTTCCTATCTGCCACTGTCTCACATTGCCGAACGGCAAATCATCGAGGGTAGCTCGCTGGTGAACTGTGGCGAGGTCCACTTCAACGAAAACCTAACCACCTTGCTGCGTGACCTACCGCTGTGCCGTCCGCATGTGATGTTTGGTCCACCGCGCGTGTGGGAGCAATTACAGCAAGGCATTATTGGCCAATTCGGCTCTCAGGATGCAGTGGATGCAGCACTGGCTGCCGATAGCGAAGGCGTCGGAAAAATGATGAGGGAAAAACTGGGCTTGGATGAGGCCGGTTACCTGCTTACCGCCGCGGCGCCAACACCGCCGTCGCTAATCCACTGGTATGATCGCTTCGGTATCAAACTCATGGAGGGCTTCGGGCAGACAGAGTGTATGGGGCCCATCGTGTCCAGTGTCGATCAACGTCGAGTGGGCTCTGTCGGGAAGGCAATGCCCGGCGTGGAGGTGCGTATCAGTGATGACGATGAGCTGCAGGTCAGAGCCGATGGTTGCTCACCAGGTTATTACAAAATGCCAGAAAAAACTGCCGAAACTTTTGTTGACGGTTGGGTTTACACCGGCGACAAGGTGAAAATAGACGATGATGGCTTTTACTACATTACCGGAAGGGTAAAAGATTATTTCAAGACCATTCAGGGCAAGTTTGTGGCGCCAACGCCGATCGAAAATATCTTTGCGGAGAACCCACACACGGAACAAATATGCCTGCTGGGTAGAGGCTATTCCAAAACGGTGATGACCTGTGTACTCAGCGCAATGGCGCAGCAACTCTCCAAAGAAATTATAGAGGCCACGCTGCTGGAGCGCATTGAAGCCGTTAATACGGAAGTCGAGAAACACGCTCGAATTGGTGCCGTAGTCGTGTCTGCTGCACCTTGGTCCATTGAAAATGGCGTGCTTACACCCACGCTGAAAATACGCCGCGAGCGGGTCGAAGACATGTTCGGAGAAAAAGCCGCACAACTGGCACGCCGTTCCGCAGAGACCGGAAAGATACTCATCGATTGGTCGTAAAGTCGCCTACTGACAACAGCGCTGAGTCGGTTTATCCGTGTCGGGCTATCTGCGCGCAGTTGCGATGCGCCTTGAGTCCGACGTGCCCATGGTATGGGCACAAATCTTATACCGCTATAAAAACGTCGATTTATTGGATAAACGGCTTAATCGGCGACGAGCCAAAACCGATAAAATGTCAGCCCTGCTGGAGCAGACATTTTTTACTGGGTTAAAGGCAGCGATCTGTACAAACTTCGTTTTACTGCATTGGCACTAAGTAGTCGACCTGACGACAGATTAAACCCTCGCGCAAAGTCAAAAAGATCGCCATTTTCGCCTTAAATTGCCTCGGCGGTTTATCCGATCCAGCCTTTACCGCCATAGTACCGACAAAATCCACTTCCAGTGCGACTCTATCTCCGTCCTCCATGATGTTATTGATCACAATATCGATTTGGGGGAAATGTTTAGCGCTTTCAGCCGCCGCTGCTTTCATCGCAGCGGCATCGCCGTTGCGCCCCGGGCTACCAGCGAAGGGTAACTCAATCCAGTCGCAATCAGGGTGGTAACAGGCGTCGACCCAGCCCTCGTCATTCGCCACGTGTAAGGCAATCATTTTTCTGGCTAGTTGTTTATTCGCTGATTCGCTCATTTTTATCCTCTTTATTACGCTTAGCAAGTAGGGGGAAACTCTCCTCCTACACCGCACATCAGCCTATAACAGTTGAACGATTTTTCCTATATTCAATCACCGATGCGTCGGGAAAAAAGTTCTTCGCAAGCCAACCAACACTTATTAAGGCTGCAACATGACGTTTTCTCTGTCCCAAACAATCTATGAAGGGCTAACAATGCCCAAATTTGATGAAGCCTATTCAGAACGCCAGGCAGAAGACTATTCAACCGATTTTTGATACACCGGTCGGCAGTACCAGAATAAGGCCGCTGCCAGTGGATAAAACAATCCATTGGACGTCGCTATCGAATAGTGAAGTAGCGTATCGTCTTTAAAGAAAAAATCCGTAAATGAAATGGCTACTGCACATACGAGTGAAAATGAGCTTCGCATTTTCATGGTTTAAGGCATCTAGCAACTCTTGAAACAATTATTGCCGCTGCCAGCGGCCGAACCTGGCAAGCCTACTGATACCGCGCCGAGGTTATAAATTGCCCAAAGGTCTCACACCAAATAATTACAGCGTTGTATTGAGAGACGTCTACACCAGCTGGCATCGTTACCAAGAAGTTATCAAAGGTCTTTACATCACCAACTTGAACCATCGAAGGTTTTAGACGAATGAAGGCTGATTCGGTCTCGACATACTCTGGCGAAAGATACAGTTTGTAATCAGGGCCAGGGGCGAGACTGCCAACAAAGGCAATGCTAGAAACACCGATCGCGACGTCCCCCTCACCCCAATGCAGGGTATCACTGTCAGTCCTGTCGCGAGAAAATACGCCACGATATTCGCTGCTCGCCAATGCCTCGGAAACAATTGCAGGCCCCGGTGGTGGCGGAGCTATGAGTATGGGTAATGTATAAATACCCGCAGCGAACCCTACCCCGAGGGCCAACAGATGGGACACACCTAGTGCGATGAATCGTCGTGCTGTCATGTTGTTTCCTTTTAAACTATTCGGTGTTGATGACTTAATGAAAAATTTTGAAATGAATAGAGCACTTTTAACTCTTAGATATCAACTATAGCTTACTTGTTAGTATCGGGGATTTGAGGAAAAATTAGCCATTAGACAACTTAAGTCATGCAAAAAATTGCATCGGCGCATTATTGCGATCAGACGGCATCTTGCCGAGGCAACTATCTCAGAGCGCTAACCGGAAGAATAAATGCCCCTCTCTTCGACAATCTAACATAAAATCATAATTAGCGGCTCTGGATGCTAGCTACTGGGCACCGTGCACTGGGACCAGAGTATGCGCCTATTTAGTAGCAATGCTGGCGTCACTTTTATTACTCAGCTACTCTATCAGGCTACCATCCATATTAGTTAATCAAATCAAACGTTGAATGAAAAACATCAAATTTATCCTCATTGCCTGCTGTGCTACTCCTTTCGGTTTATTACCGTTATCTTGGTCGCAAGAAATTGGACGCTACCTTGGTAGATTGATGATTACAGTCAACAAAAAAAGACGCCATATAGCCTTGTGTAACTTAAAAGCTTGCTTTCCTGAGCAGACGGAGGCTCAGCATCAGTTATTACTCAACAAAGTAGTTGCCGAAGCAGGAAAATGGTTTATGGAATCCGCTTATGTTTGGTTTCGAAGACCAGACTATTTAGTGCAACGTACCTTCGTTAAAAACCCCCAAGTATTAAAAGCAGCCTTTGAGAAAGGCCGAGGGTTGTTATTGTATTGCCGCACTTAGGAAATTGGGAAATCCTGAATTTCTACGTCCCGCAAAATTACCCTTTCGGCGCTATGTATAAACCTATTAAGTCGAACTTAATGGAAGACATTATTTTTAAAGGGCGCTCTAGAGTGGGAACGAGCATGTTTAGTGCTAACACTCAAGACGTAAGAAAAGCCTTTAAGCATTTACGTAACGGAAACGTCTTAGCGATTTTGTCAGATCACTTACCTTCAGCTAAAGCCGGTGTCTATGCGCCTTTTTTTGGGATAAATGCTTACACTGGAAAATTAACACATGCATTGATTAAACATAATCAATCAGAAGTACTAATGGCAACAGTTCTACGCAAATCGAAAGGGCAAGGATTTGAGATCGAATTTCATGCAGTGGACCAGATGGATACTCAAGACTCTATTGAAGCAGCCAGTAATGTAAACAACGCTATCGAAAAGGTCATTCGACGTACACCTGAGCAATACCAATGGTTTTATAAACGTTTTTCTGAGCAACCCGACGGCATTAAAACTATTTATCAGCAAGGTAACTAATACCGATGTGATTTAGGGAGCATATAACTAGGTCTGCCACATAAACAGTGTTGCAATGCTATTACTCCTTTATTCTGCGCCTCACGTGAAAGCATTCCCGAACATTAATGCTAAAACTGCCGGCGTCATTTGCAGTATCTTCAGGACTGGGCGTACCGGGCTTTTTTGCTGAAACGACTCTTTTCACTGTATAGTGTTGGAAGGCTTGAGTATCGGTGGAGCTGAATTTAATGTTTTCAGCGGCCACGAATAGACCCTTATCTAAAGGGTTTTTATTTAAAGCTGGATGGGTTGCCTGCGTTGTTACGCTTGGATGCCGTTGAGCAAATCAGTAAAATTAAGACGGATATTTGGCACATTATACGTCCGGTGCTGGCGAGGGTGAGTCTTGAGGCCCCTGCACCGGTGTGTTGACGTTATTCACACTCGTTTCTGGGTTCCTACGCCATTTTCGGTTGCTCCATAAATACGTGAAGGGCTGACCTTTTATAGCCTCCTCTCCGGTTTTAATGTAGCGAGAGAGAATCTCATAGCGGTCTTTATCAAACGGGGCTGGTCATAGGGTGGAACAGAGAGCTCCTCAAAGCTTACTTCGTAATAGCCCCTGCCTAACCGATGCATCTTCATATAAATCACAGGATAATTTAGCATTTCGGCAATTTTCTGTGGCCCTATGTGAAAAGCTGCAGCGCGGTTCATAAAATACTGCCAATACTTTTTTTTGTTCACACTCGGCGATTGGTCTGCGGCCATAAAAAAACCTCGAAACTCCCTTCTTTTTTCAGAATTTCCTTTGCGGCTTTATTATGTGCAATCACTTTGGCCCCATGCGATTCTCGGGAATGGCGCATTAATTCGTCTAGCGGCCGATTAGAGAGCGGCTTGTAGATAACGTCAATGGGGAAGGATAATTTGACGCTTAGCGCAAGGAGAAGCCATTCCCAGTTGCTTTGATGGATGGTCAGTAACAACATTGACTGCTGCTGCTCTATATAGCGATCGAAAATCTCTGGATTACGAAAGGTCACTCGTCGATCGGGCTCTTTGTCTCTCATTGAAAGTGATTTAAGCACTTCAATAAAATTATCACATAAAAATCGATAGAACGATTTGACCAACTGATTAATCTCATTTTCGCTCTTATCCAAAAACGCCTGACTAATATTATCTTTAACAACAGCGCGACGATAACGAGCCACGTAAAAAATGACGGTGTAAAGGCAATTAGAAAAAATGTAGAGCAAGCCAAGCGGTAACGTAGCTATGCATCGATAGAAAATTTTTATTGATCCTATTGTAGTGAGTTATTTAAGAATTTATAAGTGTCATGACGAATTATTGATCCCTTCTTATCGAGGCACCCAGTGATTTGGAAGGTATCAATAAGTTTTTATCACATTTTCCTATTATTCCGAATCAAAAAATTGTTGATCCGTGGTCTTGCCCCAAAACCTTTTTACCAAAACCTCACATAAGTAAAATCTCTCGCACTCTGTTAAAAATCTACCTATACGTTTAATCTTCGAAGGCAAAACGCTCGGTTGTCACCGTGGCCTGTGCAGCGGCAGAATAGCGGGCCCCGGATACGGCGTCTGCCGCAAATTCTGTGTTTAGCTGCACCAGCATATCGGCGGGAATATCAACAGCCGCCGCATTAAAGTTATCTTCCAAATGCTGACTGTTCGTTGTACCGGGAATTGGCACGGCATTTTTATCCTGAGCGAGTGTCCATGCCAAAGCGAGCTGCGCCACAGTACAGCTTAAGTGTTTTGCATGCCGCCTTACCTTGTCTAACAAAGGTAGATTGGCTGAAAAGTGTGGATCTGTAAAACGCGGAAAACTTCGTCGGAGATCTCCTTTGTGATAGCCATTTGGATCAAGTGGCTTATCCGCCAAATAGCCCCGGCCGACCGGAGAAAATGGCACAAAGGTTACCCCTAATTCCCGACATGTTTCAATAACAGCAATTTCTGGATTACGAGTCATCAGTGAATACTCGGACTGCATCGCGGCGATTGGATGCACTGCGTGAGCTCTGCGAAGCATATCAGCCGACATTTCAGACAATCCGATCATGCGAATCTTTCCCTGCCGAACGAGATCGGCGAGCGCGCCAATTGAATCCTCAAGAGGGACATTTGGGTCAGGCATATGCATGTAGTACAAGTCTATAACATCGGTTTGCAGCCTTTTGAGGCTGGCCTCACAGGCATCTCTTATAGCGTCTGGATGGCCATCAATTCTGCGTTTTCCGTCTTTAAAATCTAACACGCACTTACTGGCAAGAACAAACTCATGACGACGACCGTTCAATGCTTCACCAATCAGTTTTTCGTTATTGCCCATCCCATAGATCGTTGCGGTATCCAGAAAATCATAACCAATATCAACCGCTCGACGTAAAAAAGCAACGGCATCGGCGTGATCTTGTGCGGGACCATAGGCATGACTAAGACTCATGCAGCCAAGACCTACTGGGTGCACGTCAAATGCGCCTATTGTTCTTTTTTGGACAGTCATACATCTTCCCTTATCGAGCCGGATCGCTGGCTTATTCTGGTTATTTCGTCGACGCGCTGCTAAGGCCGCACGCCGGTTATCATGAATAATGAGCGTTATCTTTAAAATATCTAATTATTTCAGATTCATGATGTGAAGTTCTAGCCGCTCTGTTGAATCATAATAGATGTCTGGACTTTCAGTATCAACAGTCATTGCACCTTGCCTTACTTAGGGTACGAAAATTAATACGACAGGGAAATACGAAGTCATCGCTGCCTAAGCACTATTGCTGAGCGTGAGTCATCTCAAGTATGAATATCTGTTCGCGGCTAATCATTCTCTTGCCCAATGGTCGTTAACATGGTGAAATTCGCTTACAGACTGCACCGGCACTAGTAAATACAGCAGAAAAACAATGCAACACCCGTGGCAAAAATAATGAATATGCCGCCACGCACTCCACTCATCAGTACTTTTAGAGGCGAAAATCATGACGCCAGTAGATCGACCTCTACCGATATTATATTCCCTGCAACATTGCCCCTATGCAATGCGGGCCCGGTTAGGGATCTTGTTGGCACGGCAATCAGTCTTGATTCGCGCAGTTGTGACCAAAAATAAACCGATAGAGATGTTGGCGATATCGCCGAAGGGTACCGTGCCGGTACTCATTATTACCCCTGATAAATGTGGCGAAGAGCCTAATCCGGCGACCACTATTATCGATGAGAGTGTTGATATTATGCTGTGGGCACTGACTTTAAATGACCCGCAGAATTTATTACAAAGAGAAGATCCCGGCAGGTTGAATACCCTGCTCGAACTAATCGAGAGAAACGATAGAGAATTTAAACCCAGCTTGGAAGTCTATAAGCTGGCGAAGCGCTTTCATAAGAACTCTGAAGTGACCGACCGCCAGCAGTGCGAAGTTTTTGTCGCCGAATTAGAAAAAAACTTATCAATCGGTTACTTTTTAATGGGTGATAAACCAAGTCTGGTTGACTATGCCTTGCTACCATTTATCCGGCAATTTGCCCGGGTCGATAGGCGATGGTATCTGCAAGCACCCTACCCCCGATTACGAGACTGGTTAAATCGACACTTACAAACGCCACTCTTTACTAAAGCTATGGCTAAATATCCGCTATGGCTAGATAGTCATAAAAGCTTTCTACTCGGGGATAAATAGAGCATACCCTGCTTGTTACAAGCCTTGTTTATACTGGGCGCTGGTTGATATTTTAACCATTTCATGTAGTTGAACGCCTGATTGCTCTACTCCATCCAACAGTTTCTGAAAGTGATGTATCAACTGAACTTTATCCAGCTTTTCTTTCGAACCGCTGCCAATATCCGTGAGATCGATAAAAAAATTATCGAATAAATGCGAGAGATCATTCACCGCTTCAATATTCAAAAACTGTTCATGGTTATAGATACTGGGGTAACCACCCTTTTGCTTATCGACAGCAAATGAAATACCTTTTACATTGGTAATTGATGTGGCCTTTTCACATTTCAGCATACAGCCATCTTCGATACTCGGCTTTTTACAACCGACCGTTTGTTGAAAGAAACACTGGCGGCTCGTCATCATTAAAATGGGATGGTAAATGCTGTAAAACAGGGTGAAGTTTTCTGGACGCTTAATTGAGCGGATTTGTTGTCTATTAATTTCGTTAGAAATAAAAGCGCCTTTACAATCAAGATCTTCTTTTAGCGTTAATAGCGCATAGGAATTGGTAGTATTTAGGAAGGGCCCCGCCACCCAGTCTATACCCATTTCAAATGCTCTATAGGCAATGCCCGTATTATTACTGACAATAGACTTTGGTTGAACTTCTTCGAGTACCTTAACCGCCTCCACATAATCCTTGCCAATAAGCACCGCGGGGAACCAAGGAATCAGCCTCGGATTGTTAAGGAAGATATCAATGTATTTCCGGCTACCCACTTTAAAGCTTTCCGGTAATTTAAAATACACGTCGGCGTCCGTCTCATCACACAGATAAAGGTCTTTTAGATCGGCAATTAGGATAGACATGCTTGGTTTCGCGTCGGTCTTTGCATGCTGCATTAAAGGTGCAATTTCAACCGTCGGCACAATATCGACTGATCCATTAAGCAGAAAAGCCAGTCTATTTTTAAGCAAAGTTAGTTCTTTAAAAGGAATATTCAACCCTGACTCAAGACCCTCAAAGCTTATGCTTTGAATTAAATAGCCAGAGTTATTAAATGATTTAAACCGCTTTTCAATGGCTGCACCGTCAATAGCCGATTTGTCGGCTCCAATCAGTTTCATACTCGATTCAACAGTGAAGACCTGTTCATCACTAATGCCATCCTTCGATACGCCGTCAGCGACAACTGCTGTAACGATTAAGGACTCACCCAACTTCCCCGCAAACTTTAAATACAGTTTTTGCTTTGCTATGCCTAGGTATTTTATTTTTTCTGCAACCTGCTCGCCTATCTGATTTTTTTCATTAGACAGCACATCTTGTGCCTCTTGGATCTGTACAACCGAGATCGCATTACTGTTTTCATTGGCATGGGTAAAACTATGATCCCGCGGGTTATCGATAAACATCGACTTGGTCATATCACCCTTCAAAAATAGGTTCGTGAAATCTCGATTGAACACCTTATAGAGGTTTGAGTTATCGTCCAGTAATTTTCCGGTTTCGATGAACCGGTCAATCTGTTTTCGCCAGCTATCAACAACAGTGTGAACATACTCCGCACCTTTGATTCGCCCCTCAATCTTTAAAGAATCCACTCCGGCCTCTACCAGTTCAGGGAAGTCAAAATAGGCCGAATTGTCTTTCAGATTCAGCGGGAATTTATTGCCCATAGCTGTGGGTTCATACTCGTCTCGGCAAGCCTGACTGCAGCGCCCACGATTGCCGGAGTTACCTACGCTGACAGAACTTGAATAACATTGACCGGAAAATGCAATACACAAAGCGCCATGAACAAACACTTCCGTTAATACATCGACATCATGAGCAACGGTTGTTAGTGCTTTTATTTCAGTCAGGTTGAGTTCACGGGACAGATTTAGACGAGAGGCGCCTATTTTCGCCAGAAACTTCACTTGACCTTCGTTGTGTGTAGTTAGTTGAGTAGAGGCGTGGATATCCAAGCTTGGGAAATGTTTTTTTACCAGATTGAACAAACCAAGGTCCTGCACGATAATGCCGTCAATGCCACTATTTACCAACTTATTGAGTAGCTTTATCATGCCTATTAATTCGTGTTCTAAAATCACGACATTCAGCGTTAAAAAGATTTCACAGTCGTACTTATGGGCAAGCTTAACGATACCGGTCAGGTCATCGAAGGAAAGATTGGCGGCGCGGTTACGAGCATTAAAGGTATCGAGCCCACAATAAACGGCATTGGCCCCAGCAACAATAGCCGCTTTAATCGCATCAACGTCACCGCCTGGAGCTAGTAACTCTATCTTTTTGATCATGCAAACCCAATTTAGTCTGTAGCAGAAATTTTGAAAAGTGATGTTATCTGTATCTACTCACTTTTACTATCAGAAGCGTACGCTAAACAAATTTCCCCGAGGCTCTGCGCCAACAACAGGAGCTAGGGGCAAAGCTTGGCCGCAACCTGTCCAAGGGCGTCTTAAAAACATCAACAGAGCGTCCGGCCCATAGAATTGACAGCCATTCGAAGTATCAATATCCTCTCGGGCACGAGCCGAATTTAAAGTAATTTAATCATCACTGCTGGCAGTGGTTAAAAGGAAAGATCCTATGTTATGGCTGTCAAACTTAACCATTTTTTGTGTGAGTATGATGGCCGGAGTAGTCGTTGCATCGACTGTAGAAAAGCCCTTGCAATCTCAGGCCGCGTCAGCAGGTACCTTTTTACGGCTTGATCCAACGTTTAATGAAATCGTGCCGATGGATACCGTCGTCGAAAAGGTTGCGGAAGGCTTCAAATTTATCGAAGGTCCAGTGTGGATGGGAGGCCCTCAGGGTAGACTATTGTTCAGTGATATACCGGCGAACACAGTCTACAGCTGGTCCGATACAGAGGGCGTGGGTGTGTTCTTAAGGCCTGTAACGGCTGTTAATTCAGACACTGGAGGTACGGGAGGATCGAATGGCCTTGCTCTCGATGCACAAGGCAGACTTATTCTGTGTGAACATGGTAATCGGCGAGTCTCGATGCTTGAGACCGACGGTAGCCGCACAACATTGGCAGATCGCTTTAATAATAGGCGCCTGAATAGTCCCAACGATATTATTTTTCATTCGAGCGGCACAGCCTTTTTTACCGATCCTCCCTATGGGTTAAACGGGCAGGATAAAAGTCCCGCAAAAGAACAAGCTCATAATGGCATTTATCGCCTGGATGTTGATGGCACCGTTACCTTGCTCTCGGCAGCACAGACGCGCCCTAACGGTATTGGGTTATCGCCAGACGAGAACACGCTCTATGTCGCAAACTCAGACTGGCCATTTAGCACGCACTTGATGTCATACCCTATACTGGACGACCTAACGCTGGGGGACGCCACTGTTTTTTTTGACGCCAAGGGGCTGTCGGACCTCGCTTATAGCGGCACAACAGACGGCTTGACTCTTGATCAGTCTGGTAATATTTATGCCTCTGGTCCAGGCGGCGTTATTATTCTCAACAAAAAAGGCCAACATTTAGGAACGATTAAGCTTAACGAGGTGGCGGCTAATGTTGGCTGGGGTGATGATGGAAAAACACTGTATATCACTGCCAGCACTAGCCTATATCGGGTTAAGCTAAACGCCTACGGGCTGGTCTACCGTTAGCGTATTAGTAATGAAGACGCGGCCCTACCAGATACCGCTATATTCACCTTCCCTATCGGGTCAATTATTGGAGCCGATAGGTACTTTTACCCTGCGTATCACTTAGTCGACGACACAAGAAACCCTGCGCTAAAGCGGGGATTAAACGCCTTCATAACTGGCCAGGCGGGCCACAGAAAGAACCGACAATAAACTGAGCCCGCATCGATTAACTGGTTTCGTGTAACTAAACCGTAGTAGCCACTCAAACCGCACCAACGCCTAACATGTTCGGCAAATCACTCCGGTTAATGCTAAGCTTCATGCATCACGCTAACTACTAACGTCGCCTTATAAAAGTACTGTCGGCAACAAGGATTATCCCCATGAAATGGTTAAAAATTGCCGCTCTCTCCGTACTGGCACTCTTTGTGTTGCTGATTGTTTTTTACAATGTACGAGGCATGTTGACGCTAGGAAGCATAGAGCCTGAAATTAATCCTGTTAGAGACATAGCCGCTAACGAGGTTGTACTGGTGACCGGCGCCACAGGCTCCGTCGGAGATGGCTTATTAAAAGCGGCTATTGAAGACCCCAACGTCAGCAAAATTTATGCCCTCACGCGCCGCAGCTCTGAGCGCATCAATGCTGGAGTGACCTCGGGGAAAGTAATCATGCTTGAGCAGCAAGACTTTACTGATTTTAGCAACTTGAAAAACGAGTTGGCTGAGGTAAATACAGTACTTTGGAGCCTCGGCGTTACTTCTATCGGCACCGAGGAGACCCTCTACAAAAAAATCCAGCTAGACTTTCCGATCGCCTTTACTAAGCAATGGTTGGCAGTGCGTAATATCGGGCCAATGGCTTTCCACTACGTGACGGGTATGGGAACAGAGGGCGACGCAGGCTGGGCTAAAGTGAAACGTCAAGCTGAACTGGAATTAACCGCGATGGCTGAAAATACACCGCTGCGCACATTTCACTATCGTTCGGCTTTTGTCCGACCTACCGCTGAACAAGCCAATGCCTTTCATTATTTTTTGGAAGCCCTTTTTACCCCCGGTTCTATGGTTATTCCCGCAAAGGAATTAGGCCAGTGTATGCTGGAAATTAGTCATCGGACTAACGAACTCGCCAACGGCACAATCATAGATAATGCCGACAGTATTGCTTACGCTAATACCTACACCACGGAATAGTCTTAGAAAAGCCGGTTAAACGGTCTGTCCAGCGGCCGGGGGGAATCCACAAGAGATGCAAGCTGTAGCTCTTTGGCTCCAGCTATCGCTGCGCATAAACGCAGGCACCAGCGAAACCCATTTTTTCAGGCATCTTTTCTCACCCTTTACCCTTTCTAAGTTCTAGGGCTAAAATAGCGGGCTGAACCACTATTTTTAAGGAACACGTCTAATGCCTGGCCCACTCGATGGTTTTCGAATTTTAGACCTCACAACCGTTATTTCGGGTCCGTTTGCGACAATGTTGCTTGGCGACCAAGGTGCTGACGTCATTAAGGTGGAGTCCGTTTCAAACCCAGACCATGCCCGAGGCGCAGGCTATGGCGCCTCACAGTTCACCGCCACATTTTTAAACAACAACCGCAATAAGCGCGGCATCACCCTCAACCTGAAATCTAATGAGGGCAAAGAGACTTTACTGAGCCTGGCAAAAACAGCTGACGTATTTATCCAAAATTTTAGGCCCGGCGTTGTCGAGCGACTGGGCATCGGAGAGCATGAAGTCAGGTCTGTAAATCCTGACATTATCTATGTTTCAATCAGTGGTTTTGGCGAAGACGGTCCTCTTTCCCATAAACCCGTTTACGACCCAATCATTCAGGCGATTAGTAGTCTTGCCACTATTCAGGGTGGCTCTGACGAAGCCCGGCCGCGCTTGGTCAGAACTATCTTACCGGACAAACTAACCGGCATGACCACCGCTCAAGCTATCTCTGCCGCGTTACTTGCCAGAGAGAGAACAGGTAAAGGACAGCATGTTCGTATCTCCATGATCGACACCGTTGTCGCTTTCTTGTGGTCATCAGACATGGGCGGTCAAACCTTTGTTGGCAAAGAGGTTAGCACCCAAAGAGCTGCTACCTTTATCGACCTGATCTACGCAACCAAGACTGGCTATATCAGTGTGTCGGCGATGGCAAATAAGCAATGGGTGGCTCTCTGCACAGCGGTAGGTCATCCTGAATGGCTTAATGATGAACGCTTCATAACGCCGGCGTTGCGGGATAGACATGCCGATGCAAGACTCAACATGACTCAGCAAGCGTTACTCGATAAGAGCGCCGAAGATTGGCTAGCCATACTGGACGACGCCGGAGTGCCCTGCGCCCCAGTCCTCACCAGAAAACAAATGATGACTCATCCCCAAGTGCAATCCAATAAATTGATCATTGAAACAGAGCACCCAGTCGCTGGCAGCATCCGACAAACCAGACCTGCAGCACGGTTTAGTGTGACGGTCCCTGAAATAAGAATGGGCGCGCCTCTTCACGGCCAACACAATGCAGAGATATTTGCCGAAATAGGAATTACTCCAGAACAACAGCAACAATTACGTGACAAAGGCATCATCACCTAAGGTGCCCACAGCTAGCCCGCAAGATAGCAAGCCTAACCACTCACTGTTACGTGAAACCCGTCATTCTATACACGTGTTAATGGCAATTACAGCGCACCAAAATAAGGCGGACTGCTGGCTAACCCGCTTATATACGTTCATATATGGTGCAAAAAAATTGCTGGCCGATTCTAATCAATCTCTAAAGCATTACTCTACATTTAAATTATCTTATTTATATCAATATGTTAGAACTTATTTGTTGAACTCTTCGAGTATGGATCGAAACTTGCTAACAATAGGATCTGTCATTTAGCCACAAAAAGAGTGACCGTTGAACGCCAGATGACAAACCCTCGCGGGTTTCAATTGCTAGAGGATAAGGCCCTGATCTCACAATCCATGTATGGGTCGCAGAGACCAGCGTTAAACTTAATAACCATTACAGCCAACAAGCGGAAATTTCTATGAGCGGAAACACAACACGATCAGCAGCCATTGAAGCCATTACTAACAGAAGGCCCCTATCCGTCGAAGCGCCTCAGCCGCTGAGCGACATTTGGGCATGCGATGTCTTTAACTCGGCCAAAATGGAACAATATTTGTCTAAAAGTGCGTTTAAGGCGATGAAAAATACCCTACAAACTGGCGCACCCTTAGATGCTGCAACTGCCGATATTGTTGCCGCCGCAATGAAGGACTGGGCCTTGTCCAAAGGCGTCAAATTCTTTTCTCATATTTTTTACCCGATGACGAATGCCACCGCCGAAAAACATGATGGCTTTATTATTGCCGACGCCGACGGCCATGCCATTACCGAATTTACCGGAAGTTTACTGATCAAGGGCGAACCAGACGGTTCTTCCTTTCCGAATGGCAGCCTGCGTATGACCAATGCAGCACGCGGTTATACCGCTTGGGATCCAACCAGCCCAGCCTATATTATGCACACCTCCAACGGCTCAACGCTGATGATTCCAAGCGTTTTCATGTCATGGACGGGGGAGGCGTTGGACAAGAAAATCCCGTTACTGCGCTCTAACACGGCGATGAATAATGCGGCGCAAAAAGTGCTATCGCTAATGGGTGAAACAGATATTGCTACTTTGAACAGCAGCTGTGGCGCCGAGCAGGAATACTTTTTAATCGACCAGAACTTTGCCAATCAGCGTCCCGACATATTACTTGCCGGCCGCACGCTGTTTGGCGCACCACCAGCAAAAGGGCAGCAGTTTGACGACCATTACTTCGGCGCAATACCTGAGCGCGTGCAAATATTTATGCAAGACTTTGAAGACCAGCTCTATAAGCTGGGCATTCCTGCTAAGACGCACCACAACGAAGTGGCCCCAGGTCAGTTTGAAATAGCGCCCTATTTTGAAGCAGCTAATGTGGCTGCCGACCACCAACAGCTGTTAATGACAGTGATGAAAAATACCGCCAAGAAACATGGTTTACATGCGCTATTGCATGAAAAGCCCTTCGCCGGACTGAATGGCTCTGGTAAACATGTTAACTGGTCGGTGGGCAATGCTACGCAAGGTAACCTGTTAGACCCGGGTAATACACCAGAGGAAAATCTAAAATTCCTCCTGTTTTGCGGCGCGGTTATTCGTGGCGTTCATCTACATGGCCCCCTACTCCGAGCCGTCATAGCCTCCGCTGCAAATGATCATCGCCTGGGTGCTAACGAAGCGCCACCAGCCATTCTTTCGGTTTATCTTGGTGACCAACTTGAAAAAGTGTTTAAAGATATTCAATCGGGAAATTTAATGCCTTCAGTCAGTGGCGGCGAAATGGACCTTGGTCTGTCGCAAATTCTAAATTTTAATCGTGATCCAGGAGACCGTAATCGAACCTCTCCCTTTGCTTTCACCGGCAACCGGTTTGAATTCCGAGCCGTGGGATCGTCACAATCAGTATCAGGTCCATTAGTGGCGATGAATACGATGCTTGCAGACTCGCTGAACTGGATTGCCGGAAAACTTGAAGCTGCTCTTGCAACGGGTTTGGATCAGCCAACCGCTGTTGTTAGCGTGCTTAAAGAATTGATGGAGAAACACGGAAAAGTTATCTTTGGTGGTGACGGCTATTCCGCCGAGTGGCACACAAAAGCTGTTGAGGAAAACGGCTTACGTAATATTCCTACCACAGCTGATGCATTGCCGGCATTTCTGGAAGACTCCGTCAAAACGCTGTTTAAAAGCACTGGTGTGTTAAGCCCCGCCGAGCTGGAAAGCCGCTACGAGGTTTACTCAGAGCAATACATCTTAGCCATAGAAGTGGAAGCTAAGTTAGTTGTCGATATGGCCACAACGTCCATCTACCCGGCAGCGATGAGTTATCTCTCTGAGCTGAGTGACGCTATCGACAGCGCCGCAAGCATAGGCGTTGCCATGGATGCGAGTCTGGCTAAAACGTTGGCGGAGCATACAAACGCGATGACCACAGCGGTAACCGCCCTAAGCTTGGCATTAGAGGAAGACCATTTTTTATCAGCAGAAACCCAGATGAAATACTGTGCGAACGACCTGCGATCATTAATGGATGACGTCAGAGCCTGCGCAGACGCACTAGAAGGTATTGTACCCGACGCCAGTTGGCCGTTTCCGAAATATTCGGAAATGCTTTTTATTAAATAGGTACCACAACAAATTTCCAGGACTTTGGCCGCTTTATGCGGCTTTTTTTTGCTTGAAGAACCCCCCATCATTGCGCTAAATTCCAGTCCGGCAGTTGCTGAACATCGATCATAATGGTTTACTTCATCATCTATGAAAACCCTACAAGGAATCTCGGATGAAAACGGGTGTGCTAATTTTTGCTACTGACTACACTATTCAAATGGGCGAGTTAGCCAAAGAACTCGAAGACAGAGGCTTTGAATCTCTGCTGGTGCCAGAACATACGCATATCCCAGCCAGTCGCAAATCTGCATGGCCCGGCGGCGCTGACCTCCCTAAAGAATATTCCCATACCTACGACCCCTTCGTTGCCTTGTCTTTTGCCGCCGCTGCCACCAAAGCTCTAAAACTAGGCACCGGTATTTGTCTGCTCCCTCAAAGAGACACCATCACCACGGCAAAATCCGTCGCCAGTTTGGACCGCATGTCGGGCGGGCGCTTCCTGTTTGGCATCGGCGGCGGCTGGAATGTTGAAGAAATGCAGCAACACGGAACACAGTACAATGAACGCTTCGCCAAAATGAAGGAGCAAGTACTGGCGATGAAAATGCTGTGGAGTGAAGAGGAAGCTGAATTTCATGGACAACATGTCAATTTTGAAGCGACATGGCAACACCCCAAGCCCCTGCAAACGCCACCGCCAGTCATCCTAGGTGGTGAGACCGACTATACCCTGCGCAGAGTCGTCGACTACTGCGAAGGCTGGTTGCCAAGAGCTCGCCATGGATTTGATGCCGCCGAAAATATTGCGCGATTAAAAAACATTGCGGATGAGGCAGGCAGAGACATGGCTACCTTGTCCGTCAGTGTCTTTGGAGCCCCCGCCGACCAAGCAATCCTTGATAGCTATCGCACGGCGGGCATTGATCGTGCAATCCTCCCGCTGCCCTCGGCCAACAGAGACAAAGTGCTATCGATACTTGATAGCTACACCGACCTTTTATAAATGGAGAGACGGCCCGGTGATCACCGATTCAACTCGTAGGTCAACCTTGACGCAATTGTGTAAGGTTGCCCAACCACTGATTAAACCTCCTGAGGAAAAATGATGTTTGAAATACGAAGCTACCACTATGATCCCAGCAAATTTGCCGCCTATAAAAAATGGGCCGTCGATGAGGCTGTCCCTTTCCTGAAGGCAAATCTCAATGTTGTGGGCTTCTGGCTCGATGACGGCTCGGCTGTTGAATTAACGGGGTCTGACCCAACGCCGCACAAACATGGCGCGGCTAACGTTACATGGATTATCAAATGGGAGTCAGAAGCGGACCGAGACAGAGGTTTCGAGGAAGTTTTGGGAGGGGAAGGCTGGCAAGACATCTGGTCAAGACACCCTGATGCCGATGGCTATCTGCAAATGGAAGCAAGATTTGCCGAGGAAATTTAATGTTTCGGCGCAATGGTGGTGCCAACGTACTACCAATAACTCGTTAAGTTATGAGCGCTGGCACATGTCTCGGCTACACAGCGGTGAATTAACCTACGATTAATAGCTTACTGTGCCAGACACGCTAAAATCCAACCAAAAAAATCCGCGGCTCCTTAGGAGCCGCGGATTTTTTGTTTAACTAACCAGTGTCTTCGTATTAGAAGTTTGCTCTAAGACCAAACTTATACATAGGACCATGATCCTGCGCCAAAAAGATCATTTCAGACTGCCGCACAAAAAGACGTACCGGTTCGTCAGTGATGTTTCTAGCTTCAGCAAAGATCGTTAGGTTGTCATTGACTTTATAAGAAGCCGTCATGTCAACTTGAAAACGGTCTTCTAAGAAGATCGGGTTGTTACTGCCTTCAACGCCGGCATAAGTCTCATCCCTAAAGTTCCAAGCAATCGTTGCCTGCCACTTTTCGTCTTCATAAAATGCCGCCAAGTTGGCGGAGTCACCAAATCCTGGTAATCCAAACTGCTCACCCAAAGAGTAAACGTCGGCTTCGACATCACCACCAACAAAGGTAGCGTTAGCATTAATGCCAAACCCAGTACCAGCAAACTGATGCTGTATTGCGATTTCCCACCCGTCAATAGTGCCGCTTTGACCGTTGTCAGGCTGCGCAATGTCAATCTGAGCCAGAGGGTCGGTTGCTTCACCAATTATGTATTCAGGTGGGCAAACCCAGCCACCGCCATAACAGATACCAATGCTGCCGTCTTGGCCCGCAGTGTTCCACCATAACTCTTGAAACTCATTCGCCCAAGGCGGCGTATCGCCCCGTGAATTACCCGCCGCGATGTCAGCTCTTGCTGCGTTAGCAAAATCGCCGAAAAACGGGTCAGTTAATCCACCGTAGGTCTGAGTCTTAGTACTTGAGGTCAAAAAGCCTGAAATATTTTTCCTAAAATAACCGACGGCAAAGTAACTACCTTCTGCATAATAGTTTTCATAGGCGATATCAAAGTTATCTGACTCTAAAGGCTCCAACGCCGGATTTCCTGAGTTAGCTTGTGCGTTTTCACCAAACTGACGCTGAGTAAATGCCAATACAGAGCGCAGATCATTAATACCCGCGCGGGCAATACTCTGGCTAGCAGATAAACGCACAACGCCTGTTTCACTCACACCCAGACTCATACTAATGTTAGGCAGCACATAGGAGTTAGAAGCCGATACAGGTACGGGTACAACGCCATTATACAAAACGTTAAAGCCATCTACGTTCCATGCAATATCACTGGCAATCTGGCTCAAGGCTGTAGAAGTTGTTTCTGCATCCTCGTATCGCAAACCAGCGGAGACATTCAGCGGCATATAATTGATCTCACTTTCGAAATTAAATTGCGCGTAAACCGCAGTCAATTCTTCTTCGACCGTACCATCAACCGTTGTTGGCCCTGCGTTGAGTAGACATCTGTCATCACCGCGCTCGCCTGTAGCAAGATCGGTAAATCCAGTTCCAGCTGCATCACTAACAATCTCACAATCGGCGTAATTTTGTGCCCACCACAGAGCCGGAGGGGCTCCAGGTCCCCAACCCGCGCGAGAAAATGCGGCTGCGGCGGCAGGAACATCAATTGCCAGGTAATAATCAGTTGGATTTGAGCCACTCTCATCCATAAAGCCTGATAGCGACGTTCTGGTGAAGATAGCATCGTCGTACTGAGCGTAATTCAGCACTGTAGACGTGCCGTCATTACCTGCTCCCTGTATGAGGAAATTACTCGCTCTAGTATCTCGAACTTCCTGTTCCATGCGAGAAATACCAAACTCAATAGACTTCAGGGAACTGACGAATAAACCGTCTAAATTTTCCCATTTGCCATCAATTTGGAATTGCTGTAACTCATTACGTTTCTTCTGGTGGTTGAATGTGCCGTTGGTAGATCCTAAATCGTTAGCTTGAATTTCGTCATAACCCTCGATGTTATTACCCTGAAAAGAATTGGACACATTAAAATCATAACGCGGAATACCACTGCTACCAAAGCTAACATCTCTGGAATTCACGGTAGCCGCAGGCTCGTAAACTGCATCCCAGCCCGGCCAGTTGGCATTGATAAAAGAAATACTGTTGTCTAAACCAGTACCCTCTTTCTCAGCGGATGAATCGTGATAGTCGAAGGCGAGGGTTAACGCATCGCTTACCTGCCACTCAACGTTAAAACCTAACGACTTGTTGGTGCTGTCTTCATAACCCCAAGTCGCAGAATGAGTATACTGGCCGCCGGCATAGCTAGAATCAAAAATAGTACCGTTATTATTAGCTGTGCCTGAGGTCATATTAAAACCGCCAAGATAGCTACCAAACTGGTTGCCGACAGTCGTGAATTCAACAGCTGAATACGTATAATCGAGGGTTGCTCGGACTTTCTCTGTTACGTCAAACTGTAAGGTAGCCTGGGCATTATTCCGAGTGCGCTCATTGTCTTTGACTTGAAAGCCAACTTTTTCAGGGAAAAACAAAACGCCGTCTGCACGCTGGTTGGCGGTCGCATCAATTGTTGCGCCATCAATTCGTCCAGGGATATCTGCTGTGTTAAACCAGCTGGTTTCCTGCAGCCCTTCTTCACGGTTGTTTCTTACCTGATGCGAACCTGATAATGACAGACCAAGACGGTCATCGAGGAACGTGTTGGTCACGAAAAAATCAATCTCTGGGGTAACGTCATCATCGATGTCAGTTGTATCAACAACACCACCAACGCTGAATGAGCCTTTGAAACCTGGCGCATTTAGTGGCTTGGCAGTGATGATGTTGATGGTAGAACCAATACCACCGGTAGGTAATTGAGCTGTAGGCGTCTTAAAGACCTGCACCGACTCAAAGCCATGTGCCGATATGTCGCCAAAATCGAACGACCGACCACCGTTGTATACACCCGGTACAGTTGGCATTTGACGGCCATTGAGTGTCACTAGGTTAAATTCTGGACCAAAGCCACGAACGGCAACTTTTGAACCTTCAATGTTGCTTCGATCGATTGCAACGCCGACCAACCGAGACAAAGCCTCAGCTAAGTTGCCATCGGGGAATTTCCCCATATCTTCGGCAACAATTGCATCCACAATACCGTTGTAGTCGCGCTTGTAATCTGCCGCCTTAGTAAGACTGCTGCGAATACCCTTAACGACAACCTCTTCCATTACTGCCGCTTCATCGCCTGCAGCATCTTCTGCTGCTGCAACTGATCCCGCATCTTGAGCCCAAGCTTGCGACCCGGTTGCTAATAGCGCCAATGCGACGCTACTGGCTAACATTGTTTGTTTGAATCTCATCAAATCACCCCATCTCCTTGATTGCCGCCATATTAGCTATCAGCATTATCAAACCCTCTGACATACTGAAATAATACATGGTGAAACTAAGGATACGTTTTATACATTATGTTTTTGTCGCCACTACCGCTGGCTACCCTTTTTATTAGGGATGGAAGTTGTTCAGAACCAACTTCACTATCCGCACGTTACCATTGCAGAGACGAAAACCAGTTACAACATTAATCGGCTGAGTTGGACCTATAATGAGGCGAAGAGGACTAAAATAGTGCGACCGCATCGAACGTTTGTAACCGAAGATGGTCACAGGGCAATAATCCCGCCCAAAAATGGGGCTAAACAAAAGATTCGCAACTTTATTTATCGAGAAAGGGTTTGATTGCCTCGCGGAAATTCCTACTGACTTTTAATCGCTCACCACAGTTGAGATCGATAAAATATTCACCTTTAGCATGGTGTTTAACGGCAACAATTCTGCCTTTGTTAACAATCGTAGACCGATGGATTCGGGCAAAAATACGTTGATCAAGTTTATCCAACAACTCCTTCATCGTACTGCGCATGATATGGGTCGCACCCTGCACGTGAATGCACATGTAGTCCCCCGCTGCATCAACCCAATCAATCTCATCGGCATTAATGATCAGCGAACCGCCGGCATCGCGTATGATGATTTTACTGTCTAAAGCGACATTCTCGGTCACTGCATCGGTGGAACCCACAGCATCAGCCACTGAAATTTTATGGGTAATGTCGTCGATAGCACCGATTAATGGCCCTTTATAGTCGTCTTGGTGACGGTCTTCGTCGACCCGGGTCTGCGCTCTCTGCACCGCTCTTAGCAGGCGCTGCTGATCATAGGGTTTCAACAAATAATCAACGGCATGCAGGTCAAACGCATCAATCGCATACTGCTCAAAAGCAGTACAAAAAACAACCAGCGGCACCACGTCTGCTTGCAGTGCCTTAACCACGTCAAATCCATTTAACCCCGGCATTTGTATATCCAGCAACACCAGATCTGGATTTAGCGCTTGAATCACTGTAACGGCTTCTCGGCCGTTTTCGCATTCTGCAATAATTTCAATCTGCGGAATTTTAGCTAAAGACACCCGTAACAAGCGGCGAGCTAATTCTTCATCGTCGACAATAATAGTACGCAGTTTTTCCACTTAAGCGTCCATGTAGGTTGTTGTCTGTGCATTTTTTTCAGAAAATGTAAGCGGGATAGTGATTGATATTATCACCCCAGAAGGGACGTTATCAGATACATCAAAACTGTAGTTATGGTCATAATGAATTTCCAAACGCTCTAAGGTATTGCGCAGACCCACGCCCCGCCCCGACGACATCTTGCTGACCAAATCAACACCCTGAAAACCAGCCCCGGTATCCGATAACTCAAGATGCAGCCGACCCTCTCTGATCGTCGATGCAACTCGAATAGTACCTCCGCCTTCACTGGGAGCGATCGCATATTTGAGGGAGTTCTCAATCAACGGCTGTAATATCAGGCCTGGTAACAACGCAGGCAGACTGTCGTCACAGAGATCAAAATCGAGTTTAAGCCTATTACCAAACCGAGTCTTTTCGATATCTAGATACAACATCAGCGCCTCAACTTCCTGCGCTAGCGTGACGTCGTCTACTGAATCATTATCGAGAGAATAACGCAAAAACTCGCTAAGGTGTTGAATCATCTTTTGCGCTTTAGCACCATCGTCCAGCACTACCAGCGCTTTAATTGCATTTAACGTATTGAATAAAAAATGAGGATTAAGTTGATAGCGCAACATTTTTAATTCCGCTTCTTTAGCCGCTGCTTCTGCTCGAAATCGTTTTATTTGCTCTTTTCTGGCGCGTGCACCCGCCGCCAATAGTTGGTCGTGTTCAAACTGCTGTAACAGATAATACTTGCTACTGTAGTAAAGTGCAGTCCAACACAGGAATACAAAAAACGACGCAAAATACCAGTCGCCAAAATCGCTCCATAGACCTCGCTCGCCACTCATCCACATAAAAGTTTCTAGGCGAATGGCCGTCCAAAGCGCTGAGGAAAAAATTACCATTACCGCACTGATGGCGAAACGCCGCACGATCGAAAGAGGCCAGATACGATCGTAAATTGATCGCAGAGGTGTTGATATAATCAAACCGAGGAACGACTGTAATAAGGTATGAGCAACATGGGCCAGCTCAATATCGTCAGCCCACGCAGTAATACTGAGAAACGTTACAGTCGCAAGACCAAACCAACCCAGTAGCTGAAACCACCAAAACTTATAATTGCTCTCGCTATACACGTGCTCAGCTGTCAAGAATTACAACTCACTCTTTAAAAAACCGTTGTTTATTACAGCATAAACCATCGACAACTTCACTACCCACCTCGAACCAAGTAGCTAACAAAGCTTAGCAGAACCGAGAGCAGCCCACCCGTGACGCCGCTTTTTCCGCAGTTGCTCTGCTGTAATCGCACTGCAGTAATCTCACCCATAGGCATCAGCCCTGCGGTTTAGAGCCCTGCACACCATAATAGGCGATATAGAGATAACACAAAATTGGCAAAAAGAACGCGAGCTGGATTCCCATTAAATCGGCCAACATACCCTGCAATAAAGGCAGGATAGCGCCCCCAACAATAGCCAAACATAATACCCCAGAACCCTGACTGGTGAGATTACCAAGCCGACTAACTGCCAGACTGAAGATAGTCGGAAACATAATGGAATTAAACAAACCGACCAACAAGATTGCCCACATCGCAATCGCCCCGGACAATGACATAGCCATCGCTACCAAAATGCAGGCCATCAGGGCATTAAACGCTAACACCTTTCCCGCCGACACATAACGCATGACGGCCGAACCAATAAAACGGCCAACCATGGCACCACCCCAATAATAGGCAATGTATTGAGCCGCGGTTGCCTCTTCCATGCCAGCAATGTTTTTTTCACCTAAAAAATTAACCAGAAAACTGCCAATCGATACCTCAGCACCTACGTAAACAAAAATCGCTACTGCTCCCAACACTAAATGCCGCTGACTCCAAACAGATTCCGAATCTGACCGTTCAATTTCATCGTCACTGCTAGTAACAGCAGGTAAATTCAGCTTTGCGAACACCACGGCAATGGCTATAAATGCCAGCGCCAAACCTAGGTAGGGTAATTGCACGGCCGCAGCCTGAGTATTGTGCAACGCTGCCACCTCTGCCGCATTCATACTGCTTGTATCCGCCCCGCTCGTAGCAACACCGAGAATCAATAATGCCCCAAAAAAAGGTGCAATGGTCGTTCCCATGGAATTAAAAGCCTGGGTCAGTGTTAGTCGACTCGATGCGGTTTCAGCTTTCCCGAGGATGGTGACGTAAGGATTAGCGGCTACCTGCAACACCGTGATACCACTGGCCAAGACAAAGAGCGCCAATAAAAAAATTGAATACACTCTTAGCTCCGCCGCCGGATAAAATAACCCACAGCCAATGCCTGCGATGATAAGACCAACAACAATGCCTTTTTTATAACCCACTTTAGTAACAAGCCGACCAGCCGGCACTGAAACAATAAAGTAGGCACCAAAAAAACAGAACTGTACTAACATCGCCTGCGTGTAATTGAGTGAGAAAACGCCTTTAAGATAAGGAATCAAAATATCATTCAAACAGGTAATAAAACCCCACATGAAAAACAGCGTGGTCAAAGCGATCAGCGAAAAACGGTAGCTGCTTTCATTGCCGTCGACAACGGTCGTATTGTTGGCGTTACTCACGCTGGGATTAGCTGCCATTGTTATACACCTTTTTATTTAATGTTTTATTTATTATCTTGCTGACGAAAAAGTGTTCTCTCAGCAGCTTATATCTGCATTTTTTTGTGCATTAGCTTCATAAACAACATTACCAAAAGCCAAACCCAACATGCCACTCGTTGCCAATGAAAATGGCGTACTGACTTTACTAAAGTCCATCTCAGCCTGAGCAAAACATTTTAAGTCAATGGCCAGCCTAGTCCATTCACCATGGTTAAGCGCCGCCACATTATCAGTAATATCAATTTCGCCAAAACAGGCTTCGCCACATTGCAAACGAGCGATCAATGGTGATGTCGGTGCTTGTGACAATCGAGCAGAAAACGACAGTACAGACGATACACCGGCATAGGGTGATAGATCATAGCTGTCGTCACTTGTCAGAGCGACAGTTCCACTGCGCCCACCCAACCAATTCACCTGCCGAGAATCCTCTTGTGATAATTGATCTACCGATACTATCGACATACTGCCGTTTTCTAGGCGACTCCCGGAGAACACGGCTTCAGCACCCTGCTCATCATCAATCACTAGCTCCCACGGCGACATTGCTCTGCGATTAAAAATCTGTAGTGGTTTAAGTCCCGTCGTTACGCTCTTGAAAACCTGCTCAGAAAGGTCATCACCCAGCGTATCAATGTCGCCGTACGACAACCCGAAGCCATAGGGAAATAGTGGCTGATAGTCTGTATCGCCACGATTCAAGGTCGTTTGCTGCGTGTCTTTGGGCCAAGAAAACGCAAGTTTACCGACCATTGGGTATTGGCTTTCGCCCGACTTTGCACGAAAAATCACCTCAGCAATTCCCGCACCCTCGGAGCCGGGTAGCCATGCCGCAACAAAAGCATCCGAGGCATTCAGCTCTCTGTTTACCCAGAGCGGACGTCCGGAAAGGAAAATTGATACAACCGGTATGCCGTCAGCCTGAAATTTCTGAAGTAACGCTAAGTCGTGGTGTTCCCCTGGCTGATACTCCAATGTTTGCCTATCACCCTGCCCCTCGGCGTAAGGATTTTCGCCAAAAACTACGATGGCCACATCAGGTCGATTACTGTATTTGCCGTCCTGGCTCAAAGTGGCTGTACCGCCAGCATCATCAACGATCTGTTGAATACCGGCAAAAATTGACGTTGCTCCAGGGAAATCTTTGTTGGTATTACCGGTACCTTGCCATGACAAAGTCCAGCCTCCAGACTGCTTACCAATGTTGTCAGCGGCATCACCGGCAACCAGTACGTTAAGGTTTCTATCTAGCGGCAGGAGCTGCTGCCTATTTTTTAGTAACACCAGTGACTCCCGAACAGCCTGACGTGCCAGTGCTCGATGCTGCGGTGAACCGATCAATTCTCGTTGACCCGATAAAGGTCGCGCAGACGGTTTATTGTCAAACAGTCCGGCCCGCAGTTTCACCCTCAAAATACGGCTTACTGCGTCGTCAATTCGCACCTCCGAAATTGTACCATTGCGTACCTGGGCGAGTGTATTGAGGTAGAGAGTCTTCCAGTCGGGTTCAGACGCCATCAACAAATCAATGCCCGCATTGATCGCCTGCGGACAGCTCACACTGCTGCAACCCTCAACGAAACTGTGGCCATTCCAATCGCCAACTACTAAGC
This sequence comes from marine gamma proteobacterium HTCC2143, assembly GCA_000169075.1. Lineage (GTDB taxonomy): Bacteria > Pseudomonadota > Gammaproteobacteria > Pseudomonadales > Dasaniaceae > Oceanicoccus. The sequence goes on along the minus strand of AAVT01000002.1, from coordinate 315,020 downwards.
CATCGAATCCCATTCGATGCTTCAATACATCGGTTAACAGGTAGCGGTGGCCATGCAAACGTTTGCCCTGCCAGGCATTAAACGAAGCCATTACCGTTTGCACACCCGCTTCAATTGCGCTGACATAACCCTGAGCATGAATATCAAATAACTCTTGTTCAGTCGCTAAGTTGTCACCGCGGTCTATTCCGTTAGCGGTACCGCCATCACCAACAAAGTGTTTAGCCGTTGCGACAACATGCGATGAATCTAACAGCTCAGGTGTATCACTTTGACCCTGCATACCAGTAACAATCATACCGGCATAGGCTTTTACAATATCCGGATCTTCAGAGTAGCCTTCATAAGTTCGGCCCCAAAGATCATTGCGGACAGTTGCTACCGTTGGTGCAAAAATCCAATCGATACCGGTGACGGCAACTTCTATAGCAGTTGCCCTCGCTATTTGCCGGATCAATTCAGGGTTGTTAGTCGCACCTAAGCCAATATTGTGAGGGAACAGCGTCGCCCCAAACACATTATTGTGACCGTGTACCGCATCAGTTCCCCAAATAATAGGAATACTGACGGCTCCATCAGAATCGTCCATTGACGCGTCATAAAATGTATCTGCCGTTGCCACCCAATCATCGACGGTGGCATATTTTTCATCATTGGGGAAAGCCCCCCCACCGTTGAGAATAGAGCCAATGTGAAATTCTTTAACTTCCGCTGGAGTTACCACCCTTAATTCGGGCTGGAGCATTTGACCGACTTTTTCTTCCAGCGTCATTTTCGCGAGCAATTGCTTAATGGTCGCCTCAATATACTCGTCGGGTTCTATGCCATTTTTTACCACCGGCCAAATGTTAAGATTGTGTGTTTCGACTCGAGCGCGCTCTGACGCCAACTCACTCTTGCCGTCCAAACCAGCGTCGGCAGCAGTGACGGATATGTCCTCAGAGCTGCTACAAGCCACCAGCGTTAGACACAGAAAGAGACTCACTAAGTGAGTGGGTTTGTTTTTCATAACTGCCGGCATGTGAACCCCAGAAATTCGCATCTTTAATCAGATATTGCGAGAACTTTTATTATTTCGATTCTAAGGCTATCACCCTGAGCAAAGGCCAACGACCTTTTTACGCCCAATCGGACCTGCCACGCGACAACGCGCCAATCACTGTTGCGACATTTTTTAGGAGAGATGATGAGGGTAACCGCCTGTCAGCACTGTGTAGGAGAAGACGGTACACACCTACAGTTTTTTAGGCGACTGCCTTAGGAACGCATATTTCGATACTTATTAACATTAATCGCTTTGACACAGCCTTGTAACCCGGGGTGTTTGGCCAGCATGATAGCCAGGGGGATCTCAGCACAAATCTCGCGGAAACGTCCTTTCTCATCGAAACGCCGCCGGAATAGGTCCTCATCCAAAAGGTCAATAAGCCGGGGAATAATACCACCGGACACATAAACACCATCAGTAGCCCCCATCATTAACGCTACTTCGCCAGCCACAGAACCCAAGATTGCACAAAAGTCATTGACCGCGCGCAGACAATATTTGTCACCAGCGTGAGCTCCAGCGCTTATGTCAGCTGCAGTTAGCTCGCGCTCAAAGCCGGCCAAGCGACAATTCGCCCAGTACAGATTGGCAAGTCCCATGCCGGACAAAATCCGTTCTACGGACACTCGCTGGTAGCGCTGCCATAACACTTTTAGTAAATCGCACTCATGCTCGTCCGTAGGAGCAAAGGCGACATGCCCTGCCTCCGAGGGTAATATTTCCCCTGTTGATAACATCGCCGATACACCGAGACCGGTTCCTGGACCTAATACAGCGACGACGTGCTGCTGAATATCAGCGGGGCGCGGTGTACCAATCCATTTTAAATCTGCTCCAGACAGCGTATCAATGCTAAGCACTTGGGCACTAAAGTCGTTAATGATAGACACGGAAGCATCCAGAGATTGCTGCAATTCAGCGCGACTAAAAGCCCAATGATTATTAGGCAGGTCAATCCAGTCCGATTCAACTGGACCCGCAACGGCTAGGCAAATTTCATCAATGAGATCAACGTGCCCCCGCTCCATGTAGGCGCGAATGGCATCTCTCAAAAAGGGAAACTCGGCGCAGGGGAAAATTTCGATACCCAATAACTCATTGCTATCAGCTTGGACATAAGCAAATCGAGCGTTAGTGCCGCCAATGTCTGCAACGATATGTACCGGCTTATTCATAGTGTCTCAATTCCATAGCTACTGGTTTTAGCGTCGCATTATTCACCAAACAGACCCGTATCGGCAATTTTTAATCAGCACAACCATCGTTAATTAACGACTGGGTCATCCCCTTAACCACCATTCTTTTATCAGTACTTAACCTGCGCGGGTCAATGTCCAGTGCTTCACTACCAACAATCGATCGGCCACTCTTATCGAAACCAGTCAGAGTGATTCTAACGTTGCTGCGATGCTTTCTTTTTCAACTTACGCAGCCTTTGACGTGTTGTGCTGGGCACTCATTAGTGCCAGCGTGTTATCAAGCATACGGTTGGAAAACCCCCACTCATTATCGTACCAAGCCATGACCTTAACCATCCGACCATTGACTCGGGTCTGCGTCGCATCAAAGGTAGAAGAAGCCGGCTGATGATTAAAATCAATAGACACCAAAGGCTGTTCGTTGTATTCCAACACACCCGGCATCATCGTCGCAGCCGCAGTATCAATCAACTGATTGATTTCTTCCACCGTAGTATCTCGGCTGGCAAGAAAGGTAAAGTCGACAAGCGATACATTGGCCGTTGGCACACGTACGGCCATTCCATCGAGCTTGCCTGCTAACTCTGGTAGTACTAGCCCGACCGCTTGAGCGGCACCGGTCTTGGTCGGAATCATCGATTGACCCGCCGCCCGAGCACGATAAATATCACTGTGGTAGACGTCATGAAGACTTTGATCATTAGTGAACGCGTGGATGGTTGTCATTGACCCTAATTCAATACCAACACCGTCATTCAATACTTTAGCCACTGGCGCCAAGCAATTGGTGGTGCAGGAGGCATTAGAAATAATTTGGCAATCGGGGGTCAGAATGTTTTCGTTTACACCATAAACAACCGTGGCATCAACGTCAGCAGCCGGAGCCGATATAATGACCTTTTTGGCGCCGGCTTCAATGTGACCATAGGCTTTGTCACGACTGGTGAAAAAACCGGTACATTCATAGACAACGTCAATTGCTAATTCAGCCCAAGGTAACTGACTCGGGTCACGCTCCGACACGGTGATTATCTCATCACCATTGATGATCAGCTTATCATCTTGTACCGCTACCGAACCCGGAAAGCGCCCATGAACTGAGTCATATTGAGTCAGGTGGGCGTTAAATGCTGTATCTCCAAGATCATTAATGGCAACCAATCGAATCGATTGCCGATAATCTGACTCGTATAAAGCACGTAGAATATTTCGCCCAATACGCCCATAGCCATTAATTGCCACCCGAATGGTCATCAGTTATCCTCTTAATTGAGTTACAGTTATGATTAATTAAATTACATAATATGCTATTTTTCTTTGATAACAAGCCATTTATGTAATTAAATTAATACCCTCATGCATCAACGGAGGTCTTAACGAGGTGAATTCCCCGCAGAAAACTAGACTAAACGCAGAAATACGGCATAATCAATGATCAAATCAGCTGGGTAATTCAATTACAAAATCATTATGAAGAGTACTATCCCGTCACCGACGCAAAGAAACGTATGAACTTGTTAAGCCATCTCCATCAAATGCTCCCCTCCCTGAGTAAAGCCGAGTCCAGTATTGCTCGGGCCATACTGGCAGACCCTGATGCAGCAGTGAACTCTACTACCGCCGATCTCGCTCGTATAGCCGCCGTTAGCGATCCGATGATCTCGCGATTTTGCCGAACATTGGGCTGCAGTAGCTTTCCCGATTTCAAAGTCCGGTTAGCAAAAAGTCTCGTCAGTAAAGCGTCTTTTATCAGTGAAGCAGTATCAAAGGGTGATGATGCAGCCCTTTATATCGAGAAACGGATCAATGCCAATCAAGCGGCCTTGGAATATATTCGCAGTAAACTTAAACCAGCAATTATTGAACAGACGGTAGCGGCGCTGGGCCGTTCCAAACGTATCGAAATTTTTGGTATGGGTGGCGCTGCCGCCATTGCCAAAGATGCTCAACACAAACTTTTTCGACTGGGTATTCCAACTGTTGCCTATGAAGACCATTTAATGCAGCGTATGGCAGCCGCGGCGGCTGACGAGAATACGGTCGTGTTAGTTATTTCTTTTACCGGGCGCACTCGCGCAATGATTGAAATAGCGGACATTGCGAAAAATAGCCAGGCCACACTGATCGCCATTACCAACCCAAAGTCGCCCTTGGCAAAGTTAGCAGACATCACGATTACGTCAGGGGATGAGATTGAAGATACAACGATTTACGTGCCAATGACCACAAGAATTATAATCCTGACAATTATCGACATTCTCGCAACGGGATTGGCCTTAACGCAGGGGCCAGCGATTGATGAAAAGCTGAAGACCATTAAACACAGTTTAGACAACACAAAAGTGCCCTAACCTAGCCCGTAAAAAAGCGCGATCAGCTTATAAGAAGTCCGATCAATGTCCCTTTATCGATTTTTCCTAAAGAAGTTACAGCTGAGACGCTGCGCGAGCGCTCGCCTCGATCGCAGTCCAGTTTTTAGCTTCAATTAGCGCTTTATCCAACATCCAAGTTCCACCCACACATAGTACATTCTTCAATGCTAGAAAATCCGCTGCATTAGCCTCCGTGATACCACCAGTGGGGCAAAATTTCAATTGCGGCAAAGGCCCCGCTATAGACTTCAGCATGGGTATCCCTCCGGCTGCCTGAGCTGGAAAAAATTTCATATTCGTTATTCCACGCTCCAACAAAGTCATCGCTTCACTGGGGCTAACCACACCCGGTAACAGCGGGACTGATTGCATTAGCGCGGCGTCGATTAAAGCCGGCGTACTACCAGGGCTTACCAGAAACTCAGACCCCGCCGCCACCGCCGCAGTCAGGTCATTGGCATTGATTACGGTGCCCGCACCTACAATAGCGCCAGGAACTTCTCGCCGTATATCGGTTATTGCCTGCAAACCACAATCGGTCCGCAAAGTAACCTCTAAAACCTTTAAACCACCACGAACTAAAGCCTGAGCCATGGGCACAGCGTCGTTGATATCATCTATCACAATTACCGGGATTACCGGGCAGCTAGCCATTATCTGTTCAATATCAATCATCACTTTTCCAAAAAATGTCGCGTGAATTAAGGCGCCCAATAAACATGTACGGGAACGGTAGTTTGCTGTAACACGGCACTGACAGGCGTCAACATGACATCGGGATTTGCCAGCGCCTGCTGATAAACAGCCAATTTCTCGTCACCTGTTATCAGCAAATGTAGTTGTCGTGATTGCATCAGACCAAACAGCGATAAACTCATTCGCTCTGTCAGTGCTCCTGTCACTTCGCTGCGCTCTGCGTCGATGGCGGCACAGATGCTCTCCCCGTGCTCATTAAGCGCTTCTTTTAGTCCTTTGGAATATGGGAAAAGCGAAGCGGTGTGCCCATCTGGCCCCATGCCCAAAATGGTTACGTCGAAAGGACGTGGCAATTGCCGATAACGGCGTTCGCAATAACCTTGGCCTAACATCGCCGTCTTCTCAGGCGTTTTCATTGGGATAAACTTTGCTGCCGCCGCATGGTTACAGATCAGATTTTGAACAATAAAAGTTTCATTACTGCCCTCTTGACCCGCCTCCACCCAGCGCTCGTCAACCAACGCTACCGTGACATTCTGCCAATCGAGCTCCGACTGGGATAATTGTTGATACAGCGGCCGAGGCGTGCTCCCCCCAGAAACGAGCAGCGACGCCGACTGCTTTTCTTCGATAGCGTTACGGAGTGTGTCGCGACAAGCATTCGCCAATGCGTTAAATAAACTGTCGCGATCATTAAAAAAAAACTCTTTGATCATGATTTCGACTCTTTTTCACCTGAATTGAACCAGCGATGACCTGACTGCGCTAACAACTCGTCAGACTCTTCTGGCCCCCAAGTACCTGCACGGTATAAGTGAGGGATCGCTTTACCCTCCTGCCATGCTTCGGCAATCGGATCAATCCACTGCCAGGCACTGGATACTTCATCGCGATGAATAAACAGGCTCGTATTCGCTGCCGCTGCATCAAGGATAAGCCGCTTATAGGCATCACTGCGAAACTGAGTATAAGTATCAGAAAAATTCAAATTTAGGGTTGCCGGTTTTAATTGCATGTCCATATTTTCTAGATTTTTTGACATCACTGTCATCTGAATCAATTCTTCTGGCTGCAAACGAATCACTAAACGATTAGGCTCCAACGGCCCCGCTGAATCCTCATATACCCGGTGTGGAACATCTTTGAACTGAATAACGATCTCTGCACCCCGAGACTTCATTCTTTTACCAGTACGCAGGTAGAACGGCGTGCGTGCCCAGCGCCAGTTATCGATGTAGGCACGAATAGCGACAAATGTCTCTGTGGTACTGTTAGACGAGTTCAACTCCTCTAAATATCCCGGCACCAATTCACCCAGATAGCTACCTGCCACATACTGACCTCGCACTGTATGCAGGGCCACGTCTTCGCCCCGTATAGGACGCAATGCCTCTAAAACCTTTATCTTTTCTGCCTGTATACTTTTTGCGTCAACCTTATTTGGCGACTCCATTGCCACAAGGCAAAGTAGCTGCAGCAGATGATTTTGCACCATATCACGCAGTGCACCCGCATCATTATAAAACCCCGCTCGCCCTTCTAACCCGACCGTTTCGGAAATACTAATCTGCACATGGTCAATCGATTTAGCATTCCACAACTGTTCAAAAATAATATTGGTAAATCGCAACGCCATTAAGTTCTGAACGGTCTCCTTACCCAAATAATGATCAATTCGATAAATATTATCTTCTTTGAAATATTGAGCAATCTCAGTATTGATGGCGTTAGCAGACACGGCATCATAGCCCAATGGTTTCTCGACAACTAAACGGCTTTTGGCGGTAATTAAAGTCATCTCATTGAGATAGCGACAGGTGACACCAAAGATATCCGGCGGTGTCGCCAGATAAAAAACTCTTACCTTATCGGGCGCAATATCCATCACGCCCTTTAATGATGTCCAGTTATCATCTAACACCGAAATGTCCAGCATCACCGGATTAAGATAAGCCTTAAATTGCTCCCAAGCAGCTACGCTAAACTCTTCAGGGGTAAGGTGTTGCTGAAGCGCTAATGCTGCGGTGTCCAAGTAATTATCGATATCATCTTGACTCCGACAACTAGCAATAACACGTGTCCCATCCGGCAATTGCGCTGCCAGAAATGCACGGTATAGCGCTGGAATTAGTTTCCGTAGCGCAAGATCGCCCGTACCGCCAAAAATAACTATATCAAAAGGATCAGTCATGCCTACTCTCTCTAGCTACCTATTTGTTTATTTACAACGTCTGCTGACATTGAGGCTAGTGATTAAAAATCGAGGCGCCATCTTCGGCTCCCGTCACTAGCGATCGGAATCCGGCGAACAATTCTCGTCCCATTCCCACTGTTGGCTTTGAACTGACAGTTCCGGCATGGCGAGACAGGAATGACTCGTCTGCAACATTCAAAACGCCACTGTTTGCATCAAACTCAATTACGTCACCGTCTCGCAATTTTGAGATTGGCCCCTGATCCAGAGCTTCGGGAGACAGGTGAATTGCCGCAGGCACTTTACCCGATGCGCCGGACATACGACCGTCTGTGACGAGCGCCACCTTGAAACCGCGATCTTGCAGCAGGCCTAACACCGGCGTTAACTTATGCAACTCGGGCATGCCATTGGCTTTAGGGCCTTGAAAACGTACCACAGCAATAAAATCTTTGTCCAATTCCCCCGCATCAAATTTTTCTTGAATCTCATTTTGATGCTCAAATACGACGGCCGGAGCTATGACCACTCGATGCTCAGGTTTAACCGCAGAAATTTTTATCACTGACCGACCCAAATTACCGGTCAGTAGTTTTAAACCTCCCTCCGAACTGAATGGCGATTCACAACTGCCGACTACATCTTTATCCAGACTTTCAACGGGCCCATCGCGCCATTCTACATGACCATTGCTAAGGAAAGGTTCGTCACAATAACGGGTAAGACCACCTTCGCCCAAAATTGTTTTTACATTATCGTGTAACAAACCCGCGCTTAGTAGCTCTCTGATCAACAAAGGCATGCCACCCGCCGCCTGAAAATGATTAACATCAGCCTCACCATTTGGATAAATGCGACAGAGCAGCGGAACAGCTTCAGATAAGTCGGCCATGTCTTGCCAATTGATAATAATACCCGCTGCTCGTGCAATAGCGATAATATGAATAGCGTGATTAGTCGAGCCCCCCGTGGCTAACAACCCCACTATGCCGTTAACCAGAGTACGCTCATTAATAATCTCTGCTAGTGGCGTATAAGCCTGCGACAACCCCGTTATATCAACAACTTGTTTGACTGCAGCGCGAGTAAGCTCCTCTCTTAGCGGTGTACCTGGGTTTATAAAAGAACTCCCAGGTAAATGTAAACCCATGATCTCCATTAACATTTGATTACTGTTGGCAGTGCCATAAAAAGTACAGGTGCCGGCGCTGTGGTAAGACTGGCTTTCGGCTGCCAGCAGTTCTTTTCTACCTACTTTCCCCTCGGCATAAAGCTGCCTGACTCTAACTTTTTCACCGTTTGATAGACCGGTCAACATAGGGCCCGCAGGAACAAAAACAGCAGGTAAATGTCCAAAAGACAATGCGCCAATCAAAAGTCCCGGTACAATTTTGTCACAGACCCCCAAACACACAACGCCATCAAACATATCATGAGATAACGCAACACCCGCCGCCATAGCAATAAGGTCACGGCTAAATAGCGACAATTCCATACCATCGCGACCCTGAGTCACGCCATCACACATAGCCGGCACTCCACCAGCAACTTGGGCAACCGCGCCTGCGTCTCTGGCAGCTTGTTTAATAATTTCTGGGTAGTCTTTGAATGGCTGATGCGCAGATAACATATCGTTGTAAGACGATATGATCGCAAGATTGGCCGCTCGATCAACAGCTAATACTGATTTATCTTGCTTTTCGGACGCCGCATAGGCGTGCGCAACATTGCCGCAGGAAAGCTGCGTTCTCGATACGCCCCGCTGATGAGCCGCACTCACTTTATCAAGATAATCGCTGCGACCCGCCTGACTTCGGTCGATGATACGATTAGTCACGGTGGCTATTGTTTTAACAACGTGGGGATTATCCATTCAGAGATTACCTTTTCGGTTAGAGCCGTTCTGTATCAGAATAGTCCATAACCGGATATTTGAGACCATACTGGCGAAAATTGACGATGAAAAATACCCTCCCTAACTACCAGAGGGAATATCCGAGACCGGGCTGAGGGTATCGCATAAAACCCTCCTGTAAACCTATAGTGCCACAGATTAATTAAGTTACTTATTATGCGTGCTTGAATTATATAATCAAGCTGATACTGTAATTTAATTACACTCCTTGTCGATTATCCGATGTCACCACTGGGTCCGTCAAAAAAAAACGTTAACCAAAGTCACCCGCGGTCCTACTTCGCTAGCGCGCTAACGTCCCATGGGTAATGACACAGTGGCGTCGTTTTGGCTTAGCCTGTTAGTATGCTATAACAAATAATAATGATAATAGAGTGGTGGCTTAAGCACACAGCCCCAGTTCTTCCAGGGAGTAATCAACATCATGAAACTAAAAGTCACTGCCAGCGGTGAAGCCTGCGGCGCCACCATAACCGGTGTCGATCTGAGTCAAGATTTAGATACTGAGACCATCGCTGCGATCAGAGCAGCATGGCTTGAGCATCATGTAGTTGCTTTTCCCGACCAATCGATGAGCGACGAGGATCTGGAGAGGTTCACCCTTTGCTTTGGTGAGTTTGGTGACGACCCTTACTTTGAGTCAATCGAAGGACACACCAATATTGCAGCGATTGAACGCCGCGCCCATGAAACCGCACCACTCTTTGCTGGTGGCTGGCATACCGACTGGAGCTTTATGGCGGTACCGCCAATTGCTACCTGTCTCTATGGTATCACCATCCCACCCATCGGCGGCGATACACTATTCGCCAACCAGCACAAAGCCTATGACCAGATGCCCGACTCCTTGCGCAGTCGGGTAGAGGGACTTACCGCGATTCATTCTGCCGAATATGCTTACGCACCCAGAGGGGTTTTTGATACAGAAAAAGAAGCTGATCGCAGTATGAAAATCGTCTTGTCGGAGGATGCTAGGGCAAAGCAGGAGCACCCGTTCATTAGAAACCACTCTGAAACAGGTAGGCCGGGCTTGTTCAGCACGCTGGGCTATATCCAGGGCTTTGTCGAGTTAGAAAAGGCTGACAGTGACGCGCTGCTGCAGGAACTCTACGACTATCAGGGCTCTGAACCTTTCGTCTTTCGGCATAAATGGCAGCCGAACATGCTGGTGATGTGGGATAACAGAAGTGTGCTTCACATGGCAACCGGAGGGTACGACGGTTACGATCGCCTACTCCATCGGACCACTATCGCCCAAACTCACTGAATCAACATAGACGCCTTCACCACGGCGTTAAACTTCCACCGCTAACATCATCGGGAGCGTCACTATGTACCCAGGAAAATATGCAGAAACCAATCCAGACAGACCAGCGTTTATTATGGCGAGCACCGGCGAGTCAGTGTCATATCGCGAATACGACAACCGCACTAATCAACTGGCTCACCTGCTGCGCAATTACGGTCTCAAACGCTTAGACCATTATGCGATCTTTATGGAGAACAACAATCGCTACCTTGAAGCCTGTGGTGCCGGCGAACGGTCAGGGCTTTACTACACCTGCATCAACTCTTATCTCAAAAGCGATGAACTGACCTATATATTAAATAACAGTGAATCCAAGGTTGTGATTACCTCGACCGACAAGGCACCCATTGTTCTTGAAGCGATGAAAGATTCTCCCCATATTAGCCACTGCCTTATAGTCGGCGGCGAGTCGCATGGACGCTGCATCAACTATGAGCAAGCTATCGCGAACTTTCCGACAACGCCAATCAGCGACGAGACGCTGGGGACCTCTATGCTTTATTCCTCAGGTACCACCGGTCAGCCGAAAGGGATCGTCAGACCGCTGCCAGAATTGACGCCTAATGACTGCCTGCCTCTTTTCAATTTTCTGAGCAACCTCTGGCACTATCGCGAAGATATGACCTATCTATCACCCGCCCCCTTGTACCATTCAGCGCCACAGGCTGCGGTTAATTTAACCATCAGACAGGGTGGCACCGTTGTCATCATGGAAAAATTTGATCCGAGTAACTATTTAGATCTTGTTGCACAGTACCGGATAAGCCACAGTCAACTTGTGCCCACTATGTTCAGTCGAATGCTAAAGCTGCCCGCAGAGGTTCGCTCGCAAGCCGACTTGTCGTCGCTGGAAATAGCCATACATGCCGCGGCACCCTGTCCTCCGCAGGTCAAAGAAGCCATGATCGATTGGTGGGGACCCATTATTCACGAATATTACGGCGCAACCGAAGGACTTGGTTTTACCTCATGTAATAGCGAAGAGTGGTTGGCACATAAAGGTACGGTCGGAAAAGTGATGCTGGGAACGTTACATATTCTCGATGAAGACGGTAATGAATCTGCGCCTGGTGTACCGGGAGAACTATGGTTCGAAACGGCAACAGAATTTTCTTATTTCAATAACCAAGAAAAAACCAAAGCCTCTCAATCTGCTGACGGTAGCAAGAGTACGGTTGGCGATGTCGGCTACATCAAAGACGGATTTCTTTATCTGACCGACAGATCTACCTTTATGATTATCTCTGGCGGTGTAAATATCTATCCTCAGGAAACCGAAAATCTCCTAATCACGCACCCCAAGGTCGCTGACGCGGCGGTGTTCGGTGTGCCCAATGAAGACCTAGGTGAAGAAGTTAAGGCGGTGGTTCAGGTGATTGACGGTATCGCCGCCGACGACGCCCTAGTAGAAGAGTTGATGACATTTTGCGGCGCCCACTTGTCTCGCCAAAAGTGTCCGCGATCAATCGACTTTCATGCTGAGTTACCAAGACTACCCACAGGTAAACTCTATAAGCGCCTGCTGAAAGATCAATACTGGACCGATCATGGCACAGGTATCCTTTGATACCCGTGCGATGATTCTTTTGCTTAGTTTACTGCGGTAAAAGCAGCGGTCAATTCAATCGCTGCAAGATTGATGGCCTCTTGCGCCTCTTCAAGCACATCGCTCATTGAAAAAAAGCCGTGCACAACCCCGTCGAAGCGCTTTACTGTTACGGTATTGCCTGCAGCGACCAGCCTTGCTGCATAGGCCTCGCCTTCGTCTCTCAGCGGATCAAATTCAGCCGTTATAATCGTGGCCGGCGGCAAGTTGGTAAGATTTTCCGCCCGCAGCGGCGAAATATAAGGTGAGAGCACATCATTATCATTGCCAATATAATGGTGCCAAAACCATTCCATTGTAGCTTTTGACAGCATGTAGCCCTCGCCATTTTCTGAATACGAAACGGTATCGAAAGTCGCGTCCGTGACCGGGTAAACCAGCAGCTGATGGCAGATCTGAGGTCCATTTTCATCGCGGGCACGCAACGCCATAACAGTACTCAGATTGCCTCCTGCACTGTCACCGCCCACCGCGATTTTATGGGCATTTACACCCAACTCCGCAGCTTGAGTCACTACCCAATTTAACGCAGTGTAGCAGTCGTCCATTGGTGCGGGGTATATATGCTCAGGTGCGAGCCTGTAGTCGACTGCGACAACTACACAGCTTGCGCTGTTAGCAAGCTTTCGACAGATGCTGTCATGGGTCTCAAGATCGCCAATCACCCAGCCACCGCCGTGAAAATAAACCAGGCAGGGCAACGTCTCTTCTGGGCTGGGATGGTAAATTCTAACTGGCACACCGTTAGCCATTTCATCTCGGACTTGCGTTACCGGTTCTCGCGTGTTGTCAGCATTCATAGCGAGGTACATCGCGCGTCCATCAGCCGGCGACATTTGATGTAACTCAGGTGCTCCGGCCTCAGCCATTTGAGCTAGTACTGCAGCTAACGTTGGATTGAGCGGCATGGATGACTCCTTATTATTGTATTAAGGGACGATCATAGAACATCCATGAAACTGATGCCACTCATTGCAGCCAATGACGGCATAGCTCGGTAACCACTCAGCAATGGTAACCTCCTTCGACAAATCTACAATCTTCACGCACCGCAACAACTTGATACCTTCGGCCATTAGTTTTTAAACGGCTTTACGTCCTGCAACCAGTCACATACCTCCCGTTTTTTTGTTTGTTAATAACGTCTGTTTGAGACATTCAAAAGACCTTAAATGCAGGCTCGATTTATCGACCGTATGACAGCAGCGACTCTGCCTCCGCGCCTAGTGCACTGGCCTTACCATGGCATTGGCATCGCCTCTTTCTCAATAATGGTTAGCCGCTGCAATTTACAGACTCTGCACAGAAAGACATGTCTGTGATTACTAAAAAAAATGTGTGGAGTCATAGCTGCTTGATCTCAATCAACTAGGCCTTTTATAAGCCCAACTTATTGACACAGATCAGTTCGCCTCGTGGCGATAAATGTAAAATGTAGTTTGTTTTAATTAAAAGGATCTGCCATGAGTGCCAAAGAGACGATTAAAAACACATTAGACTTAGTAAAAATGCAGCGTGACGAGCTCAATGTCCGAATTCACTTAGCCAACATGGAGGTGCGTGACGAATGGGAAGATTTAGAACGCAAATGGGAGGATTTTACGGCGAAGTGTCACCATTTACAGCAAGAAGTCGACCCCGTCGTCGAAGACATTCACTCTGCAACATCCCTGCTTGGGTCCGAGTTAGCAGCGGGTTATCGAAAAATCAAAAAAGCACTATAACCCGCCTCATTTGACTGGCAATCGCCAACAAGGGTTTTGAGACATGCCTCGCGATGAACGGGTACACCGGCTTATGCAACACGACAAAATGGTGAAGAACGCCGCTGACCCAGTACCCAACGAGACACCCGGTGCCGATACCCCCCCCGTACCCACCGGACCGCAAATGTTGATGAATGTTTTGACTTGGGTGCTGGTGGTTTCTTCACTCATGTATCTGTGGACTAACGTCACTACGCAGCCCTACCATTCAATTCCGTACTCGGACTTTAAGCAAGAGTTGATCAGCGACAACATCGAACAAATATCGGTGAAGGAGTCCGAGATTAACGGATCGTTTCGGATCGGTATTAGTGATGAAGATAAGCCTGCTAACATTCATCAACGCTTTAGGACTATCGTCCCATCATTTGGCGATACGGAGCTACTCACACTGCTCGAATCGAAACAGGTTGCAATTCAATCGATTGCCGCCACCACACCACTATGGATATCCATTGTTTTAAGCATAGCCCCTTGGCTGGTATTGATCGCTTTTTTCATTTACAGCAGCAAAATGGTACGAAAATCTATCGGCGGTGCCGGTGGTGATGGTGCTTTTGGATTTTCCAAATCCAGAGCGAAACATTTCGAAGCCTCAAATATCACCGCTCGTTACAGTGATGTCGCCGGACTGGAAAGTGCTAAGCAAGATCTACAAGAAATTATTAGTTTCCTAAAAGAGCCGGCACATTATCGAGAATTAGGTGCAAAGATGCCTAAAGGAATCTTAATGATGGGTCCTCCGGGCTGTGGAAAAACATTATTGGCTAGAGCGACGGCCGGCGAAGCCGGGGTGCCATTTTTTAGTGTCAGTGGTTCTGAATTCATTGAAATGTTTGTCGGTGTTGGAGCATCCAGAGTGCGAGATATGTTTAACAATGCGCGTAAACAAGCACCTGCCCTGATTTTCATCGATGAAATCGACTCGGTTGGCCGTATACGCGGCACAGGACTTGGAGGCGGTAATGACGAACGTGAGCAAACGTTAAATCAAATTCTTGCGGAAATGGACGGCTTCTCTCCCGACGAGGCAGTTGTTGTGCTGGCAGCCACTAATCGCCCAGATGTTCTGGACCCCGCACTGCTGAGACCAGGCCGCTTTGATCGTAAACTGATACTGGAATTACCTGGGCGTAATGCCAGAATGGATATTCTCATGGTTCATACTCGCAAGGTGCCACTGGCCGACGATGTTGACTGTGAGTCCATCGCGGCAAAAACAGTCGGATTTTCTGGTGCTGATTTGGCAAATCTCGTTAATGAAGCGGCTCTTAGGGCCGCCCGAAACAATGCCAAAATCGTCTGCATGGAAGATTTTTCCGAGGCCCGCGAAAAAATCATTATGGGAGCGACTCAGGGTGAGATTCTTTCCGACAAGGAACGAGAGCGCGTAGCCTATCACGAAGCCGGACACACACTGACGGCCTACTTTTCCCCTCAAGCAGACCCCATCAGTAAGGTGTCGATCATACGCCACGGACGATCATTAGGCATGACTGAACAAATGCCTGCCGAGGATATGCATAACTACACTCAGGGATATTTAGAAGAAAAAATAACTATTATGTTAGGTGGTAGAGTCGCTGAAAAATTGCATTACGATGAAGTCAGCTCCGGAGCTGCTGACGACCTGAAAAATGCCACCGGTCTCGCTCGACAAATGGTTACGCAATGGGGAATGAATGATCGAATCGGTGCGGTAAATTTACAGCAAAGTGAAGAGCATCCGTTTTTGGGAAGAGAAATATCCGAGCCTAAGAAGTACAGCGAATATTCTGCACAAATGATCGATGAAGCAGTTAATCAGCTGATTTCGGATTGTGAGAAAAAATGCGCACGACGGCTGGAATACCACATTGCTAAATTGACGTTGCTTGCAAATTCTTTGCTCGAACATGAGAGTTTAGACGGGCCGCAGGTTAAAGCATTACTGGGTGTATCCAAGCCAAATAAATAACGGTAAATACGCTATGTGTACGATCAAGCTCTTAAAATGACTGACTTATTGACGCAAATCAATCATCCTATTTATCAGCGAGTTATCATTAACGCGTAACTGTTAACTTCTCAGTAGGAGACAACGATGAGTGTATATAACTCTATAATAAAAGCAGCTGTAGTAGCAGTAGCCGCAGCCTTTTTTCTGACAGGCTGTGATTCTGGCGCTATGTCTGCGAGAGGATTTAGCTTCCCCGTTGGCGACGTTGATAAAGGAAGAGCCGTTTTTCTTGAGTCTAACTGCCTTGCCTGTCATACGCTTAAGGGTATTGAAAATCTGGCTAGTGATCAGCAGATCGAAAAACCAATTAAACTCGGGGGCGGCGTTAGCCGGACAATAACCTATGCCGAGCTATTAACATCCGTTATTAACCCGTCACATAAAGTCGCTGAAGGCTATGAACGGGATAAAGTGTTTGCCGACGGGAAATCGGTAATGCGAAATTACAACGATACGATGACTGTCACAGAACTGACTAATTTAGTCACATTCCTTGAAACCAAGTATGACCTTATACCTTACGAACGGTCTCAATATAAAATTTATTATCCATGACAGAATTGCTCTCAGGGCGATGCCTGCGTTTTTAGCGGTATAATCATAACGTTACATCGCCTTAGCAAGACCACCGTCCGACTGTTCGGTCACAAACGTCTTTCTAGTTACCGTCGAATTTGGGGCTACGTTTCTCTGAGAAAGCAATCAGTCCCTCACGATAATCATTCGATTTTCGCATCGCCGTTCTCGCCTCAAGACCTTGTTCTTTAGCGGACTCTTCACTTTCAAAAACCGCTCGCCAAAGGGTTTCTTTTTGGGCTCGCACAGCTAACGGTGCGCAGTCGCGGCACAGTCCTTCAGCGAATTCAAGCGCTACCTGCTGAGCTTGCCCCAATTCTGCAACCTGCTCTACCAAGCCAGCCCTCTCGCACCAATAAGCATCTTTAGGTGTGCCCGGGTTAAGAAAGGCAAACGCTTTTGTGTAACCCATTTTTTTCGAGAGTTTAATCGGAATATCAATCGGGTTGGTACCAATTCGAATTTCGGATATGGCAAACTTTGCACTCTCGTCAGCAATGATCAAATCACAGCCCAATGCGAGGTTAACCCCTTCGCCAACACAATGGCCTTCAACCGCTGCAATCATAGGCTTATTGGTAAACATATTGCCGTCAATATCGAGGCCACCGACCCCTTGTAACCTACCCGCCTCCGCATGGGCATTTAATGCTTTAATATCAACACCCGCAGAAAAAGCCCTGCTTGATGACGAGCCAATAACAGCTGCCCATAGCTCAACATCATCCCTAAATGTATGCAGTGCTTCGTTTAACCCTTGATACAATTCACCGTCGAAAGCATTAAGTCTCTCAGGTCGGTCCAGCAGGATTAGTGCAACCCGGCCACGTCGCTCAAGTGTGACTCTATCGTGGAAGCGCGTCATTTACAGGTCTCCGATTATTTCAACAAGTTTTGATTTCCCGGTCGCACCCGTTTGAACTTGGAAAACACCTTCGGCTTGCAGTTCTATCTTTGCACGAAACCTTAGATGATGATGAACGAGTTCACTTAATTCTTTGCACAGTGCAACATCAGCAGCGCCCTGAAGGCGCTGATGCGTTTCGACCAGCACACGTATAGGCGGCGCTGCTACTGGCCCCGGCTCAGGCAACATGATGCGGATATTTCCGGTGGTCTGGGCAGAATGTTTATTCACAATATCGCGCACCGCATTCGGGAAAACGTTGACGCCCTTCACCAGCAACATATCGTCAACTCTGCCTTTAAATTGCATGCGCACACCGGGCCGGCCACATTTACAGGGTGTCGTTGTTATCCGGATAATGTCTTTATCTCGCCAGCGCAATAAAGGACCACACTCACGCTCCAACCCGGTAAATATAATTTCACCTTCTACACCATCCTCAATAGGAAGTAACTTGCCGGTTTTTGGGTCAACAATTTCAAAATAAGCATTGTCTTCCGCATAAAAGTGAATACCGGCATGCTCTTCACAGGAAACACCACAGGGACTATGGCAACCAGTGGCCCCCATGTTGTCGTAAACCAGCGCACCTCCAAAACCTGCTTCAATTTCGGAATAGATTTCAGGAATTGAGCCACCCGGCTCTCCCGTTACTACCACTTTTTCAATACCCAACGTTTTTGGGTCAATACCACATTTATCTTCCATCGTTTTGGCCAGATGCCGAGCAAATGATACCGTGGTCCGAATCATCCGAGGCCTCACTTCATCGGCAATTTGACCAACCCGCTCTACCCCACTGAGCGCTCCCACCGGAACGACACACGCGCCATAAGCCATCATCGAATCAATCGCTGGCATACCCGCTATCCACATAGAAATGACCGAGGCATGTAAAACCACATCACCTGGCTCAATGCCCATACGAACCATACCTCGAGAGGTATTTTCCGCTGCTAACTCTCGGTCGAATTTTGAAAAACCACTAAAGGTTGGCGAGCCGGTGGTGCCTGACGACGATGAAATTCGATTGACTAATTGCCTGTCACAGGTGATATGCATTCCCAACGGATGACCGAGCTCTTCTTTTGAACGCGCCTGGCTTAAACGCTCTTCGTCCTTATCAAAAAACGGAAAGTCTTGATAATGGTCCAGTGACTTCAAACTAGCAGCAGAAACGCCAGCTCGCTTAAATTTATCACGGTAATAAGGCGACAATGTTTCCACACGTGTTACCAGTGTCTTGAGTTTTTCAAATTGGATCGTGCGAAGTTCGGCCCGACTCAAGTTCTCTGCCTGCGGATTCCATAATTTCATAGCTACTCTTCCATCGTACATTTAATATCTATTTGCTATAGCCGGTTACTGCGCTGTTTTTTTTGATATTAAAATTGCAAGTTATCAACGAGTCGATGCAATACTTGCTGCTTTTTTACGACTAATCTACTGGATACTCGTCAGCCCAAAATGTGTGGCTCTATGGATAGACAAAACTCTCACCCCGCTACCGCGCGCGAATTCTGCGACCCAGTTGCCATGCTGCTAAAGCACCGAATAGCCCCATCACAGATAACCCAACAAAATAAATGGCATATCCTGTGCGGCCAGGATATGCCTCTAACAACGCCGAATTCAATAGCGGGAGATAGATATCAGGGGAATAACCAACCAGCGAAATAACGCCAATAGCTAACCCCTTAATACGATTGGGAACGTTGCAACTATCAAGCGTTGACCAGAAGACACCCCGAACCGCGTAGGTCAGAAGTCCGATTAACAACACAATACCGAGCACCAAAAATGCGCCTGCGATATCGGGCAAAAAAGCGATACTTGCCAGCGAGGCCGACGCCAAGACCAATAGTATCGTTAGTACATGTTGACGATCGAAAAAGTCACCGGCAAAACCCGCCGCTGCAGCGCCAATAGGCCGCATCCATAGCTTGGCCACCGTTATTGAACCGACGGCAACCGCCGTCATACCAAAAGTATTTTGAAGGTAGCCTGAAAATGAATAAGTCGCCCAAAATAACTGATAACCACAAATGATAATCGTCGCACACAGCCATATTTCCGGATTTTTCAAAATGCTCTTAAGGTCGGTGAGAAAATGACTTTTATCACTTTTAAGATGAGTTCCAGTGGCTTGCTCCTCGTTATCAGGTTTTAAATCATCCAGCGCAATATAAACAACAGGCGCCAGTGTTAGTAATACCGCCACATAGAGATAAATGACTTCCAATAAGGCCTGCCGCGTTGAATCACCTTGAGACTCGATTGCATAGGCAAACCAGGCAACGGCAATCGTTGCTAAGAGTGCTTCAAACAAGCCGCGACCACCATCGAGAATACCAAAGAAGCGCCCCTGCTCCTTCGAATCAGCGAGCAGAGTCACCGCCTTAATATGCGCGGACCAAAACGTTAAACCGGTAGTAATACCCCAACCTGCAAAAATAACCTGCAACATGGCAAAAGAGGGCATCGTGGAAAACCACAGTCCTAGTAATCCCGTTGTCGCCAGTGAAAAAGTTAACAGTACCCGAGGTGATACACGATCGGTCAGCCAGCCACTAGGCAAGTAAGTGACGACAAAAATCACCCCTAACATCGCGTAACACTGACTTAGCTGCGTCAAAGTTATACCAAAGGATTCCAGAATCGATACTTCGAAGTTTTGTCGTAGATACAGTAGTGGATAAATAGCGCCTGCCGCAACGACAATAACGCCCAGTTCAAAATATCGACGAGCAGCCGTGCTGGTAGTTGTCTGCAATTGTTCATCTCCATTGTCAGTCAAGTTAGAGGATTAATTGACCGACACTATAGGGAGCTTCCGTGAGGCAAGCAAGATAACAAGCAGAACCAGCTAACCCGCTGGTCAGTAACCATCCAGCAGAGTTCCTAGATGCGCCTCCGGCGCCGGCGACTCTTACCACTATCACCCGCGCTACCGCTGATGATTCGGGAGATTGGCCGGGCCACAACTTCAAACAAATGTGGAAACTCATCTGTTTTATTGGGAAAAGCCATTGCTTCAACAAAATACTGTTGGAATTTTTCTTCCACTGCAGTTTCAATTTTTTCAATACCGCGCACGATCGTTTCAATGTTTGTTCGTGAGGCCGCGTTTAATAATGCAATGCGAGCACCGGTACCGGCGGCATTACCCGCTGATGAAACCTTCGCCAAATCACAATCGGGAATTAACCCCAATACCATCGCGTGTTTAACATCAATGTGACTGCCAAACGCACCGGCAAGACGAATACGGTCAATGGATATAATCCCCATTTTGTCCATCAGTAGTTTTACACCGGCATACAAAGCCGCTTTTGCTAATTGGATTTGGCGAACGTCATTTTGAGTGATCACTATGTCAGTAATCCCGCTGTGAAGTCGATATGACCATGTTCGGTCATTGCTAATGACTCGCGGGGTTTTCTCCATCAAGTCACCATCAATAACGCCATCAACGGTAATAATACCCGCTAGGAACATCTCTGCGACGACGTCTATGATTCCCGAACCACAGATACCGGTAATACCTACTGCCTCAGTCTTATCGCTAAAATCAGGTGCGTCGGACCAGAGCTCGCAGCCAATCACTTTAAATCGCGGTTCGAGTGTTTCGGGGTTGATTTCCACCCGCTCAATGGCCCCGGCTGCGGCCCGCTGTCCACAGCTTATTTGGGCACCTTCAAAAGCCGGGCCCGTCGGGCTCGAACATGCCATCAAACGCTGGTTATTACCCAACACTATCTCTGCGTTGGTTCCGACGTCTACCAGTAAGGTCATCTCACTAGCGACTTGAGGCTCTTCCGACAAAATGACACCAGCGGTATCTGCACCTACATGGCCGGCAATACAGGGTAAGACATACACTCTCGCTCCGGGGTGAAGACTAAGCTCCAACTCCGCTGCAGAAAGGTCTAGCGATGAATCCGTAGCCAGAGCAAACGGCGCCCCCCCAAGCTCTAGCGGGCTAATGCCAAGAAAAAGATGATGCATAATTGGGTTTGCCACGAGTACCAATTCAAGAACGTCAGCAGGCGTCGAATTGATTTGAGCGCTGGCTTCTGCAATCAATTGGTTGATCGATTCACGGATGGCTGCGGTCATTTCCACAACCCCCTGTGGGTGCATCATCACATACGATACCCTGCTCATCAGGTCTTCACCGAAACGTATCTGAGGATTCATCATGCTTGCGGTTGCCAATACGTCGCCAGTGCGAAGATCACAAAGATGAGCTGCAACAGTTGTTGAACCTACATCCACAGCAACCCCTAGTGCTTGATCCTTAAACCCCGGCCAAATAGCGGTGATTTTTCCCTGCATGTATATCGCCACCGTTACCGACCATTTACCCTCGCGCAGGACGGCTTGTAACTGGGTCAATATGTGAGTGTCGCAGGTGATGTTTAATAACTGCCAATCCCGCTGTAACGCCTCCAGCAAACGCTGTAGGTCACCTTTAGGATTATGCATATCAGCTTCTTCGACTTCGACATAGTAAAGACGCGTAGCAGGGTCAAGTTTGATGTCGCGATGTTCAGCGTCCTTCCTCACCACCTGCCGATGTACCTGGCTATCTGCGGGCACGTCAATAACAACATCACCCTCAAGCAGCGTATGGCAACTTAAACGTCGACCGATTGCCAAGGGCTTTTTCCGTTGATTGTAACGTCGTTCGGTTTCGGTAAAAGGCGAGAGATGGCTGACTTCTGAAACCACTTGATGCTTGGGAAATGAACCTTCAGTGCACAGTATCTGGCACCGACCACACAAGCCACGACCACCGCACACCGAATCAATATCAACGCCGAGCACACGAGCAGCATGAAGTAAGGGAGTACCGCGGGGGAAATTACCGCGGCGACCAGAGGGAGTAAATACGACTTTAACCTCGTTGCTCACTAGACGATTAACCTTATCAAAATATCTATAACTATTTGGTGATGCTCGTAAATCAGGAACGGCGCCGGCGCCGGCGACTTTCCCGACCACCGCCTTCGCCATCAGCAGCCTGCGGCTCCCGATACGCCTTTATCCAATTGGCGCAATGGGGATCATGCCCCATCATCACGTCGGCACCGCGCACTGCTTGCATAACTTCAGCATGCAAAGGACTGGTGATCGCTGAGGTCATTCCCGCAGCAATGGCCATGTTGAGGAATGAACTATTGATACCATTGCGATTGGGCAAGCCAAAACTGACGTTAGAAGCCCCACAGGTAGTATTCACTTTTAGTTCCTCCCGCAGCCTCCGCACCACATGCATGACCTGTAGTCCGGCGGTGTTAATTGCACCAATAGGCATAACAAGCGGATCAACGATGACGTTACTGTAGTGAATGCCATAGTCGGCTGCTCGCTCAACTATTTTCTTGGCAACTTTGAAACGCTCGTCCGGGTCCTCAGAAATCCCCGTTTCATCGTTAGATATAGCAACAACAGCTGCACCATACTTTGCCACCAATGGCAAAACCCGCTCTAACACTTCGTCTTCGCCAGTCACAGAATTAACCAGCGCTTTACCCTGATAAACAGCCAGCCCTGCTTCCAGCGCCTCAATTATCGATGAGTCGATTGATATCGGTGCATCGGTAACTGCTTGCACTAATTGAATCGCTTTCGCCAGAATCGCCGGTTCATCCGCCAAAGGAATGCCCGCATTAACGTCAAGCATATGCGCGCCAGCAGCAACCTGAGCAAGAGCATCCGCTGTTACCCGACTAAAATCCCCTGCTTTCATTTCCTCAGCGAGAATTTTTCGCCCGGTAGGATTGATACGCTCGCCAATAACCACAAAAGGCCGATCGAATCCGATGTTTACTTCTCTGGTAGCAGAACTCAAGGTTGTAATTGTCATAACGTTATCTCGTAGAGAAACTCGTTTTATTGTTGCGAGCGTAGACCCGCGCGATTTTCTTCGGCGTCAGACGCGTCATACATGCCCGGATGCCAGGGACGCCGGCCATCCAATACGCCCGCGCGAGTGATTATTTCTGCCACTCGCTTTTCCTGCTTGTAAGCCATTAGATGAATACCGTGGACACCTGGAATTTCACGGATTTGCTGAATCATTTCAACGCAGATATCAACGCCTTCCTGGGCCTGGTCATCGGCGCCAGCCAAACGCTCAATAATGCTATCAGGGATATGCACGCCCGCCACATTGTTACGAATCCATTGCGCAGACCGCGCCGACGCAAGTGGTCCAACTCCGACTAGAATGAAGACTTTTTCGTGCAAGCCCATGTCCCTAACTTTTGCCATATACCGCTTAAACATGACAAGATCAAAACAATACTGGGTTTGAATAAACTGAGCACCGGCCGCTATTTTTTTTGCTAATCTTAGCGGTCGATAGTCAAACGGCGGCGCAAAAGGGTTGGCAGCCGCGCCTAAAAATACCGGCGGAGGGTGGCTGATTTTACGGCCACTGAGAAACTGTCCCCGATCACGCATACCGCGCAACATTTCCAACGTCGTCATACAATCCATATCAAATACAGGTTTCGCCTGCGGATGATCGCCGGACTGCACACCGTCACCGGTCAGGCACAAGATATTCGATACCCCCATGGCCGAGGCGCCAAGTACATCCCCTTGCATAGCAATACGATTGCGGTCACGGGCCGAAATTTGCATAACCATGGAGTAGCCCCGACGCGTTAACAACGCACTCATACCAACGCTGGACATATGACAATTACCGCCTGAGCCATCGGTCGCGTTAATCGCATCAACATAACCATCAAAAAGACTGGCCCTCTCGTAGACTTCGTGAGGATCCGCTGAGTCTGGAGGTGCAATCTCAGCGGTTACCGCAAACACACCCGATCGCAATATGCGCTCCAGCCGACCTGGTGAAGCATGGCCCGGCAGAATCGGCAAATTTTCTCCAGCAATAGGTTCGTCTTCAAATTGCACTGTCGACAACTCCTTTCTTGCCACGAACTTTGTCACGCAGCATCTTTAACCAGGCCGAGCTCCCTTGCAATCGAGCATCAACAGGAGGCTGAATAATTTGAATAGCTTCTTCACCATTGTTTATGCGCTGACTGCCCTCCCATGCGGTGATCCAGACACAGATCATTTCCGCATCAATTTCACAGGTCCCGTCACTACGAACACCACCACAGGGCCCGTTGCGAAGTGTTTTCGGACAGTTCATCGGACAGGCCATACCCGTCGAACCCAGCGAGCACTGACCGCAACTTTTTGAATCAAACAAAAAACCCTTGATCGGTTTTTCGATCAATGCAAAAACGCGACCTACACGCTCATAGCCAATCGCTTCCCAGAGAGGGTTCAAGCGAACAAGTATATTTTCAAGGAGGGTATAACACCCATGTAACCAACGGGCATTGCGTACCGACCAAAGCCTAACTCGATACATAGCTACTCTGCCTCTAGACCCCGGTTGGCAACAAGCTGTTTCAAGCGGTCGTCATCGTATTGATTTTCTAACATTAACGCCTCTGATTCCGCCAGTTGACCGAGGTCACCGTCACCTGAAATAGATGTCGTTTCTCGACGCCAATCTGCAACATAAGCTTCACTACTGCCCCGCCCCGCCGTCATAGCCGCTCGATCAATAGCTACCTGAAACCGCTGTGTTAGCGGCGCCTTAGCGCGCAGCCGACCACGTTTTATGATCACTTGCGAGGGGATGTCCCGCCAGTAGACTCTTATTTTTTGCATTTCAGCCAACCGCTATAATCTGTGCCCGCAACGCCGTTTCAACGTCACCGTAGCCACAATGTACATGCTCAAAATCCACTTCGAGAAACTTGGCAGCTGACGCCGCTAGCTGCATCAAAGACCTATCGCTTGTTTGGGAAAGATAAACGACTTTGCGGTAGTTTCCAAAAAAAGTACTCCGTAATTCTGGATGGCTGTCTAGTTTGAGCCCCTTAATAACCAAGCGATCAAAATGTCGCGCAAGAAAGTCTGTTAGGTAAAACGAAGCGGGCTCTCGTTGAGACATGAGTAAAAAAGCGTGCTCACCGGCAAAGGCTGAATAACAGTGCGCACCAGGCAGTCGTTCAATGCCTTCTTCGCTTAATAACTTGTCAATTTGACCACTCGAACCGCAATCGGCATAAGCAACAAAGATCCGTTCAAAATGGCCGCGATTCTGCTCAATTTTTTTCTTCAATTTACCAGCGATCATCCACGGGCGATTGTGCAATTCAGCATCCAGACACTGAATCTCCATATGACTCCAATGATTCAAATTTTTCAGATACTGAATCTCGTGCGCTAAGGCACCGCAAGCTAACACCAGCAGCGCCTGCGCCGACTCAGGCACACGCGAGTCTTTTTTCTGCAACCATCCGAATGGCTGTGGTCGACGCCTCGGCTGCATCGCGACAATAGGCGTCGGCTCCCACCGCATCAGCAAACTCTTCATTGAGCGGTGCCCCCCCTACCATCACAATATACTTGTCTCGCAAACCATGCTCCACCAGCGCATTCACCACAACTTTCATATAAGGCATTGTCGTAGTCAGTAGCGCTGACATACCGAGAATGTCGGGCTGATATTTCTCCAAGGCCGCCAGATAGTCCTCTACCGAATTATTAATACCGATATCAATGACGACAAAGCCCGCGCCCTCCATCATCATGCCCACCAGATTCTTGCCAATGTCATGAATATCACCTTTTACCGTACCGATAACCATGGTTCCAACTGGCTTAGCTCCAGTTTCGGCTAATAGCGGTTGTAATATACTCATACCGCCTTTCATCGCGTTTGCCGCCAACAGAACCTCGGGAACAAACAAAATACCATCGCGAAAATCAATGCCGACAATTGTCATTCCACCGACCAAAGCCTCGGAGAGCACCTTCTCCGCCGACCATCCCCGTTCTAGCAGTATCGTTGTACCCTCGACAACATCTTCCTTGAGTCCGTCATAGAGATCGTCATGCATTTGCAACACGAGCTCGTCGTTGGGTAATTCCGACAAAATAATATCTTCCTCTTCCTCACCCATCTCATTGTGGTCACCGACATTATCCAACATAGCTTGTGCCTCTTAACTATTGCGGGGTTTAGTATTCTTTGTCCGGAAACGAGCCTTTACGCTTGCTGATAAACTCCAGTAAGGCCTCATCAATGGCGGGATCAAGCTCAGGAGCGACATAATCGTTAAGCATCTGCTTCCACTGCGCATTAGCTCGTTGCGCACAGTCCAATTCACCGTCGGCTTGCCACTGCTCAAAACTGTTATTGTCAGCGACCGTAGATCGGTAGAATGCAGTTTTAAAATTCGCTTGAGTATGGGCAGATCCGAGGAAATGCGAGCCAGGCCCTATTTCCCGCAATGCATCCATCGCCTGACCATTCTCGGACATATCAGCACCCTTCAACAGTACCGCAAGCATATTTGCCTGGTCACAATCCATAATGAATTTTTCATAGCTCATCGACAATCCACCCTCCAACCATCCGGCAGTGTGCAACATAAAGTTAACGCCTGACATGGCGGCTGCCTGCAAGGTATTAGCTGATTCATAGGCAGCTTGTGCATCAGGGACTTTTGAAGCGGTTAATCCACCGCCGCTGCGAAATGGGACACCAAGCCGGCGAGCCAATGCTCCGACGGCATACATCACCATAGAGGGTTCGGGCGTGCCAAATGTAGGTGCACCACTTTGCATAGAAATAGCACTGGCAAAGGTACCAAATACAACCGGCGCGCCGGGTTTAACAATTTGCACGAATGCCATTCCGGCCAGAGCTTCGGCAAGAATCTGAGTGGCAGTTCCAGCAACTGTTACCGGCGACATTGCACCAGCGAGGATAAATGGCGAGATCATTGTGGCCTGATTATGTCGCGCGTAAACCTTGGCTGCGCCCAACATAGTGGCATCGAAAGTCATCGGCGAGTTGGCGTTAATTAGACTGATACAGACACAATTATTTTCGACAAACTCATCACCAAACACGAGCTTGGCCATGTCCACTGTATCCTGAGCACGATCCGGATGGGTTACAGAACCCATAAATGGCTTGTCGCTGTATTTAATATGGCTATAAATCATATCAAAGTGGCGCTTGTTAACCGGTAAATCGACCGGTTCGCAAATTGTCCCGCCAGAGTGATGTAAACCCGGCGCCATGTAAGCCAACTTAACAAAGTTTTCGAAATCGTTAATGGTGGCATAACGGCGGCCGCCATCAAGATCACGAACGAAAGGTGATCCATAGGACGGTACCAATACTGTTCGATCACCGCCTATAATGACATTGCGCTCGGTGTTGCGAGCAAACTGGGTAAACTCCTTTGGTGCCGATGCTTGGATAATTGATCGGCACATGCCCCGAGGGAAACGAACTCGCTCGCCCTCAACATCGGCCCCTGCATCTTTAAGCAAGGACAATGCTTCGGGATCATCGCGAAAGTCGATACCAATTTCTTCTAGGACCGTATCAGCGTTGTGTTCGATCAGCTCTAGGCTTTCCGTGCTTAAATAATCGAAGTAGGGAATTTTGCGATCAATAAAGGCCGCCACTTCCATCTGGTTACGTTTTCTGTCAGCGTGTTTTGCATCTCTGCCGCGTGATTTTCTTCGACCGCTTCGCTCACTCATCATCACCACCCGCAAGGTGCTATCAGCACCAAGGAATTCATAATCTTAGTTGTCGACAGTGTGTCCCTCTTTTGTTTTTTGACCTATTAAAAATGCGACATTTATCGTCTTATTTACGACAACAATTCAACTCCTCAGGGCGACATTTTTTGGATCGTAAGGTGATTCTTCTATAACCGTTGCCTGATAGCGTTTCCCCAATATCTCAATTTCCATTGTGGTCCCGACATCTGCAAGATTGGGATGTATCATACCCAGCGCCAAAGATTTACCGATCCGGAAACCGTAGCCACCCGAAGTCGCTCTTCCAACAATGGAGCCGTCTTTGTAAATGGCTTCTGATCCACGCGCATCCGCATCTTTTATACCGTGGACTTCAAGTGTGACAAACTGATTATCAAAACCACGATTCTTCCAGTCAAGCAAAGCTTGCTTACCGATAAAGTCGCACGCTTTGTCAAGTTGCACAAAGCGATCCAGCCCCGATTCCAAGGCAGAATATTCAATCGACATTTCACGGGGGATCAAGCGATACGATTTTTCCAAACGCATCGCGTCCATCGCTCGAATACCGAAAGGCTTGATACCAAATTCAGCACCAGCTTTCATGACTTCGTCAAAAATATAATTTTGCATTTCTATCGGATGATGTAGTTCCCATCCCAACTCACCAACAAAATTAACACGCAGTGCATCCGCCTGAGCAAAACCAACATTGATAAACTGACCTGTCAACCACTTGAAGTTATCGTTAGATAGATCAGTATCCGTCAATTTTTGCAGTAGCTCTCTGGATCGGGGCCCGGCAATAACAAAAACACCCCGCTGTGTAGTGATCGTTTGTAACTGAACGCTGCCATCTTTCGGAAGATTTTTAAATAAGTAGTCTCCATCATGACGTTCCATTGCACCCGCGGACACCAGGTAATAATCATCCTTTCCTTTTTTATAAATAGTAAATTCAGCGCGAACTCCACCGTTCTTGGATAGCATATGGCACAAGCCAACTCGACCATTACCTTTAGGAATATTATTAGCGACCAAAGAATTTAACCATTCTCCAGCGCCTGCACCTTTGACGGAAAATTTGGAAAAAGCACTCATATCCAATAAGCCGACATTGCTTTGAACATGACGACACTCCTGCCCTACAAAGTCGAAATAGTTGGAACGTCGAAATGAATTCTTTTCAACTATACGGCCATCTTCCTGCGCCGGAGAATGGTTGTCATTGAGCAGGCAATCAGCAATGTCCAGATCAGCGGCACTTAGCTGGTAATCTGCTGGCGCGAACCAGTTCGGTCGCTCCCAACCATACACATGACCAAACACCGCTCCCAGCGCTTTCATGCGATCGTAACAGGGGGACTGTTTCAAAGGTCGTGCTGCCGCTCGTTCCTCATCAGGGAAGTGAGTGGTAAACACATTAGCATAGCTTTCTTCATTTTTAGCACGAAGATAACCGCGAGAGGCATAAGGTCCAAATCGACGAGGGTCAACACCCATCATGTCAACCGTGGGATCGCCGTCAATGATCCACTCAGCTAACTGCCAACCGGCTCCACCTGCCGCGGTAATACCAAAGCTGTGCCCTTCATTGAGCCAAAAGTTTTTCAACTGCCAGGCCGGACCGACAATAGGGTTGCCATCGGGGGCATAGGCAATTGCACCGTTGTAAACTGTTTTTATCCCGACCTCACCAAAAGCAGGGACACGATTGATACACGCTTCAATGTGAGGCATGAGCCTGTCAAGGTCTTGATTAAACAACTCGTACTCTGACTCATCACTCGGGCCGTCAACATAGCAACAGGGAGCGCCTTTTTCATAGGGGCCTAGTATCATTCCCCCCGCCTCTTCTCGCAGATAATAGCCCGCATCAGATTCTCGCAGCACACCCTGTTCAGGTAAGCCCTGCTCTTTGCGAGCGAGAATGTCAGGATGAGCTTCTGTCACCAGGTATTGATGTTCGACTGGAATCACAGGGATATCTAGCCCTACCATCTCTCCCGTTTTTCGAGCAAAGTTACCGGTACAGGAAACAACATGTTCGCAACTGATATCACCCTGGTCTGTTTTCACAATCCAGCTGTCATCGGGCTGCTGCTCAATGGCTGTTACCGCCGTGTTGCGATAGATCGTTGCACCTCGAGATCGGGCGCCTTTGGCCAGTGCTTGAGTCAAGTCGGCCGGCTGAATATAACCGTCATCGGGGTGCTGGATCGCGCCTATTAACCCCTCCGTGTTGCACATCGGCCAAATGTCTTTCACTTGCTCAGGGGTGAGGAATCGTACATCGACCCCGACTGTCTGTGCGACACCCGCGTAATAGCGATATTCATCCATGCGATGTTCGCAGGTTGCTAGGCGGATATTTGAGACAACTTTGAAACCAACATCCTGACCCGTTTCTTTTTCCAATTCATGGTAAAAGTTAACGGAATACTGATGCAATTTGCCGACGGAGTAGCTCATATTGAACAATGGCAATAAGCCGGCAGCGTGCCATGTCGACCCGGAGGTGAGCTCTTTCCGCTCAACTAAGACGACATCTGTCCAACCTTTTTTAGCCAAATGATAAAGCGTAGAAACCCCCACCACGCCACCACCAATCACTACTACTCGTGCACTGCTCTTCATAAGTCACCCCGCACTAGCCGGCGCTACCGTGGCACCGAATCTTGATGACAGTTTAACCAGTTAATCAATGCGACAAAAATCTGAAAACGACATACGGCTGTCAGCATGCGACACAGGACTAAGACAACGCGAGACCGTTAAATCAGTCGTTGCGAACGGGCAAATTCTTTGGTGTAACCTTGAGCCGAGCTTCGCAACTCTTCTGACCAATCTCTCCACATATCCGCCTGCGGGGGGTCCGAACGGTATTTATCAAGGTCAATTTTTGAAAAATCGGCGAGCACAGATTGTCGGATAACGTTTGAATGGTTTTCCCCTGCCATGTGCACCAGCCGATGATGCCAAATAACCACATCACCGGTATTTCCCCAGCAATCGATAGGCTGTGTATCGGCTAGAATCTTTGCCAGCTCCTGTTGGTATTCCTCAGAGTGCAGTATCCCTTTGTAGCTCGGCATATGCTGATAAAAAGGTATTCTCGCTTGGTCATACTGCATCCAATAGGTCGGGTACAAACGTCGATGCGATTTTGGCCATACGGTTAAAGCACCGCCCCCCGGCGGATTATCGTCAATGAGGCCCGCAAGGCTCAACATAAATGGATGACCATCAGTGTGTGCACCATCCGCTGGCGGCGCTTGATCTCGGTAAGGCAGCGTACAATAAATGCCTCGAGCGCCCTCAGTTGCAACGGCCGGATCGACAGGGCCGTCCGGCCATGCAGCACCGCAGGTACCCATCGTTGCGCCATTGACTATTGGTCGGCGCAATGTTCCGGATCCCAGTAACTGCTCGGCAATACCGATCAGTGTTTCGGAATAGACCAAATTTATGATATCCCGGTCAGTACCCACATACCTTAGTTGCCAGCGATGCCCCGAACGCATGTTCGTTGCGCTAAGTAGCGTATCTTTTTCCGATAAAGGGCCAAAATGACTGGCAGGGTCATCGCGTTTAATATCCGCGTTGTCAGGCAGCGAAGCCCACAAATTGTCTCGAGCACGGGCGCACAATTCGAGATCCATTGCTCCCGGTAATATGAGATAGCCATTGTCTCGAAAAAAGGCTATTTGCTCATTGTTTATCACTATTTTTATCCCCTGCGATGTTGGTATTTATTGTTAGCCGAGTGGTCCAAACTGGCAGTATAAAGTCAATTGTGAGTCGCTAGCCAGAAAAAGACCGGCAATGAGTAAACACAGACTTTAACCGGCCCTTTGTGCCCAATTGACATCACAAAATATTGTATATATTTTAAGGCTGGGCTCCCATAGACTGTGCGGCGTGAGCATCGCCCTAATGATACTTAATAACACTCCCATCGCTGACGATACAGCGGGGTTGCGAACCTCGATCTACCGCCGATGAAGCCCCTTTGAACAAGAACTAGAGACAAAGTAGATGCAAGAAGATCGTTATGATTACGTTATTGTGGGCGCTGGCTCCGCTGGCTGTGTCCTCGCCGACCGACTTTCACACAGCGGCGCCCATTCGGTGTTGTTATTGGAGGCCGGAGGCAGTGATAAAAACCTGTTTATCCGCATGCCAACAGCACTGTCCTACCCGATGAACAACACCAAATTTAATTGGTTTTTCGAATCTGAACCAGAACCCTATTTGGACAACCGACGGTTGCATTGCCCAAGGGGTAAAGTGCTCGGAGGATCCTCTTCCATCAACGGCATGGTTTATGTTCGAGGACACGCCTGTGATTTTGATGAATGGGAACAAATGGGGGCGGAGAACTGGGACTATCGACACTGTTTGCCCTATTTCCGTCGGGCTGAGAGCTGGATTGGCGGTGCCGACGAATACCGAGGTGGCGACGGTCCTCTTGGAACAGGCAATGGCAATGCCATGGCATTAAACCCACTGTATCAGGCATTTATCGATGCCGGCGTAGACGCCGGTTACCCTGCCACAGACAACAGCAATGGCCAGCAGCAAGAAGGGTTCGGGCCGATGGATATGACGGTCAAAAATGGTGAGCGATGCTCTACCTCCGTTGCTTATCTCCGACGTGCAGCCATGCGTAAAAACTTAACCATTATCACCGGCGCTGCAACTCGAAAAGTGCTTTTGGAAGGAACAACCGCAATCGGGGTTGAATATCAGGTCGGTAAACGTGTGCGCACCGTGCTGGCCAACAAAGAAGTCCTTTTATCAGCTGGATCTATTGGCTCTCCCAGTATTTTGCAACATTCAGGGATTGGTCCGGCCAAGGTGCTCAAAGACGCCAATGTCCCTTTACTACATGCACTGGAAGGCGTTGGCGAAAATCTTCAGGATCATCTCGAGGTTTACTTTCAATTCTACTGCAAGCAGCCGATCACGCTGAATGGGCAGCTGGGGTTGATCGCAAAAGGATTAATCGGCGCGCGCTGGCTACTGTTAAAAGATGGACTTGGCAGCAGCAATCATTTTGAGTCCTGCGCTTTTATTCGATCAAAGGCCGGCCAAAAATGGCCTGATATCCAGTTCCACTTCCTGCCTGCTGCGATGCGCTATGATGGCGCTGCGGCGGTTGATGGACATGGGTTTCAACTGCATGTCGGACCCAATAAACCCCACAGTCGAGGACGGGTAAAAATCATCAGCAATGACCCAAACGACAAACCGAGTATTCTTTTTAATTACCTCGAAA
The DNA here is from genome assembly GCA_000169075.1 of marine gamma proteobacterium HTCC2143. Classification (GTDB taxonomy): domain Bacteria; phylum Pseudomonadota; class Gammaproteobacteria; order Pseudomonadales; family Dasaniaceae; genus Oceanicoccus. The sequence goes on along the minus strand of AAVT01000002.1, from coordinate 281,538 downwards.
ATGCAAAGGACCGCGAAGATTGGCGGCTATGCATTCGGCTAGCACGAGAAATTATCAATCAACCTGCTATGGATATTTACCGCGGCGATGAGATTCAACCCGGTATAGATATCCAATCAGACGAACAAATTGATCGCTGGGTCAAAGACAATGTTGAAAGCGCTTATCACCCCTCGTGCACCTGCAAAATGGGCGCATCAGATGACCCTCTGGCCGTGGTAGATAGCCACTGCCGGGTTCGCGGCATTACTAATTTACGCGTGGTTGACTCTTCAATTATGCCGCGAATAACCAATGGAAATTTGAACGCACCCACTATCATGCTGGCAGAAAAAGCCGCCGATATTATTCTTGGCGTTGAGCCTCTGACTGCCGCAACTGTAGACCCCTGGATAGACCAGCAGTGGCAACAGCGGCAGCGACAAAAGCCGCCAGCTAGACCCGGATCCCACACTTGACCGAGGTTTCTGCTAGTAACACCGAAGTGCATGCGGAAGCGCCGCTGCACTTTGCATTTTTGATGGTCACAGACTACACCCTAAGCCCATTCGCCAATGCGGTGTCGGTATTACGCATAGCCAACCGTCAGAGTGGCCGAGAACTCTATCGCTGGTCGATCTATACCATCGACGGACAGGCGGTAAACTCCAGCTGCGGTATGACCTTGCAATTTGACGGGGCCATTAGTACTGCGACTGAAATAGATACATTAATTGTTTGTGGCGGTTATAAAATAGCACAACAGACGACCCCCGAAATTTTAGCTGCACTACGGCTTATCGCTAAAACAAAAATACCCATAGGCGCACTGTGCACAGGCGCCTTTGTGTTGGCTAAAGCAGGCCTGTTAGACGGCTATCGCTGCACAATTCACTGGGAAAACCTCTCGGCTTTTCGAGAGCAATTTCCTCGACTACTGGCCACATCAAATCTTTTTGTCATAGATGGTAATCGTTACACCTGTGCTGGTGGCGTCAGCTCTATCGATTTAATGTTGAAGTTAGTTTCTATTCGCTATGGCCACCAAATGGTACAAGAAATTTCTGAACAGCTCGCCTGCGAACGAGTGAGAAGTGAACACGACCCACAGCGGGCTGCACTGCATTACCTTATTGGTGCAAACCAGCCCAAGCTAGTCAGTGCCGTGACGTTGATGGAGGCAAACATCGAAGAGCCACTAGGGTTAGATGAGCTAGCGTCTTATGGCAACATATCCCGACGGCAACTCGAACGTCTCTTTCTCAAATATTTAGGCTGTTCGCCGTCACGTTATTATCTGCAATTGCGGCTTTTCCGCGCGAGACTTTTATTAGTACAAACTAATATGCCCATTATTGATATTGCGGTAAGCTGCGGATTTTCCACCGCACCCCATTTCAGCAAATGCTATCACGACCTCTATGGCAAGCCACCACGCGACGAGCGAATTGCCCTCCAGTAGCCCGCTCTTCAGACCGTTAAAATTGCCCGATTTCCTCTACGCCCTCCCGCAAAAATCACAGTGGATCACCAATAGCCCGACCACACCCATCCGGCAGCGCCAGCGAAGCGTGAGCAGCTGCTATCTTTTCCAGTTGCAGCGTGACCTGTGCCGTCGGCTCGCACGCGCTTCGAGAATCCATGTCGACATGAATCAACAATTGTTCAGCCGTTGCCAGCATCCTGCCATCTGCATGTGATAAACGATGGAATACGTGACATTTTTTACCCTTACCGGCTAAAACCTGAGTCGTCACATTAATGAGTTCAAGGGCCTTCACCTCGTCTAAGTGACGAATATGTGTTTCCACCGTAAAGTAGGAGCCGCCATTGGCTACATAGTCTGCGTCAACGCCTATTTTTTGCAATAGGCCGTCAGTAGCATCACCAAAACACTGTAGGTAACGGCTTTCTGTCATGTGATTGTTATAGTCTGTCCACTCCGGCGAGACAGCACATTCCAGCGTTAACAATGGATGGTTGATATCCTCCGCGATTACTTCTGCGTGTTCGGTGTTTGCAAGACGCTGTGATCGAATCGCAGCGGTGCGAATCAGTGTTTGTCCTGCACCCCAGTTATTGGTTTTAAGCGCGTGCATAATGGCAATCAAGTTATCATCTCGTATCCGTTCCAATTGTCGAAATGAATAGTGTCCCGACTGCGCCTCTGACTGTGTCGCGATGGTATCGATCAACTCTTCCGTTAATTCCGGTACATCCATCAACTTGGTCCAAGGCCATTGCAAACAAGGTCCAAACTGAGCAATAAAATGTTTCATTCCGGCCTCACCACCTGCCAGCCGGTAGGTTTCAAACAGCCCCATTTGAGCCCACCGTAAACCAAACCCAAACCGAATGGCGTCATCAATTTCTTCGGTTGTAGCAATGCCATCTTTGATCAGCCAGAGTGATTCTCGCCAAACGGCTTCAAGTAGACGATCCGCAACAAAAGCCTCAATTTCTTTCTTAATGTGCAGAGCTTCCATACCCAACTCGGTATAAATCGCAATCGCCTTCTCAACCACATCCGCAGCGGTCTGCTCGCCGGCGACAATCTCCACCAGTGGCAACAGGTATACTGGGTTAAATGGATGTGCAACCAACAGCCGCTCGGGATGATCCATTCCCGCCTGTAGATCAGTCGGTAAAATACCCGAGGTCGAAGACACGATGATAACGTCGGCTGCTACGCATTTCTCTACATCGCGATAGACGCTTTGCTTTAAGGACAATACTTCGGGTACCGCTTCAACAATGAGGTCGGCATTTACAACCGCTTCAGCCAACGTTGCGGCATAGGTTATTGACCCTTTCTTGACCCGCGGACCCGCCTCCAACCTACTGTAGGCGTACTCTGCATTACTCAAGACTGCCTCTACCTTCTGACGTGCATCTGGCGCTGGGTCAAACAAGCCAACCGTAACGCCGTTTTCCGCAAAGCGGGCAATCCAACCCGCACCAATAACGCCGGCGCCTAGTACGGCAACTTTTTTAATAACAGTCATTCTGCGGATCTCCCAGTGCAGTTTATTCTTCGTTAGTCTAGTCAGTCTGGCAGCCAATTTTTTGTCGGTAGAGGCATAGCCGAGACTGACGTATAGTGATCGCTGGGGCAGAAGTCTATGAGACTTTTGGGGAAATGAACAGTCGCGTTACGCGATACCCGTAAAGAGGATCACCGGCCACATGTCTTTACTATTTATCTGTGTATGGCGAATTGTTAAACCTCTTTGCCGGCGTTTGTTATTGCTAATATTACTGGGCATTAGCATCACCACTTACGCTGACGTTGATGTTCGGGTTGGACCGACCGAGATTCCCCGTGGTGAGGCTGCGGGGGCGCAAGATATAACGATTAACAATGGTTTATTTGCGTTGGCCTTTGCTGTCGATAGCGCCCCGCCATGGGGTATAGCCCGGGGAGGCATTGTCGATATTGCTATCGTTCGCAATGGTGTTGTTGACTATGATATCGCCTCACTGGTTGATTTCATGCCGAATAGCTGGTCCCCCTGGCCAACGACGTATCAGCAGGTTGAAATTATTCAGCAAACGCCTTCCGACGTCGTCGTTAGAACACGGCGAGACTGGGGCGACGTTCAACTTGAAACACATTTTCATATACGCAGCGGCGATCGACGCCTGCAGATGAAAACGACAATGGTAAATACTGGAGAAACTGATTTAACGGAATTACTTAGCGGTTATGTCGTTTGGCCAGACGGCGGTTATCTGTTTGGCGTGCCCGGCTTTCAAGGAAAAGATGCAGGCTCCGAGGCCGATGCGCTCGCCAACTGGTCTGCCGCTTATGGCCGTGACTGGGTCCTGGGATTACATGCACCCTTCGCAGACCAATTTTTATATTCTGGTCGCGACCGCTATCAACAGCACACGTTAGAAGCAGGAAAAAGCAATACATTTGAGGCTTGGTTACAAATTGAAGATAGTGGTGACTTGGCGCCACTGGTACATAGCGAGATAATGTTCCAGCAGCTGCCGTCTGGCACGCTATTTGGCGAAGTTCGAACTGAAAAAAACAATGTTGTTGATAAACCTGCAGTGATCGTCTTAAAAAACGGCGCGCCTTATACCTGGGCGTTAGGACAAGCCGGCCACTATCAGTTGGACCTTCCTGCAGGCGTATATACCGTCTTGGCCACTGCTGAATCTTATGCCTCGGGTGCTCCGCATAGCGTCGAGATTATCGCGGGGTCTCGAGTTGAACTCGATCATAGCGACCTGAAACCACCGGGACGCATTCTTTTTAATATCACTGACAACAGCGGCAAAGCCCTTGATGCGCGAATTAGCGTTCGTGAAGGGCACAAGCCACTGATCGAATTTCTCGGCGAAAAAACTTTTTTCACTGACTTGATGACGGTCGGTCAGGCCAGCGCTTGGGTAGCGCCGGGGCGCTATAAGTTTGACGTCAGCGCCGGCGGCGGTTTTACCGCACCTCTGTCCACCGTCGAGCTAGACGTTAGTGCCGGAAGAGATCATCAAGTTACCAGCGAGGTCGCGGTGAGTTTACAACCTTCGCAACAACATTGGTTTGCGATCGACTTACATCACCACTCCGATGTACTTGATGGGTTTACTGCTCCCGACTACGTACTACGATCGGAACTTGCAGCGGGAATGGACTTTAGTTTCCTCAGTGATCACGACTCTACCGCCAATAATGCAGCGATGAAAAAACTGTCAGGAAAAAGGTCAATCCCATTTTTAGCCGGCACAGAACTTTCACCCTCTTGGGCTCATTTTAATGCCTACCCCATCACCGAAGGCAGTGTTATCGACATTGATATTGGCGCCGCAAGCGTTCAGGACATTTTTGCACAGGCCCGCCGCCTCGGCGCAGAGCTAATACATGTTAACCACCCTTATAATGACTATGGCTATTTTCGAAGCCTCGCAACTCAGATCGACGGGGGCGGCGAACAGACTTCTGCTGTACCGGGTGGTTATGATCCGAGCTTCGACCTCGTTGAAATCACCGCAGGTGATAATAGTGATACATTGAAAAAAATATGGTCACTATGGAACGCTGGCCACAAAGCTTATCTCGTCGGTGGGTCGGACGTACACGATGTATGGAACGAACTATCCGGTGCCGCAAGGACCTATGTCCATATCACCGAAAACAAGACTATTAGCAATCTCATTGCCGCACTGAAACAAGGGCATTCTTACGCAACGCAGGGACCATTAATTTTCCCGGAAATTATTTTTGGTACTAACATTCGCCATCCAAAGGGATTAGAACTATCGCTAAACTATACCATAGCTGCAGTGTCAGGACTGAGATCTGTGACCCTCATCGAGCGGGGTGAAATCATAGAAAAAACAACCTTTACTCAGGCGATGACTTCCAGACCACAGTCCTTTAAGGTACACCCACGTTCAGATACTTGGTACAGCGTGATTGTAGAGGATGACAGGGGCAAATTTGCTTACAGCAATCCTCTCACGGTCGTTACCCACTAATAAAAAAGGAAAATCCATGAACAGCAATAGCCTTTGGTTGAATGTGTGTCTTATCGGTTTACTCACCGCGTGTACCAGTGAGCAGCAACACTCTTCGGCTGAGCTACCAATACCGCAACCACAATTATTAGCAGAGAAAAGCTATGCTGTGGGGTCCTCAACAAGCTTCATACACGATGCGTCTCGCCCTTACGATTCTGTTGCCGGTATCAACAGCGGAGTTCGCACGCTTATTACCGAACTTTGGTATCCGGTTGACCGCGGTACTCTTCAAACCCAACCCAGTCACTATCGCCGCGCGACTTATGGGGATTACGTTTTTGGCAACTTTGCGATGCACCGCAAAATGATGACTGACACCACTTTTTTTCATCTGACACCCTCAACCGTTCGCGAGGGGGTCACCGACGCTGAAATTGACGCTGCCATTAGCGAGTTATTCTACCGCGAGCGGCATAGCTATATTGATGCACCGCTAACCACATCACCTGGAAAGCTACCCGTTGTTGTGATGAGTCATGGCGACGCTGGCAGCCGCTACAATATGGAGACCGTGAGCGAATATTTGGCAGCCAATGGTTACGTTGTCATCGCACCAGAGCACACCGGGAACTCGCCCTATTCGATGACCGGTAGTGATCCGGCATTGGCTCTTGAAAATGGAGACCCACAGTTCCGTCTCGTCATGGAACCTGTGCTGGCACTGTTAGATGACGAAGGTGCCTATGGCAGCAGCGACAATTATGGGCAAAGTTTTACACCGCTCTCCAACGCAAGCGATCCAGTGCAGGCATTGGTAAAGCTGGACCAATCATTGCTGCAGCGCCTAAATGATTTACGGGCAGCTCTCGATCAGCTAGAGCAAATGAATACCAGCGGACCCTTTGCTGGGCGCCTCGATCTCGGTCGTATCGGATTGTTAGGCCGCTCCTTTGGTGGTACCACAACCTTAGTTGGACTGGCTATGGAAGATCGCTTTACAGCGGGTTTTGCCGTGGTTCCGCCGGGATGGACAGACCAGCGTGCCGTTTTATCGCCAGATACGTTGGTCCCTGTCGATAAAGAATCTGCCCTCTTAAGTGTTGCGGGCAGCCATCCGCTGACTTCTTTCAGCAAGCCAACATTCTTATTAAGCGGTGCCGACGACGGCTTGATTATTGGCATGAGCGCCCAGCAGGCTAAAGCATCAGGCACTATTAAACCGACGGTAGGCAATCCACACCCTGATCTCCGACAGGCCTTTGAGAAAGCCACAGTGCCCGTTGTATGGGGTTTGCTAGAGAACTCTAATCATTCCACATTTGGCGTATCAGCCGGCTACTGGTGGCCCAACCTAAAGCCAGACACTCAACTGCGAACGTTTAATCCGAGCGAAAGTTTCACGCTGATTGCACCGGCTGTTGCGCACAAAATGCAGCAAGAGATGGCATTGGCTTTTTTTGACGTAACGATCCGTCAAGAACAATCAGCGCTTGCCGATATTCTCGACCAGCGTTACCAACATCAAGGTCTCACACTTGAAGCCCGGAACTTTTAGCGCACCATCGCCACACATTTCAGTTCGTTGAACGAACAAGGTAAATTAGCATGGCATTGATTCTTACCATTGCAATGAGCGCGACACTGCTAACGGCAATTATGATTGCAATCTATTGGCGCAACGTCGAGTGCGTTGGCGAGATACCGACTTCGTTTTTTACTTTTATAGCCATTCTTTTTACCTCGGGGCTAGACGTTGGACTCATCATGTTCCCGGTGCTGGACTTTCAGGTCTATGCCGAGGACGCCGCCTATGCCTTTACCAATCCCCTAGCGGTAGAATTTGGTTTTTGGGGATTTCTAGTCTGGGGTTTTTATTTCACTACGACGTTTTACTTTTGCATTGTAGAACCACAATTACAGCTATTTAAAATACCAATAATTAAATGGACTAACAATATTGTTATCATCGGCACCTGTGCCTTTACCGCTTATATGTTTCTTTTGTATCTTCCTGACTATGTTGATGGCATTAGTGAACCGGCAAAATACGGCTTGGTTGGTACCGTTATTTTGGCCGCGGCGGCCTCAAGCACGCACATACGTTATGTGAAAATATTGAGTGTAGGCTCTACGTGGTTGTTTTTTGCACTTATTGCAGGTGTCTGGTGGTCTGCTGATATGGGCTTTTTCGGCTTGGCCGAGTCAGCTAGCCATATCGGTGATTACTTCGTTCATATTGATAGTTATCTAGCTCCGATGACTGACTATCACCAGTTTTATTTGTACTGGTGGTTTGCCTGGAGCATCATGATTGGGCAATTTGTATCGCGTTTTGTCAGCGGCCTCAAAACCTGGCAACTGCTTTTAGCACTGCTCATAGTGCCCTCTATTCCGATTGCCGTTTGGTTTTCTGTGCTATATCACTATTTCAGTAATGGTCTTGATATCAGCAGCACTTGGCGATTAGCCATGGTTGCCGTTGGGGTGATCTTTGTCATCAACTCCCTTGATTCGTTGATCCGCCTTTACACCCGTAATATGGCTATGACCGTTGCCCGACTGGGAACAGCAAAATACATAGCGGGTAACTGGCTTATCATGGTGGCGTTGGTATTGTTGTACCAATTCACGCCACTACAAATTGAATGGCTAGGGCTCATAGTCATCGCTATTTACGCCGTCGTTTATTGGCTGGTCGCACAGCGTCGACGTCTGCTGATGGCCAGTTAGTAAATGCTGTGTTGAAAAATTGCGCTTAATGCAATCGCGCTAGCTGCCTTCTCAATTCGGCCTGAAGCAAGCCAATATTTAACGCCGGCAGCGATTGGTCATGTTTGATTGACAGCGCTGCCGCCACACCAGCACCCTGCCCGGTTACCGCGCAACACATCATATTCCGGGTGGCTGCATGACTGTCCTTATCGCCTCCGGTTATCCTGCCAGCAACAATCAGATTGTCGACGTTTTTGGGTAACAAGGTGCGGTAGGGAACTTGAAAATAACGACCCGTGGTGGGTAAAATTAAAATACCATAGCCGTCGATAAATTCGGGGAAAATGCCGATACTATCATCAAAACGGCCTTGCTCACGGACATCGAATGCTGTCATGTTGTATTGTGCGTCAATTTTTCGCGTATCACGAATACCCAGCGTCATGCCAAAATTTCGCAGCTTGGCATTTTCGCAACCGGGGTTAAACTGCTTCATAGCCTCGACCGCCATTATTGCCTGACGTCGACCTTCCATTTCACCCTGAGTAAGGTCGTTAGGGTTGGTACCGTCAAGATCTGGCAAATGAACTAGGTTTAAATACGTCAAATCGCCTGTGTCGTAAATAGCGCCCCAAGTGCCAACAATGGTATCGAGATTATCAGGGATCAGACCGGCTTCCCGAGCCTGATCAAATGGCTTACGAAGAAACGGAGAGAACATCTCATCCTCTTTACCGCTGGTTTCTACACTCCATTCGCCGTAGTCCCAATCCCGATAGGTTGTGGGATTTTCTTTGACATGCTCAATAAACCGCTGCTTGTTAACGCCAGACATTGAAAACATCACCGAGACGGCAATCATTTCCTCTCTCGGCGTTTTATGGGTTGTAGCGCCTGCTCGAAAGGCGACGTCTCCGTCACCGGTGGCATCAATAACGCGTTTGGCCAGAATGGCCTCTCGGCCAGCCTTACTTTCTGTTATTACGCCCTTGATTGTGGTGCCTTCCATGATTGGCGCCACAAACATCCGATGCAACATGGGAGTAATACCCGCTTCGTTAACCAACGTATCAGCAACGTGCTTAAACATTTCACCGTCAATGGCATCACTCTGCGATTGCGGCTCCGGGGTTGTTGCTCCCATCTGTTTGGCCCGGGTTTCAAACTCTACACCAATGCCTTCACTATCCACCGTCTTTTCGTGACGGTACCAGGCAAAACCCTCGACACCGACCGCTGTAATGTTGCCACCAAAACAGCCATACCGCTCTAACAGACACACCGATACACCGGCTCGGGCCGCAGCTAATGCCGCGGCTAACCCACCGGGGCCGGAACCAACCACCAAGACATCCGTCTCATGGACAACATCGACGGTACGACTAGGCTCAATAATCTTCACAAAATCTCCTAGGTTTAGATAATGACCGGGCTATCGGTAACTGGTTGCCGTTGCTCCCAGCGCGTCTTTTAGCGGCTGCAGGAACTCGTCGTAGTTTTTCCACTGACTGAGGCCACTTTGATAGATCGGTTGGCGGACCTGTTCTGAACTGGGGGTTCTTACAGCGCGCTCAGTTTGATGAAAGTCCAGGCATTGCTGTTCAAATGGGAGGCCACAAAAATCTAACAGGCGCCGCACTTGAGCCTCCAAATCGTCGACCACATCCTCATGCTGAACCCGCAAAATTTGTCCCGGTAACACCGCATCCCAGTGGCTCATAACGTCCACGTAGGCACGGTAATAGCGCCCAATATTATCGAGTCCATAGGAAAATTCCTGTCCCTCTGAGAACAGCTGTTTAAAACCACTGAAACAACAGGCCATCGGCTCTCGTCGTGCATCAATTATTTTGGCATTGGGTAATATCAGTTTAATCAAAGGGATATGGCGGAAGTTATTGGGCATTTTATCAATGAAATACACGCCGCCTTGCCGATGAAATAGCGTATCTTCAATAAAATCGTCACCCAATTTTTTCAATTGCTCTGGCTTCAGGCTCGCTAATATACTCGGATAGGGTTCGCCATTTTTCCGACGCCCTCTATTCAATTGATTAGCAAGCCCAATAATATTGGCTAATTCTCTAGTGCCATCAACCTGAGAATGAGACGCGAGAATTTGCTCCAGCAAGGTCGACCCAGCGCGAGGTAGACCGACGACAAAAATAGGCGCATTTGACGAACTGCCAGAGCCTCTCCGTGATTCAAAAAAACCGGCGTCAAAAAGCCTTTTTTGCTCGTCAACTTGAGATTCCATTTGTTCCGAACTGTAAGTGGTGGTTTCTAACTTGAGACTATTTCCCTGATCATAATAGGCGAATGACTCAGCAAACATTTCACGATCTTCTAGCGCCTTACCCAGCGCAAAACATAAATGAAACTTGTCCTCAGTGGCTATACCGTCTAATTCGAGCTGCCCTCGCATACCTGTAAGCTCGTCATCTGAGAACGTATATGTTTTCAAATTCGCAAGGCTCCAATAGGCATCGCCAAAACTGGGGGTTATTTGATAAGCCTTTTGATAAGACGCTATCGCGTCATTAGTCTGACCCACGGTCTTTAAGGCATGACCACGAGCCGAGTAAACACCATGAAGATTAGGGTGAATTTGAACCACACTATCGTAAATTGTTAATGCCTCACTAAAATTGCCAACAGCCTCATACTGTGCCGCCAAGGCAACTTTGTAGTTCACGTTGTTAGAGTCAATTTTATATAAATACTGCGCCTGCTCTAAGGACTTTTGGAATTTTTGGCGTTTATGTAAAACCATGACATAGTCCAACCGAGCACCGTTAAAGGTAGGCTCAAATTCAACACAGCTTTCGAGAAGAAACTCAGCATCATCCAGTATTTGTAGCTGACTGCCGACGCTGGCTAACAAACGCATCGCTTCCGCATGTTTAGGATGCTCCGTTAAAAAGCGACGACAAATTTGCTCCGCAACAAATAACCGATTTTCATTGATAAGACTGGTCACCGCCTGCAATGGTTCTGGCAAGCTGCTCAACCAGCGTACACGCTGATACGCCAACTCAGCTTGCTCGACATTGCCCTGCTTTTCATAATAGGCCAGCAGTATTTTCCAACTGCCTAGCAGCGCTGCGTTTAAAGCAACGGCAGCTTCAAAAGACTGTATCGCATCGACATTTTTCGCTTGTTCGAGAAAACAATAACCCTGCTCCTGGAAAGCTCTTCCATACCGCGGATGCGCTATTTTTAGCTGCCTGAGAACCTCTTCCGCGGTGCTGTATTCGCCCAACTTCCTCAGGCAAACCGCCATATAATACAGCCCATCCCGATGCGTTGACGAGATTGACAACAACTGATCGAGCATTTGTGCAGCTTGTTTTATATCACCATTTTGCAAGCTGGCTTTTGCTTGTTCCAAACGTTTTTCAAGTGATGGTTGAGCCGCGGGATCAGTGTCTACTATGGTCATCGTGCCCCCGAAAATGCAAAAAAAAAAGGCGTCCCATAGGAACGCTTCATTATGTCTAAAAAATCTGCCCAGAAATCCCGTAAAGCCACGTATTTCAAGCACTTACGGGGGTCACGGTACTCTCTCTAGGGCTGTAATTCAAGCAGGTGTGTTACAGGGTGTGTTACAGACTGTGTTACAGACTTAAACTGCACGTCACTGTTTGTTGGAAAACCTTACACATTGTTTATTGCGCCATCTGTAGGCGGATTGCTCATTAGAATCAACGGATACGCTCATTAATAGTAGGGAAATCGGTGAATGCGAGGATCAGGAAAGTATATTCACCCGGAAAATTACACCATTCTCTTAATAATCCATGGAAATTTTGTCAGAATTTCTTACAACTTTTGCTTATATTAATCCTCAAAAAATCATAACATATTGATTTATATAACAATAATAAAGTTGGCCTAAAAAGTGCTTTGAGTAGTGGGCCAAGCTTAATCGACGATTAGCACGTTGGATTATTGGCATTAACTATTACTAATCAGCAAGGAAAGGAAAGCCCTATGAAATTTTTAACATCTATTGCAGCAGTAGCATTGACGGTTGGGTCAGCGGCTACATTTGCAGCACCACTAGAACCAATCAACTTCATTTCTACTAACGAAGATGCCTGTCCCATCGAGTCGGATGATGATGCTAACTGCAAAAAATGGAAAAAAGACAGGCCAGCCAGTTACTGGGCCCCAAACACAGATGATAGGTTACAGGGTGCTAAGTGGATTTATGCGAAGGAATCAAATAACGACCTAGGCACTTGGAAAGCGTTCGAAGTAGACTTGGGACAAACAGGTGACAAGGATTGGGTTAGCAGCTTGTTCGTCTCTTTTGACGACCAGCTTAAAATAAGAGTTGGCAGTAAAACGATCTGGAATTCGGAATGGGAAACCGTCAACATCGACAAAGCGTGGACGAAAGTCACTAACGTCATGGATTATTTAGACGCCGGTGGTTTCTATGTTGGAAAAAATACAGCTTTAAAGTTCCTCGTCAAAAATACTGGCTATGATTTAAATAACCCAGGTAATGGCGGTCCCACTGGTGTGATCTGGAAAGGCGCTGCCAACAGCGTCCCAGAGCCCGGCTCACTTGCTCTCCTAGGTCTTGGCTTAGCAGGTCTCGGCTTCGCCCGTCGCAAGACTAAAGCCTCGTAACTGCAGCTTAGTGACTAGAGCTTAGCAACTCAAGCCCTTGCCGAAGTCCATAGGCTTTCAGCACAAGAGGCGTACGCAATAGGTGCGTATTCTTGTCTGCATATGGACCGTTATTCGATGCTCTGCATCGTTGAAATGGCAGGGGTTTTTTAGTAAAAACCGATTAAAATCAATGACTTAAATATTATTAAGGGTACTTAATACGAGAGGTTTAGGGCTGGGGTGTTTATTACAAGGTTAGTGGCCACTAACATCTGGGCGTACTAAAGTTCTTCGATTTCCCTTAGGAGCTACCGATACCAATCCCTCGGTAAGTAGCAAGAAACACCACACCAACTTCCGGAATCATACCAACAAGCATTACTAACAAGTACCACCAACCAGACACACCTAAATCGCGGATAACCCCTACCTGTTCTTCGGCCTGTACCCATCCTTAATTAGATATATACCTATACAACTCTGTGTGGTGAAGGGGGTACCCCTGAACTAAGCTCCCTGCAAGGGCGGGCACGGGACCGCACCCGCTAGTAGAAAGCTTACCCTTAATAATCTTTTTCTTTAGTAGGCGGCACTGGCGCCGTGGCCACTCTTAGCAGAGAGCTTGCTAAAGTACCTCTGTATCCTTTTTAGTCCTTATAAGACTTAAGGAGAATTCGGATGCAAAGAACAGAAAGGAAGTACAGCCCTTGGAACAGTCCTTGGTGCACCCCCCTGATAGGTCAGGCATCCGGTGTCCACTCGGGCTCTCTATAGTAGCTATCTGCAACCCTTTCCAAGCGGTAAGTCCTGAGTGCATCCTGTACTATAACCCTATCCTCATCAGTGTAGGGATCAAGCTTAGTACTCCTGCGTCCCCTCCATGTCTTGAACCACATCTTCTCTTGTGCAGACATCATAAATCCTCGCTGGAACATAGGCTTCTTACTAGCCTTAGGGCTGCTATTAACAGACTTGACCTTAAAGACAGGCTCACTGATACAGCTCTCATCTTTCCCGAGTATCTTAGCTATGTAGTCAGCTGCCTTACGATCAGGCACTACGATGATGCACTTCTGGGTACTGCCAGTCCTACGCAGGTACATATGAGAATCATTCTTATTGTGTGTTACAGACTGTGTTACAAAACACCTTAGATGGGGTGAGCTGCTGGTTGTGGTGCGAGTTAAACTAAGAAGTTTTTTGCTAGGCATACTGATCTCCTCGAGAAACAAACGAAGAAATACATGCACTTACAGGAGGGTTAACTGGCTAAAGAGTTACCTCAGTAACCAGAGACTTTTTGACCAACAAAAAAAAAGGCGCCCCATAGGAACACCTTATTATTGACTAATGCCCGCACAGAGCAGGCCTAGTCACTAGATATCATACGAAAACCGTAGTCCAATCGTGCGAGGACGATTCGGCGTTGTTTTAAGAATGTTATCTTCACCACTTATAAACAGGTCAGCAAGCTCGTCAGTCAAGTTCTCGCCGAATAAAGTAATCGACCAGTCATCTCGTGAATAACCCAGCGTAGCAGAAACCGTTGTGTAGCTATCTTGCTTATAACTTGCATCAGCCAAAACCGAACTAATGGTTTCGTCAGTGTAGTGATAAGACAATTGTGCAAAGGCACCGGCGTTGTTATCTAGACTCCACTCGTAGCGGCCTCTAAACACGTACTGCAACTCTGGAGCCAACGCAAGAGGCGTTCCTTCAGCGTTAATAGACACGATATTTGGCGGCACTCGGGTCATTTCTGTTTCATTGTACGAAACATTGGCGAACAAAGTGAAATTGTCAGTAGCGGCCCAGATGCTGTCGATCTCTATGCCTTGAATCTCCGCATCCGCAGTATTGTTGATAAACGCCGTATTCGAAATATCAAAATCTAGCGTTATAACCTGCATACCTTCCCAATCGATCTGGTAAACAGAACCGTTGAATCGCAAATTTCCATCCATTAGCTCTGTTTTCCAACCAAACTCCAGATTGGTTACCTCATCTGATTCATAGAAGAATGGAATACCCGGAGATGTAGCTGATGCACCGGCTCCACCGTTACGGTTAAAGCCGCCAGGACGATAACCCTCGGACCAAGTGCTATAGAGCATTATTTCGTCGTTCACGTTCCACTGCACATTAAACTTCCAGATAGTATCCTGAAAGTCAGCAGGGCTGCGACCGAGCAAGCGAGCGTCAACGTTGTTTCCGCTAGTCGTGGACACCGAAGTAGTACCATAATTTGAGCTACCAGCTAAAGCCAACTCAATATCATAACGGCGAGCACCAACTGATGCCGTCACGCTGTCGGTTACATCGTAAGCGACCTCACCAAAGAATGACATTTCTTCTTTGTTTCGGGTGAAATCATTAAAAAAGGTAACACCAGGATTTCGAACACTAGGATCGCTAGCTGTAGAGCCTGCAACCGGCGCATTGGGTACAAAGCCATTAGCTATACTGGCAACGTAATTCCAATTCCCACGTTCTATGGTTTCTGTGTCATCGGCAAAAATACCTATGATACCGCGCAGTGGCTTATCAATATCTGTCGATAAACGAAACTCGTGAGTCGTGCGCTCCACATTATAGTACTGGTCTAAAAACAGATCTGGGGTGCCACAAGTAGCATAGCCGGGCGCACAAATGTAATAAGGCATGTACGGACCATTGTCAGAATAACCCGAATAGTCAGAAATAGCTTCGACTGTGCGATCAAGAAAAGAGCCCGCATAAACCATTTCTAGGCCACCAAGTCGACCGGTAACCGTTAACGAGGTCAGATCAAAATCGTCATCGCCATGGTCTGGCGTGAAAGATTGTGATTTCAACTCGCCTAGACTGGGATCATAATCCCAGACACCTTCAGTTTCGATACTCTGCTGCATGTGTTGTAGCAAAATATCCCAGTCTTCATTCGGCGAAAATTTAATACCCGCGCGAATACCGCTGTAATCGGCATCGTTAAAATTATCTTCTACGAAGGCATCATTTCTGACAGTTTCACGAATTGGTGTAGCACCGGCCAATGACGGATTATTGAGGCTGATCTGTTTCGAACTACGAACATTGTCAATGTAGCCACCCTCAGACGCATTAAAAATTGCCAACCGAACGGCCAATGTATCGTCAATCAGCGGTATATTAACGTGCGCCTCAACTGAATTGCTGGGATCACCGCCGGTGGTAAAGGAAGTACCCGCATCAAAACCCGCTGAAAACTCATTATATTCCGGTTTGTTCGTAATCACTCGAACGGTACCGGCTTGTGAGCTCGCGCCGAACAAGGTTCCTTGAGGCCCTGGTAGCACCTCGACACGGTTCATGTCTGTCATATACGGATCGATGTTTCGGCCACCCATTGAGATCGGTGTTTCATCAAGGTAGAAAGCAACATTCGGCTCTGAACCAGCAGCTCCAGCAACCTTCAAGCCACCTTTGCCGGCAGAAACGCCGCGAATGAACACTTCGTTACGACCTGGTCCACGTCCTCCAGCCGTTACTCCTGGCATGGCACGGATGTAGTCTTTAAAATTGCCAATGCCCAGGTTTTCTAGCGTCTCTTCACCCAGCGCCTGTATTGTAATCGGGATGTCTTGTGCACTTTCTGCACGCTTGGTCGCGGTAACAATAACTTCTTCTAACATTGCTGCGTGAACTGGCGCGATCATTGTAGTCGTTGCACCAACCGCAATCGCGATTGCACAACTCAATCTTGTTTTTTTCAACATTCTTGGCCCCTTTTTAAAATGATTTGTATGCCCCTTCTACCCACGCTACTGCACTTTAACTTGGACTATCTCTCACGGCGTGAAAGGTACAGACGAGTCGACAAGTCATTGCTATTATTACGGCGCAGGCAACCCCGAGGGGACACCACGTAACATAATAACGAATTCAGGTAGATATACAAGGTTACGTTTATTCACTCGACCGCAGGCACCTCGGTAAATCGGCCATTATCGCTCTCTGTACTAACCGTTTTGACTATTTAGAATTTTGCCAAACTACGCTACATTGCGGCCACTCATTAAAAGGAAAACATGTCATGAAAATAGGCTTCATAGGACTAGGTAACGTCGGCGCGAAGCTCGCCGGCTCTATATTACGCAATGGCTATGACTTAACCGTAAGGGATCTGGATCGCGAACTGGCGCAACCTTTTCTCGATCAGGGTGCTAAATGGGCTGACAGCCCTCGGCAAATGGCCGAAAGCTGTGACATGATTATTACTTGCTTGCCCTCGCCCGCGGCTTGTGCGGCAGTGATGGAGCAGGATGATGGCATTTTGGCGGGGCTGTCTGATGGCAAAATCTGGGCCGAAATGTCTACCACCGATGAAACAGAAGTGCGACGTATTAGTCAGCTGGTATTAGCTAAGGGCGCACAGCCCATTGATTGCCCAGTATCCGGAGGATGTCATCGCGCCGCCACGGGCAATATCGCTATTTTTGTTGGCTGCACAAGAGCAACCTTTGAGCAGACGCTGCCGGTGTTTAAAGCGCTCGGGCGGCGTATTCTCCACACTGGCGAGGTAGGTACCGCGTCGGTATTAAAGGTAGTCACCAATTATTTAGCAACCGCTAACCTAGTTGCATTGTCTGAGGCGCTGGCCACATCCAAAGCCGCCGGCATGGATTTAAATACAACCTATGAGGCCATTAAGATTTCGTCCGGTAACTCGTTTGTACACGAGACTGAGGGCCAGGTTATTTTAAATGGCTCCCGCGACATCAATTTCACCATGGATCTGGTCATCAAAGACATCTCGCTATTTCAGGGTATTGCCGATCGGGCGAATGTGCCTTTAGAAGTGTCACCATTACTGATCAATATTTTCAAGGATGGCGAAAATCGCTACGGGGCTCGAGAGCTATCCCCCAATATCATTCGACGGCTTGAAGATGCTACCGGCCTGGATGTTCGTGCCCCCGGGTTTCCTCCAGAGATGACCGATGACGAACCTGAAGAGCCAGGTTACGAAGTTGTTGCCACTGGCATCCTCAATACTGCAAACAGATAACGCAAATGGCGCCGAT
This sequence comes from marine gamma proteobacterium HTCC2143, assembly GCA_000169075.1. Taxonomy (GTDB): domain Bacteria; phylum Pseudomonadota; class Gammaproteobacteria; order Pseudomonadales; family Dasaniaceae; genus Oceanicoccus. The sequence goes on along the minus strand of AAVT01000002.1, from coordinate 263,713 downwards.
CAGTGCCTTGCGCCAGCAACCTAGCTCAGCGCCACTTCGGTGTCGCTTTCTTGGTTAAGGCATTGATGCCGACTTTATAATTAGGTTGTTTTACCATAGCCTGCAATAAATCGCCGGCTTCCCTTGTTGCGGTTCCAACGTCCCGGTGCCAATCGATATAGGTTTGACGCTTAGACTGACGCAGAGACTCCGGTGAGTTACGGGTAATCAAATCAATGGCGTAAGCTCGTACCTCTGTCATTAAATGCTCTCTCTCAACCAGGCGATGCACTAAACCCAGTTGGTGAGCTTCATCGGTGAGGAACTTTCGACTGGATATCAACAACTCGGTCGCCCGTGAACCACCAATTAGTCTCGGTAACAACCACGACAAACCACATTCCACCGGTAAGTTGAGCGGACCATGAGCCGTCGTCAACTTAACTCCGGGTACGGCAAAGCGAATATCGGTGTAACAGGCCAGCACAAAACCAACGCCCGCTGCCGGCCCACTGATCGCGGCAATAACTGGTTTAGCAAGGGCAAAATGATAGACATATTCATGTAAAAAAGCCGGGAATTCATTGGAACCAGGCATCACTAAATCTGGTCCGGTACCCGAACTATATTCGCCTGACTCAGAAAAACCTAATAGACCATTAGTGTCGGCGCCGACACAAAAATAATTGTCAGCGCCGGTCACAATAATAACGCCAACATCGGGGTCAACATCGGCCTGTTGCAATAAATAACGATATTCTGTGTGCATCCGCCCCGTCCAAGCATTGGCGCGATGTGGGCGGTTTAACGTGATAGTAGCAACCCGGTCACTAACATCATAAAGCGTGTCTTTTAATTCCATGCGGCAATCCTCTCGGCAACATTTTTTAGCACTTTTAGCGCAGACTCTGGTCTGTTTCCCAACCCGCTATATGACGGGCTCTGGATGCATTTCCAAATGTAATTGGTCACCGGTGTAAGGATTGGCCAGCGCAATCTCTTCGTTAAGCTCGACACCGATCCCCGGTTCAGTCAGCGGCAGTATAAAACCCTCCTGCCACTGTATTGGTTTTTTTAAGATCTCGGCATGAAAACCGTCAAAGGTTTCAATGCTTTCCTGAATCAAAAAATTGGGACTACACAGGCCGAGCTGAATATTGGCGGCGGCTTCAATAGGGCCACAGTAAAGATGGGGGGCAATCTGGACGTAGTGCGCTTCTGCCATGGCCGCTATTTTTTTTGCCTCTAATAATCCACCAACACGCCCTATCGCCATTTGTAAAATCGCCGCCGACTGATTTCGTAACACCCGGGAGAATTCATATTTAGTGGCAAGTCGCTCGCCAGTAGCAACGGGAATCGACGTAGCGCGAGCAACCAACGCCATTTCTTCAGGCATTTCCGGCGGTGTCGGCTCTTCGAGCCAAAGCGGCTCAAATTGTTCTAACCGCTTTGCTAAGCGGATTGCGCTGGACGGGGTCATTTGACCATGGGTGCCGAATAACAAATCAACTCGATGGCCTACAGCCTCGCGTATTTTTCGACAAAATTGCTCTGATCGGTCTATGGCTTCGAAGGAAATTTGCCGACCATCAAAAGCGGTATAGGGCCCAACCGGGTCGAATTTAACAGCGGTAAATCCCAGATCTGCATACTCTAATGCTCGCTGTGCCGCCAAGTCTGGATCCATGTAAACATCGGTTTTATCACCGGGTTTTGGGTAAAGGTAAGTATAGCTACGCAGCTTTTCATGAACCTTTCCGCCCATTAACTGGTGAACAGGCCGATTAGCATCTTTGCCAACAATATCCCAGCAGGCGATTTCCAAACCGCTTAATATCCCCATTACTGAGGTGTCGGGGCGCTGGGTAAAACCACTGGAATAAATAATTCGCCACATTTTTTCAATAGCAGACGGATCTCGCCCATGCACGTAGCGTTGAAATACATCCTCAATCATTTTCACCACCACATCAGGGTGGAAAGGCACGGAGTAAACTTCACCGACCCCCTCAATACCGGTGTCAGTCACTAGCTTGACAAATATCCAGTAGCGACCGCCAAAGTGAGGGGGTGGCGTACCGACCACAAACGTTTTTAAATCGATAATTTTCATTGTGGCCTTCCTGATAATAACTAAGTGGACCATAGTAAAGTTATATAGTTACAGCTGCAAAGATTCCGCTATTTTACTTGTTAAAACAGGGTCACTGCGACTAATCTACCCTCTTCTTTTATAGCGACGAAAAACCCCATGGCAGAATTTGATTACATTGTTATTGGCGCGGGTTCTGCGGGTTGCGTTTTGGCTGATAAACTCAGTGAAAATGGTCTTCACCGTGTGCTGGTTCTGGAAGCAGGAGGTAGCGATCGTAAATTCTGGATCAAAATACCCATCGGTTATGGTCGAACGTTTCACGATGAAAATGTCAATTGGAGGTATGAAACCAGTCCCTGCAAAGGCCTAAATGATCAAACCAGCTATTGGCCCCGGGGCAAGGTGTTAGGAGGGTCTAGTTCCATCAATGCATTATGCTATTTTCGCGGGCTGCCAGCTGATTTCGATAGTTGGCGTGATTTAGGAAATATCGGCTGGGGCTGGGAAGACGTTTTGCCGCAGTTTCAGCGATTTGAACGCTTTGTCAACGTGGACGGCGTTGAAGAAAACACCAACCCTCTGCACATCAGTCATGTTTATGAAGATATGCACCCTCTTAAGGACTACTTTAAGCGCGCTGCCAGTGAACTGGGGGTTACCTACAACCATCATATGAACGGACCTAACCCGGAGGGTTTTGGACCCTATCAAATCACCACAAAAAAAGGCGTGAGATGTTCCGCTGCCGATGCTTTTCTGCGGCCGGCCCTAAAGCGCCACAATGTGAGATTAGAAAGTCATGCCCATGCAACGCGCCTTTTGTTCGAGGGGAACACCGCGATTGGCGTTGAATATACCCAAAACGGGGTAACAACGCGGGCGCTGGCAAGCCGAGAAGTCATTGTGTCGGCGGGAGCGGTGAATTCTCCGATGTTACTGCAGCAATCAGGTGTTGGCCCCGCCAGCCTGCTTCAAAGACACCGCATCGACGTTATTCTCGATAGTCCTGCGGTGGGGGAAAACCTGCAGGATCACTTAGCCGTTAGCTACAGCTACATTGCCAATGTTCCCACATTGAACGACGAATTACACAGCTGGACGGGCAAACTGTGGGCCGGTATGAAATACACCTTGCTGCGCAAAGGTCCTTTGAGCATGAGTGTCAATCAAAACGGCGGATTTGTTCGAACATCAGACGATCTAAAGCAGCCTGATTTACAGCTCTACTTTAATCCGATCACCTACTCCATCCGAGAAGAGAATAACAAACAGCCTGCAATGAACCCTGACCCCTACTCCGGCTTCATTTTTTCGTTTCAACCCTGTCGACCCACAAGCCGTGGCCGCTTACAAATCACTTCGTCTAATCCATTCGATAAGCCGAAAATTGAGCCTAACTACCTATCAACGGATAAAGATATTGCCGATGTTATCGCCGGCGCCCGGTATATCAAACGACTGAGTCAAACAACGGCAATGAGAGAGCTAACTAAAGAAGTACTAGAGCCCAACGTCAGTGCTATGAACGACGACGATATTGTTTCCGACTTTAGACGCCGAGCCGGAACCGTTTATCATCCGGTCGGCACCTGTTCGATGGGGATTGATGCCCACACCTCAGTTGTTGACCCGACCTTGCGCGTTCACGGTCTGAAACAACTGCGGGTTGTCGACGCCTCAGTATTCCCGACACTCACATCCGGCAACACCAATGCTCCAACAATGATGGTCGCGCACAAAGCCGCAGACCTTATTCTGGCTGCCGCAGACCGATCTAAACCATAATAGACGCGACTCGCGTTGTCGATATCACGACAACCAAGCCGCTGGTGGGATTTTCTGCTTTACTTTTTATAGAGAAAATTTGACTATTCGCGACTACAGTTTTGAAAGTTATCGTTCTCATCAATAATGTCGCATTGAGTGACAAAATATCATCGTTGGAGTTGTTATGCCCCTGGAAATGAACCGCGAAGTGTTTATTACCTGCGCCGTCACGGGTTCTGGTAGTAGTCAGGATCGCTCACCTCACGTGCCTCGCTCACCTGAGCAAATCGCCAATAGCGCTATAGATGCGGCGAAAGCCGGCGCGGCGATTGTACATTGCCATGTCAGGGACCCCGATACCGGCATGCCAAGCCGACGCACTGACCTGTACCGTGAAGTAGTCGATCGCATTCGTGATTCAGCGACCGATGTCATCATCAATCTGACTGCCGGCATGGGTGGCGATCTGGTGTTCGGCGATGCTGAATCGCCCCTGCCGCTCAACGAAGCGGGGACTGATATGGTTGGCGCCACCGAGCGTATGGCTCATGTCGCAGAATGTTTACCAGAAATCTGTACGCTCGACTGCGGTACGATGAATTTTGCTGAAGCCGATTACGTGATGACTAATACGCCGGGCATGCTTCGGGCTATGGGACAGATGATGACCAACCTAGGGGTACGGCCCGAGATCGAGGTATTTGATACCGGTCATCTATGGTTCGCAAAACAGTTGGTTGAGGAAGGGATCATAGAGGATCCGGTAATGATACAAATGTGTATGGGCATTCCCTGGGGCGCTCCGGACGACTTAAATACATTTATGGCGATGGTGAATAACACTCCGGACCACTGGACCTTTTCAGCATTTTCAATCGGTCGCAACGAGATACCTTATGCCGCCGCCGCGGTGCTGGCTGGAGGCCATGTACGAGTCGGGCTTGAGGATAATCTTTGGCTGGATCAAGGCGTCTTGGCAACTAACGCCCAGCTCGTTGACCGCGCCGCGACTGTTGTCACTAACATGGGGGCTCGTATTATGACCCCCGCCGAGGTCCGTGAAAAAATGCAGCTGAGTAAACGAGCGCCAAAAATCTCTGACCGCTAGACATATGTTGTGCGGCGCACTCAAACAGGCGCCAAATTTTGAGCTGTTTATGGGTGCTTAAGACGATGATTAGTCACCCATACTAGTCGTTAGTATTGAGGGAAAGACGATGTCCACAAAGAAGAACCCCTACTCTGCTTTCAGCTTATTGAAAAACGCCCTCAGCTATCATGAAAACTGGCAGCGAGCATGGCGCAATCCAACACCAAAAACTGACTACGATATTATTATCGTCGGCGGCGGTGGCCACGGTTTGGCAACCGCCTATTATCTCGCTACTGTTCACGGTATCACCAACGTCGCTGTGCTGGAAAAAGGCTATCTCGGCGGCGGTAACACCGCCCGTAATACCACGATCATCCGATCCAATTATCTATGGGATGAAGCGGCTCAACTCTACGAGCTGTCATTGAAACTATGGGAGGGTTTAACGCAGGAGTTAAACTTTAATGTCATGTTTAGTCAGCGTGGCGTTCTCAATTTGGGCCACAATTTGCAGGACATGCGTGATATTGAGCGGCGCGTTAATGCGAACCGGTTAAACGGCATCGACGGTGAGGTACTGTCTCCGGCAGACATTAAACATATCGCACCGTTACTCAATGTGTCACCCGATGCCCGCTACCCTGTTCTCGGCGCGTCTTGGCAGCCACGGGGAGGAACGGCTCGCCATGATGCCGTGGCTTGGGGTTATGCTCGGGCAGCAGACGCACTGGGTGTCGACTTGATACAACAAACTGAAGTAACCGGACTGCGCCGTCAGAAGGGTGCCATCGTTGGCGTAGAAACCACCCATGGTTTTATTGGTGCAAACAAAGTTGGCTGTGTCACAGCGGGCAATTCCGGCGTTATGGCGGCGATGGCGGGCTTAAAACTGCCTATCGAATCACGTCCACTGCAGGCACTGGTATCGGAACCACTGCGGCCCTGCTTGGACACCGTTGTCATGTCGAATGCCGTCCATGGATATATCAGTCAATCTGATAAAGGCGATTTGGTCATCGGTGCCGGGGTTGATGGCTATAATGGTTATGGTCAGCGCGGCTCCTTTCACGTTATCGAACACACATTACAAGCTATTTGTGAGCTGTTTCCTGCTTTCAGTCGCGTTCGTATGAACCGCCAATGGGGCGGAATAGTCGATACCTGCCCCGATGCCTGTCCGATTATTAGTAAAACCTCTGTCGACGGCCTGTACTTTAATTGTGGTTGGGGCACCGGTGGTTTCAAAGCCACGCCCGGCTCCGGTTTCGTGTTTGCAGATACGCTGGCACATGGTCGACCCCACCCTCTGGCAGAACCCTTTGCAATCGACAGGTTTTACAGCGGCGCCCTTATCGACGAACACGGCGCGGCCGGCGTCGCTCACTAATCAACTGGCCGAAGGAGTCTACACCATGTTGCATATCTACTGCCCTCACTGCCAGCAACACCGGGAGGAAGACGAATTCAGTTATAGCGGCGAGGCCCATATACAACGGCCCTCAAACCCGGAAATACTGACGGATAAAGACTGGGGAGACTACCTGTTCTTTCGCAAGAACCCCCGGGGTTTACACCACGAAATGTGGTACCACGCAGCGGGTTGCCGTCGATACTTTAATGCTACTAGAGACACCGTTAGCTACGAAATAATGGAAACTTACCCCGTGGGAACCCGGCCGCAAATTGCCCCTCTCCCGACGATTGGAGACGACGCCACATGACAACTGCGGACCAAGTTAATCGTCTTGAGAGTGGCGGCAGAATTCACCGCGAGAAGCCATTATCATTCACTTTTGATGGTAAAAAAATGATCGGCTATGAGGGCGACACCCTCGCCTCTGCGCTGCTGGCAAATGGCGTCAGCGTTGTTGCTCGCAGCTTTAAGTACAGCCGTCCCCGCGGTATTGTTGGTCATGGTGCCGAAGAGCCCAATGCCATTATTCAACTGGGTGAAGGCAATGCCACCGTACCCAATTTACGGGCGACGCAGGTAGAATTATACGAGGGACTACAAGCGACGGCAGTTAGCGGCTGGCCTAACGTAGAATTCGATCTTATGGGTCTGATTGGTATCTTCGGGCGGCTGATGCCCCCCGGCTTCTACTACAAAACCTTCATGCGACCGCAGCGATTGTGGATGACTTATGAACATATTATTCGCAAAGCAGCGGGACTCGGCAAAGCACCAACTGAGGCCGACCCCGACAGTTACGACAAGCTCAACCAACACTGCGACGTTCTAGTTGTAGGCGCTGGCCCCGCAGGGCTGGCAGCCGCATTGACGGCCGCACGCACCGGGGCTAGGGTGATTATCGCTGATGAACAGCAGGGGTTCGGGGGCAGCCTGCTGGCCTCGGTGCTGTCTATTAATGCACAGCCTGCTGCAGGATGGGTTGCCGACACTATTGACGAATTGAAGTCCTTTGATTCAGTGCAACTGCTGCCACGCAGCACGGTTTTTGGTTATTACGATCATAATTTCCTCGCTATTCTTGAGCGACGCAGCGACCATGTTGGATTGACGGCTATCACCGGCTCTCGACAAAGATTGCACCGTGTTCGTGCTAAACAGGTGGTGCTGGCGACCGGTGCCATAGAACGTCCGCTGGTATTTGCCCATAACGATGTTCCGGGAGTGATGCTGGCATCATCCGTTTCAACGTATATCCAGCGTTATGCCGTAATTCCGGGGCGGACGCTGCTATTGTCGACAACCAATGACGGCGCCTACCAAACTGCCATCGACTGGCATCAAGCCGGTCGCCATGTTGCTGCCATTGTCGATTCCCGACCACAAGTTAATGGCCCTCTCATCGAGACGGCTAAACAGCTAGGTATCCATGTTATTAGCGGGCATGCGGTCATTGAAGCACTTGGCAAAAAGCGAGTGACCGGCGCAATCATCGCGCCCATCAACAGTACCGGGGCGGCATTGACCGGTACGCCGAAGACTTTATCCTGTGATTTGATTGCCAGTTCTGGCGGCTGGAGCCCAGCGATTCATTTAAGCTCCCATACCGGTGCCAAGCCTTATTGGGATGACAAAAAGATTGCATTTTTACCGGGCAATTCACGACAACAAGAGCAATCCGCAGGATCGGCTAACGGCTGCTGGACACTGCAAGGCTGCTTGCAAGAGGGGATCGAGGTCGGCGCTGCAGCGGCACAAAAAGCTGGATTCAGTCCGGCGGTTGATCAGCCCGTTGACTTTCACTGCAACGAACCGCTGCAACAGTCACCTCACGCTTTATTTTTGGTCCCCCACCCCAAGTCAACCAGCCGTGCGCCCAGTCAATTTGTTGATTTGCAGCTTGATGTAACGGCGGCGGCCATCGAGCTCGCTGCTCGCGAAGGATATGAGTCGGTTGAACACGCAAAACGGTATACTGCCATGGGGTTCGGCACCGACCAGGGTAAGCTGGGCAATATCAATGGCATAGCTATTCTCGCCAATGCGCTGGGGCAGACGATTAGCGAAACCGGCACCACTATGTTTCGACCCGCTTATACACCGACCACTTTTGGTGCCATTGCCGGTCGGGACATAGGCGCCCTTTTCGACCCCGAACGCTACACCGCCATGCATCGCTGGCATCAAGAACATGGCGCAACATGGGAAAATGTTGGCCAGTGGAAACGCCCTTGGTATTTCCCACAGCAGAGTGAACACATGCACGAGGCAGTCAATCGAGAGTGCCTTGCTGTGCGCAATAGTGTTGGCATACTGGACGCGTCGACACTGGGTAAAATCGATATACAAGGCCCTGACGCCGCTGAATTTATTACCCGTATTTATACTAATTCTTACCTCAAGCTTGCCATTGGAAAATGTCGTTACGGTGTAATGCTTAAAGAAGATGGGATGATTTTTGACGATGGTGTTACCGCCTGTCTGGCAGAAAATCACTATCTGATGTTTACCACCACGGGTGGCGCTGCCGGCGTATTGGCGTGGCTGGAACTTTGGCAACAAACTGAATGGCCTGACCTGCAGGTTTATTTTACCTCGGTCACCGACCACTGGGCGACGGCCACCGTCACGGGACCTAACGCAAGAAAGGTGATAGCAAAGGTTTGTGACGATATTGATTTGAGCAATGATAATTTTGCGTTTATGGACTGGCGTGACGGAACTGTAGCGGAGATAAAAGCGCGACTATTTCGAATTAGTTTTACTGGCGAACTCTCTTATGAGGTTAATGTGCCCGCTCACTACGGGCGTTTTATCTGGGAAAAACTATTAGAGGCCGGCAAAGAATTTGATATTACACCCTACGGCACAGAAACCATGCACGTGTTGCGCGCCGAAAAAGGCTTTATTATTGTTGGTCAGGATACCGATGGGTCGGTTACACCTCACGATATGAATATGAGCTGGGTTATAGCGAAAAACAAAACCTTTAGCTTCCTCGGTAAACGATCCCTCGAACGCAGCGATAGCTTGCGCGATCAACGCAAACAATTGGTCGGATTAAAAACCCGGGAACCACAGCAGGTATTGCCCGAGGGCGCGCAAATCGTCAATGACCAGAATCAACTGCTGCCAATGGCGATGCAGGGCCATGTGACATCCAGTTATTACAGTGCCAACCTCGGGCACTCTATTGCTCTTGCGGTGGTTAAAGGTGGCCTCAACCGACTCGGGGAGACCGTTTATTGTCCATTAGCCGACGGCCGCATTCTCGCGGCTGAAATTGTCAGCTCGGTATTTTATGACCCGGAAGGAGCTCGTCAGCATGTCTGATTTAGACCACACTGCTATAGCCGAAACGCCGTTACATTATTATCATGGCAAGCGCGTGGGAGCACCGAATGCTAAGGTGATGATCAGCGAACTAGCGCTGAAAAAGCATCTTATCATCAGGGGTAGTGCTGACGATACACTCTTTATTAGCGGGATAAAAACCGCCCTAGGTGTCAACCTTCCCCTAACCCCCTGTACCTGTAACAGCGACCATAACACCGCCCTCTTTTGGCTAGGACCTACCGAATGGTTGGCTGTCATTAGCGACACCGCAGACAATATGCTGGAAAATACCTTACGAAAAACGCTGGGGGGACACAGCGCCGTGGTGGACGTCAGCGGCGGCCAAACATTGATTAACCTGAGTGGTGCCGATGTAGGAACTGTTCTGCGAAAATCAAGCGGCTTTGATTTTCAATCGCCGACATTTAAACATGGGCATTGTGCACAGACTACCTTTGCCAAAGCCTCCGCACTGGTGAGCAAACGATTGGATGGTTCTTTTGACCTAATCATTCGTCGCAGCTTTACCGACTATCTGGCCAGCTGGTTGCTCGACGCAAGCGCTGAGTTCGGCTGTCAGATAAAATAATAATCGCCTTCGCGCGATTACCACAGGAAACTCCGCAGTATGAAGACAATCGATCAATTTTATATCGATGGCCAATGGACAGCACCCCACGGCAAACACGTTTTATCAATTTTAAACCCCGCTACATCGGTGCCCTGTGTGGCGATGGCCTGTGCCAACGAAACTGATGTAAATGCCGCCGCCGAAGCGGCGTTCAGAGCATTTCCAGCGTGGTCTGCAACGCCTTCTGATCAGAGGGCCCTGTTGATGATGGGCATTGCTGATGAAATGGAGAATCGTGCTGATGACTTGGTTCAGGCACATGTAGAAACCATGGGTATTCCGCGCCATCAAGCCATGGAGGTGCAAATTGCCGGGCCAATAGACGCTATGCGTTATTTTGCCTCACTAGCCGCAACCATGGGGGAACCTGAGGATCGAGGTGGCTACCTGATCAGCCACGAACCCGTTGGAGTTTGCGCGCTAATCAATCCCTGGAACTATCCCTTATTACAGATGATCGGCAAGGTTGCTCCTGCTCTCGCTGCGGGCTGCACTATGCTCGCCAAGCCCGCCGAGCAAACGCCAACATCGGACATCATCATGGCTGAAATCTTCGATAAAGTTGGACTACCCGCCGGAGTCTTTAATTTAATCACTGGCCTCGGCGCCGAAGTTGGTCCGTTAATGGCCTCTCATCCGCGTGTCGACATGGTTTCTTTTACCGGCTCAAACCGCTCTGGCATCTCGGTCGCAATAGAGGCTGCACCCACCGTCAAACGTGTCTGTCAAGAAATGGGCGGCAAGTCTGCTTTGATCATCACTGAAGACGCCGACCTCCACACCGCGGTTCGCTATGGCGTTGAAAATGTCATGCTCAACACTGGCCAGACCTGTGACGCCTTAACACGCATGTTAGTGCCCGCATCACGCTATCAGGAGGCAATCGATCAGGCGGTAATCGTTGCTGATGAGCAGGTAGTTGGTGACCCCGACGACCCCTTGACCACAATGGGGCCATTAGCCTCAGAGCAGCAGTGTCAAAGAGTCCGCGACTACATCAAGCAGGGTATCGCTGAAGGCGCCCGTATGGTCGCCGGCGGCGCAGAGCTTCCCACAAGTCTTGAAGGCGGTGCTTACGTGCTGCCAACACTATTTGCCGATGTCCGCAACGATATGGTGATTGCTCGGGAAGAAATATTTGGCCCCGTCCTTTGTATCATGAGCTATGAAACCATTGATGAGGCTGTAGACATTGCCAATGACTCAGAATTTGGACTTTCCTCTGGTGTTTTTGCCGCAAACGATAGCGATGCGATTGCCATTGCCCGCCGCATGCGAGCAGGCCAATGTTTTATTCAGGGTGGGTTTTTCCGACTGGAGGCACCTTTCGGTGGTTATAAGCAATCGGGGAATGGCCGTGAATGGGGGGAAGCTGGACTTGCCGAATATCAGGAAATAAAAGCCATTATACGGCCTGACTAACACTGAAGCTTAGCCGAGCATTGGCCGCAGAACGTTTGGCTCAACGGTTTAATCGAGCCAGTTGGACAAACTTTCTGTGTGGCCATCAATGGCCATTGACTGCCCAGAGATCATTGCACCAGCCGCTGAGCTCAAGTAGAGAGCCATATCCGCAATATCTTGAGCATCGACAAATTGACGCAATGATGTCTGTCTTTGATAAACATCTCTTATAGTATCAACATCAACACCTCGCTCTGCTGCATCTTTGCTGATCACATTATCGATACGCTCGCCGTTAACGCTGCCAGGGCATATAGCATTAACACGGATATTATGTGGCCCAAGCTCCATCGCCCACGTTTTTGTCAATCCGACCAACGCCCACTTTGCTGCAACGTAAGGTGAGCGAAGGGGACAGCCCAGCAAACCCGCAGTTGAGGCTATGTTGATAATGGTGCCTCCGTCTGTTTCTTTCATTATTGGTACCGCCAAGCGAGTCACATAAAAAGGGCCATTAAGGTCGATATTGACGGTGTTATTCCATGCCTCTATTGCAATATCTTCTACCTTAGCAGTCGGCCCAGCAATGCCGGCGTTGTTCACCAACACGTCTAAGCACCCATAAATTTCAGCGAGATCTGCAAAGAGTCTTTCCACCTCAGATGGTATCGAGACATCAGCAACACTGGCGGTAGCCGAGGGATTTGCCGTTAGGAAAGCTGCAATCGATACCGCTGATATATCACAGATATGAACGCGCCCCCCTTGCTGCAGAAATGTTTCAGCGATACAGCGCCCTATTCCAGATGCTCCAGCTGTTACCAGTACAACTGCACCCAGCTTGAAACCTGTTCTATTATCTACCATCTGTTGAATCTCTTATTCATCGCTTAAAAAACATCAGCACCGATTTACCAAACACTATTACGCCATACTACACAGCAGGGTCTCTGGCCGGACTAAACTTTCTCGTAGTCTGACTGAAAATGCAATTGAAACAGCGACGGCATGTGTGTTGACTAACGACCGATACTCTTACCAAAATACCGCTAGCTTAGCGGCTAACTGATGCTGATCAATGACCTCCAAATTTGTCCAATGCGGCGGAAATAACTGCCTATAGCGTGCTGACGCAAAACGTTCATCGACAAGACAGACTATCCCCCTATCCTGCTCACTACGTATCACACGACCGGCTGTTTGCAATACTCGGTTCATGCCGGGGTATTGATAGGCATAGTTAAAACCTTCGTTGGTACGGTGCTGATCGACGACGTCGTCAACCCGAGTATCACGAAAATGCTGCTTAATAAGGTCTCGCTCGATTCCCATTTGCGGCAAACCCACGCCGATGATAATCACACCGATCAAACGTAAACCTTTGAGGTCGATCCCCTCTCCAAAGATACCACCCATAACGGCAAAACCTACAAGATCATGTTCATAAGCGGCATCAAAACGATTTAAAAAACATTGCCTGCTTTCTTCATTCATTTGCCGCTGCTGAATAATAATATCCGTGGCTGAATTTTGCTGTCCAAAAACATCATACACCTTCTCCATGTACTGATAGGATGGAAAATACACGATGTAATTTCCTCGATGACTTTCGATCATAGTCTGAATAAGCACTGCAATTTTATTATAACTCCCCTCCCTCTGTTTAAAATTGGTAGCGATATCTTTGACGACAAAAACCCCTTGATTTTCGTGAGGAAATGGCGAGGGTAAATCAACAAACTGACTAGTGGGGCTAACGCCTAATAACTGTTGATAATAATTAATAGGTGCGAGAGTCGCCGAAAAAAATAGCGATGATTTCGACCGCTCTAGCCCTTTACCCAGCAAGCGGGAAGGATCGACACAATATAAGTTGATTGATAACAACTTCTTCTTATCGGTCTTGATCAGACAGACATAGTGATCATCAAAATAGTCAGCCGTGCGCGTGAAACGAAGCGCATCAAAATATAAATCGAGCAGTAAATCGTAATCGCGACCATCCCGCTCATGTTCCGCAAGCCAGTGCTGCAGATGCTCGCAAAAAGATCGCAGCTTTGAAATAAGCACCGTCGGTGGTTCATCAACAACGGAGAAGCCATGCTGCTCAAGGGAATGACTATGCTCTTTACGGATAGAGAGAAAGGCTCGATTTATTCCGTCAATTTTCCGCAGCACGCCGCCAACCTCAACGCTGGAAGATCGCTTCACCTGGCGCTTGACGCTCAACAATCGATCTTTTTCGATCTGCGCTGAAAACATGTCCCGACCCCGGTCGACAAGATTGTGCGCCTCGTCGACGAGAAAACAATGTTCTACAAGCGGATCGTCAAAGAGACGCCGAAGATAGACCACCGGATCAAAAACATAGTTATAATCGCAAATAACCACATCAACCCATTCTAATAGATCGAGGGAAAGTTCGAAGGGGCACATCGTATTTTCTCGCGCGATATGCTCAATGTCATCCCGCTTAAAATAGTTGGTCGCCTCCAAAGAAGATTCAATAACACTATTGAGCTTGTCGTAGTAGCCAACCGCATATTCACAGTGTTCCGGATCGCAGGGGGAACCCGGGTTAAAGCATATTTTTTCTTTTGCGGTTAAGGTAACCGTCTTTAGCAACAGACCCTTTTCCTGCATATCGGCAAGGGATTTCTCAGCCACCGCACGACCGCTTGTTTTTGCCGTCAGAAAGAACACTTTTTCATGATGACCCTCAGCAATTGCCTTAATTGCCGGAAAAAGCGAACCTATTGTTTTGCCGATACCCGTCGGCGCTTGCACAAATAACTGCCCTGCAGAGGCCATAGCCCGATAAGAGCTCACCGAAAATGACCGCTGGCCATCACGAAATTCACCATAGGGAAACGCCATATGCCTAATCGACCGATTGCGACTAACTCGCCATCGTTGAACCTTTTCTAACCACTGCAGGAAATGCAGCGCACAATTTTCAAAAAAAACTTTCAGCTCCGGCAGATAGAATGTTTGCTGAATCTCATCGATCTCACCACTATCAAGATGATAGTAACTTATCTGTACAACGGCGCGATCCAGATTATTCTCAACGGCATAGAGATACGCATAGATTTTTGCCTGCCCCCAGTGCGACGTTTGAACACTGACAGGTAACTGCGAAACCTCAACTCTGAGGGTCTTAATTTCGTCAATAATAACCGGACTGACATTGCTGTATACACCATCCATCCTGCCATTCACTTCGAGTAGGAGTGAACCCCAGCGATATTGACCCGCTACGGAAACTTCGGCCTGATACCCATTTGGACGGGAGCGCTGCACAGTCTGATGACCTCGAATACCTTCAAGGGCGCTACTGCGGCTACTGAAACGAAAATTAATATCCCCGGTCCTAGACGTGACTTCGAGCAGTTTTCGCACTGAAATTTTTATAGGTTGCAGACTAACTGGGCCGTGATCGTTATTCATTTGTCACCCAGCTTACATGGGCAAGTTGAAACGGTATCTCGTTCGAAGCAAACGTTTTTATCCATCGCTTTTGGTTATTCTGCAGCTTATCGCCAGGCCCTTTGACCTCAACCATTAGATAACTATGGCCATTTTTGTCATCACAATTAAAACAAATAAGGTCAGGAAATCCTGATCGATTGTTGCGCAAATCAAACAACAGCCTACGAAATATGACCAGTAGGTCTGTATAAGGTATGCAGGTAAGTGCCAGTTCCAATAGTTCGCTGGAAAGACAGTCCCAACGGACCAAGTAGTTAGCAGTACCACGCTTTTGTTGATAGCTCGATAGTGCCCGAGATTTTATCGCCGCGTTACTGCTTAGTTCAAAAAATCGACGATCCACTTCAGCTTCTCTGGCCTGCAGGAACGCCGGCGTAAACAAGTCTAAGGGGCCGCGTTGGTATGGGTTTACGAACGCACCTTTAATTGGGGCAAAAATAATATCCCAAAAACATAAGCCAAACAGGCTGGGAATTAATCCATTCTCGACATAAAAACTCCGCCAAATCTGCCCACCTGTCTCCGTATTATCCTCAAACCGTCGGCGGACCAACTCCTCTACTCTTAATCCCTTGGACAGCGGTTTATCGAACTGCAAGCTGAGACTATTATATTCTAGGGGTACCTGAGCGAACTGACTTTCACCACGGACCTTCATCGCCAGCGCATGGCCAAGACGAGTTGCAACATCTAGCTCTTCCTCATCGATGGGAGAGGCCTGCATTTCCTCGCAAAGAGCCAGCGCAGCCGTCATGGCACCATGTTTTTTCAATAACCTAACTCGGCGTTCGCGAGCTGGGGTGGCGTTCGATAAGCGATAAAGAGCGAGTGCCTGCAGGTCAAGTTGCTGACGCTCCAGGTGGCGGGCAACATAGTTGCGGAGCCTATCGCTACGACGACCGAGCGACATCAAAGTTGGCATGTCGCCAGATGCGAGTTGCAGACCATCATTCACTACCTGTGACAGTTGCTGAAATGATTGCTGGGCAATCATCTGACCACACTGCTCACGCAGCTGATAGTGTCGCCATAGTTGTTCTACCTCAGCTCTGCTGTCAAACAAACGGTAACGGCTATCTATCGGGTAGTTTTCGTATCTCAACATACCCATATCAGTGAGTACAAATTCAGAAAAATCTTGATTGAGATTACCGAAAAAGAGCAGTCTATAACGCAAAATAAGCTCAGCGCCCAAGGGTCGATATATTTCAAATGAGAGCTGTTGCTGGAGAACATCGACATCCAATCGGATAAGATCGAGCAGAGCGGGACGCTTTAACAGCTTCGCATTAGTTTGTGTCGGCAGCCACTGCAATAGTTCAACCTTGGTGTGTAAAGCAATACGTTCGTCTATATCGGCTCGCTGATCAATAAAACCGAAGTCTCGCAGACAAACTGCGGACGCCTTAATATCATCAATATCTGCATAGCTAAGTTTGTCACTCCGAAATACCGGGCCCTTTCTTAATATTAAGCGAACGTAGAGACTCTGGGATTGTTGTGGCAGTAACTCGAAATTATCCGCGTATTCCCGCTCCTCCGCAGTTAATAAATCGGCATATTGATGGCGAACAAATCGCATCAATGACAGAAAATTCTCGAGGTGGTAACCCTCTGGCAGTTGTTCGGGCATATTCCAGGTCAGATTGAATGAGTGTAGTCTTTTAAGACGATTGAATTTGTTCTGTAGAGTAGCAAGTCGGGGTATTGATAGACAGATAATCCGTTCAGCACAAGGCACAAACTAACTAGCGGCAAGGCGGCAGCACCTCAACAAGATTCGCCGTACTCGCCACCATGAACTTGCCTCTTAATCCGCCCACGTTAGCGCTGAATTTACGGATGGTCGCAAGCCTATCTACTTGTTCACCCTTGTCGTTATTGACCCCGCGATAGCGACAGCGGGATCACTGTGAAAAAATAGCGTCGATTAGCCCCTCGGTTTTTGCTGTAAATCTTACCAGCAAAGACCGGACTAAAAACAGCGTTCACAGGGTATCGAAAGCCTTAATTTAACGGCACAATACACTCAAGTTATTTATCCACAGGCACGCATTATGACTCATACATTTAACAATGAACTGGCATTACGGCAACGGGCAAAACTGGCATTTCCCAACGGCGTTTATGGGCATCAATCTATTGCCAGATTATCACCGGATTACCCGCAGTTTATTGCGCGCACACAAGGCGCTCGACTGTGGGATACCGATAACAATGAATACATTGATTATATGTGCGGCTACGGTACCAATTTGCTCGGTTATCATCATCCCAAAGTTGATGAAGCCGCCAGCAAGCAACAAGCGATTGCCGATGCGGCGACTGGCCCCTCACCCCTGATGCTGGAATTAGCCGAAAAGTTTAATGACATCTGTGAACATGCTGATTGGAGTATGTTCGCCAAAAACGGCAATGACGCAACCACCATCTGTGTCATGACCGCGCGAGCACAAACAACAAAGAATACGATCTTAATCGCTGAAGGCGCTTATCATGGCTCCAGTGGTTGGTGTACACCTCAACCTAGTGGCGTGGCACCTGGCGATAGGCAACATCAGATAAGCTATACCTACAACGATGTCCAAAGCCTTCTGGATGCCGTTAATCAAGCAGGTGATGATCTTGCTGCTATTATTGTAACTCCCTTCAAACACAATGCGTTTACCGACCAAGAGTTACCCACACAGGACTTTGCCAATACTGTAAGAAGGCTCTGTGACACCCACGATGCAGCCCTTATTCTTGATGATGTACGCTGTGCTTTGCGTTTTACCCTTGGCTCAACCTGGGAGACCCTAGGGGTACTTCCCGACCTGTGTGCCATGAGTAAATCTGTGGCTAATGGCTATGCACTGTCGGTTGTTACGGGTAATAACCGCTTTCGCGATGGCGCCAGTAAGATTTACGCGACCGGCTCTTTCTGGTTTGCCTCTGCCTCCTTCGCCGCATCATTGGCCACCATTAAGGTCATTGAGGAAGAGTCCACCATTGATTTATTACAGCAGTCGGGTGACAGATTGAGATCAGGCATGCAGACCCAAGCAGCGGGTTTTGGGTATTCCCTACGGCAGACTGGTCCCTCCCAGATGCCACTGATTGCCTTCGATGACGACCCAAAATCGGCCATGTGCAATTTCTTTTTTAGCGAAGTCGTCAAACGGGGTGTTTACATGCATCCTTGGCACAATATGTTTATCAGTGGAGCACATACCGCCGAGATCATTGATGAGACCCTGATTCGGACTGAAGGCGCTTTTGTCGCGCTGAAGAAAAAATTCGGATAATTGATCTATTGACCGAAAGCTATACACACGAAAAAATAAATTATAGTTGTTAAAATACAACGGCTTGTAGCTCTATTACAATGTTTTACATTAAGTTATAGGGCGCGCCAATGGCCTTCTGTCGCCGCCTTTCTATCCATAAAACCATACAAAAAGCCCAAATCGCTGCTGCAGCGTTGATAGCGACAAGGAGGCAGGGCTGGCGCGTCAAGCCCACACAGGGCTAAAGCCATCACCAGCAATGATGAAATCAGCGCCCCCTGGCAACTCCCACAGCACCGAGTCATCCAACTTTGTGCAACCTTTGCCTACGGTAAAAACTCGACGCACCTTTTTGCTAGATCCTCTTGATTGCCTGCATACGAGCCTCACTGATACGCTGTGGCGGACTCAGTTTATAGTGCTGCCATCACTATAATTGACCCTGCGGAATAACATAGTCGGCATGCTTCGTTAAAGGTGTTGACTTTTTTGTCACAAAAAACTGTGATTATTGTTCTGGTATCGCTGTTCACGTTATCATGCAGACAACCCCTTCCTGCATTCGAAGAATAACAGTCAACCGGCAGGGCTATGGTAACGATCAATACTTAGCGGAATCAGCTGCAAACACACCAATGACCGTTTGTCAGAAAAATAACAAGGATCTCAAGCGATGACAAAACTAAACCTCAGTGCCGACGAAGTGCTCACGACAACTCGTGCCGTCAGAAAACGACTGGACTTTGACAAGCCCGTAGAAGGGAGTGTGCTTGAAGAGTGTTTGCACATTGCTTTGCAAGCACCCAGTGGCTCTAATTCCCAAGGATGGCAGTTTATTCTAGTGACTGATCCGGAGAAAATAGCCTGCATCGCCGAACTCTATCAACGCGCTTTTACAGCGTATGAGGCCGGGCCCGCCCAACCCACTAAAATTCATCAAGACGATCCATCAATGAAAGAGACCCAGCAACGGGTACTCAGTTCCGCCAAATACCTGGCAGACAATATGGCCAAAGTGCCTGCAATGTTGATTCCCTGTTGTGTTGGTCGTATTGCAGAAGCAAACCTTCCCCTAGCGGCACTGTCAGCGTCTTTTGGGTCAACGCTTCCCGCAGTCTGGAGCTTCATGCTCGCGGCCCGAGAACGCGGCCTGGGAACCTGCTGGACGACTTTGCATCTCAATTACGAGCAAGAGATCGCCCAGTTATTGGGTATCCCCGACGATATCAGTCAATTGGCGTTGATCCCTATTGCCTACACCAAAGGCACTGACTTCAAACAAGCTCCCCGCAAACCTTTAGATGGTGTACTACACACAAACAGCTGGTAAACATGTGACATATTCGCCAACGAGACTCTAACCCCATGTCGAACATTTTTGAATCCGAATTACCAAAGAACCTCGCCAACCATACGGCGTTGACGCCCGTTCATTTTCTTTCTCACGCAGCTAAGACCTACCCTGACAACCTTGCCGTTGTTCATGGTGATCTGCGTTATAACTATGCAACGCTGCAACAGCGCTGCCGACGATTAGCCAGCGCGCTTAGTCAGCACGGTATCGGCCCTGGCGATACCGTTTCGGTAATAGCCCCGAATATTCCCGCTCATTTGGAAGCCCATTTTGCGGTGCCAATGACTGGCGCGGTGTTGAACAGTATCAATATTCGCTTGGATGCAGATACTTTCGCCTATATTTTTGATCATGGTGAATGCGACGTGCTGCTCATCGATGCGCAATTTGCCGAGGTTGCGAAGCAGGCGCTGTCAAAAAGCAGCCGACGCCCCCTTATCATAGACTTGGATGACTCTCTCGGACCACGATCAGTTCGTATTGGAAGTACAACTTACGAACAGTTTTTATTGACAGGCAATCCCGACATCGTCCCCGCCCTCCCGGCTGACGAATGGCAGTCACTGGCGCTCAACTATACGTCGGGGACAACGGGCAATCCGAAAGGCGTCGTTTACCATCACCGTGGCGCTCATCAAAACGCGATGGGGAATATATTAGCGTGGAATATGGGACACGCACCGACCTATTTGTGGACCCTGCCTATGTTTCATTGCAATGGTTGGTGCTTTCCCTGGACTATTACCCTACTAGCCGGCGTCCACGTATGCTTGAGAGATGTGGCTGCTGACGCGATTATAGAAAGTATCGTCGCCAACGATGTCAGCCACATGTGCGGCGCTCCTATTGTTCTTTCGATGATAGCCAACGCACCGGAAGTTTTGCGAAATCAAATTCCTAAAGGCATCAAAATAATGACTGCGGGTGCAGCGCCGCCTGCGGCGGTGATTGTTGCAATCGAAGATCTCGGCGCCGAAATTACCCATACTTACGGCCTAACAGAGGTTTATGGCCCCTGCGTATATTGTGCCTGGCATACGGAGTGGGACGAGCTTAGTCGCGAGCACAGGGCTGCAATGAAAGCGCGCCAAGGCGTCGCCTATCCCGTACTGAACAACCTCGATGTACTTGATCCAGAAACGATGAGACCGGTGCCTGATGACGGCGAAACTATTGGTGAAGTGATGTTCCGCGGCAACGTCGTGATGAAAGGGTATTTAAAAAACCCAGACGCCACCCGCGAGGCGCTCGCCGATGGCTGGTTCCACTCGGGAGATCTAGCGGTAAAACACCCCGATAATTACATTGAAATCAAAGACCGCTCCAAGGATATCATTATCTCAGGTGGCGAAAATATCTCGTCAATAGAAGTAGAGTCAGCCCTGTATCAGCACAGCGCGGTGTTAAGTGCTGCCGTGGTTGCCAAGGCTGATGACAAGTGGGGCGAAACACCCTGTGCTTTCGTCGAACTAAAAGACGGCACCACGCTTGACGCACAAACACTGATCGCTTTCAGTAGAAATCATTTGGCCAGTTTCAAAATTCCAAAGCATGTGATCTTTGGCGAACTACCAAAAACTTCAACTGGGAAGATACAGAAATTTATTCTGCGGGAGAAAGCAAAAACAATCGTCGATTAATTGTCGTGGCAAAAGATTGCTATCGACGCTAACCACCTGATTCTAGGCGAAAAGTCTCGCTAAAAGATCGTGGTAAACTACAATAACCTAACTATTAATAAATACTTGAGCTTATGCCACTTTCACCGCCATCCAGTAAATTGCAACCTTGGAATTTCGTCTTCCTTCGCATTTGGGTGATCCTCCTGTTAGCTTTTAACGCCACTGCCACCACTTCTGCCACGGAAACGATACAGACACCAACGCCGTCAACAGAAGAATTGCTAACCATCAATATGCGTGATGCGGACATTGGCTCTGTTATTCAGTGGATTGCAGAACAAACGAATAAAAAAATAGTGGTTGATCCAAGAGTCAGAGCCAAAGTCACCATACTCGCCAATAAAGGCATGACGGCAAACCAGGCTTTTGAGGTATTTCTGGCGATGCTCGACGTCTATGGTTACGCCGTCACCGAAACTGGCGGAATCTTGCGGATTTTTCCTGCGGTGCAAGCAAAGTCATCACCCAAGCAACTGGTAGAAAATTTTAGTGCACTGGGAGGTGGCGAGCAAATCCTGTATGTTTTTAAGGCCGAAAATGTATCGGCCAATAGATTGTTAGAGGTGTTAAAGCCGCTTTTGCCGAGTAGTGGCTATATCGCTGCCTACCCCCAGAGTAATAGTCTTATTATCGCCGACGAAGCAGAGAACGTTAAACGACTGGTTGCTCTTGTAAGAAAAATAGATGCTTCCGGCAGTATTGATATCGAAGTGATTAATTTACTGCATGCGGATGCTGAAAATGTCTCGGGCCTCGTTCTGTCACTATTAAGCGATACAACAGGCGAAACATTTTCAATTGCCCCTGACATTCGTTCTAACAGTTTATTGATGTCTGGCGATGCAGCCACCACTCGAAGAGTGCGACAACTTGTCAAACAGCTTGACCAGCCTATCAGTGACAATGGTAATACTCGCGTCGTCTATCTCCATTATCTTGAGGCCAAAGAAGTATTACCTATCCTGAAGGGCATGGGCGCGGCCATGCAGGAAAATAATAGAAATGCTGGTGACTCTAGTGACATCAGCATTGAAGCCAGCGAAAGCTCCAATGCCCTGGTTATGACCGCCCCGCCATCGATGCTAGATGTCATGTCCCGAGTAATCGAACAGATAGATATACGACGAGCTTCGATATTAGTTGAGGCTATCATTGTTGAGGTCAGCAAAGATTTTTCACAAACGATAGGCGTTGAGTGGAACACCAGCCTTAGCGCCAATGACGGAGCAGAAGCTCTTACCAATTTCGGCCTGAGAAATATCGACGAAAGCGGCGCCGTGTCTTTACTGGGCGCGGGACTCAATCTAGGATTTTATCGCAATGGCAGTTTGCGCGTCTTAGCTCAGGCGATAGCCAACGAAAACGACGCGAACATTTTATCAAGCCCCCGTATTATGACAATGGATAACGAAGAGGCTGAGATCCTTGTGGGGTCTAATGTACCCTTCATCACAGGGCAGTCTACGGGATCATCATCCAGCACTGGCGATCCTTTTACGACGATAGAACGGCATGACATCGGCCTGACATTAAAGATTACGCCGCAAATAAATGAAGGGGATTCAATCACTCTGGATATCTTGCAAGAAGTTGAAACAATATCCGAGGCTACCACCGTCGCAAACGATATAGTCACCAATAAACGGAGCATCAAAACCAAAGTCATTGTCGAAGACGACGCCATATTAGTGCTCGGGGGACTAGTTTCTGACGACACTCAAGAACTGGTTAGCAAGGTCCCCTTTCTGGGTGACTTGCCTCTGTTGGGAGGCCTTTTTAGAACCACAACAGACACGGTTGTGAAAAAGAATCTGATGGTGTTCATTCACCCAGTTATTGTTGACTCCGACCAGATATCAGACAATGTTTCCCGAAAAAACTACGATTTAATGAAAAGCTTACAAGAAAAATACAATACCGGGAAATTCAGCGTAGACGACACCGCTTTACCTGACTTCAATCAATTCAAACCTCAAGAGAAAAAATAATTACCAATTTTCAACCACATCAATCATAAACCGATAGCGTTTTTTCCAGTCTAAAACCACTCCCTTTTCGGTGATTTCAATCAATGTCAAACCTTCCGAAACAACGGCGCCTTCTTTAACTCGTCGCTTGTTGATAATAATAGTTCGACGATCTACGTTTGCAGAATACACATGAAATGAAAAAATAAGGGAGGGAATTGCCTGCTGCACAGGGTCTGGTAAATCGGCAAATTCAACCACTGTATTTATTGCTAAGCGCTCTATGGCTCTATTTTTATTCACCTCATTTTTTGCGATCACTGTTTCATTCGACACTGCAGCCTCAGCTTCTAGTGGCGATACTGACCCTCGGGCCGCAGCACGGCCTGCAACCACCTGTCGATCAGCTACCTCGATAGATTGCTTGTCAACGCCATAAGCTGCAACAAACCAAACGGCCACAGCGACAAGGGATACCACACACACGCCCATAAACAATGCAATTAGCCGCCACTTTGAGGGTGTGCCACCGCTAAAGTGCGGCTTATGTATGGTCTGCAGGGTAGGATTGTTTCCTTGCTGACGCTCTTGGTCGGACTTTTTTAGTGCATCTAATATGTAGGACATCAGCGGCCTTCCAATTCTATGGACGCCAGCACTGTATCGCCCTTATAGACTGCAGCGATAAATGCCATCAGTAAACTCCAATCAATGATCGCATTTTGAGCCAAACCCAATCCCTCCCGTAGTTCTTTTACCACTGGCACCCGTTCTGAGTGGTGCAGCCAGACGTCACCTTTAAACGACAAATGATGTTCATGAAATGTTGATGCCTTGTTATTACCCTCTTGATGCGTGATAGTAGCGATAGCTGCAGGTCGCAAGTCTTCGACAATACGCAGCTGCCGAAACTCCGCCAGTGGATAGGCCGTTGACTTCACGCAATAGTGAATGTCCGTCAGTAGAGAATAATCATCGTAAGCATTTCTAGCCATCACTACGGGTAAACTCCGGGGCTCAAAGAGCTGCTGCTGCAAAACCAAGACCGACGATGATGGGACTGGATAGCGATATGGCACAGCCGATACATTATTAACCTGCTTTTGTACTACTGGGTTAGTTTCATTTGATATGCCCAGCTTTTTGGTAACTTCTCCACTGAGCAAAGCCCATACCAAAAAACTAACTAAGCCCAGCAAGACAATACCCATTAAAGCTACTTGCCTTTTTGGAAAAACTGCTTTCTCTGGAAATATCTCTTGGGATGCTTTTTTTACAATTGCCGGCGTCGCTTGCTGTTGATTGGTTGCATAGATTCCCAGCAAGGTACGATCGCAAATAAGATTGATCAGCCGAGGTATACCTTGACTCAGCTGAAAAATAGTTTTGATGGATGAAGGCGGGAACAACTGGGCACGACAGCCAGCAACAGCCAAACGATGCTCTATGTATTCCGCTATGTCTAGTTTAGACAACGGTGGCAGATGGTATCTTGCAGTCACTCGCTGAGCCAACTGGCGCAATTCGGGCTTAGCCAATAAATCGTTAAGTTCTGGCTGGCCTAACAAAACCAGCTGCAAAAGCTTTTTTTCATTGGTTTCAAGATTAGTCAATAGCCTTAATTGTTCGAGGACATCAACCGACAAGTTTTGGGCTTCATCGATTATCAGAATAGTATTAATACCGCGGGAATGAGCGTCTAGTAAGTGACTATTAAGTTGATCGATGAGGTCTTTACTGGTGTCGCCCTTTTGATGCGGCAAACCCAAATCACCGAAGATAGACTGCAACAACTGATTAATACTTTGCCGAGGATTTATAATAAACGCAATTTCGGCATTGTCGGGTACCTGCTGCAATAAACAGCGACAAATCGTTGTCTTTCCTGTCCCGACTTCGCCTGTCAGTAAAACAAAACCACCCTGGTCACCCACACCATAAATCAGATGCCCAAGCGCCTCTCTATGTTTGTCACTCAAATAGAGATACCGGGGGTCCGGTGCAATAGAGAATGGAGACTCCGTCAAGCCGAAGTATTGCTGATACATGAGTTAGCCCTGCAATACCAAGCGAATACTCACTAGGCCATCTTGTTCATCTCGATCAACAGAGATTTCATCGACACTGATACCGTGCCTCTTATCGAGTCGTTCCAGCCACAAAATAACATTGTTGAATGACTCATTTTCAAGCCATAAACTCAACCCAGATTCTCCAACAGGCTGATATCGTTTAAACGTCAGATTGAACCCTTTTGATGTTTTATTGGCTATCCCCAGCAGAGACTGCCCAGAATCTCGTACCAACCTTCGTTGGCTAACGCTATCAATTAAGGGTTTGTTCCCCTGCATCCACGTTAAAGTCTCAAGGCTGTTTCTGTAATATGCCTCAGAACTCGCTTTGTAGTTGCTAGCAGGCAAAATCATTCCGAAAATGATAATCACCGTGACAATGAAACCCAGTAGCAACTTTATCGCTAAACGATCACGATTTTCTAGACTTTCATAGCGCACGGAGAATTGCTGTAAGACGTCTGAATCTTTTATCGAAAAATTCACTAGAGTCTCCTCACGACAAGTCGGCCCATAACATAATCATCTTGTTCCGCAGCTGAATTGATATCCACTTCCAAACCGATGCCCTCCAGATTCCGTTTCAATTGATCCAATTTTTCAATCGATGAACTTCGCAGCTGAATTTGTAGTTCACCGGAACCCCCATCGAATCGCAGCTGATCGACAATCAGCTTCAGTTCGTCACTATCAGCGGCAAGGGTCGACGCTAGCGATGCTAATATCGGCAAGAAATCACTATTTTTCCCAACGCCTGACAATCTTATATGATTTTGCATTTGTTTCTTTGGACTAACAATCCGACGTTCGTTAGGAAATAATTGCTGGTAGAGCAATACGGCTTCGGCATCCAAGGAATTACCTTTGCCATTGAAATACCAGCCACTGCCTGCCATCAACAATAGATAGGATAACAAGCCAATAGCGACAACGGATATAACCGATCGCCAGTTGCTCCAGTCATTTTTTCCTGCAGCAGAGACGGCATAGCCGCCTTGTAGCAAGTTGAGCTGACGGTCAAGTCTTTCATTAGAATAGCTGCTTACTAAAATTTCAGCGATGGGTTCATGATAAGCGGTAACTTTGATTTCACAGTCATGATGATTCTGTCGAACAAAAGCTACAACTTCTGGCTCCACATGACCATTTTTATCGACTAATCGGTCATCACTGCTAGCGCTGCTACCACTGTTCGACTGACTACTGTAAGCGATGTTAATAACAGGTTTGGCTGAAACAGCATCTTGTTTAGAATGCTGCCCGATCCAGCTAGCAAACAAAAAGCCGAAATCTTCGATGGGTAGTACTAGTCCGCTGTGCTGGCCACTCCGCATCATGACGCGCTTGTCATCTAATAATAAACTAAGCTGCCCAGCATGGAATGGTATGCACAAAACGTCACTGATGATTCTGGTGGGAGACAATTTAACGCTATGTAATATATCAAGCCAATTAATCAGCACTGCATGACTAACGACCGCCAAATTGACGACACCATCTGCACCGTCAAACTGGTCCGGCAGCGCAATATGCACATTTTCAATTTCATCAGCAATCATCTCTTCTACCATAAATGGCAGAGCCTGCTTGATTTGCTTGAGTTGTCGCGAAGGAAAAGACGGCGATAGCAGGTTAATCGCTTCGCCAGGAACAATGACAACAATAGAAAATTCGTCAATCACATTGTTGGCATTTAGCCTCAGCTGGGCTAACGGGCTACTGCTGCTGCAAAGATGCTGACCGTCACCATCGAACAAACTCCAGTCAACCTCAGAGGATAACGTCAGCTCTATTTCGCGTAAACGAATGACGAGTTGATTGTTCATAGTTTACTCAATACCTTGCTGTCGCTTTAGCACCGTAATTTTACCGTCGCTACTATCCCGATACAGATGTGTTCGAAGTATACTGACACGCTGATCATATTTTACCGTGATACTAATTTCGAAAAATTCACTGTTCACACTCAATTGGCTACCTGACACGGTCAGCCCTTGAAAAAAATCGTTAGCAGACCACATCAGCACAGTGTCATAGCCTCCTTTTTTTTGCTGGGCTGCTATCTTAGCTAAATCACTTGAACGACTAGGGTCCAATAATGCTTCGATTATCTTAGCATCTAGCGTATTCAAGTTGTATTTTGTTGGGCCAATTTTTTTATCGTTAACGGTTAGAGGCAAGGCAACGATATGGCTCTTCAATACAGTGTAGTCTTCGGTACTCAATTCATCTAACAGTCGGAGTTCTGTTCGATCAACCATCGGCCGATTTGCTGGCAGATACCCTAATGGCTGATACGCTTCATCTTCGGCACCGTTTTTCAACTTGCTTCGATTAGCGTCCTGCCAGTCGACCAGCTTGGAAGCGACTGACTGGTCGATCTTGAGAACAGATAGCAACTGACGAAACTGCTCCAGCGATGCCAAATTGGCTAGTCCTTGATCATCGACTACATTATTGATGTTAAACTTACTCTGCAAGTCGATTATCTTAATTGTCATACCACCCTCTTCAATATTAAATATTTCACCGATATTTGCCCAGGCATCGGTTAAAGCGTCAACATGAAGTTCTTTTTCATCACGGTAATCTCTGAATAGGATTTGTCGGGCAAATTGCTCGCCGGCCAATGCATATTGGTAGGCTTGCTTGCTATTGATCAAATTACTCGTTTTACGAATATCACGATAGATACGGGACGCAACATCGCTGGCAATAATTGCGGCTAATGCAAATACCAACAACACCGTAATTAGGGCGATCCCTCGCTGTCTGCTGCCACTAGCCATTTATAGCACCTGGTAAACGCGACTGATGGGGAGCTCTCTGTCCCCGTAAACCCAGGACATTTCGATGGCTAAGGGGTTTTCTTGGGATGCCCCTTTTTCAACTTTCTCCGGAGGCCAATTGATCTGCTTTCCGCTCTCGGTAATAACCGCAACAGCAAGATCTCTGACATCTGCTAGCAGCGGCTGGATTAGCGGCTGCTCGTCCTCAGTGCGGTCGAGTGCAGACCAAATATGCCGCCTAAGGAATACTGTTTCACTCTGGTAAAATTCACTCTCTTTGTTTGTTACCTGCGGATGCAAGCCAACATCGTAGGCTATTCTAATCATTGAACTGCGCGATAACTCAAGAGGATTTCGTCGTCCTCCCCGAGTGAATTCCAGCGGATAGTTTTCGCGATTCACCACCAGGTAGTCTTTAGACACGTT
Organism: marine gamma proteobacterium HTCC2143; assembly: GCA_000169075.1. Taxonomy (GTDB): domain Bacteria; phylum Pseudomonadota; class Gammaproteobacteria; order Pseudomonadales; family Dasaniaceae; genus Oceanicoccus. The sequence goes on along the minus strand of AAVT01000002.1, from coordinate 234,943 downwards.
TTCATTTGATCGGATTGGACGACGTATAATCTGCTGTAAATCTCTATCAACAATGAGAATGGTCTTCTGTACCGCTGATAGCTCTGCGGAGAGCACAGCACCTATGCGTTGACTTGCTATAGACGTATTCAAAACTCGATAGGACGCGACACCGATCAACGAAAAAATGCTCAGCGCTATCAACACTTCTAATAGGGTAAGTCCAGCAGCTGATTTAGATCGGTTCATGACTAGTGCAAACCTCTGTAACTGACCAACCGAGCCAAAATTGCAGGGGTTTCACGCCTATCCAAAGCATCACCATAGTTAACAGTGACCTCTACTTTTCTTAACCAAGGATCGCTAGTAGTACTGACATCCGTTTGCACCAGCCATTGGGCGTCTGCCAACGTAACCCTATTAGTCTTTAGGCCTAAACTCGGCCAATTCGGGCTAATCTGAACAACCGCCATTTGATTTTCAGCAACAATAATAGCGGTTGTCTGTAACTGCAATTGTTGAACTCGACTCAGACTCTGGCCAACTTGTCCTATGATAGCCAGCGATGATATCGCCAATATCGCGAGCGCGATTAATACCTCCAATAAAGTGAAACCTGTGCCCGTCTTAATCAGGGAGCCCCCACTATATCGTTGTCGGCCCACAACGGCTGGCGCCCCACCACTAGCAGTCACCGTATCGTAACTCCCGACATACCATCGCTATTGATGCTAATCTGGCCGTCAAACGCTTTGTGTTTCAGCGTAATTGAAAAAGGTGTATTTTCGCCACTTGAAAGAAACAGCAATAAAGGTTTCCAACGCTTTTCACTCTTCAGTTGCTGTAATTTTTCCATCTGCCGACCGAACTGTGGCGACTGTGACGGCCCATCAGTTGATAACACCTGCATAGACATATCTGCGGGTAATGCATGGAAATTAAACGGCTTATCTGCAGTGTTTTGCCAAGACAGATCATTAGGGTCGAGTAACAAAAATTGATAGCCACCAACGCCCTCAGGAGACTCTGTAACTGCCAGCGAGATCTCAAGTCCCTGCATCAATGCCTCCTCTGAAGCCATATTCAGAACGGCTTTCAATCTCGCTGCTTCTCGGTCCATTTGTTGTGCCGGATTATCGCTGATCGATACAACTAATAGCGACGCCATGATAGAAACAACCACCAACACCAACAGCAATTCTATTAATGTAAAACCTAAGACCGACGCTCTGCCTTGGTGCATTAACATGCTGGTAACTCGACGATAATCTGCTCAGCGGTACTCTTGATCAATGTGACACTACCAATTGCCAACATCCGCGTCATAACCGTCGCCGCCTTCCTTCGCATCGGCCCCCAAGGAATACAGATCGAATGGACCGGTAGCCCCGGGACTCAGGTATTGGTATTGGCCTCCCCAAGGGTCAACCGGAAGCTTCTTTTTCTTCAGATAACCCGCTGGATTCCACTTTTTGGGTATCGGTGATGTTGTCGGTAATATGACCAGTGCCGTTATTCCCTGATCGGTAGTCGGATACCGATAGTTATCCAGCTTATACATTTCAAGTGCCTGTTCAATAGTGGCGATATCAGTCTGAGCTGCCGTGACTCGAGCTTCATCAACCCGTCCCAGAATATTAGGAGCCACTAGACCAATCAGCACGCTTATAATGACCACCACTACCATAATTTCTATCAAGGTAAATCCCGATACTTGCCTTTTCATCATACTGCCTCACCGCTGTCGTTATCTGCTAAATCATTTGGTTAAGATCAAATATGGGTTGCAATATGGCCACTACTATTATCAGCACGGCCCCGCCCATAAATACCAGCATAACCGGTTCAGCAATGCCTATTAGAGTTGCAACTAAATTATCCAATTCTTTTTGCTGACTATCCGAAATCCGCTCTAACATGGTGTCCAACTCACCGCTGGCTTCACCACTGGCGATCATATGAATCATGATCGGCGGAAAATAACCGCTTTGCTCCAGTGCTTGATGCATACTGCCGCCCTCTCGTACTTGTTGCGTTGCCAGATGGACAGCCTGCTGGAGAAAGCAATTTTCAACGACTTTCGCAGCAATCTTCATCGCCTCCACCAAGGGTACGCCACTACTGGTCAAAATACTTAATGTACTTGCATAGCGAGCGGTATTACTGCCGCGAGAAAAACGGCCAATCAATGGCATTCTCAACAAAAGACGATGCCAACGTAGCTTCACAGCCTCATTTTTTAACGAATAGCGGGCCACCACGACAGCTGCAAAAATTAACACAAGCAGTAACAGACCGTAACTGACAACGAAGTCACTCAAACTTATCAAACCACGGGTGAGTAGCGGCAGTTCCTGCCCCTGGCCAATAAAAACATCAACAACATCAGGAACCACAAAAGCCATCAGTCCTGACACAATAGCAATAGCCAGGAAGAACAAAATCGCTGGATACAACAGAGCAAGCTTAGTCTTTTGCCGAGACTGATAGGCATTTTCAGTGTAATCCGCCAGCCTGTTTAGCACTAACTCTAAGTGCCCGGAATGCTCTCCAGCCGCCACAGTCGCCCGAAAAAGGCCGGGGAACGCGTTCGGGTAATCCGCCATGCTATGCGCCAGTGAATGTCCCTCCATCACTTTTGAGCGTACATTCAACACAATGCCGCGGAGCTTATTACTGTCTGTTTGTTGGGAGATTGCAGTTAACGCTTCTTCCAGCGGCATTGCTGACTGTATCAAGGTCGCCAACTGCCGGGTAATAACAGCTAGTTCGGCAACTTTTAATGATGGACTACGGGAAAACGACAGCAGTTTTTTCTGGTCATCGAGATTTTTCGGGGTAATCATTGCCCCGGTGTTAACAACCTGCAAGGGTGACAATCCTTGGTCCCGCAATATCTGCCGAACTTGCCGAGACGTATCAGCCTCAATAATCCCACTCTGTTCTGTGCCGCTTTCGTCAAGAGCCGCGTATGAAAACGCTGACATTTACTCCTCCAAGGTTACCCGCAACACTTCATCAACGGTGGTAGTACCTTCAATGATGCGAGAGCGACCATCCGCACGAATACCAGACATACTTTTCATCCGCATTGCGTTGATAATATCTTCTTCACCTGACTCGCCATGAATCAAACTTCTAATTTGCTCATCAACGATTAGCAATTCATAAATTCCGGTTCGCCCTCGATAACCAAGATGATTGCAGTGTTCGCAGCCGGCAGGGGCGAATATTTTAATATCCTCGTCGAAGGCATCACCGAGAAACTCCCGCTCCATTGGCGTCGGTAGATGGGCAATTTTACAGTGGTCACAAAGCACACGCACCAGTCGTTGTGCCAAGACACCGATCATACTGGTTGCCAATAAAAACGGCTCGATACCCATATCACGAAGCCGGGTAATGGCCCCAACAGCACTGTTTGTATGCAGTGTTGACAAGACTAAATGGCCGGTTAATGAAGCTTGCACGGCAACTTCGGCGGTTTCCAAATCCCGAATTTCTCCCACCATGACCACATCTGGGTCCTGTCGCAACATCGCCCTTAAACCTCGGGCAAAGGTCATATCGGCTTTGGCATTAACCTGTGTTTGACCGACACCTTCTAGGTTGTATTCGATCGGGTCTTCGACAGTAAGAATATTTCGAGTGCTATTGTTGATAGATGAGAGCCCCGCATACAACGTTGTGGTCTTGCCTGAGCCGGTGGGCCCGGTTACCAGAATAATTCCGTGGGGCCGATTCAGTAGCTGGCTAAACTGCTGATCGCGAAGGCGAGGCATGCCCAATGCGTTAAGACTTAGATGACCTGCTTGCTTTTCCAGTAGTCGCAATACCACACGTTCGCCATTGTTGGATGGCATTGTTGACACCCGAACGTCTATTTCCCGTCCAGCCACCTTTAGCGAAATCCGTCCATCTTGCGGCACTCGTTTTTCAGCAATATCCAATTTGGCCATCACTTTAATTCGCGACACCAGCAGCGGCGCAAGTTCACGTCGTGGCTCTACTGCCTCACGAAGCACGCCATCAATTCGAAACCGAACCAAAAGGCGCTTCTCAAACGTCTCGATATGAATATCTGACGCACCTTCCTTAATCGCTTCAGCCAATACTGCATTAATTAACCGAATGATCGGTGCATCGCCCTCCTGATCCATTAAATCTTCTGTTTGAGTCACTGCATTTGCCAGACTGGCCAAGTCAATCTCTTCCCCCAAATCTTCAACCATTTGCATAGCTTCAAGAGAATTGCGCTCATAGGCGGCGGCCAACTGCAGGTCAAACTCGTCAGATTGCAACTGCAAACACTGAAAGGGCAGTTGTAAAAAACGACGAACTTCAGCGTAAATCGATGGGCTTAACGTGGTTTGATGACATAGCACAGGACTCGATGAGCCGATCTCATACCGCAAAAAAACGCCATGGCGCTTGGCGAAGCCGAAAGGTAAATTGGTCAGTTTTGTGCTGCTGATGTCCATTGTTCTCTCTTTTTAATACGCCGCACGTCAAGAATAATAGATATCCCTGCAAAATCCACTAAGTTTCATGCCTAAGTTCTTGTTCCTACGCTATAATTCGAGTCAACCACATTACCGACAGGTTTTAATGGCTATTGTGTTGAACCGATTTTACGACAAAGTATCCAATATGGATGCGATACGCATCAACTATTATGCTGCTGGCGCGCTGGCCCTCATTATCGTGATAATACTGGGACGCCAGTTGTTGATAGCTTACTCTACCTATCAGTTTGCACCTGACCAGTCGGCATCGGCACCTCGAGATCCTAGCGACGAGGCCGTTGAATACAAGGCCAGTGCAATCGCGTCCAGCTACCTGTTTGGACGCCTTTCCGACGATCAATCATTAGCAGGTCGACCAGATTTCCCGTCAACTAATATGCAGCTCCTTTTACGGGGAGCATTTACATCGACTAATCCTGAGCGCGGCAGTGCCATTATTGAAGGCCCCGACGGAAAAACACGCTCATATCGAGTAGGTAATCGTCTCTACGGACAAGCGGAATTGCGCCAAGTGTACGCTGATCGAGTCGTTTTATCTCGCAATGGAGAATTAGAAACGCTTCAATTTCCAGTTAACCAGCTGACGGATGACGACAAGACTGGCGTCAATCGCACGGCTGCTAATAATACAGGCAGTAGAATTCCCGATGGGATTCGAAAATTTGTGCAGAGTAATATGAGCCAACAGGAAATAGACCAGACAGTCACGCAGCTAAGCAGTGCAGCGATGACGCCTGAGCAAAGACAAGCCCTCATACGCAAACGACTGCAAGATCTGCGTAATAGAGCTCGCGAAAAGCGATAACAGGAAGCCGGTAAATGCACAAAAGACATCCATTAAAAGCACGCCTCATTCAATGCCTACTCATTGCAGCGACATTACTTAGCCTTTCGCAGCTGGCCTACTCCGCAGAAAAATTAACGATGAATATGCGCGATGCGGATATTCGCGCACTGATTCAATGGGTGGCAGACAATACGGGTAAAAACATTGTGGTGCACCGGGATGTGAAAGGCAAAGTAACGGTGCTATCACCCGAACCGCTGACCGTCGATGAAGCTTATCAAGTCTTCCTATCGGTATTGCAAGTTCATGAGTATGCCGTTATCGAAACTCCCGAGGCGCTTAAAATCGTACCACGGTCTATTGCCGCGAGCGGTGCGCTGCCCTATGCAGCGTCGTCGACCACTGCAGACATGGTTGTCAGCATCATAAAAATCGAAAACACATCAGCCCTACAAATGGCCGAAGCCCTCAGGCCACTGATGAGTAAAGATGCAGTCATCAAACCCTATTTAGCCACTAACGCCCTCGTTCTGGCTGACCATGCCTCTAACATCAGCTCAGCCCAAGAGCTTATACAGCAACTGGATAAGACCAGTGACAGTGAGATCGACGTGATCGTTTTGCAGCATGCAGACGCTGAGAGCATATTGCAAAGTCTTTCAACGTTACTCCCTTCCGGGTCGCAGCAGGCTAGCGCCCTGAACATTACTATTTCTATCAACGAGCGTTCGAACAGTATTTTACTAGCGGGAGATCCGGCCAAGCGTAAGCAGTTCCGTAACCTGATTAAAAAATTGGATAAGCCATTAGACGGCCAAGGCAACACCGACGTGGTCTACCTACACTACGTCGATGCCAGTGAAATTGTTCCCATCCTAGAAAATCTTGCTAAAAGCATACAGAGCAATCAAAAGGACACCGACTCAAATATCAGTATCGAAGCCAGTAAAAGCGCCAATGCTCTGGTTATTAATGCACCACCATCAATATTAACCACCATGAAGAGCATCATTTCTCAATTAGATATTCGCCGCGCACAAGTCATGGTTGAGGCCATATTAGTAGAAGTGAGAGGCGAGCTCGCCAGCGATGTTGGCGTTACCTGGATCACAGACCCCGATAACTCGATTGTTGGCGCCGTCAACACGCTAGGCAACCTGCCACTTGCCAATGCACCTAGCGACGGCAGCGCACTGCCCTTTTCTGCAGGGCGAGGCTTTACCTTCGGCTATTTTAACGGTGGTGACCTACAAGCAGCGCTGCGTGCTCTGAGCGCAACACAGAATGCCAACATTCTCTCCACGCCGACCATTGTTGCAATTGACAATGAAGAAGCGTCTCTCTTGGTTGGCCAAAATGTTCCTTTTATTACGGGTCAAGCTACTAGTTCCGCCTCTTCCACCAACGATCCTTTTACGACGATTGAGCGCCAAGACATAGGCACATCATTGGTGGTGACACCGAGAATCAATCAGGGGGATTCTATTACACTTGAAATTCATCAGAAGACAGAAACCATCGCCCCATCTATCGACATTGCGTCTGATATCGTTACCAATAAAAGAGAAATTATTACGAAGGCACTAATTAGAGATGATCAAGTGCTGGTTATCGGTGGATTAATTAATGACGAGGAAACTGAGATAATCGAGAAAGTTCCACTGCTTGGTGATATTCCCTATCTGGGTAGCCTGTTTAGCAGTAAAGGAACATCACATACCAAAACGAATTTAATGGTTTTTATCCATCCAACCATACTCAAAGATGACGAACAAATAGCACGCCTGACGCAAACGCGTTATCAGTTCATGCAGAACCTGCAACAACAAGTTAAAGATAACGAGTGGAAAATAGATCCTGACGATAGTGCAGTGTTGAAAGACTTTAGTACCTTTACACCGAGCAGCGTGAAGACAGAGAACTGAGCGGCTAAAAATACCCCCGCTCTGAAATCCGAGTACTGAATGCACCTTTGCTGCTTAGTAGCGACAGAGCTTACACCTCAAAGCCAGCAGTGACCGTTAGCTCACCGGAGGAACTAACCGAGTATTATTGCGAAGATTAAAGTATATCGCCGAGGTGGCAGCTTAAACACTACCCTATTTCAACGTCCAGCCAGATCCAAAGAGCCGTCCATGGGGCAGCAATTCTCAGCCCAGCCAGCTCTGGCAAAAATCGATAAAAAGCCATCTCCAATGAAAACAGCTATCGGTGCTAATAGCAGGGCCAGCTAACCGCTGAAAACCTTTACCGCCGCCTAAACTGACTAAAATTTGTGATCGCTAGAAAATCGTTCGACCAGCTTATTAACAACCCCTTCTGTTACCGACTGCGCGGCAAAACCGAGCTTTTCCTGCAGTGTCTTCTTCGTTTCAAAACTGACTCTGTAAATATTGGAATCACTTCGCTTCGACATTAGGTATTCGTCGCTTGTTTGAATATCATCAATTAAATTATTCTCAATCGCCCGCTGCCCGTACCAAACCTCGCCTGTTGCTACCTCGGCAACATTGACTTGTGGGCGATGCTCGCTGACAAAACTCTTAAAAAGCTCATGAGTATCTTCCAGCTCTTCTACAAACTTTGCTTTACCTTTATCTGTATTCTCCCCAAACATAGTTACTGTGCGCTTGTGCTCGCCGGCGGTGAATAATTCGAAATCGATGTCATTTTTCTTCAGCAATCGGTGGAAATTAGGCAGCTCGGCTACAACACCAATCGAACCGATGACCGCAAATGGTGCTGCCAATATTTTATTACCAATGCACGCCATCATATAACCACCGCTAGCAGCCACGGCATCGACGACAACTGTCAAAGGAATATTTTGCTTAGTAATTCGCGCCAACTGGGAAGCCGCCAAACCGTAGGTATGTACCATTCCACCTGGGCTTTCGAGGCATAACACCACTTCGTCGTCGGCGGTGGCAACTGTCAGAATTGCAGTGATTTCTTCTCGCAAGCTTGAGACTGCTGATGCTTTTACATCACCGTCAAAGGTCAGCACATAAATACGTTTTTTAGGATCTTCTAGCTCGCCCTTCTTCTGCTTCTTTTCCGCTTTTTGCTGCTTCTTCTCCGCTTTATGTTCTGCCTTTAATTGATCCTCATCGAGAATAACCGATTTTATCGCATGTTCGTGGTCATCATATTCATCGTTAAGGAATGTGACCTCAATCTGACCGCCGACCTCTTTCTTGTGACGTCCACCCGCAGCGACAACACCGATAACAACGAACAAGACTGCTACAACAATCGTGACGGCCTTAGCTAAAAACAAGCCATAGTTACTCAAAAATTCCAATGCTTTACCCCAAATAGATTGACTGATAGGACGGCTATGTGGCCCGACTAACCCGCTTTAAAAAGTGGATCTTGGAGGCTTACCTGATTTAAGTCAAGACGTCGCCTAGATGTAAATTAGTCCCAGCGATTGACAGCCACTCTCGCTCTTTCATTAAGAGGTCTAGCAAGCAGGCCGCTGTTTGACAAAACAACTGAAAATAAAGCGCCATCTTCCATGGGCAAATAGGTTGCACTACCGTAAGACGCATCAACAACTGTAATGGTTTTTCCAAATTGACGCGCCCAGATCCATAGATCAATAACGCTTTTACTATTGCCAAGCTGGAAAACAGTGCGCTCTCCCGATTTTTCTTCCTCGAGTGCATAATAACGACCACTGAGGCGATCGAGACGATATCCTGGTCCCAACCCTGCTCCGGCAAAAAAATTATTCCATTTGATAATGCGCGCATCCAGCTGCCACAGATCACCGCGTAGTTCAAAAATTTGCTCCACGCCTTCACTATTTACGAGCGACGCTCGGTATATTTGCGATTCGACCTTAGTAAAACTGATAGTCGCAATCGCTTGCTCCTTGCTGAGCTGCTTATAGGTGTAAAAGTCGATAGCGCCGAAAGCCAAAACTACGGAGCCCAGCAGCAGCGACATCCCTGCCATACCTCGCAACCAGCCCATAACCCACCGCCCTTTAAACAACAAACGACTTGCAAAAAGCACTGTCAACAATGCGACGGCGATAATAAGTCCAGCCAGTATTGTATAAGCCATTTATGGGTCCTGCGGCTCAACTGGAGCTTCTACTTTATACCCAAGAGCCTCCAGACTATCCTCTGCTACCCGAAGAATATCATCATTAACATCTTTACGATTCTCCATTTCGATAAGATAATATTCCAAACTAATCAGCGCATCAGCGAACGTTTCAAGTGATTGCTGATGCTGTTCTCCGAGATTTTTTTCATCAATTTGCTGAGCCAAAAATGCACTACAGCTTTGCACGACGGCCGCGGCTCGAAGATAGTTAAGCATGTATAATCCGCCGCGAACGGTATTGAACGCGAATTGGACATTGGCAACATGAGTCGCATCAAAATTTGAATCGACGTAGGATGTGATCGCCCTTTTGACCAGCGCTAGACTTGTTTGGGCTTCTTCTATAACCAGCTGCTCTGCTTGCGCTAATTGACTGCCGGCAATAATTTTTCTGCGGGTCAACTCAGTTGCCTGATTCAGCTCAGCAACAGTTAGCTGCCGACGATCCAAGCCTTCCAATGCGCCCTCTATGTAGAGCAAGGTATCGGCGGCATCGATAAAACCGGTCAAAGCCGCACCACAGAAACCATTTTCCCAACGATTAACTTCGTCCAATTGCGCTTTCAGTATGTCTTGCGGGCCATGCAGATTCAGTAGGTTCAGCGTATCCGCTACTCGGGCAATAGTCACTTTTAACAAGGTCAGATCCTCGTCTTCAATGCCATTATTTTGGGAACCCAGCTCTAAGATATCTTTGGCATTCCGCAACTCTTCACTAAGCACTCCGATGACTGCCTCAATCGTTTCCTGGCTAGGCCCATGCATAGCAATGCGCTCTGCGACGATATCGTCATCATTTATGTCGAGTACTGGTAACGAGTAAAGCTGACGAACGGTGTCAATTGATGTTGCCTCGTGTGTCGTCAGCATCAGCATAAACAACAAGTTTTTCTTCAGTTGCTCGGTATCCTGATTTAAGCCTTGTTCCTTTTGACTGACCAGATTCCGCATCAACTTCTCAACACTGGCTAAATCACGCTTTCGATTAAGTGTTATCTCAAGTTTTTCAGCGGCCATAGCATCGAGAACTAGTGCACATAAATGCCACACTTCGGCTTGAGGATGGCTCCCCAGCAATGCGGCTATACGAACCACTGCCCTAGACATAAACAGATAGTGAGGACCACTGCCAGGATGCTTTAAAATACCCACAAGACCTGTTTGATACATGTACCTTAGTCGGGGCAGCGTCGCTAATAGTAATTTTATGTCCGCGTCGGCAGCTACCGTTGAGACTCCGCTATCGACGTCCATAGTGATAGCGCTACTGTGATATTCCGGCAATAAATTTTCTTTGCGGCTGACTCGCATTTCATTGATGTAGGGTATAACCAATATTGGCAACTCGCTCTGACAGTGTGATACATATTCGATATATCGCGGCAACACAAAATAGGCATGTGTCAGGGCATCAACCATTGCTTTCGTTGTTTTACGCACTGGATCTGCAATGGCGCTAATTAGCGTGGCCATTTCATCGGCAATCATTGCCGCGCCGGGATATTCTAGAAGACGAAATGCCCCACCTACCTGAACCATAGAATTTTTGCAGCTTTCAGAGAGATCGCCATCGCTACCCGATTCCATATAAGTTTCAAAATCGCTGGCGGACTGCTTAATCGCAAAACTCAACTCATCCTGAATCAACTTCAAAGAGCCCAGATTAATACTCACCTTTAAACTCACAAACACTCCTAATCAGTCAATACGCAGGCCGAGAAAACTTTTACGTGCCGAGTAGTGATAAGTATAGTCTCAATTGTGCTGGGAGAGTGTGTGATTATCGGGCTTTACAGATACTTGCATCACATTATTAACGATAAATGCTGTCGCCTGTCGCGTTCAGTAAAGCACTACGGTGAAGCCATGCTGCTGCTTTTCGACAAACTGAGCGACCAATAATCCAGCAAAAGCGTCAAATTCACAAAAATAACGCAGGGATACCCTGCAAAACTAAAAAAATGTATTATGTTCAGGATCTAGAGCACACGTTTTTGATACCCATCGAATTTTTAGGAGTTACACATGGCGCAAACCATGCCCCAAGCCTTTATGGCCAACTTTTTGGGCCAAGCACCACAATGGTACAAGCAGACGATCATCGTCTTTTTGATTTTGAATCCCATTCTTCTTTACACTGTCGGCCCCTTCGTAACCGGCTGGATATTGATATTAGAATTTATTTTTACCTTGGCACTTGCGTTGAAATGTTACCCCCTGCAACCGGGTGGTTTACTCGCTATAGAAGCCATTTTCATTGGCATGGCACCTCCCGAAGCGGTTTATCTTGAAGCACAAAGTAACTTTGAAGTCATATTACTACTGATGTTCATGGTCGCTGGAATTTACTTCATGAAAGACCTACTCCTCTACGTCTTCACGAAAATCCTTCTTGGGGTAAAATCGAAAAAAGCCCTATCGTTATTATTCACCTTTGTAGCCGCAGTACTCAGCGCTTTTCTAGACGCACTTACCGTGACGGCTGTACTGATCAGTGTTGGTACCGGATTTTATGCTGTTTATCATAAAGTCGCGTCAGGGAAAAAACTGCATCATGCCCACGATCATAGTGACGATGAAGGCGTCATTGAATATCACCGGGAAGATCTGGAGCAGTTCCGTAGCTTTCTGCGCAACCTGCTGATGCATGGAGCGGTCGGAACAGCTTTGGGAGGCGTGTGCACATTGGTAGGAGAACCGCAAAACTTGCTGATTGCTGAAAAAGCCGGTTGGGATTTTATCCAGTTTTTTGTTCTTATGGCACCCGTCACAATGCCTGTCTTAGTGGCTGGACTGATTACCTGCTTCCTTCTTGAGACCACTCGCACTTTCGGCTACGGCGCACAGCTACCTTCAGCCGTACGTGAAGTTCTTGAGGAGTTTTCTGGTGAAGAAGATCGCAAACGCACTCTTAGGGACAAAGCAAGCCTCGTTGTGCAAGCACTTGTAGCTGTATTTCTCGTCATAGCACTCGCCACCCATATCGCATCAGTTGGTATTGTTGGCCTCGCTGTTATTGTCCTGCTGACGGCCTTTAACGGCATTATTGAAGAGCACCAACTAGGCAGTGCATTTGAGGAAGCACTGCCTTTCACCGCTCTATTAGTGGTATTTTTTGCGATAGTTGCGGTGATTCATGAGCAACATCTGTTTACCCCTGTCATTGATACAGTATTGGCAATGGACAGCGATATCCGTCCGACGATGTTCTACATCGCGAATGGTGTGCTGTCGATGATCAGTGATAACGTTTTTGTAGCAACTGTCTATATCAATGAAATCTCTGCAGCATTGCAGTCAGGCAGAATAACGCGAGCAGAATTCGATGTCTTGGCGATTGCTATTAATACCGGGACAAACATACCTAGCGTAGCAACCCCCAATGGGCAGGCGGCCTTTTTGTTTTTATTAACCTCTGCGCTGGCACCGCTAATCCGGTTGTCGTACGGCAAGATGGTTATAATGGCTTTCCCTTACACCATCGTGATGGGTGGCGTGGGCATGGCTGCTGTCTATCTGGTTTTTTAAACCAACTCGTACCGGATATCGAGTGACTGAGATCCGGTACTTGCATTCAGTCTCTGCTGGCTTTATCGCCAGCGGTTCCCTCCATCACTAGCTTTGTCTATTTTCTGCATCCTTTCTTCGTGCTCAGCGAGCTCTTCATCATTCGCTAATATTATTTTTAATGGCTGGCGATTGGTACTCAAACGACGAATGTTATTGTCAGAATGGCCACTACCCTCTTCATTGTCATCTCCCGCCAATAATAATTTAGTCTGACCACCTGTCATAAGCAAGTAAACGTCAGCGAGAATCTCGGAGTCTAACAAAGCTCCATGCAAGTCCCGCTGAGAATTATCCACCTCGTAACGGGAACAGAGTGCATCCAAACTATTCCGCTGACCCGGATGCTTCTGTCGCGCCATCACTAAAGTGTCGACCACCCCGCAGTAACTTTCCATAGTTCCTGGACTTTTAGAATCCAGTAATTTGAATTCACTATTAATAAAGCCAATATCAAAGGGGGCGTTGTGGATAATTAGTTCGGCGCCCGTCACGAAATCTAAAAATTCCTGAGCAACCTGACTAAAGAGCGGTTTGTCCGCTAGAAACTCGTTGGTAATACCATGCACTTCCATTGCACCGGTATCAATCTCGCGCTTCGGATTGATGTACTGATGATAGTGCCTGCCAGTCAACTTTCTATCGACTAACTCGACGCAACCAATTTCGATAATTCGATGGCCCTGGCTAGGCTCTAGGCCGGTGGTTTCGGTATCTAATACAACCTGTCTCACAAATACTCTCCATCGTTCATTTTATTTATTGAGCGCTTTACGATAAATGCTCAAAGCTCATCAATGCCCCGGTTGGCTAGCTGGTCAGCTATGTCATTTTCCCGGTGACCGCTGCACCCTTTAACCCTGCGCCACTCAACCTCGTGACGCTGAGCTAGGACGCCCAATTGCTGCCACAAATCGACATTTTTCACGGATTTTCGGCCCGTTGTTTTTCACCCTCGCTTTTTCCAGCTATCTGACCACTCCGTGATACCTTTGCGCACATACAGGGCGTCTATAGTCAGCACAACAACAGCAGACTGTTTTGGCAACTCAAGTGCAGCGGTTAGTTTCATGCGATTATTCGCAGTGACAGTGGCGCTACCATAGCGTTCTTTTTCGCCGCCCTAAAATCGTATCAGTGCACCGCCAGCGCTAGGGTTTCCTCAGCAAGCACCATCGGCAAATATTTCAACTTGCCTCAGGTATTTCCTTTGCTCTAGTGTGGGAGGCTTTTGTTTCCCCTGCCATACCAACATTTCCCAGTGCACCTGTCTTAATCGGCGCCAAACCGGTGAAACCATTGCCGGCTTGCCGCCAGCGCGGCCTGATAGGTGTCATGGTAAGCTCTTCTTTTATCGCTGATATTACATAAAAGCTGCCGAAGGGCCAGTGCTTCAGTAGTCGAGCCAGCCAAGGCTTATTTATTTTGGCTAATAGACTGGGGCTGTGATGCCCATAATATTTGATCGAGGCGCCAAAGCCTAATAAAGCCAACCAATCCTGCATTCGCCCCACGCCGATTAAATGATTGTGCCATATTGACCCTGGCAGCCAGTGACCAACCCGACTGAAAACTCCCAGCGGCGACCATGGATTAAAGCCAACAACAATTACCCGGCCATGAGGAACAACAACCCGGTTAATTTCCCGAAGAAGCTGATGGGGGTTATCAATAAACTCTTGTACGTGATGGACAATAACTATGTCGAGACTTTCATTGGCAAAGGGCAACTGCTCAAAATCACTTAGTACATCCGCCGATATTGCCGACGGGTGAGCACGATATTTATATTGAACCCTGCAATCACGAAACAAGCGTGGTCGTGAATCAATACTAAGCTGAAGCAAATGATAACCAAAACAAGAGCCTAATAGCTCATCAATTAACACCTGCTGCTGCCTTAAGATCCTAACGCCTCGGTCACTATCAAACCACTGTTCAAGAGCCAACAACAAACCAGTATTGTAGGGCCTTTTTTTCCAACGGTTAAACATAATTAACTGTACCCGTAGCTAGCGATTTACCCACCGTAGTCCATTCAATTATCTTAACCGAAATTGGCTATTAATCCATACTTAAGGCAAACTCGTTGAACTTAGACCAAGAACTTAACTGACAACTTATGATTCATATCGAGCCTATTCCCGCATTTAACGACAACTACATTTGGTGTATTTATGACGACGACAGCGGCAAAGCGGCTGTGGTCGATCCCGGAGAAGCTGGACCCGTCGAGGAGGCACTTTTAGCGCAGCAGCTGCAACTCGAAACAATCCTGATCACCCATCATCATTTTGATCACACCGGCGGCATAGAGGCGCTCACTAAACATCGTGATATCCCGGTTTATGGCCCAAAAAATCATCAAATAGCGTCGATCACTCATCGACTTGACGAACAGAGTTCGATGTCACTATTTGGCCTCGACTTTACTATTTTGGAAGTACCTGGTCATACACTCGATCATATTGCCCTTTATTGCGAGGATACTGGCACCGGTCAGCCCGTGTTGTTTTGTGGCGACACTTTATTTGCTGGCGGCTGCGGAAGAATATTTGAAGGTAACCCCACCATGATGCTGAACTCCTTACAGAAACTAGCGGCATTACCGCCCACAACTGAGATCTATTGTGCCCACGAATATACGCTCGGCAATCTGGCATTTGCCAATGCCGTCGAGCCCAACAATACCGCACTCAACACACGCATTCGCGCTGACAAACAGCGGCGGGAGGACGATATTCCAACGGTTCCTTCATTACTGGCTACTGAGCTTGCAACGAACCCTTTCCTACGCTGCACTGAAGATACCGTGATCGATAGTGTAAAAGCACAAGGTGGCAGCAACGGTGATAGCGAAGTTGACATATTCACAGCCGTGCGACGCTGGAAAGACAATTTCTAAGGGTACACGTCTACCTAACTAACAACCCACGCGTGGCGCTAAACGATCGCGCACCACCATAATCTATACAGATTTATTTTTAATGAAAACTATATTTATCAACAGGTTAAAGCCAGTACTTAAAGCATTATTAGTACCCTTATTTGTTGCTGCCTGCCAACCTACCGAAACGATGTTATCATCGGCAGTCGCTCCTGCAGAGCAACCAGCGCCCATCCCCCCTTTTACCATAACCAACGAGTCTGCAAATCAACTGATTGACAGTGATCCTTGGGAGTATTTTACCGACTTTGGCTCGCCGTACTATTGCCGCCATACCTCAATCGAGCCGGATGAAGCAGAACCCGAATGGGCAAACCCAACGACCATATGGCAGCGTCTGCGCTTGGGTTTTCAAATGAACTGGCAAATCGAACAGCCTCGGCTGGACTCAGAATTTAACTGGTATCAAAGAAACCCCGCCTATATGGCGCGTGTCAGCGAACGTTCGAAGCGCTATATTTATCATGTAACAGAAAAGCTAGAAGCACGGGGATTGCCCTTAGAACTCGCACTTCTGCCTATTGTCGAAAGCGCTTACGATCCATTTGCCTATTCACATGGGCGTGCATCTGGCATGTGGCAATTTATTCCAAGTACCGGCCGAATGTACAAATTAAACCAAGATTGGTGGTATGACGGCCGACGCGATGTCGTCGCATCCACTGACGCTGCTATTAATTTCCTAGAGGACCTGGCTAATTATTATGATGGCGATTGGCTGCTTGCGCTGGCCGCTTACAATTCTGGCCAAGGCAATGTTAATAAAGCGATAAGGAAAAACAAAAAAAGAGGTAAAAATACTGACTTTTGGTCCCTCGATTTACCCAAAGAAACGCGTGCTTATGTGCCAAAATTGCTGGCTCTGGCGAAGCTAATAACCTATCCACGGCGTTACAACATACAACTGCATACCGTGGACAATGTACCTTATTTCGCCGAAGTCGATACTCACTCTCAAATTGATCTGGCACAGGCCGCAACGATGGCAGGCATCAACATCGACGAACTGTACCGACTCAACCCTGGCTTTAATCGCTGGGCAACATCTCCTAGTGGACCACATCGATTATTGGTGCCCATTGATCACGAAAAGTTATTCGCCCGCGAAATCGAACAATTGCCACCCAACGAGAGAATGCACTGGCAGCGCTATACGGTCAAAGCAGGAGATTCACTGTTACTCTTAGCAAAACGATTTAACACCGGCGCAGATACCATCAAACAGATCAATAATCTCAGCGGTAATATGATCAAGGTGGGGCAAGCATTAATGATCCCTATGGCATCAGAAAGTGGTCAACATTACTCGCTCAGCGCAGATCAGCGACTACAATCTATTCACAAAAAACGAACTGGTGGCAGTAATAGTCAGCAAGTATTTCATCGTGTAAAAAACGGTGAAAGCCTATGGACGATATCTAGGCAATACAAGGTGACAGTGTCAAAATTAGCACACTGGAACGGTATTGCACCCAAAGACACCTTACGACCAGGTCAAAAATTAAGCGTTTGGACAAAAGAACCGAAGAAATCTTTCCCCGGGAAAAGAGAGGCAGTCACGAAAAAAATAGGCTATCACGTTAGAACTGGCGACTCACTTGCACGGATAGCGGATAAGTTTAACGTGCAAATCAATGATATCGTCAAATGGAATCAGGTAAACACGGCGAGTTATCTGCAGCCAGGCCAGAAACTCACACTTTATGTTGATATCATGAATGCATTTAACTAAGTCGACCCTATAACTATTTTACTTGTTGCTATTTTGCAGCTCAGCTAATCTTGATGATGCTTATTCTCTTGCAGGAAAAAATGCTTTTTTGCAGTATTTAGAGGCTCGGTTCCGCCTTCTCATCTGTCAACATAACTTGAGTTAACCCCTTCATCGACATACCTCGCCACTGCGTGCTTGCCTTAACTCCGAAGGAACTTGGGACGCGACTCTTTTAGCTAATTAGCGCGCTGACAGCACTCTGTCCGCCATCGCTGGGGGCTTTATGTTATCGATGTTTTAGTAACGCTGCTGCACTTCCATACTGAGGTACTTCTTGGTAACGTATGCCCCCTTCGGTATTCCTTTTCATATCGATAAGTTGTCGCGTTAAATGTCTAGTTAACGGTAAAACGATGACCTAAATGTTAGACGGTTAACCGCCGGAACAGCTGCACCAAGTTTACATAGACACGAGTTATTAACTGCAACGAAGGATTCTCCATAATGAGTAAAGCATTACTGTTGATCACTGCCAGTATTATTCTTAGTGCCTGTCAGAATCCTGCTAACGATGACAACAATGACCATTTTACGACTTACTCACCTAAGCAAGATCATTTCCAATCCGGATTGACCGCTAGTGAGCTAGCGGAACAGTGCTCTCGACAATTGGACCAAGCTAATACTCGCTTTAAAATACTGGAGAGCCTGTCGCCACCTTTTACTGTAGATAGCTTACTAAAGCCTGTAGACCAATTACTGATCGATATCGATAACGATACCGGCATGACCTATCTTCTTAACAATGTTCATCCCGATACTAATTTGCAAACCGCGGCTGACACCTGTATCCAGGACTTCTCCAATCTTCTGACCGAAATTGGACTATCGAAGCCGCTTTACGAGCGACTACAGCAGATTGACGCCGATGGATATCAAGCTGACACACAGCGCTATCTAACAGAGATACTACGTGATTTCAGACGATCAGGTGTCGATAAAAATGATGTCGAAAGGGAATACATCCGCGCTACAACCGAAAAAATTACCGCATTGGGACAGGACTTTGCAAAAAATATTCGAGAAGACGTTCGATCGATAACCCTGAATTCTGTTGCCGATTTGGACGGAATGCCACAGGATTATATTGATCAACATCAACCCGACGAGAACGGTTCAATAACAATTACCACTGACTACCCCGATCTATTCCCGCTATTACGATACGCTAAAAATGACCAGGCTCGTCTCGCATTATATAAACGATACCTCAACAGGGGCTTCCCCGACAATCATCAGGTTTTAAACGACATAGTCCGACAAAGACATGCGCTGGCTACAGCTCTTGGCTATCAAGACTTCGCGACCTACGCACTAGACGATATGATGGTGAAGAATCCGGCAACCGTCAGCACTTTCATTGAGCGAATTTCTACCATGGCCGCACCGCGCGCGGAGAGCGACTATGGTGAGCTGTTAAATGCATTGCAAATGATAGATCCTTCGGCAACGTCGGTCGGAAATTGGCAAAAGTCCTTTCTAGAAGAAACTGTTCGTCGAGAAAAATACAGCGTAGACACGAAAGTTATCCGCCAATATTTTCAATATGACAAAGTAAGAGAGGGTATCTTTACCTTAGTCGAAGAACTTTTTTCTGTTGAAATACGGCCGTGGAACACCTCCGTTTGGGACGAAAAAGTTGAATCCTTCGAAATCGTTGAAAACGGTCACGTCATCGGTCGATTTTATTTAGATATGCACCCAAGAGCCGGAAAATATAAACATGCCGCGCAGTTTGGTGTGCAATCTGGAATAGCGGGCCAACAACTACCTGTCGCAGCACTCGTCTGTAATTTCCCCGGTGGTGACGGCTCACCGGGGTTGATGGAGCATTCACAGGTGGAAACCTTTCTACATGAATTTGGTCATTTAATTCATAGCATTTTCGGCGGCCAACAGCGCTGGGGGGCCTTTGCTGGCGTTGCGACTGAACGAGACTTCGTCGAAGCACCCTCACAAATGCTCGAGGAGTGGATCTGGGACTACGAAACATTAAAGGAATTTGCCTATAATCAGCAGGGCGAAGTTATTCCAGAGCAGCTCGTCGAAAAAATGAGGACTGCGCGAGATTTTGCCCGCGGGACTCATATTCAGAATCAGATGTTTTATGCATCCCTCTCATTGGCAATTTACCAAACGCCTCCGGATGACCTTGACCTAAAAGAAACGATGATTCAACTTCAGACAGAGTACTCGCCTTTTGCGTATATTGATGACACCCATTTTTACGCCAGCTTTGGGCATCTGTTCGGTTACTCAGCCGCCTATTACACCTACATGTGGTCCGAAGTTATTGCTGCCGATATCCTTGAACAATTCAAAGACAGCGGCATGCGCAATAAAGAGGTTGCCGATCGCTACCGGAAAACCGTTCTTGCTCCCGGCGGATCGCAAGATGCCGCCCAACTGGTTGAGGATTTTCTCGGTCGTCCTTTCAATTTCGACGCCTTTGTTAAGCGTCTGAATCAAGATACTTAAATACTGATGAAAAACCTATTACGTCGCTGTTGGTTGCTCGGGCTGTTTTTTCTCCTGTGCAGCTGTGGCCCGATGGAAAGTAATCTCGACTCCGCAACGGATGCACAAATTCTTCATCTCGGTAATGGCACTGAGCCGCAGGGGCTTGACCCCCATCTGGCAACCGGCGTACCGGAACATAATATCATTGCCGCCTTATTGGAAGGCTTGGTCGGAGAAAATCCCAAAGACCTTTCCCCCGCGCCTGGCGCTGCTCACTCATGGGAAATTTCTAACGATCTGCTAACTTATACATTTCATCTTAACCCTCAGGCTAAATGGTCAAATGGCGACCCAGTGACCGCAGATGATTTTGTTTATTCCTGGAAGCGGCTGCTAAAGCCAGATCTAGCAGCTGAATACGCCTACCAGCTTTTTGTCGTTAAAAATGCCAGAGAGTTCAATCAGGGCAACATCCAAGATTTTAATCAAGTTGGTGCAAAGGCGCTTGATAGACTCACCTTTGAAGTCCAGCTTGAGGCTCCTACACCCTACTTCTTATCTCTTCTCAGCCACTACAGTACGTTCCCAGTACATCGGGAAACTATCGAAAAATTTGGTGCCATCGATGATCCTGGGAGTCTGTGGACGCGGGCTGAGAACTTCGTCGGCAATGGCCCATTCATATTGGCAGAATGGGCATTGAATCGAATTATTCGCGTTGAAAAAAATCCTCATTATTGGGACAGTGATACTGTAACGTTAAACGAAATTCGGTTTTATCCCATTGACAATGGTGTTACTGAAGAGCGCATGTTCAGGTCCCGAACGCTACACATAACCAGCACGGTGCCGGCAGAAAAAATAGAAAAATATCGTCAAAAAAGTCCGGAACTCCTTAATATTTCTCCGTATCTTGGAAGCTACTTTTATCGTTTTAATGTGAATAAACCACCGCTAGATGACCCCCGTGTAAGAAAAGCTTTAGCCATGTCCATTGACCGGTTAAAAATTGTTGAGGCCATCACTAAAGGCGGACAAATACCCGCCTACAACCTAACCCCAGCTAACACCCTTGGTTATACCTCCGAGTCAACAATAGTATTTGATGTTGAACAAGCGAAACTGTTGCTTGCAGAGGCCGGCTATAGCGGCGGTGTCGGATTCCCCGAAATCAACATTCTTTATAACACCAGCGAAGGCCACCGGAAGATTGCGGTAGCCCTGCAGCAAATGTGGAAACAGGCGTTAGGTATTGATTTGAAGCTATACAATCAAGACTGGAAATCTTTCTTATTCACCGTCAGTAATATGGACTATGAAATAGCGAGAGGTAGTTGGATCGGTGATTACGTCGATCCGAATACATTCTTAGACATGTTTGTTAGCGGTGGCGGTAATAATCAAACAGGCTTTTCAAATGCGGAGTATGATCGATCCATTCGGTCTGCGGCGAAAACAATAGACATGAAACAGCGCTATGAATATTTTCAGCGCGCTGAAAAAATCCTCACAGACCAAGTTCCGGTGATGCCCATTTATACCTACACAAAACTATACCTGAAGGCGCCTGAGCTAAAAGGGTGGCATAACAATATTCTCGATCATCATCCGTACAAATACATTTACCTCGAAAAAACAGACTAACTATCATGTTGAAATTTATTTTCTTTCGGATGTTACAAGCCATCCCAGTACTGTTAATTGTAATCGCGGTGACCTTCATTCTTATCAGGCAGGCACCGGGGGGACCTTTTGATTCAGAGAAGGCGGTATCGCCTTATGTGCTGGAAAAGTTAAACGAACGCTATCATCTCGATGACCCCCTGTATCAGCAATTCTTCGACTATCTTGGCAATGCAGTGACAGGTGATTTCGGCCCATCATTTAAGTATCCGACACGCAGTGTGTCAGAAATGATATTTACCGGCCTGCCCATTACCTTTGAATTAGCTATAAACGCGATGGTCGTCGCACTAATCATAGGCATTTCAGCCGGACTTATAGCCGCTTTGCGCCCAAATACCGCACAGGACTATATACCCATGTCTGCAGCAATGATTGGCATCTGTATGCCGTCATTTCTTATGGGGCCATTGCTAGTGCTTGTGTTTGGTATTTGGCTGGAATGGCTACCGGTCTCTGGCTGGGGTTATAGTGCCGGCGATAAAATACTGCCATCAATTACCTTAGGCGCAACTTATGCCGCTTATATTGCCCGGCTCAGCCGCGGAGGCATGCTGGAGATTCTATCTCAGGATTTTATCCGTACCGCTAGAGCCAAGGGCATACCTGAACATATCATTCTGTTTAAACATGCTCTGCGCGGAGGCTTACTTCCGGTTGTTTCGTTCCTCGGGCCAGCAATTGCAGGCTTGCTATCAGGATCATTTGTCGTAGAGACAATTTTTCAAATACCGGGTCTCGGCCGATTTTATGTACAAGCCGCTTTTAATCGGGATTACACAATGATCATGGGCACCACTATTTTCTTCTCTGTTTTGATTATTCTGTTCAATCTTCTCTCTGACATTATCGCAGTGATGCTGAATCCCAGACTGAGTTATGGGGACAAAAACTGATGACGGCTAACCAGACTTTACGCGCTGATACGATTCAGGGCCGTTCGTTGTGGCAAGACGCAATCACCCGCTTACGAAAAAACCATCTGGCCATGGCCGGACTAGTGATACTGATAATAATGGTTGTTGTGGCGCTCTTGACACCGTGGATTGCGCCCTACTCCTACGAAGTCCAAGATCTTGACTTAGGCGCATCACCGCCATCAGCCGCACACTGGCTAGGCACGGATACTTTTGGACGTGATCTGCTCACCAGAGTTATGTATGGTGGCCGCGTTTCTCTCGCGGTGGGTTTTATCGCGACTACGGTTGCCCTTGTTATTGGCGTGTTTTGGGGCGCGATTGCCGGCTATGCCGGTGGCCGCACAGACGCATTTATGATGCGACTGGTCGACATACTTTATGCACTGCCGTTTATGATCTTTATTATTCTGTTAATGGTGGTATTTGGCCGAAGTATATTGCTGTTATTTTTAGCGATAGGCTGCGTAGAGTGGCTAACAATGGCGCGAATCGTCAGGGGACAGGTACTGTCACTGCGACAACAGGAATTTGTCGAAGCCGCTGTAGCCATGGGCCTGTCTCCACTGACAATTATAATTCGGCATATTATACCCAATATATTGGGTCCCATTATTGTCTACGTCACCCTCACTATCCCGAGTGTCATGCTACTTGAAGCGTTCCTGAGCTTTCTTGGGCTTGGCATACAACCGCCGCAAAGTTCCTGGGGGCTGCTGATTTCCTATGGGGTCGAAACCATGGAAGAATATCCTTGGTTGCTACTCTATCCCGGCTTGGTGTTGTCAGTCACATTGTTTTCTCTTAACTTCCTCGGTGACGGTTTGCGTGATGCCCTCGATCCCAAGACATCTAAAGATTAATAGGAATCACCCATGCCGGTTTTGTCCGTAAAAAATCTTACCGTTAATTTCTACACTCGAGATGGCATTGTTAATGCTGTGAAAGATGTCAGCTACGATGTTGACGCTGGTGAGGTCCTCGCAATTGTGGGTGAGTCCGGTTCGGGTAAATCCGTGTCGAGTCACGCCTTGCTTGATCTGATCGCACGGCCACCGGGAAAGATCGAATCTGGACATGCCTATTTTAATGACATCGATTTACTCAATTGCAGCAAGCAACAAATGCGGTCTATTCGCGGCAACAAAATTGCAATGATATTTCAAGATCCAATGACCTCATTGAACCCCTATATGACTATCGGCTCACAGTTAATAGAGGTTTTAACCACACATTCTGTTGTCGATAAAAAAACCGCCACCCTAAAAGCGGCGCATGTGCTGGAGGAGGTCGGCATTAGTGACGGATTAAAACGGCTTAAACAATACCCTCACGAATTCTCAGGTGGCATGCGCCAAAGGGTCATGATCGCTATGGCACTGTTAACCGAACCCGAGCTATTGATTGCCGATGAACCAACAACCGCATTGGACGTTACCATTCAAGCTCAGATATTTGAGCTGCTCCATGCGCTGCGAAAAAGATACAACATAGCCATTATTTTTATTACTCACGATTTGGCTGTTGTTGCACAACTTGCTGATCGTGTGCTGGTAATGAAAGATGGCGCCATCGTCGAGCAAGGTACCACTGCTGAAATATTCGCCAATACTCAGCATGATTATACAAAAAACCTGTTGGCTGCAATTCCCAACAGTCAAAAGCCTGAACAATACCGCTACCAAGTCCCGGCCCATAATAATAATTCTATTCTGGAAATCACTAAATTAACCACTCGCTTTCCTGGTCTCTCAAGCGGATTATTTCAGAAAAAGCAGTACCTCAATGCGGTCGATAACGTCGATTTATCTTTGAAAAAAGGCGAAATACTCGGTTTGGTGGGTGAGTCGGGCTGTGGAAAGTCAACGCTATCGAAAACCATTATTCAACTAATAGATTCTCATGAAGGCAGTGTGAAGTTTGAAGGTGAAGAAATCACCTCGTTGGACAGCAAACACTTAAAACGTCTTAGAAAAGATCTGCAAATTATTTTCCAAGATCCTTACGCCTCGCTGAATCCACGCATGTCTGTCTACGATATTTTGCTGGAACCCCTAAAACTGCATCAAGCCGCCCCCAAAGATCAGCTCGATCAGCGTATTAAGGAGTTAATGCGTGAAGTTGGCCTTTCACCGTCCGACATTCGCAAATACCCCCATGAATTTTCTGGGGGTCAACGGCAGCGTATTGCGATCGCTAGGGCCTTGGCAGTTGCCCCTAAAGTGATCGTTGCTGACGAGCCAGTTTCGGCACTTGATGTGACAATTCAGGCGCAAATATTGGACCTTTTTCTGCAGCTAGTAAAACGCAGGGGGCTTTCGATGATCTTTGTGTCTCACGACCTGTCGGTTATTCGCTACCTCTGCGATCGCACGGCAGTGATGTCTGAAGGAAAAATTATCGAAGTTGACCAAACGGAAACAGTCTTCAATCACCCGAAAAATGTCTACACACAAAAATTAATAGCTGCCATACCCACAGAAATACCGCATCAATCGCCGGCTTAACGGTATTACTCTTTTTACTGATCACTGGAGACATCGACGCCTTGATGGATATTCTCAGTACCGCATTTGGCAGCATCCGACTGGTGCGTTCGTCATCCGCCCTCCACAACACCAAGGCTGCCAATAATCTAAGAGCCTGGGACGCAGCCGATGAACTTCTTCTCGCTTATCTAGCCGACAATGAACTGCCTAAAAACACCGGCAGACTACTCATTATTAATGATAATTTTGGTGCCCTCTCGTGTAGCCTTAGTCAGTATAATCCCTGCAGCTGGAGTGACTCGTCTGTCAGTCTGGCTGCAGCGAAATACAACTATGCCGCCAATGATCTGGGCAATAGCCCTGCTAACCCACTGGAGACCTTGGCTAGCACCTCTGATTTTGTAGGTAATGCGGACTTGGTTCTAATAAAAATACCGAAAACGCTCGCCTTACTCGAGCATCAGCTCATGAGCTTACGGAAAAATACCACCGAAAAAACCATTATTATTGGCGCAGGAATGGTCAAGTATCTCGAGAAATCCTATTTGCAGTTGTTTGAGAAAATCATTGGCGGAACATCGGTATCACTGGCGAAAAAGAAAGCGCGCCTGATATTTTCGACTGTCGATCAGACAAAACAACCTGCCCCATCACCTTACCCGATCAAAGTCGCGATAGACGAATTTGACCTTTCTACTATTAATTATGCCAATGTCTTTTCTCGGGAAAAGCTTGATATAGGCAGTCGATTCTTTATTGAGCGCATGAAAAGTTTACCCGCAGCCAGCTCAATCATTGACCTCGGCTGTGGTAATGGAATACTTGGCATAGTCGCGAAACGTTTATATCCTACGGCAAAAATAACGTTTATTGATGAATCCTATATGGCAATCGCATCCGCCAAAGCATCTCTTGAACATTATCTTGGCGGTATAATAACACCAGAGCACCGGTGTGACTTTGTCGTCAGTAATTCTCTAGATCAGGCCAATGGTGAACCCGTAGAGCTTGTATTGTGCAACCCACCCTTTCATCAAAACAATACCATAGGTGATGAAATTGCCTCTAAAATGTTTATCCAAAGTAAACGTATTCTTATCAATGGCGGCAGAATACGAATCGTCGGTAACAGACATCTAAATTATCATATTGCGCTGAAGCGACTTTTTGGAAATTGCCGCACTATTGCGAGCAACAAAAAATTTGTTATCCTTGAAGCCATTAATCATTGCTGAGTTCGCGCTGACCAATCCACTGCCCACAAAACATAGGGGTTAGTCGTCGTTAAAGTAAGTGATCAACGCCGCCTCCCTTTTATTCGCAGCGTTACTTAAGCTACTAACTTGCCCCTTGTAGTAGAAATACCATTCACCTGAGCCCTTGACGCGGCTTGCAGACTCATAAGCCAGCTGTTGATAGGTAGACAGTAGTCGTGCGTAATCACTCTCACTGGTTTGGGAGACATCAAATAAGGTGGTGAATTTTTTGCTGACTTCAAAAATATCACCGTTCGACATTTTTTCCGAATGTACCGCATACTGTTCCTCGGCCTGACGTCGAGCCACATCAATTCTCGCCGAAAATATCTGAACGAGATCTTCGGGCTTCTGACTTTCCAGTTCTCGAGTGCTGCCATGAAAACTTACCAGGCTTAGTACTCCGACGATAGAGACGATTAGTAATATAGGGACCATTACTAATCCAGTTACCCATTGCGTTTTCGCTTTTTGCGACGCCTCTTGAATGCGTTCCGCAAGTTGTTCTTCACTGAGTTCCTCAGAGGCATCGTCGTCGTCTTTCTTCGCCATTAGCTACCGCTCCTTAATTCCACTTCCAGAACCGCTTTTCTACCAACACTCTTTTCGACCAAATCATCCAGAGTCTTATTGTGCGCTGTAAGCCACTTTTTAGAACCTCGATTCATCGACGCTAGATCATTAAAACCAGATTTCATCGTTTCTACCAACACTTTGAAATCGGCCTCCCGACTCGTTAGAAACTCTGTATAAGGCTCAGCTTTTTCCAGATCACAATCTTTCGAGATCTTTTCTAGTTGTTGGGTATAAGTACTGATTTTTTTCAGCTCGCTTTTTCGAAAGTCAGCCAACAGCATAATTTGTTGCTCTAACACCACAAACTGCTCATCCATCGGTCTATCTTCCCTAGCCTCTGCTTCTTCGGTTAAAGCCGAAATTCTCATATACATAACAGAAATTCCTGTCGCCATTACCGATATGAGTATCACTGAAATGATCAGCGCACTGATCATTAGCAGTTTATTAATCCCTACCCGTCTATCTACCACGTTCAACAAATCAACAGGATTAACCTCCGCTTGCTCCTCATCCCTCTCTCTTTTAGCCATCTCGATCTCCTACAGTAATAAACCTGACTGCGATAATTAATGTTAGCCCAACTCTGACGGCGCCTGGTCGGAACGTGTAAATAAAGCAACAACCTCACTATGAACTGTTTGCGGAAACATGTCTGCCAGAGAAAGCTCTGTCAGCTGATAATTTCCCTGCGTTAATATTTTGCTATCTCGCGCCAGTGTTCTTGGATTACAAGAGATATAAACAATACGCTCCAATTTTGATTCAGCCAGCTGTTTACATATTTTCTCAGCACCTGCTCGCGGAGGGTCTAATAACGCTTTATTGAAATCCTCGTCGATGACTAGTCTGTCGGCAGTTAAGTCAATCACTTTAAATTCGCAGTTGTCGATATGGTTGAATACCGCATTGCTGCGGGCCTTATCGACCATACTGGCAACCCATTCAAAACCAACGGTTCGAGCCACGAATGTAGAAATAGGTAAAGAAAAGTTACCAATTCCACAGAAAAAATCTGCCACAATGTCTTTTTCACCCAGCTGTAGCCATTTAATCGTCAGCGCAACAAGCCGGTGATTAATTGCCGGGTTGACCTGTGTAAAATCGTCAACGGTATACGGAATGACCACATCATAACTGTCTAATGTATATGACAATGCAACCGACCGATCCTCAGGGAACATACACTGTGTTGCTGTGGCAGAGCTGCGAACCTCGATATGGCAGTCATGGGTTATCGCATGTTCACTAACAGCAGCAATATCACTTGCTGAGAGCGGTCTTGTACAAAAAATGGCGATTCCAATGTTGCCTGAGCTGTCTTCAGTTATTGAAACTTCGTTTATTACAGACCGGTTCTTGAGCGATTTAACTAACCTTCGCACCGTCGCCAGTGCATCGTTGATGCCATCGAACACAATACTGCAGCGAGTAATATCAACCACCTTATGGCTGCGGGCCTGACGAAACCCAATATTACAGCTATGTTTACTTGCATCAACTGCAAATCTGGCCCTGTGCCGATACGACCATGGATCACCGGTAATAGATCCCATCACAAGCCTGTCGTCGTTATCAAGCCATGGAGAAAATAGCTGTGATAGGCGGTCCCATTTATGCTGCGTTTGCGAGGGGTAGTCGAGGTGCTGTAAGTCACAGCCTCCACATTGATCGAAATACTCGCAGAGCGGTTTAACCCGATGCGGTGAATTTTTACTAACCGAAACCACTACCGCCTCATCATGGGTCTTGTGGCTTGCGACATAGCGAGCACTCACCGTCTCGCCAGCCAAGGCTCCCGTAACAAATACGTTTTTGCCATTTATAGCCGCAATACCACGCCCATCATCGGCGAGACTTGCTACGGGTATTAAATGCTGACCCGAGATGACACTGCGCTGCTGTGGTTTAAAAACTCTCAACGGTTTATTTTTCGATCTGAATTTTGCCACGTCAATCTACCTGCTAGAACTGAGAAATTGTCTTACACTGAAACTTCGTGCCAGTGAGGATAATGGGTAAAGTACAGTGCAGTTCTTATCGGTTGACTGCCTCCCAGTTTAGCGGATAGCAGCCCTTTGTAAGCCGCTAACTGGGGCATATAGATCGCCTCTTCCTTTTCAATAAACTGTTGCAGTGTTTCGGTGTCACCCGGAGTCGACGTCTTGTAGTCGATAATCCAAATATTACCCTCTTCATCGGTCAGAATTCTATCCAAGATATTATTGCGTACCGTGTTTGCTGATACGGACATCAATTGTAACTCAGTATGAGAAGACTGCTTGTCACGAGAAAGAATCCAACGTCCCCGATCATCGGACACGGTATTTTCAACGGCTTTAACAATCTGTTGCTTGGCCAACACCCATGACGAAGCAGGCAGGCGATGATGTCGCAAGAGACTGTCCAGCCAAACTATGCGCTTATCGGCATTCATTTGCTGCCAGTGGCCAATGCCTTGTTTTGCCAGTACTTCGAAAATCCCGTGACAAATAACACCCACACAAGTCGGCAGAGGGTCGATAGATAGGTCTGGGATGTTCAACAAAGAAGCATCATTACCGGCTACTGGGAATGCCTCATTCAGATAAAAGGTCTTTAAGGGATTTGGAAAAGACCACGCTGGCACGCGCCATGCCACCGACAGCCGCTCGAATGAATCTCCGGGGTTACTGTGTTCAAAATTCATTCCAAATTGTGCCGGTACTTTATCCACGACAGCATTGCCTAGCGCATTGTCGGTCCACTGCACCGCGTCCTCTAGCACTGGCCACGCCGCACCTAACAAACTGTTTTTAGACGGAGGCTTAGCCTTGCCCGATTTTTCGTCCATACTGGACGTTATCGAGATATAAAGCCGTTTAACTGCGCGGGTGGCAGCCACATAAAACAAGCGCGTATTTTCGAGACGGGAGCTGGCTGCCTGCTCAGACCTTAGATACGTATAGATACTATCTTCTTCGCTGCCGGCTGCTGCTTGCGGGCTAATAACTAAGCCACTCTCCAGACCGTCATCTGACAGGTATTCTTGCCACATCAGTAACGATTTATCATCACTGCGTGGAGCCCTACCTAATCCAGGCAAAATGACGGTATCAAACTCCAGTCCTTTAGATTTATGGATAGTCATTAAGCTGATGTTGCTATCCGAAGGTAACGACGATGCATAAAGCCCCCCGACTGCCTGCTCAAACAACGCTAGCGACTGCAGCAACTCACCTTGATGAAAACGTTCCAGCAAATTTAAGAAATCGCCAACAAATTGGGATTCACTCGCTCCATGAGTCGCTGCACCTCCCAAAGCCTGCCAAATACCCTCTATCCAGCTGCGAGGAGTCTGCCGCAACCTGTCACCATAGGCAGACTGCAGTATTAATCTGACAGCGCCCAGCCGCTCTTTGCCGTGCGAGCTTAAACCCGCTAGTATTTCGTCATTACCGATTGCAGACCAAACCGATTGCGCTTTATCGACTGATAACAACCGAAATAAATCATTGTTGTTTAGACCTACCCATGGCGTTCGAAGCAACGCGACCCAACTAACTTTGTCTGCGAGGTTATACATAGCTTTCGTTAAGCTCAGTAAATCGTTGATCGTGCCGTAGCTCAGCAACGGATCTATATCAGTGGCGTTCCACTGCAAGCCGGCCCGGGATAAAGCGGGAATAATTGCTTTTAAGTGACCGCGGCTTCGCACTAATATCGCGATACTACCCTCTGGATCGACTAACTGTGCAGCCTCAATCAGTGCAACCGTTTTGCCTGCTTCAGCTAGCTGAGCATCGTCACCGGTAAAACCGAACAATTTAACCTCGCTGCTGCTGTCGATAGGGTTAAATGCGATGGCGGTCTCGTGAGGTACTGCACCTCTTGACCTATTTTCGACCTGTGGAAAAGCATAACTAAATGTTTCGTTAATCCATTCGACGATAGTAGGGTCCGACCGAAAATTAGTGTGTAACGGACAGTCGACTAACGTGACCCCATTCACTCCCAGTCTTCGTGCTTCCAAAAAAAGACCAACGTTCGCTTCCCGAAAGCCGTAAATAGACTGCATACCGTCACCAACAATGAACACCGTTCTGGGATTGTTCGGGTCATTACGATTTGCCTCTTGCCAACCTTCCAGTAGACTTTGTAACAATCGGAATTGACTCGACGATGTGTCCTGAAACTCATCGACCAAAATATGTCGCAATTGATGATCGAGTTTAAGCGCGAGCTCTGTTGGGTTTAGCCCATCACCGAGAGCGTCGAGTGCAGCCATCGAAAACTGGCTAAAATCTACCTCGCCTCGCTGTTGGAACTCTGTCATTAACTGCGCAACTAGGGCAGGTAATATTCGCGTAAGAGACTCCAACAGCTGCCACTGGGACCGGTCAAAATGCCCCTGTGGTAAGTTGCGTAGCTCATTCAGTTTTTCCCGGAGTTCATCATTGCTGCGGAGGTCTTGTAATAACGCTGTAAAATTAGTTTTAAGCGACTTAGCGAGCGCTTTATCTCCATCCTGTGTCTCCGTTGGAAACCCACTTTTGACATTGACAGTTTTTCGCCATTCGCCCTTCCCAGTCAATAACAATTCAGCAATAGCCTTCCATTCTGAAACGTTATTGCTGACTGACTCGGAACCGGGAAGCTCTACAATTCCAGCCAAACACGATGCCACAGACTCACTGTTTTGCCAGCGTAAATTGCAGCCTGCATAGTCCAGTAACGGTAACAGCTCAGCAGCGAGACCACTCAAAGACTGATGTAAAGAGTCGAGTACATCTTCAATAATTCTCTTTAAAGTATTCTCAAGTTTATGCTTGGCACTGTCACTGTTGGCCCCTAGACCTATATGCAGTAACCATTGATCACGCCGCTGTAGCATAGTTATTAACAACCGTTCCAGACGGCCGATATTGTTATCGACATGCGTTAGCAAATTCGATAAATCGTCAGCGTAGACCGTGTCCGTTTCTAGATAGTCTAAAAAACCATGAACAGCTGCTCTATAACACTGCTGAGGATATTCAGAAATCTTTGGCTGCGCTCCGAAATTCGACAATATCGGCATTTGCCGTGTTAAATGGGCCGACAAACTGTCGATTGTCTGAATTTTTAAACGCCCTGTATTTTCCAATAGCGACCAGCCGTGCTCTTGATCTCGATCCAAAACCTGGCGCGCCAATTGCCAGCTCAACAGTTTATGAGACTGGTGTGGCTGATCTAATGTACTCGCATCCCGCAAGGCCTGAATAATGCGATGATGCATCTCAGCAGCGGCTTTACGAGTAAAGGTGATCGCCAGAATCTCTTCCGGTTGCCCTACCGTCGCTAACAATCGTAATACTCGCTGACTCAGTAATTCCGTTTTCCCCGAACCCGCAGGCGCGGTAACACAAACAGAGCAGCTGGGGTCTAGCGCTTTGACGCGCTGCTCATTATCTATCGGTAAATTCACAGTCCACCTGCCTGTTGATGATCGACTCTGCAAGCACTGGAAAAATCACAATACTGGCAAGTTTGTGGTGCATTGCGGGGGTCGACTGCCGCTTTACCCGCCACAAAATCATTCGCAAGTGCGGTCAGCACTTTTTCCCAGTGCCGTTTTAATTGCTCCCAATTTAGGACAGAGGCATCATTTTTAACCTTGTCCTGCCATCGCAGAGCGGCTTCAGGCGAATCCTCATCGCCGATCCCTTTCAACTCACAACCTTCTATCCGCAATTCGGCAAAACCCACACCGGACACTGCATCGCCAGCTAATTCAACTAACATACCGTAAAGCGGCAGCTGAGGTTCTTCCGGTCTTTCGCCCCACCACCGCGCGATCGATGTTGTCGACGTTTTGTAGTCAATCACCGCCAGACTACCGTCAGCCAGTTGGTCAATCCGGTCGATCCGAGTTTCCAGTTTCAAGTGCCCGTGCTGAAACACCTTTCTCGCTTCGGTCTCTTTGACAATAAAATCACCGCGTTCGCGTTCAAAATTCAGCCAGGTATTTAACAAAAGTTTCAAACGCTCGCATTCCAACCGCTGGTAGCGTGCACCCAGATGTAAGCTGCGCCGTTGGTCCAATTCCCGAACAGCGTATTGACTGGTTTCTTCACACAAAGACATTTGCTCGGAATTATTCAGTGCCAATAACGTCTTCTGACTTTTCAATTGTTGCCAGATCAGTTCGCAGGCACGGTGCAGTAAAGAGCCTCTATCGGCGGCATTAAGGCCTATTTCTGCAACCGGCAGCCCTCGCACGCCTAGTCGGTGGCTCAGAAACGCTCGAAATGGGCAGGCCGACTGGCTGGCAAAAAGCGTTGCCCCGCCTCTAACACGCTCATCTGCCTGCAATATCGGGGCATCGCCCGGCAAGTATTCTTCAGTTAGCTTCGACTCCAGAAACCGCCGTCGAATCTCTGTCAATGGCAGCAAAGATGATAGAGGACGCCCCAGCAACGCATCCATTTGAATCTGCGGGAACCTTGCAAACAGAGCGCTGATCGTCGCTGGAGTATCGTCAATAACCGATACCGAGCTGACAATCATAATATCAGCACTGTGTAAAAAACGATCCGTCAAACTGCGGGCATAGTCTAATTCTCGTTCGGCACTGGCATGGGGCATACCCTGCTGCCTCTGCAGACTATATGGCAATAGGGGATTAGGGGACGGTGACGGTGGCCACGATTGATCAGACATCGACGTCAGCCACAGATGACTAAAGTGAAGCCCCGCGGCCTCTAATGTTCCCAAAACCTGTAATGAAGAATCCGCCGTCTGTGGCTGAAATACCTGCCGCCCAGCAATACTGTGTAATTGCCCGACCACCTCGCTAAAACTCATCGGCGGTAACACATCATCAAGCATTTGCAGCGACTGAATTATTTGCGGCCACTGAGCGACTTGTTGAAATTCGATGCTATCCAAACGACGCAGTCCCGGCCAACCGACAGTGTTGAGAATACCTTGCAGCAGTAGTATCCATTCGCTTGCTGGCCTCGGCCTGCGGATCGTATGATCACGGGTCAGCGTGGCGATATTTTGCAGTGCGTCAGAAAATGGCCAGGCCACTGCTTCACTAGCACCAGCAGACTTTTTGTCAGCAGTCTGACTCGCTAATTGCCGCAGTTTTGCGGTCGATAATTCAAACGCTTTTTCGCCAAATAGTTTACTAACTAGTTGGCTAACACTCTCATTGTCTGCTTCAGAGACGCAATAAAATGGTGACTGACAAATACGCACCATCGTCTCACTATCAAGCTTAACAAAACCTAGGGCCAGCGCATCCAGCGCGGCAGCTATTACCGGCGCGTCAGTCAGCGGGTAGCCGGCGGAAAAATTAAAGGAAAGATTTCGTGGTGCCGATGACAATGAAATTATGCTGGCTTTGTCATTGTTGTCATTGTTGTCGCCGCAGCTTGGTTCATTGTAGCCGGGCTCAAACACTTCCTGAACAATGCGTTGAACAACATGCCGCTGCGCAGTTAGCTCAGGGACAACAATTGCAACCGTTGCCGCCGGATCATTTTTTATCGCCTGCTTTGCCCATACGGCGGCAGCCTGTAGTTCCTGTTCTGAGGTATCGCAGACCACGGTCTTCACGGCAGCAGGGTCATGTCGCTGCTGTTCGAGCACAAAATTACCCGCAGCGTCGAGCAACGCTTGATGCAAGGGCACTATATCTTCGAATCCAACTCCAAGAATTTCTCCGCAATGACTGAGACTACCCGTTTGGAACGCGTTTAATAGCTGCGCAGGGATTTGCGCAGACACTAACCAACGATTTTTGTCACAGAGATCGATAAACTGGTCTATCCAATTCATCAATGCAGCAGAATCGTCACTGGTTAGCAATGTCGCTCTAAGTGCTGCGGACCGAACCTCCTGACGCCAGTCAACCAACGTTCTAAAGGCTGCAATCGCCTGCTGCGCCGTTGCGGATGGCCGCAGTAAAGCGGACCCATAGCTGGATTCCGCAACTATTTTCTCCCACAACGCTTGCTCCTGATTTGCAGACAGAACGGTGACGCTCGTTGCCCGCGGATCAGCATTCATCAGTAAATCTAGCCAACACTGCTCAATCCATTGGTTGATTGAATAAACAGCGGGTGTAAAAACAACATTATTGCCGGCTTCAGCAGAGGCAATCGCAAATGCTGACCGAATACGACTCGCTAGCCGCTGATTAGGCGTAAGAATGAGCTGACCACTAGTCAGTGGCTCCCACAAGGGCCGAACATCAAACAGGGAAATAAGTGACGACATGGGCTAATGGCACAACAGAATCAAGAGAATCCACACCTTACCACGCGTCCCCACTTAGATCCTGCAAAAAATCTCCAAAACCGTTAAAACTCAGTTGCTTAAGACCCGAATATTATTGTTATTTGAACAACGCTACTGCACAAAGTGCCATTATTTCCGCTACACTACCTATCAGGTACATACAATGTGGGATTCGCGTTTTCATTATCGATATTTTGAACAATAGCGACCCAATAAAACCAGCAGCAAATAGAGATTAGTGGATTTTTTATGAGCAGTGACAGCAATAACGCCAACAACGAAAAACTGGTTGATAATCTTAATGTGGAATCACAGGAAATACTGATTACACCTGAGCAGCTCAAAACAGCCCTACCCATGTCGGCCAAAGCCGCTAATAGCATTGCCGAAAGCCGTGAAGTCATTCGCAATATACTCGACGGCAATGACCCGAGACTTTTTGTGGTGGTTGGCCCCTGCTCGATTCATGATGTCGACGCCGCGATAGATTATGCTCACCGCTTGAAAGCGCTTGCTGAGGAAGTTGCCGACACGTTATACATTGTCATGCGTGTCTATTTTGAAAAGCCCCGCACAACGGTTGGCTGGAAAGGTCTAATTAATGACCCCTATTTAAACGACACTTTTAAAATACAAGAAGGTCTTCACATTGGACGTAAATTACTGCTGGATATCGCAGATATAGGCCTTCCGACTTCGACGGAAGCGCTGGACCCGATTTCACCACAATACATGCAAGACTGTATTGCCTGGTCAGCGATTGGCGCACGAACCACCGAATCACAAACACACCGTGAAATGGCCAGCGGCCTGTCTTCTGCCGTCGGATTTAAGAATGGCACTGATGGCGGACTTGATGTTGCGATGAATGCTATTCAATCGGCTCAAAACCCCCACCGCTTTCTCGGCATCAATGGTGAGGGACAGGTTGCTATTATTCACACGAAAGGCAACCCTTATGCCCACGTAGTTTTGCGCGGCGGATCAAATGGACCCAACTTTGATTCGGTCCATATTGAATTGACCGAACAGGCATTAAGCAAAGCAGGTGCTGCCAATAATATTATGGTTGATTGCTCTCACGCCAACTCCAGCAAGGAACCTGAGTTGCAACCGAAAGTTATGGAAGATATCAGCAATCAAATCGTTGTTGGTAACCAATCAATTGTCGGTTTGATGATTGAGTCCAACATCAATAAAGGCAACCAATCGATACCAGCTGATCTGACGAAGCTCAGCTACGGCGTTTCTGTAACAGATGGCTGTATTGATTGGGATACCACGGCAACAGCGATTCGAAACATGCGCGACCGACTAAAAGACGTGCTTCCCAGCCGAAAAAACTAAGCGGGCTGGCCACCGAGCCTCACATCACTGAACAGCGCTGCTGCCACTATTCTTTTAGTTTATTCTGTAGCTCGTCGAGAATACGAGCTTGAGATTTGTGGTTGCAATCAATAATGACGTCCGCGTACTGTAAATAAAGCGCACGGCGCTCTTCGAATAGAGCCTCAAAGGATTGGTCTGCACGTCTGGCAATGCCGCGGCCTTCGTAATTGTGAATACGATGACGCAGCTCAGCCAACTCGACATCGAGAAATATCACCGGGCCTAAGCACTTTAGTGCGGTCATACCGGCACGGCTGTAAACAGCACTGCCTCCAGTAGCAATGACACTGCGCTCGACTTGCAATGATTTCAAGACCTGCTCCTCAACTTCACGCAATACCAGATAGCCAGATTCATCCAGAATTTGCTGCAATGTTTTATTCTCCCGCACTTGGATAAGTACATCAGTATCGATAAAATCTCGTGCAGTTTGCTTTGCAAACTGCACCCCGAGGGTGCTCTTCCCCGCCCCGGGCATACCTATCAAAATCACACAATTTGTCACAATGCTAAACCTTCTAATACTAAATGAGCGTTACAGCAACGCCAGTTACGTTGAGTAGGTCAATCCGGGATAGCTGCTGATGCCGGTGCTGCAGCAGGCTTAGTTTCATTCTCTAATCGTCCCGCATTAAAAATTAGCAGTGACGATTGAAGCCGTCAATACCTTGTTCAATAACACTATCGAAGTTTTTTCATGATAGTCGATGTTCACTGCTGTCGACGATCGCCAGCTGCTGATCATTACCCCCAGCTACCGCTAGCGCTACTTGTGTTTGGCCATTATCAACGCCTGCAGACTTTTCACCACCCTACAACCTACCGGGCATAGACTCTGATAACCCGCAATTAAATTAGCCTAACCTGCCGCCAGCGGAAGTGATTGATAAGTGTCAGCGAGATCAGCTGTCTACAACATTTAGTCAGCGGAAAAACACCGTATCAATCATTCTTGTGGCAACCATTTCTTCGCTAGCCCGATCTTCTTAATCAGCTCACTCTGCAGGCTATGTCTATACAGTGTATTATCCCGACATCCGAACATATCGATCGCATATTAAGCGTACAAACCCTGACGAGCCGATCTACTCCCTGTAGCAAATACATTCTAACAATACACAATGGTGACTGTGCTCGATGAATAATTCAAATCCAGAACACTATAAAACAGATCACAAACTTGGTCAGGACAACGTACGAGCATGGGGAATGGATATCCACAATCCTGTCTTTGCTATCAGTGCGCTGCTAATTATCTTTTTTTTAGTCGGCACCCTTATGTTCCCCGAGTTTGCCAATGCAAATTTAGGCTCAATCAAAAGTTGGAGTATTAACACCTTCGACTGGTTTTTTATGGGGTCGGCCAATCTTGTATTGCTGTTCTGCCTGTTTCTAATTGTCTCTCCTTACGGAAAAATACGACTCGGCGGGACGCTGGCAGAACCTGACTTTAATCGGATGTCCTAGTTTTCAATGCTGTTTGCAGCAGGCATGGGGATTGGGCTTATGTTCTGGGGAGTGGCTGAACCGATGGCCTATTTCAGCGGCTGGGGTGGTACGCCACTCGGCGTCGAGGCATGGACACCTGAGGCTGCTAGCCTCGCTATGGCGGCAACTGTCTACCACTGGGGACTTCATGCCTGGGCAATTTACGCGGTGGTCGCTCTGTCGCTGGCATTTTTTTGTTATAACAAAGGAATGCCGCTAACCATTCGCTCAGTGTTCTACCCCTTGTTAGGCGAGCGTTGCTGGGGATGGATGGGGCACACTATTGACATTCTGGCGGTCCTAGCCACTATTTTTGGTTTAGCAACATCCTTGGGGTTGGGCGCTGCGCAGGCAGCATCGGGGTTGCACTTTTTATTCGGTGTCTCCAGTGGGTTAGACACCCAAATCGCCGTTGTAATTGGGGTTACGTCAGTGGCGATTGTCTCCGTTGTCAGAGGCCTTGATGGCGGCGTCAAAATTCTGAGCAATACTAATATGGCGTTGGCGCTGTTTCTGTTGATTTTTGTCATTGTTATGGGCCCTACGTTAGCGATCTTTAAGGGTATGCTATCCACCTCCGTCGACTATCTTTCAAATATAGTGTCACTCAGTGTCTGGACTGATCGTCAGGATTCGGAGTGGATGCATGGCTGGACTGTCTTTTACTGGGCATGGTGGATTAGCTGGTCTCCCTTCGTTGGTATGTTCATTGCCAGAATATCCCGCGGTCGAACCGTCAGGGAGTTTATGATCGCCGTGTTACTGGTGCCAACATTAGTGACAATCGTGTGGATGAGCAGTTTTGGCATCAGTGCAATAGAACAAGCGCAGAACGGCATTGGTGGCCTCGCCTCTGGAATTGATACATTAACCGCCAGCCTGGCAACCTTTCAAATGCTAGAAAATTTACCGTTCAATCAGATTACAACAGGACTGGGTATTCTCTTAGTGATGATGTTTTTTGTGACTTCTTCAGATTCCGGCTCGCTGGTTATCGATAGTATCACTGCTGGCGGCAAGCTAGATGCACCAGTACCACAACGCATTTTCTGGGCGGTTATGGAAGGAAGTATTGCTGGGGCATTAATTTTCGGTGGCGGCAAAGAGGCATTGAACGCTCTGCAGGCAGGCGCCATTGCAACAGGATTGCCATTTACCGTGGTATTGCTATTTATGTGTTTCTGTCTATACCGGGGGCTTTCCGAAGACAGGCGCTCACTATCTATTCAGCCGCTAAAATCGTAATACCCTAGCGATTGCCGTCATCGGTCTTCTTATAGTAAATTGTGCAAAGACTAAAACTTAGAGCGCGCTCCGCTATAGCGGAAGCGCCAAGTATTTTGTCAGAACCATGACCCCCGATTAATAGTAATCGGTCTTTTAGGCATACGCAGCTAGGATAAAAAATGACTGAACAATCTGAAATATTACAGGTAGAGAGAAAGGGCGATGTTGAATGGGTGACTCTCAACCGTCCTGACAGCCTCAATGCACTTAACCAGGACCTGATTCTTCAACTGCGGACCTATTTCGAAGAGAAATATTATGATGACGAAACTCGCATCATTGTTTTACGTGCTTCGGGCCGTGCTTTTTGTGCCGGCCTTGACCTCAATGATTCCACCAATGTCTCCAGAGGTGTTGAGCAAGGCCTGCAAGGGCAAAAAAATATTTCTGACATCTATAAAGCTATGCGCAGATGCCCACAACCGATCATTTCGTTAGTCAAGGGGGCAGCATGTGGTGGCGGCTTTTCATTAGCTCTCGCCTCCGACATTCGTATTCTTGGTGAGAGTGCCAAAATGAATGCCGCATACCTAACTATTGGCACAAGTGGCTGTGACATGGGATCGAGTTACTTTCTCCCCAGATTAGTGGGGACTTCACTGGCATCAGAATTACTTTTGACCGGACGTTTTATCTATGCCGAAGAAGCGCTTCAGCACCGGCTGGTTTCAAAAGTTGTGCCCGATGCTGATCTTGCTAAAGCGGCTGACGAGATGCTTACGCCCATGCTTGCTGCGTCAAAAATGGGGCTGCGCCTTACC
Source organism: marine gamma proteobacterium HTCC2143 (assembly GCA_000169075.1). Taxonomy (GTDB): domain Bacteria; phylum Pseudomonadota; class Gammaproteobacteria; order Pseudomonadales; family Dasaniaceae; genus Oceanicoccus. Next base: position 194,670 of record AAVT01000002.1, on the reverse strand, counting down.
AAAGATGCGCTGAACTTTTCCGTCGACGCATCAAGTATGGAAGCGGCAATGGCAATGGAAGACAGGCAACAAATATTATTAGTGCTAGCCGACACTGAGTTTCGAGAACGCGGTAAAAAATTCAAAAAATAACTATTCGCCTATCGATTTTAGGGCATAGGTTTGTTGTGTGGTTTCTGTATCTATCTACCATCAGGCCCGACAACGCGACAATGCCCTTGCTTTTTGCATAGCAGACCTCTTAGCACACTTTATTCTCGCCTGAGGCCGGCTTCCCTGCGGGAAAAACAGCCGGTCTTGGTCGCCCACTCACCGCACATGCTTAATATTGCGCAATGCTATTGCTTCGTCACCGGCTAACATAGTGAACATTAAAATGTCCGCACGCGGTTAAAAAAAATGAACCTATTATTAAGAAACTAATCAAGCTATCAGATGGCTGAGCCGGAGCTGCCGCATGCATTTAGGCCGCCACGTTTATTGTTATATGGCTACCCACCCTGCCGCTTTCCACGTCCACTCGCAGCGCCATTTGCTCTTTTAGCTCGGTAACATGGGATATAATTCCGATCATCCGTCCAGACGCCTGCAGGTCGATCAACGTTCTAACAGCTAAGTCGAGTGATTCGGGGTCAAGACTGCCGAACCCTTCATCGATAAATAAAGCATCCAGTTTTATCCCGCCAGCATAGGACTGAACTACATCGGATAAGCCCAGTGCCAAGGAAAGTGCTGCAAGAAACGATTCGCCCCCCGACAGTGTCGCAACCGAGCGAGTTTTACCGGAATAACTGTCCTCCACTTCCAGTTCCAGCCCAGAGGCTTTGTTACCTTTGGCGCGGTCTTCTTTACGCACTAACTGATAGCGGCCTTTACTCATTAAGTTAAGGCGCTGGGATGCCTGAATGAGCACGTCATCCAACAACACACTGAGCACAAAACGTTGCAAACTAATTTTGTTGCCCGTCTGGCCATTGGCAACATCGCTAAGTGTGCCGGTGATTTTATACTCGGCTTCCAGTAATTCATTTTTTTCGTGAGCCCTTTCGAGCTTTACTTGTATATCTTTGAGTTGGTTGCTGCGTGCCTCCAACGTTCGCCATAGAGTATCTGCTGACTTATAGAGTTCATTCTTTTCGTTTAACGCTGCCTCAATAGCAATTAAGTCCGGTCGCGTTCTCTCTGCTATATCGGCTTGTATTTGCTGTACAGCCCCCTTGATAGCACTGAGCTCCGTACGATACCCCTCTATCGTTAGCTTCAGCTCAAGCTGCTCATTCTCCGCCAAAACTGCCAAACGAAAGTCATCGACCGTAACGAAAAGACTATCTGCAAGCGCTTCATGCCAAGCTGCTGTTGCTTCACTGGTCTGCTTCGCTTGCTCGATCAGCTGTTTTTCCAGCGCGGCATGTTGAGCGGCAGCCTTGTCACATTCCGAGCGTGTATCTGCCTGCGCTTTCTCGGCTACCTCTAACGTTTGAGAAAGCCGCCTCATATGCAACGCAACTTCCGCGAGTTGCTCTGTAATAGCATCAGGTTTGTGCAAAACCTGTGACAATACCGACAATAATTGATCAACGCCTGCACGTATTCTAACGACTTTTTCGTTGTGCTCACTCACCTCACCAGCCAATGTTTCCAGCGTCTTTGTCAACAAGACTTGTTCGGCTTTAATGACTGCTAAGCGTGCTTGTAACTGTCGCTGCAGGTCCTGCTTGGCCAACAGTGTATTTAATGCTTCAACGTTCGCGCTGTGTTTCGCCTGCAACACCGCCAACGGCTCGCTCGCCAAGGGCCCTAGTAATATAGCCAGTCGCTCGCGCTCAGCCCGTGTTTGAGTCAGAGCGCTGGCGGCTGTATCCAACCCTTCTCTGGAATTGTCCATGACTCGCCGGGCTGTTTCTGCCACCGCCCTGGCTTTATCAACTGCGCTTTTGTCAGTCAGCTCGCTATTGTCTGCCGCCGGTGATGGATGTTCCACGCTGCCACAGACGGGGCAGGGTTCGTCGTGTTTCAATTCTCTCGACAACAAAGCTGCCTGACCTGCATGCCAGCTCATCTCGGTTTTTTTCGCACTGACTTCTGCCTGTTTGAACGACTCTTGCGCCACCCTGTAATCTTGCTGGCAAATGATTTCGGATTCGGCACGCTCTGTTTCCAGATCGCGACTTATTTCCAACTGTCTTCGCTCCGCTAGCTGGGTATCCAGCTGACTGAGCAAAATTTGCTGGCCTGCCAAGTTTTCCAATTCACCCTGAAGGGTTTGATTCGATTGTTCTGCAACTTCCAGCTCATTGTTCAGGGTAGCTTGTTGCTGCTGATTTTGGGTTAACACCATCTTGCTGGCATTAAGATCCTCGTCCGCAATGGTCAGCCGTCCCTGCGCCTGCTGTAGCTCATGATATTGCTTCTCAAGCTGTTCCAATGTTAACTGCTGCTTGGTCAGCTCACCCAGTTCCTTCGCATTCGTTTTCGCAAGGTTAAACGCTTGCACAGAGGTAACTTGACGGAGCTCTGCCTGCTTCCACTGGTCAGCACTACTCGCCAATGCCTTTTCAAGGCTGTCCAGACTGCCCTCTTCTGCCTGCATGCTGGCAAACATCGGTTTTACGGCACGAGCGTTGATAGCCTTATCGAGTTTTTGCTGTTTCGCATTGATGACGGACTCTTGTTCGACATATTCGGCCAATTGCTTCTGCTTATAACTGAACTCATCGAGGCGATTAACTAACCACTCGGCTTGTTCTTTGGCCGTCTCGCTGGCTTTTTTCTCGGCCTCCGCTTTTGTTCGAACGTCCAATGCTACCGATAACTCAGGCGCCAGAGTCGCCAAAGAGTTAGCTACTTCATTTTCAGTATTGACTTCAGCTGCCTGCAAAATACCACGAATTTGATTCTGGTGATTTTCAACCGCCTGCTTGATACCGGACGCACGACTCTTCAGTGACTCCTCAATCCGCTTATAAATACTTGCCTGAAACAGCTGACTAAAAATCTTTTGCCTGTCGCTGGAATCTGCCAGTAGCAGCTCCCTAAATTTACCCTGGGGCAACACCATTACCTGCCGAAACTGTTCGACGTCGAGACCAATCAGTTCTTTGATGGCCTGTGTTGCATCGGTGACCTTCTTGGAGACCAGTAAATTGCCATCCTTAGTACCATCGAGTTCCCAGAACTGAGCTTCGGGGGCATGGTTAGTAATGCCCTCTCCATGGGTTTTAGGTTTATTCTGCTGTGGTACCCGCCTAACTCGGTAGTGCTTAGTTCCCAGAGCGAACTCCAGATTGACTTCGGTTAGCAGCGACGGCTCAGAAAAATCGCAGCGCATTTGCGCAGGATCGCGCTCAGCACCCGTGGTCTGGCCGTAGAGAGCAAAACAAATAGCATCAAGAATTGAGCTTTTACCAGCACCGGTTGCACCATTGATCAAGAACAGAGGGTTTGATCCCAGTGCAGCAAAATCGAGCGACTCTTTACCGGCAAAAGGTCCAAATGCTTGCAAGGTCAACGACAGCGGCTTCATACTTGCGTCTCCTGCTTGTTGAGTTCATTAATAACACCCTGAATCGCCGCGTCCTGCTCCTCACTGACAGGCTGGCCGGTTATTTGCACAAAGAAGTCTCGAAACATTTCCAACTCACCACGTTGTAAGTTTTCCTTGTTCATTTTCTGCTCGCCGGTGGCCAGCATCCCGGGTTTTTCCAGGTGCAGAACATTAGGATAAACTGCCCGCAGTTTACCCATCGGGTCGAGAATGGCATGGCGGTCCGTTAGCCGGACCAGCAAATAATCGTCGTTATTCGGGTCGACTTTCCCCTGCTCCAGAATTGTCTGTAATTCGCCTTCGATGATACGCATATCCCGCAGCGGCTGCAGTGGCAAGTGCCTACTTGTTACCGACTGATCATTGACCTCTACCAGTGTCACGCCCTTGTTGTGTTTTTCTTCGGAAAAGCTGTATTTGAGAATCGAGCCAGAATAGCGAATAAACTCCTCCCCTTTATACTGAGGGCTATGCAAGTGCCCCAGTGCGACATAATCAAAATTGACACAGGGCTTGTAACTGACGCGGTCTGCGCCACCTATCGACAGCGGCCGCTCCGATTCCGATTCTTGGGCACCCTCCAAAAAGCAGTGACTGATCAATACATTTGCCAGGTCATTGCGCATCACGGTGGTGATCTCATCGACTAGATAACTGTGGGCATCGTCGTAGCTTGTTACATCAGCGGAAAACAGGTTGCGCACGGTTTCGGGGTCATTATAGGGAATACCGTAAAAAGCAACCGTTGTCTCGCCCGCCGTAATCAAAACCGGTTCAGTCACTCGCTTGAGATCACCGAGGATATGCAGCCCCGCTGAACGTAACTGCCGCGAGCCAAAACGTAAGCGCTCGGCACCATCATGATTGCCGGGAATTAAAATAACAGGCGTGTTCATTTCTGAACAAATTCGGGTAATAAATTGGTCCAATAGTTCGACGGCTTTTGCCGGCGGCACCGAGCGGTCATAAATATCGCCAGCAATAACCAAGGCATCAACCGATTCAGATTGAATATAGCCAACGATTTGTTCGAGTACATGGCGCTGGTCATCAAGTAAGGACACGTTGTGAAACTGTCGGCCGATGTGCCAGTCGGAAGTATGAATGAATTTCATTAGCGTAGACTAGGTATCGGCAGCTTGGGTGCGTAAGCAGCCAGTGCTGCAGCGGGGGTTTCTTTGGACATGAGGCTCTCTGGATATCAGCTCTAAAATTAACCCTGAGTATATGTCATTATGCGCTATCAATTAAGCAGCTATTAAAACCTTAACTGATCTCAGGTTGAATACAATGGTTGGCCCATAGCTGAACTGGCGACGTCCGATAAAAGGGAACGAACGCATTTGAAAAAAAACCACGATGTCTATCGCCTTGCCGCATACCGAGGAGCTCTCGACATGCTGCCCCTCAGCCTTGCTGTTTTACCATGGGGCATCCTATTTGGCTCTCTCGCCGTCCAGCGGGGTTTCAGTGCTCTTGAAGCGCAGGCCTTTTCGGCAATCGCCTTCGGCGGTACCGTACAAATTGTCGCTGTCGAACTTATTGCAGATAATGCCAGTCTCTCGACGATTTTATTCAGCGCATTAGTGATCACTTCTCGGCATTTTTTATACGGATTAAGATTGCGCGAGCGGCTAAAAAATCAACCGCTGCGATGGCGTTTATCACTAGGATTTTTACTGACCGATGAACTATTTGCTCTTTCCGGTCACCGGCACGCCTATAAAAATCGCCTACGCCTGTATTATGCCTTGGGTGCCGGCGGCAGTTTCTACATCGCGTGGAATGTGTGGACCTTCATTGGCATTGTGGCTGGAACATCGCTGCCTGATCTGACCCATCTAGGGCTTGACTTTGCAATTGCTGCAACGTTTATTGCGCTGATTGTACCGACTATAAAAACATGGTCTGTTTTAGTCACCGTTATCGTAGCGGGTATCGCCTCGGTAACCTTTTCACTGTGGCAACTAGAGACCGGACTCATCATGGCAGGACTATTGGCAATGACTGCAGGATTTGCCGTCAATGGGTGGGAGCGCAGGCAATGACGTTGATCACTATTCTTCTGGTGGCCATTGTTATTTTTACCAGTCGCTATCTTTTTCTAGAAGGGAAGCTGCCTCTTCGCTTAGGCACAAATGCGCGGGACTTCCTCAGTTTCAGCGGGCCTGCTGTGCTAACGGCTATTTGCATGCCAATCGTTCTCGTCAAGGACGAACAATTAAACATCGCCATCAGTAACCCGTATCTAGGCGCAGCCATCGTCTCTATTATAGCAGCTTGGAAAACCGGCAATATCTATTGGACCGTAGGCCTAGGCCTACTGGTTTTTATCGCCTATGGCAGCCTCTAATCGGCACCAGTAGTGATGACAACCAGTCATTGAAGTCATTAATCATCCCACATCGAGACAATCTGGCCACTGGCTGGATCTACTTTGCCGGCCAAAACGGATTGATAGGTTGCGGTGACAGCATTGGCGCCATAACTGCGCTCCACTGTCATCCAACGATCACAAAATTCTCGAAAGCCAGAGAACGAACTCCACATTAACTTAGTAAACGTTTCCATACCCAATGCTTCGCTGCGAGTTTCACGATGAGTCGGAGCAAAAAAGAATACCGGCTTGGCACCCGGCAAGTCTTTCGGGGAACCCATTTTGCTATAGTGAGTCGCGCCAATGCGACAGGAGTACATCATCTGCTCACCAAAGTGGTGATGAAGCTCGCTGATCACTTTGGCGTTACCGGCCATATCTACCATCACAACAGGTTGAGTTGGGTTAAGCTCAGCTAGCTGATCATAACTGACAACTGCATCGTAACAATCTAGACTCTGGCAAAAGGCCACGTTGCCAGCAGAGGTAATACCAACACTACGGAGCTTGCCTCGCTGCTTTACGCAATACGCTAAGGCGATGCTCGTTTTGCTGGAGGCACTGGTTATTAGACAGCTCTGTGAACCGAATGCGTTATTCACATCGATGAAATCTTCGACCAACCACGAAGTTAAAAACAACCCACGCAGCAAACTGTCCTGATCTTCTCTCGCCACGTCATAAATAGGGTTGCCTGTAGAACGATCAAACTGAGAGTAAATAGGCGCATGATTCTCGCGATGTGCCGATAGATCGGAGAAAGAGGTTTCACTGACATTACCCGCTAAAATCTTATGATGACTCGAATAAGGATAAAATCCCCAGGTTCGCTCCCCCACTTTTATCAATGGGTGCGCCGAGGCAATCACAACGCCCCAACCCATTGCTGGAATTCGCCCCCAACCGTCATCGGTCGGGAAAAACCCCCAGTAATCAAGCATGTCGCCACCCGAGGCATAGGAAATATTATTGGCGGTCAATGCTTGTCGATCAACCTTAAAAAGAACTTCGTTTTCGTTGAGCTCCTGACTCAAGACCTGAGTATTGATCCGAGTATCAGCCCAATTATCTTTACGGACTTCGAGGGTACTAACAGACAGTGTTGACGACATTTTATTTCCTTAAAACCATGATCATGTGTGATTTATGATACGGGATCATCGCCTCATTGCGAAATTTTTATAGCCCGCTGTATGCTCAGGGAATATCTCTGAAGCTGAAAAGAGCAAACACAGAGGCGACCGATAAATAACCAGAGTATAATCAATAGCCAAGGCCTATTGATCTAGAATAAAAATACAATTTTACCTATTGGTGTTTTTCCCGCATCCTCCTCTTTAGAAGCTATAAAAGGCCATAAAACACAGACGCTAGCCAGAGTGATCTGATAGTAACTTTATTAAACCATAAGCCTACAACCATAAGGATACACCCATGAACCGACAAGTCCCTGATGTAGTATTTAAAACCCGAGTTCGCGATGAAAGTGTCGATCACGAAAATCCATTCCGCTGGGAAGATAAAAGTACGGCTGATATCTTCGGCGGCAAAAATATTGTGGTACTCGCTTTGCCGGGCGCATTCACGCCCACATGCTCTGGCACTCACCTGCCAGGTTATGAAAATAACATTGAGGCGATTAAAGCAAAAGGCGTCGATGACGTTTATTGCCTCAGCGTGAACGATGCTTTTTCTATGTTTCAGTGGGCTAAACAGCTCGGCATTGAGAAAGTCAAAATGCTCCCGGATGGAAATGGTGAATTCAGTCGCTTGATGGGCATGCTCGTGAAGAAAGAAAATCTCGGCTTTGGCGATCGTTCTTGGCGGTATTCTATGCACGTTATTGACGGTGATATTAAAGCGCTATTTGCCGAACCTGGGTTGATGGACAACTGTCCAGAAGACCCTTTTGGTGTCAGCGATGCTGACACGATGTTAGACTATCTCAACCAAGGCGCATAAATCAGCCATCGTCGTCCTGATGACTCATTACCCTGTTATTTGGCCTAACAGCTCGAGTTCATCAGGCGGCATTTTGGTTTTGACTGCTTGGACATCCTCCTAACGCCAAGTGTTGATGACTCCCTGCCGCCATCGTTGCCACTGACTGCAGCGGAAGCTTCCGTCAACTGCTCAGAAACAATGAAAATCTTCCTCTACAGCTGCGATCACAGCTTTTTGCAATAGCCTCCAACAACCCAATTCTATCAACGGCGAATAACAGAACATGCTCTTCAATCAAAAAACAGATCATAAACCGCGGGCACCCGCGGTTAAATAGTATCAGTTTAGTTAGATAACTATTGTTTTGGTATTTAAACAATAGTGCTCACACTAACATTGCCGGCCTGTCGTGTTTAAATCGATCACTAAACAAGGTACTGTTATTACCATTGTTCTACACGCTAATCTTATAGGATTATAAACCCTATGAGATACGACCGTCAGAAACGATCCTTCGGCATTAGTCTATCAACCGGCGTCAAATAAAGGTGCACATATTGAGCAACACTCAAAGTGAATTTGCCAGAGGATGGCGCGTGCTCACGGCTGCCTTTATCGGTATCGGTGTCAGTCTTGTTTCGTTACCTTTTTATTCCGCTGGTATCTGGATTCGTCCTTGGCAAGAAGATTTCGGCTGGACGCGGACAGAAATTAGCCTTGCAACGACGATTGGCATACTAGTGATGATCATCGTTGCTCCACTTGCCGGTATCATAATCGATCGATTCGGATTGCGAAAAGTAGCAACCATCTCATTGGCGTTATATTCCCTTGGCTTTTTAGCAATCAGCCAAATGAACGGTGAATTATGGGTTTTATATACCATTTCTGCGGCTTATACCGTTGCCGGCATTGCTTCTACACCTCTCGCGTTCACCCGCGCCGTTAATGTATGGTTTGTCAAAAATCGTGGTTTAGCCCTCGGGATATGCCTCACATCAACCGGCGTCGCCGGGGTCTTGCTTTCGCGCTTTCTAACACCCTATGTTGACGAGCATGGTTGGCGACAGGGTTACATGATCTTATTTTATAGCGTGATCATCGCCCTGCCACTAGTTTGGTGGTGGACCCCCGATCAGCCGCCAAGTGGTAATCCCATTGCCGATGATGATACAGACGACGATCCAGCAAAGGGCCATGTCACCGCCCCGGGATCCAGCGTATCTGAAGCTCTTCGCAGCCGTGCATTCTGGAGTATTGGCGCAATGTTCATCCTAGTTGCGATTGCCGTATCAGGACTTATCCCCAGCTTTATTCCACTACTTCAGGACGCAGGTATGAGTCCTGAAGCGGCGGGTGGCTATGGTGCGGTGATTGGTGGTTCGGTGATGATCGGTCGATTGGTCACAGGCTTTCTAATTGACAGAATATTCGCACCTTACGTCACGGCCGTGGTCTTTTCGTTGGTGGCTTTAGGTTGTCTGTCGCTAGGTTTGGGGGGTATTGATTATGCTTTAGTGGCAGGTATAGCCCTTGGTTTAGCGATCGGTGCCGAAGTGGACCTTATTGGTTATTTTAGCGCACGCTACTTTGGTTTGAAGAATTATGGTGTCATTTTCGGCATGCAGTACAGCGTATTCATCGTTGGCAGCGGTATTAGTCCTATTCTTGCGGGGCAAATCTGGGACAGAACAGGGAACTACGATATCGCCTTAATAGGGGCATCGGTGCTGCTGATGGCCGCAGTAATGATATCTCTGACATTACCCAAATTCCCCCCGGATACTGTTATTTCAAGCCACTAACAGTTTAATGGTGCTCGTGAAGCTAAATCAGCAAGCTTTGTTAGCGCTAGATATTACCTAAGTAGCTTCATGTTTAAACGTGAACAATATCGTCCTATCCGCTCGATCATCGGCACAATTGACTCTTTTTTTACGTCCTACAGACCTACCTTTTTTCGCTCAAAGATAACTCAATAAACTGCGGGTCCGGTAAAGGCTGATTATTGATATAACGATAAACTGACCAGCAAAAACGTTTGATTTTTACAGGTTTATGAACTTGTCGCCGCGGGTCGCCAGCTTGTTAAAGAACGCGTAGTTTCCGTTAGTTGCGCTGATCTAGACTGAATGCTGGTAAGATAACCACCAACAGACTGCCAACTAGCGCAACCGCTGCTATATTGATTAACGCGCCATAATTATCATCACCGACTAAAAAAGCTGCCGCCAAAGGTCCAGAGGCCAGACCCATTTTGGATGCAAACCCAGCCAATGCAGCCATCTGTCCATGCGCATCAAACTCTGAACACATACCCAGGAGATAAGAAATAACAAACGCCCAAGTAATACCCACGCCAACATTAGCAATCCAGTACATGGATTTTTGCTCGCTATAATGCAAAACCCAAGTACCAATGATGGTTAATACGGTTGCGATAACAATTGGCACCACTCGTCCATAGCGGGTAGACATCAGAATCACCAGTACCGACCCAGTAATAGCGATCCACGCCGCTACACCTAAAGTAGAACTGATAAAACCCATTTCCTGGCCAAAGTGTTTTCCAATACCGATGATATATGCATAGATACCCATGTTCGCCGCTTGAAATAAGAATATCGCCAGCAACGCCATGCTTAACATATTGATATTGATGCCGGTGCCGGCGTTGTTATTGGCACTGGTTTGCGTAGGTTGCTCAATAGGATAATCCGACAAAAAAGGTAACATCAGTAACGTCACGCCACTAAAAGCGATCAGCGACAAAAACAAAACAGACGTGCCAAACTCGGGCACTAACGATGGCAAATACATTAGGCCTAAACCACCGAGGCCAAATTGTACCGTTAACAGATAGCCAAAAGTTCGGTCGGCTTCGGTGGTTCTCGAAATTATCGAAAAACCAATACCCACTAACAGTCCACCAATGGCTCCATGGCAAAAGCGCAGCGCAATCAATGTTGCTGGGGTATCCAGATACATCGAAAATACATCAGCTGCCATCAACCCCAGTAACAACCATAACGACAACGGCTTCCATTGGATCCTTTTGACAATGAAAACCGCCGCCAATGCACCCAAAGCCGCGCCATATACATTGGCTGACCCAACAAATCCGGCCTGCTGATTACTAAAACCCAGTCCATCAATTAGTCCATTCACTAACGCTGGCATAATGTTGACGTAAAACAAACCTGCTGTAGCGAGGAAGGACAAAAGAATACGGGCGATTTCACCGTTAGGTGCAGCAACTGGGAAACGTTTACCCGTGCCGGCACTACCCTGCCCCTCAACTCCGTCTTTCATAGTCGTTATCTCTGTATTATTATTGACGAATATAGCAGCAGCTACGTAGCTAAACCAGAGCAGAGTCTTCTACCATCGAAGAGGATGGCATCACAGCGATTTTTCAGTACATCTAAATCATGACGATAACTTGTTCTCCGATTAAACTGAAGATTAGCTAACAACACCAAACCCCAGGTAAACGACATTTTTTTGCGGGTAACAACCGTCCCATATCGCCCGTCAGGAAAACTCTAAGAGGTAGTATTGTCGGCATTAATGCCTGTATTATCACGGTCACGGCAGCTCTTTCGGTGGAGTCAAAATCAGGAGACCATTATGAGTGCAGTTATTTATCCCACAACCAATTTTAAAGCTATAGAGCAATTAGTGATCGACCGCGGCGAAGGGATTTATGTCTATGATAAAGACGGTAAACAATACCTAGAGGGTATGGCTGGACTTTGGTGTACTTCGCTAGGTTACGGTAATCAGGAAATAATAGCGGCCAGTAACGAGCAAATGAAAAAAATGTCATTTACTCACATGTTTGGTGGAAAAACGCATCAAGCGGGTATTGACCTCGCTAATCGTTTAGCGGAGATGGTACCCGTCGAAAACGCAAAAGTATTTTTTGGCAACTCAGGTTCAGACGCCAACGACACCCACATTAAACTACTACGCTATTATTTTAACGCGCTAGGAAAGCCCGAAAAAAGGAAAATCATTACCCGCGAACGAGCCTACCACGGCGTGACCGTCGCCGCAGGCTCATTGACCAGCCTACCCGCCAACCTCACTCATTTTGATTCGCCCATTGATGCACTGGGCATCTTGCGCACCGACCATCCCCACTATTATCGCGGCGCCAATAACGGTGAAAGTGAGGCCGAATTTGTTAACCGCATCACCAACAACCTAGAACAACTGATTGTGCGCGAAGGACCAGAAACGATCGCCGCCTTTATCGCTGAGCCCATCACTGGTGCCAGTGGTGTTATCGTGCCGCCTGCTGGTTATTACGAAAAAGTACAAACCATCTTACAACGTTACAATATTCTATTCTGGGCTGATGAAGTAATCACCGGATTTGGTCGCACCGGCAATGACTTTGGTTGCACAACCATGAATATTAAACAACCCGACATGATGACTTTGGCCAAACAAATGTCTTCTGCTTATTATCCGATCAGCGCTTCAATAATTCGTAGCGAATTGTATGAAGCGATGGTTGAGCTCAGTTCAAAAGTTGGTGTTTTTGGCCACGGTTATACCTATAGTGGTCATCCAGTGGGTTGCGCCATCGCCTTAAAAGTTCTGGAAATTTATCAGCGCGACAATATTTTCAAAACAGCCGCCAGTACCGGTGACTATTTACAACGTCGACTAAAAGCTTTTTCAGATCATCCGCTCGTGGGTGAGGTAAGAGGAAAAGGGATGATCGCGGCGCTAGAGCTGGTTGCCAACAAGACTACCAAAGCAGCCTTCACTGATGGCAGTGTAGGCGCTAAGGCTGTGCTGGCATGTCAGCACAACGGGTTAATTGTTAGAGCCGTAGCAGGCAATAGCCTGGCATTATGCCCCCCACTTATTACCACAGAAGCCCAAGTTGACGAGATCATGGAAAAACTGGGTAAAGCGCTGGATAGTACACTAGAGCATACAACTCTTAGTGACAGATAAAAAAATCATTAGCGATAAGTAATGGGAATATTCATGGTTTCTTTGGGTTACCGAAAGATCAATGCGCTCCTTTTTATTTGTTTGTCCATCGTAATAATCTATCGTTAAAATGAATCAAGAGGCTTTTTCGGCTTCCAGTTTTGCCCACCGATAATCTGCTTTGCCACTAGGGCTACGTTTTATGGTAGCAACTATACTAAAAGCCTTAGGCAATTTGTAACGAGCGATATGCTTCCCACATTCGTCTAATATACTGTTTTTGTCGAAGGGACTTGATTTTCGTAATTGAACAACCGCGACAACTTCGTTACCCCATCGCTCGCTTGGACGACTGGCAACAACGGCATCAAAAACACTCGGGTGATACTTTAATGCTCGCTCTACTTCTTCCGCAAAAATTTTCTCTCCTCCTGAATTGATAGTGCCCGAATCTCGGCCGAAAAACAGGATGTTTCCATCTTCTTTTAGCTGGACCTTATCGCCGGGAACGGCATAGCGTTGGCCATCGACTTCTGGAAAAGTTGACTGCGTTTTTTCCCTGTCATCAAGGTAACCCAGCGGTACATGAACCTTCTTAGCGAGCCAACCTGTTCCATCGTGTCCTTTTTCCAAAACTTTCTGTAAATCTTCGCTCAACACAACATTGTCGGCTGAAAGTTTAAAATTTGTGGCGTCGGCGCTGTTCTTCGATGTGATTCCCTCTAGCGTCGAGATTTTCACACCTTGACTTCCCGTTTCCGAGGCGCCCATATTGTCGACAATTTTTGCGGCCGGAAGCATTTCCAGTAAGGCAACTTTGACGGGATGATTCAATATTGCGCCATTGTTCATGATAATTTTTATACAGGAAAGGTCGTAGTTTCCTCGTTGTATTTCTTCTAAAATTGGACGACCAAAGGCGTCGCCAACAAGCATTAAAGCGGTCGCTCGTTCTTTTTCTATCACCGACAAGACATCGGGTGGGTCGAGTTTTTCAACGTTATTTTGAACGATAACGGTATTGCCTCCATGCCAGGCATTAAACGCGAGCCAATGCGAAGCGCCATGCATGAAAGGTGGCGTCGTCAAAAAACGGTGTCGCCGGCCCCCAGTTGCTCGTTCTGTAAAGGTGTCTATACAATCGATAACAGAGCCATCAGAATTTTTCCCTCCCAGTGCACTAGTTATCAGATCTCCTTGTCTCCATAGAACGCCCTTGGGCATCCCAGTTGTACCCCCGGTATAAAGCATGTAAAGATCATCCGGGCTCCAAACCACATTAGGTTTACTGGAGGAGGAACTGGCAATAAGGTCATCATAATCCAAGGCACCGGGTAACAATTCAATGCCTGACCCGTCCTTCACCTGAATTAATGTAGCCGGGTGTGAAAGATCTTTAAGAATGGCTGACAGCCTTGGCGCAAACTGTGAATGGTAGACAATCGCTTTGGCATTGGCGTTATTTAAAACGTATAGCAGCTCTTTTTCAACATAACGAAAATTCACATTAAATGGGACAGCTTGTGCTTTTAATGCACCGAGCGTGCTTTCCAGATACTCATTGCCGTTAAGCATTAGCAGGGCAACATGGTCTTGTCCAGACTCCCAATTATCGAGGTTTTTACGTTGCTGATGAATGGTGATGCCACGACTAAGGAAAAAATTGGCAAGACAGCGCGTTCGATCCGTGAGTTGGGCGAAGGTAAATCGTTTATCCCTGAAAACTAGGGCCTCACGATCGGGGACTGCTGCGGCTATGGCTTCGTGAAGTTGAGGCAAACTAAATTGCATTGGAAAAGACTCCTGGCAAAACTTATTTGTTGAGTATTAGCTACTAGAATATTACTCATAAACGATGATTCTAATATCACTGTTATGAACGTCCCTCAATAAAATTCATATTTTTGATGATAACAAAGTGATCAATTAGAGACTTAGATAAAGCTCACCGGGACGCTACTCCTATAAAAAACTTGTAGCGCGAACTGTTGCGCACGCTCATTCAGGAATAAACAGCTATGAATTGCCTGTTCACCAACGCACGCATGGTCCCGGAGAAATAAGCATTCTAGTTATGAAATTTTCAGCCTTGGCACAGCAAATCTGCCAGAAAATCTGCTCACAACAGCCCATTTATTTTACCTGTGCTTAACACGAGATGATGAAGCAGATGCTGCCTAAGTCTCTATTCGAATAATTTCATCAATCCAGGGTAGGTGTTCCCTGCCGATAAATAGTTGATCTCGAATGATAAAAGCAGGAGCGTCGACAACACCCAGTTTTTCAGCTTCTGCCTGTGATGATTCGAGCGCGTCGAGACAACTTTTCTCATCAAGCACGAAGTCCTCTCCGATCGTTTCGGACATCAAGATTGCGAGAGCAGTCGGGGCATTCAGATCAGCATGATCGGTCCAGTAGGCCGCAAATGCCGCGTTGATGAATGGCAAGGGATCGCCGCTGGTCAATGCCAATGCTCCAAGAGCAAGATCGGTATTCCCAACAGCCTCAGGGAATTCCAAGCTGATCCCTTGATGCGCCGCATATTTTTGCTGAATGACGCGTCTCGAAACAGCGCGAACTTTCCGATGCATCTGCGCAACCGAGGCGTTATCAGTGACTGTGGGTGCTTCACGCTCTGAGGTTCGAAATGGCTTCCAGGCCAAGGCGATACCGTGGCGCTCCACCAACGCCAAAACCGGGTTGATCGCCAAATATGACGCGGGTGATTTGAAATCTATATAAACTGTCAGCATGGTTCAATCTCGTAAGCAATGTCAGGGGCAGGTCCTTTTTGACCACTCAGATGCCAGCGCAGATAGGGTATATGCTCCCGTCCAAACAGCACCTCATCACCTATGACATAAGTCGGAACACCATAGATGCCGTGAGGGTGAAATTGTGGCTGTAAATCGTCATGCAAGGCACGGCCTTCGCCTGATTGAAAGTCATCAAAACCGTCAGCATCAACACCCGCCGCAGCCAAACAGGACTTTACAACGTCAACATCTTCGATATCGAGTTCGCGCCGCCAGAACGGCGGGAAAACGGCGTCAAAGTAGCCGCCCAGCTTATCCCGGTCCTGTTCAACGACCCAAAGTATTCCAATATTAGCAATGCTGGAATCCCAGATTTTTTCCGTACCTTTTAGTATTAAGCCTTGCCGTTTAGCGTAGCGCCGGGCGTCACCATAAGAGTACCGAATGGCGTTCCAAACCTTGGGGCTACGCCCGGACGAGGCGACAACTTTGCCCTCCTTTTTTTCAGCCGAGCCAAGGTAGCTGGGAATATCCAAGGTTAGAGGCCGCCAATCAAACTTCATTCCAAGTTCAACTTCCAAAGCAAGAGTTGGCCGGATGGCGACGAATGCATAAGGGCTTTTAACGTCAACATAGACTATTAATGGCGAATCGCTTTGCAGCACATTCATATCTAATTTTCCTTTATTGCAATTCTGTAAACACCCGCCTGAATCAACCGATAAAGCTCAGCGCGAAATGTTTTTTCCATCGCCTTACTTTGTCGAGCACCAAACATCTGCTTTAGCGTTGGTTGGGAAATGGCGAAATAATTGATCGCCCCTAGAAGCTGATAAACATAGGTTAGGGCATCGGTTCGTGGCGCATTTTTCCATGCTGGCAATTCGAGAACGATGTTGGCTAGCATCTCAATGGCTGACTTTAAATACCAAGTATCTGCTACTTCTGCCCTGGACGTATTTTCCAATAGCTCTCTCATCAGTAATTGCGATTCCAATGGTTCTTCCATTGCGTTTTCAAACGATGCAAAGAGTACCGTTTCCAATTGGGTCCGTGGATCTTCTGTCTCAAGAACCAGATTAGCGGCAATGCTGGTATGACGTTCTGAAATCTGTCGTAGCACTTCGCCATAGAGATTTTTCTTCGAACCAAAATGATGCAGTAAAGCCTGTTTCGTCAATCCGAGCTCATCTGCGATGCTTGCAATACTTGTGCGGTCAAAGCCGTTTTCAGCAAATTGACGCTTGGCGACGGCAATAAAACGATGTTTCGTAGTCATAATATCTCATCACAATTCGATATCTAAGATTGACACTTACCGCCTGGTAAGTCAAGATGAAAAAACTTACCGACTGGTAAGCTAACACTCAATATATCCGATCAAGGACACAACATGACTGATGAAATAGTAAAATATACAAAAAACGGAGCCATTGCGACGATCACCATGAACCGTCCAAATAAGGCGAATACCATTCTGCCCGAAACGATGTACGGGATTAACGATTCGCTGCGTAAAGCCAATATGGACGATGAAATTAAAGTGATCATCCTTGAAGGCGCGGGAGACAATTTTTGTGGAGGATTCGATTTTTCCAATGGCTTGGAGCACACGCCAATGGTGAAGGAAGAAAATTACGATCCCGGTCGTGATGTTCAAGTTGTTACTGATCCGTATCACGATTACATGCCGACTTTCATGGGGTTGCACCGGGGCGGGAAGCCAACAATCGCTAAAGTCCACGGTTACTGTGTTGGTGGCGGATCGGAGCTCGCTCTTTGTGCTGACTTAGTCATTGCATCAGATGACGCGCGGTTTGGAACGCCCTATGCGCGGGTATGGGGTTGCCACTTGTCCGGAATGTGGATTTACCGGCTTGGGCTTGCCAAAGCCAAATATTACGCTCTGACCGGAGAATCGCTGTCGGGCGAAGAAGCGGCCAAAATTGAACTCATTAACTTTTCTTACCCGCTGGAGGATTTGGATAACGAAGTTCAGAAGCTTGCCGAAAAACTGACTAATATCCCGTCTAGCCAGTTGATGTGCATGAAATTGATTGTAAACCAAGCTTATGAAAATATGGGACTGCAGAGTACGCAAACTCTAGGGCCCATATTGGACGGCATAATGCGTAATACACCCGAGGGTCGAGGGTTTGTCAATGATGCCCGTGATCTTGGCGTTAAAGCGGTCGTCACAAAGCGCGATGCTCCGTTTGGCGATTACAGTCAGGCCCCAAAGGCTGAGCAACCAAGGAAGAGAAGCGAGTTGTAAAATGAGGGAGGGAATCCCCTCCCTCATTTAGAATTTATGGCCGCATGCCGACTGCTAGTCCGGTAAAATTGCACCATTGGCATGTGGGTTCTGTTCAAAAAGAAGGTATCGGCCCAGATCAAGCAGTGCTATCACATAGCCTATTTGGCTTTTTTAAGGCCAACGCAGACAATGCCTGTCGCCATGACTCAAGCTGATATCAACGAAGTTAATGCGGCTTTTGCCCAAGCCGCAGCTGATTCTAGAGCTGTTGGTTTTTATACCGAGGCCCCCTTTTTTATATCTCAATTCCAAAATTAATTGGTTCTGGCACGGGCATTGGCCCTAGACGCCGCCCTCTTTCCGCACCGTGATCCTGTCAATTTTCCCTGAGGCAATGCGCGGCAAGGGGTCTTTCTGCATACGAATGTAGCGCGGGACCTTAAAGTGGGCGAGGCGTGGTTTCAAGAATTCACGCAGTGCGCCCTCCTCTAAATCTGCATCGACATAAAGCGTAGCCCCCAGTTCTTCGCCAAGCTTTTCATCTGGCACAGCATAGACGCAGGCTTCGATGATATTATCATGGTCCAACAATGCCGCTTCCACTTCACCGCAGCCTATATTCTCGCCGCCGCGAATGACCAAATCCTTAATCCGGCCGACGATGAACAGGAAACCTTCCTCGTCAATATAAGCTTCGTCACCTGTATGAAACCAAGCGCCCGTAAAGCTTTCGGCATTCGCCTCCGGCCTGTTCCAATAGCCGCGGAACATCGAGCCCCCTCGAACTAGCAACTCGCCGCGTTCTCTGGCTGGCAGATGCTCGCCAGCATCATTCACAACTGAAATATCAAGAACAGCTGCGACCATGCCAGAGCTTGATGCTCGCCTGACATAGTCGTCACCAACGACACTGGTGCCGATGGCGTTGGTTTCTGTCATGCCCCAACCTGTATTGGGCTGCGTATTACCAAGCTCAGCTGCGATCTTACGGACTTGATCGGGCGCGCGTGGTTCACCGCCACCGCCTACGGTCAGCAAGGTGCTCAGATTGCTGCCTGATTGCTGTGCATAATGAACCAAATCTCCGGTAACAGAGGCAGGTGCCAAGAAGAGGGCAACTTTCTCTTTTTCTATTATTTCTGCGCCCTTTGCGACATCCCACTTATACATGAATATCGTTTTGCGTTGTGAACGGTAGCTCCCCAGATAATTCGAATGGAGACCTGCAACATGAAACAAAGGCACACCAACCAAAATCGCGAGTTGGTGATCGATTTCAAGCAAGTCGTCGCCCGAAACCGCCGTTCTCGCGACAGCATCCGCCTCCCATGACAAAAGGGCAGAAATGATCGCGCGATGGCTTGAAACAACGCCTTTTGGATGGCCAGTTGAACCCGACGTATATAAAATTGTCGCATCATCATTTGGCTCTATGGCAACCTGTGGCATTTCAGCAGAAGTCTCATTTGCTATAAGATGCGCTAGATTTGGGATGTCAGATGGCAGTTCTGCAGTTGGACGGATGGCGACCAATTTTAGCCCACTTTCATGGTGGAATGGTGTGCAGCGGTCAATTCGCTCCTGATCTGCAAACATCAGTTTGGCGCCACAATCTTCCATGCCATAGTTAAGTTCCGCAGTTTTCCAAAGCGCATTTACAGCAACCGCAATAGCGCCAATGGATGTGATAGCGCTAAATGTCATCGCCCATTCTGGGTAATTGCGCATGGCAACGGCAACACGGTCTCCCTTTTTAATGCCATATTGGCTGACCATGATATTGGCGATTTTTGCCGAACGATCATGCGCTTCTTTGAACGTGTAGCGCTCGTCTTCGTAAACGATGAAACATTCGTCAGATATGCCGCTGGCATATAGTTCACCCAGCGTAGCCGGTGCATTTTTATAAGCACGGCATTGGTGACCATGCATTTCAACGTCGATTAGTTCGTGCACTTCACCAGATGCGGTAACTTGCGCTAATGCCTCAGCATGCTTCATTCTGCTCTCCCAAGCTATTGTAATTTTTTGTTATTCTCGACCCTGTACCTTAGCCGCTTCGTCACGCAGCGTTTTGCTCCGGCAAGCAGTTGGTGGTTAGTACCACCGCGTTTGAACCAGCATGCCGGCCTACCTAATCTGTAAAACTTATGCGGCCATTCACTTCAACAGATTTGCGCGACACTTCTTTGCCAACTTCTGCCAAATGAGACTTGGCAATGATGTAGTAAGGCCTGTTTCGTCAGTGCGAGCTCATCAGCGATGCTTGCAATACTTGTGTGGCCTAAGCCGTTTTTAGCAAATTGACGCTTGGCGACAGCAATGAAACCATGTTCCGTGTTCATACTATCTGATCCTAAGTCGATATCTAAGTCGACACCCAAGCCTGCCACTTACCGACCGGTAAATCAACGCTCAATATATCCAATGAAGGAGGCAACAAGACTGATGGGATAATAGTATATACAAAAACAAAGTCATTGCGACGACCATACTGATCCGTCCAAGTAACGCGAGAACCATCCTGCCCGAAACGATGCATGAGATTAACGATTCGCTGCATAAAGGCAATAGGGACGATGAAATTAAAGTGATTATCTCCGAGGGCGCGGAGGACAGTTTTCGTGAGGGATTCGACTTTCCCAATGGGGTGGAGCACACGCCAATGGTGACAAAAAAATCGTGATCTCAGTCGTGATGCTCAAATTGTTACTGACCCTCATCTCGATTACATGCCGACCTTTATGGGATGGCACTAGGGTGGAAATCCAACACTAATAAAAGCAACAGATTCAATGAATCATCTAGCCGAAAATCTACAAGGATGTGATTGGCGTCGGGTTCCATATATTGATCAGATAAATAGTAAGATCGGTCATATCAGCACCCCGGTACTTTACATTATCATCGCTGATTTTTTCTCAGACACCGCGAGTAGCAACACTGGCCATGATATTTTCAAAAAGGCCAAGTTTTTCCTCCAAGTTACTCGAATTATCATCGATTGGCGGGCCGGATTTAACCGAACTAGCGACTAATGTCACCTCGATAGATACCTGGCACTAGCCTGCATGCCACGTAGAGGGCTTTAGCGCCTGAATGTCGCATTTGCTGTTCTCATACCGCCTACGCTATCTTTTTTCCTGAATCAAGTGCTGATTGGTCTATTACTACCGCATCAAAAGTTTCCCCGTTCTTGGGCATTGAAAGATAATACGGTCGGTACGCATCAATCTTGATTAAAAAAACACTTGAAGTATGGAGTCATAATGACGTTGATTAGCAAGGTTATCGCTTTGGTAGGGCTCTTAACGGCAACGACAGGTGTTTACGCATTACCGATCCACCTTGGCAGTGCCGGTGAATACACTTTATTAAGCGCCGGCCCAGGTGCTTCTCAAACCTCGGGTTTTATGCAACTTGGTTCTAAAGCTATCATTCACGGTAATGTCGGTGGTCGTGGCTTTACTAGCCTTGGCTCTGGCGTAGAAATTCATGGCCAACTAATAAACGGGGGTTATGTTAGCGCCGCAGCTGGCGTTAACGTATCTGGCGGCAGAGAGAACCGCAATTTAAGCTACTGGGATCTCATATACCGTGACTTACTCAGCGCATCCGATTCTGCTCGTTTACTGAGCGGCACACCACTTTCATCGATCACTTCAACAACAAGACTATTTGGTAATGGCGGTCTTTCGGTTTTTAATATCGACGGCTCTATTAATTTGGGCAGCGGTGAGTCACTTACCCTTAGTGGTAACGCGGCAGATTCGTTCATCATTAACGTATCAGAACGACTAAAACTAGGTTCAAGTGCGGCAATCTTGTTAGATGGTGTATCAGCTGACAAAGTCTTGTTCAACTTCTATGGTGCCGGTAGTGACGATGCTGCTTGGAACAATCACTTAGCAACAATTGTTGGTGGGGCTGAGTTAAGCGGTACGTTCATTGCACCCCGTGCTTTTTGGCAGATCGGCGACGGCGCGATCATGAACGCAACCCGTGTACTGGCTAATGGTATTCAGGGTAACCTTCAGACTGTCCGCGGCATTGAACATTCTGTGATTTTTCCTCCCGTTAATCCTCCTCCCGTTAACGTGCCAGAGCCAACTAGCTTATTCCTTCTAGCGATTGGTGTTTTCGCTTTGTTTGCTTCGCGTCGAAAGCTTACTTGATGATTTTTGCTGTTTCACAGATTTAAAATCCGAACATATGCTGGGTTTTTATCACGGGATTTATGTAGTAGCCGATCAATACCGCTGGCGTTTTTAATTCGCTGATTCCCAGCTTCAAATCAGTGAACTCTTTAATTCAACTCGAATGCATTTGCCAAAAAAATTTATCCCTAGTGTCAGCAAAGCAATTTGAGCGATTTTTGTAAAAGGTAAGCGCTCTTAGTCGCTCAATACGATTTTTCAATGATTATCGCATGCTGATGAGCTGGCTTGTTAACTTGACAGTACCCGCGTGGTAGCTGTGATTGATGCGGGGTACGCGATTTCCCCGGACGGAATGAAAGCGCAAATTGAATCGGACATTACGTATGACTTAAGCGCAGCGCTGTATGGCGAGACCACTATCAAAGACGGCGCGGTCGCAGAGATCAACTTTCTCGACTACCCCTCGGTCAGAATGTCTAAGGCACCCGCCATCGAAACGCACATTATTAACAGCGGCGAAGCCATGGACGGCGCGGGTGAGTCCGGCACACAGCTGATTGCGCCTGCGCTCAATGGCTAACAGAAGGGCGGTTGGTCCGCGCCCGCGCTAAATACGGTAATGGCTGATCTGTACTTCTTCGCCGAGGTCCTGATAATCGCCCGCGCCTCGGCGACGGCGAAACTCCTCCCAGGTAAAGCCACGATAGCGCGGCTTATCGTCGTTTGAGTGGCCACTAAAATCAACAGGCTTGCATGGCAACGCCTCGATCACCTGCGCGTACGGCGGGTTGAAAAAGTACGCCGCGCTCAATCGATACTGGCTACCGACAGAGCCTAGCACCCGGTGTTCGGGCGCGACAAAGCGGTCGTTCGACAACACCTGCAGCATATCGCCGGTATTGACGATAAAGGCGTTGGGCGCCGGTTCGATCATGTGCCACTGCCGGTCGTGTAAAACCTGCAATGCGTGGTGGCCGTTTTCGACCAACAGTGTCAATAGGCCCGCATCGGTATGCCGATGGATGCCGAGCGGTACCGGTGAATCTGGGCCTTTGGTTTGCGACTGCGTCAGTCGGTGGGCGTCTGAATAGGCGTTTAGACGCAAAAAACTGGTGTGCCCACGCGTCAGTGAGGCAAGGTCGTCGCTGGCACCCATGGCCTCCAGTAACCAACCGTATACCTCGATCGCCAAGGGTTCGCACAAACCAAACCAGTCCCAGATAGGCGTGCAAATACCGGCGTCTTCAGGCATTTGGTTCCAACCGTCTACAACCCGATTGACCGGCGCATCGTCGTCTGCCGTTGGGTCTGGCTTGTGGCCAAAATCTAGTATCTCTTTTGCGTCTATCTGGTTTTTGGTCAGCTCTCGCGGGTTATAACCCCGCGCGTTGGTCTCGGTGCGGCGCAGACTGAGTTTTTGCGCGTCGGGCAAGGCAAAAAATGCGCGCTGAGCGGCAAATAATGCCTTCATGTGCTGCGTCTCGATGCCGTGCCCTTGCAGCTCAAAAAAGCCCCAGCGCTCGACCGCCTGCAGCAGTCGCTGCAACTCGCGATCGCGCACCTCGCCGTTGCCGCGCAATACCTCGGCGTCAAATACCACAGCCTCTCGCCATTCAGAAAAGGGCGCTGTCGACGGCTCGCTCATAGGCTGGGATCCAACACTAAGTGCTGCTGCCTAAACGCCGTGGCGGCGGCTCCGCTGTGGCAGTTATTGCCAGTGGCTGCTTCGGTTCGCGCCTGCGGCAAACAATGGTCAATCCAACCCCTCTTAATCCGTCTAGTTTTCATAAGCCCATTGTTCATAATCCTGTTCCCATTGTTCATGATCCTACTGTTTCTATTCCTACTGCTTCTGTTCCTGCCAATGTAACGCCTGCTGTCGACAAGCCCGCCCAAAAAAAACTATAGGCACGGCCAATGCCGTCGCTCACGGTCATGTAAATTCTCCCGTAAATTGGCGTGTAACAGGCGATTTCTAAGTTCTTGATATTAGTGTTGGGGCTCTATACCCGCCCGCAACTGACACTCTAATAAATCATCAATACTGTCAGCTATAATCTCAATACGGCTGTATAAACAGTCATCTAATTCAATCTCATTGAGAACATCGGGCGTGGCGTTGTAACCAAACACGCCCTCATCGGTGATAAAAACCGCTTTAATGCGCTCGGCCAATATTCCCATCAATACCACGAACAATTGTTATCGGAGTATAGGCAAAACAAACGCCCTATTCGTGGCCACTCTACCCTATCCGCCCGGAGTACGGCAATGCCGCATAGCTGCGGAGGCGGCCGCCAGCTCCAGCCTCAACGCCCTTGCGACGTTTATAGCGTTTCCCTTTGCGCGGGAGAAGATCGCACCACTGATTTTCCCTGACAAAGCTATAGATGGTTTGGTAACTAATTGCACCGCCAAAAGACTCGAGTTTCATGCGCACTGAAATTTGCTCCGGCGTAAATCCTAAGCCAAGAAGGGCCTTAACTTGCCGGCATACTGGGGCAGCCCTCTTGTGGAACTTAGCGGCCTCTTTGCGCTGTTGGAGGCTATCGAGATGAGCAGTATCAGCGCTATATTCATTGGGAGGGCCGCGTTTAAGCTCTCGAGATATCGTCTTGTTGGAGCGCTGTATTCTTTTACCAATACGACATGCAGAAAAATCGAGCTCACAGAGAGATTGAATATGGTATCGTTCAGCCAGAGTCAGCTGCTTGTAAGGGCTACCCATGTGGTCACCTGGTTCGTTGTGTGAGAACTACAGCCTATGATCAGCTGGCTCTCAAATCTAATCCAAGTGTGTCGGTTATAGTGGAAATGTAGGCATCCATTCAAACGTGGCAGTGCATCTCCACAAATAAAAGCAGGACTTTAACCTGGTTCAGGGCGGCCCAACACAACTCTATTGACGCACCTTCGACCGTATTTCAGAACATCCGTGACTATTTCATAAATAATAGCTCGATCACCTCGCTCATTTTCAAAATCGGCTACAGCACAGTAATCGATGTCAGACTGTTTAAAAAACATTGGCGCCTCTCCCCCTCTCTTATTTACCCAAACCACAAAGTCATAACCTAGAGGTAACACAGCAGTGCCAATTTTCGACTGACGACCCAACCGACGATGATCTTCAAAATTAAACCCCAAACCACTTCTGTAGCTAATTTGTGGATTATTGCTAATCACAGAGCTCTGTGGCTCGGCATAACGAGCCAACCAGTCGACAGCGTCCGAAATATATTTCTTCGAATAGCCAAAGCTATATTGACCATCAATAAATGCACACACTGCTATCAGTAAAAGTAACGACCGCCATTTCGACGTCACCCGCTGTTTTTCTATCGCATTAGCGAGAGAAAAACACAACGTTATCAACAATAAAAAGCAACTAAAAATTGTAAATCTAGCCTGTAAAAACTGCTTTTCAATAAGGAAAATAGCCAGCATCATCAAAGATGATATTAATGCGACCAAGAACACTCCATTTTTAACTCGGACCCAAGCACCTCGATAGAAAAGTGTAGCCATACACAAAATGGCCCATACTCCAAGACCGTCCAGCAGCTGGGATATATATATGCCCGCCAGACCTGATATTAAAAACAGCCCTGCATACTGTTCGGAATATCTATTTAAAATCGAGTCTCTGACCACAGAAGTCAAACTCAACCAGCTATCAAATAACCCCGCAATCACCTCGATAGGCTCTTGCAACATATATTGATAAACACCCGAAATGGCAATGCTATCTAGAAACCATAAAAAAAGTAGTGATGCACTCAGAAAGGGCATAACATAACAATACAAAATCGCACGCAGACGTGCCGCTGCCGTTAAATCTCGACACAATAGGATACCAATGGGCATAAGAATACCCAGTATTATCGCCTCAGGCCTGAATAATGTCGCCAATCCAGTGAAAACACCCCAAGAAACAAGATCGATCACTCTTTGCCTGCCCATGTATCGAACTAAAGCAGCTGCCGCAAGCATCAACCCTGACCAATAACCGAAGTCCCGAATCAAATAGTCCTGATAATTCGCAAAGCCTGGAAAGCAAATAATAACTAATACTGCCAAGCGCTGACATAAAACTGAGCCTCCAAGTGCCACCACTAAGGATACAAATGCATACGCTGTAGCCCCGCTCAAAAAAGCCGTGACTAGAACCGCACTGGCCAGCGAACTGACACTCAAAAAGTCTGCCACAACGCCAATAACTGCAGGGTAGAATGGTCTTCTATACACAGCCTCCGCTGCGCCCCAGCCAAATTCGCGAAATATGTCCGCACAATACAAGTACAAAACAGCATCCGCATTCAGGCTAGGAGCAAAATATAATCGCAATAGCGTAATAAGAAATACTATTAATGCCGCGGAACAGCTAAGGGAGAAAACCGCTTTCTCCCTTCCAAAAAACCAATAATTCACACTTAATCTTCCCTTTCACAACAACAACATCACTATTAAAAAACACATCTATAATCAAATTTACATTCATATTCATATTCTATTCGCTAAAAATTAAGTAGGAATTTATTAAGCCTAAAAACGAAGAGATATAAATTTAAAGAAGTTAAAAAAGTTAAGGAATAATAAAAAATCACCCCACAGCTTAACTTACTTTGGTGTGATAAAGAGGTAAAATTCAAACTACTCTCACGTAAACCTTTAACAACTTTCAACTTGAAATCAAAGGTATTTTAATAATAACTGTTTTTTATTAATGATAATTTTTGAATTTTTCCTCTACACTGACTGCCATTATTTAATCCATGACATTAAAAATTTTCGCAAGTAAGCGACTTTTAATATAACCCAAGGATCGGCAGCAATAGCTAGGTAGTAATGAGTATAGGCAAAACAAACGCCCTATTCGTGTCCACTCTACCCTATCCGCCCGGAGTACGGCAATGCCGCATAGCTGCTGAGGCGGCCGCCAACTACTATAAATAGGCTAATTGCTCGCTGTCATATACCCTACCAATACCGCGATCGCTTAGCATCATATCGCATTTTTGATGTGCTATTCTTGATTGCATCTACAAATGCTTGTGCATAAATATAAAAGAGTAGAAATTTTTCGAAATTTACTTACCGCTCAATATATCTCCCCCCATCCCACTGACAAGACCCGCCTTCCCCGAATCGTAGTCATGGAACCTTGTTGCCAATTCCCGCTCAGGGACCCCCCACGTTTTTGCGTTCCGCAAATCCGGCCGGATTCGTTTGTGTACTCAACCTAATCAACTCAAGAGAGCGATCATCATGAACTTCCAAGCAAAAGCAATGCTCGCAGCCAGCGCCTCCGCCAACAAAGAGAAGCTAACCGAGGCCACTGCTTTTATTAAGGCGCACTGGTTAGACATGGCAATAGCAGCCCTTGCTATCTACATAGTCGAAGACATCGTTGACCCCGACGTCATCGCTGCTACTGAACAAGGAGTATTCTAATACGTTATTCCAAAGCATACGACGAATATACCCGTGAACCGCGTACCACGGCGCATGAACCGCGCTCAAGAGCTCGGGGACCGCTACTCGGATTGCACGCGCATGGGCTTCAGCCACGACGAGTCACGTCGCATGGCCTACCACCACCACTCAAACAAGCTATAAGGAGTACATCATGTTTATAGGATCTTTATTGATACTCACAATCTTTGTCGTGCTTAGTGGCGGTTACGGCCTAGCCAGCCTGTTCGATACACAAAACATCATGGATCGTGAACAACCAAGTGAGAAAACCCATGAAAAAGACTAAGCGAATCATGGACCACGCTTCACGGCCCGCGGCTCGTGCCTCGCGCGTCCGCATAGCACTGTGTAACAGTTACGACAAATTTGTAACAGGTAGGAATCCCGTAAGTGTTACAGTAAATAGTGTTATAAATCAGTTGCTTAGACTAGTTTGTAACACTTGTAACACCTTTTTCTAAGTTCATATTGGGACTTCTCAAAAACACTGTTTTATTTTCTAAAAAGAACTTCAACTTGAAAACACCTGTTACACCTCTTACAGCGCTTGAAAACCCCGCCATTGCTAGGATTTTGACCATTCCTACCTGTTACACAATCTGTTACAAACACCCCTCTACCTGTTACAGCACAAGAATATAGAACTAAACGCGAGCCATGTTCCATGAATCATAGAGGTAAATAGAAGATCAAGCTTATCGACTCCCGCTACGCGCTCATCGGTCGGTTTTGTGTCTGTTTTAGAGATAGCAGAAAGGTCTCCACATCATCTTCAAACCATCCTACGCTTCGCTCACCAAGACTAACCCTCGATGGGAACCGCCCATCTTTCTCAAACCTATAGATCGTAGTCTTAGAAAGACCTGTTACCGCTTTTACTTCACTTAACCGCATTATTCTTAAAGCCATGTCATTGTCCTATCACTGCGAAGCTTCTTGCTCCGTAATTGAAAGTGCACCAACAGTTGGAGTATGATTGTTTTCTCAGTTATAAAAATTTATTACAGGAAGTAAAATACTTATGATACACCCCTCAGCAATCGTTTCGCCTCATGCCACAATAGGAAATAACGTGACCATAGGACAATTTACAACCATTTATGACAATGTTGTTATTGCTGACGATGTAATAGTTGAAGGATATTGTGAATTAGGGGTCAGTAATGCCCTTTCAGAAGGTGAGAATTTAATCATTTCCAGTCGCTCCCATATCAGATCACATTCGGTACTATACGAGAACTCTTTTTTTGGCGAAGGTTTAGTAACGGGTCACAGGGTAACTATTCGAGAAAAAACCTTTGCGGGGAAAAACTTCCAAGTTGGGACTCTTAGTGATATTCAGGGCCATTGTTCTATTGGCGATTATGTTCGATTTCATTCTAATGTCCATATAGGGCAAAAAAGTAAGATTGGTAATTATGTTTGGATATTTCCTTATGTAGTTATTACTAATGACCCTCACCCTCCAAGTAATACGCTATTGGGTGTTAAAGTAAATAACTTTGCAGTTATTGCTACAATGTCAGTAATTTTGCCTGGAGCAACAATAGCAAAAGGAGTACTTGTTGGGGCTCACTCCTCATTAAAAGGAGATACAGAGGAAGACATGATTTATGCCGGCTCCCCTGCAATAAATAGAGGTTCAACAGCTAAGATAAAGCGACAAGATGGCAGTAACGAGCAGGCTTACCCTTGGAGAAAACATTTTCATAGGGGGTACCCTAGTGAGCTCGTTGAAGAGTGGATAAAGAATGATTCATGAATCGTCAATCGTCAATCGTCAATCGTCAATCGTCAATCGTCAATCGTCAATCGTCAATCGTCAATCGTCAATCGTCAATCGTCAATCGTAAAAAGTAAAAAGTAAAAAGTAAAAAGTAAAAAGTAAAAAGTAAAAAGTAAAAAGTAAAAAGTAAAAAGTAAAAAGTAAAAAGTAAAAACATTGGCAATAACACCTCCATTTGGCAATTTTGTGTCATCGATTTTAACGCGATTATAGGCAATGACTGCAATATTTGCTCTCATTGCTTTATTGAAGGTGGCGCAGTCATTGGAAATAGAGTCACTATAAAAAACGGTGTCTATATTTGGAACTGAATACATTTAGAAGATGATGTATTCATAGGTCCCAACGTAACGTTTACTAATGATAAAAACCCTATTGCAAAAAATAAAAACTTTACATTAGAAAAGACTAAGGTAATGAAAGGTGCTTCTATTGGCGGAAATGCCACTATTTTACCGGGCATCTGCATTGGAGAAAATGCAGTGATAGACGCTGGTTCGAGTATAGGAA
This sequence comes from marine gamma proteobacterium HTCC2143, assembly GCA_000169075.1. Lineage (GTDB taxonomy): Bacteria > Pseudomonadota > Gammaproteobacteria > Pseudomonadales > Dasaniaceae > Oceanicoccus. The sequence goes on along the minus strand of AAVT01000002.1, from coordinate 164,905 downwards.
AAACAAACGCCCTATTCGTGGCCACTCTACCCTATCCGCCCGGAGTACGGCAATGCCGCAAAGCCGCTGAGGTGGCCGGTGCTGAATAAGAAAAAAGAATAGAGAAAATGAGTGCTAGGATTTTCAATTTAATTCAGCTCCATAATTTGCTCCAAATTCCTCATGAAGAATATCTTGAATATAAACGAGCGTATCATGATCTCCAACTTTCTTTTTAATTTGAATACTAATAAAATCTAATAGTGTTTCCTTTTTTCCATTAACGACTTCATATGCATTTAAATTTAAATCTTTCATCTCTGGATCTATGATATATTCTTCAAAAAATTCTAGATATGTATGCTGGAACATCCTTTTGTAAAGATGTTTAGGTGGTATTGAGTAGTGTTTTGGGCAGATCATTTGTTGTTTATTTTCATTTAGGAACTTATGAAGAAAAGGTGTAAAGTCACTTTGACTACCATTATAAACTCCTGCTTCTTTAAATCTTAAAAAAAACTTGGGAATTGATCTTCCCGCAATTGCAGAGGAGTCTATTTCAATACAGAGCTTTTTCATTAGTATGTTAAGTTGTTCTTTAGATATGGATTTACTAACTTCTAAAATATTAAGTAATCCACTATTAGTTTCAGCAACACCGGTAACAGCACAACTAGGTGAGTCGGAAGTATCCGTTGCCCGAGCGAAAGAGTTAAAACTAACTAACGCAGTTATTAAAACAATAATTGTCTTCATAAAATAAAATTCCTTTGAGTATAGGCAAAACAAACGCCCTATTCGTGGCCACTCTACCCTATCCGCCCGGAGTACGGCAATGCCGCAAAGCTGCTGAGGCGACGTTCAGCTGGTTGATTGGCGTCGTCCTCGGCCGGCCCCTGACCTTCAGGCGCTCACTATTTTTCGCTTTCCTTTTTATTTACTGAAAATCTTCTAGCACTTTGCTTGTATTGCTTCATTTTAGTTAATGCCCGCTCGTGGTCATCTTTGCGAAACCTCTGGGATATCTTTGGCGTTTCCTTTCGGTTTGCTTGCATCCAGCCGTTCCCTTCACACACTAGCCGAAGTTAAATCCCGGCCCACATTCAACCAGCATCTGACCGACAAGACCGGCAGCGCGGTGCTGCTGAGCCTTTTGATATTCCTCATTCCGGAACATGTCGAGCATCACCTGAGTTGACGGGTATTCGATCACTGCGACAGCATCCCAGGCGCCTTCTCCTTCGCCAATCAAAAAACCTCTAACCTCTCCCGAATACACGATGCGCGCGCCTTTAGGCTCCATGATTTCCTTAAAAGCCTTTCCATATAAGTGATAGGCCTGCTCACCGCTTAACGCTGACTCACGACCGTCTTCATAAACAGCTTTTTCTCTGAACCTAAGCAGGTTCAACATGGAGATGGGTTCACCGGTTTCCCTATCACGAAATGCACGAACCTGGTCACCTGTTGGTTGAAGAACAATTTCAGTCATTTATTTTCACCTTATTAGAGTATAGGCAAAACAAACGCCCTATTCGTGGCCACTCTACCCTATCCGCCCGGAGTACGGCAATGCCGCATAGCTTCTGAGGCGGCCGCCAACACCTTTGTTAACGGAGTAAATATGAAAACGGTAATTAACCTTTTATTTTTTTTATTTGTGATGTCATCTCAGGCAAATGAACCAAACAAAGGTACATTACTTCTTTAGAAAGGATTAACTACGAGGTTATTCTTTGCTCAAACAGAGTTACCTTTCCCGATATAAAAAATAGTATTAAAAACTTTATAGTTCACTTCCTCGTTTTGCTTCAAACTCGTCCTCTAAAACGGAGGCCACATCTCTAAGCTCTTCTGGATCACCTTTACCACTTGCTATCCACTTTTCGACCCAGTCCAGGACAGTTTCTTTTTTGTTATCAATAATCTGATAAGCATTAAAGTCTACATCACCATTTTCTAGATTAAAAAAGTACTCTTCATATGTTTCATTTAAGCTAGTCGCAAGAAGCCTTTTAAAAATATGTTGAGCAGGATAACCCCGGGCGCCAATAGTATATTGAGGGCAAATAAGTTTATTTTTATATTGGCTTAAGAAGTTATTGAAGTATTTTGGAAAATCTTCTGAAGTACCGCTATAGCCTAAGTGCTTTTTCATTGTTCTTTCCCAGTTAGGAACGTCTAGAGCAGTATCTCTTGCAATAACGATTTCCACACACAAATCTTTCGTTATCTTTTTTAACTCTTTTTCACTAATAAGTTCTCCTACTTGCGAAATACTACTCAACCCAGCATTTGACTCAGAAACTGTATCCAAGGGATAAGTAACACGCTCCACACTATCATTTGCTCGAGCGAAAGAGTTAAAACTAACTAACGCAGTGATTAAAATGATAATTGTTTTCATAAAATAAAATTCCTTTGTTGTTTCTATCTTTAACAGACGATTTGATTTTCAACTGAGTCTGCTTAGTGTTCATAACAGATACCTATCATCGTCTGAAACGATCTGAATGAACGCCTCCAGTACGCTTGATTCAGACAAGCCCCAAGAGACTAGAAGATAGAATGAATATAATAAAAGCTATTGTTTTTATAATTCACTTCCTCTCTTAGCACAAAATTCATCAGAAAGAGAGTAAGCGACATCAAGTAACTCATCTTTGTCTCCACGACCTGATGCGACCCATTTATCAACCCAATCAATAATTGTTTCTTTTTTTCCATCAACAATTTGATATGCATTAAAGTCCACATCTCCATTTTCAAAATTAAAAAAATACTCTTCATATGTTTCATTCATTCCAGAAGCTAAAATTCTTTTAAATAAATGTTGAGGGGGGTATATATTTGTTGTTACTTGATATTTTGGACAAATAATTTGATTTTTATATGTATTCAAAAAATGATTAAAGTACTTAGGAAAATCAGTTTTAGATCCCGAATAGCCTAGTAAACTTCTCATTGTACTTTCCCATTTTGGAATGTCATGAGCCTCACGTCGTGCAACCATTACATCTGAACACAGCTTGAGTGTCACTTCTTTGATCTTATCATCACTAAGTTTTGTTCCTATTTCTAATATACTTGATAGACCAGTATTAGTTTCAGCAACACCGGTAACAGCACAACTAGCTGAGTCGGAAGTATCCGTTGCCCGAGCGAAAGAGTTAAAACTAACTAATAGTGTTATCAAAACAAATATTGTTCTCATAAATAAAAATTCCTTTGTGAGTATAGGCAAAACAAACGCCCTCTTCGTGGCCACTCTACCCTATCCGCCCGGAGTACGGCAATGCCGCATAGCTGCTGAGGCGGCCGCCAGCTACTATAAATAGGCTAATTGCTCGCAGCGAGATTTTCTTCGCTTGCGTGTCGCTGTAGCCCGACAGGCTTAGAATTGAAGGGCTTACAAAATCTAAATTCAAGTCAAAATCCGCTGTCCAAACCACTTCCGAGAGATGATTAACAATCAATTGATATTTTTGTTCGAGTTGCTGCTTGATTACATTTACTCGGTGAGCATTATCGGACTGATTTTGTAATTGGCGACATTTTTCGATCAATGCATCATTCAAATTACGCAGTTCATGGGCGGACATATTGACTGTTGAAAGACTTCGAATGATTTTTTTTTGCCTTATAAAGCGTTGGTGATACATGGCTGTAAGTGACGTTGAATTTGGCACCCTGGTTTGTTTGATAGATATCAACTTCAGCGGGTTCGTAGTCATAGACTTCTGTTAGCCCCGCCATTTGCCCAGCAAGGAACATATGAAAGGATCGGCAAGGAGGCAGGTTGTCTTTCATGACGAGGCTAATTTCTAAATGTTTGTCTGTAATTTTCTTTATTGCCAATTCGCAGGGAAAGAGCTTTGCAATGAATCCTTGGGGCCCAAAACCAAGCGTATAATGCGCAATCAGGGAATGGTTGAAGCTACCCATTAGTTTATAGCCGGCCATGGTGTTATGTTGCCAGGAGTGACGGCCAGCGGTTCTGATTTCATGCTCTGCGAAGTGATGAAGAAACCGGTCGGACAATGTTCTGAAGCTATGCCAATCGATGAAGTTGCCGGGATCTTCGAGGTGTTCTTTCTCAAATGGTAGGTTTCGTAAAAGACTGTTGAGATCTAGCTTTTGCTCGCGACAAATATCGACGCACCAGCCGAGGTTTCTGCAGGAGACTTTGCCTGGCGGCAAGGCCCGATCTTGTACTGTCGATTGTTGATCCGAATCATCCATGGTTTATTGGCCCGCTGAATGATTTCCATAGTATGTTCCTGTTAAATCACGTTCAAGAGTTTTATCCTTGTTGGCCATTTTTGAAGTGCGTTATGGCTTTTTTGTAGATCACTTTGAACGATTTAGACTCAACTTCGCCTTTATCGGTTAATTTATAAACACCTTTTTCAACACGTTGAAACCAATCGTAGTGATTGTTGCTGAGTATGCCGGTTGTCTTCTCACCAGTGCCATGCTGCCTTAGCTGCTTTGGACTCGTCGGCCCCAGTTGTGAGAGGCAGTATGCGATCAAAATAGCGTTCTCGCGGTAGGCAGTCATTAGCATCGTTTTAGTACTGCCACCAATATTGTAATCGCCGCTTCTTTCAGCTACTTCGGTCAGCAGCGCGCGGCGGCGTCTCGAGTTCTTTTTGCCTTGATAGGGCATCGGGTCAAATTGTTTACTCACAGTCATGCCCATGGGGTTAGTTTCAACCAGCAATAGGCCTAGCTCCAAACGTTTTAGTACCGTAATTACGCCGCGCCAATGGCGAGATTTTTTATTTGGCGCTGGCACAGCTACGTAGACAGAATCTGAAAGAGTTTGACGATTGGTTGCTTGAACTATCAATGTTAAATTAATGCTAGTCTTGAGCTCAACGACAATGACGTCGTCGTCCTTCGTTGCTACGATGTCGCAGTTTTTGACCTCGCAGTTAACCTGATAGCCGTGACCTTCAAGATAAGATTTAACCGGCGCAGACAAATCTGTTTCGAGCATTTCAATAACCCTGCTTGGCGAGTATTTGAGCTATTTTAATTGGCATCGTTTTCGACTAGTGACTTGACTCTAACGTCTCAACGAGTCGCCGATGTAGTCCGCCGAAGCCACTGTTGCTCATAATGACCACGTGTTGGATCTCCTTAGACTTTGCGCGTGCAATGATTTCATCGAGTAGCACATCGTGGGAATTGATGACTGACATTTTGGGGCCGTTAGATGAAGCATCTACAATTTTGTCAATATCCCATTTGATGTTCGCTGGTTTGAACCAAATCACTTCGTCTGCGTGCGACACTGAGTCAGCAAGCGTGTCAGCGTGAATGCCCAGTTTCATCGTGTGTGAACCGGGTTCGACAATTGCCAATATTGCATCCTTACCCACCTGCTTACGTAGACCTTCTAAGGTGGTTTCGATCGCCGTTGGGTGGTGAGCGAAATCGTCGTAGACGGTCATCTCAGCCGATTCGTAGATGACTTCCATGCGTCGTTTGACGCCGGTGAATTTCGAGAGTGCCTCGCAGGCAATCGCTGGGCTTATGCCAACGTGCCTTGCTGCGGCAATCGCAGCCAAGGCATTGTTCATATTGTGCAGACCGGTCATAAGCCAATTGATTTCACCAACGATCTTGTTTTGATCTGGACCGTTTAGACTGACACTGAAGTGAGAATGATCCTCTGATATGGCTGTGCCCGAAAGCTTTGAGCTAATATCAGGACCAAAGGAAAGGGTCTTAGACCAACAGCCTTTTAAGAGCACCTCGGCAACGTTGTTGTCGTTTGACGGATGGATGATTAACCCCTCACCGGGAATTGTTCGAACGAGTAGGTGGAACTGGTTTTGAATAGCTGCGAGATCAGGAAAGATATCCGCATGGTCATATTCGAGATTATTGAAGATGGCTGTTCTGGGATGGTAGTGGAGAAATTTTGAGCGTCGATCAAAATAGGATGTGTCATATTCATCAGCCTCAATAACGAAAAAATCAGTCTCGCCTAATCGAGCTGAATAGCCGAAATTCGCAGGTACACCACCAACCAAAAAACCCGGTTTTAAACCCGCATATTCAAGTATCCATGCCGTCATACTCGTTGTGGTCGTTTTACCGTGGGTACCTGCGACGGCAATAACCCATTTGTCGTGTAACAGATATCGACCCAACCATTCGGCGCCAGAGGTGTAGGGAATATTTTTTTCAAGGACGTACTCGACGGCGGGATTCCCTCGCGGCAAGTTGGCATTGCCAATCATCACCAGATCGACGTCATCAGGTATGTTGTCGGCTGAATAGGGTGATGAAATGTTGATGCCTGCACCGCTAAGCTGATCACTCATCGGTGGATACACGTTTTCGTCTGAACCGGTGACGGTATGGCCAAGCTCTTTTGCTAACAGAGCGATGCTGCCCATCAGCGTGCCGCATATACCTAAGATATGTAGTTGCAATTCGAAGTCCTAACTAATGAGTGGGTTGGTGATGATAACGACGACAAGTTCAATCAAGAACGCAATCATTGTTCCTTGAATGATACTAATGCCCGCTGAGCGGTGTAGTAAGAAACCGACGATTAAGAGCCACCAGAAGAAGATGATGTTCTCCAGCGTAATGAATATGTCGGTGAGTAAACCTTCCCCAAGGCTATACGCCATAAGTTCCAGTGGCATGAGGCTGATAAGTAAAAGTGCATTTGTTCCTAATAACGCACCTATTGTGCTGAGATATCGGTGTGACATGGACTTGAATAGCAGTAATGCGTAAATAAGACCCGCCTCGAGTGCGAAACCGATAATGATGATTAGCGCTTTCATCGCAAGGGCGATGTCAGGGCGAGTAAATATTAGCGATGCCATGGCGATTAGGAAATAGAGCCCAAAAATCGACGCGACAACTTTGGCATTCGAAGGCACTCTTTCTGGACCGACTTTCAGTAAACAAATTTGTAAGAAGTAGATCAAGATTGATCGCATTAAAACACTGACCCAAAGAAATAAATGATGTTGGCATAAAAACCAAGTTTACCTGACAAAACTGACGCTGGCGTAAGCTTTTTTGAACGGTTATGGATGCTAAAAGACGTTATTGAAATTTCTTCTTGATGTGAGTCAAGAGTCAGGCGAAAAGCTCGTGACAGGGTATCTTCTCAAGCCTATATTTCTTTTTTTTTACGTATATTTCACTCATCAGTCGTCGCGTCCGCGGCACAACATAGGAGGTGTTGTGGTTTCTGAACAGGATTACAACTACAAAGTCATCCGACAATTTTCCATTATGACCGTTGTCTGGGGTCTGGTGGGAATGCTTGTCGGTGTGGTGATTGCTGCACAGTTGGCATGGCCTGTACTCAACGGCAACTTGGAGTGGTTTCATTTCGGTCGTTTAAGACCACTGCATACCAATGCAGTGATTTTTGCGTTCGGTGGTTGCGCACTGATGGGTACCTCACTTTTTATCGTGCAACGAACCTGTCACGTGCGTCTGCTCTCAGACAAACTTGCAGCCTTTGTGTTTTGGGGATGGCAACTGGTAATAGTCTCAGCTGCAATTACTTTACCGCTAGGGCTAACCAGTAGTAAGGAATATGCAGAGCTTGAATGGCCGATCGATATTCTGATCACGATTGTTTGGGTGGCCTATGCGATTTTATATTTCGGCACGATTGCGAAACGTAAGACCCAACACATCTATGTTGCCAACTGGTTTTTCTCCGCTTTTATTATCGCCGTTGCAATGCTCCATATCATTAATAGTCTTGCGATTCCCGTCACAATGACCAAATCCTATTCTGTTTACGCGGGTACGGTCGATGCGTTGGTGCAGTGGTGGTATGGACATAACGCTGTTGGGTTCTTCCTCACAGCCGGTTTCCTCGGCATGATGTATTACTTCGTGCCAAAACAAGCAGAGAAGCCTGTTTACTCTTATCGACTGTCAGTGGTCCATTTCTGGGCATTAATCTCGATCTATATTTGGGCAGGACCTCATCACCTTCATTACACATCGCTTCCCGATTGGGCTCAGAGCGTTGGGATGGTGATGTCTTTAGTTTTGTTTGCGCCGTCCTGGGGCGGAATGATCAACGGCATCATGACCCTATCAGGAGCATGGGACAAACTTAGAACGGACCCCATTTTGAAGTTCCTTGTTGTTTCGCTGTCCTTCTATGGCATGTCGACTTTCGAGGGGCCGATGATGTCAATTAAGTCTGTTAACTCACTTTCTCACTACACAGATTGGACCATTGGTCACGTGCATTCCGGTGCGCTGGGTTGGGTGGCGATGATTACCATTGGTGCGATGTACCATCTGATTCCGCTGGTGTTTGGACGAAAACAAGGCGAGATGTACAGCATTAAGCTGATCGACCTTCATTTCTGGATGTGCACGATTGGCACCGTACTATATATAGCGTCGATGTGGGTGAACGGTTTAATGCAAGGTCTGATGTGGCGAGCAGTCAACAGCGACGGCACGTTGACCTACAGTTTTGTCGAATCCGTAGAAGCAAGCTATCCGGGTTATGTCGTTAGGCTAATCGGTGGTGCTATTTTCCTAGGCGGCATGTGCATCATGGCTTACAACGTTTGGATGACAACAAAGCTGGCAAAACAAGAAGAGCAGAGCAGGTTAGCGGAGGTGACAGCATGAACGATATTATCGAAAAAAACCTTGGTTTGATGCTGGTACTAATTCTTCTCGCAGTAAGTTTTGGCGGCATAATTGAAATTATCCCGTTGATGAGTCAGAAAGTGGTCACAGAACCCATCAAAGGTTTGAAGCCGCTGACGCCGCTGCAACTGGAAGGTCGGGACATCTACATTCGAGAAGGCTGCAACGTTTGCCATTCCCAAATGATTCGCCCCTTGCGGTCTGAGGTAGAGCGTTACGGACATTACACGGTAGCGGGCGAACTTGTTTATAACCACCCGTTTCTATGGGGTTCAAAGCGCACAGGTCCGGACTTGGCGCGGGTGGGCGGACTTTATAGTGACGATTGGCATAGGGCGCATTTGTATGATCCTCGCTCAGTCGTGCCTGAATCCAACATGCCAGGGTTTCCTTGGCTGTTCGAATCAGCTATCGACCTGGAAGTATTGCCATTGAAACTAGCAGCATTGCAAACGCTCGGTGTGCCTTACACCGATGAGGACATTGTGAATGCGACGGTGGGCATTGAAGACAAAACAGAGGCGGATGCCGTCGTCTCCTATCTCCAGCAGTTGGGACTGATTATTAAGGAGAGAAGATAATGGACATAGATGATCTTCGTGGTCTATCGACTATTTTTTGCATGATCGCCTTTGCAGCGATTGTCTATTGGGCATATGGCCCCTCTCGAAAAAGTTATTTTGAAGAAGCCGGCAAATTACCTTTTGATGAAGAAGACCTAAATGCCATCGATGGCGGCAAGGAGACCCGCGATGAGTGAAGTAGTTAGTATATTTGTCACTGTTGGAGTCCTTGCTGCGTTACTGGCTTTTTTCCTACTACTACAAATGAACAGAAAGGTTAATAACGAAGGTAAACCAACGGGGCACAAGTACGATGGTATCGAGGAGCTCGATAATCCGCTGCCCGCTTGGTGGTATTGGGTATTTGTTGCTTCAATTATTTATGGTCTGGGTTACCTTGCTTATTATCCCGGATTAGGAAACTTCGCCGGTTTATCCGGTTGGACTTCAGTGGGTCAGCTTGAAGAAGATGAGCAAAATGCCGATGAACGCTATGGGCCGATGTTTGCTAAATATATGAACACGCCCATCGCTGAACTATCGACTTTGCCCGCGGCGAACAAGATGGGACAGCGAATCTTCGCCAGTAACTGCACTGTATGTCACGGCGCGACCGCTAAAGGTGGTTTTGGGTTCCCAAATCTTACAGATGGTGAGTGGATATGGGGAAATGATGACGAGCAGCTTAAGTCTACAATTTTAAATGGTCGAATGGCCGTTATGCCGCCTTGGGGGGAAGTTCTTGGTGACAAGGGTGTGGCGGAAGTCAGTGAGTATGTTTTGCAACTCGCTGGCCGCACAGATGCCGATCCGGCGTTAGCGGCTGAGGGCGAAAAACATTTTGGTACTTACTGCGCTGTTTGCCACGGTCCACAGGCTAAGGGGCAAACTATGTTCGGCGCACCGAATCTAACTAACGAACGCTGGTTGTATGGCAACTCTCGATTAAATATTCAAGATACGGTAAGAAATGGTCGCAGTGGTCAAATGCCGGCATTTGAACAAAAGCTGGGGCCAGAGAAGGCACATATCGTTGCAGCTTATGTTCGCAGTCTTCAACCGGGGTCCGCCAAGTAGGCGCAAATTGAATGATTATTCCCGTACATGAAATTGAGGATGATGACTCTCGAGTGTTTAATCTCTACGAGAAAAGAGAGAAGATTTACACTCGAAAAATTGAGGGTTTTTATCAGCTTCTAAGAGCGTTTACGGGATGGCCACTTTTGCTTGGGTATTTCTTTATACCTTGGCTGACGGTAAATGATCATCAAGCGATCTTGTTTGATTTACCACTACGTCAATTTCATATTTTTTGGCTTACATTTTGGCCGCAAGATTTCTCTCTACTTGCTTGGGCTTTGGTGATTGCGGCTTTTCTCCTTTTCTTTGTGACAACATTATTCGGCCGTGTCTGGTGTGGCTATAGCTGTCCGCAAACGGTTTGGACTGCGATATTTATGTGGATGGAGCAGGTTGCAGAAGGGGACCGACACCAGCGTATTAATTTGGATCAAGCGCCCTGGTCTGTGAGTAAGGGGTTCAAGCGCTTTGCAAAGCATGGTATGTGGCTAGGGTTTGCTGCTCTGACGGGCGTTACCTTCATCAGTTATTTTTATGGTGTTAAGCCGTTACTCATTGATGCGTACAACCTTCAGCTGCCGTTGGCGGCAGTGTTCTGGATAGGTTTTTTTACGGCCGCAACCTACATCAATGCGGGCTGGATGCGTGAACAGGTATGTATGTATATGTGTCCCTACGCAAGATTCCAAGCGGCAATGTTTGATAGTGATACGTTGATTGTCAGCTACGACGCCAAACGCGGTGAAGCGCGTGGACCGAGAAAGCGAAGTGCGGAACCTGCCGAGCTTGGCCTCGGTGACTGTATCGATTGTACGATGTGTGTGCAGGTTTGCCCGACGGGCATCGATATTCGAAACGGCTTGCAACACGAGTGCATCAATTGCGCTGCTTGTGTGGATGCATGTAATGGCATCATGGACAAAATGGGTTATGACTCAGGACTTATTTCCTATACGACCGAGCATCAGTTGGCCGGTAATAAGTGGACTTGGAAGCGACCTAAGCTCATCGGCTATGGGCTCGCTCTGATTGTCATGATGGCACTTTTTGCGTCAACATTAATTACTCGGGTGCCGCTGGAGCTGGATGTGATGCGAAGTCGAGCTCAACTTTATCAAGAGGTGGCGGGTGGCAGAATTCAGAATACCTACACAGTGAAAGTGCTCAATAAAGATACGGTCGACGGCGAATACAAACTTACGGTGTTAGGCATAGATAACTTGGAATGGATGCCCAGCAGAACAATCTTCGTGGAGGCAGGCGGTATCGCTGAAATACCCATGACCGTATTGGTTGATACCGATAGCCTTGGATCGGTAAATACCGATATAGAATTTGAAGTGATATCACTCACCGGTAGTGCGAGAGCAGTATCTGAGAGCCGATTTCTAGGACCTGTCCCCGCTGGTAAACGTCTATGACTGCTGAACCCCTAGTATTAAAGGCCAAACGTAATTATTGGCCCGTATTGTTGATAGCAATCCCATTTGCCGCGGTGATATTCGGCATCTTTATGGTTACCGTGGCGCTTTGGTTTCCTGACGACCTTGTGGTTGATGACTATTATAAAGACGGCATGGCAATCAATCAGAATATTGATAAACAATTGCTCGCCACTGAGCTGGGCGTAAAAGCATCACTGGTTTTACTTTCACCGGAGCGGGTCGTCTTCAAGATTGAAAATGTGATTGATAACACTGTTCAATTGGCTCTGCGGCATGTGACGGATAGTGATCGAGATCAGGTCATAATGCTGCAGGCTGGAGCGACGAATGAATACGCAGCAGATGGTCAGACACTTGGCATGCTGAACGATAAAGGAGTTTGGTATCTTGAATTAAGCGGCCAGGACGAGCGCTGGAAAGTTGGCCGTCGTATAGAAACGCCCGTTGCCGATTTGGAGATTAATTCTGGTGGCTAGTGCAGTCCTAACAGCAGAGCGCGATTCAGATAATGTATTGCAAATTGCAATGCAAGTTCCTGATATTAGTTGTGCGGCCTGCACACTACGAATTGAAAAGTCGCTAGAAAAATTGTCTGGCGTTGAGCGTGTTCGAACGAACTTAGCTTCTAAGACGGTATACGTGGATGTCTGTGGTATATCGGAAGAGACCGTGCTTTCGAATATTCGGCAGTTGGGTTTCTCCCCTGCGTCTTTCGAACGGGACGCTGAACTCGATGCGCTAGCAGGTGAGACGAATTCGATGCTTGCGCGTCTAGGTGTTGCGGGAATCGGCATGATGCAGGTGATGATGTACGCAATAGCCGTATACCTAGCTGGGGACAGTGGCATCGAACCCGCCTACGAAAAGCTCATGCAGTGGGCAAGCTTGGCTATGACAACGCCCGTTGTGTTTTATAGCGCGGCGGTTTTTTATCGCAATGCGTGGAGAGACATTAAGGCGGGGCAGGCGGGTATGGATGTGCCTGTTTCGATCGCGATACTGGCTGGTTTCTGCGTGAGTTTGGTTGGTGTCGGTTCAGAATTCGGTGAAGTCTATTTTGACTCTGTCTGTATGTTTACCTTTTTACTGCTGATTGGGCGCTTTATAGAACTCAATGTACGTCGCAAATATTTTAATGACATTAATCTCAGTAATACATTTGTGCCAACCTCAGCCAGGCTAGAGGTGACCAACGAATTGGTGAATGTCGGTAAGTTAATGATCGGCGCTCGGGTCATTGTGCGAGCTGGGGAAGTGATGCCGGTTGATGGCGTTATTCGTCAAGGACGTGCTGATGTTTCCGAGATGGCATTTACAGGTGAGTCTATGCCGCTCACTCGAGAGACAGGCCAGCGCGTGTTGGCTGGTTCCGAATGTCTCGTCGGGGACGTAGTTGTCGAGATGTTGGTTGAGCCGAAATTCTTTGTGATCAATAAGATGGCGGAGCTCTTTAGAGAGTCGACATTGTATAAGCCATTATTCGCAAAACTTGCTGATCGCATTGCTAAATACTTTGTGGCTATTATTCTATTATTAGCAAGTTTGGCCGGTATTTATTGGTATTTAGCAGGTGCGCAAGATTGGTTTGTTATTGCGTTGACGGTGTTGGTCGTGTCCTGTCCCTGCGCTTTATCTCTGGCTACCCCTGTTGCCTATACCGTCGCGATCACGGCACTACGCCGTTTTGGTGTTGTCGTTCGCACGGGTGAGTTTATCGAAAAAGTTGCACAGATTAATCACCTGACATTTGATAAGACCGGTACATTAACCCAAGCGAAGCTGACACTCGAGCAGGTTGTCGTGTTGGAAAGTATGACGCGGGCACAAGTATTGGAAATCTGTGGCGCTTTGGAAAAGGTTAGCCGTCATCCTTTAGCTATGGCTTTCAAAGACTTTGATACATTGACTGTAGATAAAGCAAAGAGCGAGGTCGGATTGGGCGTGTCGGGTTTAATCCATGATGTGCGGTATCGATTTGGTAGCGCAAGCTTTGCTATCGGCGAAAATATTAAAGAGCCAGAGGGTGAAGGTATTTGGTTACTGTTAGCGTCTGATAAACCACTGGCATGGGTGAACCTTCGTGACGAAGTTAGACTTGGATCGAGTGCACTACTGCAGTGGCTTCGAAGTCACGGCTACGGATATTCTATGTTGACAGGAGACTCCGCGTCAGAGGCACAACGAGTTGCTGAATTGCTTTCGATCGATTCATTTGAGTCGCGGATGACGCCACTACAGAAAATGAGTTCTATACAGCAAGCTCAAGCGACATCAGACGTCGTAATGATGGTAGGTGATGGTGTAAATGACGCAGCGGCGATGGGCGTGGCGACGGCATCAATTGCAATTAGTCCAGTGGATACCATTGTTCAGGAGGCTGCTGAAGCTACGCTGATGAAAGCAGATATCAGTAAATTGGCAGGTCTTTTGGATTATTCAAAAAAAGTTACACGCGTTATTCGCCAAAATATATTTTGGGCTGTGGCCTATAATTTGTTGTTGATTCCGTTAGCCGTTGCAGGCCTTTTGGAACCTTGGCAAGCCGCCCTAGGGATGTCCTTTAGTTCTCTGTTTGTCGTTTTGAATGCGACACGGCTGCGCGCCGTGGCTTTGGTGAATTTGTAATGGAAGGGGTGTTCATGTTGATCCCTGTTAGCTTGGTGATAGTTTTTATGGTGATCACTGTCTTTGTTTGGTCTGTGAAAAATGGACAGTACGAAGACCTCGATAAAGAAGCGCAGAGAATTTTGTTCGATGATGATGAGTTAGATATTGATACAACCCCAACCCCAAACCCTAAAACGAAAGACAACTAAAAAGCGAGTAAGAGAGGATAGTCATGAATCATATATTCGGGATCATGTTTCGACCTTCAAGTGAATGGGAAGCAATAAGGACTTCTAGCGAAAGCATTGTTCTGTGCTATCTGAAGTATGTGCTGTTTATTGGCTTGTTGCCGCCCGTTGCGTGGTATATCGGCGCAACGGATGTCGGCTGGCAATTAGGTAATCGATCTATTCGTATTACCCCTGAAAGTGCTTTGCAGATTATGACGTTGTTCTATTTATCGATCCTGATCGGTATTGGTGTTCTCGGCTACATGGTGCATTGGATGGCGGAGACCTATGAGGTGGGAGGCTCTACCCTTGGTAAGGGTATAAAGATAGCCGCATATACTTGCACGCCGATGTTCTTGTGTGGCATTACGGGTTTCTATCCGGTGCTCTGGTTAGATATTTTACTGGGTTGTGCCGCAGCTGCTTACACCGTGTATCTGCTCTATATCGGTGTACCGATCGTGATGCAGATCCCTAAGGAACGCGGTTTTTTGTTTGCGAGCGCTTTGGTTGCGGTCGGGCTCGTCATGTGTGCCGCACTGCTCGGAGCCACGGTAATGCTTTGGGAAATGGGCGCGATGCCAGTCTTCACAGACTAGTGATTAGATTAATTTGATAGAATCGTTTGGGACACTGATAGGGATCGTTTGGGAGTATAGGCAAAACAAACGCCCTCTTCGTGGCCACTCTACCCTATCCGCCCGGAGTACGGCAATGCCGCATAGCTGCTGAGGCGGCCGCCAGCTACTATAGTAGTAGACAAAAAATGAAAGCGGCATCCCTGAAGGTGCGATATTGCTATAGTAATCGCTATCTCCATCAATCGCTTCAGGGATTGATGCTATATTTCTATTTGATAAGACTTCTAAAGCATATAGATTTATTGTTCTGTTCTTTTCGCATTCTTCATTATCGACCTTAAACACAAGTTTCCAAAAAGACCTGAAAATACTCATCTCGACCGTAGGTGTCATTCTGCTCAAATACCTACTTTCAATATGTTTCTTAACTTTTTTCCTTGAATTAAGTACATCAGAAGACTCAGATATATCTTCCAATAACTCCTGCATAATTCTCTGGGTATATATTGGTGGCTTGACAAGAAGTCCTTCCAGAGTGCTTCTTAACAAGGCTCTTACTGTCTCCTTGTTAGGTGAGTGAAGCTCTCTATCTGAATTCAGCACGGGATGCGCAGAAAGGTGTCGCTGCTTTTGCAGATATATTAGATCTTCAAATTCGGAAGAATCGAGTAAGTAAGTTTTATCGCGAACATCATTAAGAAGTTTAAGTTCCCACGCAGAAGATTTAGGATCTCTATCCTGAATCTTTGTAACGTCCTGTAAAATTTCCTTCGCAGCTGCGTCATCGTACAGGTCTATGAGCTGCTGCAATTTATAAACGATATCGCATATTGCAACGGACCAAAGCATGACTACAGATGAACGATAGTTTCGATTATTATAAGAAGACTGGACTTCCCAGACTTTACTAGACGCTTCCTAGCTTCTTAAAATAGTCTTCTTCAAATTTAGCGGGTGACACACCGCCTGTGTGAGTGTGACGCTTTACTGGATTGTAGAACATCTCAATAAAATTAAATATCTCTCCCTTCGCTTCCTCTCGTGTCTGGTATATCTTTCTCTGAGTGACTCGCTTTTTAAACGTTGCAAAAACTTTCCGCTACAGCATTATCGTGACAGTTACCGCGACGACTCATCGATGGCTGTAAGTTATTCTCTTTCATAAAAGCTAAATAATCAGAACTGCCGTACTGGCTGCCTTGGTCGCTGTGAACCAATACGGTTTCTTTTGGCTGACGTTTCCATACGGCCATTAAGAGCGCCCTGATCACTAAGTGGCGGTCCATGTTTTTATCCATTGACCAACCAACAATGCGGCGTGAAAACAAATCTAATACCGTGGCGACATAAAGGAAGCCTTCGTAGGTGCGCACATACGTTATATCGCTCACCCAAAATCGATTAGGGGTGTCAGGGTTAAAGTTACGGTCTAGGTGGTTGGCGGCGACTGTCGCCAACTTACCACCTTTGGTATAACGTCGCTTGTAGCCTATCTGCGCTCTTAATTTGTTCTCCCGCATCAACCGTGCAACTCGGTGAACGCTACATGTTTCACCCGCTTCTCGCATATCTCTGTGTATCCATGGGCTGCCATAGGTAGCTCCACTGGCGACATAAAATTCTTTGATCAGCTTCAGTAAGCGCCGGTCTTCAATTGCTCGATTCGACAGGGGTTTCTCCAGCCAAGCATAAAACCCGCTGAAATGAACACTGAGAATTCGGCACATAGCCCTCACCGAAAACACAGTGCGGTGATCACGGATAAAAGCGTACTTCACAGGTGGTCGTTGGCAAAGTACGCGGCGGCCTTTTTTAAAATATCGCGCTCTTCAGTGACACGTTTAAGCTCGGACTTAAGCCGAGCTATCTCGGCCTGCTCAGTGGCCTGGTCTTTCATCCTGGGCGATTGCTCGCCGAATTGAGCGACCCAGTGATAGAGCGTCTTCGTTGAAATATCGAGCCGTGTAGCCACCTCCATGACGGAGTAACCTCGCTCACTAACCTGCTTAACAGCTTCAAGTTTAAATTCTTCTGGGTAACGTTTGCCTTTGCTCATAAACACCTCTCATAGAGTTACATTTTAACGCTATTAAGTGTCTAGCAAACACTGGGAAGTCCAGACAGAACCTCCTGAAAATATCCTTTCGTCTTTCCAAAGTGAATATTGTCGGTGATCCTTTCTAATGAGAATTCTTGCATGAGTTAGTGCTCCATTGTTTCGCAGTTAACGCCTCAATAACCGGCGCGAGGTGCGAGCGCAGTGGAACACAAGTCCGACAACATGCGCTTGTAAAGTTTAGTTTAGTAGAACATGATGTATTCGTCGGTAGACAAATTCACCATATCACCGCCACCCATGTTCATGATGTATTCACCTGTTCCTAGATTCATCTTGTCGCCATCGCCCATACCCGTGATATAGTCTCCTGTTGAAAGATTCATCTCGTCAACGCCACCCATGCTCATAATGAATTTAGATGTCGCTCAACCTACATAGCCAGCTGCTGAATTACTTCTCTTGGCTATTTCAGTTCTTGCTATAGCTAACTGTTTCGACTGTAACTTAGTAAGCAGATCTTCCTTGCACAGGCTCTCATACTTGCCGGCAAGGCAGGTCTTTAGATTCTTTCCCATGTCTTCTGCGACGACAGGCGCTCCATAAGAAAATGGAAGAACAAAAAGTAGCTTTATCGATAATTGGTATTTCATTATTGAAATCTAACGCTCAGCGAACCTGCGCAGGCGCGGTTGCGCCGGAGTCAGTGTTGCGCTGCTTGTTATAAGAAGACATGATGAGCTCATTATTGATATTCAATGTCTCTAGAAAAAGGAATACAAAGCAAGAAAATAGTATAGCCAAACCATAGATTAGAAATAGCGGCTCATCTTTAGAAAAATATTGACCAATCATCAACGTCGAAGGAGTCATTATGCCACCTGCAAATATGCCTATACGCATTAATTCACTAAATTTTGGCTTCATGTCTTTTACGTAGA
This sequence comes from marine gamma proteobacterium HTCC2143, assembly GCA_000169075.1. Lineage (GTDB taxonomy): Bacteria > Pseudomonadota > Gammaproteobacteria > Pseudomonadales > Dasaniaceae > Oceanicoccus. The sequence continues at coordinate 146,753 of AAVT01000002.1, read as the reverse complement.
AGGTTTCGCAATGTGGACATCCAAAAGATTTATTGGGATCTTTCCAGTCAATACAAAGCGCAGTCCTCGCAGTAAAACTACTAGAACATTCTGGGCATCTGAAAGCCATTCTACCTACTCCTTATAACAGTTTATTCAAGTGCCTAAGGCTCTATATCACTTTGGCACCCTATCTCGGGACCAAGAAGTATTCGTCTAAGCTAAATTTCCTTATTCAATTAGTTATAAACAAGGAAGGGAGATTTGTCATCGAGATAGAGAGCCTGATTCCTTTTTGTGTTATCCAATCCCTTTTCCGTTGATCATAAATCAGAAGTCAGTTAAGTCAAAGATTTATGAGCAAGTCTCCCGAGATGTAACGACCGGGCTACTGATTAGAGATAGAAAACGCCTAGACACTACGTCAGTGTCTGCGTTGAAGCCTTGCGTTCAGGTATTCCCCCGAGACTTGCCAAAATATTCTGTCAATCAGATAGTTGAGAAGATTATCCTTACATTCTTTGTAGTTATGCTTAATTAGCAAAGGCAGTGTACCTACTGCCTGATCGAATTGATCTAATACTAAAGTATTACATATTTGTTCGATTGATCCCTAAATGACATAAAACAGGAGGAGTATAGGCAAAACAAACGCCCTCTTCGTGGCCACTCTACCCTATCCGCCCGGAGTACGGCAATGCCGCATAGCTGCTGAGGCGGCCGCCAGCTACTATAAATAGGCTAATTGCTCGCACAGAATCTAGAGACATTATATCCATTGCAATTGAAGACATATTCTTTTCGAGTTGTTTAAAGCTTTCTTGTGCTGCTTTTTTTGCCTGCTCTCTTTGAATATTTTTTATATTCTTTTCTTGATCTTTTTTGAGCTCTTTATTCCACTTTTGATTTTTTTTATTACATTTACATGATTTCGCTAATTTAGTTTTAAGGCATTTTTGAAGTCCAATCTTTAAAGTTTTTGAATTTGTACCTAAAATATCATCATCCTTTAAAGGACAGTCAGACCAAGCATTTGTACTTATGAAAATTGTGAATAATAATAATTTTATAAATCAATTCCTTTTTTAGCCCCAAACTCATCTTTAAGGATATATGCAACATCCCTTAGCTCTTCTGCATCACCTCGACCTGAAGCAATCCATTTTTCAACCCAGTCCAAAACAGTTTCTTTTTTTCCATCAACCATTTCATATGCATTAAAATCAACCTCACCTTCCTCTAAATTAAAGAAGTATTCTTCGTATGTTTCATTCATTCCTACTGCAAGTATTCTTTTAAAGAGATGTTGAGGAGGATAAAAAAGTGTTGTTATTTTATACTGAGGGCATAATATTTTATTCTTATGTGTGTTTAAAAAATCGTGAAAAAAAGTTTTAAATGCTTTTTCATTTCCTTTAAAGCCTAAGTGTTTTTCCATTGTTTCTTTCCAAGGAGGCATATCTTTTCCTCTCGTTTTAGCCCAGTTAAGATTACTGCATAATGCCGCTGCGACTTTTTTTACTTGTTCATCACTAACTTCACTTGCTACTTTTATAATACTACTAAGGCCAACATTAGATTCAGCAACCGTCTTAAGTGGACAGGTAACAGATTGAGTTGTGTCAGTTAATCTAGCAACTGCATTAAAACTAATTATTACAGTTATCAAAACAAATATTGTTCTCATAAATAAAAAATCCTTTGTTATGTCTAACTTTTCGGAATTGTTAAGATAAACTTTAAAGTATAGGAAAAACAAACGCCCTATTCGTGGCCACTCTACCCTATCCGCACGGAGTACAGCAATGCCGCATAGCTGCTGAGGCGGCCGCCAGCTACTATAAATAGGCTAATTGCTCGCACATCGATCATTAATTGCCCGTATTTAGAATGCTTATTGTTAGCGTGATTTCCCCTGATCGCATGATGCCCTACCAGCTCTATCCTTGAGCAGCACCATTCATCACAATCCTTGTGTTTCTTAATCGAATAGTTCAGCTTGCGGTGGGGCTCTTGGTTCTGGCAATTGATTAGCTGAGGTTAGTGCCATGGATTTTGCATCCAGGTGTTCTAGAATTTTCTTGATGACCGATGGGTCTTCGATGCATGCGATAATCTTGACCGCGCCACCACAGCGATTGCAGATCGTGACATCAATATTAAATACGCGTTTAAGCCTTTGCGCCCAAGTCATTTTCTGGCGTTCACTTACTGGCAGCCCTGCGTTCTTCTTGTCCTTAGGCTCCAGTTTTTTGGCGCTACCCTTAGCTAAGCCCATATAAAGGCAAAGAAATGACGACTGCGAATCATCACATTGAAAAAGACCCCAGCTATGGGTGGCTGATGGTATTGATCGTTTTTACGCTCAGCGCTTTGTCGTTTGGTTCTCTGGGCGCAATTTCTGTATTTTTGAAACCGCTGTCTACCGAATTTGGTTGGAGCCGAGGAATGACCTCTCTGGGCTATACCGCCATTGCGTTTTCATCGGCTCTGTTTGGACTACTCTGGGGAATTATCGCTGACAGGTATGGAACGCGGTGGTTTGGCGTTATCGCCGCAATAGTAATGACATTCAGTCTATTCATGCTTAGCCGACAAGAGAGTATCGTCGAGTTCTACGGTTTCTATTTTTTGTTCGGTGCCTTTGGCAATGCTATGGTGAGTTCACCTCTTTTCGCCAATGTCGGCTTTTGGTTTCGTCAAAACCCTGGATTGGCGCTAGGCATAACGGCTGCCGGTGGAGCTTTTGGTCAAGGTGTTATTCCTTTTCTTACGGGTATCGGTATCGCCGAATATGGATGGCGCAACACCTATCTCATTACGGCTGCGACCTATCTTCTCATAGCATTCCCTATTGCTTTTTTTATCAGGGAATCACCCTGGCGGTTGAGAATCAGGAATTCGTCGGTCGTAGACGACAGGCACTTCCCGCTCTCAGAGGTTGAAGTGATAGCATGGATTAGCGTCGCGGTCATATTCTGTTGCAACTGTATGGCTGTACCAATAGTTCATCTGGTTCCTCTGCTTACCGACAAGGGCGCGTCGGTTGAATCTGCAACGAGCGTACTGATGGTACTAATGTTTGCCGGAGTAGTCGGTCGTATTTTGGGGGGTAAACTCGGAGACTTAATAGGCGCCCTACCTACTTACATATTGATGTCCATCGGCCAGACTGTTTTTGTCTTCTGGTTTCCACACGTCGACAATCGCCCAATGCTTTTCATGCTGGCCATTTGTTTTGGCTTCACTTACTCGGGCGTCATGTCGAGCATTCTAGTCTGCACCCGAATGATGGTTTCAGCTCGGCTTGCCGCTCGGGCAATGAGCATGACTTCATTTTTTGGCTGGGGAGGAATGGGACTTGGTGGGTTTATTGGCGGATACTTGTATGACCTGAATGGTGACTATGTTTGGTCTTACACGTTTGCGTCGTTGATGGGGGCGGTAAATCTGGTGATTCTCACGCTGTTTTCACTGCGGATTTATAGCCAGCGGAGAGCCTTATCCAAAAAGAAAGACCACCCAGCGGGGGCTCTGACGTAATGCGAGGGCCGATTTATTGTTCTCACGTGCAGAATGTGTCAGGCTAAGCCCAATAAGAAGTGATGCAATACTCTAGTCACATACTGTTGTGAAAACACCGAAGTATGGAGCAAATCTGTGAAAACGAACTTAACCGACGAAGAACTGAAATTACTCAGCACGCGAAACAACATCAAAGCCGCGTGGATGTTTATCTGTAACTATGCGATTGTCATCGCAACCTTTGTTATGGTTTTTGTCTGGACAAACCCCATTACTATTATATTGGCCATTTTCCTTCTCGGTGCCAGGCAGTTGGGATTTGGGGTATTGCTGCACGAATGTGGTCACGGAACTCTATTCGAATCAAAGAAACATAATCAAGTGATAGGCGATTGGTTTGCTGCTGCCGCAATTTTTAGCAATATGAACGCCTATAGCCAGGGCCACAGGCAGCATCACCGATTGGCCGGTACCGAAAACGACCCCGACCTACCCAATTACAAAGACTACCCCATTTCAGCGTCTCGCTTGCGACGCAAACTCGCACGCGATATAACCGGCAAAACGGGGTGGAGACAAGTCAGGGGCATAGCGAGGAGTATTGCCAAATTTCACGAGTTGCGCACAGATCAGCAAGAGGCCCTCACCAGGGGCATGATATTCAATATCTCACTCCTGGTCCTCACGGCTACATTTGGAGCCCCTTGGCTGTTTATATTGTGGGTCATAGCTTTTATTGTCGTTAACCCTTTGATCAGCCGCATTCGACAGATTGGAGAACATGCCGCAGTCCCTGATTTGTATGACCTTGATCCGCGATTGAATACCCGCTCGATTGTCGCCAACTGGGTCGAACGCCTGTTTATCTGCCCGATGGGTGTTAACTATCACCTGGAGCATCACCTGTTGGCTTCAATTCCTGTATACAACCTACCTAAAATGCATAACTTACTGAAAAATAACAATTTTTATAGCGATACTCACATTACGCATGGCTATCGGGAACTGTACCGTCAGGTCACAACGCGTTAACAACGTCACATAATCTGCCCACTGATAAGCCCCTTAAGTTTCACTTAAGGTAAGCCATCTATCCTCATCCCTACTAACGTATTTAGCAGGGAACCTATGACGACGCATCAATACAAAAAGCGAACATTACGGCATCCAAACCTTGCGGACACTCATCACTTTGCATTGAGCCAAAGAGAAGATGATTGTCGTTTTGAACTTGAGCAATATGTCGCCAAACAATATCTTGCTACTCACCAAGCTCGTCTAACGAGCTTCCTCCCCCATTTGTTAAGCATGAGTCTCAGCGGTGAAATTCAAGCTGTCGCGGGATTGAAACCAGCGAGCAGTGGCCAGCTTTTTCTTGAACAATACCTGGATCAGAATATTGACCAAACTATTGCCGGGGCCATCAATCGACCCATCGACAGAAACAGTATTATTGAAATCGGTAATTTAGCGTCCTCTCAGACAGGGGGCAGTCAATTACTGTTTATCATTTTAGCCTTCGCAATAAGAGAGGCTGGATTCCATTGGCTGGCTTTTACTGCCACACCCCAAGTTAAGAAACTACTCAATCGGTTGTCTGCTACTCCCCTATTTCTGGCGAATGCGGATGCGGGTCGCCTCGGAAAAACAGCGGAAGTGTGGGGTGAGTATTACCAAAAAAAACCTAACGTCATGGCCATTGACCTCGATGAAGCCCTCAGCAATGTATCCGAAAATGAAACCATTAATTACGTTTCAACCCTGTACGAAGCTGACATTAAAAACATTGCCGAACAGTTAAAAGATCACTCAGAACAAGGGTTGTAATACTTTTTCACAGACCTCGAATAGTACCAAAACAGTCGCAAAAAAACGGCCACAATAAATAGCAATGAAAGGATAAACGTGACGGAAAACTACTTTACTCTATCAAAAATACTTCGCGACCCGTTACTGGCTGAACTGCCCGCAGTAACAACTGACTCCGAATCATTAAGCTATGCCGAACTCTCGTCAAAAGTAGACATAACCGCGGAATGGCTGTCAACGCAACAACCCAAGATGGTAGCCCTTCACGCAGAAAACAGTATTGATTGGGTTGTGATAGATTTGGCCTGCCAAATAGCCGGTATATGCTGTATTCCCCTTCCCGATTATTTCAGTCATCAGCAATCATTACATTGCATAGCCGATGCCGGCGTCGATTTATTGATAAGTGACAGTCGCGATCTAGCCGATCAACTGACGGAGATAGATGCCATTGATGGCCTCCAATTGTCACTACAAGCCTGGGAATTGGCAGTTCCCGATAAAAACTCCAATCCGATATTAGTCCCCGAACACACTCAAAAAATCACTTATACATCCGGATCAACTGGAAATCCCAAGGGTGTTTGCTTAAGTACCAATCAACAATGGCAGGTGGCTCAATCTCTGGCCAGCGCGATTGCTATCGATAACCCCAAACATCTCTGTTTGTTACCGCTGGGCACACTTCTGGAAAACGCAGCCGGTATCTATGCTCCATTGCTCAGCGGTGGAAACATTGTCCTTGTCGATGGCAAAAGCAGGGGCTTAGATGGCAGCTCTGGGCTGGATTTGTTACAACTTGTCACCTGTATTTCGCAGTGGCAACCGAACACCCTTATTATATTGCCGCAATTGCTCACCGCTTTAATCGCCGCCTGCGAGATGGGCTGCGAAGCACCCGAATCACTTCGATTTGTCGCCGTCGGTGGTGGCAAAGTCGCCCCCGAACTGATCCAACAAGCTGATGACTATGGCATCCCGGTCTATGAAGGCTACGGCTTATCTGAATGCTGTTCAGTTGTCTCTCTTAATACACCCAAACACAATAAACCCGGCACCGTAGGGAAACCTCTTCCCCATTGTCGGGTCAGTACTATAGACGGAGAGATTCATGTGGAAGGTGCCAGTCACCTCGGTTATCTGGGTGACCCCGATAGTTGGAACACTGCGCTGATTGCTACCGGCGACCTGGGTCACCTCGATAAAGAAGGGTATTTGATTGTAAACGGTCGTCGCAAGAACCTTTTAATCAGCAGCTTTGGACGAAATATCAGCCCTGAATGGGTCGAAAGCGCGCTTATGGCAAGACCCCTGTTTACTCAGTGTATCGTCGTTGGCGATTCACGCCCGCACCTTACGGCACTTGTCTCTACACCTGACCATGTTAGTAACGAAAATGTTGATTCCTGGATCCAGCGCGTCAACAGCAATCTTCCCGACTATGCCAGAGTCAAGTCATGGGAAATAATCGACAAAGAACAGTGGCAAGGTCTATTCACTGCCAACGGACGCCCTCGACGAGACGACATCAACCGCCATTTCGCCAAGAAAATTGACGAACTATATTCACCACAAAATACACACGCTACAGAGGTAGTCACTCAATGACATTCTATCAACGATTACAAAACGAAACACAAAGTGAACGCGAACATTTGTTAAGCGCCCCCATAATCCTGCGCTGTTTGACCGGCGATATATGCCTTGAAGACTACATTTCTTTTCTAAGCCAGGCCTATCACCACGTTAAGCACACGACTCCCTTGCTGATGGCGACTGGAGCTCGAATCAGTGGCGACAAGGAATGGCTACGGGAGGCTGTTGCAGAATATATTGAAGAGGAACTGGGACATCAAGAATGGATACTCAATGACATAGCTGCCTGCGGATTTGATAAAGAAACGGTTCGGAACAGTACGCCAAACAAATCAACTGAGCTGATGATCGCTTATGCCTACGATACCATCAATCGAATCAATCCACTGGGCTTCTTCGGCATGGTACAAGTTCTGGAAGGTACCAGCATTACTATTGCTGACCATGCCGCAGATTGCATACAAAAAGCCCTGAAACTGCCCGACAATGCCTTCGTCTATTTGCGTTCTCATGGTGAACTGGACCAGGATCACATCAAGTTCTATGAAGACATAATGAACCGAATCACAGACAGTGAAGAACAAGCCCTAATCATCCATTGTGCAAAAATGTTTTACCAGTTATACGGAAATATTTTCAGGGAACTAGCACCGGAACAAGCCGCCGTTCAGGCTGCGTAAAGCAATACTCTCTGGAGAACTTTATGGTTTTATCGTCTAAAAAGATTTTACTAACCGGTGCAACAGGAGGTATTGGAGGCGCCATCGCCAAAGCGCTCTCAGATGAAGGGGCGACCCTCATACTAACTGCCCGCGATGAAGAGAAACTCACGGCGCTAAAAGAAAACATCGGTAATGTTAGGCATCAGATTTTAGCCCTTGATTTGAATAACAACAACGACCGGGAAAAATTGTACGGTGTGGTAGAAAAAGAAAATATCGATGTGCTAATTAACAATGCCGGTATCAATCAGTTATCTCTATTGGAAGATACCAGTGACGCAGATATAAGCCAAATAGTCAGCACCAATCTGGTGGTTCCGATGATGCTGTGCCGGGAGATACATAAAACACTGAAGCAACGCCCCGAGTCGGTCATCGTTAATATCGGCTCAATTCTTGGCAGCATAGGTTACGCAGGATCAACCAGCTACTGCGCCAGTAAATTTGGGCTGCGCGGTTTCACTGAAGCGTTTCGCCGTGAAGTCGCAGACAGTACAGTGAACGTCATCTACTTTGCCCCAAGGGCAACAGATACCGCTCTGAACACTGACAAAATGAACACTCTGAATGAGGCTTTAGGAAATGCCGTAGATTCACCTGAGCATGTTGCCCAGCGTCTGATCGATGCGCTGAAAGACAAGCATCCTCACAGTTATTTTTTAGGCTGGCCGGAATCCCTTTTTGTTCGACTAAATTCACTATTGCCAAACGTTGTCGACAAAGCGCTATTGAAACAACTACCCGTTATTCGTCGATTTTCACAATAAGGTCATCAATTCTTCCAGGACAATACCCCCATGAAAACATTAGTAAAAATCACAGGCATACTCACGGTCGCGCTGTTTACGTTAACATCTGGCCTGGCGAATGCCGGCAATGACGACTCCATCAGTACACTTCAAAAAAGATGGGCCGAAGTAAATTATCAACTGGAGGGAAAGGAACAAATCACCGCCTTCGAGCAATTAATCGATAAAGCCGACAGTTTGGTATCCCAACAACCAAAGAATGCACCTCTCCTAATCTGGAGTGGAATTATCAAGTCAACCTATGCAGGTGCGAAAGGTGGATTAGGTGCACTCAAGTATGCAAAAGCGGCGAGGACTGATCTCGAAAAAGCCCAAGATATCGACCCGCAAGCGCTCAGTGGATCAGCCTATACCAGTCTTGGAACTTTGTACTTCAATGTACCGGGATGGCCAATAGGCTTTGGTGACGACAAAAAAGCAAAGAAGCTTTTACGCAAGGCTCTCACTGTTAATCCACATGGTATTGATCCAAATTACTTTTTTGCTCAATTTTTGGAAGATCAAGGCGACTTACAGGAAGCCTACCGATATTATGAGAAAGCACTTCAGGCCGCCCCCAGACCCAGTCGCCCAGTCGCCGACAAAGGAAGAAGAGATGAAATTCGCAGTGCCATGCTGAAGCTAAAAGAAAAACTGTAATACCAACAACCCAATAACCTGGGTCCGGAATGTAAATGAAATTATTACTGGTTGAAGACGACGAAGCACTGGCGAAAGCACTGCTAATTGCACTTCGAAACGAAGGGTTTTCGGTCGACCATGTGGCGACTGGAAACGAGGCAATTGCGCACGGAAAAAATAACATCGCTGATATTATTATACTGGACTTGGGGCTTCCCGATATCGACGGATTGACAGTGCTAAAAGAGTTGCGCGCGAATAAAATTGTTACTCCAATGCTGATACTGACAGCGAGAGACGATCTTTCCGACAAAATTACCGCGCTGGATGGAGGTGCAGATGACTATCTTTCGAAACCCTTTGAGATAAAGGAACTGATGGCCAGAATCCGGGCATTGGGTCGACGAATGAATTCATCGATTAGCAGCGTAATCACCGCCGGACGTGTCAGCCTGGATAGCGCCAATCATCACGTCGAAGTCGACGCTATAGAAACACCGCTGTCACGCCGGGAATACACTGTACTCAAAGCACTGATGGAAAATGTCGGCCGCATTCAAACCAAAGCAGCCCTTGAAAACAAGCTATACAGTTGGGGGGAAGAGATTTCCAGTAACGCGATCGAAGTACATATCAGTAATCTAAGGAAAAAAATGCCCGAAGGTTTTATAAAAACCGTTCGCGGTGTCGGCTATACTATAGATCGAAGCTCAAGCTAACGGTGATCAAAATAGTGTGAAGTCGATTCGGGTATTTCTAGTAATAGTTCTGTTATCTATTATCTGTTTGGTAAACTTTCTCGCAGCACTGCATGGTTATCGCAGTAGTATGGCTGCAGCAGAAATCATATTGGACGAGCAGATCACAGATTCTGCAAATTTACTCGCAGGAATTCTTGCGAATGACATAGTGATTCCCAAAGACGTATTTCCAGACTCTGTCTACTATCAACATTGGCAAGGGGGGATTTTGCAGCATAAATCTGCCAACGCACCAGATACGCTTCTTTCCTCTATAGAGCCCGGTTTTCATCAGGCCAACTTCGAGGGGGTTCGCTGGAAAACGCTTGTACACCCACTAGCGAACAAAGACAGCCAAATAATAATCGCACATCGCGCCGACACCTATTCAAACTTGAGTGAGAAAATCGTACTAAAGTCCATTTTTCCCATCATATGGGTTCTCCCCTTTCTAGGTGTGTTGATATGGCTGGTTGTATACTTTGGCCTGCACCCGCTGCATAGATTGGCATCAGTCCTGCGCCGCAAAAAATCGGAAGATTTGAAATCGATTGAGAATTCGGGCTACCCAGGGGAACTGACTGAAGTAGTCATCTCAATTAACAATTTGCTTGAACGCTTAGACGGCGCGTTCGATCGTGAACGACGATTCTCAGCCGATGCAGCCCACGAACTTCGAACACCACTAGCTGCTCTCAAAGTAGGCCTTCACAATTTGATCGAAGAATCGGGCCCTAAAAGTGACAATCTACAAGAGTTGGAAAAGGGAGTTGATAGAATGGGGCATTCGATTGAGCAAATTCTCGCTTTTCATCGACTGTCACCAGATAGATTCCTAGCCAGCCCTGAAGTTGTTGACATAAAGAAAATTGCGCAGCAAACAATCGTCGACTTGTACTCAGCCTGCGAACGTAAAAACCTGAACATAGCGATTGAAGGAACAACCGTATTAGTAGAGGGGGACAGGTTCGCGCTGGCCACACTACTGAAAAACCTTGTCGACAATGCAATTAAGTACACACCGGTGAATGGCACAATTGTCATTGCGATCGCCGCAATGGGTTCCGTGGCCACAATTGCTGTCGAAGATTCCGGTTCAGGGATAAAGGAAGCAGATTTGCAAAGGGTTTTCGACCGCTTCTATCGGGTTGGGAGTGCTACTTTGCAGGCAGACATTGTCGGATCAGGATTGGGGTTGTCAATTGTCGATCACATTGTGCAACTACATCGAGGTAGTATTGAAATGGGTGTATCCAACATTCTTGGCGGACTTAAGATAGAGATCACTTTACCCTTAACACAACAACCTGTAGCTCTACTCGATAAATCATGAACATTAGCCGAACACTGCTGATCACATTTTTTCTATCCGCACAGACTATAGCTGTAGCGGCTACTCCCATCATCAAGATAGAAATTCGAAATCATCTTTTCTATCCTGCTGAGGTCATAGTACCGGCAAACCAGAAAGTAAAATTGCTGATACACAACACCGACCCAACACCTGAAGAATTTGAAAGTTACGAATTGAACCGAGAAAAGGTAATCGTGGGAAATAGTAAAGCAGTGGTATTTATAGGACCGCTAGAACAGGGAGAATATCCATTTTTTGGGGAATTCAATATGTCTACAGCCCTTGGAAAAGTCATTGCCAGGTAAAGAAATAACATGTTAATTGACGCCGTTGTTATCATATTACGAGAAACACTGGAAGCAGCAATACTCATTGGTATTCTAATCAGTATAAGCAATTCTGTGAGCATCAAACCGTATTGGCTTTTCCTGTCCTTAACTTGTGGCATTTTTAGTGCGGTAGGTTACGCGGCCAGCCTCGGCTCAATTTCAACCTGGTTCGACTACGTGGGACAAGAAGTAGTGAACGCATCTATTCAATATTTGATTTACGGCTGCCTTCTGGCAACCGCAGTACTCACCGCTAACAGCAATCTCCGACTAACGTTTTCTCTCAAACTAGCCATGGCTAGTGCTGCAACACTAGCGATGATCAGGGAAGGCTCAGAAATCATTATATTTTTCACTGGGTTTCTTAGCAAAGAGCACATAATGGCCGAAGCGCTGACCAGTGGATTTATTGGACTAACTATAGGAATGAGCGTTGGCGCACTTTGTTATTTTTCGATTATTGCATGCCCCCGGAAAACCCGAATGAAAGTGCAAATAACCCTATTGAGTTTTATCGCCGCAGGCATGGTTGCCCAGGCCACCCAGCTATTGATACAAGCCGACTGGCTACCATCCACCGGCCAGCTATGGGATAGCACCGGGATTTTGTCCGAGCAATCAACTGTTGGCCAGCTCGCTTACGCCACCTTCGGCTATGAAGCCACACCTACTCCAGTGGAAGTCTATACCTACCTAATAGCCCTTCTTTTAATTCCTACGGCAATCGCAATCAGTTTCTATCGATCATCCCCTCCCGGCAATCCCCCATTAAGTCTCGAAAAAAGGAACCAAAGACCTTGAGTTTCTCATATGTCAGGTCAACGAAAAATCCAATAATTCTTATTTCGACTTGTGCATTAGCATCGATAGCGCTGTCACCAAATTATGCAGTGGCCGATGGTTCCAGCATCGACAAAATTTACCATCCTTACGTACAAGCCCTCGAGCAGGAAATCGAGTACCGCTCACGATACCAAAAGGATAGTAATGACAACCTTGACGGACAGCAGCGTCATCTATTGGGTTTTGGTCGGTCCTTCTCAGACCGCGTCTTTGGCGAGATATATTTGGAGGGCAGCAACGATTCCGGCGAAAGTTTTTCTATAGACGTGATAGAAGTCGAAGCAAAAATTCAGTTAACCGAACAAGGTGAATACGACAGTGACTGGGGCATTCTATTTGAACTTGAACGAGAAAAAAGCGACAACAACTGGGAAGCCAGCAGCACACTCATCGCCTTACATGAATGGACCGATTGGATTGTGACTACCAATTTCGGACTGATCTATGAGTGGGGTAGCCGCATCGACAACGAATGGGAAACAAGCTTCTCCACACAATTTCGCTACCGATACAAACAAACTCTCGAACCATCAATTGAAATTTACTTTTCAGAAGACAGCAAAGGGATAGGTCCGGTCTTAAGCGGGACATTTCGACTGGGAGGGCGACGCAAATTGATGTGGGAAAGCGGCCTTATCCTCGGAGTAAACAGTAATACACCCGATGAATCGTGGAAATTCAATATCGAGTACGAGTTTTGAACATAAGCACGGATAGCTTAATGGCCATTTAACTACTATCAGCTGCAAAATTATAGTTGTCATCATTGACAATTATACGCTTTCTATTCAATACTGTCACAAATGACAAGATTGGATTCGATATGGCCCGTGCAAAAATCGGTAATGAAAGGAAAGAGCAAATACTCTCAGCGTTCGAAAACTGTGTTTTAAGAAACGGGCTGGAGAAAACGACTCTACAGGACGTAGCGAATGAAGCCGGTCTTCCCCGCTCCTTGGTGCGATACTTCGTTGGTAACAGGTCCGATATGGCTAATCTTCTGATCGACAGAATGATCGAACGAGCAGAATCAGATCTGAAGTCCTCTCTCTTAGACAACAACAAACCAACACTTAATGACCTTCTGAATTTTGTCATAGACGGTGCGTTTTCCAACGAGAAATCCAACAGTATCATTGATGAGCTTTGGTATTTGTCGGAGAAAAACAACGATATCAGAACAAGGCTTGCTCAACTCTATAGCCTTATTCAAACTCAAATCATCGACGAAATGAAGAACGAAAAGATTGGAAAGAATCTTACAGACAGGAAGGCATTTGCACACACTGTAATGTCACTGGCGTACGGACGGGCCAGCTTTGAACACTTGGGAATGGTTTCTGCCAAAGGCGCAACCAAAAAACTAATTGATGCAATGCTAAACTCATTGCAATAGAAGAGGGGTTACCCCATGAAAAAGTACTTACTGATCGGCCTTGGCTGTGTTGTTGTTGTTGGTATCGGACTAGGGATTTCTTATAAGAAAAACCTAGACCGCATGGCCTATGGCCTCACGCTATTTTCTGGCGCTGAACAATATGAAAATTTTAACCGGATGGAAGAAATATACCCAGTCACGACTATGACTGCGTCTGCAGAACCCTTTGAATTTGAGAAAGGAAATACAATTTCATTGCCGCCCAGTTTCCCCTATAACGGAAAAGACGTTGATGTTGAACGCTTCTTGGCCGAAACAGATACCAGTGCTCTATTGGTCATTCACAATGGTGAAGTTCGCTTCGAACAGTACATGCTTACCGGCGGTAGAGATGTAAACTGGTTATCGATGTCTGTTTCAAAAAGTTTCATTGCAACAGGGATAGGCATCGCCGTTGATGACGGTCTGATTGACATCCTGAAACCCATTACCGACTACGTCCCTGGCCTTTCAGGTTCTGCCTACGACAATGTACGTATTAAGGACGTCTTGCAGATGTCGTCAGGGGCTGCCTGGAACGAAGACTATAGCGACCCTGAGTCAGATATTATGCGGCTTGCGAAAATCATGAGCGTAGGTGGCTCGCTGGACGAATTTGTCAGCACTCTGGTCCGGGAACGGGAACCGGGCACGCTCAATCACTACAATTCGGCAGACACGCAGGCGCTGGCCATGCTGTTGTCACGGGCAACCGGGAAATCAGTTACCGATTATCTATCAGAAAAAATATGGCATCCATTAGGAATGGAAGCAGATGCATACTGGATGGTCGATGACAACAACGTCGAAATGGCGTTTGGTGGACTCAATGCCACCGCGAGAGATTACGCCAAACTGGGTGAATTACACAGACTGAAGGGCAAATGGCGGGGAACACAAATTGTCTCGGAAGATTGAGTATAGGCAAAACAAACGCCCTATTCGTGGCCACTCTACCCTATCCGCCCGGAGTACGGCAATGCCGCATAGCTTCTGAGGCGGCCGACCGATCGACGCTTATAGAGTGCCTTTCCAAAAAAAATGACGCACAAGTTGTCGCCTATTTTGCCCTCTTTTTTGGTACGGGTATGCGTCCTGGTGAATTGCTGGGCTTGGAATACAGTGATCTTGATCTCAAAGAGCGTAAAGTGCATGTTCACCAGCAAACGGTAGGACGTAGACGTAGTGCATCAACCAAAACCCACATGCGTCGGACCCTGACTATTCCAGCTTGGGTTATCCCTTTTATCAGCAACCTGCCTTCTCAATTTAAGTACGGGCATGTCTTCTTGAATAACTTGGGGACAAAATGTTTATATACTGGTCTTTTTAACCAGACTTGGAATGCCATGTTTGATGATCCAAAATTCAGACGCGATCATAGTATCCGCAAACGAAGACCGTATACTTGCCAACATAGTAGAGCCGCTGAACTGCTCACAATGGGCGTAAGGCCAGCAAAAGCAACACGACAATTAGGTCATTCTTTAGAGATTTTTTTTCGACGATACGCAACCTACATTGAGTCTGCGAGCGATGCCATTGAAGTGGGAAAGCTAAACGAAACGGGGATAGAAACGGGGATAAAAATCAATGAGTAATAGTAAGTTGTTGATTTTATTAGAGGAAAATGGCGGACCGGACGGGACTCGAACCCGCGACCTCCGGCGTGACAGGCCGGCATTCTAACCAGCTGAACTACCGGTCCGCAATACTCTAACGTTCAAATTGGTGGGTGATGACGGGATCGAACCGCCGACCCTCGCCTTGTAAGGGCGATGCTCTCCCAGCTGAGCTAATCACCCCCTGACTTGAACGTGGCCGCATTCTACAGTAAACCGATTCCATGTCAAACCCTTGTTTTAGAAAAATGGATAAATATTTTGAAACATCACTAGCTGATTGTTTTATATACTAAAATTCTCAAAATCACAGCATTATGGCCACATTAACTGATCACGATATGGATGCATTCACGCCTCTTTCTATTTCACCTAACCTGCTACCTGTAACCGCTAACTGCGGAACACATCTATACAGGAGGGGGCTGGATGACTATCATACGGCTTTTTTAAATATCAACAGGCTGCTCACTCATTCCCATGGAAATATACAAAGAATTTACCTTCGAAGCCGCTCATTTACTGCCTAACGTTCCGGATGGTCACAAATGTGGCCGACTGCATGGCCATTCATTTATGGCACGCATTTATGTCAGTGGCGATGTTGACCCCCGCACCGGTTGGATTATCGATTTTTCAGAGCTCAAGGCCCACTTCGCACCCATCTATCAACAACTAGACCATTACTACCTCAACGATATTGAAGGACTCGAAAACCCGACCAGCGAAAATTTAGCACGCTGGATATGGAATAGACTCAAGGCTGATTTACCGATTCTAAGTAAAGTAGAAATTCGGGAAACCTGCACCAGCGGCTGTATATACCAGGGTGATTAGATTTACTACGGTCGAATAAAATTGCATCAAAATGATCAGTTATCGCGCAAGCTTTGTGCATTGGGAGATGCTGCACTGCAAAAAACTTATTCACATGCTGGTATTTTTGATCAAATAATTACCAACCGGAACAACAAGCACGTCAATCACTTTAAGTATGAGCCCCAACCCACTGATATATATAGACTTTTATTCAATTGGTTGTTTTTTAACCAATCTAACAAAGGGTCTGCCATGGTTGCTCTAGCGCTGGTATTAAACATATTACCCACAAACTTATCCACAGATTTTGTGGACAAAATTATTGCTCCGTAAGATCAAACTCTGCACAAACTAGAGCAAGCTGCGCCACCGTCTAAATAAGCACACCACCTGCCCGCTCGCGCTGCAGTGTAATCGCAGGCTACACCCCCACGAGGGTAGATAACGGCCCTTAATGCTGTCATGAAGTTACCAATAGCTAACCCTCCGACGGGCACTCCATACTCCGGCGCTGCTGGTACGTTAGACGCCTGCATGCACCGATAGATGTCCACACCATCAAGACCAGTTCAGGCGGTCAGTCTTAGCCATGTAGAGTCCAGCAAGGCAGGCAAATCATATCGATCGGCAGACAAGCTGTTGAAAAACGACACCGATTGCGGACTCGATTAGCATTCACAATGCCTTTATCGGTTCAGCCATTGCTTCGTTGCGATAATATATCGAACGAAGGTACGCGCCCTACTGCTAGTCGTTAACGCGAGGCTGCCAGCAACGGTCTCCTTATGTTAGCGACTCTTCGAAAGCCAGTATGTTAAGAAAAATAACTCTTTAATTGCAGAACTAATCGCTTAGAGTGGTGATAGTTACTTATTGATGAAAATAGTGAGTTTAACCCCCGGATTGTCATATTTCTGAAATATTGATGGCGCAGTATAGCGACATTCAAATATTGCATGAAGGTCAGTATTTGAAGCTAAAACATTTTGGTGGATTGCAGTCCGCCACACTACATTTTTGGGAGAATTACGAATGAAATTGAAGTCACTGACCGCAGTAATCGCTCTAGCTGCGACAACCCTAACAGCGTCTGCCTCTATGGCTGAAGACGTAACCGTTTACGGTAAAGTAAATGTAAGTCTGAATAAGCTTGATTACGGAGTCAATGGCGATGATAAATGGGAGCTAGAAAGCAATGCTTCGCGTTTTGGCATCAAAGGTTCCTATGAGATCAATGAAAATTTGAAAGCTATTTATAAACTAGAGTACGAGATCTCAGTCGACGGGGACGACGATGAATTTAAGCAACGCAACATCTATGGCGGATTTCAAGGCAATTGGGGAACGCTGATAGCCGGCAAACATGACACGCCAACCAAGATTGCCGCTGCCAAGGTAGACCGTTTTAATGACTTGGCGAATGGTGATATCAAAAGCTTTTTTGCCGGCGAAAATCGGGTCGGCAATACCATTATGTACACCACGCCTAAAATGAGCGGATTCTCGGCCACCATTGCAGCAATACAAGGCGAAGATACAAATGAAGTTGATGGCCCAACAGATGGTGCCTCTTTAGCGCTAACTTATAGAGCCGAAGGGTTTTTTGTTGCGCTAGCCCACGATAGCGACGTAACCAGCAAAGATATAAACGGTGATAAGTATCTTACTGAGATAACAAGGCTTGTTGGTGAAATCACATTTGGAGACCTTAAGATTGGTGCGATGATGCAGGACGCAGAAGCAACAGATGAGGGGGTCGACGTCCAGCAAAACGGTTATCTGCTGAGCAGCCAATACAAAATTGATCAATGGGTACTAAAAGCACAGTACGGAACCACAGAAAATGACATCTATTTTGTTGATGTCGATGCGACTCAAATCGCTATTGGCGCTGATTACAAGCTTAACAAGCGCTCAAAGTTATTTGCGTACTACTCAGCTATTGAATATGACACGTCCGATGGCATGATAACTATCGCCCCTGAAAATCAAATTGTTGGTATTGGTTACGAAATTAAGTTTTGATCCTAAGCAATCATTGCTTTCTACGACGAGGCTTAACAGCCTCGTCGGCTTTTGAACCTCAACATATGTGACCACTAGTAACATGAGTAACAGCAGGTATTCTTCATGAATAAAGCGCATCTCTCGACACTCGTTATTATTAGCAGCCTAATACTATGTGGCAATACACTCGCTGAATTTGATGTTGACGACGCCGACTCATTGGATTTTGAAAGTTTTCATGCTGATAAAACCCCCGACAAAAAAGTTTGGCGAACGCAGAAAAAAGCAACATCGGAAACCACTTTTGATAGGATCGGCGGTAAGGTAGCTCCGGTAGAGCAGGCAGGGGCTGGAGAAGTCTATGAAATACGGCAACGTTATTCATTGTACAGAAGCGATCAGACACCCTATTCCATATTTTATGTCATTGAAGCTATGCACAGGAAAATGGCAGAACTGTGCCCCAGCGGCTGGCAAAAATTACGTGAATGGAGCACCCCGATCGACACTGACTTTTATCTGTATTACGAGCTGAAATGTTTATAGATCTTAAATTGCTGCTGGCCTAAAGTATTAAAAGTTGTGCTGGTTAATACCTTGTTTTTTATTGTAATAAGCCTGAATAACGGCCATATCTGCGTCGACGTCGCCGGTCGTCAAAAACCGTGGCCCCAAGCCGACAGTCTTAGTTTTTCCGTCTACAAAGCCAAAAGAAATTGGGATATTCGCTCGATGAGCAATGTGATAAAAACCGGTTTTCCACCGCTTAACTTTTTTCCGCGTTCCCTCGGGGGGAATCACTACCACCAGCCTCTTCACCCGTGAAAAATAGTCTGCTATTTCCTCAACAACGTTGTTGGTTTTACTTCGATCGATCGGTATGCCCCCAAACCACCTGACAAACCACTTAAATGGGGCCGGGAATAAGCTGTCTTTGCCCATCCAATGAACATCAAGCCGCAGCACAAAAACCGCACATAAAAACACCGGAAAGTCCCAATTACTTGTGTGAGGCGCGGCGACAACAATATATTTCTGATCGCTAGGAACCTCTCCCACAACACGCCAGCCAATAAGCCTGAGTATCCCCATTGCTAACCATCTCAATAGCGTACTGAGAACGGGAGTGGTAAAAATCGTACGTTTTAGTTCGGTACCGTTTGAAGCCATAAAAATACAACGTAAAAAAAAGACGGCCAGTGTAGCAGAATTAACTACGTTTATCTTCGCCCCCTCCTCGTTTTCGCCACAGTCACTCGTCCAGCCTACCTAACAAAACTGGTGTGCTGGCAATTTCCTGCCGTTATTTAGTAGACGTCTTTTCTATAATAGCTAACTGTGTGCCGTAATGGGTCGATGTCACAATATATCAGAGTATTTGTCCATGTGTTTATTAGCCCAATATCAGCATCCAAAACGACCAAATACGAACCGTTATCGCTATTGAACCTGGTTGACAGCGGCACCATTTCAGACCTTAACAGCCGCTCCCCTAACTTGGACTTGACCTCATAAAGACAGGCATCATGGGCATCTGTTAGAGCAAATGGCGTTCTTTCAAAATTCCTTCCAATAAAGACAACGTCTGCACCCGTTAGACCGCTGCTGTATCGCTTGAATGAAAAATCTGGAATAAGCGACAAACTGCCAATGGAAAAGAGAAACACCAATAACACCAGTGCCAATTTCCATCGCAGCGAAAGCTCTGCAGTTGGATACTTTTCATTCTTTTCGGAATTTCTCTTAGCGGAGCTCATGTGTCACCTGGATAAATGGCTTTATAGGCGCTGATGCAGAGCAGCAGGAACGATAAACAGCGCTTGAAAACTAGCACTAGCTTCGTTAGTGCCCCGACTTGGTTTAACAAACAGACTGGGATCTGACGGCGTCGAGCATTACCATTTCGTCAACTATCAAAAGAAGCCGGCTGAAGTGAAAGGACCGGGGCCTACTCGCTTGCGTTAATAATGGTTTGTAAATTTCAGTTCGTCAATACGCATTATTGCCAAACGTGTTACTCATACTACGACACTCCAGACAACCTACTATAACGTTGGAGGCCATGCTTGGCTGTAATCAGCCACTGACAAATTTCTTATCGGTTTTAGCTCGCCATCGATTGTGCCTATATACAAAAACCCGGCAATGCTCTCATGGTCCTGCAATCCGAGGCCTGTCATAACCACTTGGTTAAAGGCATTGTCACCTGTTCGCCATATACCACCATAGCCACTTGCATGAGCCGCTAACATGATACCGTGGGCAGCACAGCCCGCCGATAATTGTTGCTCTATGGCCGGCACCTTAGGATGTTCGGTAGGCGACGCAATAACCACTATGATTAATGGGGCTCGTAGGGGTTTCGCAGAAATTTTCTTAACCTCACCATCGGTTAACTCAGCCGCACCAGACACCTTCCGCTGGGCTTGTTGACCTTTTACAAACAGCTTGCCCAAGTGCTCTCTGTCGGTGCTCGCAATTGTTAAAAAACGCCATGGAGCTAGCCATGCATGGTCGGGGGCTCTTAAACCCGCTTTCAAGATGCTCTCTAGAACATCCCCCTCAGGAGCAGGATCGCGCAAGCGCGGCGCCGAGTTGCGGCTATGTAGAAGTGTCAATGCATCCATGGTCGAAATCTCGTGTCGATCGGTAGCTGGAACACTACGCGATTAGTGGATCTTAGGCTTCTTGTCCCATGCTAAACACGGATGAGACACATACTCGCTGACGCTGTCAGTCCCCCAGCATAATATTCATAAAGCCCTGGTCATCAGGATTACATTCTACCATTTCGACCCACTCTCGTAACTGCTGTTCTGTGCAATCCAACAAATCATGACCCACATGATCAATGATTTTAAACGGCAATTCTAACCCCGCTAACATATCGAGCAGTTCATAGCCGCTGGACCCCGCTTTTCGAAGACCATAGGGCCAGAATTCAATAATGATAGATAGCTGCCTGCCGCTCTGTTTAAGCAGCGGTAACAACCCGGCAATAACTTGAGATTCTGCGCCCTGAGTATCAATTTTCAACAAATTAATCTCTGCAACTTTTCCTCGTAGATACTCCGTGCCATTCACTAAGTCAATGGGGCAAGATTTCCTGCCATCGCCATTATCATATATCTGATGATCACCAAAATTCGTTGAGCTGCGAAACAAAGCGGCGCTTCGATGATTATCTGACAACCCCGCCGCAACAATATCGATACGATTAAAGCCGTTTTCTCGCATATTCTGTTGCAATAACTTAACGTTATCAGGGTCGGGCTCGAAGGCGACGATATAACCACTGTCTCCTAATCGATCCGCTGCTATTGCCGTGTAATAACCAATATTTGCCCCAACATCGACAAAACAATCCCCCGGCTTTAGCCTCTCCATCACTAATTGGGTCTCGTAAGCCTCCCAAATGCCGTTTGCTGCTATATCCCTCGACACGTGTTGATCTCGCGCATCATGCAGCCACAGCTGCAATGGACGATTAAGTCCAGCAATTGTTAACGGGTGGGGTCTGAGATGGGTTGACATGAATCAGATCAGGTCAGCGAAGGGTGATTTCATATCGAGATCTATCGCCTCGCTGTAGCCGGGAACTTTAATTCGGTGGGAAGACATCACAATATCATCTCCCCCCATTACCTTGTGATCGAATTTATAGATGGGCAATGCATCACCGTTGAGTGCTAGGGCATCATAAGCGGCGGCTTTTTCCAGCACAGACTCATTTCTTTTTCGATACTGTGTTCTCGCTGCAACCCCATATTTTTTATCTAACATGCGGTTGACAATGTGCGGCGCAATTATCGTTGCCGATGCATTATTACCGCCAAAACCTTTTGAATTTAGAATGGCCGAATCCATCGATTGAGCACCAACGTTCAGATGTTTATTACTGAATTTTAAGTTACTGTCGTGGACATCAGATGCAACATGGTCAATGGTGACAATGCCTGGAATAACGCCGTCAGACCAAACCCCTAGAGCTGCCATCAACTGGTCCCCGGCTGACGCCCCTAGAGAATGACCAAGGTAAGCTTTAACAGCAGCCACAGGCCAGCAATCGATACCGAAGGCTTTTGCCGTTTCGTTAAGTATATGTGATTCACTGACTCGGTTCTGTGGCGTACTGGTTCCGTGCGCATGCACGTAGGAGCGTCGCCGCACCGAATCATCACCTAATAGCGCTTTGGCCGAGGCAACCGCCTTAGCCATGGTAATATAATTGCCCACACCCGGTGATGCTATCGACTTTTTATGCCCATCGGCATTGACAAAAACGTCGGTCACCGCAGCATAAATTGTGGCTCCCATTTCCATTGCGAGCTCGTCATCCATTAAAATGGTGTACTGGGAAGACTCCGCTATAGTAAACCCACAATTCGTGCTGAAAGGTCGGGCGGCTCTGCGATGATCCGCCGAGGCTAGACTCAAACCAGCATCAAGATCTAGCAGCGCCTGATCTGTTGCCAATGCCCCCATTGCTGAATAACCATCCATGACGTCTGAAACCACTGGCGCCTCGCTGTTACCCACGACAACGACCCTGGCCGCACCGGTGCGGATATCAGCAACACCCTGCTTTAAGTTGTAAAGATATGACGCGCAGGCCCCTACGTACGTACCAGTATTCCCCATACTTCCAAGAACGTAGGCGTTTATGAAGTCGGCTGACATCTCAGCGAGCCCAAATGGACAATGTTTCGACGTAGTCCGCCTATCGTCATATCTTGCGCCCAACATGCCGCCATGACCATTTTGGTCGAGCTGACCCATTGCGCTACCGGCATAAACACTAATTTGATCGGGAGCTACTTTGCCACATATTGCTGCCCAGTCGACACCTATCGATTGCACGGCATCCGAGGCACCGTAAACTGCCATCTGCAAACCTCTGGGATGACTGCGAGCGGCGTATAACGCTGCGGGGTCAAATCCGGTTGGCAACTGTCCCGCTGCCTGAACTAAGGATGCACGCGTTGAAGGCACCATCACTTCGGAATCGCCGATAACTTCTACCCGCACATTGACATCATCCAGCCGCGACACCTTCCAGTTTGCCGGTAACCGTTCGGGAATGTTACGTGCCTTGGTAATAAATGCTGCTGATTGATCGCCGTCAATACGGATAGGTATACGTTTGTTGTAAGCTATGTTGTCAGGGTCGAATAGCGCTTTTTCAACCCTGCGAATCAGGGTGTGATCCAGTATATGCTGCTTATGCTGCTCACTAATATGGCCTTTGTCGACATCCAGCTGCATCAATGCAGCGAGGCTCCTATAGGTCTGGTCAGCAGTCGCTGTATCCAGAGAGTCAACGACCAAACGGCGATAGCCATGGTGGAACGAAGTCCTGCCGGCGGCGCTTACGCCGCCAAACCCGACTATAACAGGAATCCTAGCCATTCTTTGTGCCTCAAACCGAGCTATGAATTAAGACGCCTATTCTACGTTCAATCACCACTCAGAAATAAAAATATTACGCCAATTTATAGCATTTATTCGCCATCTATAGCATCATGGCCAGACATATCTACTCGACGATGAAGGCACGCCTGTATGCAGCATATTTCTCTTTTGGCTCTGCCCTCATGTCTGACCACCAGTATTAGCCTACCGCTGGAGATTCTGAATGCCGCCAATGAGCTGGCGAGGATTCGAAACCGCAAACAAGCCCCCCTCACCATCGACATTGTTGGCGAAAAGATCGGTCCCATCGTCACGGCGGGAGGCCTGTCCGTTATGTCGACCGCCACGCCAGCAACAATCAGACAAACTGACCTGTTGATTTTGCCGTCACTCTGGCGCAACCCAATGGCCACGATTCGCCAACAGCAGTGGCTACTTCCATGGCTCTCCCGCGTGGCCGATCAGGGGACTATTATCTGCGCGGTGGGGACCAGTAGCTTCTTTCTGGCAGAAGCAGAACTACTAAAGCACAAACCTGCAACAACGCACTGGTACTATTTTGATGCCTTTGAAAAACGCTATCCCGACGTTGAGTTGAAAAGGCAACACCTAATCACTCAGGCAGACTCCATTTTTTGTGCCGGCAGCGTCAATTCTATCGCCGATCTTATCGTTCATTTGGTGGCTGATCAGTACGGACAAAAAATTGCGCGACAGGTCGAAGGCCAATTTTCTCCTGAAATACGCCGCGCTTTTGGCGAACATGCCTTTTCTCAGCGCGATAACAGCCCCCATAAAGATGAGATCGTCGTTGAAGCTCAGGAGTATTTACAACAGAACTACGCATCACCTCTGCGCATTAGCGGTCTCGCAGACCAATTAGAGCTTAGTCACCGCAGCTTCAATCGCCGATTTAAAAAAGCAGCAGGTATTACGGCGGCCGATTATTTACAAAATCATCGGCTGCATGTCGCCCGAGAGCTACTTCGTACCAGCAACCTGTCCGTCTCAGAAATCGCCGCTCAATGCGGCTACCAAGATAACAGCTACTTTTGTCTGCGATTTAAAATAAAAATGGGACAAACACCGCTTTCCTACCGTCAATCTGTGCGTGGAAAACTGTTCAAAATCACCTAATACTGCGCCATGCGTCATCCCTGTCGACCATTAAAATAGTGATCAGTGAGGCATCGATGGCTCGTATTTATGGACTTCGTCTTGTATCTGAGAGAGCGCTATGGCTAAATATGCCGGCTATTTTACTGACCTCTGCTCGTCAACCCACTACTCATCACATTGCAGGAAAAAGTTATGTCTGAAGATTCAGTTGTTATCGTTAGCGGTGCCCGCACTCCCATGGGCAGTTTACAAGGAAGCCTAAGCGCGGCGACTGCGGTTGAGTTAGGCACGGCAGCGATTCGAGCCGCTGTTGAGCGTGCGGGCATTGCCCCCGCTGATATCGAGGAAGTAATCATGGGCTGCGTATTGCCCGCCGGGCTGAAACAAGGCCCAGCGCGCCAAGCCGCTATTTATGCTGGCATTCCCAATACTACTGGCGCCGTAACAATCAACAAGCTCTGCGGCTCTGGTATGCAAGCTACAATTTTCGCTCACGATCAAATCAAAGCTGGTACGGCAAAGATTGCACTCGCAGGTGGAATGGAAAGTATGTCAAACGCGCCACACCTTTTGCCCAATGCCCGCGGCGGTATCGGCACTGGCGATAAAGAAATTAAAGATCATATGTTTATCGATGGTTTAACCGATGCCTATGCCGGCGGAACCATGGGCTCATTTGCACAAGGTACAGCCAACGATAACAATATTAGCCGTGAAGCGATGGATCAGTTTGCGATACAGTCAACAGTAAGAGCACAAAAAGCGATCGCTGATGGCTCACTCACAGCTGAAATGGCACCGGTCACTATCACAACACGAAAGGGTGAAACGGTCGTTAACGATGACGAGCAACCCGGTAAGGCCCGCCTTGATAAGATCGGCGGCCTTCGTCCGGCCTTCGCCAAAGACGGCACTATCACTGCGGCTAACTCAAGTTCTATTTCCGATGGTGCTTCTGCACTAATTCTCACCAGCGAAACAGAAGCCAAAGCCAGAAATTTACAAGCCATAGCGCGAATTGTTGGCCACTCTCGAAACTCTCATCAGCCGGAGCTGTTTACCACTGCACCGATTGGTGCTATCGAAAAACTACTGGCAAAAACAGGCTGGTCTAAAGATGATGTCGATCTCTGGGAAATTAATGAAGCCTTTGCCATGGTGACTATGCTGGCAATTCAGGGGCTGGACCTGGATCCTGAAAAAGTTAACATCCATGGCGGTGCATGTGCTCAGGGGCACCCCATTGGTTCAACCGGTTCACGCATTATTATCTCGCTAATGCATGCATTGAAAGGCCATGGGAAACAAAAAGGCATTGCGGCTTTATGCATAGGCGGTGGTGAAGCGCTGGCAGTTGCCATCGAAATAATCTAATTAGTCGTTTGGCCAGCAAACCCCGCTGGCTGCATGTCGACCCTGCCTGCAGGGTTCGGCGTGACTATTAACTTAGTGCTTGTTAATGGGCGCTGGTGGCCAGCACAGATTTAACGACCTCGAGGCGCCTATCAGATTTAGCTGGCCAAAAAGCGTGTGACTAATTGATTAAAAATAACGGGGTTTTCCGCATGTAACCAATGCCCGGTATTTTGGATAATTTTTAGTTGTGCACGAGGAAATAACAGACGTGTAGCATCGCTATAGGCTTCCTTTATATAGTCGGACAACTCGCCTTTTATAAAAAGCACCGGACCGGTAAAAGGCTGATCGCACTCGTTAGCGTGACCGAGGCACGGGTAACATCGCGACAGAACGGGAAGGTTAAGTCGCCATTCGAACTCACCTTTCTCACCTCTATACAAGTTTTTCAAAAGAAACATTCGGACATTATCTTCCTTAATGAACTGGCACAATACCTTGTCCGCATCTCGTCGAGACGTCAACTTCGACAAATTTACTGCTTCCAACCCAGCAAAAACGTCACTGTGGCCACCGCTATAAGCAACAGGCGCAATATCGGCAACGACCAGCTTTTCGACCCTCTCAGGGTAATTGAGCGCTACCTGCATCGCCACCTTGCCCCCCAGCGAGTGCCCCAACAGATGGGCCCGATTAATGCCATGGGCATCCATAAACTCTCTAACGTCTGCGGCCATTTCCGAGAGCGTCATTGAATCTGCTCGAGGCGAGCGACCATGGTTTCGTAAATCCAGCGTGTATACTTTGAAAGACTCAGCCAAGGGTTTGGCAATCATAGATAAGTTACCTCCCATACCGAATAGACCATGTAATAGTATTAAGGGCTGACCGTTCCCGATAACAGAGTTAGCTAACACTGAACGTCTCCTGAAATGAATTTAAGTGTTTC
Source organism: marine gamma proteobacterium HTCC2143 (assembly GCA_000169075.1). GTDB lineage: Bacteria > Pseudomonadota > Gammaproteobacteria > Pseudomonadales > Dasaniaceae > Oceanicoccus. The sequence goes on along the minus strand of AAVT01000002.1, from coordinate 119,725 downwards.
TCCGTTCTAACTTCTAATTGTCGACGCTGATTGCTAGAATCATGAATATCAGTCATCACACTATCTAAGGATAACGCAACCGTGCGGATTATACTGCTTGCCACCTTGAGCCTCCTCGTTTCCTGTGGAGTTACTTCTAGTATCTACAATCCTACCGTTTATGAATACGGTTACAATGTCGAGGCCGTCAAAGCCAGTCCCGTAAGGAAGATTGTCCTCGCGCCAATAAGCCTCAGTGCACCACCGCCCTCATACCTACGCAAAGGAGATAGAAAAATCAAAGCGATGGTGAAAGATTATCTCACCAGCAATGGCTACCAGATATTACCCAGTTATCACTTTGAGAACGCGTGGAAACAAGCTGCCCGTACTTACGGCAACGTTTACGACCCAAATTCTGGCAAGGTAGATGTCAATGCATGGAAAGGCGCGATGATAACCGCAGGCGAAATACTACGCGAGCAAACGGACGCTGACGCTATTGTTTTTGCTGATGTCTTTGAACATAAAGTTCAACATAGCGCAAGCATGCAACACTATGCTCGGTGGTATGGCGTCACTAGAAAACCAGCGTTCAAGGGCCGAAATGACGGCATACCAGTTGGCTTCGAGTGGACCAAAGAAATAGCGGCAGCGTCCGTTTTAATCACTATTTACGATGTTAACTTGAATCGTATCTTCAGCAGCAGAGGCGGCATCGACACGCTGTACGCTGTCAGTTTGAAAAGTGCCAATCCGACCTACGTCCGACGTAAGAAACTACTGGATAACAATGATCATATTGAGGAAGGCATTGAATTGGCTTTTCACCCTTTTATTCCAATGGCGAAATATCCAGGTAACCCATAATTGATCGCAGAGAGACAATTCTCAGCTATAGAGCGCCAGCAGATGATGTCTGCTGTTTTCGAATCGATCAGTCATGGTCTGAATTACGGCACCCGTGCTGAACCTAACACTGCTCTGTTTCATGATTGTCTTCTCTGCCCCGCTGCCACGTTTGTAACATTGACCATAGACGGTCTTTTGCGCGGATCTATAGGCTCGATATCGGCAACTGAGCCACTAGTCAATAACATTTATCACAACGCTTATAGCGCGGCTTTTGAAGACCCCCGATTTTTACCGCTAAACAGCGATGAGTTTCCCTTGCTCGATATAGAAATCTCGATTCTCAGCGAGCGAGAATCATTATCCTTCCGGTCTGAAGACGAGCTATTGCAACAGCTACAGCCTGGCGCTGACGGCCTTATTTTGACTGAGGGAGAAACAACGGTGACATTTCTACCTAACGTCTGGGAGCAATTGGTAGATGCTGATACATTTGTTACCGAGCTCAAACAAACAGCGGGATTAACCCCGCATTACTGGAGTGACACATTGATCGCCGAGCGATTCTCAGTAACTTCCTTTAAAAAAAGCCACTAAGCCTGTTATTACTGTGGCGACACGTTATTTCATTGATTGACATGCCTAATCAACAAAACTAGCCCCCAGCGAATTGTTCCCGTAAAACATTCTTTTGAACCTTACCCATCGTGTTACGGGGCAGCTCTGGCACCAAATACACCCTCTTAGGAAGTTTATAACTGGCCAGTTGTTCACTGGCTGCATGAATGATCGCCGCTTTATCTAAGGTTTGGCCGCTATCACCGTCTATAACAATTGCTGCGACCACCGCCTCGCCAAAGTCTCGATCCGCCACCCCAAAGACTGCCGACTCAGCAACCCCTCTAATACTGTCAATGACCAACTCCACTTCTTTTGGATACACATTGTAGCCGCCACTGATGACCATGTCTTTGGCTCTGCCTACGATGGAAATATATCCATCGGCACTAACTTTTGCCTGATCTCCGGTAATGAAATAGCCGTCAGCAGTAAATTCCTCAGCCGTCTTCTTAGGCATTTCCCAATAACCTTGAAAAACATTGGGGCCTTTGACCTGTATGGATCCTATACCTCCCGTCACAACCGCAACATTGTTTTGATCAACAATACGGACATCAATCCCTGGCAAGGGCAAACCGACCGTCCCTGCCCGGCGATCCCCTTCGAGCGGATTTGATGTCTGCATGCTTGTTTCAGACATCCCATAGCGCTCAAGGATTTTATGACCCGTTCTCTGCTCAAACTGTTTGTGCGTTTGCTCCAGTAGCGGCGCGGAACCCGATATAAATAGGCGCATTGTATGGCAGTGGCTTGCGGTAAACGTTTCATCATCTAACAGCCTTGTGTAAAACGTCGGCACACCCATCATAACCGTTGCCAGCGGTAAGTTTTTCATAACCTCTTTAGGGTTGAAGGTGGGCAATAAGATCATTGAGGCCCCAGCTGCCATGACGCAGTGACATGCTACAAACAAACCATGAACGTGAAAAAGAGGCAAGGCGTGAAGCAGAACATCGTCTTCACTCCAACCCCAGCTTTGCTTTAACACCTGCGCATTCGACGACAAATTTTTATGGCTAAGCATTGCACCTTTTGGCCGTCCCGTGGTTCCCGACGTATAAAGAATAGCTGCCAGATCATTATCCCCACAAAGAACTGATTCATAATCCGGAGAAGATGAATTGGCACCCTCTAATAAACTACCTTGACCATCAGCAGACAGAGTTTCAAATTGTGCCTTCACCTCACTTGCCAATTGCGCTAGGACTTCAGCACTGCTGGGATCACCAATAATTAAAGACGGCCTCGCGTCGCCAAAAAAATATTTTAGCTCCGACAGCTGGTAACCGGTGTTTAGCGGAATATAGATCAATCCTGCCCGAACACAGGCAAAATAGACCATCAGCGCTTCGGGTGACTTTTTAACCTGAGCGGCGACCCTATCTCCCTGCTTTAAACCGCTATTTGATAGATGATTCGCCAAACGTCCCGACATTTGAATCATCTCGGCATAGCTGTACTTCATTACTATACCGTCGCTTATGAACGGCCGGTCTAGGTCTACTGGGAAATTGTGCCGCAGAATCTCAAAAAGATTACTATCTTTGTTCACACTACAAACCTATTTTATTGAAGTCATCATCGTTAAAATAATACCATGATTCATGGATTACAGTTTTCGCTGCAACTGCCGATTACATAATACGGTGCGGCGCTATCTTACTCCTAAAAAACTATCATGTTTGGTGGCTTGATTGAAAATATGGCGTTCCTAACCTCACTTTTCACCAGAATATTTTTCGATAATACCGAGGCTACTAAGGAGCACGCTGATCAACTATGTAGCTCGGCTGCTGTTGAATAGAGGTTCAACTCAGCATCGCAGTAACCGCTGCAGCAACTCCAATTGTTGATATGGCCATCGAGATACTCTTATTATTTTAACTATAAGTCTGAGAAATAATGGCTCAACTGCTATGATATTGGCTGCTAAGAATTGGGAATCTGGGGCTATAGCAACCGCACAGCAAGGCGGTGAATCAATTGATGTCAGTAAACCCCATAAATAACAAAAAGGTAGTTAATATGAGTTGGTCTTCTTTGTCTTTGAAGTGGAAAATTCTACTGGGGTCCGCCATCGCCTCGAGCCTGTCAGTAATGATGGCAAGTCTCACCTTTGTTTATGTTGAAACAAATCGGCTGGAAGAAGCCATGGGCCGTGAAATAGACACGCTGACATCCGTCGCTGCTAACAACACTCTCGTTGCTCTAGCTCGTGAGGATAAAAAAACGGTCAGTGAAGTTCTCAGGAGCCTAAAAGCGAACAAGCATATTACCGGTGCCGTTATCTACAATGATACCGGCAACGTTTTCATGTCTTACGACAGACGCGATAGAAATGCTCTATTGCCCCGAGGGTTTCCATCATTCCCCCCCGTTAGTGGGCAGATTTTTACCGATACTTATTTAGGGCTTAGCCGCGAATTAATTAGCGACGGAGATAAAATCGGTGACATCTATGTTCGTGTTGACTTAACTGAACTAAAGAAAACCCAGCGCCAGTTATTTATGATTGCCATACTGATGATTGTACTGTGGTCTATTTTCGCAATTTTGCTAGCACTGATTATCCTTCGGTCAATTGTTAAACCCATCAATAATATTGTATCTGCACTAAGGGACATTGCCGAAGGCGAAGGCGATTTGACGCAGCGCATCGATGTTGTCGGGAGCGACGAGATTGCGGAACTGGCAGTCAGTTTTAATAGCTTCGTCGAGCGCGTCCATGGCATTGTGGTTAAGTTCCATGAAATGTCAGATCAACTCTCTGCGGAGGCGACTAAATTATCAGAAACGACGGATCAGACCAGTCGAGGAACCGAGGACCAGCGCCGAGAGATTGAACAAGTGGTTGCTGCAGTGACTCAAATGAACAGCACAGTCAGCGAGGTCAGCAATAACGTTGCACGCGCCGCACGCGATGCAGAACAGGCTGATCAACAAGCTGTGAATGGTCGTAATATTGTCGAACAGACCATGGCTTCTATCGAGAATCTGGCCGGTGATATAGAAAGGGCCGCAGAAGTAATTACTCAGTTAAGGCAAGAGAGTCGAAATATTGGTGCCGTACTGGAAGTTATCGGTGGCATTGCCGAGCAAACCAACTTACTCGCACTCAATGCTGCAATCGAAGCCGCGCGGGCGGGTGAACAAGGCCGCGGTTTTGCAGTCGTCGCAGATGAAGTCAGAACACTCGCCAGCAGAACTCAAGCTTCCACCCGAGAAATTCAAGAGATGATAGACCGCCTACAAACAGGATCCAAAGAAGCAGTTAAGGCGATGGAAAAAGGACGCCAACAGGCATCAACCAGCGTGGAAAGTGCTACATCAGCTCGCGATTCACTTCAGGAAATCACTTCATCAGTCACTGAAATAAGAGACATGACTCAACAAATAGCCGCCGCATCTGAGCAGCAGGATATTGTTACCGAGGAGATCAATAGTAGCGTTGTCAATATTTCACAAGTAGCCAGCCAGACGTCTGAAGGTGCTCGCGACATTGCTGCCAGCAGTAGCCATCTTGCCACCTTGTCAGAAGATCTGAACGGACTCGTTAAACAGTTTAAGATATAGTGAAAAAACGGAGCGGTTAACTCTCTGTTTTTCTACCCTTTGAAAAAATGATCAGAGTTAACCCTTGTATACTCTGGCATTGCTTTTTGGGCCTTTAGCTCCGCCGCAGGCATTCGGCACCAGACCTATGGCTGGTATTATACTGTAACGCCAGCAAGAACTTCTGTTAGGTTTGACGCTATAAACCTTCAAAACTTATCGTATTGCTCAAGTTTGTTTATCGCTATCATCGCTCGCAATTCCTTAATATAGTCGACGCCTCTGGCGGAATATTTTAGCAACCCTTCAGCTAAAACTTCTCCTGAAACGAACGATTGCTGCGCACGCTGCACCTCTCGTATCCGGCGGAAATCTTCATAAGCCATATTAGAGTTCAAATTATGGATATAACCTTCCACAGATTTCCCTGGGCTCTCAAACACAGCGACTTCATGCAGGGCCCCCTCCGTTCGGCTCCCCGGTACAATACCGCAGCCTTTTGTGAAGCACCACTGACCAAAAAGGTTATTGCCCTGCTGTGCAAACCGCGAACGGCCCCAAGCCGATTCGTTCGCTGACTGAGCCAACGCCAGTGATGGCGGCACAATATCAACGCGCTGCAACAAAACGGCTAGTAACTGCTGATAATCTCCCGGTACCTTCGTTATCCGATAATGTTGAGTGACACGATCTAACCACTGCTGCTGCGAGCGCTCTAAACTGCTAAGACTGCGGAGCAATTGCAACTCCTGCCGAATCAAAAGAATACGATTATTTTCGGTTTCAACTAAGGGTAGGAGAAAACTAAAGAAATTCGCTTTTTTGGTCGCTACATCCGTGACAGCAGCAAATTCAGGCAAAGGACTATCGTCATACAAGGAGGGCGCTGCAATGATTTCCGGATAGCCAGGAGACGCCAAGCGAATAAGCAGATAGATTCCAATCACACCGACTATCGCCATTGCTGACAGCAGAATCTGATAACGTTTCGACATGTAACAGTCCTTACCTTTTGCTGCTCAAACCCCACCAATTAGATGATTAAAACATTGCAATGTAATCACAATGCCCCCTAATTGGCACCTTACCAAAATAGCACTCTATAAATCTCTGAGAACCTCTACCGGCGGTGTGTTAACAACTTTTCGGCAGGTCACATAGCCCGCAGTCCCAATAAGGACGGCTCCGACAATCGGCCCAACGACCCAAACCCACGGATGAGGCACATAGTCCATATCTAACAGATATTCTTGCAACCCGAACACCGATAACTCAGCAGAAAATGCAGCCAAGAAGCCTGCTAATAACCCGAGAGCCGAAAACTCAATCGCTAAACTACCTAGTACTAACTGTCGCTTGGCCCCCAATGTTCGCAAAATGGCACTTTCTTGAAAGCGACTATCAAGACTAGCTTGGACACTCGCAACCAGCACCAGTAAACCACTGATGATAATAAGTCCCAGCACCAGCTCAACCGCGCTACTAATCTGATTAATAATACTTCGAATTTGATTAATTACCGCATCCATTTCGATAACGGTAATCGTCGGAAAGCGTTTAATGAACTGATTCAGAAAGCGCTTTTCTGCTGATGGAAGGTGGAAACTGGTCATATAGGTTGCGGGATATTGTTCCAATAAGCCAGGGGGAAATATCATATAAAAATTGGGTTTCATACTTTCCCAATCCAACTCTCGGATGCTGGTTATCGTGACGTTTAAAGACTCGCTACCGACAAGGAATGACAAATTGTCGCCCAGCCCCACTTCCATTCGGTTGGCCAATTCCGCTTCTATAGAAACTTCCGCAGCAGAAGACCCCACAGACCACCATTTACCGTCCGTAATAAGGTTGTCCTCTGGCTTAACATCTGACCATGTCAAGCTCATCTCCCTGTCAACGCTACCTTCGACAGTAGGGTCTGTTTTCTCTGACCACGTTTTTATCGCTTCTTGATTGACTGTGACCAGGCGCCCCCTAACCATTGGGTAAATCGGCTCACCACTCATTTTATTGTCGCTGAGCAGTTTCTCTACGGCAGTGACATCGCGTTTTGCAATATTCACTAGAAAGTGATTCGGCGTGCCCTCGGGCAGCTGAATTTGCCACTCTTCAATCAACGAACTGCGTACCAATGCCAACAGCAGCAACAACATGATCGCAAGAGAAAAAATAACTGCCTGTACAGCATTTTGAAAACCACGTCTGCGCATCGACGCTAGGGCTAGCCGCCAGCTACTTCCGGCCTGCATCCCAACTTTTGCACTACCTTGTAATAAATACCATGCCAAAACACCAACGATCGCAAAGGTCATACCAACGCCGGCCAGTACTGCCAGCGTCAATACCAAATTGCCACTGTACCAATACATCAACACGGCTATGCCGAGCACGCCAGTCCCATAGGTGAAAGCACTACTGACACCCGACCGGTCAAGGTCTCGCCTCAACACACGCAAGGGAGAAGCTCCTTGTAAGCTTATCAATGGCGGCAACGCGAACGATGTTAAACAAACAAGCGCGGTGACAGCGCCGACGACAAAAGGTCGAAGGCTGATACTAGGTACCTCTGTGACCTCAAAATAATCCTGTAATACGTTAATAAAAACTTCCTGTATTAGCCAGCCCAAACCAGACCCGACAATGGTGGCTATCACAGCTAACAGCAGTAGATTGCTACTGTATATCGTCATTATTCTGATAGAGGTCGCACCTAACGATTTCATCATCGCGACGTAATCATAATGTCGCTCACTATACCGACGTGCAGCCAACGCAATAGCGATACCCGCCAATCCAACACCCAAAGCTCCCGCTAGCAATAAAAACTGTTCTGCCCGCTCTAGCGACCGAGAAATCTGCGGCTGCACGTCGGCTAGGCCTAACCATTTTTGAGAGGGTAGGAGCTTGTCCTCCAACCATTTTCCGTAGTTATCTAACTCTAGCGTTTCTCCGGCAAACAGATAACGGTAAGAAACCCGACTACCCGGTTGAACAATGTTAGTGGCCGGTATATCGCTAATGTTCATCAGCACCCTGGGGCCAAGACCATAAAAACTGCCTCCAGCATCCGGCTCGGTTACAATAATCTGAGACACGGTCAATTCGGCCTCCCCGACAAAAACCGTATTACCAACCTCAAGATCCATCAAAGGTAACAACCGCGGGTCTAGCCATACCTCACCCGGGGAAGGTGAATCGGTTGATTGTGTCACCGCGCCAAAGGCTTCAGTGCTGACATTCAATTCACCTCTTAAAGGATAACTATCGCTAACCGCCTTGACCGAGGTAAATTGCATAGCCGCGTCAACATCGTTGCCGGTGTAGACCATGGTTGGAAAACCAAGAATTTGCGCTTGTTGTAGTCCCATCGATTGAGCGTGAGCTAACCATTCCGGGTTGACCGGAGCAGACGCTTGCAAAACTCTGTCTGCGGCTAAAAAATTGTTACTCTGAGCAACAATCCCCTGCTGCAATCTCTCGGCAAAAAGAGAGATTCCTGTAACAATAGCTACTGCAATGACTATTGCAGACGCCAAAATACCAAGCTCTCCGCCCCGCCAATCACGCCACAACAAACGCAACCCAAACATTATTGATCATCCTTAGTTATTGATGAATCTGCGGCAGTCACGCTTTTCAGGTCATCCGCAACAATTTCTCCCGCATCAAGCTTAATACTATGCTGGCAGCGGTCGGCTAATCGTTGTTCGTGCGTTACAAGCACTAAGGTAGCACCCTCTTCTCGATTAAGATCAAACAATAAATCGATGATATGAGAGCCTGTTGTACTATCGAGATTGCCCGTTGGCTCATCGGCAAATAATATTTTAGGTTGTGACGCGAAAGCGCGCGCAAGTGCAACGCGCTGCTGCTCGCCCCCTGATAGTTGACGAGGGTAGTGATTAAAACGATGATCGAGGCCGACCCTGCCAAGATACTTCTCAGCGAGCGCCCGAGCACCACTCACACCATTTAATTCTGCAGGTAACATCACATTTTCAAGCGCTGTGAGACTTGGCAGAAGCTGAAACGACTGAAATACAAAGCCGACCAGCCTGGCCCGAACTTCCGCCCTCTCGTCTTCCGTCAACAGGGTAATATCTTCCCCGTCCAAAAAAATCGCACCATGGCTGGGAACGTCTAATCCCGCCAGCAGTCCAAGTAGGGTTGACTTACCCGAGCCGGAAGATCCTACAATGGCAACGGTTTCACCGTGCTTGATTTCTAAGTCAATCCCTTTCAATATACACAGCTGGCCTTCTGATGTGTCGACGTTTTTTTCTAGATTTTTAGCAATTATCATTATGGGTATCTATGTTTATTAGTAATCAATTGGTTAAACTGGGGCGCGCAATGTTTGCCGCTGCACTGTTTTCCTCTTTATGCTTTACCCAAGTCGCTTGGGGTTATGACAAAGCAAATAATACATCGATCATCGTTCTTGGCGATAGTATTAGCGCTGCCTACGGTATTTCTAGGGAACAAGGCTGGGTTTCGCTGCTCAGTCAATATCTCAAAGAAAACCATCATAAAAGCAATTATCAAGTAATTAACGCCAGCATCAGCGGCGAAACGACCGATGGGGCCCTGTCGAGGTTACCGACATTACTCGCTCAATACCAACCAGCCATTGTTATTATCGAGCTTGGCGGTAACGACGGACTGCGAGGCTATCCCATTGTAAACTTCCGTAACAACCTCGACCAGCTGGTTAATTTAGTGAAGGTCAATAATGCACAAGTTCTGTTGACCGGCATGCAAATCCCTCCCAACTATGGAACTCGATACACTAAAATGTTTTACGAGAGCTACGGCATAATAGCTCACAAATATCAGATTCCACTGGTATCTTTTCTACTCGATGAAATTGCAATTTATCCAGAACTCATGCAGAGAGATGGTATACACCCAAAAGCATCGGCACAGTTACAGATATTACAAAATGTATTGCCTCAACTGAAAGAGATACTCTAAATCCAATAAGAGGACTCGCTAAAAACGGTTTCGGGGTGATTACAACCCACAAAAAAACCGCGACAAGCGCGGCTTATAGTACTGAAGCTCCCTCAACATGGGGAAAAAGCAAATTCGTGTCGAAAAATCCAACCGTCTAAGCTAGAGCTTTATTAAAGCTCTTTTACAGGTGACGCTTGAAAGACTTCGTCTTTATAACGGTACTACGTTCTCAGCTTGTGGACCTTTTTGGCCTTGAGTCACAGTAAACTCTACTTTCTGCCCTTCAGCCAGTGTTTTGAAACCGGAAGAGTTAATAGCGCTAAAATGTACGAATACATCAGGGCCAGACTCTTGTTCTATAAATCCAAAACCTTTGCTTTCATTGAACCACTTAACAGTTCCAGTAGTTTGATCAGACATATCTCAATCCTATTTTCTTATTTAAACAATACACCTCGCATCATCTCGATGCGAAGCAAACCAGCTGGGAAATATTGGAATTGATTATGAAGAACAGGACGAAGTACAACTAATGGAGCATCGCAATGATTGAACATAAAACATGCCGTAATTTCAAGCTATTTAGATTGTAACTCCTTTATCTTGGTCGTCAATCACTTTATACATTTTTTTTACTGCCGTTAAGTATATGTATATCAATGACTTAGCTATAAATCCGATAGACCCTAGGACTTCAAGCAAAAAGATAATCGAAACAAAACCGATTTTTTCAAGGTAGCTACTTAAAATAGGCCTGCGATCTGTCAGTATGGTCAGTGGTATCTCTTACCGCCGTTAACTCAGGAATCTGCTCCATTAGGCTTTTTTCAACACCATCCTTCAGCGTAGCCTCGACCATACCGCAGCCCTGACATCCTCCCCCAAATTGCAAAATGGCCACCTTCTCTTCAGTAACCTCAAGCAGTGAAACTTCCCCGCCATGGGAGGCAAGTGATGGATTCACTTCATTGTAAAGAACGTAGTTGATACGGTCCTCCAACGGACTATCAGCATTAACCTGAGGCAGCTTAGCATTGGGCGCCTTTATCGTGAGCTGTCCACCCATTCGATCTTTGGAGTAATCGACAAACGCATCTTTCAAAAATGGAATGCTTCGTAACTCAAATCTTGCCGTCAATTTATCATAATTAATCATCAAATCGCTGTCTTCAAGGTCAGCCTTACGGCAATAGGCAATGCAGGTTTCTGCCTTAGGCGTGCCGGGGCCGTTAACGAACATACGAATACCCAGTACATCATCGTCTTGTCCCGCCAATAATTCAGCCAGATAGTCTTGCGCTGATTCTGTAATAGTGAGCATAAGCCCTGCGTTTTCGGCTACTTCTGACATTAAACACTAACCTCGTTACGATCTAATTTTTGCTTACACATGAGTTTGCGCTTAGCCCCTCAAGGACAAACCCTGCATTATCGATTTTCACTGAAACAGCGGAACGTTAGTCTATCCAAATTTCCGGCAAACCTATATCAATATTTATTGATATAGGTTACAGTGCGCAGCAACACACTCGCGAGCCATGTCGTCGTTGCCGGCCCATTATACTGCGATCAGACCGGTATAGAGAAGACAACAAATCGGATATTCGCAATTTAAACTGTAATAAACCTTTGCCCTTGAAGGGTTTTTGATAGGCACTACACCACCGTATTATGACTAGTCGAACCAACCGTATATCTGCATTAAAAGAGCTGATCAGTCAGCGCATTCTTATCATCGATGGCGCCATGGGCAGCATGATCCAAACCTATGGGCTGCAGGAGGACGACTATAGAGGCGATCTACTGCAAGACCATCATCTTGATATCAAAGGCAACAACGACATTCTATCGATCACAAAGCCCAGCATCATCGAGGAAATTCATAACGCCTATCTCGATGCGGGTGCCGATATTATTGAAACCAACAGTTTTAATGCTACCAGAGTTGCGCAGGGCGATTATCAGCTAGAATCGTTTTCTTACGAGATTAATGTAGCGTCGGCAAAAATTGCGCGCGCTGCGGCAGACAGAGCAACCTTAAAAAATCCAAATAAGCCCCGTTTCGTCGCTGGTGTTTTAGGTCCAACCCCTCGAACTGCCTCAATATCGCCGGATGTTAACGACCCATCTGCGCGCAATACCTCCTTCGATCAGCTGTCTGATGATTACTATCAGTCGACCAAGGGACTCATTGAAGGCGATGTTGACATCATTTTAATCGAGACCATTTTCGATACGCTTAATGCCAAAGCTGCAATCTTCGCTGTGAAACGGTGTTTCCGGGACTTAGGCATAGAGTTGCCCATTATGATCACGGTAACTTTTCCTGATATGAGTGGACGGATTTTATCCGGACAAAGTCCCGAGGGCTTTTGGAACTCAATTGCACATGCAAAACCGCTGATTGTGGGGACAAACTGCGGACGTAGGTTCAAAGAAATTCGTCCTTTCATAGAAGAACTCGCCAATGTTGCAGATTGTTATTTCAGCGGTCACTTTAATGCGGGACTTCCAAATGCATTTGGTGAATATGATGAAACGCCAGAGGATATGTTTGACGACCTCAAGGGCTTTGCCGATAGAGGGTTCCTTAATCTTGTTGGCGGCTGCTGTGGCACCACACCCGAGCACATTGCCGAAATTGCCAAAATTGCTGATCTTTGTAGCCCTCGAGAAATCCCTTTAAAACCTATTGCCTGCAGACTTAGCGGATTAGAACCATTTACCATTTCTAAAGAGTCACTTTTTGTTAACGTAGGTGAACGCTGCAATGTCACTGGCTCAGCAAAGTTCAAACGTTTAATTATCGAAGAAGACTTTGACACGGCACTAGACGTTGCTCGTGAGCAGGTTGAAAACGGCGCGCAAATAATTGATATCAACATGGATGAGGGCATGCTTGATGCGCAGAGCGCCATGGTTAAATTCCTGAAATTAATTGCCTCTGAACCCGACATATCACGAGTACCCATCATGGTCGACTCGTCTAAATGGGAAATTATAGAAGCCGGCTTAAAATGTATTCAGGGGAAACCGATTGTCAATTCAATTAGCCTGAAAGAAGGTGAGAACGAGTTTTTAGAAAAAGCTCAGCTGTGCCTTGACTATGGCGCAGCCGTTGTTGTGATGGCATTCGATGAAAAAGGCCAAGCTGATACGCTCGAGAGAAAAATGGCGATCTGCCAACGCTCCTATAATTTATTGGTACAACAGTTAGATTTTCCACCGCAAGATATTATCTTCGATCCCAATATCTTTGCAGTTGCCACAGGTATAGAAGAGCACAACAACTATGCCGTCGATTTTATCGAGGCTACCCGCTTCATTAAAAATACACTACCTCACGCGCTAGTTTCAGGCGGTGTCAGTAACGTTTCGTTTTCATTTCGTGGCAACAACCCTGTTCGGGAAGCTATTCATTCAGTATTTTTGTATTACGCAATAAAAGCCGGCCTAGACATGGGCATTGTTAATGCAGGACAACTTGCCATCTATGATGACCTTCCACAAACTCTAAAAGATCGAGTTGAAGATATCGTTCTCAATCAGCGCGATGATAGTACTGAAAGATTACTGGATATCGCTGCAGACTATGTTGGAGATGGCGCTAAAAAACAGGCCGACAATTTGGAATGGCGAGAATTACCGGTTGAAAAGCGTATTGAGCACGCACTTGTGAAAGGTATTACCAACTTTATTATAGAAGATACAGAACAGGCGCGACTTATTGCAGACCGGCCTATATCAGTGATCGAAGGTCCATTGATGGACGGTATGAATGTTGTTGGCGATTTGTTTGGCGAAGGTAAAATGTTTTTACCGCAAGTTGTTAAAAGTGCACGAGTGATGAAACAAGCTGTCGCCTATTTACAACCTTTCATTGAAGATGAAAAAGAGGAAGATGCCAAAGCCAATGGGAAAATCATCATGGCTACGGTTAAAGGCGACGTGCATGATATCGGCAAAAATATTGTTGGCGTGGTTCTGCAATGTAACAATTACGAAGTAATCGATCTTGGTGTTATGGTTTCTTGTAGTGAAATTTTGCGTGCTGCCAAAGAACAAAACGCAGATATTATTGGCTTGAGTGGATTGATCACTCCATCGCTGGACGAAATGGTACACGTAGCTAAAGAGATGACACGGGAAGGCTTCAGTATCCCGCTAATGATTGGCGGAGCAACAACGTCAAAAGCACATACCGCAGTAAAAATAGAACCACAGTACGACAAGGCGCCTATTGTCTATGTGCCCGATGCATCTCGCAGCGTTTCTGTTGCCAGCACACTGCTGAACCCGGAGTCAAGCATCGAATTCTGGAAACAACGGAAGGAGGAATATGCTGTAGTAAGGGAGCGAATAAAAAACCGAAAGCCCAAAGTAAAATCATTGCGCTATGCCGCGGCAGCTGCAAATCGGCCAACCATCGACTGGGATAATTTTAACGCGACTAAGCCGATGTTTGAGGGCACCCGCGTTTTTGAAAACTACTCACTGAGTGCATTGGTAGATACCATTGACTGGACGCCATTTTTCATGAGCTGGGAACTCGCCGGAAAGTATCCAAAAATTCTCGATGACGAGGTCGTTGGTGAAGCTGCTCGTAATTTATTCGCCGATGCTCAGATGATGCTAGAAAAAATTATTAATGAAAATTTGCTGATGGCAAAGGCTGTGATCGGTTTCTGGCCCGCTAATAGTATCAACAACGATGATATCGAGCTTTATAGTGGTGACGAAACTATTGCTACGCTGCATCATATTCGTCAGCAAACGGCAAAGCCCAACGGCAAACCTAATTTGAGCCTGGCAGATTTTATAGCCCCCGCCGAAACCGGTAAGCAAGACTATATTGGCGGCTTCGTAGTAACAGCAGGTATAGGTGCAGAACAACTGGCCAAGAGTTACGAAGAAGCCAACGATGACTACAGCGCCATCATGGTAAAGGCCCTGGCCGATCGACTGGCTGAGTCTTTTGCTGAACACATGCACATGAGAGTTCGAAAAGAGTTTTGGTCGTATGCAGCAGCAGAAGACCTGAGCAATACCGAGTTAATCAAAGAGAAGTACAGGGGTATCCGACCGGCACCGGGCTATCCAGCCTGCCCGGACCACACGGAGAAAGCAACGCTGTTCAAACTGCTCTCTCCCGAGGATAATATAGGCGTTGAACTGACCGAGAACTTTGCCATGTCGCCTGCCGCCGCCGTAAGCGGGTTCTATTATTCTCATCCGCAGTCAAGTTACTTTGCGACCGGGAAAATATCAAAGGATCAAGTAAAAAGTCTTGCGGAGCGAAAAGCACTGTCAGTGAGTGAGATGGAGCGCTGGCTGGCCCCTGTTCTGGACTACGATAACTAGACCAATACTTTTAAATTTTTGCACAGTTTGAGATGAGCCGCATGATCAAGAAGGACGATAGCCCGCTAAACAAAGATGAGCAATCAGTAGCAGAAGAGCATGGCAAGCCTCCCAGTCTACTCCAAGTAATTGCAAGTGTCTTGGCTGCATTTTTTGGCGTTCAGAGTAGTAAAAACAAAGAGCGGGATTTTAAGCATGGTAACCACAAGGTGTTTATTCTTGTCGGCGTAGCAATGACATTTGTTTTTTTACTGACGGTCTTAGCTGTAGTTCAAATTGTACTGAGCTAAACTGTGGCCAAACCTACTTCTGTCGCCGGTGACCAAAGCAGCGGACCAAACAGAGCCTCATCCGCTTTTTTAGCTGTTCTAAAAACCTATCTAACGCCGAAGCCTTAAGAAGGCATACCGCTTAACCAGTAAGCAACAGTGATAACGACTAAAGCGATTACTGCTGTTGCTGCAATGGCATCGTAAAAGCCATCTTTATCCTGTGTATTTTCTTGCTCAGACATGCAATTAACCCTTTTTTAAAGTAAATTTTCAGGCGGCAGTATAACAGCAAAGTTTCAAATCAAAAGCCCTGCATCATTGAATAATTGCAGGTATTGATAGTAACGCGATATAACCTAGAGAAATATCCTTATAGCTTGTAACCCATTCATAAATAGGCGAAAACTTAGCTCGCCCATCTCGCTTATCTTTAGTATCATCTCCCGTCTTTTTTTAACATATACCAAACAGTAAGCAAGGTTATAATGTATATATACAACCAATACGACCAACAACTGGTCGACGAACGTGTTGCACAATACCGTGGTCAGACTGAACGTTATTTAGCTGGCGAGATCAGTGACGACCAATTTCTACCCCTGCGTTTACAAAATGGTCTGTATATACAGCGTCTGGCGCCGATGCTTCGAGTTGCCATCCCCTATGGCACCTTTAACAGTCAGCAGATGCGCAAGCTAGCTCATATTAGCCGACATTACGACAAAGGTTATGGTCACTTCAGTACTCGGCAAAATATACAATTGAACTGGCCACAGCTGGAAGAAGTCCCAGATATCCTGGCTGAATTGGCCGAAGTACAAATGCACGCCATTCAGACCAGTGGTAACTGCATACGCAATACGACGACCGACCAATTTGCCGGGGCAGCCGCTGACGAATTAGAGGATCCTAGGCCCTACTGTGAAATAGTGCGCAAATGGTCAACCTTTCATCCTGAATTCGCCTTCCTTCCCCGTAAATTTAAGATAGCATTTTGTGCCTCAAAAGCGGATCGAGCAGCTATTCAAATGCATGATATTGGTATTGAAGTCGTGCATAACGCCAGCGGTGAGACAGGGTTTAGAATACTGGTTGGTGGCGGCCTTGGGCGCACACCGGTTATAGGTACTGAAATCATTGAGTTTCTACCTAAACAACATTTGATTACCTATCTTGAGGCTATCCTGAGGGTATACAACCAATTGGGACGTCGTGATAACAAATACAAAGCTCGGATAAAGATATTGGTTCGAGCGATGGGCATAGATGCTTTCCGAGACAAAGTTGAACAGCAGTGGGCGTTATTAAAAGATGGCCCCTCTACGCTAACTGAAGAAGAATTTGAACGTTCAAAATCTTACTTCCACTCTCCCGAATACATCGAGGTAGACGATAGTGACGCGGATCTGAAACTGCAACAACAGGCCCTGCAGGACCCGGGGTTTGGTAACTGGTTAAAGCGCAACGTCGATGCTCATCAAGCACCTGGCTACGCCATTGTTACACTTTCTCTCAAAACGACAGGTTATGCCCCAGGTGATATCTCTGACGTTCAAATGGAGGCCGTTGCCGACATGGCTGAACAGTTTTCATTCGGCGAAATACGGGCCAGCCACCAACAGAATTTGGTATTAGCTCATGTCCGCAAGGAGCAATTATTTGCACTCTGGGAGCAAGCAAAAACATTTGGGTTTGCTACCCCAAACATTAACTACCTCACCGATATGATTTGCTGCCCAGGCGGAGATTTTTGCGCCCTCGCCAACGCCAAGTCACTGCCTGTCGCAGATGCCATTCAGCGTAAATTTGACGATATCGACTATATGTACGATCTCGGTGAGATTGACTTAAATATTTCCGGCTGTATGAATGCTTGCGGCCATCACCATATTGGCCATATAGGGATATTGGGCGTCGATAAAAAAGGCAAAGAATTTTACCAAATATCACTTGGGGGCAGTCAAGACAGGGATGCCTCATTGGGGAAGATATTAGGCCCTTCGTTCTCGCAGGCAGAAGTTCCCGACGTTATTGAAAAAATACTGAATACCTACATTAGCCTTCGAATAGACGGGGAATCTTTCCTCGACACTTATCGCCGGGCCGGTCTGGCTCCTTACAAGGAATCTGTCTATGCCAAGTAAAATCATAAAAGACGGAGTGATCGTCGACGATCAATGGCTCTTGTTACCTCAGGACACGACCGATATTCCAGAGGGTCCAATTATCGTACCCCTATCCCTGTGGGAAAGTAAAAAAGATATCTTAGCTGGCCGCGAGGCGCTGGGAGTCTGGCTAGATAGCGATGAACCGCCAGAGCATATTGCCTCAGCATTGGAAAATTTTGACCTAGTCGCCATCAATTTCCCTGTTTTTGTCGACGGCCGCGGTTTTTCCTATGGCAGAGACCTGCGCGAAAAGTACCACTACCAAGGTGAAGTGCGGGCCATCGGTGAGTTTATTCGCGATCAGCTCTTTTTCCTACAACGCTGTGGTTTTAACGCCTATGCCTTATCCGGCGCAGAGCTGGAATCAGCACTGGATACCTTCAAAGACTTTAGTGACAGCTATCAAGCAGCAATCGACCAACCAGAACCTTACTTTAGACGGCATTAGTAGGCATCACTGATAGACCATAGAAAACCGGCAGCCTGAGCTATTGCAATAGCTCATTGGCTAACGTTTCCTAGTGGCGTTTTGCTGACTTTACAGTAATAATCATATTCTTTTGTAACTGATCACAGGCAGGGCCATGGAATCCGGCAGTATCACTTTTGCTTTCTTTCTCATTTTTTCGGGTGCTGCCGTACTCGCATCAGTAGCCCTCTATACCCGCCAACCGATACTCATTGCTTATATCGCTCTCGGCGCACTTATCGGTCCTTATGGACTTGGCTATGTCACCGACCTGAACTTGCTGTCAGATATCGCTCATTTCGGCATTATCTTCCTGTTATTCCTCCTCGGCTTGGATATGCAGCCTCAGGCACTCATTGCTACCATGAAGAAAGCATCTTGGGTTGCCATTTTTAGCTCCCTTGCGTTTTTTAGTATCGGTTACTCTGTCGCATGGGCATTCAACTTCGCTCATACAGAAGCGATTATTATCGGCGCTGCGATGATGCTCTCCAGTACCATCATTGGTATTAAACTGCTACCGACCACAGTCTTACATCACCGTCATATGGGCGAAATGATGATCGGCCTGCTTCTCATTCAGGACGTTATTGCCATATTCGTACTGCTGGTTTTATTGAGCGGCGACTTGGGTCAGTTTGATTACATGATTCTGGGTAAAACCGTTATCGCCCTGCCCATTTTTATCGGTATCTCGGTGCTGGTAGTAAAGTACATACTCCTTAAATTGATCAAGGCCTTTGATCGATTTCATGAGTATATATTTTTGCTGGCGATTGGCTGGTGTCTAGGTATGGCTGAGGCAGCTCATCTCGTGGGACTTTCTGCTGAAATTGGTGCTTTTATCGCCGGTATTTCGCTGGCTACTAGCCCCATTTCTCAGTATATTGCGATCAATCTTAAGCCGCTGAGAGATTTCTTTCTTGTGCTGTTTTTCTTCTCTTTAGGGGCACGATTTGATCTCAGTTTACTGATTGATATATTGCTACCCGCCATAGTACTCGCGACACTAATTTTGATCTTTAAGCCAATTATTTACTACGGTCTCTTGCGAAATGTTAGTGAAAGAAAACCGCTGGCATGGGACATAGGGTTTCGTCTCGGGCAAATCAGTGAGTTTTCCTTATTAATTGCTTATGTGGCAGCCGGCGCCTCTCTTATCGGTACGGAAGCCTCCCATTTAATTCAGGCAACGGCAATTATTACCTTTATCGTGTCGTCATATATTGTGATTTTCAACTGTATGACTCCGATCGCTGTTTCTGACCGCTTACGAAGAGATTGATAGTCACTTAACCCGAAGCTGATACATTATACTCAATACGTCTCTGCGTAATTGCTTAACTAATAGTGATTGCTCTCGCTGGGACACCTGTTCGTAACTTAAGCGCACAAAGCTTCGAGTTGCAGATAATAGTGTTTTTTTCCACTGCGGGTTCGATCTATCCACTCGGCGGGCAAAATCAATTGGGCCTTCGCTAGCATCGCGTACATAGCCAGCAGCCTCTAACTGCCTGCATAGACGCAAGTACCACTTCACGTAAACAGCAGCCTTTGGCTCCCCCCTTCCCTTTATTAAATGACCAAAAACAATTAACAAGACAACACTACTCACTGTCATTAACAATGCAGCCACACGCCAAGGGGTTACTTCTCCAAGCAGACTTTGCAAGACTTGCAATTGCCGCTCGCCTTTATATTGCAATACCCAACTTGACCAATAGTAGCCAAATGCATCCATTTGCAAGCGAACTGAATTCAACCATGTAATGTTTCTATAGCGAAGTGGCGAAAGTGGCGTATCGGAAAGAAAACTCCCCTCTTCTGCCATCGCATTTTCCAGACCGTATTCGATCCTATCAGGAGCTACCGCCGCGGTTGGGTCAATCCGCACCCAACCATCTCCGTCCAACCACACTTCCGCCCAGCCATGCGCGTCAAATTGGTGAACTAATACTGTGTCCGAGATCGGATTAATTTCACCACCCTGATAACCCGCAATCACTCGAGCAGGAATACCTGCAGCTCGCATCAAAAACACAAAAGTACTGGCATAATGACTACAAAACCCCCTGCGCGTATCAAATAGAAATTCGTCAATGGTATCTTCCCCCAGCAACGGCGGCTTTAGCGTATAGACATAGTTTTCTCGGTTAAACTTGGTAAGAATTTTATCAATATAATCTCGATCCCCAGTCGACCTCGAATACGTCATTTCGGCAAATTTTCGTGCCCGCTCATTACCCGTCCGTGGCAGCGAAACTTCCAAGGTCTTTTCAATCCGCGATAATGTTTGCCCGTACATTGCCTCTTGATCGGAGATAACCTGATATTTAATTCTTGAATGAATATTGTCTGTCCTGACCAAGCGAAAGTCATTAACCGCTTTTATAGTTTTATCGTCAGCATATGCCAACGCTAGCGAAAACAGCCACGGTTGATGTGTCGCCTCCTGATACACCGTATATTGAAGGGGGTTGGTCATCGCCCCTAGCAAACTTTCTTTTTCTGACTCGGTCAGAAAGTCTTTTTTCCATTGAGCTTGTGTCCAAGTTCTTCCATCGAACTCAGACAAAACTAAACCGCGCCAATACATATCTTTACGGGCCGGTATTTCACCATCAAAAACAACTCGAAAAGCCAATTCCCCACTTTGACTGAGATTAGAAATATCACCGGGGGACATCGACTCACTGATTCCTGTCTTCGCTTGATGGGAAGGCAGCGGTACCTTCCACAGAGGATCAAAACGGGGGAAGATGATAAACAGTACCGCCATTAATGGTAACGCCTGAGAAAATATCACCGTCGCCTTTTTCAAACTGGAGAGATTCAATGTGTCATAACTGTGTTGGTGAAGAGCAACCAGCGCCGTACTTATCAGTAGAATAGATAGGAAAATAAACGCTGAAACCAGAAAGTCTTGGGAAAATAAAAACTCGGTCAATGCGACGAAATAGGCAAGAAAAATAATAACGTAGACATCGCGTTTCTCAACGACCTCCAATAATTTTAAGCAAAACCCTGAAAACAAGAGTGCGACGGTTGGTTCTAAGCCCACCATTGTTCCATACGTCTGATAGATCCCAAAAAAACAGAGCACGGCGAGTACTAGCTTTAACATTTTGGGGGGCAGAGACCAACGACCCTGATAGACCATTACGCGCCACGAAGCACAAACAGCATACGCCGCCATTACCCACCAAGGTAAGCGCTCGATATGCGGTAAAATCAGCGCAAATTGTGCAACTAGGATCCAGCCTAGGCAATTGCGTGGAATTTGCCAAATGATACTCATGCCGCTGAACCAGGAAGCTGGAACATCGCCAGAGCTTTTAAAACATCAGCTTTATGCTGTTCACCATGCCCCGGCTGGATCTCTATCCCTGGAAGCCGCAAGCCATATTCATCATGACTCTTGTCCAGCTTCAAAACCCAAAAACACAATTTCGACAGACGCTCCTCAAGGCCACCGTCAACACTGACCCACTCCAACCATAGCCGCTGCTCGCTATAAGACGCGAACTGCTTGGTCACAAGATCTTGTCCCTTAGCATAGCCTTTCCAAAACACGTGCTTGGGTGAGTCTCCTTGATGATACTGTTTGAAATCATAGAAGTCGTCACTGCCGGAAACAGGGATCAACTCTCCCTCCTCTAATGCATCAGTGCCCGCATTTGCAGCCAGCTCACAAGCTAATGGTTTCGGATAAACCAATACGACGACATCGAGCGCTAATAATGTCCAGCAACGCAGCAAACCCATAGGATAAAACGATTCGACAAGTAGTCGGTCGGGACGAAAAGAACCGCGTTGGGCCATCGGTAAATGTAGGTTGATCTTTTGCCGATCTGTACTCGTTAAGCTGACTGATCTGAGTTCACTTTTGGGCCAACTAACATTTATATCAAAGTAATCTTTGTTGCCATGACGTGATAAAAATAACTCAAACTCTGCCATGTCTCCTGCGAAAACAGGATTACTCTTGCCGACAGAAACAGTGAGGCCCGCTAGATTCGCAAACGTGTGAAGAATTGCAATAATAAAAACACTAGCCAGGAGGAATACCAGCGCAAAAGCCATATTATTTTGGTAATTGATGGCTGCAAGGAACATCACAAAAAGCACAGCAACAAACCAACGTCCGGGCTTAGACGGAAAAATAAATAACCGCTTTTGGTTCAGCATGATTTTCCGCATGGGCGGAATACGACGGTCTAGCCAGAGTTTAAAACGACGATTGATGGGTTTTTCAATAGCGTTCAACATGACATTAGCCAATTACCGCAATTTCTTCCATCAACTTATGGGACATACCATGACTCCCGACAAGGGCGTTCGCAGAGGTGCTAAGACGATGCTCAACCACTGATGGTAATATCATCTGTACATCTTCAGGAACAACATGGCCACGACCCGACATGAATGCCCAAGTTTTTGCACAGCGCATTATTGCTAGCGCGCCCCGAGGCGATAACCCATCGACAAAATCCGTGTGATTGCGGCTGTGTTCAACTAAACGTTGAACGTAGTCCAACAAATTGTCGGAGCAATGCACATCATCAACCGCCGTCTGTATAGCAATCAGATCCTGAATTGACATCACCGCCTGCAGTCGAGAAAGTTTCTTCCGACTGTCCTCCCCCATCAATAACTTCCGCTCTGCCTCGCGATCAGGATAACCCAGTGATAGGCGCATCAGGAATCGGTCTAATTGTGATTCTGGCAGGGGGTATGTACCAGATTGTGTGGAAGGGTTTTGCGTGGCTATAACGAAAAATGGGGCGGGCAACTCACGGGTTTTACCCTCGATAGTGACTTGCCCCTCTTCCATTGCCTCCAATAATGCGCTTTGAGATTTAGGTGTCGTACGATTTATTTCATCGGCCAGTAAAACCTGAGTAAATATGGGACCGGGAATAAATTCAAATTGGGTAGTATCTCGATTGAATACTGACACTCCCAGAATATCGGCTGGTAACAAATCGCTGGTGAACTGGACTCGCTTGTAGTCCAGACCTAACACTTTTGCCAGCGCGTTTGACAAGGTTGTCTTTCCCATACCGGGAAGATCTTCTATTAAGAGGTGACCTCTTGCAAAAAGACAACACAGCGCCAAACGTACCTGAACTTCCTTGCCTAGCAATACAGTGCCAATCTCTGCCACTGCTCTTTCTATATGCTTGTGCATAACTCCCCTCAACAGAAAAAGTGCTACACAAGTGTAGCAGCTCCAATCGCTAATGCAGGGACCTGTTTCTCGATAAAGCAATCGCTTAACGTTTAGATGGCGCCTAGCCCTCTCTGCATATCAGCTTTCAGATCGTTGATGTCCTCGAGCCCAACAGCAACGCGGATCAAATTATCGGTGATACTTGCCTCTATTCGCTGCTGCTGCGTTAGGCGACTGTGCGTTGTCGTAGCAGGATGGATGATTGTTGTTTTTACATCCCCTAGGTTGGCTGTCAGAGAGCATAGGCACGTTGCATCAATAAAGCGCCAAGCGGCGGCGCGATCGCCCCTCACCTGAAAAGACATGACACCACCATAGCCACGCTGTTGCTTGCTAGCTAAAGCTTTTCCCGGGTGAGAATCCAGACCACAGTAGTAGACTTTTTCAATAGCTGGCTGCTGCTCCAACCACTCAGCGAGCGCCATTGTATTACTGCTGTGCGCGTCCATCCTCAAACGCAGAGTTTCCAGGCCTTTCAGAAAAACCCATGCGTTAAACGGGCTCATCGTCGGACCGCAGGTTCGCAGAAAGCCAACAATCTGATCAATGTAATGATTAGCTCCGACTACACAGCCACCAACACACCGCCCCTGACCGTCGAGATACTTTGTGGCGGAATGAATAATAAGGTCCGCACCGAACTCTAATGGCTTTTGTAAGGCGGGAGTACAAAAACAGTTGTCGACCACAAATATACAGTCGTTCTTTTTTGCTAAAGCAGACAGCGCTGATAAATCCGCGACTTCGCAAATAGGATTGGACGGTGTTTCACAAAACAGCAGCCGTGTATTTGGTTGAATCGCCTGCTCCCAATTCGCCATATCGGTGAGATCTACGAAAGTAACTTCTAATCCAAATTTGCAGAGATACTTCAAAAAAAGATTGGTAGTTGTGCCAAATACGTTCCGTGAACAGACAACGTGATCACCGGCTTTTAACAAAGACATACAGGTGCTAAGAATCGCGGCCATTCCAGACGACGTCGCAACGGCTGCCTCACCGCCTTCCATTGCCGCAATACGCTGCTCAAAAATCCGCACAGTTGGATTGGTATAACGAGAATAAACATTGCCCTCTTCATCCCCGGAGAAGCGCGCAGCAGCTTGAGCCGCAGATTCAAAGACGTAACTTGATGTCATGAAAATAGGCTCAGAATGCTCGCCTTCTTCTGAAGGACTATGACCCGCTCGAATTGCCAACGTGTCCATCTGCGCATCTGCTAATATGCGCTGTCTCAGCGCCTCTTTATCAGTCATGGTTAACAATTCCCATTAGAGTGAATCAGCATCATCATTGTGGAGCCCCATAACCGCAGCGTCATCAAGATCTGATTTATTGTTGTCCCTACGGGCAGTATCTAACTTGGCTAAGTAATCTTTGGTAACATCACCAGTCACATATTCACCGGTAAAAACCGAGCAATCGTACGTTGAAACCTCAGGATTTCCCTCAACTGAACTTGCGACCAAATCCTCTAAATCCTGATAAACTAACCAATCAGCACCAATCAGTTCACATATTTCCTCTTCCGTGCGATCGTGAGCTATTAACTCTTCCGCAGAAGGCATATCAATACCATAGACGTTCGGATACCTAACTGGAGGCGCTGCTGAAGCAAAATACACTTTTGCAGCTCCGGCATCTCTGGCCATCTCAATAATCTGCTGACAGGTCGTTCCGCGGACAATAGAGTCATCGACCAGCATTACATTTTTATCTTTAAACTCTAGTGGGATTGTATTCAATTTTTGTTTCACCGATTTCTTTCGCTGGCTTTGCCCGGGCATAATGAAAGTGCGGCCGATGTAACGATTTTTTACCAAACCTTCGCGAAATTTCACCCCTAAATTGTAAGCCATCGCCTGCCCTGCAATTCGGCTTGAATCAGGGATTGGCACCACAACATCGATGTCATGATCTGGGCGCAAGGCCAAGACTTTAGCCGCCAGTCGCTCTCCCTGTCGCAGCCGAGCCTTGTAAACTGATACCCCATCCATAATAGAATCAGGTCTGGCAAAATAAACATGCTCAAAAATACAGGGAGTCGACTTAGCATTGTCGGCACATTGCCGTGCATGCAAATTACCCTCGACATCGATATAAACTGCCTCGCCAGGCGCTATGTCCCGCACCAGCTTAAACCCCAGCGCATCTAGTGCAACGCTTTCTGAAGCGATCATATATTCAACACCCGCCTCCGTTTCGCGAGTACCAAAAACAATGGGCCTGATGCCGTTGGGATCACGAAATCCCACCACCCCATAATTGGCTACCATGGCAATCGCGCCATAACCACCGCGGCAACGGCGATGAACACCTGCTATCGCGGTAAAGATATCATCCGCCGAAGGTTCAAGTTTGCCTAGACTCTGTAATTCGTGCGCGAATACATTCAGTAATACCTCAGAATCAGAATCCGTGTTTAGATGGCGAAGATCCGCCTGGAATATTTCCTGACTAAGTTCTGCTGAATTGGTCAAGTTGCCATTGTGTGCCAAGCTTATGCCGTAAGGTGAATTAACATAAAATGGTTGCGCCAGTGCTGGGCTGGAACTACCAGCGGTCGGATAGCGAACATGTCCGACGCCAATGTTACCCGTCAATCGTTGCATATGACGGTTATGGAAGACGTCTTTGACCAGCCCATTCCCTTTGCGCTGATTAAGTCGACCACCGTCGCAGGTAACGATTCCCGCAGCATCTTGACCACGATGCTGTAGCACCGTTAGTGCATCATAGAGATCTTGGTTTACATTGGATTTGGCAACCATACCGACAATGCCACACATCAATCTATCCTCATAGTGCTCAAAGAGCCGTTACAAATTCACTGGGATAAAACATCATTTTTACTAAATGATGCCAACTACAAAATCGACTATGAGTGTAAATGTATCTTTACACCATTGCTCGATTAACAAGAACTGAGGAATTAATGATGACTCTTGCCACCATGAATCCTGATCTACCGGGAACGCCATCGGTAATAAAATCAAAATGGCCATCACCACTATGACGCCTCGTGATAAACCAAACGCCGTACCCAATATTCTGTCTGAACCACTTAACCCGGTCACTTTAACCAGCTCACCGAGTAAATATTTAATCATCGACCCGATAATGAGCGTGGCAACTAACAGCACACCAAATGCCACCATGTAGCGCAGTGATGCTACATCGATAAATGGTTGCAGCAATACCGCGAGACGTTCGTGAAAAGCAACGGCAACAAAAAAAGCCAAACCCCAAACGGCCAAGGATATGGCCTCGTTGACAAAACCCCGTTTAATGCTAATCAGGCTAGAAATCCCAATAACCGTAACAATGACCCAGTCGGCCCAATTCATTATCATTTTCTATACAGCCACAGAATTTGTCGGGATTTTAGCAGAGGCTTAACGCTGACCATAGTTTTAATTACAGGTTGTTGAGTCTCTTACTGCTGAAATCGAACTACAAGCGACTTAACAGAAAACTCTTTTTCAATATTGACTTTGTCAGCATTGAAAGCGTCCTTCCTGAATCTAGGCCCAATATAAACCCTAGTCGACAGGCTGCCGCCACTGCCAACAGTCCGGGTAAACGCCTTATAGCCTTTAGCTTGAAGCTGGTTTTTTAATTCGTTAGCATTCTTTTTCAAACTAAAACTGGCGACCTGTAATACCCACGCTTCAGGCAGTCCGCTGGCATCAATAACTGGCGGGGGGCCACTCTTTTCTGCGCTCTGCGCGTTCTTCGTTTGATCGGATTCGGCTAAGATATTTTGTTCAACTGGCCGGGATATCGGCGCTATTGCTTTAGGCCTCACCGGCGCAGCGACCGCGTATTTTTTAAACGTCGGTGTTACTGGTATCTGGCTAATCTTGTCAATATCCGGTCTCGGATCGCTGAACACAACAGGCCATAGGATCAGAGCCAGTAACAGTAATACAATAGCTCCCACCAGACGCTGTTTAAATCCGTCATTCATACATTAAATCTCATCATAAAATTTTCCGTCGGCAAATTCTAATAGCCCCGCTACGGTAAAGAAAGATCCAAAGACAACCAGGCGATCCTCTTTTTCCATCATTGATAGCGCGTCACTAAAAGCGATGGCGATAGTGCTACTCACATGGACATCCACATCGGTCAAGCTTGAAATTTTCTTCGCCAGTGCTGATGCTTTCATAGCTCTAGGTACGTCGGCGAGCTCAAGGGCATACCATGTATCGAAACTATTTATCAGGGGCTCAACAATACCGTCAATATCTTTGTCGGCCATAACGGCAACTAATGCAATAGTGCGCCCTACCCCATGAGTTTGCTGCAAACGTTTAGCGAGGTAGGAAGCCGCAGCCGGATTGTGGGCAACATCAAGAACTACCTGTTTGCCCTCTATTACCCTGCATTGAAAACGACCAGTCAGATCAACATTGGCTAAGCTATTATAGTCAATTTTAGTGATAGGCAGGTCCAATAACTGCAGGGTTTGCAGCGCCGCGCTAACACTTTCAGCCGGCAGAGAGGGAAACTGCAACGCTAGCAGCTCCACAGGCTGACCATCAATAGACTGTCCACTCCAGTTCCAGCGACCATGCTCTCTAGCTTGCCGATACATAAAATCTCGACCCGCTTGATAAATAGTTGTACCTATCTTGTCCGCTTCTATCTGCAGTGATGCTGGCGGAGTCAGACCTGCGGAAACAGTTGGTTTACCGGAACGCATAATTCCTGCCTTCTCACGTCCAATCTGCTCACGGTCTGAACCCAGCCAATCCTCATGATCAATGTCGATACTAGTGATAACGGCAATGTCTGCATCGATAATATTGACGGCATCCAACCTTCCGCCCAAGCCAACTTCTAACAGAATCACATCCGCATTATGATGCTGACAAATGTCGATTGCTGCTAGCGTACCAAACTCAAAAAACGTTAACGGGATGGTGCCCCTAGCCTGGTCAATACGATCGAAAGATTCGATCAAAAGCTGGTCACTGACGTCACAGTCGTCAAGCTTAATTCGCTCGTTATAGCGTAAAAAGTGAGGGGAAGTGAAACAGGCAACCGAATAACCAGCTGACCGCAGTAAAGTATTCAGCACCGCGACAGTAGAGCCTTTTCCATTGGTTCCCGCCACGGTTATTACTTTTGACCTGTCTAGCGTTAACCCCATAGCGCGGGCAACTGCTCCAACGCGCTCTAATCCGAGTTCGATTTCACTAGAGTGACAAGATTCTTGCCAGACGAGCCATTCGTTTAGCGTATCAAAGCGCATGATTAACTCTGATTAATCGTAATATCAAAAAAATAGGCCTATCGCGAAAGTTTATCACCCAGCACATCATCCATACACTCGCTGATCGCCGACACGCACGGCGGCCACGAACTCGGTGATTTTGCGGTGATCTTTTATACCTGGTGACGCTTCAACACCACCACTTACATCGACAGCATAGGGCTTAACGGTAGTGATTGCTTCAGCCACATTGGCTGAATTTAGCCCTCCCGCCAGAACAATCTGGGGACGATAAGATGCTGGTATCCTCAACCAGTCGAAACGCTCCCCCGTACCCCCTGGTATCCCTTTGCGATAAGCATCAAGCAATATGCTGCGGGCGCCCGAAAAACGCTCTATTTCTTCCTCAAGAACCACATCTTTACGCATCCGAATGGCTTTCATATAGGGAATGCCAGAACGTTCACAACACTCGGGAGATTCGTTACCATGGCATTGGATGATATCGACTTTCAATTTATCGCGAATACCATTGACGAGGTCGGCGTCGGCGTCGACGGTTAGCGCGACAGTTGTAATGAATGCCGGCACCCTACTGCATATTTCAGCAGCAATTTCTATAGAGACAGCGCGCGGACTCCGCTCCCATAATACCAACCCAATTGCATCCGCTCCCGCATCAACGGCAGCCATTGCGTCTTCAGGTGAAGTAATTCCACAAATTTTTATTCGGGTGCGTTTCACGCCAAAATTCTCAGATCAGTATACGGCTTAAACAGCGCAGCATGATAACAAAGACAAACACATATTGCCTGCCAAGCCGGCTCATTACATTGACAAAAAATGAGGCCCTGATTGAGCAGCTGGCAACTCAAACTCTTCAGGGTACGTCACTCCTATCAAATATAAACCATGGGGAGGTGCTGTTGCTGCAGCAACCGAACGGTCTTTTGCTAACAAAACCTCTTCTGCCCAAACAGTAGGTTTTGCGCCAGTACCAATGGCCATGAGCACGCCGGCAATATTTCTCACCATATGATGTAAAAAGGCATTAGCCTGAATATCGATTATCACCAGATCACCTTGCCTGCTAACATCAACACGGTGAATATTTCGCATCGGTGTTTTCGATTGGCAAGCAGCGGCTCGGTATGACGTAAAGTCCAATTCACCCACTAGCGCTTGCGCAGCCTCATGCATCGATATCTCATCGAGGGGGTACCTTTGCCACGTAACTCCAGCCGACAAAATAGCCGAGCGTGCCGGCCTGTTGAGGATGACATAACGATATCGACGAGCAGTTGCTGAGAAGCGAGCATTAAATTTAGCGGAAACAGGCTTTGCCCACTGTATCGCAATGCTGGAGGGAAGATTGGTGTTACCTCCTCTGACCCAGGCTTTTTCACCCCGAGCAGAGGGACTGTCAAAATGAACAATTTGGTGACTGGCGTGAACACCAGTATCAGTTCTACCGGCGCATTGCACAATAACATTGGCATTGGCAACGCTGCTGAGCGCTTTCTCTAACGTTTCCTGCACGGTAGCTACTTGGGGTTTCCGCTGGCTCTGCCATCCATGATACGCACTGCCATCGTAACTGACACACAGCGCTACTCGATCGCCCTGACCGAATTGAGCAGGAAATGGATGAGCTAATTCGTCAGAACCAGTCCCTATTTTTTTTTCCCTGCCCACTAATTACTCAATACGATCGATGAGAGTAGCAGCTTCGCGCTGCTGCTCCACGCTACCTTCCTGCTGGACTTCATCGAGAATATCACGGGCGCCCTCAGAGTCTCCCATATCGATGTAAGCACGCGCCAAATCTAACTTAGTAGCGACCTCGTCAGTGTCTGCTAGGAAGTCAAAATCCTCGTCGCCCGCCTCTTCATCGGCTATATCTACTTGACTATTGACTGAGTCGTCGCTAACTAGCGGACTGGCTGCAGCGGCTACTCCTGCAGCAACCAGCGCTTCACCAGTCATCTCGGCCGACGCTTCTTCATCGAGTTCAAATTCACCAAGATCCAGCTCGAAGTCGTCTTCCTCAGTTGAAACATCAATTTCTAATGCAAACGCATCGAGCTCAAGAGCACTTGCGTCACCCACTCCGGCATCTATTTCGAACCCCGCATCTAAATCGTCAGGATTAAACTCTGTTTCAAGCTCCAGCTCCGCAACATCAATAGCACTGCTAGAATCGATATCAGCTGGCTCCGATTCCAATTGCAGACTAAATTCATCACCGGAGAAATCTCCTGTCGATTCTTCTCCATCGCCAAATTCTGCCTCTAGATCACTGAGATCGCTAGCATCGAGCGCTGCAATATTAAGATCATCATCAAGATCCAGCTCAAAGCTTTGACTTGCTTCTAGCTTGCCTAATGCCAAATCCGCGGCCAGATCATCCTGTATACGATCCGAAGCGCTATCTGAGGATTCCAAACTCTCCATGGTAACCATGGCATTCTCTTGCGCTCCATCAAGCGATGAGGCGTCAAAGACGGCAGAAAAATCAAGGTCATCTTCGCTTTCAGGAGAAATCGCTTGTTCTGCTTCTGTTGCAAGTCCGATCTGAGCCTGCTCAACATTCGACTCATCTTCTTCGATAAAGTCGGCGCCTATCTCAGCATCAGAAAAATCTGGTACTTCGACGTCATCCAGCCATGCAGAGACATCATCGACACCGGCAATCATCTCCGTGACTTGCACAAATGCCCGCCGATCACCTAATAACTGCAACCTACCGAACTCTAATCCGAATGATGCTTTATCCCGTGTTTCAATAAAAACCTCAAGCAGCTTCACGTGCAAATCTGAGCGACTAGGTTCTTTGTCTATACTGGACCGAAGTAGATCAATTGCCTGCTGAAAACGCCCATAGGCGATATAGATGTCGGCCTCTGCAATCGGGTCTCCCGTTTCAAGTTCTATATCCTGGGTTTCTTCTACAAGCGCTACCGTGGGGTCATCAATGTTGCTATCTGCAGTAAGTTCTTGCTCCAACTCGGCAATCAGGTCGGCGGCTGTATCTTCTTCCTCAGGCCGATCAATATCAGTAGCAGACGCCTCTCCCTCTGCAAGATCACTAGATGTATCAATCGCATCGCTTTCTCGATTACTTAACTGATCGCGTTCCGATTCTTCATCATCAGTATTTCTACGACGCTTGATAACGAGTAATAGCAGCCCCAGTAACAAAGCTCCGACACCACCTGCATACAGTGGACTCGCCAACAATTGATCGAGTAGGCTTAGTTCTTTCGGTTTTGTAACGATAGTCTTTCTGGCTTGCTGCGCTTGCTCTTTAGCAACCTGTGCTGCCGTTGCATCCGATGTATCAACGACTTTCATTATTTCATTTTCTGAAGAGCCAGCAATTTTGGCAGGCACGTTATCAGCATTTAAACGTTGCTCACCCTCCGAAAAATTGCCTTGCATCACTGCCAGCTGATCATCTTTAAGCTCCAGCAATCGCTGCAATGTCGCTACTTTGGATTCCATGTCATCCAAACGGGATTGCAGCTCGTCGTTTTCGCGAGCAGTTTTATCCAGGCTTTCTTGTGCGGC
Source organism: marine gamma proteobacterium HTCC2143 (assembly GCA_000169075.1). GTDB lineage: Bacteria > Pseudomonadota > Gammaproteobacteria > Pseudomonadales > Dasaniaceae > Oceanicoccus. The sequence goes on along the minus strand of AAVT01000002.1, from coordinate 87,468 downwards.
CACCAAATCGTCTTGCAATGCTTTGCTGCCGGAGGTGAGCCCCGAACCATCGCCGGCACTAGACCGGTCGTCACTGCCACCTGCGGCAATTGACAAGCGAGGTTCGCTGCTCATCATAATCTCGCTAGCCTCATAAGAGTCAGTAGCATCCAATTGCGCACCGGTCGCTTCAATGACCGTTTCATCGCCCTGACGCCAAGCTCGATTCTGACTAGCCACTTCGCTAACCGCCTGATTAGCAGAGACCGATATATCCGCCAGTGATGGCAATCGCAATACAGAACCGGACTTAAGTCGATTGATGTTACCTTTCACAAAGGCCCGAGGATTTAGTTTCTGAATACCGACCATCGTCTGCTGAACAGACGCGCTGCCCGGGCGGTTATTGTTGGCTATTTGCCATAACGTGTCATTATTGCGGACGCGATATTCACCCTCGGACGACAGCGGTGCGGACCGCGGACTATCATTACGCACGTTTGCGGCGACACTAGCTGGGGCCTTTGATGATTGCCGTGGCGCAACACCCGTAGATTGAACGGCCGCAGAACCTCCACTGGCAGCCTGTTCTATCGGTCTTGCGGCGCTATCACTGAATAATGGCAAGTCTAACAGCACGGTATATTCCCGCAGCATCCGACCAGTAGGCCAGCGGGTTTCCACTAAAAAATTAAGATAGGGTTCAATGATCGGCTCACGGGTGGTCACCTTGATGATGCCACCGCCGTCACCATCCAATATCACATTAAATTTTACCGTCGTCAGCGAATAATCTAGGCTGACTCCTGCATTGTCAAAGTCAGTTGGGCTGGCCATTTTAATCAGGACTTGAGTTCGATCTAGATCTTTGGTGTTATTAAGACGAATTTCAGCATCTAATGGCTGATTTAGGGCCGAATTGAGGGTCAGGTCACCCATCCCCAAAGCCCCAACGACACCTGCCTGCAATGCCCCAATCGCCGCTATAGCAGCCGCAAGCTTGTTACGTATCATAATTCTTCCCTTTTTACCGATCCAATCAGACTGAATTTTGTTAGTCGCAAATTAGCACACAGCCAACCTCATCACGTTCAGGTCGCTTCACTTTTTTAGCCCCTTCAAAGTCAGGCCAAAACAGCTAGAATATAATTAATGAATACGCGTAAGTATTGGTTAGAAATAGCTTTTAAGCAAGATTTCAACGGGGTCAAAAACCCTTCAAAAAATGACTTTTCGAACGATTCTAGACACAGCGCACACTTCATAGTCAGAATCGGCACTAACTTTGCCCCACTTCCCATCAAGCCTAGGAAGTGAGCAGAATTCGCAACATCCGCCTAAGGGGCTCCGCTGCGCCCCACAGTAATTGATCGCCCACCGTAAAAGCGCTCAAGTATTCTGGGCCCATATTCATTTTTCTCAGCCTGCCGACAGGCACTGCCAAAGATCCAGTAACCGCTGTTGGGGTTAGCTCACGCAGCGTTTTTTCTCTGTCATTAGGAACAACATTGACCCAGTCATTCGCACTGCCGATCATGCTCTCTATTTCATCCATCGGCACATCCTGGCGAAGCTTTACTGTTAATGCCTGACTGTGACAGCGCATCGCCCCCACGCGAACACAAATGCCATCAATTGGGATTATTGTGGAGGTCCCAAGCAACTTATTGGTCTCTGCCTGCCCTTTCCATTCTTCGCGACTTTGACCATTTTCCAGTTGGGTATCAATCCATGGCAACAAACTACCCGCCAGAGGAGCTCCGAAATTATCCGCAGGGAATTCTGCTGAGCGCATTGTTTTTAAGACGCGGCGATCAATCTCTAGAATAGCAGTGGCAGGATCCTGCAATTGCGATGTTACCGAGCTTTCAATGACTCCCATCTGCCGAATAAGTTCGCGCATATTCTGAGCACCAGCGCCACTCGCCGCCTGATAGGTCATCACCGAAGCCCAATCCACCAACCCCTCACGAAATAGGCCACCCATCGCCATCAACATCAAGCTAACGGTGCAGTTTCCTCCGACGAAGTTCTTGAGACCATGAGCGATACCCTCTTTAATAGCTCCCATATTCACAGGATCGAGAATAATCAGTGCGTCATCTGTCATTCTTAAGCTTGACGCTGCATCAATCCAGTAACCATCCCACCCGTCTTTTCTAAGCCGAGGAAACACTGACTTAGTATAATCGCCGCCTTGGCAGGAAATAATTGCGTCCATTGATCTCAGTGCTTCAATGTTGGTCGCATCCTGCAGGGGTGCAGTGTCGACTCCGATATTCGGGCCCTCCCCACCGACATTGGAGGTGGTAAAAAATACCGGTTCTTCGATGTCAGCAAAATCGCCCTCTGCCAGCATTCGCTCCATTAATACGGAGCCAACCATTCCCCGCCAACCTACAAAACCAACTCTTTTCATTACCCTAATCTCTTAATGCCTTTAATAGGCGATCTACTACGATTTCACCGGTAGCACCGGTTAGCTATCTTTGGAGGTAATACAACCCTTAGCGGGGCTATCCATAACCAGCTGATAGCCGTCTACTTACTACAGTTGCAGCGCCGCTGCTACGGCATCGCCCATAACTCGCGTACTGACCAATTCAGTACCCGCTGAAAAAATATCACTGGTGCGAATACCCTGATCCAACACCACGCCCACCGCGATCTCAATAGCATCCGCCGCCTCCACTGCATCCAGTGAATAACGCAACATCATCGCAGCCGACAGTATCATTGCCAGTGGGTTAGCCTTACCTTGGCCGGCAATATCAGGTGCCGAACCATGGCAGGGCTCGTACATTCCACGGCCATTTTTATCCAGCGATGCCGATGGCAACATCCCAATAGAACCAGTTAACATCGCTGCGGCATCAGACAAGATGTCGCCAAACATATTGCCGGTAACGATGACATCAAATTGTTTTGGGTCCCTCACCAGCTGCATAGCAGCGTTATCAACATACATATGAGACAGCTCAACATCTGGGTAGTCCGCCGCCATACCTTCGACGATCTCCCGCCACAAGACAGTTGCTTCAAGCACATTTGATTTATCAACTGAGCATAGCTTGCCACTGCGCTTTTGCGCCGCCTCAAAGGCCATCTTGGCAATGCGTCGGATCTCTGTTTCATTGTATTTATAGGTGTTGTAACCTTCTCTCTCACCGTTTTCAAGCGTGCGAATACCCCGCGGTTCGCCGAAATAAATACCACCGGTAAGCTCCCTAACAATCAGAATGTCGAGGCCCGCGACAATTTCAGGTTTCAGCGAAGACGCATCAGCAAGCTGAGAGTAGAGAATGGCTGGTCTAAGATTACCAAATAAGCCTAAACCTGACCGAAATTGCAGTAGACCCTTTTCAGGCCTTAAATCCCGATCGTTAGCATCCCACTTAGGCCCACCAAGAGCAGCGAACAAAATTGCATCAGAGTCTTTTGCTTTATTCAGTGTTTCATCCGGCATTGGCACGCCCGTCTCATCCAATGCCGCACCGCCCAGTAAAGCCTCGTCAAATTCGATACCCAATTCAAACCGCTGGTTGACCACATCAAGAACTTTTACCGTTTCTGCGGTAATTTCCGGACCAATGCCATCACCTGAGATAACCAATACTTTTCTACTCACACCCTACTCCCAAATACCCTGATTGATCATTGGCCGGAACACTCATCCGACCCTTGTTGTTATCGCCCATTAGAGCCTCGCCACTAAGGCCCGGCATTGAACAACCAGGGCGAACGCTGCTGCCATGATTGTTCGAATTCTCTTATCGCATCTGCGTCCTGCAGCGTAAGACCTATATCATCGAGCCCGTTCACTAGGCAGTGCTTACGAAACTCATCAATCTCAAATAGAACCTCCTCACCATTAGGCCGCACTACCACTTGCCGCGCCAAGTCTACCGTCAAACTATAACCTTCTTCTTGATACATTTCTTCAAATAAAAGATCAACAATATATTCTTTTAAAACAATAGGTAACAACGCATTCTTAAAGCAATTATTAAAGAATATATCAGCGAAACTGGGTGCTATTAAGACCCTGAAACCACTATCTTCTATTGCCCACGGAGCATGCTCCCGACTCGAACCACAGCCGAAATTATCCCTTGCCAACAGTATTTCCGCACCCTGGTAGCGCGGAAAATTTAACGGGAAATCAGGATTCAGTGGTCTGTCACTGCAATCCATTCCGGGTTCTCCCACATCCAGATAGCGTTGCTCATCAAATAGAAACGGCCCAAAACCGGATCGCTTTATGGACTTCAAAAACTGCTTGGGAATGATCATATCGGTATCGACATTAGCCCGATCAATTGGCGCCACCACGCCTTCTACTGTGGTAAATTTTTTCATTTTTCTTCCCCTATCTCTTTATTGCTATAAGCCCATAACATCACGCACATCGACAAAATGTCCGGCGATAGCCGCCGCTGCGGCCATCTCTGGACTTACCAGATGAGTTCGACCACCGAAGCCTTGCCGCCCTTCAAAATTGCGATTCGATGTTGAGGCACAGTGCTCTCCGTCACCCAATTTGTCAGAATTCATGGCCAAACACATTGAACAGCTCGGCTCTCGCCACTCAAGGCCCGCGTCAACAAAAATCTTGTCCAAACCTTCCCTTTCCGCTTGAGCTTTCACCAACCCTGAGCCAGGGACAACCAGTGCCCGCTTAACACTTGCCGCTTTAGTTTTACCTTTAACCACGGCGGCTGCAGCTCGCAGATCCTCTATCCTAGAGTTAGTACACGAACCAATGAAGACACAGTCCAATTGAATATCGGTTATCGCCATTCCTCCGGTCAATCCCATATATTCCAGCGCCCGTTCGATGGCCGCTCTTTTCGCCGGATCACTCGTAGTCTCAGGCGATGGCACTACGCCGTCAATGGCCGCTACCATCTCCGGAGAATTACCCCAGGTGACCTGCGGGACAATCGTCTCTGCATCCACCTCCACAATCGTATCAAAGCTGGCATCATCATCGCTGCGCAACGTGCGCCAATAATTCACTGCCTGCGCCCAGAGTTCCGCTTTCGGTGCATAGGGCCGACCCTCGACATAATCTAGCGTGGTCTGATCCACCGCGACCATACCAACGAGCGCACCGGCCTCAATCGCCATGTTGCAGACTGTCATACGGCCCTCAATCGACATATCACGAAAGACGCTACCGCCAAACTCTATTGCATGCCCAGTACCACCCGCTGTACCAATTTTGCCAATAATCGCCAAAATGACATCTTTGGGCGTAATCCCGGGCCGTAATGTGCCATCAACTCGGATCAGCATATTTTTCATTTTCTTCTGAATTAAACACTGGGTTGCCATCGCATGTTCAACTTCAGACGTTCCAATACCATGAGCCAACGCGCCAAGCGCGCCGTGCGTTGCCGTATGGGAGTCACCACACACCACGGTCATGCCCGGCAAAGTTGCGCCCTGTTCCGGACCAACGACATGCACAATGCCTTGTCGAATATCGTTAATTTCAAACTCGGTAACCCCAAATTCATCGCAGTTGTCGTCCAAGGTTTCCACTTGAATACGGGAAACATCCTCCACGATTCCAGCCACACCACCGTCGCGCTCTGATTTTAGAGACGGGACATTGTGATCCGGTGTCGCCAGATTGGCGTCGGCCCGCCACAGTTTTCGGCCGGCAATACGCAAGCCTTCAAAAGCCTGAGGTGATGTCACTTCATGCACCAACTGTCGGTCGATATAAATCAGCGCTGTACCATCCTTGCGCTGCTTGACCACATGGGCATCCCACAACTTGTCATACAAAGTCTTACCAGCCATTTTGCACCTCACTCAATCTATCAATTTAACCTAAACACTTTTCCACTGGACGAATTCTAAACAGTCCCTTAGAATAAAACAAATTCATATTTTTTATCGACTAGATTCCTTTTTGGAATACATGGGCAGCTCTGATAAATCCTCAGCTATGCCACCTTTTAATTGTGGAGATCACATGGATACGCAGAACCTACAAGCCTTTGTTAAGGTCGCCGAAAGCCGATCGTTTTCCGAAGCGGCAGAAAGTCTGCATATTACTCAACCTGCAGTCAGCAAACGCATTGCAACACTAGAGGGTCAACTGGACACTAGGCTTTTTGACCGTATTAGCCGTACCGTGCAACTCACCGAGGCAGGTGCTGCATTATTGCCCCGAGCAGAGCATATTCTACAAGCAGTCCGCGATGCCAAACGCAGCATCGATGACCTACAGGGAGACATTGCCGGTAATTTGAGCATCGGTATCAGTCACCATATTGGACTTCACCGACTCCCCCCTGTTCTGCAAGCATTCAGTCTGCGCTTCCCTAAGGTGCACTTTGACATTGACTTTATGGACTCCGAAGAAGCTTACGAACAAGTCACTCATGGCCGCATTGAACTGGGCGTTGTTACCCTTGACCCAACCGGTAATAGCCCACTAACCAGTAAACCGATATGGCACGATCAACTTGTGGTTACGGTAGCTCGCGGGCACCCTTTGGCCGACATTAGCAATATAAGCCCCGCCACACTCAGTCAGTATCGGGCGATACTTCCCGGCCTCAATACCTACACAGGCCAAATCATTAAAGCTTTGTTTCAGCAACACCAACTCACGCTCGACATCTCCATGTCGACAAATTATCTAGAGACCATCAAAATGATGGTGTCAATTGGTCTTGGCTGGAGTGTACTGCCGCACACGATGATCGACTCGACTATTAAAGCATTGGAAATAGATAATCTGCAATTAGATCGAACGCTTGGTTACGTTCATCATCATAAACGCAGCCTCAGCAATGCTGCGACGGCATTTGTAGCCGCCCTCCAAGCCGAGGGAGATTTTAGTGAGGCATAACATTATCGCAACATGGCTATGTGACCCTTGATTGATTAAGGGGGTAACCACCGTCAAACATCGCTTCACCCACGAACCCGACTAGGGCTGTGCAAAAGGCAACCCGATCTATTGCAACCTTGCTGGCGACCATCATCGGCATACTCGATGCTATTGGCTATCTGCCGACACCGTTGTGAGCAGCTGGCTCTAAGGCAGAATAAAGGCTTCAAAAAATACCTAACGATAAGCCTGCTGCTAGAGCATGACCCAATTCTTCGCAGGATCTGATACCTTCGATACTGACCTCACCACAAACAATAACCGGTTCGGCCACTTCTCGCAGAGGATAGCCCTTAGCGATTCGCTGTATTTGTTGGGTGGCCCCCGTACCATCATTACCCGCACTCACGAAGATGCCATAAGCAATATTCAGCTGGTGAGGTAGCGCTGGATAAAACGTTCGATCAAAAAAATCTTTTAGTCCACCGGACATATAGCCCAAATTTTCAGGTGTGCCGAAAAGAATCGCATCACACCATAGCAAGTCTTCGGTACCCGCCTCCATCGCTCGCAGTAATCTTGTTTCGACATCAGCCTCTCGCGATGCACCCTTAAAAGTTGCCTCTGCAAGCTTTAAGGTACTGCCTGATTGACTGTGATATATAATCAGCAAATGTTTCATCGGCAACCTACCTTTTGTCTTTCCATCGCATCAACAATACAGGTCGAATCATTGTATAGGCTGCCAACCCTACGCAATCCGCTATTACATCAAGTAGTGATGCATCTCGGCTGGCTATGATGGCCTGTAATAATTCCAACAGAATCCCATAGCCAATCAATAAAAAAATTTTATGGTATAAAAGATGAAGCGTCGGATAAGCAATATCCAGCAACGCCAATAGGACAAAAAATGCCAGCAGATGATTAGCCTTGTCCCACCCGCTAGTCACAATAGCTGACTCAGCCGGTACCAAAGCCAACACGGTGACGGCGATTAGCGTGATCGCAAACAGACTTCTTGAGAATAAAATAATTTTCAAAATCGTTCTCGAAACCTCAATACTGTAGATTAACGCGGTCGCTCAAAGTAAACTATCCGGATACTTCTCTACGGCGTTTCGATGTTCTGCGTACCTATTCTATGACGAAAAAAACTACCCCCGACAATTTTTTCGCAGTATTCGCAGTCTTAATCATCATAGCAACGTCTTTGTCGCTGCTTTTTTTAGCCAATACTAACGAAGACCCTATTGGATCGTTTATTCGCACTATTGACAACGCCTCCTATGACTGTGAAGAAGAAATTGTCAGTAGGTATGGCAACAAGTTGATGAGTAAAAGCTTTGACAATCTATCTTCTCGCTACCAACCAAGAGACCGGGAGTATTGGATTTACTACCGCATCAGTGTCAGCGAATCAGCTACCGAATATCCAAAAATTGATGACTATTTAGTCAAATGTACTATTGGGGAGCATCTAGGCGACATTTCTGACTTTAGAATCATCGACTAAGTGGACTTTAGACTTTTTGACACCACCTCGAAAACATCTGTCGATAAGTCCGGCTCTGCCATAATTCTTTCTAACTGCTTTTTCATTAAATCGCCACTGGCAGGAATATACTTTTTCCATTTGGTAAGAGGACCTAACAATCTTGATGCCACCTGGGGATTCAACTTATTCAGACCGATAATTTGATCCGCAAGAAAACGATAACCCTCTCCGTCTAACTGATGAAAATTAGCGGCATTTTGACCACAAAATGCGCCTATCAACGCTCGAACCTTATTAGGGTTGCGAATATCAAACGCAGGATGACTCATTAGCTCTTTCACTCGACTTAAGTTCCCCGGTAAACTGCATGCGGCCTGCGCCATAAACCACTGATTCACTACCAGAGATTCCTGCTGCCAACGCTGGTAAAAATGGTTCAGAATACGCTCTTTTTCCTGCTCAAATGAACTGTTCAGAATACAGTTAAAGGCCGCCAAGACGTCCGTCATATTGTCACTGTTATCGTATTGGTCGACACACGACAACAAAGTGGCTTCATCATTCAATAGCATCAAGTAACTAAGCGCTGTATTTTTCAGACTGCGCTGAGCAATTTGATCGGCGGTCGGCTGATATTCATCGGAACTTTTCAGATCAGCATAAACTCGATGCAACTCCGGCTGTAATTGCTGAGCAATGGTCAACCTCGCCGCTGTACGAGCCTGATGAATTGCATGGACATCAACTTCATCAGTAATTTCAGCCAAATATGCCTCACTGGGTAGACTCAACATCAGTGCTACCATGGATTTATCCAGCCTATCATCAGCCAAAATTTCACGATAGGCATCAATCAAACGTTCGTCTACTGCGATCTCAGAACCCGACTGAATTGCACTAACCATATCGTTAAGCACAAGCACACCAAGCTGCTGTGCGGCGTCCCAGCGCACAAAGCCATCGGTATCGCGACTCATAAGAAAAACTAAATCATCGCGACTGTAATTAAATACTAATTTAACGGGCGCAGAAAACCCCCGCAGTAAACTGGGAATGGGTAGCTCTGAAACTTTTTCAAAAACAAATTGTTGACTGACATTCGTGACATTAAGAACTACTTCCGTACCGGCAATAAGCTCGCCGTCTAAATAAAGCGGCAGCACTCCATTCTTCCCGAGCAACGCCGTCGACAGTGGAATATGGAACGGCGCTTTATCCGCCTGTCCTGGCGTTGCAGGACAGCTCTGTTCAACAGACAACGTGTACGTTTCATTTATCTCGCTGTATTCACCGGTCACGTTTAGCCTCGGTGTTCCAGATTGTGAATACCACCGCCGGAATTGTTGCAGATTTTTACCTGACGCATCCTCCATTGCAGACACAAAATGCTCACAGGTAACTGCCTCACCGTCATGGCGATCAAAATACAAATCTGTTCCTTTCCTGAAAACATTTGGTCCAAGAAGATTGGCAATCATCCGAACGACTTCAGCACCTTTTTCATAAATAGTAACGGTGTAGAAATTAGATATCTCAATAAATGATTCGGGTCTCACGGGGTGCGACATAGGGCCATTGTCTTCGGCAAACTGTACAGTTCTCAACAATGAAACATCATCTACTCGTTTGACCGTTCGCGATCCCATATCGGACGAAAATTCAGCATCCCGGTATACCGTAAAACCTTCTTTTAGGCTCAGTTGAAACCAATCTCTACAAGTAACTCGGTTGCCCGACCAATTATGAAAATACTCATGAGCAACGACAGCTTCTACTCGCTGAAAACCCGCATCAGTCGTTGTATTAGGTTTCGCCAATACACAGGAAGTATTAAAAATGTTGAGGCTCTTATTTTCCATAGCCCCCATATTGAAATCATCGACGGCTACAATATTGAAAATATTCAAGTCATATTCACGACCATAAACCTCTTCATCCCACTTCATTGCATGAATTAGCGAGGTCATGGCGTGGTCGCACTTATCAATATCTTTAGATTCTACAAAAATTCGTAAGGTAACGTCGCGCCCAGACATTGTAATAAATTGATCTTCTATGTACTCCAAATCACCAGCCACCAGCGCAAACAAATAGGCAGGCTTACGGAATGGATCATGCCATTTCACCCAGTGATTACCGTCAACGTTAATCCCCGACTCTACATTATTTCCATTGGACAATAACACCGGGTACCGGCCTCGATCCGCAACTATAGTTGTCGTAAATACCGACATCACATCAGGACGATCCAGATAATAAGTGATTTTTCGAAAGCCCTCAGCTTCGCACTGGGTACAGAACATCGTCTTAGACTTGTACAACCCCTCAAGCGATGTGTTGTCCTGTGGTTTTATATCATTGATACACTCCAGCACAAATTGTTCAGGCACATTGGCTATAGTCAGCTCATCTGCTGACACCTGATAAGACTCAAGCACCAAAACCACGCCATCCATCAAAACGGACTTCAACGTCAGTTCTTGCCCCTGCAAGATCAAGGGCGCTGCGGCATTATTAGCCTTAGGATTACGTCGAATCGACAGTGTTGAATGGACTTGCGTTTGCTCTTCTCCAAGCGTGAAGTGCAAGTCCGTTGTCTCTATCAGAAAGTCAGGTACTTGATAATCTTTGAGAAAAATCGTCCGAGGTTGCGCATCACGCATTGTCTTATAACTCCATCTATTAATAACTGCCCACTACATTATTTCACCCGAGTTCAACCGTATCAGTTCGAATTGAACCCTAGTCGCACTGGGGGTAAATCAGAAAACTAATCAGTCAACGCTAAATTCGATATGATAGCCACCAAATTTTCGGATGTTCAATACACCCGTATCGAGTATCAAGTACTGACCTTTGATGCCTTTCAGCACTCCACTAATCTCTGCTTGTTTATCAAAATTTAGCGAGGTGACCTTTGTTGGAAACTCCTGAACTGGATAGCTTATGTCGACGGCCAAAGCGTCATCCATGACCTGAATGGCCTGAATACCATGGTCATCCTGTAACCCGGAAATTTCTTCCGCGCACTCTTGCAACAGTCTGTCCCGTTCTGCAATTAAGTCAATTCGATCGACATCGCCTTTCAACATAGTACGCCAGTTAGTTTTGTCTGCGATATGCTGTTTGAAGACAACTTCAACCAAACCGGATTGTAAGCGCGTGCTAACGCGGAAAATTGGCAGGGCCTGAATTGCCCCCTGATCCATCCAGCGGGTCGGTATCTGATTCCCCCTAGTGATGCCAACTTTTATTCCTGAAGAATTTGCCAAATACACAAAATGATCGGTCATACAGTGTGTCTGCGCCCATTCCGGCTCCCTACATGTCCCTTGCTCATAATGGCATTTTTCGGGGCTCATTATACAACTATCGCATTGAGCCAACGACCTAAAACAAGGGTAGCAGTAGCCTTGACTGAAACTCTTTTTAGTTTTTCTTCCGCAATGCAGGCAGTTAATAGCGCCACTGTAGGCCAGCGTGATACTGCGCCCTACCAATTCATTCATTGGTATCAACACGTCACCAATCGGTAAGCCATAATCGACATCCGTTCCGCTAACACCCATCAGTTGAGTCTGCATTTTCTTGAGCAAACCACTTTTTTTCTCCATCAAACCCTATCCCCCATAGCCGGCAGATTAACGAACCCCCCGGTTATTTCATTCGTTAAATTTAAGTCCATTTCAACGGTGTTTCTTGGTCACCGCCATCGGATGTGTCGTCGCAGACATCGCCATCAGACTTACTTCCTTTATTTATATAACCGACTCTGTCTTTTTCATCGATAAATCGATGCTCATAACTAATCACCGCTTCCATACACAGCGTTAGTTGCTCACTGGTCAACAAGCGGCCATCGGGCCACTTCCTCAGCTCTACTGCTTTTTTCAAGCTGGCATGAATGTCTGGCGTAATATTACTGATTAACTGTTCAAAGTTCATAAATGCTCATTTTTCCCCATCGAAGACTTGTCGATCAATGCGGCCCCAACACCGATTAGACATCCCATTATCAAACCGCCCAAATGAGCAATGTTTGCCACTTTTCCTATGCCCAAAATACCGACAACACCGACAAACCCCAGCACCATCATCGCAACAGAAAAATACAGAATCGAATTTGGAATCTGTAGATTCTTTTCCGGACGCATAAGACCCCAAACCCAACCGTAACCGAGCAAGCCATATACAACGCCCGACATGCCACCAAATATTGCCGTCTCGGCCGCCGCCTGCATCATGTTCGACCCGAATCCAATCATCAGGGAAATACCCAGCATGACCCGACTACCTTGCAGCAATTCTATTCTCTGGCCTAAAAACCAGAATAACGCCATATTAAAGGCAACGTGCATTAGCCCGAAGTGCAAAAAAATGGGCGTAATCAACCGCCAATACTGTAATCCGGGCGGATAGAACTCGAGCCCAGACCCCGTCATTTCGAAATGATAAAACGTCAGGTATCTAACCCCGTCGAAATTACCATCAAAATAAACCAGTAGGCTTCCCGCAACGCTTAGCAATATAAATATTAGGGTGACGGGTAGCCGGGTCAGTAAACGACTGAAGACTTGGCTTGTTTCAGGTTTACCCGGCATTTCCATAGCAGGAATAGCAGAGCTATCGGTGTCAAAATGATCGTAAGCCTGTCGAACCTCCCTCGCAACACGCTCGTCACCAACCAATAGCAACTTGCGATCTGTATCTTCAACCACTCTGTGGCTGACACCTTGTCCCCACAAGTACTGACTAAACTCGCGCAGATCAACGTCTGCGGGTACATTAACGACAACAATTTCTGTCATGAGACCAACATCTCCAGTCTACCAATTTCAGTCGGCAGAGCCCTATAAACCGATCTCTGGATCAAAGAAAACAAGATCGACACTAGACTAACGCGCTACCCCAACCTAGCTTATCTCGACAACTGGCGTAAAAACTGTGGCCGGTAGGATGAATGAGCTTGAGCTTATACCGTCGCTTCGTTATGAAGACCGTGTCACCAGGCATCGCCGTTATATTGACTTGGCCATCGCAAGTAACCGGTGGATGTATTTCGTTGCTATCAATTATCTCGATGCGAATTTCGCTATCACCATCAATAACTATGGGGCGACTACTTAAGGTATGAGGAAACATCGGCACCAAAACAACCGCATCTAGTTTGGGGTGCATGATAGGGCCACCACCCGATAAAGAGTAGGCGGTAGAGCCGGTTGGTGTTGAAACTATTAGTCCATCGGAGCGCTGCCGATAAACAAATTCATTGTCTACATACAGGTCAAACTCAATCATCTGGGCGGATGTTCCTGAATTCACCACGACATCATTAAGTGCCTCAGCACGCCCGACAACCTCACTACCCCGTCTTACTACCGCACTCAATAGAAAACGCTTATCAATTTCATATTCACCTGCGAGCACCGCGCCAACCCGCTCTTCAATTTCGTCCGGTAAAATATCGGTGAGAAAGCCCAGCCTGCCTCGATTAATACCTAAAACAGGTACATTATGCCGCGCTAACACCCTAGCTGCTGCCAATAAACTACCATCACCACCCAACACGATGATAAGATCGCAGCTCTCGCCCATTTTTGTATGACTGCTGATCGGGAATAAATTATCCGCTAGCAATCCGCCAATCGACTCACCGAGCACAATAGACACCCCTCGATGAGACAGGAAATTGGTTAGCAACTTTAAGGATTCTCCGACCGCATCACTGGCGCGACCAATAATACCAATTGTTCTAAAATCACCCATAGTTTTATGTCTTCGGTAAATTAAGCCGCTAGTATACTCTAAAATAAAAGGCAGCTAACAACCCTATATGCAAACACTTCCGCCACTTAAGCATCAAATTGTCCGTGATTTGGCCTGGAGCTGTTTCGGCCCGAATATTGTCGACAATTTCCCAGCAGATGTTCGCGGCAAAGATAGCTGCATTCATAGCTGCCCAATCACTTTGACCACGCAGAGAAGACACTGGTTATTGCAGCTCGACGAAGAGCCAAAACCATTGGTCCAACACTTACAGCATCTCAATACTAATCGACTAGGTCTTTACTTCGAGGCACTCTGGCAGTTTTTCCTCCAGCAAGATGATAAGCTCGAGCTAGTTGCTCATAATTTGCGCGTTTACCGCGGTAAAATTACGCTTGGCGAGTTTGATATATTGTACAGGGACCTGGAAAGTGATGAATTTTTTCATCTCGAGCTGGCTATCAAATATTATCTTAATGCCTCGACCACGGTATTAGCTGCCAATCGACATTTCTCAACCGAATATCGGGTTTGGGTCGGGCCTAATACCATCGATAGGCTGGACAAAAAACTGGGGCATCTCCTCAACCACCAGATTGAGTTATCAGCACTGGCGGAATCGGTGCCATTGCTTGAGAAGTATGGGATTGAAACACTGAACAAAGTCATTGCCTTGAAAGGCATGCTTTTCTATTCCTATAGCGATGCAACTGCCCCGCATATTCAAACAGCTTCATCAGAAGAACATTTGTCGACAGACCATCTGCACGGCCAATGGATACATCTCGACGATTTTCTCTGTTTGAACACCCCACATTCATACTGGTGTCATCTGCAGAAACCCAACTGGATAAGTCCGGCAATCTTTAGTAGCTCTGAGGGCTTAATGACGTCAGACAGTATCCGTCGCCACCTGAAAGACTATTTCACCGACACAGATAGACCGGCCATGGTATGCGGTATGCAAGAAGGCACTCATGACTACCGGGAAGTCGAACGATTTTTCGTCACAAGTAATAACTGGCCAACTGAATGACAGCAACTTTCATCACTCAAAATAAGCTTGATCTGCCGAGGAATAAGCGGCTATACCACCCGCTAATACATTGACATTAAAACCATCTTGAGTGAGTAGAGACGCTGCAGCCTCACTGCGACGACCACTGTTACAGTAAATGATATAGGGAGTATTTCCGAGCATTCTGGACTTCAATTTCAGTAAATCCAACGACATATTGATCGCACCATCGCAATGCCCATTGTCGTATTCGTCCTGGGTTCTTACATCAACCCATCCAGCTCCTTGAGACACCATCTGCCGAGCCTGAGCTAAGTTGACACTTTCTACTGCTGCCGATTTCAGTAATAAAAAGAAATCTCGTTTGTCCAACCGCATAAGCACGCCATTAGTGTGCATAGTGATGGTTGCATTTCTTGGTGCATCGTTCACCAATGCATCCTCACCAAAACATCGACCAACATCCAACTCTGCTACCAGCGACGGGCTACTTTTTTCGTTTTCAGCCTGATAGACACCAGCAACACCTTCTTTGATGTAATAACAACAGTCGCCAAGCTCCCCCTGACGTAAAATGGTATCTCCAGCCGACGCATAGTGAGCAGAAAACTTATCAAGTATCTTACGAATATTCATCGGCGGTACTTTATAGAAAAGATTTGATCGCAATAACGTCAGAATCCACTCTGAATCCTCATCAAAATAACGCTGCGCCGCTATATCCAGCATGATATAACGTGAAGCTTGATCCCAGGCCAACATGGCATCCAATTGATCCGCGTCGAACCGCACAACAGTGCAATCACTGAACGCTGTTGCATGATGCCTGCGAGGCTGATGATTCGACAAAGGAAATCGATTGTCGGGATCTTCAGCTCGAACCACACTGCTCTTGCCTGAACCATCCACAAGAGAAATCTCTCCGCTCAATAAATAAACGGTTTGGTTGTCGCTGTCGCCCTCAGCAAATAATGTTTCGCCGCGACAGACTGCCTCGATCGACTGATCTCGCAATAATGTTTGTAGATGATCGGCAGTTAGAGCATTGACAGGTACCAATGTTTCCAGCAGGTGCCTTTCAATATCATCAGAGATGTTGTGACTATCCGTATTCATAATCTTCTCCGTCTTCACTATTTTGGGGAGGCAATTGACATTCTTTTTCGCTGCATTTTTTCCACCATCCCTCTGCCCCCTTGCAACCCCCCGGTGTGTACAGCGATAACATGAGTACCTGCTGCAATCGATTGGTGAGGGAGCTGCAACATCTGGTGCAGGCCAAATAACATTTTCCCAGTATATACAGGCTCGATAGGAATATTATGCTGCTGCTCGAACTTGTCGATAAAAGACACTAATTCGGTAGACAATTTAGCATAGCCACCGCAATGGTAATCATGAGATATCGTCCAGTTATCTCGACTTTCGATCGACAAATCAGCGATAAACTTCTCCACTTCAGCGTCAAGATAGTGGGAATTTTTCAAAACCGAAAATCCTAAAACTTTTTCTCCGTTATCGCAGGCCGCTGCTATACCTGCCAGCGTCGCGGCAGTGCCGCATGGAACTACAATTAACCCCCCCCTGCCAACCTCATGACTATGAATATGGTCGATAATTTCCATACAGCCCTGCACACCAAGTACGTTACTTCCTCCTTCAGGAACCACAAAACAATCGGGATATTGACCTCTGACATAATTTAAAAAATCGGCGTCATTACGACGCTTATAATCTTGCCGACTGATAAATTGCAACTCCATACCGGCCGCCACAGCATCCGTCAGCGTCGGATTCAAAACAGATAAATTATCTCCCCTTACAATACCTACTGTGGATATTCCGAAGTGTCGACCAGCGAGAGCCAGCGCATGAATATGGTTAGAAAAAGCACCGCCAAAACTAAGCATTCTTGTAAAGCCCTGAGCTTTAGCTTGTAAAATGTTCTGCTTCAGTTTAAAAAATTTGTTGCCATTAGCATAGGAAGAAAATGTGTCGAGGCGCAATATACTGCAGCGAATTCCAGCGCGCCGAAAAACGGGATCATCGATGCTTTGTAGATCAGCGAATCTGGCTGGGGGTTCAGAAATAGACATTTCGCTAGCGAACTTTCATCAGCTCAGAAAGGGTGGCTGCGGCGCGGCTATGCTCAGCACAGCGATCACTCTCACCGGCAATAAATCGGCCTGGCTTATCTATCGTCGATATCGACTTTCCACAAACCGATCCTTCACCACTGGAATAGATACACAGCGGCATTTGATAATGTTTAAGCCATTGTTTATAAGTAATCCTATCAACCGATAGCTTTTCTGCAACATAGGTTTCCGGAGAATCAACATACTCGCCAATATCTTTGAGCGGTATCGTTAGATGATACGCCCCCGGTTGATAGGCTATAAACGAAACACCGCTTTCAACCAGTTGTTGTAATACTTTATCCCCGCTCGCTTCTACGAGGCTCTGTTTTTCTTTCTTGAACAGAGCAATTTCTCCCTCCATTCGACTAACCTGCTCGTCACGATAGAACAACTGTATATCTCGCATATCTAGTATTTCTTTGAGCTCCGTCATGGCAGCATCCACCCGTGCGTTTAGTTCCTGCTCAAATTTCTCTTCCAGCTCTTTAACCTGTCCATTACCGATCGTTTTACTGTCCTGAAGCTGCTTTTGAAATTGTAGCCGTACTTTTTTCAGGCTATTCGCTTGAACTTCAAACTTTTTTTTCAGTTTAAGATTTTTATGTTTTTCTTCGGCAAAAATATTTTTTACAGCAACAAAAGATTCGGTTAATTTCCCTCGCTCTATTCGGTGGTGCCTCTGAACTCTTTCAAGATGGTCTTGGGCCTCTGATTTCATCGTCGCTAAACGAAGTTTATAGGTAGCCGTAACCTCTGAAATTCGCTCTTCAAACACTTCATTTAAAGCTGCATTTGCAGCAGGATTAATTTTGAGGTCAGCCGCAGGCTTCAGTGTGCTAAGGCGCCCCATTGCCAATGAAGATTCGGCTACAGCGGTATCAGTCTTCGGTTCAAACATTAGACCCAGCCTGTTGCGTTTTACTACTTCTGCAACAGTAGTCAGTGTGTCTTCGCCGCTATTTCTCAGAATGGGATCCCACAAAGAGCGATGATGCCAAGACACCGAACATTGATTACGGCAGGATAACTTTATCGGGCCTGCACCTAGGTCTGGACCGCGTCCACCGCTGTCTGCAAGATGCCGCAAGGGAACATTCCATGCATTATCGATGTGGCCATTACTGTCAAAATCAACGAGAAAGCAAACTGCCGATGTAACTTGAAGCTGTTTGTTTATCCGAACGTAAATTGCGGATGCAGACGTGTTTTTGTACTCATCAATACCGACAACATGATCCAGAAGCGCCTCAAACTCCGGATACAGAATTTCCCGGGCTACCCCATTATCCTCCAGAAAAATGATCGCTTCACTGGTCACACTCATATTCATCTGAGATGCCCTTTTGGCAGTCGGCAGCCAATACAATTGAAATCATTTCGGTCGAAAATGACACAGGGATCGTTCCCGCTGCAGTATCCCCAAAATAATGCTAATAACCGCCAGTTACTCTTCAATTGTGAAGTTTAATGCAAATGCGATACGATTCTGTGAACTACTCTACAGTTCGATCATTTGGCAGCATTCGGCCGCAGCTACACTAGGCTTACTGCGCTGATTCAGCTCTTGACAACGCTTTTCAAGCTCACTGTTTTGGGTCTGAAAGCTTTGCAAGTTCTGGGCAATTTCTGCATGCTCAACACCGTTATACCCTGCGATTTGTTGCCGTCACTAGCTGTCTTGAGGTTTTCGCTCTTCAGTCTCCATCCCGTTAATCGTAGCGGGTAATTCTATATCCGGGTCAGTTACTGAACCAAGTATTTCCTCTAGCTTATCCAGTTCGTCGTTGCCAGATTCAGGAACAGCGGCCGCTGCGGTCTCATAAAACTGAACAATCTGCTGAAGTTTAGTCTGCAAAACCTGCCAACTTGATACACCCTCTTCCCCAGCGTAGCGTGCCTCCTTTTCTGCAATGAGGAAAGCATACCGGAGAGCCGTTGCCTGTCGCTCTATCGGTGAATCCAGCGCAATGTCTAGCACTATATCTTGGGTTGGATTGAGCTGTTGATGGTATTCCACCGTACTATCGATCTCATCGTCCAAGTATTCAACAAAGTCCTTGGTCATCGTTTGTTGCTGAGACGACAGCTCTTGCTGTGCTGACTTTACATCAGCACGTGACACGGAGAGAGACTCACGCAAGTCTATAATCTTCTCTTCGAGTTTTTTAATTAATCCCCTTTGTCGGCCCATGTGATATATCAGGAATCCACAAATGATAAGCAGGACAACTGCCAACTGGACAGCAATAAAAAACAACAGGTTAAATTCTGGCATAGCTTTCTGCAACAACTCCGAACGAAACGGCCCAGGTTCGGCGGTACGCATAGCCGAACGGGTGTATCTAAGTGGGCCAATGAAAAGGATACTTTTTCAAAACCCTGCAATTATGGTACAGCTGAGGCTATTGCGCTATTCCCCAAAGGGGAAATATGTGTTTTCTATAACAGTAGCCAGAAAAAATGAGCTGTTTAGCTTTTACTGCCTAAAAAGCCTGTCAAACTTAGAGACCGACTCGCCAGAACTGCGGTAAGGATTGATATCCAGCCCCCCGCGCCGCGTATAAAAAGCCTGAACATAGAGCTCATCCGGCGCACAGTAATCAGTAATATCGCGAAATATTCTCTCAACACATTGCTCGTGAAACTCTTGATGCTGTCTATAGCCGATCAAGTATTTAAGTAAACCTACCCTGTCTATCTGAGCGCCAGTGTAAACAATCTGCACGCTACCCCAATCTGGCTGTGCTGTGACCGGGCACAGTGAGCGTAACAAATTACTGTTTAAGCTTTCATCTACGACTAACCCATGTAACGTGCCGAGCTGACTTGGATCTGGATCATATCGATCAAGAGTGATGTCCAACGTATCAAGGCAGAACCCTGAAAGTGTCGAAAAGCCGATACGACTAGTACCGTCATCGATCGTATACAGATCAACTTTCACCGGCGACCCAATGCAGGCCGATAGATCCACAGCCAACATCTTGCTAACAGCCTCCCAGCTACTGATTCTAGTCTGGTTAAATGAATTTAGATAAAGTTTGAACGACTTACTTTCCACAATTGATGCTGACTCACAGGGGACGTAAAATCGGGCACAGGCTACTTGCGGCATACCCTTGTCATTCAACCACGACAATTCATAGGCGTTCCAAACGTCTTCCCCCTGAAAAGGCAGCGCCATCGGGTTAATACCCAAACTATCCCGAGATGGCTGTCGGCTGATAGGAAATAATACGTCCGTTGTATATTGATCCGGGTACGTAACGTCTTTACCAAGTGGAATATCACTCATCACAGTAACTCTTTATTTTCATACTCGCTAAGAGATGTTTTCGCTATCGATAGATAGCCACAAAATGCCGATTACATTCGCAAACGTTTGCCAGAATTCAATAGATGTAAACTGTATAGAAATGCACCAATAGTAAAAATACCGACCATAGTAAATGCCCATCCCACATTGATATCTGTAATCCCCAAAACACCGTACCTGAATGCATTAACAATGTATAAAATGGGATTAATCTTAGAGACATCGGCCCAAAAATCAGGCAACAAATCTATCGAATAAAAAACACCACCCAGATAAATTAGGGGCGTTAGTAAAAACGTTGGCACAATAGAAATATCGTCAAAAGTATTTGCATACACAGCGTTGACGAAACCTGCCATCGAGAAAAATACAGATGTGATCACAACAATGCCAATGGTCACGGGGTAACTGTATATTTCCATGTCAGTAAAAAAAAGAGCTACTACGGTCACTATAAAACCGACACCTAGCCCTCTAGCCACTCCGCCGAGGACAAACCCCATCAAAATAATATAATTAGGCATCGGGGAAACAAGTATTTCCTCCACATATCGTTGGAATTTTGCTCCAAAAAAAGACGACACAACGTTCGTATAAGAACTGGTAATAACCGCCATCATAATGAGGCCAGGGACAACAAACTCCATATAACTGACGCCTGACATCGTGCCGATACGCTTGCCAATTAAATTCCCGAAAATAACAAAATACAGAGTAATTGTAATCACTGGTGGAACCAGCGTTTGCGTCCATATTCGCATGAATCGCTTTATTTCTTTTCGCACGATCGTCATTAATGCGATCCATTGTTCTTTTAAACTCATCTTGCAGCCCTTATTTTTTACTAATCAAGTGGTTTCTAGTGTCACGCGGCATTAGCTTTGACCAGACTGACAAATAGCTCTTCCAGTCTATTCGATTTATTCCGCATACTTGTTACCTTGATACCGGCTGCAGTCAATAATGAAAACAATTCATTAACACTTTGTTCTTTGGCCACTTCCACTTCCAGCGAATGCTCATCAGCAAGTTCACATGAAAATCCTTCCAACTGTGGCGCCGTCTGGATTGGAGTTTCAATATCCAGTATCAAAACCTCCTTGTGCAACTGTGACAACAGGGTTTTCATACTGGAGTTCCTGACAATCTTGCCATGATCGATAATCGCAATATTCCGACATAAACTTTCGGCCTCTTCCAGATAGTGCGTTGTCAGGATAATCGTAGTCCCCTGCTCGTTAAGCTCTCTGAGGAAGCTCCACATTGATCGTCGCATTTCAATATCGACACCGGCAGTCGGCTCATCAAGAATCAACAGACGCGGCTGGTGGATCAATGCCCTAGCAATCATCAAACGGCGCTTCATACCACCCGACAAGTGCCGTGAGGCTTCAAATCTCTTATCCCACAGATCGAGTTTTCTGAGGTACGTTTCCGCCCGCTCTATTGCCACAGTCCGCGGCAAGCCGTAGTAGCCTGCTTGGTTGACGAGAATATCAAAAACAGGTTCAAAATTTGGAAAATTAAATTCCTGCGGTACGATGCCCAGCTCCTTCTTGGCCGCGGAAAAATCGGTATCAATACTTTTCCCAAAGATCTCGACTTTGCCACCAGTTTTATTCACCAAAGAGGATATAATACCAATGGATGTCGATTTACCAGCGCCATTAGGGCCGAGCAAGGCAAAAAAATCCCCTTGCTCTACCTCCAGATCTATACCTTTCAAGGCCTCAAAGCCGTTACCGTAAATTTTTGTTAATTGCTGGATACTTAAGGCGGTAGTCATTACATTTTCCGTCGATCAAAGGCCGACAATAATATCATGAACGCGCCCCTCGGCGCTGGTTTTCATCACTATAATCGTCCTACAGGCCTGCACGTGAACAGCTGAACACATTGATCGCTGACTCGGCCTCATGCATTTGTTAAACTAAGCGGCAAATTAATCCTGTCGACCCGAAGACCTATGAAACCAGCCACTCCATTGACTTATTTTCAGCACCACAAAGCACTACTGCTCGATTTATTTCACCACTGTCAGATGCAATTTCCATTTGCCGATGATCGAGCCAGTGATATCGATATTGAGTTTATCGATCGACTGCAGATGTTAGCCGCCGCAGAAACGGCTAATGATGATTTTCAACAACAGGGGCAATACTTATTAACTCAGGTTGTCACACATTACCCGCATATAACTCCACGAGTGAACCGAGACCTGTTCTGGTTTTTCGGTGGCGAATGCCTGCATTACATGGGTGACGATGAACTTGCGCTTTATCAGCAACTTGACGAAATGCTGAGTGACGACGCTAAGCTGGACTATCAGAAGGCTAAATCAAGGGTATTTAAGCTGCACTAGCAATATTCTGCATGTAATGAGCTGCCAAACCAAGCGGTTTATTACAAAAGAATTGGAGCGGGAAACCAGGTTCGAACTGGCGACCTGTACCTTGGCAAGGTACCGCTCTACCAACTGAGCTATTCCCGCACCGATATTAACCGGAAAAACCTGTTAATACTGCTGCCTATCTAATCAGCCATGGAACACGATTAAATTGCAACGCTCCGAATCCGTCCAGAGTGAGCTAGCCATCTGCTGAGAAAATCTCCCAACTGACCTGCTAACCGTACTTTTAAAAAATGGCGTCCCCTAGGGGGTTCGAACCCCTGTTACCGCCGTGAAAGGGCGGTGTCCTAGGCCACTAGACGAAGGGGACGCTGTAGGACAATCAACGGTGTGCGTTGAGTGGCGCGCATAATAAGAATCTTCGCTGCAAAGGTCAAGTCCAAATTCGACTTTTATTATAACTTCCGTATTTAATGGCTTAACTGCCCAAAATCCGACCAACATTGCTCGCCGACGAGATAAAACCTATGAGAATAAGTCACGAGTTGCTATAACGGAACCTTGTAATGCTAACTACCGTACGGACTAACTATGGTAACCACCTTAATAGTCGGATCTAGCTTAGTCGTTTTGATCGCCGTCGGCGTCCTGATTCAGACGATGGACGATAGAGAGAGAGAAAATCGCCAGCGAGAAGCCGCTCTCAATGCCAGAGCCAGCAGTTTTGACTATATGCTTAACGGCTTCCCTCCAGGACTTGTGCACCCACGACTTAAAGGTTTGGTTTGTCATTGCCTGATAGACGTGTCTAGCCAGCTGAATAAAATCGCCCCTCAGAATCAAAATTACCGTGATAACTTGGCAACCGCGCAACAGCAATTGACTGAATTTTCTGGCAAAACTGGCAAATTTGTCGGCATTTCGCTCTCGAATAAAGCGCAAATTAAGGAAGTACAGAAGATGTTCAGCTCTCTTCACAATTTTGTTGCTAAGCTTACCGCCAGCCAACGAATAAAGGCCGAGGAAGCAAATCTTTACCGCAAGCTTATCCAGAGACTGTTACTGCAAACAACCCTCGATGAGTTAATAGATCCGATCGCCGAAGCGCTGAATCAGGGTAATATTGCTCTTGCCATCCACTACCTACAAGCAAGCAAAGGGAAAATGGAACAAGAAAACGAGCATGGCTTCTACAACGACAGGATCAGTAGGCACAAGCGACAGATAGAAGAGCTAATGCAGCAAAACCCGCTATTGGGCCCTGCTGCAAGGTCTAATCCCGACAAAACAGACCAAATTAGACCGAGGCTGTCCAACACAGATGACTCTTGGAAGAAAAAATCCTATGACGACCAACAATAGACGACGGTATCACTCCAATCCTTTGAATTTCAGTGACGTTGAATTCACACAGTAGCGCAGACCCGTCGGATTAGGTCCATCGTTAAATACATGACCAAGGTGTGATCCACAGCGACTGCACATCACTTCTGTTCGAACCATACCAAGACTAGCATCTCTTTCCTCAGCGATAACCTCAGCTGTCAGAGGCTGATAGAAGCTCGGCCACCCGCAGCCAGAATCGTATTTTGTCGTTGATTCAAAAAGCTCTTCTCCACAACAGGTGCACAGGTAATGCCCCGTTGTTTTTGTATCGCAAAATTCTCCAGAAAAGGCTCTATCAGTACCTTTGTTTCTACAAATATGGTATTCCTCTTCAGTCAGCTGCTGCCGCCACTCTTCATCACTTTTCTTAATTTGACTCACAATTAACGCCTCTTTCCCAAAAATTAACAACATTTCACACTGACTCGCAGTAAATCACTACAATCCGTAGCATACCTGTGTATTTTTTTTTACACTAGCGCCGGCTTAACTAATCGCCATAAACACTGGCTGACCGCAATTGCTAAGTGTAAGCTCTTTGATATTGCTATACAGATTAACTCTACACTTTAATTGACCAAGGTTGTTGACCCTAACCATGAAACCGATCAAACAGTCCGAAAAGCTTGCCAACGTCTGCTACGATATTCGCGGACCCGTTCTGGCTGAAGCAAACCGCCTCGAGGAAGAAGGACATCGGATCCTGAAGCTGAATATAGGCAACCCGGCAGCGTTCGGTTTCGATGCACCTGATGAAATCATCCAGGATGTTATTCGACTTTTACCAACTAGCCAGGGTTATTGTGAGTCTAAAGGCCTTTACTCGGCGCGGAAGGCTGTTATGCAGCATTATCAGCAACGAGGCGTGCTCGATGTTGATATCGACGATATTTATTTAGGCAATGGCGTCAGCGAACTAATTACCATGTCGATGCAGGCACTACTAAACAATGACGACGAAGTGCTAATACCTGCACCAGACTACCCACTCTGGACAGCATCCGTATCGCTATCAGGAGGAACTCCAGTACATTATATCTGTGATGAAGAAGCCGACTGGTTTCCAGACATTGCCGATATTCGGTCCAAGATCAGCAGTAAAACCAGAGCTATTGTCGTTATCAACCCAAACAATCCTACTGGCGCCGTTTACTCTAAAGAATTACTGCAAGAGATCGTCAAGTTAGCGGAAGAGCACAGTCTAGTCATTTTCGCTGATGAGATATACGACAAAATTCTCTATGATGAAGCACAACATATTCCGCTAGCCACGCTGGCTGACAATGTCCTCTGTGTTACGTTTAACGGCTTATCGAAAGCTTATCGTCTAGCCGGTTTCCGTAGCGGCTGGATGATGCTAACCGGTGCAAAAAGCCATGCTCAAGGTTATATCGAAGGCCTAACCATCTTGGCATCAATGCGCCTATGTGCCAATGTGCCAGCACAACATGCCATACAAACCTGCCTTGGAGGTTATCAAAGTATCAATGACCTCGTGCTGCCCGGTGGGCGGCTGCTTAAACAGCGTAATGCTGCGATTGAACTCCTCAACCAAATACCGGGTGTTAGCTGCGTAAAGCCCAAGGGAGCAATTTACATGTTCCCCAAGTTAGATGTTAAGAAATTCGCTATTCAGAATGACGAAAAACTGGTGCTGGATTTTTTGCGTCACGAAAAAATCTTGCTGGTACAGGGCACCGCATTTAACTGGAAGCAACCCGACCACCTGCGAGTTGTGTTTTTACCTCAAGTGGACGACCTTACCCGAGCCATGGAACGCTTTGCTGCATATTTGTCACGAATTGGATGATCTAGCCCCATGACTGACATCCATATTGATGATTTTTACAAAGATGTCGCGATTATCTTTCTTCGCCTGTACGCCACCTTTCCGAGAAAAACTATTCTCTATGTCGACGAGGTTTGCGGCGCTGACGAGCCTGATGAATTCGGCCTTCACAGTGAACGGTTTTTATCGGGCTTTAGTGCAATGGTTTGGCTGGCAGAACATGACTACGTAAAGTCTGATGGTCCTATCAAACAGGAAGCGCTTGACCAAGCGGTATTGTCTGAGCAGGGATTCCTTATTTTGTCCTCTCGCTCCGAGCATGACTTTGTCGATGATGATCAGCGAACCGTCGTCCCCAGAGCCATACCTCGCTCAATAATGGAGCTTTCAAAGACAAACATCAGCCTATTACGCAGGGCTGTCAAAAGCCAGTCGTCGACAATGATAAGGCAGACCGTTCACTCTTTGCTAAATTATAAGACATAAAACACCGTACTGAAAAAATGAAGCTCAGTAGTTTCTGTCGTTCATTTTATCAATTCTTCAACGGCATCTATTCCAACAGGGTACATAATCGCGTCATGATAACCGGTGACAATTTTTCGATATCCAGCCAACCCCTCGTCGATCTCCGTGTCGTTACTATCAACGAGTAAAGGCCGACCACCAAGTTCCGATATTTTCGTCTTAGTAGCAACAATAACGATATTTTCCATGCCTATGTCGTTTATAACAGCGGGACTAAGCTGCTGATTGCCACGCCCGAGTATGTGCCCTTGCCCACCGATTACCGTAATAATGAGTTTCACTGGACCATCATGCGCGGCTATGATTTCCCGCAGCGCTTGTTCATTTAAATCGCACCCAACAAGGGCGCTATTCTCGACTGCATCAATGCCTAAAAGAGTATTCTCTAGTCCAAGTTCGTCCATAATCGCTTTGGGCGTCGTGCCCGGCCCAACGATATAAAGTATTCCGTCTTCCATATCCTCAACAATATCCGCACCAATATCCTGCAATACCATCGCTTCCACTTCCCGCCCGGAAGACTTAACATGCTGAAGAAAACGTCCTTCTCGAGGAACCAATAGCTCACCATAGTAGCGCGAACGGATCACACCTGCCCTGACTTCATCCTCGTCAATATCTCTGACCTCTGCTAGGCCCAGATCGATCAGTTCTCCCTTTATTAACCCTTTTAGAATTTCACCCGCTGCTTGCGGAGATACTGCATAAACTCCGGAGTGCATTTTGACACCAGCAGGAATTCCTAAAACCGGAACCCCGGGCCCGACGGCTTTAAATACATCTCTCGCCGTACCATCGCCGCCTGCAAATAAAATCAGGTCTACGCCCTGCTCTTTGAGTATCTTTGCCGCAGCGATGGTATCGGTTGCTGTCGACTGCTGACTAACGGCGCTGCCTACAATACGAACATTCAAACCTGCGGCAGCGGCAGCCTCTTCCCCCATATCGCCGGAAAAACAAAAAACCGTAACGTCCCTGCAAGGTTCTATCAAGGCCAATGCCTTCGATGCTCTTAGCGACGACTGCAGCTTAGCACCATTACTTTTTGCCTGATCGGCAACCAATGCACCATCACTACCTTTTAAGCCCATAGGGCCACCAATACCCGCAAGAGGGTTAACAATTAAACCAAGCTTAAACATAATATCTCACAAGCCCTATATTTTGACTGCTAATGACAATTGAAACCCAATGTTTGCAATGCCGCCGCAACAGGCGTTGCCAGCTCTTCTGCATTGGCAATGCGGAATTTGGAAAATTCTCTGCGTACAGGATAATTTTTCCGCAACTGATCAAACTTAGTACCGCGCTCGGATTCCCTACAATGCAACATCTGGCCACGTAAGCGCTGATCATCTTCCGCTATATCATAACTGGCTAAAACAGCCTCTTTGATGGCATTAACAACATCTGTTTTTTCACTAATGACAATATCCAGATCGCCATGATCGAGCGTCAACGCCAAAACCTTTGCTCCTACTCTGTCCGTTTCAATCTCTAGAAATTGGCAACAGGCATGATAAATCATCTCAGTACCGGTTAGTTTCCCATCAAAACTATAACCTGCAATGTGAGGACTAACGAAGTCTACGCGCTTCATTAATTCGATATTAATAGTAGGTTCGTTTTCCCAAACATCCAAAACCGTGCCAATGTCGTCTCTTTCGCCGAGCATTGCCTGCAGTGCCGCTGTATCGACAACTGCCCCGCGACCAGCGCTAATAATAACAGTGCCAGAGCGCAGAGACCCTAGCCGCTGTGCATTTAATAAATGATAACTCGGATGATTACCATCAATAGTCAACGGGGCATGAAGACAAATCACGTCGGCTGCTAATACTGAATCCAAATCTGACAGAATGGGGTATCGGTCTTGTTTGATTAACGGGTCATAACCAAGACACGAAATACCTAATTCGTCTAGACGGCGATACAACCGGCTGCCAACATTGCCCAAACCAATGATACCAACGACGCCATCAGCCAGCAGCCATTTCAGCAAACCTTCCATTCGACAAATGGCACTGATGACAAAATCGACAACTGAGTCGGCGTTGCAACCCGGCGCACTGGCCCAACCAATACCATTGTTATCCAGATAATCTATATCTAAATGATCCGTACCGATTGTTGCCGTAGCGACGAAACGAACCCGAGTTCCAGCCAATAAGGCTTCATTAACATCGGTGACGGACCGGACGAGTAAAATATCTGCATCCCTCAGCTGATCGTTCGTTAAAAGCCGACCGTCGACCCGCGTCACCGAACCTAGCGAACTAAAGTACGATTCCACCTGCGGAATATTCTCGTCAGCTACAATGGCTAGACTATGATGTTCAAATTCCATTAACTCTATTTCCACCAATTGCTTTTGTCTAATTGACGCTGGAAGTACTGGCCTAAACCAAACTCATCCAGATAATCCCTGACCACGCCCATAGAAGGGGGACACCAAAGAAGTGAGTGGTCATTGGCAAAAGGGACATTTTGATCCAGTCTCACCAGCTGTTTCGCCATTTCCATCTGATCCCGGTAATCCTCTAGTTTGTTTATAATCATCGCCGCACCGCGAACACCTGATTCAGCAACACCATCAGCGTTATGAAGAAGCCTGTCGATACTGGAAAATTTCTCTAACAGCGATGACGCCGTTTTTTTCCCAATACCTGGAACACCAGGTATGTCATCAACACTATCCCCGACTAAAGCGAGATAATCCTCAAGTTGCTCTGGCCAAACACCGAAATGTCCGTGAAACATATCTCGGTCAATTTTACGGTCGCCAGCAAAGTCCCACAAATAATCACTCTCTTTCAACAACAACTGTCCTAAATCTTTATCTTTGCTGACGACAACAATATTATGTCCATCACGCTGGGCTCTGCCGGCTAAGGTTGCAATTATATCGTCAGCTTCATATCGATCACTGGCAAGAGAGCTAATACCAAATATTTCAGTCAATCCTTTGCAGGCTGTCAACTGATAAGACAAACTCTCGTCAGGAAGATTTCTACTTTTTTTGTAGGCTGGGTAAATGTCATTTCTAAAGCAAGACCCCAGACTTTCATCATAAGCTACCGCCAAATATTGAGGTTGGGAGGACGTTAAAAATTTGAGCAAAAACTGCGTATAGCCAAACAACGCATTAACAGAATTCCCATTGGAGTCATGCCATTCATCTGGAATGCCATAATAAGCGCGGAAAATATATATCGATGCGTCAATCAGATAAACCGTCTCTGTCACTCAGCAATCCTAATCAAGTTCGCCAATACTAAAGTTGCTCGCGCAGAGGCAGTCCGGAGTTTGATAGAACCCACGCAACTGCTCACAAAGTATTTTTGCCCGAGCGGGAATGCCTGCGTCGCAATAGCGAAGCACTTGCTGATAAACTGCTTTTTTAAACGCTTGACCCTCCGTTTCTAAACCCTGCAGGTTGTCCAAACTTACTCTGAAGGTTTTACCGCAACACTTAGAAAAAATCCATTCGAGGGCTTGGGGTTTTATTTCAACTTTTTCAAACTCGTTTTGTTGTAGCTGATCTCTGCCGTCTGGCGCATACCAATAGCCATAATCCAACACCAAGCGACGTTCTTTTCCCGCTAAACACCAATGAGCAAGCTCGTGTAAAGCACTGGAAAAATAGTCATAAGAGAAAACCACCTGATGATGAACACAGGCGCCGGATGCAGGAATATAGACTGGTTCGGTAGCACCCTGCACCAGCAGTGTATTTTCGGTAGATTTGAACAGACGATTAAATAATTCGACCAAATCGTCCACACAGTGTTCGCTGTATCCCGGAGGTGTCGATAGATACATTGATGTCACTGAAAACCCTGATTTTGTAAAACCAACACGGCAAGAATAGAAGAATTCTAACACGATCTAGCCAAGAAAAATGTCATCTCGTCTGTCTGTCACCGACTCTACTTAATATTCGCTGGTAGCAACCTGCTCCAGCCCGCAAAAATCAACCGGTTGAAAGCCTCGATCATATTCATCGGTGAATCTATCGTAAGCGGTGGCAGGGAGCCCTGCTGCCCCGGCAATACTGGACGATATCGATACATAGGCCCCTGCTCAATGCCATTGGCAATACATGAAGCTATTTTGACGAAGTTGAAAGCCAGCAGCAACTTAACCATGGCCGAATCGTCACAGAGCTAGTTAATGATGCCATCGTCGAGACGTTAACAGTATGGCGGAAAGGTTCGCGCTTGAGGGGCTGTTGCTTGACCGGTAATTGCAGCAGGCGCTGATATTATGCTTTTTGAATGTAGTAAAGATACACAGAGCCCTGAGTTTGCTGCTGCAATAGCTGATGCCCCAAAAAACTGCAGAATTTTGGAATATCACGCTGGGTGGATGGGTCAGTTGCAATAATTTTGAGAATATCGCCGGTTTGAATGTCGCGAATCTTATTGTGCAACATCATCACGGGCTCCGGGCAAAGCAGGCCACTGGTATCAAGGGTGTCGTTGACTGATAAATCCATAAAAACCTTATAGCCTTAAACGATAATCTGCCATTGTGGCGCATTAACACTAATATTCAAGTAAAGACTGACGTTGCACCGAAAAACGTGGTCCCCGAGGACGCTCATGTCAGTGCTGAACGTCCACTGTCTAACTAACAGCCAAGCACTGGCTCGGAAAACCCGGTGGGGCATCGATTATTTAGGGTAACCCATGTTGGCCGTTGCGCGACGTTCGTCCAACATCCCAAAACCCGTCAGCAGACGATCGACAGTACCTTGATTAAGTGGCGTCGACAAACTGATCATACTCACTGTGGACATTCATTCAGTGAGCCATGCCCCAGCTACCACCGCCAATGTTGCAGGCTGACCATGCTTGTGCCGCAAAGAAATGGTAAAAAGCGAGGCAACGAACTGCAGGGGCTGTTGTATGCACGGACTATCCTCTGCACTGGCGTAGTCCTCAAGGGACGCGACCAACGCGTCAATCCTTGAGCAGCAGAGTGCAACTCTCAGTGACAATATCAAAGGCAATAATCACCTTTCCCTGGTCAATTTGGGACTTCACCTGTGCAACTTTTTGCTCAAGTGAATACTCCGCCAGACCGTAATCAGTGCCCTCCCGGTTCACAAACTCTTCAATAATTGCCGTCAGCGTATCCGCATCTAGCTGCTGTGAAGGTATCTCTATGTAATCATCTGTATCCATCCTAGAGGGCACACAATGCATCAGCATGATGTTTAATATGATCGCCAATAAAGCTACTAACGAAATAATAACTGTGATCGTAGCCTGGCTGCATCCTTAATGTCAGCGGATGATTACAGGCATCGCATGCAGCCTGCAATAACTCCGGTTTTAGCTGAGCCGATAAGAAGTCATCGGCGGTACCTTGATCGATCAACAGCGGCATTTTAGTGTCAACCTCTGCTATCAGTACAGAGGCGTCGTATTTCTGCCAAGTGCTTTGATCAGGTCCGAGGTATAAATTAAAGGCTTTTTCTCCCCAAGGGCATTGCATCGGTGCACAAATAGGGGAAAAAGCAGAAACGGAGTGGTAGCGTTCGGTATTTTTCAACGCAATAGTTAGGGCCCCATGACCTCCCATTGAATGACCAAATATCCCACATTTTGTGGCGTCTACAGGCTGCGTCTCGTTGATCAATACAGGCAGCTCTTCGACAATATAATCATACATCCGATAATGCTGTGACCAAGGTGCTTCGGTAGCATTAAGATAAAATCCCGCGCCCTTAGCCACGTCCCACGCATCGTCGTCGGGAACGTCATTGCCTCGAGGGCTAGTGTCAGGCGCGACCACAGCAAGTCCATATTCTGCTGCATATCTTTGAGCACCAGCTTTAGTGACAAAGTTTTGATCGTCACAAGTTAGTCCCGACAACCAGTATAAGACCGGGACTGGACCCCGCTCTGCCTGTGGCGGAAGAAACACTGAGAATACCATTTCACAGCCCAAGACCTGAGACTGGTGCCTATAGCGTTTCTGCCATCCACCGAAGACTTTGTTGCGCGCTATTTGCTGCATCATGACTGCCTTAATAAAGAATAACTGAGCGAATACTCTCTCCGGAGTGCATTAAGTCAAAAGCTCTATTGATATCTTCGAGCCCCATCGTATGCGTAATCATTTCATCGACTTTAATCTCTCCTTTCAAATACCGATCGACGTAGCCCGGCAACTGTGTCCGACCCTTGACGCCGCCGAATGCACTGCCCCGCCAAACACGCCCGGTCACAAGTTGAAAAGGTCGCGTACAGATCTCTTGACCCGAGCCCGCTACCCCAATGATAGTCGATTCTCCCCAGCCTTTGTGACAGCATTCCAGCGCCGAGCGCATCGTTTCAGTGCGACCTATCGCCTCGAAAGAATAATCAACACCACCATCCGTCAAATCGACAATCACGTCCTGCACCGGGTCATCGTAATTCTTCGGATTGATAAAATCGGTAGCGCCTAACATCTTCGCCATTTCAAACTTATCTTCGTTGATATCAACCACGATGATTCGTGATGCCTTTGCCAGCACCGCACCTTGAATAACACTCAGTCCAACACCGCCCAACCCAAAGATGGCAACCGTCGACCCGGGTTCTACTTTAGCCGTGTTCAACACAGCCCCAATACCGGTCGTAATACCACACCCCAACAAACAGACCTTGTCGAGCGGCGCTGCCTTGTTGATCTTGGCAACAGCGATTTCTGGCATCACGGTGTATTCGGAAAATGTCGATGTTCCTGAAAAATGATAGATAGGTTTACCATTGAGCGAGAATCGACTGGTGAAGTCTGGCATAACACCCTGGCCCTGAGTAACTCGTATCGCCTGACACAAATTAGTTTTTCCTGAAAGGCAAAACTTACAAACGCCACATTCAGCTGTGTAAAGAGGAATAACATGATCACCTACGGCCACTGATGTTACTCCTCGACCAATTTCTTCCACGACACCGCCACCTTCATGCCCTAAGATTGCGGGGAAAACGCCTTCGGGGTCCGCACCGCTTAAGGTAAAAGCATCGGTATGACATACACCCGTTGCAACGATACGGACAAGAACTTCTCCTTGCTTCGGACCCTCAACATCAACCTCTTCAATAGTTAAAGGTTTACCTGCTTCCCAGGCTACGGCGGCGCGAGACTTCATATTTCTACCCTTACAAAATTTTAGACAATGGACAGATCCATCATTGCACGAGACGATCGGTGATAACCTTCAGAAAAGGCCTACCTCATTATTTTCGAGCAATTTTCAGGTTTTGCATCATTATATGCAACAACAAATTTTCTAAAACAAACGTTATAAGCTACGCTAAAGTCTATCTTACCGCCGTGCTTAACACTTTTTAGGAGCGTAACAAGTGACTATATCAATCGTATTCACCTTTGTCGGGGCTGACAAACCCGGCTTAGTCGAAACACTGTCAAATACTGTCTCTGAACACCATGGGAATTGGCTAGAGAGCCGCATGAGCCAACTCGCTGGCAATTTTGCTGGCATTGCTCGCATTAACGTTAGCAGCGACAAAGCGGAAGCACTAAGAAATGCCTTGACTAGAGCTTCCAGCGACGAATTAACTATCACGGTTCAAGAAGAGAGTCATCACCAGAGCGATATCACCCGTAGGACCGTTAATCTCAATTTGATGGGTAATGATCGCCCCGGTATCGTCAAAGAATTATCCAGTGCATTAGCATCATTGCACGTGAATGTCATGGAGATGAATACCAATGTCACGAGCGCACCCATGAGTGCAGACCCGCTTTTTGAAGCGACTGCATCAATTCAAATTCCGGCATCAGTCGATATCCTTGAACTCAGCGATAGGCTGGATGATATCGGCAACCAACTGGACGTAATTATCAATTTGGATGTCTGATTGCTATCCAAGCCATCGCTTCAGCGCTATTCGAAAGATCGAAAATATCAATGCCGCGGTAACCACCAACGCCAAACAGATAATACTGGCGAGAAAAAACTGCAGCATAATGACGGCATCAACATCGAAGATAAAAATAGCAGATCCGACGAAGGTTAGCGTAGCAAACAGTGCGAGGAAAACAGTCCGAAAGGAACTTTTTTTGTAAAATTTCATAACAACCAATTTATTACTCGGTGAAGACCAACATGGATAAGCGCTCAAAGGATTTCTGACAGCAACACTGGAAGAGCAAGAGCACACTGCTAATTAATCAAATACGACGGTCTTATTGCCCGAAACAATAACGCGATCATCAAGATGATTGCGCAGCGCACGGGACAAGACGCTCTTTTCAACATCTTTACCCAAACGAACCAATTCATCTTTATTATGCCGATGATTAACCCTGACAACGTCTTGATCAATAATCGGCCCCTCATCGAGATCCGGCGTAACATAATGGCTAGTAGCGCCGATTAGTTTCACTCCACGCTCAAACGCTTTCTGATACGGATTTGCTCCGATAAAAGAAGGCAAAAAACTATGATGAATATTAATCAACCGTCCTTCATATTTTTTACATAGAGAAGGAGGGATAATTTGCATATACCGAGCGAGCACTACCGTATCTGCCTCATGGCGCTCAATAATGTCTTCCACTTTTTGAAATGAGGCATCCCTATTATTCTTGTCTACGATTACGTGATGAAATGGAATTCCATGCCATTCAACCATGCTGCGAAGGTTTTCATGATTGGATATTACACAGGGAATGTCACAATCTAATTCTCCGCTATGCCACCGATAGAGTAGGTCAGCTAGGCAGTGCGAGGCATGACTTGCCAGCAATACAACTTTCTGTTTAACCATCGAATCGCGAATATACCACTTCATGCTGTATTCATCAGCGACGGGCGAGAAATACTCCTCAAACTCCAGCAATGAACATTTTAGGCTCTCTGCACTGATAACGCAGCGCATAAAAAACCATTGACTGTCCATATCCGTGTGATTATTGGCCTCCATCAAAGAGCCATCATATTCGGCAATAAACTGCGTTACTCGTGCCACAATTCCGACCTTGTCAGGGCACGAAATAATTAGCCGGTATGTGCGCGGTGTTAATTCACTCATCATATTTTTCTCGGACTGAAATTTTTTGCAGCGGCGGCGGCTTCACCGCGATAGCCCCGACCAATATAGTCAAAGTCCCACAACTCGCGATTTTTTTCATTATGGAGGTAGTAGTTATTATGGTATGACCTTATTTCGGAAATCTTGTCGCCTTCAAAAATATACCACTCACAGCCCCGCAATAATTCTGCGATGCCCGTCGTTAAGGGAGTCCAACTCATACTCCATTCAATAACTGCTTCAGGTTCTTGTACCAGAATATGATCTAGAGTCCAGTGGGCCTGTGTTTTCGGCGCAACTTTAGCCCAGTAGTTGGCCAGTTCCTCAGCGCCAATCACGGCGCTATGGTCTACAAAGTAATGTTTCACGCTATCAGTAAACGTTGACTGCATCAGCTCACGGTCAGCTGAATTGCAACCACAATAATAGGTATTAATTATCTCGCGATAACGATGATCCATCGACATCAATGATAATTCCTTTTGAAAAGACACACCATTATCATAACAAGGATTTTTCCCAGAATAGTGCATTGCCGGTTACAACATCAAGTTCGTAGCTGTTGAAGCCCATGTTACTATAGGCTTTCTTGGCAATGGTATTACCTTCCAATACTTCCAATGTTAATTTACAACAATCACGATCGATAGCGAGCGCCTCTACCGCAGCAATTAACCGGCGGCTAATACCTAAACCCCGGTAGTCGTTCGCAACAAAAACGTCATGAATATTGATAAGTTTCTTTGCTTTAAAGGTGGAAAAACTTTCGAAACAGTTAATAAGACCGACGGCGATTTCGTCAGCATAACAGAGGAATGTGGCCGCGTGGGGTAATTTTCCCAATTCACCAGCCACAGTCGCCTGCACGGCCTCCGATAAAGGCCTAGCGCCACCCATAGGGCCCGAGGCATAGGCATTTAACAAAGCACCGATCGCAGAACTATGTTCAGGATCAAAGTAGTCTGCTCTAATAATATCAAGCTGACTAGGCATCATGGGGCATTTAACAAACGTTTTATTTCTCTGGCAAATAGCCAGAGTCTATCCTGTCCCCACAAAGCGAGCACCGTCTTGCCCGATTGATCAAGCAGCCGATAACTAGGAACCCCCCAACTGCCAAATTCATACATTGCAAGCCGATTAGCCTCCAACTCCTGCAACATATCCGATCCATCGATATGCTGCTTAGCTTCATCCCATAACAGACCCGCATTTTCAACCACCTGACGCATTCCCCGATCAGAATTCGTGTTAACTCCATCATTAAATGCCGCCTTTAAAAAACAGTCGAGTAACTCTACTTCTCGATCTTTTTGCCGCGCCCATGGATAGAGTGAGTAGCATCGATGTACCGGTTTTCCGATCGGGTCATAGATTCTGCTGCCCCACGTCAATCCCAAAGTTCTTGCTTCGCGGGCAGCATCTCTAAAAATATATAACCCTTTTTCTCGCGTCGCGGGGACACCTCTCATCACCATCGGCAACACCGGGCGGACTAACAGTTTCACGCCACTATTTTTGGCTAGTGACACCGTCTGCTGAAAAATCACTGATGTATATGGACTTCGTAAAGAGGGATAGAACTCCAAGGTTATTGAGCCATCGTCCTTAGCACCCCCCCAGTCGATTGTCGGACGTGGGTAGAGCAGCGCTTCGTCAGGCCCTTTTTTTGCTCCCAGTTCGAGCAATCTCTTTTCCAAGTGATACATCCGATCCACACCCCAATACCATTCCCCCGCATAAAAAAACATTGCCCCTGAATAGTGGTTTAACTTGCGCCGGCGTGCTGTTCCCTTTTCAATTCGATCCCGGGTTTCAGCATCATCACAGCGGCCAAATTGTTCCTCCAACTGCTCTAAACCAAGAGAATCCCCTGCCCATAATGCGGCGCCAACCGCCTTCGCAGCTGCCGGAAATTCGTCTTGCCCAACATTCACAAGAATACTTTCAGCAATACTCACAAGCTCGATGCCAGGCTTGTCATCACATGGTGGAAACGACAACCCGTAATGAGGGGCTATCTGCTGTGAATCGCGACGGGAAAGCTCCAGCAACAAATCCGGTTCCGGCAGATTGTCACCAGACGGCCCTTGCACCAGATGACAGGTAAGGTCTATGTCATAATTCTCGACTAACGGCTGCAACAACTGCATCGCCAGATGGCTATAACCATCATTGATCTGATGAAAATATTCAACTTTATGGGGCAGCCCTTTTTTTAGCCTCAGTTTCTCTGCTTTCGCCCGGCGTTTTACCAGTGATTTCTCGCTAACCATCTCGGTCATAAATTTTGAAGACAGCCATCGAAAAAGCGCTGACGGATTCATATTTGCTACCCCGCCTTGATCCTTAAACTGTTCGGTCAATTGACAACTCTCCTACTACCATAAAAACGCTGCTGGCCATGCCTACTGATTGCTGATTACTGATTGATAAAACTGTACTGCTTTACCGAGATTTTCTACTGAAACTCGTTCGTTAGTCCCATGGAAACCCGCAATATCTTCAGTGCCTACTTGCATTGGATTAAATCGATAAGCGTTATCTGATACCGAGACGTAGTGACGGCTATCAGTAGCTGCAACAGTAATGCCAGGGACAATAATCACATCTCCGAACACCGCCC
Source organism: marine gamma proteobacterium HTCC2143 (assembly GCA_000169075.1). GTDB lineage: Bacteria > Pseudomonadota > Gammaproteobacteria > Pseudomonadales > Dasaniaceae > Oceanicoccus. The sequence goes on along the minus strand of AAVT01000002.1, from coordinate 49,162 downwards.
GCACACTAGCGGCGAGTGATTGAAACCCTGCAGAAGTTGAGCTAGCAACGGGGGAGGCATTATTTCCATGCAATACCTTCACAGTAACATCGTCAAAGCCCTCTAACACATTATTAAAATGTTGTTCTACGCTCTCGGGTGTATCTCGGGGATGAAGCCTAAGATTAATGGTTGCCCGGGCCTCTATCGGCAACACATTTTCTTTAGGGCTGGCCGATAACATGGTCGGTGCAATCGTTGTTCTCATTGATGCATTCATCGCGGGTGATGAACTCAACCCTCGCTCTACTATGCTACCGAACAACCATCGATTCGACATAAGTATACGCTGCGAAAAAGGCAGGTAAGGACCTAGCTGGTCCATCATTTCCCCGGATATACCGCTGAGACCACCGGAGAATGGCGACTCCTGAATTTTCACGATCGCCTCTGCTAATTTCCCTACGGCCGTTTTCTTAGGCGGCATGGACGAATGGCCACCCGCGCCAGTCGCTACAATATCAATTGAAACGTAGCCTTTTTCAGCAACATTGATCATAGCGACAGGTTTATCAACGGGCAATAAACCTTCCATCACAAATGAACCTTCGTCCAGCGACCAAGCAAATTGAACGCCGCTTTTTTTCAAGTGTTTCACAATTTCCCCGGCACCACTCAAGCCACTGACTTCCTCGTCATGACCAAAACTGAAGTATATGGTTCGCTGAGGCTGAAACCCTCGAGACAACAACGCTTCCGCGGATTCCATCATTGCAATGATGGCACTTTTATCGTCCATGGCTCCCCTACCATAGATATACCCATTTTTTAGTTCCCCTGAAAAGGGTGCTGATTCCCACTTATCTTCAGTACCAGGAATGACCGGCACCACATCATAGTGCCCAGTTAACAAAACCGGCTGTAATTCAGGGCTTTTTCCCTGCCACTTAAACAATAAACTGTAGTCCGAAATAATTGTGCGCTGAGTATGCTGGTGAACGGCAGGATAACTCTCTTCCAGAAATTCTATGAACTGCGTAAACTGCTCGCCATTAGTTACCGCTCCCCGCTCATAAGACACTGTTCGATAGCCGATGGCTTTTTGCATATTGTCGACAGCCTGATCAATATCCACCTCAATAGCAGCTACGCGCGCATCTGCGATCAGCGGCGATTGGTAGCTCGCGGTATTAAACCCTATCACCACCAGTAAAATAACCAGAGCCAATATCGCTGTTTTTATTAGTATATTCATTGTCTTATCTCTTGGATTATAAAGTATTGCTGTCGCCAGCTATGTGCCGGGTGAATCATAAAAATACGACCGGTCCAATTCCCGATTGACTTGTTAGACGTTAAGTTAGTCAATAGATTTTTACCCATCGCCCGAGGACGTTCATCCTGTTACCTGACGACTCCAGCACTAAACGCCCATTGATTAATAATTCCACAACAGCGAATGTGCTCTCGTGCTGTCACACGCCCCATAGGGCTTCCTCATCAAACTCTGTAAATATATCAGTGCCGTGCATCACCAACATCGCCATACTAACGACATGTAACACGCTTTTCAGCTACAACCTACCTTCCTTTTTACGGTACCAACATATCCGACGACGCTTACAGGTCGGCTAATTTTTATGCCGACCTATCAAGCCGCTGCTCAAGTTGCCGCCGCGCATCTGCCCACTCATCCCGAACTATACTATAGACAACGGAATCGCGAATGTAGCCGCTGGGATACACTTTATTTGCTCGAAGGATGCCCTCTTTTTTAGCGCCTATTCTTTCGATAGCATGTTGTGACCGCTCATTCCTTGAATCAGTTTGAAACTGTACTCTATTGACCCGAAGATATTCAAAGGCATGGATCAGCAGAAGTAACTTAGTCTCCGTATTGACCGAGGTCCGGCGAAACTCCTTGCCGTACCACGTCCCACCAATTTCTATGCTGCAGTGCATGGCGTCTATGTGTAAATAACTCGTTGCTCCCGCTAAACGACCGGAAACATTATCTCTTACAGCCAGAGGAACGCGGTCACCTTTACTTTGGGCACTCAACAGTCTGTCGATATAGCGCTCGACGTCAGCGAGCTGTTCAAACGGATTAGTCGATACAAACGTCCATAACTCTGGCTCCTGCCCAATCGCATATAGCTCCCGAGAGAGGTCTCGTGTGAGTGGGAAAACCGTTACATGTTTTCCTTTAATGGTGATGGCTGATGGCGTCTTCAACGGGTGGGACCTCTGTCTAATCTCATATAACATTCAACAAATTATTGCCATTTTGTGTTCATATCGAGCAATCAATCCAAACTCTTAAATTATACGCATTCTGCTGTCTGCACCCATCGAAGCCCCCAAATAGCCATGGTATTTCTACAATCACCGACGGCTGTGGATGTAATCCATGCCTTGAATCTTTGACGACTAGCGAATCATACTGATTTGACGTTTTATTTCGCTGGCCCTCGCTAATCACGGGACTTTACATTTTATTTGATTCTCAGCTTCGATAATTATTGTTTGATCAACGGTTGACCTTGGTCAATACTCTAAGGTTTATGCTTTTGTCATTGTTAAGCGCCCCAGCAGAGATAAACATGTACCGCATTGGTGAACTAGCCATCCGTTGTGATGTGACAGCTGATACTATCAGATTTTACGAAAAGTCCGGCCTACTGTCACCGGCGGTTCGTAATGCATCGGGTTATCGACTTTACTCTGAAGCAGACAAAGCTAAAGTCCGTTTTATCCGACGAGCAAAAAATACTGGCTTTACTCTGCAAGAGATTAGCGAATTACTGTCGATCAGAGTCGATCCCCAACACCATACTTGTGGTGAGGTAAAAACCATTGCCGATGACAAAATTGTTGAATTGGAGCACCGTATTCGTGAATTAAAGCGCTTTCAAACGTCACTGGTAAGTCTCAGTGAAAAATGCTGTGGCGGCGAAGATAGTGCTACAGGCTGCTCGATACTCGATGCGCTGGAGGACCACTAATGGACTTATTACTTAACTGTTGGCTATTGTTAGTGACGGCCGCTCCTTGGCTATTACTGGGGTTTGCGATCGCTGGACTTATCCACGCGTTTATCCCTCAAGACTTAATGACCAAACATCTTGGCGGCGACGGCTTTGGCACCATGGTAAAGGCGGCATTCATAGGCGCCCCACTCCCTCTATGCTCCTGCGGCGTCATTCCAGCAGCGCTGGGGCTTCGACGAAGCGGCGCCTCCAAGAGTGCCACTGTATCATTCCTAGTAGCAACACCTGAAACAGGTGTTGATTCCGTATCAGTATCCTACGCCATGCTCGGTCCGGTAATGGCAATTATTCGGCCGATCGCGGCTGTCTGCAGCGCTATAGTCGCCGGAGCACTCGTTGGTAAGGAAACTAAGCCATCAGACGCAATCGACGGCGACAACGAAACAGAAACCACTTGCTGTGGTCAACAAAAACCAACTGTTCTTCGGCAATCCATTTCTAGCGTTTGTAGCCCTGACCCTGATCCGTCTACTCAACCGACATTTGTTGATAAGTTGAGCACAGCATTCCATTTTTCAACCGGCAAGCTCATTGCCGATACAGCACAGTGGTTAGTCGTCGGAATATTTTTTGCAGCCGTTGTGCAGACCTTTGTACCCACCGAACTTCTGGCGTCATATGGCCAGGGGATCCTTGCTATGACAGTGATGGTGCTCGTGTCTATCCCCATGTACATTTGTGCGACGGCATCGACACCGATTGCCGCAGGACTGCTGTTTGCCGGCGTATCACCGGGTTCTATATTAGTATTCATGCTAGCTGGACCTGCAACTAACATTGCAACACTGGGCGTAGTTGGCAAAGAATTAGGCCAACGATCATTGATAGCGTATTTGTTCGGTGTTGTCGCTACCGCCATGGTTTTTGGTGGAGCTCTTGATGTCGCATTAGCTTACTACAACATCGACATTCGTGAGGGTATCGAACAACACAGTCACCTTGTGTCAGAAGGTCTCAGTCAAGCTCTGGCATGGGTACTAGTGGGCTTGTTAGCACGAGCATTTTTTAACACAGCAAAAAGCCGATTCTTCACCGCCTCTGCCAATGAACCGCTGGTGGAAGAAGGTAGCGTATGATCAAGGCACGAGAATCTCTTTACTCCAGCTATTGGCGGTTAGTACGTAGCGGTGCCGGTGATGCAGGCGATCACTCTCCGAGCCTTGCCATATTTCCATATAATTTGCGTCAATAGCCAGCCCCTGAGCATTACCCGGAAACGGGATATCATCGGCCACGGGATAACGCTGTTTCAACCGCTCTATTCCCTCTAATAAAACCGCCCTCGAAGCAAGAACAGATGACTGCGGCCGACCTTCCGCATAAAAATGATCCAACAGCTTTGAGTCATACGGTTTCCGGGCCCAGTGCGTTTCCATTGCCGCTGACGGAATTTCCTGCCATTCCCCTCTGATTCGATATTGTTGCATCAGCGTCGGCCAAAACACCAACATCTCACAGCGGCTCGAGCTTTGTAATTGGCGCCATTTTTCGGAGGTGTTATTCACAAACACAATAAACCGTTGATCATCAATGTCTCTCAGGACCAGGGTTCGCATAAAAACCTGTCCCTCTTCTGAGACAGTCGCCAAAGTACAATAAGGTGAATTTGCATCACCCTGCGCTCTCGCTTTATGCCAGTTTTCTCTGAATATTTTTATCGGTGAATGATCGTTTATAATAACGTAACTCCTTAATCATGTTGTTAACTACGCCCGTCGCCGCTGCAGTAACGCCACCGAACTAAACATCAGCGTGGCAACAACTGCAAACGTTAACATGAATAGCAATACCATATCATACCCACCCAGCAGCCAAATAGCCGCTGCCAGCGTGGGTGCTATAGCCATCGACATCTGGCCAACTGAGGCTGATACACCAGAAATAGCGCCGAAACCACGCACCCCAAATAATTCAGCAATAATGACTGGGCGCATAATACTAAACACACCGATTCCGATCCCTTGAAAAACTACAAAACCAAATATCAACCGAGGAGAATCCATGGAATAAATTAGACATATCGAAGCGATAATTAAGCAGCTAAACGCAAGACAACAAGTCACTAATGCGGATAACCATTGTTCAGTCAACACCATAGTTAGTCGGCCGATAACCTGCATAGGACCAATCATCGCCGCTGCAAAGACTGCCAGCTCTAAACTTATACCTCGCTCATCCATCATCGGTAAGAAGTGGGTTAAAAGCCCATTATGGTTAATCATGATTAAACCAAAAGAAATCGTCACAATCCAAAAATAGCGGCCAGTGATAGCCTCCCTCAAGGCTGATTTTCGCTCCAGCGATTGCTGCCTTCTCTCATTTGACGTTAGTAGTGTCTTGGTTTTTTTAGCGCTGCGTGTCGAATAGTAAAAAAGAGGGACTGCCACAAACAAAATCATCGCCGAAAAAAAACCAACAGCAACTCTCCAGCCAAACCATTCCGTCAATATGTTCGCGGCAGGGAAGGCAAAGGTCCCGGCAAAACCCGCTACCAATGTGACGAGAGTTATAGCGGCTTTAGCATTAGCCGGACGAGTGTGAGTAATATAAGCAAAACAGGGCTCATAAAAACAACAGGCAGCGGCAACGCCCAAAAGAGTCCAAAGGGTATAAAACTGCCATAAGCTGTTCATAAAAACCATTAAGAACAATAGAACACCGCCGAAGACGGCGCCGCCAACCAGTACCTTTCTACCGAAACCTTTGTCGATCAAACTGCCTATCACCGGGGCAATCAACCCAGAAACAACTAAACAGCAGGTAAAGCCTATCGCTAGTTCAGATTTAGACCACTCTAAATCCCGCTCCCATTGGCTTATCAACGCAGCAAAGATATAATAAATTCCAGCCCATACGATGGTTTCAGCTACCGCCAGCGCCCAAATTTCTGTGTCCGTCCATACTGACTTCAACACCCTTTAAACGCCACTGCTTCACCCTTAAAATTGAAACCTAACGTTTGAAGAATTTTGCGAAAACTGATGACGAAAAACCGGCAGACGAATTGATTACTCATGTTCACGCCAAAAAGCCCACTTATTATCACGCAAAGCTAGTGGCCGCTGAATCTGCATCGAAGACCTATAACAACGAAGCTATCAGTCACAAACATTCTCCCTCTAAAGGCAACGAGTTAGAGCCTTTCTCGTTAAGCTATTGCTCAATTTTGAAATCCACAAAAATACCCGCGCGATATTGGACCTCATCAAAAGAGGACTCTTCTGACTCTGCATACGCACTCATGTTTTCAGAAACTTCGTCGTATGCCACCTCGTCATACCGCGCAATTTTACTACTTGTTACGACAATCTCCTCAACCAAACTTGCGCCGCGCGTTGCTCTGCTACGAACATTTTCATTCCTGAAAGCAACCGTGATTAACTTCACGGCCAGGCTGCTCTCATAGAACGCTTTTTGTCTCATCACATTGGCTAAAGCGTCCTTCTTAACCTGATCTTCAAGATCATTTTTGCCCGTATGTTCGAATGCCGTATCAGACAGAGTTACCTCGTCGGAACTATCGGCAATAGCCGCAATCACTTGAAGATGAGCTTCGTCTATAATGGCAATAGCCATCCGATTGATCACCCTGTAGCTACTGGGTTTTTTTCCAAACCAACCGTACTGCGGCGAGGTCGAAAATTTTGAGCTCTTAATGTCATCTTTGGCGAGTCCTTCCGCCGCCAGATTCAAGGTGATTTCTGCTCGTAAACTCGCGTTCTTAGCAATGGATTCAGACAACAACTTGTCTTCCGTATCGATGACAAGACTAACAATAGCTTTATCGGAATAGGCGGTTTCCGTTGCATCACCATAAATAGTGACGAGTTTATCTCTGGGATGCAGAAACTGACGCAGTTCCTCAGGGGATCCTTTTAGTTCAGGTGCTGAATAAGCGAAGGATGAAAAAAGTATCAGTAAGGAGCAAAAAACAATACGCTTCATAGTCATTCCAGATCGTGATCAGTGATAGCTTGAATGCTAACACCCCCGACACCAGCCGTCATGCGAATAAATCATTGCCGGCGATGATTGCCCGGCACCGCTGCAGATATGGACATTTTGGACAGAGAATCACCAACGTCGTGAGCATCGCGCGTATAGCAAATGTCCGCGAGTCAATAAATCCACATTCACCGTCCGTTGCGGCGTTAAAGCCTATATTCTTGCCTATGTATTTCCATTTACCCAACGCTGGTATACAGTCGCCATTAAGCTGATCTGTTTACTCAAGAAAAATGGAGAAAAAAAATGACAGATGCAACAATTTCTCAATCTATGCCAGATTGGATTAAAGACCATATTGCGCTTTATCGGGCCGACGGTGACGCTGGCCACCTCTGGATACCACCTCGCGGTGACAGTAAACCTCTGACGACGTTACTACTGACAACCACCGGACGGAAATCCGGCAAGCAGCTTCTGCTGCCGCTCATTTATCGTCCCACTGGCGATGGCGCTTATTGCATTATCGCATCAAAGGGCGGAGCACCTCAGCATCCAGCATGGTATCTGAATCTAATGACAGACCCCAATGTTGAGGTACAGGTTGCTAATGACACTTTCAGCGCCAAAGCTCGTGTTGCTGAAGGTCCAGAGCGAGCGCAGCTTTGGGAGCTAATGGCGGACTACTTTTCGCCCTATAATGATTACAAAGTTGCAACAGAGCGGCAAATCCCGGTCATCGTTCTTGAGCGAAACTAAACTCACACGGGAATGATAGCGCGCTATTAACGAAACGCTGCTCCGCTAGGTCGTTTATAGTTAGTTGTTTTTTTTTAAGCGATGGATCATGATGGCATGAAGGGATTTAAGCGGGATAACGATAGAGGGATATAGGAAACGCTATGAGACTGACAGAGACCGATGCGTCATTTATCTACATGGAAACAGCCAGTTCACCCATGCACATTTCGTCGGTCTATGTACTGAAAGGCGAAGTCCCGTTTGAAGATATCTATAAACATTATGAGAACAGAATCCATCTAGTTCCCTCCTACCATCGAAAGCTGGCTCAGGTTCCCTTTAGCCTCGGACACCCAAAGTGGGTTGATGACACCGAGTTTGATCTGCACAATCATGTTCTTCTACACCAGCTACCCGAAGGTTCGACGCTGAAGGAAGGCGTTGATAAAGGTGTGGAGCTCAATGAGCCCATGCTAGATAGGAGCCATCCACTGTGGCGGACAGTAGTCCTAACAGGGGTTCCCGGTAAAACTTTATTACTCCAACAAACTCACCACGCGATGATCGACGGCGCCTCGGGCATTGATTTGACCACAATTCTGTACGATCTTTCTCCGAACGCTGCGGATCCAACGCCGCCCACAGAACCATGGCAGCCTCATCCTGCGCCCTCGCCAGGCGCTCTCATGAGTGAGGCGATGCAGGAGAATTTCAGCAAGCTCACCCGTATTAGTCCCATTAAAGCGATGAGTACCAGCCGAGACGTGCTAGGTCGCCTGCGAAAAGCTAGTGAAATATTTATGCGATTCATGTCGAAGCCGGCAATAACAGCTCCTTTTAATGCTGGGATGGTTGGACCCAAGCGACGTGTTAAGTGGATAAAAAAGCCCTTTACTGAAATTAGAGAAATCCGTCGTCACTTGGGCGGCACCATAAATGACGTTGTGCTCGCCGTTGTCTCCGAAGCTATCGCTCGTTATCTGGAACATCACAACGAGCGCGTTGACAATCAGCTCATACGGATTATGTGTCCGGTTAATGTCCGTACAGAAGACCAAAAAGGAGCGCTGGGGAACCAGGTTTCTGCTATATTCCCTCTTCTTCCCGCATCATCAATGTCCTGTACTGCACGACTACATGCTGTCATTGATGAAATGCAGCGGATAAAAGTAGAGGAAGAGGCACAGGCGCTAACGGTAGTGCAGGAGAACATGCCAGCATTTCCGCCAGTAGCCATGGCCATGACACAGTTGGTCGGTACTGCGTTGGACCCTACTGCTCTGGCAGCACGGGTTCCGATGCCGATAATGCCCAGCTTCGGTTATCGTCAGCCGAACATGGGCATCAATTTAGTGTGTACCAATGTCCCTGGGTTACAAGTTCCTCAATATCTGTGTGGAGCTGAGGTCACAGATACGATCGGATTACTGGTACTCTCTGGCAACGTTGGCTTAAGCCTCACTATTTTGAGCTACAACAAACAACTTTTTTTCAATTTTATATCTGAACCTAGACTGGTGCCTGACTTACAGGTCATCGTAGACAATGCCGAGGCCGTATTCAACGAACTCCTCAGTGCTGCGCGAGAATCAGATATTCAAACCAACAACTAACAATCCATGGAGCCATAATGCCGAGACAAACCGTTGTTTCCCGCTATCCTAAAAAGATCATACTTCCCGACGGGGCCAGTGTAGAGCTTCGTATCATGACTGCAGCCGACAAAAATGCGATTCTGGAGTTTTCACAGGCACTACCACAGGAAGATTTGCTATTTTTACGTGTCGACCTCACCCAGCCTGAGGTTGTAGACGAGTGGATAGATAATATTGAAAGTGGTTTTTCAACATCATTAGTCGTCTTCGACGAAGACGAACATTTAGTCGGTTATGCCACAGTTCATCGTAACCCCGCTCCCTGGACACGTCGCGTGGGCGAACTGCGGGTCAACGTAAGCAGCAGTTACAGAGCGCGCGGTCTGGGTAAAAACCTAACCTCGGAGATTTTTGACGTTGCCCAAAGTATCGGTGTAAAGAAATTATTAGCTAATATGACGCCAGACCAGCATGGTGCCCAGGCAGCCTTTCGTCGTTTAGGATTTGTTCCTGAGGCCCTGCTCGCCGATTATGTTGAAGATCGCAATGGAACCTGCAGGGACCTAGTCATTATGTCTTATGACATTGATGGGCATACTGATCGAGTCGATGACTTGGTGCGCATATAACATTAAACAATATAGCGACCGATGAACTGTTTGTAGTCATGTCCGCGGTTTTGTCAGCTGCCGAACCGCTGATAATGCCAGCGGTTCTAGGCCGCGTCCATCGCGCTCGACATAATGCATAATATCTCTTTTCATCGATCCCGCCCAAAATCGTTGAATATGAATGGTTGTCTTATCAATCACGGCCTGCTCGCTTTCATCCGTCGCAATATTTTTGCTAATTTGATTGACCATTTTAATCAAATGTTTCAGCTCAGCCGTAGCCATTAGTTATTACTCTCAATAAGCCGCTGATGACCGGCATAAACCACGTGTCTGTGCTCTCGAGAAAACCCGACCAAGGTGATGCCCGCTTTCTCAGCCATGTCGATTGCACGCGAAGTAGGCGCAGACACCGCTACAACAATTTCAATGTTTGCCCGCGCTGATTTTTGCAGTATTTCATAGCTAGCTCGACTAGAAATCAACAAAAAACCCGACTCCCGAAAACCATCCATTGGAATCAATGTCCCTATCAATTTATCCAATGCGTTGTGCCGGCCGATATCCTCGCACACATCAATGATCGTACCGTCATCAACACACCAAGCGGCACCATGCACCGCACCAGTCAGTTGCTGTACAGGCTGCCACGCCTCTAATGCCATAGTTGCCCGAAATATAGCCTGATGGGAAACCGCAGCCCTCCGGGTTACTGCGGGGGGATCAACAACAAGCTGATCCAGAGACTCGGTTCCACAAATGCCACAACCGGTCCGACCAGCCAACATGCGTCGCCTAGCTTTTAATTGTTCAAAACGTTGACGACTAATTGTCAGTGATATCTCTATGCCGTTATAAACAGTTTGTGTGTCAATTGCATAGATCTCATCGCAGCGATCTACAATCCCTTCCGACAGACTAAAACCAATAGCAAATGCTTCCAAATTCCATGGACTAGCCATCATAACCGCGTGAGAAACACCGTTATATACCAGTGCAACCGGTGTTTCTTCAGCGACAAAATCAGTCGTCTTATCGCTATCGACTTTTGGCCATGCAAAGATGGGTCTAGTCGATACATTGTGCTGACCGTTCGCGACTAGAGTACTCTCCCCTGCTTTCTTTCGGCTCACGGCAAAACCTCCGTATCCACCAATCCCCGCTGTTTGATCGAAAAGGCATCATGATCACGCTGCCAGCTCGATTCCGCAGTGACTTTTTTAAGCTCTACCGCTGTTACTTTATACTCCGGACAGTTGGTTGCCCAGTCAGAATTATCTGTCGTGACGACATTAGCTCCGCTCTCTGGGTGATGAAATGTCGTATAGGTAACACCAGCCTGAACGCGCTCAGTCACATCGGCTGTCAGCACTGTTTTACCCGCTCTGCTAGACACCTGAACCAAATCTCCGTCACTAATACCTCTGTCTTCTGCGTCATGAGGATGGATTTCTAGTAAGTCTCTCTCGTGCCAGTCTACATTGGCCGTGCGCCGTGTTTGAGCACCAACATTATATTGCGACAAAATACGCCCAGTCGTTAACAGCAGTGGGAAGCGCTTATTGACTTTTTCATCGGTGGCTACATATTCGGTAATAGCAAAATACCCCTTGCCGCGAACAAATTCGTCAACGTGCATAGTCGGTGTCCCGTCAGGCATCGCACTATTACAAGGCCATTGCAGCGACCCTTCTTGATCCAAGCGCTGATAACTAACACCACTAAAGGTTGGCGTCAGCGATGCAATCTCATCCATAATTTCTGAAGGATGATTGTAATTCATCGGATAACCGAGAGCGTTTGACAATGCCGTAGTACCCTCCCAATCTGCTTTCCCCCCCAGTGGTGACATCACTTTTCGGACCGGCGATATTCTGCGCTCAGCGTTAGTAAAGGTGCCGTCTTTTTCGAGAAATGATGCTCCTGGTAAAAACACATGGGCAAAATTTGCAGTCTCGTTAAGGAATAAATCCTGCACGATCAAACAGTCTAAACTCCGCAGCGCTTGCTCCACATGTTTAGTGTTAGGGTCAGACTGAGCAATATCTTCACCCTGACAATACAAGCCCTTGTAATGTCCTGCCACCGCTGCATCGAGCATATTTGGAATTCTAAACCCCGGCTCGTGGTCAAGCGTGACACCCCATGCCTGTTCAAATTGGTGACGAACGGTATCATCGGAAATATGCCTGTAGCCAGGTAACTCATGAGGAAATGAACCCATGTCACAGGAGCCCTGTACGTTGTTTTGTCCCCGCAGCGGATTAACACCAACACCTTCGCGGCCGATATTCCCTGTCAACATCGCCAGATTTGCAATACCCATCACCATGGTTGAACCCTGACTGTGCTCAGTCACGCCGAGGCCATAGTAGATAGCACCATTGTTGGCATTTGCATATACTCGCGCCGCTTCGCGCAATTGCTCAGCCGGGACACCGGTAATAGACGCCATAGCTTCCGGTGAGTTTTTCTGTTCCTTGACGAAGCGTTTCCAGCGACCAAAAGCTTCTGAATCACAGCGCCGCGCAATAAATTCAGTCGCTTCAAGCCCCTCACTGACGATGACATGGGCAATAGCATTAATAAAAGCAACATTAGTGCCCGGGAGCAGTTTCAAATGATACGGCGTGTTAGCGTGAGGGCTGTTTATCAAATCAATCCGTCGCGGGTCAGCAACAATCAATTGTGCACCCTGACGCAGACGTTTCTTCAGTCTCGATGCAAAAACTGGATGCGCATCGGTTGGATTCGCACCAATAACCAGCACTACATCAGCGACCTCGACCGAGTCGAATGTCTGTGTTCCCGCCGATTCCCCCAATGTGGTTTTCAATCCATAACCAGTCGGTGAATGACAGACTCGAGCACACGTATCAACATTGTTATTGCCAAATGCTGCTCTTACTAACTTTTGAACCAGATAGGTCTCTTCATTGGTACAGCGGGACGAAGTAATGCCGCCAACGCTATTTCTTCCGTACTGTTGCTGTATCGTCTTAATGCGAGCGGCGGCAAAATTCACCGCATCATCCCAAGAAACTTTCCTCCATGGGTCATCAATAGTCTCGCGAATCATTGGTGTAGTAATGCGGTCTTGGTGGGTGGTGTAGCCAAAAGCAAAACGCCCCTTAACACAGGAATGCCCGCGGTTGGCTTCACCCCCTTTGTGTGGAACCATACGGACAACCTGATCACCTTTTAACTCTGCTTTGAAGGCACAACCCACCCCGCAGTAGGCGCATGTGGTCACAACGCTGCGCTGAGGCTGGCCCTGATCAATCACCGTATTTTCCATCAGTGTCGACGTTGGGCACGCCTGTATACAAGCACCACAGGAAACGCAATCGGATTCCATAAAAGACTGCGCTTGCCCCGCGGCAACAACAGAGTCAAACCCTTTCCCGTCGATTGTTAAGGCAAATGTTCCCTGTACTTCTTCGCAGGCTCGAACACAGCGGGAACAAACAATGCATTTGCTGGCATCAAAGGTGAAGTAGGGGTTACTGGTGTCCTTGCTCGCAGATAGGTGGTTTTTACCATCAAAACCATAACGAACATCTCTGAGCCCCACCTCACCGGCCACATCTTGCAGCTCACAGTTACCATTAGCAGGGCAGGTAAGACAATCTAGCGGGTGGTCTGATATGTATAGTTCCATTACATTGCGCCGCAATTTTGCAACGCGATCTGTCTGGGTTCGAACTACCAACCCCTGCTCAACTGACGTGGTGCAAGAAGCAGGAAAACCTTTTCGCCCTGCTATTTCAACCAGACACATACGACAGGATCCGAACGCTTCCAATGAATCTGTAGCACATAGTTTTGGAATGCTGATATCTGCCAGCGCTGCTGCCCGCATGATCGAAGTGCCGGCGGGAACGGCCAACTCACGGCCATCAATAGTGAGATTCACTAACTCAGTGTTTCGATCAGCCTGACGATTAAAAGCTGGCGTTCCATAATCTTTACTAACATCTAGGCCTTTAGCAGGATCATAATATTGCAGCATCAGATTTCTCCATCTCGTTCGAGACTCTGGAAAAAATCCTCCCGAAAATTGTTGAACGCACTCAACACAGGAAACGGCGTCATACCACCCATGGCACACAGAGAACCGAGCTCCATGGTTTCACACAAATCTATCAACAACTGACTGTTTTTTTCACGTTGCGTTCCCTGGCGAATTTTTTCTAAAACCTCCACGCCACGCGTCGATCCTATTCTGCAAGGCGTACATTTTCCACAGGACTCAATGGCGCAAAACTCCATTGCGAATTGAGCTTGCTCTGCCATATCGACAGTGTCATCAAAGACCACAACCCCTCCATGCCCTAAGATCGCACCGATATCAGTAAATGCTTCATAGTCCAACGGCGTATCCCATTGAGCAGTCGGTAAATAAGCGCCCAGAGGGCCGCCAACTTGAATTGCCTTTATCGGTTTCCCCGTGCGAGTACCACCACCAAAATAGGTAACCAATTTACGCAGACTGATACCAAATGCCACTTCGACCAAACCCGCGTGACGCACATTGCCGGCAAGCTGCAGGGGTATCGTGCCACGGGATCGGCCCAGGCCATAATCTTTGTAAAACTGTGATCCCCGAGCCAAAATTACTGGCACGGTTGCCAAGGAGAGCACATTATTAACCACCGTAGGCTTGCCGAAAAGGCCCGCCACTGCTGGCACTGGCGGCTTTGTCCGCACCATTCCTCGTTTACCCTCGAGGCTATCTAGCAGGGCCGTTTCTTCTCCGCAAATATAAGCCCCGGCACCCATCCTCACCTCAAGACGAAACTCGTGACCACTACCGTGAACCTGCTCGCCTAAGTAGTGATGTTCCTCGGCTACATGAATGGCCTGTTCAAGTACCTGCTGCGCTAACCGGTACTCTTCGCGTAAGTAGATATAACCACGAGTCGCCCCTACTGCAAGACCGGCAATTATCATTCCCTCTATTAGACTAAAGGGATCAGATTCCATTATCATTCGATCAGCAAAGGTTCCCGAGTCACCTTCATCAGCATTGCAGACGATATATTTTTGATCTGACTCAGTGAGTAGCACCGTTTGCCACTTGATGCCGGTAGGGAATGCTGCGCCACCCCGCCCTCTTAAGCCTGAATCCGTGATATCAACCACGATCTCAGCGGGTTTTTTAGTGAGCGCATGCTTAAGCCCCTGAAAACCACCATGTTGCAAAAAATGTTCGATTGACAGTGGATCAATTATTCCAACGCGGGCGAAAGTGAGGCGCTGCTGGTCTCGCAAGTAAGGAATATCTTCGGTCAGCCCCAAATATAAGGGATGATCGGTATAGACGTTAGCTGATGCACTGGCCATAACAGACGTCATCAGATAATTGATATCCTCGATCATTACCGGACCGTAGGCTATTCGTCCCGCCGACGTTTCAATTTCAATCATCGGTTCTAACCAATACAAACCGCGAGAACCATTGCGGATGATGGATAACTCAAGTTGTTTATCGGCGGCAAAATTAACGATTTCATCAGCAAGCTTATCGGCACCTAGTGATATCGTTGTGGTATCCCGGGGAATATAAATCGTCGTCATTTGACCTCCAAAATATTGGTTTGCAAGTCATCTATCAGCGCATCAAAACGCGCAGAATCAACATGGCTGAAAATCTGTGTGCCCACTCGTATCGAGGGAGAGCAAGCACAATTTCCCAGACAATAAACTGGTTCCAGAGTGAATTCGCCATCCGCTGAGGTTTGATGAAAATCAATGCCTAACGTTAATTTAGCGTGGCGCTCCAGCAGCCGACTTCCCATCGACTGACAAGCTTCTGCGCGGCATATCTGAATCGTATGTCTACCCGGAGGGGTGGAACGAAAGAAAGGATAGAAACTCAGCACTCCGTGTACTTCTGCTGCAGAGACATTAAATAGATCAGCGATTTGACCGACACAGTCAGGCGGGATATGCCCAAACTCCGTCTGGATGCTGTGTAATACCGGAAGCAAAGCGCCCTCTTGATCCAGATGTTTACGAGCAATGCGACTTATTGTTGCAGGGTCCCAATTAAGGTGTTGAACCACGGTGTTTGCACTCCCAAAATTCACAACATAACTGCATTTAACCGCGGGCCCGAGTGCCAGAGAATCATTGGCAGGAGCACCGCAAAAGATTGACCTCTGGCACCAACTCAATCTAGCCGCCAGTTAATGCCTTTGAGACCTTGCCCCCTTATCAGTTAACGTCACCAGCGCGGGTGAATATGTTCAGATCGACTCCAATCCACACCACATGGCTATATACAAGGCAATTGCTGTAGTTATGCGCTCAATAGATTCAATACTTACTGCTTCGTTATAACCGTGAATACTTTTTGATATCGGTCCATACACCAAACACGGTGTATTATCGTAGAGTACAAAAACACGAGCATCCAAATATGCCATAGATCCAAATGTTGTCAATTCACTCGCCGTTGCCGTTGTATGAGCAAGGGTTAATGTTTTTTCAGCGTCGCTACCGGCTTCCAGTTCAAATCCCTCGGCCATAAAACCATTAAACTCGACGTCGGGTGGATTACTCACTAAAAAAGAATGCCCTGTTGCAGCCTCGTTGATAAAGTCTTCAATTTGTTGCGCTGCCTGCCTCGCATCCTCTCCTGGATAAAGTGCTGTCCGCACATCAAAACTACACCAAGCAGGAACGGACGACGCCCAGTCACCGCCCTCTATCTTACCAACGTTGACGTTAATCGGCTTTTCATAGTCTGCAAAGTGAGGATGATTAACCTTGAGCGCATTTCGTGCTTTCTCATAATCTTTTAATTTTCCAATCAAAAAAATCGCCGCTTCGATGGCATTCTCCCCACTGCCGGCGGTCGCAACATGGACAGGATGACCTTTGACATGAACTCGAAACCAAATAACGCCGACGGAAGCCCGCACCAACCCTTCATCTTCAGGCTCGGGAATAATGACAGCATCAGCACTGTATCCACGCACAAGCGCCGATAAAGCACCATTTCCCGTACATTCCTCCTCTGTCACCGACTGTACATGAACCGTTGCAGCTGGCTGGTATCCGAGCCGTTTCAAAGCATCCAGTGCAAATATGTTAGCCGCCAGCCCCGCCTTCATATCACCACTGCCGCGTCCGTAAAGCCAATCATCTTTAATATAGGGCTCAAAAGGCGGCCTGTCCCACATATCCACAGGACCAGTAGGCACTACATCAACGTGGCCGTTAAGGATCAGCGATCGACCTTTTTCTTCCCTAGGCCTGTGGCTACCGACAACATTAATCGCATTATCATAAGGCACAGTCACTGGAGAAAACCCCGGGTGCTTTTCTATACTGGCAACATCAATTGCCCAGCGATCCATCGCGTAACCACGCGCAGCCAACTCCTTAAAAATAAAATCCTGAGCCGTGTGCTCCTGCCCCCTTGTCGATGGTTTTCGAACCAACTCCTCAGTAAATTCAATTTGACCAATCATCCCATCTTTGACTGATTGTCGGATTTTTTCAGCGAGCTCAGTTTTTATTGCGGGCTTGTACATGTCCTATTTCCCTTTATTTTGTCCATTGACTGTAACCGTCTTAAGCGCCAATAGGTTGGCCGTCACTGCACTGCCACATTTGTACCCACAAGGCTAACTGGTGGCATGGCCTGTTTGCCTAATATCTCTAATAGATATACTACACCTTTCCATAACTCTTATTCATTGATGCCAACGGTGACTTATCAAGACCATGATTGGGGATCGGATAACGTAAACCATTTGCGCTCAGCGCTCGCAACCCATCCAATGCTTTTGGTAAGAAACTCGGTGGTAGGGCAATCAGCAGCTCTTCATCTAACACGCCACCAAATTTTCGCTCGGCATAACAGGGTATCGACAGCGAGGGCTCGCCAGTTTTTAAAGCTTTTCCCCAAGAATCAGCACAGGCGCTTTCGCCCACCACACTGAACTCAAGCTTTTTATAACCCGACCATTGTAAGCCGTTAATAAAAGTAATCATTTGTCCCGGTGTCGCATAGATGAGACAAATATCGGGATTACCCAAGCGCTCGGACGTCATCGGTGAAACCGCGAGTGCCTGATATTCACCGTATTGTGGGCAATCCATCTCCGCCTGATGCCGCGCGCTATCTTCAAGGCTGCCGTACCAAACGCCATTAAATGCGTTGCCACTAAGAAACTCCTCATCGCGGGGATGAAGGCCAACCACAGCCCCGCACTGGGCACCCATTAAATTATCCATGGTAATACCGAGGGTATAACCAATCCATCGCGCCTGGCCAACAATTTGATCAGTCGTTAATTTTTCTGCTGGGTCCGGTCGCTTAATGCGCGGTACCGCCTCCATATCGGCCACAGTTCTGTAGCGTTTCATACCTACCGGCAGCGCTTTTAACCGCAAGTACTTTACCAAATCGTCAGCAATCGCCTGGTAATTATAGTTGTTGTCGTCACCCCAGCAATTCTCTCGTGGCACCATGTTCTTTTCCTATTTTTAGTGGTTTGTCTGCTATCCATGTCAACGGCCCATGTTACGGACAATGCCTGCTCATTTACGCCGGGACCATCATCTGCATCGCAATCAATTCCCTTTATAGCAATAATTTTATCCGATTCTGACTGTTTATTGTTCAATTTCACTCGACGAAACAGTCACAAATCCTTATAGTACGCGCCCTTTAGGACTATGATCGCGCGACACTAGCGAGGTCCAGTAAACCATCTAGTATTTTGATCGTCAATTCAGGAATATTCCCTTGATCTCAACCGCAAATATCACCATGCAGTTTGGCGCCAAGCCATTATTCGAAAACATCTCGGTAAAATTTGGCGACGGTAATCGCTATGGTCTCATTGGCGCAAACGGCTGCGGTAAATCGACCTTCATGAAAATTCTCGATGGCAGCCTCGCACCCACCGCAGGGAATGTGACCATCACCCCCAACGAGCGCATTGGCAAATTGAGTCAAGATCAGTTTGCCTTCGAAGATTACAACGTCATCGATACGGTCATAATGGGACATACCGAGCTGTGGACGGTGAAGGAACAGAGAGATCGTATTTATGCGCTGCCTGAGATGACCGAAGAAGACGGCATGAAAGCGGCGGATTTGGAGACCCAATTTGCCGAAATGGACGGCTACAGCGCAGAGAGCCGTGCCGGTGAAATATTAATGGGCGCGGGCATTGCACAGGAGTTGCATTATGGCCCCATGAGCCAAGTGGCTCCCGGGTGGAAGTTGCGGGTGTTGCTGGCGCAAGCGTTATTCTCTGACCCAGATATTCTGCTTTTAGATGAACCGACTAACAATCTGGATATTGATACAATTCGCTGGCTGGAAGACATTATCAATGACCGTAAAAGTACCATGGTCATTATTTCTCACGATCGCCATTTTCTCAATGCCGTTTGCACACATATGGCCGACATAGACTATGGAGAATTGCGTGTCTACCCAGGCAACTATGACGACTTCATGACCGCGTCAACACAGGCCCGAGAAAGACTGCAATCAGAGAATGCCAAGAAGTCCGCTCAAATTGCTGACTTGCAGCAGTTTGTCAGTCGCTTTTCAGCCAATGCATCAAAAGCCAAACAAGCGACGTCACGGGCTAAGCGCATTGAAAAGATCAAACTCGACGACATCAAACCATCCAGTCGCGTCAGCCCTTATATTCGTTTTAAACAAGATAAAAAATTACACCGTCAAGCTCTAACGTTGGAAAAAATCGGCCACGGCTTTGATGAGGAGGTATTGTTCAAAAATGGCAACCTGATCTTAGAAGCTGGTGCCAGACTTGCTGTGATTGGTGAAAACGGCGCAGGTAAAACCACATTTTTGCGCTGTCTCATGAACGATATTATTGCAAACAATGGCACGGTGAAGTGGGCTGAAAATGCCACGCTTGGGTATTGCCCGCAGGATGGTACTGCTGATTTTGACTCTGAACTAAACCTATTTGACTGGATGAGCCAATGGCGAAAACCCTCCCATGACGACCAAATTGTTCGGGCGACACTGGGGCGGTTGTTATTTTCATCAGAGGACTTCAAAAAGAACGTCAAGGTGTGTTCCGGTGGCGAGAAGAATCGCCTGATATTTGGTAAATTGATGATGATGGATACCAATATCCTGCTGATGGACGAACCCACAAACCACTTGGATATGGAAGCCATCGAATCCTTAAATCTGGCGCTTGAGCACTACGAGGGAACACTAATTTTTGTCAGCCATGACCGAGAGTTTGTGTCATCGCTAGCTACCCGTGTCATAGAGATCAAAGACCATCAACTTGTCGACTTTCAGGGCAGTTATGAAGAGTATCTCGACAGCCAGCAAGAGGCCGGAAAAACGGCCCGCTATTGAGTTAATCCAAGGGCAATTCGGTTTTATCGACCACTTTACGCAGTACAAAGCTGGAATGGACCCCGCTAACGCCCTCAAGACCCGTTAGTTGGCCGAGTAGAAACTGTTCATAATGACGCATATCTTTGACAACAACTTTTAGCAGAAAATCCGCCGACTGACCGGTAACCACACTGCACTCTAGTACTTCGGGAAACGTGGCTACGGTGCGCTCAAAGTTATCAAAGCGCTCTGGCGTGTGTCGGTCCATCGCTATACTGACGATAGCGGTCAAACTAAGATTGAGTGCCTCAGCATTGAGAATGGTAACGTGCCGATCGACAATACCCGACTCCTCCAACCGTTTTACTCGGCGTGAGCAAGGTGTTGGCGACAGTCCAACCTGCTCGGCTAATTCAAGATTGCTAATACGACCATTGCGCTGCATCAGCGTCAAAATATGTTTGTCAATTCTATCCAACTTGACCGCCATAAGTTTACCCTCAGAATAGACAATGACAGGATTGAACAACAAGCACAGCCCTGTGCTTGTTGTTCAATCGCCACTAAAGCCACTAAAGCCACTAAAGCCACTAAAGCCACTAAAGCTCCAATGTTAATAAAATATAGGGTAATTAACCACTAAAATATATAAATAAGACATTAAACTCTATATATCGTGCATTTACAGTCACCTTTGCAGTAATTCACTACTCAGTCTAAGCTACACTTCACGCTCAACCGCAGGCATGATATCCAGAGCTCCCCACAAGGGAACTGGGAATAGCCTTCACAAGAGTCACTACTTGCCTGCGGTTGAATTTTACTGAAATCCGTCGCCGTAGGGGAACACCATGTTAGACAATCCGCTCAATAGCTCAGCCATCAGCGGCGATTTTAACCATCGAAAATACCGTCCGGTTGCGACCTTTAACAAAAGTGATCGACGCTGGCCAGATCAGGTCATCACCAAAGCGCCACGCTGGTGCAGCGTTGACCTGCGCGATGGTAATCAAGCTCTGGTCGAACCAATGAATCCGGAACAAAAACTCGATCTGTTCAAACTATTGGTAGAAGTTGGGTTTAAAGAAATAGAAGTCGGCTTTCCCGCCGCCTCACAACCAGATTTCGACTTTGTACGAAAAATCATTGAAGAAAACTTAATTCCTGACGACGTGTCGATCCAAGTATTGACGCAGTCTCGAGAGGAGCTGATCAGCCGCAGTTTTGAGGCCTTAACAGGCGCAAAAAAAGCGATTGTGCATCTGTACAACTCCACCTCAACGGTGCAACGCGAACACGTTTTCGGCATGAGTCGAGAGCAAATAAAAGCCATAGCGGTTGAAGGCGCTGTTTGGGTAAAACAATGCGCCCAACAGCAGCCTGACACAGATTGGACCTTCGAATATTCACCGGAAAGCTTTACCGGCACAGAAATGGAATACGCCGTTGAGGTCTGTGATGCAGTGACTGATATTTGGCAACCAACAGTCGAAAAACCCGTGATCATCAATTTACCGTCGACGGTAGAAATGACCACGCCAAATGTTTATGCCGACCAAATCGAATGGGTGAGTGACAATATTGCCAGAAGGGACTGTCTTCAAATTAGTCTGCATACTCACAATGACCGGGGTTGTGGTGTTGCTGCAGCTGAGCTGGGGCTGATGGCCGGCGCTGATAGAGCTGAAGGCACCTTGCTTGGCAACGGAGAACGCACGGGGAATATGGATGTGATAACTGCCGCTATGAACATGTACAGTCAGGGCATTGACCCTATGTTAGATTTCTCCAATATGGATAAAATCATTAAAGTTGTGAATCAATGTACCAACATTACAATACACCCGCGTCATCCCTACGCGGGAGAGTTGGTATTCACAGCATTTTCGGGCAGCCATCAGGACGCAATCAACAAATGTTTGCATCGTCGTCAAACAAACGATGTCTGGGATGTTGCTTACTTACCGATTGACCCTGCTGATCTTGGCCGGAGCTATCAGGAAGTCATTCGCATCAACAGTCAGTCCGGCAAGGGTGGAATCGCATACGTGCTAGAGCAAGACTACGGTGTACAAATGCCTAGGTGGTTACAGGTTGATTTCAGTCGCCACGTCCAACATTTAGCAGAGCAAAATGAAGGGGAAGTGTCCTCCAAAGAAATATGGCAAGTTTTCCGGGAAACCTATATTGGCAGCGCACAAGCAATACAGTTAGATGGCTATCAGCTAACTCGACAGGATAATCGGGATCAACTCAATGCCACAATGATACTCGAGAATAAACATGTGGCACTCAGCGGTAATGGCCAGGGAGCTCTCGACGCTTTCGTCGGAGGCTTGACTCAGCTAATTGGCGCGGACGTTGTCATTACAGATTATTCAGAACACACGCTTGGCAACAGCGAACAATCTGACGCTATCGCTTATATTCAATTGAGTATTGATGGTCAACGCTACTGTGGCGTCGGCCAAAGCGCCGATATTGTCGAAGCAAGCTTGCGGGCTGTCTTGAGTGCCTGTAGCAGAGCTCAGCTTGTAATGTCGCCACTGCCAAAAAAAGCATAGAGTGCGACAAACACCGAATGAATAGATCGGCAGTGAGTGCTGCTCTATTCATTCACCTGCGCTTGGAAAACTGGCACTCAGGTCGTCGTCCCCAACCTTTAAGCGACAACGACGACAAACGCTGCTTTTGTGCCTAATGGTCTGATCGGTCAAACTGCTGGCGTTAAGCCAACGATTTCTCTCCGGACGCGACCGTCTGAAAAATTAGCGTGTTGATCGTCATCGGTCCCACACCGCCCGGAACCGGCGTGTAGGCCGCACAGCGATCTTTAACACCAGCCAACTCGATATCACCGAGGCCTCCAGGGTGATATCCCGCATCCACAACAACGGCACCATCTTTTATCCAGTCGCTCTTGATGAATTCTGGTTTACCGACCGCGCCAACAATAATATCAGCCTGCCTCACTAATTCCGCCAAATTTTGCGTGCGGGAGTGACACGTAGTTACTGTCGCATTGGCCTCCAACAACATTGCCGACATAGGCTTACCAAGAATAGGGCTTCGACCTACTACAACCGCATGCTTGCCTTCTATCTCTATTTTGTAGTGTTCTAATATTCTCATAATACCTTTGGGGGTTGCGCAGCCGTAAGCTTCTTCACCCATCGCCATTCGCCCATAACCGAGGCAGGTGACTCCATCAACGTCTTTTGACAGCGCTATTGCATCAAAACAGGCGCGCTCATCAACTTGCGGGGGTACCGGGTGCTGGAGCAATATACCGTGAACATTGGGGTCATCATTTAACTGTTCAATCCTTGCCAATAACTCTTCGGTGGTGGTTTCCGCATTCATTTCAACCGCCAGTGACTCCATACCAATACGACGGCAGGCATTACCCTTCATTTTAACGTAGGTTGCTGAAGCTGGATCAGCACCCACAAGAATTGTCGCAAGGATAGGCGTCTTACCGCCAGACTTAGCGCGCAATGCATCAACGCGCTCAGTCAACTGTTGTTCCCATTGCGCTGCTAGCGCTTTGCCATCGAGTACCAGTGCAGACATACCTTCTATATTCCTAAGTTGATAAAAAACGACCGGTATTCTCTCATGTACTCCGACTTGGGAACATAGCCCGAGCGGTAAAAATTTTGTTAACTGGAACTCGCGATTTAGCGTTGACGGGAGGGGGTTCGGTGAGTATTATGCGCTCCTCGTTTGACGCAGCGTTTCCGCTGTAATCATGTCAGCGAATTCGGGGTATAGCGCAGTCTGGTAGCGCGCCTGCTTTGGGAGCAGGATGTCGGGAGTTCGAATCTCTCTACCCCGACCAATTTCTAATGGTTTATGGTGGGCGTAGCTCAGTTGGTAGAGCGCAGGATTGTGATTCCTGTGGTCGCGGGTTCAATCCCCGTCGTCCACCCCATATCTTTAGTACGTTAAGACAGTGCCCTCCCAGTGAAACAATTTTTTGAAGGTTAGACTCGGCATAGATAGCCTTTGCGCCGATCCAGTCACACCCATTTCACTAAAGACCCTGCATGTACATCACAGAAGAACTTTTCAGCAGTGCAACTATCACCAAGCCTAGAATACCGCAGAAAATTTTGATCTAAAAATAACAAACACCCGCTCCAGTCCTATAACAACTCGTTAATCAACCCCCGGGAAATCTGGCTTTTACGCCGGCCCAATTGCCCAAACTAGATTAGCTTTACCAGATACTGTTTATAACGCTTAAACTTGCTATCATACGCTCCGATAAATTCTTAACTGACAAGGGCCCGGAATGAGCGACTACACTAAAATCCTGTTGGACGAAAATGAAATGCCTACCCAATGGTATAATGTGGTTCCAGACCTCCCCGTACCGCCTCCACCGCAACTGCATCCTGGCACTATGCAGCCCGCTACGGCCGACGACTTCGCCGCGCTATTTCCCAAAGCACTGATCGAACAGGAAATGAGCACAGAACGCTACATCGACATTCCGGGAGAAGTATTAGATGTATACCGTCTATGGCGACCCAGCCCACTTTTCAGAGCCCGTAGACTCGAAAAACTGCTCGATACCCCGGCAAAGATTTTCTACAAATATGAAGGCGTTAGCCCAGCTGGCTCACACAAACCCAACACAGCGGTGCCTCAGGTCTATTACAATGCATTGGAAGGCATAAAAAAACTCACCACCGAAACTGGCGCTGGCCAATGGGGTAGTTCACTGGCCTTTGCCTGTGCGCAATTTGGGCTCGAATGTGAAATTTGGCAGGTCGCTGCTTCTTACAATGCAAAGCCGCATCGTCGCACAATGATGGAAGTATGGGGCGGCAAAGTACACCCCAGCCCCTCGGATGTCACCGACTTTGGCCGCTCATTACTTGCCGAAAACCCGAACCACCCCGGCTCCTTGGGGATCGCCATTTCTGAAGCTGTTAGTGAAGCGGTCAAGAGCGACGAAATTCGCTATGCATTGGGCAGCGTACTTAATCATGTATTACTGCATCAAACTATTATTGGTGAAGAGGCACTATTGCAACTCGCAAAAGTCGGTGAAGTTCCCGACGTGCTGGTCGGCTGCACCGGTGGAGGCTCAAACTTTGGCGGTCTAGCCTTTCCGTTCCTACGTGAAAAGCTGGCAGGAAGAATGAATCCCACTATTCGCTGCGTAGAACCGACTGCATGTCCAACACTAACCAAAGGGGAGTTTCGCTATGATTTTGGCGATACTGCAGGCCTCACTCCACTGATGAAAATGCATACGCTGGGACACTCTTTTATACCTGAGCCAATCCATGCTGGAGGGCTGCGCTATCACGGCATGGCTCCATTGGTATCACATGTTTACGATTTAGGCTTAGTTGAAGCTATCGCTATACCACAAACAGAGTGCTTTGCCGGCGCGCTGCAGTTTGCACGCTCAGAAGGTATTGTGCCTGCACCTGAACCCACACACGCTATCGCCGCTGCCATCCGCGAAGCACTCGCTTGCAAAGAAAGCGGCGAAGAAAAAGTGATTCTTACAGCGCTGTGTGGTCACGGGCATTTTGACATGGCTTCGTATGATAAATACATGCGAGGAGAGATGGTTGATTTAGAACTTTCTGATGAGGCTATCGCTGAGGCTATGAAAAGCGTACCTGTATTGGCATAGCCGGCAATTGAGAATGGTGATTTAATAAAAAGATTGCCCCAAAAAAACAGACAACAACCGCAGAGAATTTAAATGAACAAGCAAAATAGTCGCGCCGCCCTCCTCCCACTTGCCTTTGCAATAATTGCTCCGGGCACGTTCGCACAGCCAGCGACAGACGGACCCAGCCTGATACTCGAAGAAGTAACGGTAACAGCTAGGCGCCGGGAAGAAGGACTACAGAGCGCGCCGATTGCTATCTCAGCGTTTACCGGCGACAGTCTTGCCTATCGCGGCGCAACTAAGCTCACCGACATCGCCAGCTTTGTGCCCAGCCTAACACTGGAAAATAATCCAGCATTTGGTGGCTCATCGAATTCTGCTGCCATTTTCCTGCGTGGCGTTGGACAAAAAGACTTCTTACCTACGACGGAGCCTGGTGTCGGTATGTATTTGGATGGCGTCTATATCGCACGGTCCGTCGGCGGCATTCTCGATCTTCTTGATATCGAGCAATTGGAAGTACTACGAGGCCCGCAGGGTACGCTATTTGGGCGCAACACTATTGGTGGCGCGATCAATATCACCACCATAAAGCCTGACCCCAGCGGCGATCTCGAAGGCGATATTTCAACGGCAGTGGGCACAGACAACCGATTTAACTTAACGGGCTCGGTGATGATACCGCTGTCTGACACCTTTGCTGCCCGTGCGTCTTTCGCCTCGTTTAAGCAAGATGGTCACGTCGAAAGAACCGACGGTACCGACCTTGGCGACGACGACACGCTCACCGGCAGAGTCGCTTTTGCATGGCTACCCAGCGATCGTTTGCGTGTTGATATCTCAGCAGACGCAACTAGGGATAGAGAGAATGGTCCTGCTATGGAGCTTCTGGGCATAGACTTTACTGACTTGAGTCAACTCAATGGCCTTGTTGCTTCCGTACCGCCACCTCAGGCATTCATTCACAACGTCACCACCGCGGCGCTTGGCCCAGGTATGCCCTGTGCTGCCACCGATGCTGCTGGCAACGGCGTCACCTCTAACCCAGCCTCAGCAAACTGCTATGACAATCGCTATGTGGGCCGCGATGGCGACAACCAAGGTACGGCACCGACAAAATCAGACACCGATATTTTGGGACTCTCTGCTACAGTTGAATATGAATATTCAGACACGCTCACGCTGAAATCGATAACCGCTTGGCGTGATCTAGAGTCTGAATTTGCTCGTGACGGCGACCACTCGCCACACCGGATCTCACAGTTTTATGACAACTTAGAACAGGAGCAATTTACCCAAGAACTGCAACTGCTGGGCAACGGCAGTAATTTTAACTGGATTCTCGGCGCCTACTACTTCTCAGAAGACGGTAACAACGAAAACGAGCTTGACTTTACCATTTCCAATTTCCGTTCTGGCGGCGGCTTCGACAACGAGGCATGGGCGGCATTTGCGCAGTTCACCTTAGACATTTCCGAACAGCTACATTTGACCGTCGGCGGCCGTTATACCGACGAAACAAAGATGTTTCAGCCTGATCAGGTAATTTATGAAAACTATTACGCAGGTATAAGCGGACAAGTTCCTCCGGGCAATCCCTTAGCGGCACTGGACGCACCTTTTTTACAAGCGGGCTCGTTGATCCTACCCAACATTGAAAAAGAAATCGAAATAAGCGAATTTACGCCGATGGCAAACCTGTCCTTCGATGTAAGCGACGACGTCATGCTTTACGCTACCTATTCTGAAGGCTTCAAATCAGGAGGTTTTACCCAACGTGTATTTCCTCCCGTGGTGGCAGGATTCACCGCACCTCCAGGAACGCCGGATATTGACCTGATTCCCACCTACGAGCCAGAATTTGTGACTGTTTATGAATTGGGTTTCAAATCCACATTAATGGATGGCAAAGTGCGCGTGAATGGCGCTGTATTTCATACCGATTATGAAGATTTACAAGTGCAGGTCTTTAACAGCGTGGCGCCGGTCACAGAGAACATTGGCGAAGCTTCAATTAATGGTTTCGAATTAGAAGTGCAGGCCGCGCCCGGTAATGGCTGGCTCATTGAGGGCAGCTTTTCCTATCTGGACGCACAGTACGACGAAATCGAAACGAACTTGACGCTGATTGGTAAAAACTTTGAGTTTGAGAGGGTGCCAGAAACCTCCGGCTCGCTGGGTGTGTCAAAAGAATTTGCTCTCACCGATGCAGGCATAGTGGTGATTCGCGTTGACTGGAGCTTCCGCGATGATACCTACAACGACGCCTACAACACCGAACTGCTAAAAACAGATGCCTATGATCTTTGGGGCGCAAGCGCACGCTGGACCAATAATAACGGTGACTTAACTGCAACACTCTCCGGGCGTAATCTCACTGATGAAGAGTATTTGGTCACTGGTGTTTATGGCACAGCCTTTCAGTCATTCGAGGGCAGTTTCGATCGCGGTCAGCAATGGTTATTAGAACTGCGTCAGTCATTCTAGAGCCGCAGTAAAGGAGCAACCCATGGCCAGAGTTAAAATAATCAAGCCTGACACTATCGATGATCCCGCGGTAGCGGGTATTTTCGAATGGGTCACGCAAATGGAAGGTTCAGTACCCAACCATTTTTTTGTCGAGATGAACTTTCCTGAATACTTCCCCGCCAAGCTCGGTGCGACAAAAATATTGTGGGAAGCAGGCGAGCTAGATATGACAGAAATTCAGCATGTTGGCATCTTAGTCTCTAAAGACAACGGTTGCGCATATTGCACCGCCGCTTTTTGCACCATTTTAAACTATGGTTTGGGCGCTGAAGAAGACTATGTAGCAACACTGGCGGAAATGGGCATCGCCGCGGTGGAATCACCTCGCCTCAACGCTATCTTAAAATATGCCCTCAAAGTAAACCGTGATCCCGCCGGTGTCGACGATAGCGAAATTGCCGCTCTGCGTGAAAACGGCCTGACTGATAAAGGCATTGTACAGCTCACTCACGTTGTCAGTGATTTTGGGTCCTACAACCGCCTGAACCTAGCTTTACAGACTGATTATGATTACCGTGACCTATGGAGGAGCGCAGCGCTTAAAGACGGCTAGCTCCCAGCATCAGCTGAGGGCAGCTCTCTAGCACGCTTTAGCAATTTTTAGAAAAATAACACAGGGGAATTCATCGCCCTCTGTTGTACGACTAACCCCGTATTGCGATTCCCGTTAGTACAGCATCACCACGTATCACCCACTTTATTTTTAATTCCCCGCAGGTTAGCAATCACTTTTTAACGTGGCCCATCAACAGTGGTGCCCGGGGATTTTAGCGCGATTATTTGAACAAATCTTGTAGAATTTAACAATCACACTGCATCCTCATTCAGCTCCAGAGTTTGCACATCTGTTGCTTCTATCGGCTCTTAAAAGCCCAAAATGTTAGCCTCAACAGCCTGCTAAATTGGGATTTTGACAACAAAAGACCTCGCAGATGATCAGGCCACCAAATTGTACGATGCATAAGGGTAAATTAGTTCAAAAAATTACTGTTTTTATCACAATAAAGACTTGACCTTCGAGTTAATCGGCGTAGATTACATTTCGTTCATTCTGAAAAATATAAAATTCTAATAATACGAACGACACGAGGCTCTACCCCTATGAAGATATCAAGACTCGGCAGTAACGTGCTGATCGCGAGCGCTATATGCGCTAGTTTCAGTACCACTGCTATAGCGCAAGACAAACGTAGTATCGAAGAAGTCATCATCACCGCAGAACGAAAAGAAGCATCTATTCAAGATACTTCCATTTCTATTACTGCGTTCACTGGCGACTTCATGGATGATTTCGGTATCCGGAACCAGGAAGATTTGCAAAACTTCGTACCGGCTATGACTATTCAGCCCTACGATGCCACGGTTCGAGGTGTAGGACGTAACTTTAGAGCACTCGGTGGAGACCCCGGTGTAGCAACGTATCAAAATGGTGTTTATTCAGAAGATTTGTTAACAGCCACAGCCGGTACTTTCTGGGATGTGGAGCGTGTCGAAGTATTACGTGGTCCACAGGGCACGCTTTACGGTCGTAACGCAGTTGGTGGAGCAATCAACATCCTCTACAAGCAACCTACCTACGAAAGTGAGTGGGCGTTTAAGAGCGTATTAGGTAACTTTAATACTGAAGAATATTACGGTATGGCTTCAGGTGCATTAATCGAGGATGTCTTAGCAGCACGCGTAAATTTCAGCATGCGTGACCGTGATGGTGTTATCGAAGAAATTGGTAATGGAGATGATCTCGACGGTCTTGGTACCCGAAACATCGCCTTGTCCTTGAAGTGGGATGTTGCTGATAATATCTCAATAGACTTCCGTCATAACGATATGGAAATTGACCGCTCTTTTGGTGGTGCTAATGGCGCCGGCTTGGTAGTTACCAATGAGCAAGGCCTTGGCCAACGCGACACATTTTCGCTGGTACCAGGTTTTCGAGCTATCGACCAGAGTGATCCCAATAGACCAATCTCCGAAGGGCTGTCTCGCGACTACTGGGTCCAGAGTGCTCCAGTTTATAATTTCACCGACCCCGCCACAGGTGAGCTAGTGGTGGCTCAAAATAGTCGTGCCGGCGTCGACTTTGGCGATTTTAATGGGACTCAGAATGCTGCGGCATCACTGGACGGCTTTAACTATACCTCCCCTGAAAGTGCTGCACGATATAACGAATGTGTATTCCCAGGCGACATTAAAGGCGATGATGTTTGTGCGGCTACTAATGGCTTAAACCAGGAAATATTTGATCAAAGAGCCACTCAAATGACCTTAAACTGGGATGTCTCTGAAGACTTACAGTTAAAGTACATTTATGGTTACAATCAGCTCTCTTATCAACGCACCACTGATGATGACAATACAGCGAGTGAATTTCACGATCGCCAGTTCTATGTTAATCATGAAGCTGACTATACCTCCCACGAGTTTCAGGCGTTCTACAACTTCAGTGATACCTTATCGGTAACATCGGGAATCTTCTTTTATGATGCCACCATTGATCAACGCGGTGATTTTTATTCATCCGTGGATGAAGCCCGTCTGCTGAATGCCTATGTCGATAACACCGCGTTATCTGCCGGCGCTGCAGCATTTATCGGAGCTCCAAGTTTGGAAGGTATAAGTGCCAGCAACTTGGCGTTTCAAGGCCGCGAAATGGCGACCCTGTACAGTGCAAAAAACAGCTGTAATGTAGCCGACCCGGCTCCATCCTGTGCCGTCAACTATGCAGTAGATAATCCGAATGCAAGCCTCCTCCCCGCTTCGCGTAACGATAACCTCTATACTTCAGCATGGTATGGAGATAACGGTACTAACGCTGATCTCGATGTTAAACACGGCCCTAATACCAGAGCCACTGACTTGCTTTATGCAACTCAAACCGAACGTGAGGCCTTTGCGGCGTATACACAAGGCGTTTGGGACATCAATGAGTCATTCACTTTAACCGCAGGTATTCGTTACGCTAAAGATGAAGTCACCGCTGAAGAAAATCTGTTCCGTTATTCTGAAACAGGTGGCGATCCTGGTGATCCCAATAACAGCTTCCTAGCTTTATACGGCGGTAATGTCGGAATAAACGCGGTTAACGGCGGATTGGTGACTGATGCGACCGGTGCTGTGGTACTTGATGCTGAAGGACAACCTACACCTACCCCACTAGCCACTAACGGTGGTATACCGTTTGCGTTGAGTGTATATCGTCCTTACAACCGTGTTGACGAGAAGTTTACCGGGCGTATTAATCTCGACTGGAATGTTGACGACAATACCTTAATGTATTTCTCAGCAACCTCGGGTTATCGCTCAGGTGGTTACAATCTGGTGTTCTTCAGTGAAACAGCAGCTTATGATCCAGAAGAGTTACTCGCTTGGGAAATTGGTTACAAGTCTCAGTTTATGGATGACACGGTTCAGTTGAATGCGTCAGCCTACTTCTACGACTATGAAACTATTCACACTGTTGTAACAGAGGTTAGCGGTATCGGTGGCCAAACTAACTCTGTGCAGGAAGCACCAGGGGCCGAGATCATGGGTATCGAAGCAGAGCTGTTGTGGTTGGCTACTGATCAGTTAACTCTTGGCGGTAACTTCAGCTATACCCCTAGTGAGTATACTGAAGACTTGTTTGCCAAGGATACAGCTGGCTTTGATTCACCCGACTCGCTGTTTGGCGGTTTGACTAACGAAGGAAACCAAGAGCAGAACATCAAGGGTAATCAGATACTACAAGTACCTGAAGGTAAGTTCACTGGCTGGGCGAGTTATAACTTCCCACTCGAAGGTGGCTCTAACCTAGAGGTGTTCGGCGTTTATACTTGGATTGACGAAGTTTACTACTCAGCGTTTGAATCTAAAACTGAAGTGGCTGAAGCTTACTCGCGTGTTGATTTCCGGGCAACTTGGACTTCAAAGGAAGGTAACATGAGCATTGGCGCATTTGTTAACAACATCACTGACGATGTTGGTATCTTGCAAGTATTGCGCAACAGCGAAGAAGAAAACTTCCGTAACGGCGCCGGTACTACTCTGCCGCGTATGTTTGGGGTTGAATTCTCATACTCAATGGGCATGTAATGTAGACTCAAACTTACCCGAGGGATATTTATCCCTCGGGTATTTTTTTATCAGAAAACTTCCCGTAATCTTTCACAACACGCCCTTTGTTTGAAACACCTCTTTTAACCTCTACCTCTATTTCCTATTTCCTATTTCCTATTTCCTATTTCCTATTTCCTATTTCATCAAATTCTACTATTTTTGCGGGTCAATTCGCTTAACTAACACCTGCTGTTTTATTGTTTCGTTATTCTAGTGGAAAAGTTACCACCTCCGAAAATGACCAGTTATACTTGTTTGACTGGATAGAAACCGCCGTTAAGCTCCAGCCTACCAACGATTAAACCGTCCATTTGCGAGTTTTTATGACAATGCTTAACCCTGATAATGATATGGCGGTAATGACCGCGCTCTTCGTGATAGCGGTGATTGGGTTCATGGGTGAGAAAACACGCATCGGTTCACATATCACTGGCGCAGTCATCACTATTCTGGCGGCTATCACTGCTGCCAATCTGAATATTATTCCGCATCAGTCGGCGGCCTACGATTTTGTTTTTACTTATCTGGTACCGATACTCATCCCGCTATTTTTATTTAAGGCAAATCTTAAGCAGATATTTTTTGAAACGAATCGAACCACCGGTGCATTTCTACTAGCCAGCCTCGGTACGGTTTTGGGCGTGACAGTCGCCGCCTTAGTGCTCGACCTATCGTCACTGGGAATTCACTCGGGGCTATCACCGGCGCAATTAGAACCGGCTATTGCCGGCCTTTTTGCCTCGACCTATATTGGTGGATCAGTCAATTATGCTGCGCTGGGGGAAATTACCGGTCTCAGTAACGATGCATCGTTTTTTTCTGCAGCTACCGCTGCCGACAACTTGTTCAGCGCTGTCTATCTTGGGATGCTCGCCCTCGTACCCGGTTGGCGCTGGCTGGCAGCGCGCTATAACGATCACGACCATCGTGAAATCATTAAAGAAGTACAAGCCTTACCGATAACCGCGATGTCATTGATGGCAGCACTCGCTATAGCGATGGTCATAGTGGTTGTCGGTGACCTGATCAGTGGCATCATAGGCAATGGTTGGCGCTATGTCGTTATTAGCAGCCTGACATTATTGCTGGCAACCCTTTGCCCACGTCTGGTTAAACAACTGTCGGGGAGTTTTGAGCTGGGCGTCGGCCTGTCCTTCGTGTTTTTTGCCTCTATTGCCGCAGGTGCTGACATTCTCGCAATGATCAATGTAGCGCCAATACTCATCAGTTTGGTGCTGATCTTACTGTCGATTCATTGTCTGGTGACATTTGGTTTGGGTAGTCTACTGGGATTGAGCCTGCCGGAGTTGATTACCGCATCGAATGCCGCAATTCTCGGCGCGACCACCGCCCCTGCCCTTGCCGCCACTAAGGGCTGGAATAATTTGGTCGCTCCGGGGATTTTAGTCGGGGTGTTTGGTTACGCGCTGGGGACCTTTCTGGGAACCTTGATCTTCAAATACTGGGGAATGTTTCTGTAACCGATGCCGCTGCAGAACAAACCAGCGGCATTATAGAACGGCGTTGCTTTGAGACTCAGGCTGTCTGCATTGCTATCGTATTGGTTGACCTTTCAACCGAGTTATCGTCGTTCAGATAGACCAGCTTCGGTTTAAAGGCTGCGAGCTCATCATCGTCTAAATGCCCGTAGGTGGCAATGATGATTCGATCTCCGACTTGCACTTTCCGCGCCGCGGCGCCATTCATAGAAATGGTGCCCGAGCCGGGCTCCGCCAATATGATATAGGTACTGAACCGTTCGCCATTACTGACGTTGTAGATATCAATCTGCTCAAATTCTCGCATTCCCGCCAGCTCTACCAAATCTCGATCGATAGCACAGGAACCGTCATACCAAAGCTCCGCCTGCGTGATACAGGCCATATGCAACTTGGCTTTCAACATTTTCGTCAGCATAAACTTGCGTCCACGTAATTCCAGTAGCGCATCATACTGATTGAGACTTGCCTGTCAAATGAGATTTATCGCTAGTCCAGCACTCAACACACTTATCAGCGCCGCAGGCCGCTGATAACGAGATTAAACACATCATTTTGACCCCGTTATCGGCTGTTCTTCCAAGCCAAATAAATCGCTTAGCGCTACTTGCTTGCAGTCACCCTTTGCTACCGACTTGCCGCCGAGCTTGATCGGTTTCAGAGGCATTCGGTGTATAGACACTAGGGCTAAGTTGCAAAAGAGCACATTTTACAGATCGTGAGAGTAGTTCTTCATCGACCCAAACATGTGTACACTAAACTCGAACAGCATAATTCGCCAGGGAGAAAGGCACCGCTGATGTTATCCATTGTTTGGGAATTAATGATTGGCCTTGGCGTGTTTCTCTACGGAATGTCACGACTGGAAGCCGGTATTACAGCGCTAAGTGGCTCTCGACTGAAGGCTCGTCTCGCTAGGTCTACTGCCGGACCGGTGTCCAGCGCTGGGATTGGGGCCTTAATCACCACAGTACTGCAAAGCAGTTCAATGGTCAGTCTAATGGTGCTGGCCTTTGCCAGCGCGGGTATTATGCCATTGTACAATGCCATTGGCGTTTTGATCGGTGCCAATCTGGGCACCACAATCACCGGTTGGCTAGTTGCCACGCTGGGCTTCAAACTGGATATCGCCGCCATCGCCCTGCCACTGTTAGGGATTGGGGGATTTGTTCAGGTCATGAATGCGTCATCGAGTAGACCTTATGCCTGGGGCAAAACAGCAACCGGGCTAGGCTTGCTATTGTTTGGGCTGGGTTTAATGAAAGATAGCGTTGGCGGTCTTCCCCAACAGTGGGACATTACCCTGCTGCAAGGTTATAACCCGTTGATTTATCTGCTGGCGGGGCTGGTTGCCACTGCCTTAATCCAATCCAGCTCAGCCGTTGTGATGTTAGTGTTAACTGCGATCAACGCCGGCTTTATTAGCTTGCCGGAAGCGGGCGCGCTGGTTATTGGTGCCAATCTGGGTACCACCGGAACAACCATGTTTGCTAGCTTAACCGGGCCCGGCATTAAGCGGCAACTAGCTCTGGCTCAAGTCGTTTTTAACGTCATTGTCAGCATGCTGGCCTTCCTAATCCTGCTCCCACTTTTACCATGGACTTTACACGTGCTGAGAATCAGCGATTTACTCTACAGTGTGGTTGCTTTTCACACGGTGATTAATTTACTGGGGTTGCTGTTGTTCCTGCCATTATTAAAGCCGTTTTCTCGCTGGATCGAAAGATTTTTTAAAACTCCTCAAGACAGCCTTACACTTCTCATGCAAATGAAAACTCCAGTTCCCGAGGCTGTTTTACCCGCGATTGAACAAGCTCTGCAGCAACTGTGGGTCGTTGCTGCAGTCAACACTATGCGCTTACTCAACATTAAGACCACAGCACTCTCGCTGGATAGCGGCTTGCAACAAACACTAGCCACCGTTAGCAACTCGATAAAACACGACCATAGCCCCAAACACACCTACGGAGAAATAAAACACCAAGAGGGAACTCTGTTCCAGCTTGCCTATAAACTGCAACAGGTGCGGCTGGACGAACGTCAGTCAATACTGCTTGGACGGATGCAGGAACTCGCACGAGCTATCGTCTACGCCAGCAAAACCATTCAGAATATTGCTTCCGATATTAAACAACTGCAACAAGGCCAGAGTCGTGGCAATACAGCAGCAAGCTGGCAACTCACACAACAGCAGCAGTTTCTCAGCGACCTCTATGGCGGTCTACTGCCTTTACTTTTTAACCACAACGAAGACAGCTATTTGCAAGAACAGCTAAAGACCATGGCAACAGCAAACGATTTACATTTTCAGGAAATGAATGCCGGCGTCTACCAGCGGGCGATAAAAACGGAGCAGTCTGGACCCGAGCTTTCAATCCAGTTAAATGTCAACCGAGAAATACTTCACGCTATACACAGCCTCCTGCATTCCATTGAACTGTGGCAAGATATTAAATCATCTCAAGGGTGAATCAGTTAGACACTGACTATTCTAATCATCAAATAGTCTATATTAATAGTACTTTTGCGCCCCGCACGGCAGTCAGCTTTAATTCCCGAAGCGCTTCATTGGCCTGCTCAAGTGCAAATGTTTTTACCTCAGTTTTGATCGGAATTGTCGCCGCCAAGGGTAGGAATTCGGCGATATCTGCAGCGGTAATATTAGCCACACTTTTGATTTCTTTTTCAAGCCAGAGGTGGCGATGGTAACTTAATTCACTCAAGCAACCTTTGTCGTTATTTTGTTTGCGAATAGCGTTAATGATCAATCGTCCACCCGGTGCCAAATTTCCCATCGCTTCCACCACCGGCCGCCAGGCAGGCGTTGTATCGATAATACTCTGTAACCGATGGGGTGGCGTATCTCCGCTATCGCCGACCCAATCGGCCCCCAGCTGACGGGCAAATTGCCGGGTAGACTCATCCCGAGCAAAGACGTAAATCTCCGACGCAGGAAACAAGTGCCGTGCTAGCTGCAATACAATATGAGCTGATCCCCCAAAGCCGGTAAGTCCCAGCCTTTGGCCATTCTGTAAGCCCGTCAACTTTAATGAGCGGTAGCCCACGCTGCCGGCACAGAGTAATGGCGCCGCCTCCGCATCTGAAAAAAGAGCCGGGATTGGAAACGCATACTGTGCCGGTACCACCATATATTCTGCGTAGCCCCCATCAACGTCGCGACCGGTTGCGATGAAATCAGAAGAGAGGTTTTCCGACGTGCCACCGCTGGAGTGATAAATCCAACCAACACCCATTCGCTGACCCGCTAGTGTTGGGTCTACGCCGTACCCGCATTTATCGACAATACCAATCACTTCATGGCCCAGCACGACAGGTAGCCTTGACGGTGCTGTTCGGCCCTCGATCTCATCCAGTTCGGTATGGCAAACACCACAGGCACGTATTTTTAATCGCAGCTCTCCAACCTGAGGTTCAGGTAGTTCGAGCTCTACTAATTTCAACGGACATGACTCCGCTCCCAACTCCCCGATTTTTTCCAGTACCATCGCTTTCATCAACAACACCTCTCCAGCAGTTGCCAGCCAGCATAAAATTATTGTGACGACAAAAAAAGCGTTCTCGCACAATCCATCATGAACCTTGATACAGATCGCTCACCAGACCTTTTCGGTAGATAGTTATGAATATCATTGATAAGCTTCTCGGCTAGATAACCGGATCAACATCACCACTTAACGAATAGGTAAACCCATGACTGATACTTTTAATGCCATTGTTGCTGAAGACGTTGACGGCAAACCTCGCGCAGCACTTAAAGCAATTACCCTCGCCGATCTTCCGGACGAAGAGGTACTGGTTGCAGTGGCCTATTCCACGCTCAATTACAAAGACGGCCTCGCAGTAGCCGGTAAAGGCAGAATATGCCGTAAGCTTCCACTCATTTGCGGTATAGACCTGGCTGGAACCGTGGTGGAATCGAGCAATGAGAATTTCAAAGCCGGTGACAAGGTTTTAGTCAATGGTTTTGGTTTATCCGAAACAGAAAATGGTGGTTATAGCCAGTTTCAGCGGCTTAAAGCAGAATGGCTGGTTAAAGTTCCCTCGGCGTTTACCCTTGAGCAAACGATGGCTATCGGGACGGCAGGATACACCTCTATGCTTTGCGTGCAAGCCATACAAGACCACGGCATCACACCGCAACATGGCCCCATATTAGTCACCGGAGCGGCTGGCGGCGTCGGTTCAGTAGCCATATCACTGTTATCTGGCCTAGGCTATAGCGTCACGGCCTCAACCGGCCGTGTCGATGAAACTAGCGAGTTTCTGACGTCGTTGGGAGCGGATACCATAATTTCTCGGGAAGACCTGGCCAGAGACAGTAAACCGATGGAAAAAGAAACTTGGGCAGCCGTGGTGGACACTGTCGGCGACAAAGTACTGGCAACCGCACTGGCACAAACAAAGTACGAAGGTTTGGTAGCGGCATGTGGACTTGCCGGCGGAATGGGACTGCCAACCTCTGTTGCACCTTTCATTCTTCGTGGCGTTACATTACGCGGTATTGACTCGGTAATGGCCTCTCAGCCTCGCCGACAAAGAGCTTGGGACGCGTTGGCCGAACTTACTGACCAGCAGGCACTCGCGACTATTTACCGCACGGAGCCAATGTCCCGCTTGCCCCAGCTTGCCGAGCAGATCATTGCTGGGCACATCAAAGGACGAGTTGTCATCGACGTCAACGCATAACACTCATTCGTGGGGGCTTGCTCGAGCCATGGCCGGGGCACTGGAAATATCGGTACATTGAAATCACAGTCTGCGTCATTGCTGTCAGTAAACCGTGAATAAGATTTACCACTCGCAACAAGCCCCTCATACAACCTTTGGAAACTGGCTCAGTCAGCTGATTATTAATGTATAATCGGCCACCAATTTTTATTGATACCGCCTAATTTACTATGACCAATCAAAACAGTACCGACGACGTTCATATTGCCGAAATGCGACCTCTAGTCTCTCCTGCTATTCTGATGGAAGAGTTGCCCTTGGGCGAAGAGCCTGCTTCGATGATACAAAAAAAACGCGCTGATATCGGCCGCATATTTAAGGGCCAAGACGACCGCTTATTAGTCGTTGTAGGCCCCTGCTCCATTCATGACCCAGAAGCGGCCATTGAATATGCTACGCGCCTGCGGGACATTATAGGATTATTTGATTCCGAGCTGCTGATTGTCATGCGCGTCTATTTCGAAAAGCCCCGCACTACCGTGGGCTGGAAGGGACTCATCAATGATCCGCACTTGGATGGCAGCTTCAATATCAATCAAGGACTCCGGGTAGCAAGACATTTGCTGCTTGATGTGGCCGCGATGGGCATTCCTGCCGGCTGCGAATTTCTAGATACAATTTCACCGCAGTTTTTTGCTGATCTAGTTGCCTGGGGCGCTATTGGCGCGCGTACCACTGAAAGTCAGGTTCATCGTGAATTAGCATCTGGGCTTTCAATGCCAGTGGGGTTTAAAAATGGAACTGACGGCAGTATACAAATTGCAATAGACGCCATTGGTGCTGCCTCTCATCCTCACCACTTTCTTTCCGTCACCAAGCAAGGTATTTCCGCCATTGTCACCACTAGCGGTAACACCGACTGCCATATTATCTTGCGCGGCTCTAATAAGGGTCCCAACTATGAGAAAGAAGCCGTCACCGCGGCAACTGACATGTTGGTAAAAAGCGGGTTGCCACCTCATCTGATGGTTGATTGCAGCCATGGAAACAGCAGCAAAGACTTCAGCAGACAGCCTATTGTCGCAGCGGATATCGCCGATCAAATCGCCGCCGGCAATGCTGCCATCGCCGGCGTAATGATTGAAAGCAATTTAATTGAAGGCAACCAAAAAAACCCAGATATCTACGGTGTCAGCATTACCGATGCTTGTATTTCCTGGGAAACCACCGTGACTACTTTGGAAACATTGGCTGCTGCGGTAAAGGCGAGACGAGGCTAAAGGCACAATTGAACCGTTCTTATGTTGACATAATCCGGCAAAAAACCTAGTCTAGCGGCCGCACTGAAATCCAATCGAAGTGCACGAGTTACGCGCCCTTAGCTCAGCTGGATAGAGCAACGCCCTTCTAAGGCGTGGGTCGAAGGTTCGAATCCTTCAGGGCGCACCATCACAGAGTCTAAGCAAGACTAAGCAGTATCGGAAAGCCGCAGCCTATATGGCCCTGCGGCTTTTTTGTATCGGCCTCATCTAATCTGGTGTGCTTTTACCCAGCAATAACGACAGCAAGAACCTGCTGCAAAGACCCAAAATCTCATCCTGACCGTATCATAGCCATAACTTAATCGCTCAAAGGTCCAGGCTATGCCCGAAGGTCCCGAGATACGTCGTGCCGCTGATAAAATTGAAGCGGTGTTAAAAAATAAAACAGTCGAGAAAATAGAGTTTGGACTGCCGGCATTAAATCCGTTTGTAAGGCCGCTGCAAGGTAGTAAAGTGCTGTCGCTGGAAACACGTGGCAAAGCCCTACTGACACATTTCGATTCAGGCTTGACGATTTATTCGCACAATCAACTCTATGGGGTGTGGCACGTTGTTAAACGCGACAAGCTGCCCAAGACCAATCGCCAGCTAAGGTTAGCCATACACACCGACCAGCATAGCGCCCTACTTTTCAGTGCCTCGGATATTACCGTCTGGGAAACGCAGCACATTGAAGAGCATCATTTTTTAAAACGCATCGGTCCCGACATCCTCAACCCCAGCTTAGCTTGGCGAACTGTGGCTGATAGACTGCAAAGCAAAGCCTTTGCGGGTAGAGCCCTTAGTTCTGTGTATCTAGACCAGGCTTTCCTGGCCGGATTAGGTAATTACCTGCGCAGCGAAATCTTATTTATTGCAGGCATTCATCCTTCGTGCAAATCACGTGATCTTAGCAAAGGTCAAATTGGCAAGCTTGCACGCACTACTCTAGAGGTGAGTCAGCGCAGCTATTCATTGGCAGGCGTCACTATTCCAGAGCGCCAATACAAGGTCTTAAAAAAACAAGGGGTTACCTACGGCAAGGCACGTTTTTTTGTTTTTGGCCGCGCAGGCAAACCATGCCGTGTGTGCCAGACCAAAATTCAACGCTCTACAGCCAACTCAAGAAGAATTTATACCTGCTCAACCTGCCAAAGGATAGGCGCGATTAACACCACCTAATTTTTTAACGATTAGGCGGGGCCGAGGACATTACTTTAAATAGCTACACGTGGCAGCTCGGCAGAATTTAGGTCCGCGCAAAGGATGACCACCTAGCAACACGCTAAGACGATCTACTATTCCATATACGCGCTACTACATTGAATGTTCTCCGAAGTCTATCAGTTCCCAAATTCCTACTCGAACCAATAGATGCACTTAGTATGTCGTCAGATTGACTCGTGAAAGCTTCAATGACTTCGCTGACGTTAGTTCCTGATGCATCAATTATCGGGTCGGGGTCGATCGTTAATACACCTTGCTGATAGTTCACATGTTTCTTCATCGGAAAATCCTTTTATTCGATCAACAACAAAAATACTGAGAAAAACATTACATCATTAAGTCTAGTTACTGGATATGGACCAGAATTATCAGCCAAAATTGAGGCTGGGAATTATAACGATCTCGCGTCGATGTCGACTTTGATTTGGGTCAATGTCCGGGCAGTCACGTCTTTGATAATATTTTTCGGCTCGAAGTAGATTACCTATAGTTTTTTCAAAAAGGATTTTTATCATGAACCTAAAATCACTCTTTAGTCTACTAATTATTGGACTTGTCACTATCGGACTCATCGCTTTTCATAAGATCCGTGGGGCGGGCTCACTTTCGCCTTAACCTATTAACATCGCCCCACTTCGATGTGCATTCAAACGCTCAAAAACGAGGAGATCTGATAAATACCCGACTTCTTTCTGTAATGAGACGGTTGTTCAGATCATATCGATGGCCGCTTGGGATCAGTAGCCGCCGTAATGTCGAAACTTGGTTGATGCCCGCTCTGCACCCGTAATCGGACTTGAAGTGAGTAATACCGCAGCGTTAGCTAACGGGGCAGCTAGACTGGTCGCTATGCGGCTACAGCGGAATTTTCAAATGCCCTTAGCAATACCACAAGTGACCAAACACAAACCAAAATCCAAGTAATAAACAGAGCCCTATTCTAAACAGCATTATAAGGGCGATACTGCACGATATGCTCCTGCAGGCGCGCAATGTCTTCTGATGACTCAATCGAGCTGAGAACCGCACTGAGAGTCGTTTCAGAGTGCCTTTCCATGGCGCGAATAATACCGTCCACGGTAGTTACAGTCGCACTAGCTAGTCGGTAATCATCTATGGTTAGTGTGAAGTTTTCATAATTTGCATATTTAATCATCGAATAACCCTTTTCGTTCCCATGACGATCAATGAAAAGGTAGTTAAATATAATCGGAGCGACTCTGCTTTGATTTGGATCAGAACAATAGGCTTAGACGACTACCAGCAACTCCTATCTAACAAACAGCCTCACCCCCTGCGGCGCGCAGCAAAGGCAGTTGCGGGCCAATACTCGGCCTATTTCTCTAGCGACCCCACCTGACTTAAAATTTCAACAGAACCGATAAAACACTGAGATCCTTGTCAAGATAGCGCTTAATAGCCGAATTATGTTACCGATACCAGCCGCCCTCCTCCTCGGCTATTTAATGAGAGACAATCGTTGCTATACCTTGCTGCTGGTCCCCGCCTTTCGTCAATGACAACTTCTTGTTATTCGATGAACAGCACAATAATACAGAGCCTGAGAATGGTGTCGCTCAAAAATATTACATTGCGATTAAGGTAGTGCCGTCTTAGTTAGTGATTCCTTGATGCTAACGGTTTTGTGTTTCTGTCGTTGTTGACCTGTATCAATGCCCCCCCCAACTGGCCAGTTGATAATAACCTTCGGTAGCCGTTCAGTGACTATTATGTTCTGGGCGGTACGCCGACCAAATCGCTAAAGTTAATCTATCGGCTTGATCGGATGGCTACCGTTAACAGTAGCGTGTCACTGCCGCTCGTGACATGAG
The DNA here is from genome assembly GCA_000169075.1 of marine gamma proteobacterium HTCC2143. GTDB lineage: Bacteria > Pseudomonadota > Gammaproteobacteria > Pseudomonadales > Dasaniaceae > Oceanicoccus. The sequence continues at coordinate 6,071 of AAVT01000002.1, read as the reverse complement.
CCGATGCTCTTACCCGACGTAGTTGCTGCTAGCTACTAATTATCGAAGAAGAGGATTGTTATCATGGCATTAATCGTTGACAGCATAGACGGACAGACCTTTCATATTGGTGATGATATTAAAATCACCGTCTATATCAACCAACCCGACCAAGTTAAACTGGCTATTGATTTGCCCAAAGACCTTTCAGTTTTGACCGACGTGACATTCGATAAGACTGATTAAAACCTAACCATGGGCACCACTGATTGACCGAACTCTTGCGACAGGCTTGATAATAACATCGTATTCGAGCCGCTATAGAGCCCGAAGGATCACAGCAATGAACTGACGAACCCGTGGTGTTGCTTTAGCAGTGTTAAACGGGATCAAAGGATAGCGATACTATTGCAATCTATATCGGCAATACCCTCTCGTTTATAGCGGCGCCGTCGTTTCCTTCCAGCGCGCTCTGACAGGGCACCTTAACCTTAATTTCAGCAACAGTGTCATACGGTCTATACAACTAAGCTAGTTCTCGCGCGGTAAAATCATTGGTCTGACGAATTGAAATAACGGTCAAAATACTGGTTATTAAGCTATAAGCCAAACCGTAGTAAAGCCAACTCATTGGCGTGTTGCCGGCATTGTATGCAGTAATGATGATTACACCAATAATTAATAATCGCGTGCACTCGACCAGCATCATCTTCGAATGCTGGTCGATAATGGTACCAATAGTGACCGCCGACAATGTCAAAATGACCATATTTGCACATCTGGCAAGATAGGACATTTCAGGAACAAGGGCGGTAAACCACAAGAAATAAACCAATAACAGCATATAGTGCAACACTACTGCGACCGTCGACACCGTTGTCAATTGCGGATTATATTTGCGAAAATTGTCGAGATTGGTCTTCTCAACGGGGTATTTTTTTGCAACGTCTGAAGGACGTGAACCGGTGCGAGACCAAAGCACTGCCACCTTGTCTCGGATGTTTTCTGTCTTGGTCGCATCGCTCACCATACTGGAAAATATGTGAATATTGGCCCACAGCGGGTTCCAGCTTTGCAGCGGCGTTCTCAACCCGTAAATCACCTTTTCATTATCGTCTTCTTCGGCAAAGGTTCCAAACAAGCGATCCCAAATAATCAGCAAGCCGCCATAATTTTTGTCAACGTACTGCGGATTCTGAGCATGGTGCACACGATGATTCGACGGTGTTATTAAGAACCACTCCAAAAAGCCTAATTTTGGAATGTGCTGTGTGTGAATCCAAAATTGATAAACTAGATGCCCTGATGCGATAGTCACATACATATAAAGCGGAATACCTAACAGGAAACACGGTATGAAAAAAATCCAAGTTATAAATATTCCTGTGCTTGTCTGTCTCAGAGCGGTTGATAAGTTATAGTCTTCGCTCTGGTGGTGGACAACGTGAGAGCCCCAAAATATTTGTCGCTCATGACTAATACGGTGAAACCAGTAATAGCATAAGTCATAGAACAATAAGGCAAGAACCCAGTGAACAGCTGATTCTTGATCAAATGCAAATAAGGCCCATTGATTTTCAACCCTGGCAAAAACCAAAGCACCGATACTAATAAACGCCAACTTAGCCAAAGTACTTAACATGCCAAGACTCAGGCTGTTAACACTATCATTCAGACGGTACGTATTGTTCTTGCGGAAAAAACCCCAGCCTAACTCCAACACAATCGCTAATAAAAAAAACGGCGTAGCGTAACTTACGATATCCATTATTCTCTCAATCCCGTGTTGACTACGCTAATGTGGTCAACCAGTAGCTGTACCGTTTGTTTTCCGCGAAAATCATTAACATCCAGCTTATAGGCGACAGCGACATGAGTCGCCTGAGGATTCGGCCAACATTCTGTATCAACATTAAACGCGATGGCGTCAATTATTTGCTGCTTGTCGTCGCCGACACCCAGCACCATTTTTAAATGTTTTTCTCCGACAATACGTTGCTGCAGCAGTGTAAAAGTACCATCAAACATCGGTTCTGGAAAATGCTGTCCCCAGGGACCACCATCGCGAAGTAATTGCGCCAAATCTAAATTAATATCGGCAGATGCCAGCTCGCCATCGCTAAAAATAATGGCCTGTAAATCGTCCTCTGTCAGCTGCCTTCGCACCTCGCGATCAAAAGCTGTCTCAAACTCATGATAGTACTGTTTTTCTAAACTCATCCCTGCGGCCATTGCATGACCGCCAAACTTACTCAGTATGTGCGGATGACTGGCAGCAACCGCATCCAGGGCATCGCGGATATGCAACCCGGGAATAGATCGGGCTGACCCTTTAATCATGCCCTCCTCGTCACTGTCAGCAAAAGCGATAACCGGGCGGTGGTAACGCTCTTTAATCCTTGATGCCAAGATACCAATAACCCCTTGATGCCAGTTACCGTTATACAAGCAAAGGCCAAAGGGCAGACTGCTCTCGTCCACATCAATATTTTGTAGCTGGTTCAAGGCCTCCTGTTGCATGCTCCCTTCGATCGACTTTCTATCCTGATTGAGATCATCCATCTGTCGAGCAATTTCGCTGGCTAGGTTTTCATCGTTAGTCATTAGGCATTGAATACCCAGCGACATATCATCCAATCGCCCGACAGCATTGAGTCGCGGACCCAGTGCAAAACCTAAATCTGAGCTAACTAGACGGTGCTCACTGCGGTTGGCAATATTCAGCAGTGATTTTATCCCCGGCCTGCTTCTGCCTGCCCTTATCCGGCGTAACCCCTGGGCGACAAGAATGCGATTATTATGATCCAGCGGAACAACATCAGCGACCGTGCCCAGTGCGACTAAATCCAAGTAGTCCGCCATATTGGGCTCGTCGAGACCCTTGTCGCTAAACCAATGACAGGATCGAAGCTGCGATCGCAGCGCCGTCATTACATAGAAAACAACCCCAACACCGGCGAGATTTTTACTGGTAAATTCGCAGCCCGGCTGATTGGGATTAACAATCGCGCATGCTTTAGGAAGTTCACTCCCCGGTAAATGGTGGTCGGTAACGACTACGTCAATACCTGCGCGATTAGCTTCATCAACACCGCTAATACTCGATATACCGTTGTCGACGGTTATGATCAAATCGGGAGAAAATTGTTTGGCAACCTCAACGATTTCAGGGGTCAGGCCATAACCATAGTCAAAGCGATTTGGCACTAAAAAATCAACAAATGTAGCGCCCATTGATCTCAAAGCCATAACGGCCAGTGCACTGCTGGTGGCACCATCGGCATCAAAATCACCAACGACAAGAATTCGTTGATGGCTTATAAGCGCCTGATGAATTCTATCGACAGCTGTTGGCAGTCCTTTTAGCGAATCAGGTTTTAACAACGAAGATAAATCCGTCTTGACCTGAGCATCAGAACTGACACCCCGACTACCGTAAATTCGCTGCAGCAAGGGGTGAAGATGAGCTGAGAAGTGACTCGCAGGTGAGGCCGATATCCGGCGTTTTATTATTGCTTTCATCGAATAGTAAACCCCTTAAACGGGCCGGATAAAAATCCGCCTCGCTTAAGCTGTTATATTGGCAACCACAAAATCGTGAACTTGGCCGATATCGTTATCTAAAACAGTAAAGCGCTCTTCATTCTGAAACAAGTCGGCCATATGATGAGGCAACTCAGGTTCTCGAGGGTAACCTGCCTTTAATGCGGCTTCGGGAAACTTTGCAGGATGCGCGGTTGCCAACGTGATCATGGGGATATCGTCGCGCCGACGAACTTTCCTGCCCGCTTCGACACCTATAGCCGTGTGTGGATCCAACAAATATTCCGTGGCCTCGTAAACCTCAGCTATTGTCTCAACGGTTCGCTCGTCATCAACTTGATAGCTATCAAATAGCGCCTGTATGTTAGAAAACGCAGAGTCCTTCAACACCACATCTTCGCTCTGAAACCGAGTCATCAAATCGCTAACGGCGGCACCATCACGGTCGTAACAATCAAATAAAAGACGCTCAAAATTACTTGAAACAACAATATCCATGCTTGGCGAAAGAGTGTGAACTAGCGGATGTTTGGTGAAATCATTGCGACTAATGCAACGGTGTAAAATATCATTAGTGTTGGTCGCCACTATCAGCTGATCAATAGGCAGCCCCATTTTTGACGCCAAATAGCCGGCATAGATATCACCAAAGTTTCCGGTTGGTACTGAAAAAGCAACGGGACGCAGTGGCCCTCCAAGAGAGAGCGATGCGTAAAAATAGTAGACAATTTGCGCCATTATCCTCGCCCAGTTAATCGAGTTAACCGCTACTAACTGGCGATCTTCTGGCAGGAAGCTTTTGTCATTAAAACTGGCTTTCACCATAGACTGGCAATCATCAAAGTTACCTTTGACGGCGACATTGTGAATATTATCCGCCAGTACTGTGGTCATTTGTCGACGCTGAACTTCTGACACTCTTTGAAAGGGATGTAATATAAAAATATCGATATTTTTACAACGCTTACACCCTTGTATTGCCGCAGAGCCAGTATCACCCGAGGTAGCCCCCATTATTACTACTTTCCGATGACTGCGTTCAAGCACATAGTCCAGCAGGCGACCGAGCAACTGTAACGCAAAATCTTTAAAGGCCAAAGTTGGACCTTGAAATAACTCCAGCACCCATTCATTTTTATCCAGTTGAACTAACGGTGCTATCGATGGGTGACGGAAATCGACATAAGTATCATCAATTAGCGCCTTTAAATCATCAGCCGGAATCGTGTCATCAACGAAGGGCTGAACAATTTTGAAGGCCAGGTCGGAATAGCTTAGCCCTGCCCAGGAAGCAATTTCCTGCTGGGAATACTTAGGTAAAGTTTCGGGAACGTAGAGACCACCATCGGGGGCCAGTCCGGTTAGCAAAACTTCTTCAAAATTGAGCGCGGGAGATTTCCCGCGAGTGCTGATATATTTCATGTCACTTTACTATTCTGTGCGGCCACAATGCGCCACTAATTAACGATAGGTGTTCTTTTAACAATATCCCTGCTTACTAATGCTTGGAACCTAACCCAGTGACTCAACTCTTATCCGAATGATTTCACCATAAATTGAGTCCAGCGCCTCAATTTCTGCAATAGCTGATACTAGCTGATGCTCTATTGACCGACTGGTAAGAATAATGAGCGGGACATGAACTTGTCCTTCCAGTGGTTCCTTCTGGATAATTGCTTCGATACTAATACCCGCATTTGACAATACCTGTGCAACGCTAGATAACACTCCGGGCTTATCCAAGGCAGACATACGTAGATAGTAGGCCGTCTCAATTTCGCCAATATCGAGTATCGGCGTATTTTTCAGCGCATCAGCCTGAAAGCCCATTAATGGAACGCGATGCCTCGGTTCAGTATCCAACATACGAGCCACATCAATGATATCGGCAACTACCGACGACGCGGTTGGCTCTGCACCAGCGCCAGGCCCATAATATAATGTTGGACCCACCGCATCACCTTTAACCAGAACCGCATTCATTACCCCATTGACGTTGGCGATCAATCGCTTCTCGGGGATCATTGTTGGGTGCACTCGTAATTCTACCCCTTGCGAGGTTTTTCGAGCCACTCCCAGATGCTTAATACGATAGCCAAGCTCCTCTGCATAGTTAACATCATCGGTCGATATTTTAGTAATCCCTTCTGTATAAACTTTTTCCAACTGTAATGGGACACCAAATGCCAGCGATGCCAAAATGGCCAATTTATGCGAGGCGTCGATTCCTTCAACATCAAAGGTAGGATCAGCCTCTGCGTAACCAAGCTGCTGCGCCTCTTCAAGCACGTCGCCAAAATCACGGCCTTTTTCCCGCATCTCAGTAAGAATAAAATTGCCAGTGCCGTTAATGATACCCGCTAACCACTCAATGCGATTACCAGCCAACCCTTCCCGAATGGCTTTGATGATAGGAATTCCACCGGCCACCGCCGCCTCAAACGCTACCGTTACACCCTTTTTATTGGCCGCCGCAAAAATTTCATTGCCATATTCAGCAATCAGCGCCTTATTAGCGGTAACAACATGTTTACCAGATTCTATCGCTT
>AAVT01000003.1 GCA_000169075.1 marine gamma proteobacterium HTCC2143 | reverse complement strand
TGATGGATTGGTTGATGCAGGGTACCACGTCATCCTGTTTGATAACCGAGATACGGGCGAATCCGCTCGGCTAAATGCATTAGGTGAGCCCACGCTGTGGTGGCAACTGTTGAAAAATACGGTTGGGCTAGAGGTTGACGCACCCTACAGTCTCAATGACATGGCCGCAGATGGCGTCGCAGTGCTTGATGAGTTAGGTATTGTTCGAGCCCACATTGTTGGTGCTTCTATGGGGGGTATGATTGCGCAGATCATCGCGGCTGAATACCCTAATCGAGCTGAATCTTTGGTGTCGATTATGTCAACGACAGGTGCGCCGCACTTACCTTCGCCCGAAAGTGAAGCCCAGAGTGATTTACAAGGTATTGCTGATACCAGCGAAGAGGGCGAAGCCAAAATGCATAAAATGGGCATCTACCCTAAGGCGATGCCGCGACAGTTGATGGCCATTATTTCAGCGGGTGACCGTTCGGAGCAAGTTCGCAGCATCGAGGTCCCCACCCTCGTTCTTCACGGGGAAGACGATACTTTGTTACCGCCACCGCACGGCGCTCACACGCATGAGTTAATTGCAGGCTCCAAATATATTACCTACGCGGGAATGGGGCACAACATGCCACCGCAAGTAGTTCCTGAGCTTGTGGTGGCGATGACCCGTCATTTTGCAGGCAATCAATAGCGCGATAACGTTAAAAAGTGTCATCATTTCAGGACGTGGAGACTATTGGGTAGGCTGCTTTCTGTTACCCGTGGCAACTCAGGTAACGCGGCTCTCGAATGGTGAAATTAGTCTAAAAATGGCAGTGCCAGGTTAGTGAAATACTTATGGAATATTTGGTGGAGCAAGTGGTTAGTTGTCCCTACTGTGGCGAGGCGATAGATGTGCTTATTGATCAGCAGGAAGTGGGGCATCAGTATATTGAAGATTGTCAGGTGTGTTGTAAACCCATCGTCTTTAATGTGTCGGTAGATTCTATGGGTAATGTGTCTGTATCAGTGCACGATGAAAACGATACGTACTGAGTAGTCATCACAAAGATCGCGCAACAGGTGCGCGCCTTTGCCGGTGTTACGCGGTTTACCTTTGAGCGTCCTTGCTCGCAGGTTAGCAGATGGTATAGCGGCTATACCAGGACTGGCGGTTTACCCGGTATTACGTAAACCCGCAGCGATGCCCGCAATGGAGACCATCAGTGCCTGTTCGAGCTGCTCCTGATTATCTTGGTCTTGCAGACGTAAGCGACGCATTAGCTCGACCTGAGTAATATGCAGGGGATCAATGTAGGGGTTTCTGACAGCAATTGAAAATTGTAGCATGGGATTGTTAGCCAGTAATGAGTGTCCGCTAATGGATTCAATAGCCTGATGAGCCTGATGAAAGCCAGCTTGTAGTTCTTGTCCCAGCGATTGGGCATTAACGTTGTCCAGCAAGCGCTGTTCGTAGTAGCCGGCGACCTTGGCATCAGCTTTCGCCATCACCATCTCTTGCATATCCACCAGCATACTGAAAAAATTCCAATCCTTGAGCATGACTTGCAATAGATTTTGCTGCCCCTGATCAATTTGCTCGGCTAAGGCTTTGCCGGTACCCAGCCAGGCGGGCAGCATTAAGCGCATTTGGGTCCAAGCAAAAACCCAGGGTATAGCGCGCAGGCTTTCAACGCCGCCACTCGCCCTGCGTTTTGCCGGGCGGCTGCCGAGTGATAGACGGCTGAGTTCTTGTTCAGGTGTGACACAGCGGAAATAGTCAACAAAGCGCGGATCATGATGCACAATGCGTCGATATTCTTTGACTGATACGTCAGCTAGCGTTTGCATCATCTCACGCCATTCTTGCTTTGGTTTTTCTATGGGGGACAGAGTCGCCTCGAGTGTTGCTGTGGTATAAAGTTCAAGGTTGTGAATCGCCAGCTCTTTTAACCCAAACTTGAATTGAATCATTTCACCTTGCTCGGTGACACGCACCGAACCCTTGATGGTGCCGGGAGGCTGCGAGAGCAGAGCTTCGTGTGCGGGACCACCACCGCGACTGACTGATCCTCCTCGCCCATGGAACAAAGTTAGGTGGACGCCGGCATTCTCGCAAACACTACTCAACGCTTCTTGGGCGCGGTATTGCGCCCATGATGCAGCAAAAAAGCCAGCGTCTTTGGCGGAGTCAGAATACCCTATCATCACCTCCTGCTGACCGCCGATATCTTGTCGATACCATTCTATTGCGAGTAGTTGTTCAATACTGTCGGCTGCGCCTTCTAAATCGTCTAGGGTCTCGAATAAGGGCGCGATACGCTGAGGCGTTAAACATCCGGCCTCTTGTTGCAACAAGCGTACGGCAAGAATATCGGATGGGTAGGTTGCCATTGAAATGATATAGGCACCTAAAGCGGAAGCTGGTTGCCGTGCCAATACGGCAAAAGTATCCAATACTTCTTGCACTTCAGCTGACGCTGGAAAGTGTTTGGGAATGAGTGGTCGTCGATTTTTCAATTCATTGATGAGAAAGGTTTGTTTCTCAGTTTCAGACCAATCCTGGTAAGGTTTGTTATTAATCTGAATGCCCAGATAGTGGGTGACTTCATTAATAACATCGCTGTGCCGAGTAGATTCTTGACGAATATCTAGCTTCATCAGCGTTAAGCCAAAACAGGCGACCCGCCTTAAAATAGTCTCCAGGCGACCATGAGCGATGGCTTCCATGCCACAGTCGAGCAATGATTGATAAATTAACTGTAAAGGCTGCAGTAGTTCTTCGTCATGTTGGTAGATATGACCTTCAAAAATCTCGCCGTTAAGTGTTGCTTCGGCCCATTCGCGAGTGTTGGTTAGCGTTTGGCGAACTTTGCGCAATAGCTCTCGATAAGGTTCGTGATGGTCGCCGGCTGCCTCACGCAGCGCGCTGTTGCATGTGCCGAAGGATAAATCTTCACGCAGCTCATTGATGTCGCGTAACAGCAAGTCGGCTGCTTCCCAGCGAGCGAGTAATAAAACTTCCTCGGTAACTCTGGCGGTCACATTGGGATTACCATCCCGATCTCCGCCCATCCACGATGAGAGACGAATCGGTGCTTTATCCAGTGGCAAACGCTTCCCCGTATGCTGCAGCATTTGCTCATCTAGATCCCGTAAAAATTCCGGCAATGCGTGCCATAGGGTACTTTCAATAGTGGCAAACCCCCACTTCGCTTCATCCACTGGTGTTGGGCGATTCCGGCGAATTTCATCAGTCTGCCAACCGGCAATAATGCGTCGCCGTAAGCGTTTAAGTTGTGTTTGTTGCTCTTTGGGTGTGAGGTCCGGCCTATCCAATTGTCCGAGAATGACATCGATATCATTGTACTTACGCAGCAAAGTGCGCCGAGTGATTTCCGTCGGATGGGCGGTTAAGACTAATTCAGTTCGACACTGACTGATCGCCGTGACGATAGCTTCGGCGCTGTGACCATTATTAAGTAAACGCGGTAATAGCTCAGCCATAGTGCCCAAAGGAGAGGGTACGTCAATTTCACGACGGTTATCTCTGCGGCGTCTGACTCGATGATGCTGTTCGGCGATGTTAGCGTAATTAAGAAAGTGGGTAAATGCGCGGGCCACTGGAACCAAATCACTGTCGGGCAGTTCTGACATAACATCCAGTAGTGGTTGCCAGTTACCGTCGCTGCGCGCTTGCTTGGCTAAGGTTCTGATTTCTTCAACCCGGTTGAGCAAAGATTCATCGACTTGATCTCGCAAAGTGTCACCTAAAAGTCCTCCCAGCAAGCGAACGTTATCGCGGAGAGGGGCATGTTGTTGGTCTGGCATAAATTGGTCCTAATTGACGCGTGGCTTCTGCCGGTCAGGGTACCTCAGTGTAGGTAGTTAGGCTATCGTTTGATGTACACTAAATGGCTACTTTTTTAAGTTAGCGGTAGCTGGCCGGAAACTACCGAAGCTTACTGATCTTGCCGGCAGTTACTTGGCAGTTGTAACGGGAATTGATGGCCTATCGCAGTCGTGTTGAGATGCGGTGTGATGAAGAATTCATGGTTGTGGTGTGTATTTTGGAAACCCCGGTTGAAATTGAAAAACGGACAATTCGTGCGAAAAAGTATCCATGCCGCTGATGCGATCTAAGTCCTGAGTGAGAGTATTAAGGTCTGATGAGTTTTGACGACAGCATTCGATATAATCTTGCAGTGTTTTTAGCAGGGAGCCTCCGTTTGCTCTTAGTGCTTGATCGACCTTCAGAAAATAAGCTGCACCTCCCCAATACATGGTGGGATATTTGCGCTGTGCGCGTAACTTTTTGGCAGCGAGGGCAAAGGGTAATTGATCAAAGGTATAATTAGACTCAGCTTTGTCTAGCCGGCGCTGATATTCTGCGTCAATAGCTTCCTTACTTAACAGATTCAGAGCGTGAAGAATTTGATACTGCATAAAACTTGCAAAGCCCTCCGCATACCAGCTGTTATCCCTACCCAAATAAGGTAGTAGCAGATGGCTGAGTTCGTGTGCTGCCGTCCAGTCGTTCATGAACTGTGAAGTCGAAAAATTGGGGTCTACGTGAAAATTAACTCCCTGCGGGTCAGACCTGCGCGTGTTTGCCCAAGGCACAGGACCTGTGGTGTCGGCCAGACGATAAAAATGTATGTGTACGTCAAAGGGGTAGGGGGCAACGCTCATTGTAATGGCATGATAGGTTTGTTCAATCCATGAGGTGAGGCGACGTTTCTCATCCTCGCTAAATGAACTCTCCCAGTGCCAGCGCAATTCTGCGCGGATCGGGGTGCTGACGATAGTCATAAGCCAAAATATGATAATGAGTTTGCCGAGAATTTTCACGGGATGTCCTGTGCTAAAGTTCGGGTATCTCTTGCATCACTTTGTGACAAGGATATAGACGGTGACGCGATTTGGTCAATAGAACACCGCTTTTTTACGCGATTTAGCCGTGCTTGGCTTTCAAGATATGTTAACGAACCTAGCAAATTGGATTGGCGACATTTCTGGAGTGCTACGCAACTATGTTATTGAGTTTAGCAACGATGAGACTAATTTTCAGGAGTTCTATTTTAAGGCGATTAAACGAGCTTGCACTCGGGGTATGAAGTTGATGTTGATTGAAGGAAAAATGGTCTCCGCAATACCTTGTCGAGTAACTGTCGTAGGAGACCGAATAGAGGCCGCCCAGCTGATAGCTTGACGGGTCTATTCCTGATTACGACGATTACTAGACATTGGCGGCGTCGCCGATGAGCCCTAGATATCGCTATGATATTAATTGAGGGCGTTCATCTTAGGTTCGCTAAACTCAGCTGTTATATTTCCAGTTTCCATGAAATCCATGGGGCACCCTGTGCGGTAATTCTGCGGTGGCGATGGGGCCATCGCTGATGTTCTCAGCATCGAAAATAACCAGGTCACTACGATTTTGATTGGCCCGATAAATTACACTGATTAAGTAACCTTCACCCTCCTCAGCAGTTTTAGATTTCGGCACAAAAATAGGTTCTCCTGTTTTATCGCCATCGGGTAGCTGAAACAGCGTGCGTTTGTCCAGCTTCAAATCTTGGTGGGCGATCGCATCAAATCCCAATCCACCATCCGCGACAGTTGACGCTGCATAATAACCAAAACGGTTTTCAAGACCGACAAAACGCTCGTCCAGACGCGGGAACTCTCCTGTTATGTCGTCAAGATAGCGACGTTTTATCCCCCCATTTTCACTTAAATCTATGGTCCATTCGCACAACCTAGCATTAGCTTTTTTCGGGTCAGCCCTGCTTCCATCCACATGCGGAAAGAGCGGGGCTTCTTCAAATTGCATCATGTGCGCGACGATGGTGTTTCCCTTAGTGTAAGCATTGAGAGCATGGAATACGTAGCAGGGGTCAATGTCATACCAGCGTATTTTATCGATGCTGTCTGTCCTGCGCATTACTCCAATATGAGCGCCTTTGTTTGGCTCCCATGCGAAAGCAGGCTGGCCGGACATCGCTCGATCAAGACTACCCGTCAATGGGAATATCGGGAAAATGACGTGTTCATCGGTGGTAATGAAATCATGAACCATGGAGGCAATCGGGGCATTAAAATGGTCTGATCGGGTAAGCTTCCCGCCGCTGTCGACAACTTGATAACTCATTCCGTTGCCAAGAGGTTCTCCTACCATATAGCCGAAAAATAACATTTCACCGGTTTTTGGGTCAATTTTTGGATGCGCTGTCATTCTATCGCTGTATTCGCCAGCAAAGTCCCAAGCGCCTTTGGAATCGAGCGTCCTTGAGTCAAGTTCGAATGGCGCATGGCCTTCCTCAAGTGCTAATAATTTGTCTCCATGCCAGACGATATTAGTGTTTGCAGTGCCGTCAGTTTGTAAACCGGCAACTGAAGGATCGCAATCCATAGGATTAAAGGCACTAAAAAGAGATTTCCCTGCTTCTCTTTCAAGGCTCCATTTTTGAGTTCGCGACCATCGGTTGCGGTAACTTACTTTACCATTTTGAATATGAAAGCCATGCACCATTCCGTCGCCACCAAACCAATGATGTTTGCCTCTCGGTGCAAATTGGGGGTCCGGGCCATTGCGGAAATAGCTAATATCTAAATCTTTTGGTATTTCGCCATGAACAACAACATTTTCAATATCACATTCCATTCTAAGAGGAGCAAAATTACCCCTTAACTGTGGGTGGTCGGGATAGGGAGTTGCCATTGTCTACACCTGCTGATTTATGGTTGATGGTTTTTCACTTTAAGCTGTTAGTATGGCTTCATCGCGCTAATCTTTCCAGTTAAAATAGTAACCGATATGACTTCAAGTATGTTGCCACAATAGTTATTCCAAGTTCGCTGTCTCAGCGTCTAGGTCGGCTATTTTCTTGTGATGCATTGTATTGATCCGGGAAAACACAAAAAACGCTGAACAGATAATTGAACGGACGGTTTCTTAGCATAGATTAACGCTAAATCGGTACTATTGACCGCCTGGTTTGTAAATGTCTATAAAATCAAGCGGGTTATGATTAATATACCGGGATCGAAAACTGTATTTTTAACAGCTTCGCTAACGTCATGACTCTTAGAGTCATCTTTAAGCCCATTAATGTGTCTAGGTTTTTCCAAGCAGAATTAAGTTATGTCTTTAGGTAAAGAATTATATCGTTACTACGATGAGTACGGACCGCTGCAGGTCTTTGATGATGGTAATAAGCGTTATCTGTCTTTTGGCGATGGTGACGAACAAAGCTGCCAATTAAAGTCTGATCCATTGCAGTTACAGCATGATTACAGTAGAGCAATGTTGTTAGTACTGTTATTTAAAGAGCCTAAAAATGTCATTCTTTTTGGTTTAGGTGGGGGGACTTTAGCAACAACTATGCACCACTATATCCCGACATTAAAATTGCGTGTCGTGGAGTTGCGCTCGCAGGTCGTTGATGTCGCCTATCGGTATTTTCAGTTTCCACGCAGTGAGCGTATTGACGTATTTACAGAAGACGCCAGCGAGTTCCTCGATAATACTGAACAGAGCAAAACTGACGTATTATTCAGTGACATTTATGGTGAAGAGGGCTTGGATTTGCAGCAAACTCAACCCTGGTTCATCGAGCGTTGTGCAGAGCTTCTTAACGATGACGGCTGGTTGGTGCTGAATTGTTGGCAGCTGCACCGGGGTGACAAAGAGATGATGACTGCCCTAAAAACGCACTTTGCCGACGTGCGAGTATCTACAACCAGCGAAGGTAACTGGGTTATATTGGCGGGTAAAAAAGCTGATCAAAGCAGTGCCACTCAATTAAAAGCGGCAGCAAAAAAATGGTCGACGTTATTAGGTTATTCGCTGCTGTCGAGTTACGGCCAGCTGAAACAGGTCTGTTAGAGTGTGCTTAATAGCATTCTAAGAGTTGGGTCGGCAACATTCTTCGTGGTCAACGAGATCCCCTGCAAGCCAATATCGATGCAGACTGACCCGGTCCGAACGGTTAGGGCATTCTAGATGTTTGATCTTGGCGGTCGCGGTTCTTGATCGCAAGCTAACGCTGCTCTACTGTTGATATATTCTGGGCGAGCTACTTAGTTAAGAGCGATCGACACTCGGATAGGGTCGAGTCCATCACGCTCTGCGTTAACAGCTGTCGGAGAGGAGTTTAATTCTGCAACTCTTTTCTCTGTCAGCTGCACATACGCATTGAATCGATCTCTAATGGCGCGCACATAGCTTACCGGCTCTTGCCCCCGAACATAGCCATGTCGAGCCTTCGATGCGTACTTGCGTTGTGATAAAAGTAGCATCGCTTTCTCAACATTATCAAACCAAAGGTTCGGGTTAAACCCCTGTTGTTTTGCAAGGCGTCTAGCGTCATGGACATGGCCGGCTCCCGCGTTATAGGCGGCCAACGTAAACCACAGGCGGTCAGTCACTGTTAGGGTGTCAGGAAAGCGCTGTCTGCTCCAATGTAAGTACTTAACCCCTGCTTCTATGCCAATCTTGGGGTTTTGTAAATTCTCGTAGCCTAGTTCTTTCGCTGTCTTAGGCATTACTTGAAAGAGACCAATCGCGCCTGCCCAGGATTCTGCTTTAGGATTAAAGTGACTCTCTTGATACATTTGTGCAACGAGTAGGCGCCAGTCAAAATTATACTTGGTGGCAAATTTCTTTACGATGTCGTCGTAGGGTGAAAGCTTTCCTCGATCACTGAATGCTAGTTGGCCTTTTTTCAATTTAGCAACACCTTTGGGTGCGGTGAAATATTTTTTATAGGTCATGTTATAAAATAGGCCGCGATACTCTTTAGTGATAAATTGATTGAGTGCTTTTAGTAATGCGGGATTGCTCTCGCGTACTGCCCAACCTTGGTGGAGTGGCGCACCGAGCACCATGGCACTGTGCACATCTTTACGCCAAGTGAGTTCAATATCGAGAATATGATTATCAGCTACCGTCAGGTCATATTCGCCAGAGGCAACCTTGGCGATGGCTTCCTCCGTCTCCTCGTTTTCTGGTGTTGCAACCAGATTAACGGCCACCTGTTTCTGCAATTGTTTGATCGTTTTCCAATAGTTACTTGATCGGCGGACATGAATAGTACGACCCGAAAGGTCGTCAATAGCCATATTTTTACCCTGTTCTTTTTTCTCAACAATTAACTCAGAGGCATAATGATAGGGGTTAGAAAATACGACATTATCCTGCTTACGGCCATCTGTTATCGATAAAAATCCTGCTGCAATATCAGCTTTTCCACTACGTACATAATCAATCAGTTTTTCGTGACTGGGGGGTACAATAACATCGATCAGCAACTCGTTTTTTTCAGCAAAGGCTTTGATGAGTTCATAGTCGAAACCCAGAAGCTTACCTCGCCACAAAAAATAGGAAGCGCTATTATTTCTTAAGGCTACACGTAAATGTTTTCTTTTTTTAATTTCCTGCCAGTCATTTGTACGATTTTCTTTTTTAGGTCTGATAAGTTTTTCTATCTGAATAAATTGATTGAGCTGGGCTAATAATTCAGTATTATTAGGGCGTACAGCCCATGCTGTAGGCTTTTTTTGTGCCAGCGGGCCTGAGACAATGAGGTCGTCCCGGTAGGTTTTAAGAGTGCTAATTACATTGCTGTCAGCCAAGGTAAGATATTGATCACTCTCACTGATATAGTCAAAGATTTCATCATTACTCATCTCTCCAGGCAGCATTTTAATCTTCAGTCCCGGAAAGTCGACCTTTAGTTTTTCTGCCGTATCCCAGAATGTTTTTTCTTGTTGCACTGCGATAACCCGATCTGATAATTGGCTTAGTGCTGTTAATGGATATTGCTTGCTGCTGACCAAATGCTCGGTGACTAAGTCGAGGGGAAGCGAAAACCCAACCCGGTTCGCTCGCTTATCGGTAACGGTTAGGTTGGCGGCAATGATATCTCCCTTGCCGTCAAGAAGACGGGGTATTAGCTCGTCAAAATTTTCAATGGCTACCGTGGTCATGGCGAGTCCTTGCTCATCGGCAAAGCGCTGTAGCATTGCTTGGTCAATTTCCTGAGGGCGGCCATTTCTGGGTAGAAAATCATCATCATTTGAATGGATCAGAACCCTCAACTCACCTCGTTTGCCAATACTATCAATATCACCTAACTCGACATAGGATTTCGATTTCTCGACGACTGCTGCCTCTTTTTCGGCTGTTCTATCATTAAAATCCCCACTACAGCCCGCCAGAATTAATCCGATGACAGTGGCAAAGAGAAGAGGGTAGTGTTTAGTTACCAACATAAATAGAGCCTTGGCGGTTAAGCAAAGTGTTTGGGAAAGGCGGTCAAAATTACGATTGATTTTCATGTGGCTGGCTAGTCAATAAAAATCCCATGCAGTTGATTATCTCAGTCGCCTTTAGTGAGTTGATTATTTAGAGTTGGTCTAAATTACTCAGACAAAAATCAGCCCTTAGCAGTAGTGCCTGCTGCACGTCGGCGTCCATTTTCTCCCAGCTGCGGTAGGCCATTGCGGTACGCGGGTTTCTTGAAAAGCGTTCACTGTGACGCTGCATAAAATGCCAGTACAAACTATTAAAAGGGCAGGAATTTTCGGTGAATCGCTCTTTAACGCTATAGTGGCAGCCTTTACAGTAATCGCCCATTTTGTTGATATAGCTGCCACTAGCGGCATAGGGTTTAGTAGCGATTAGACCGCCGTCGGCGAACTGACTCATGCCTCGAGTGTTCGGCATCTCTACCCATTCAACAGCATCAATATAAACCCCTAGATACCACTGGTCCACCTGATCTGGGTCTATTCCTGCAAGCATGGCAAAGTTGCCAGTCACCATTAATCGCTGAATATGATGCGCATAAGCATAATCCAGCGACTGATCAATTGCCTGCTTCATGCAGGCCATCTTAGTCTTGCCGGTCCAAAAAAATTCCGGCAGATTGGTCTTGGCATCGAAGCTATTGAGCGCAGCATAGTCGGGCATATTGACCCAGTAGACTGCACGTACATACTCGCGCCAACCGAGAATTTGACGCACGAAGCCTTCAACCTGAGCAAGGTCGACGCCGCTGTTAGCCTCTGCAAAGCGTGCCAAAGCGGCCTCAATCACCTGCATCGGATGAAGCATTTTACTGTTCAAAGCAAATGAAATGCGAGAGTGATAGAGACTCCAACGTGATTCGCCGTTATGGGTCATCGCATCCTGAAAACGACCAAAGTTGGGTAGGCAGTGCAGACAAAAGAAATCTAAAAGCTGTAGCGACTGCTGACGATCAATTGGCCACAATAGGTCTTCGGTTGCTCTTCCAAGTGTGTCGATATGATGACGTTGAATGCGGTCTAGATAGGTGCCAACCGGATTGGCGAACAATAGTGGTTGCGGTATTTCCTTAAGATCTGCTGCCTTGAGTTTGTTGCGGTTTTCGCCATCAAAATTCCAACGTTCACCCAGTGGCTGATCGTCGTCCATTAAAATGTTAAAGCGCTTGCGCAGCTTGCGATAAAACGACTCCATACGGTTGTGTTTACCAACCTTTATATAGTCGGTCAGCTCATCCTGCGCTAATAGAAAGTGTTCGCTGCCGAAGCAGTGCACAGGAATCCCCAGCTGTAATTTTTTCAGCTGATCTGCCAACCGATATTCATCTGGATGCTGATAGTCAAAGCGTTTAACGCTGTGTTCGGTGCAAAGGGAGGCGATCAATTCATTAATGGTTTTGAAGTCAACCGTATCGTCCAAAGTGAGGTGTTTGACGTGGTGTCCTGCAGCCTTTAGTGAGCTAGCGAAGCTCTCCATCGCAGCAAAAAAAGCGCATATTTTCTGCACATGATGACGAACATAAGAAGCCTCCTGATGAAGTTCTGCAAGCACATAAAGTACGCCGTCATCCTTTTCTTTGTACCAAGAATGACTTCGATTGAGTTGGTCACCGAGAATAAGCCGCAGGCTATGATATTTTTTCATGGTCGTGGATACTTTTTTAGAAATTGGAGGGGCTGTGATGCACTGAGAGGCAGCTTATCACGTAGACTGCTATTCTGCGCTTACGGCCGCGGGTTTAGATCGGCCAATCGGCGGCGTCGACTGAATCTAGAGGTTGTAGGGAATCTTCTCCGGCCCAGCGGTGTACGAAGTGATTATCAGGATCGTAAATCTGCGCCTGTTTTTGCAAATCGAAATGGCGATGCCCGCGGGGGTCTGCACCGACACCTGCTAGATACTGCCAATTGCCCCAGTTAGAAGCCACATCGTAATCGACGAGTTGCTGCTCGAAGTAGGTTGCGCCGTGACGCCAGTCTAATCCGAGCTCATGGACAAAGCAGCTTGCCGCAAGTTGACGGCCGCGATTGGATAGATAGCCAGTTGCATTTAGCTGTCTCATACAGGCATTGATAATGGCGTAGGGTGTGTTACCTACACACCATTTTTTAAAACGCTCGGGATAAAAGCTGGTAATCGGTGTTGAGTTCCCGATGCCCGAGAAGGTAAAAAGACGCTGCTGATATTTGTGGCCATACCATTGAAAATATTCACGCCATAAAAGCTCAAATAGAATCCAATAAGTCGAATCATTAGCGCCGGCACGCTCTTCATAGCCCTGCAATTGCCGCACAATATGCCGTGTTGACAGCGATCCGTTAGCCAGCCAGGGTGAAAATTTGGTTGAATAATCCATCCCGTCGAGACCATTTCGAGTTGCTTTGTAGTCACTGGCCCGTCGGCTACCAAAGTAGTTCTCTAGATGCCGCCGGCCGGCACTGGCACCGCCTCTAAACAGTGCCGGCGAATCGCTACTTTGAGTGAAATACTCATGCCAGCGTTTTTGCCACGCCAAATCAGCCACCAGAGCGGGCTTTGGCAACGAAGTTGGTGTGGGCAAAGGTTCGGCAATGCCGCTGTTAATGTCCATCTTTTCTACGACGCGACGAAATTTAGAAAAGCTGCTGGGAAGTTGGTCAATAGCAAATGGTAACTGAGATGGTTCAAATAAGGTGTGGGTATGACATTGGGTAAACGTGAGCATGCCATAGCGTTTACGCAATATCGTCCAGATTGTGTTTTCATAACTACCAACGTGGTTGGAACGATAAATATGCGAAACATTGTGTACAGTGATTAGCTGCGCAATAGCTTCCAGTGGCGGCTGTATGCGCACCACCAGTTTTTGGCCGTGACGATTGAGCTGAGCTTCAAGGTCTTGCAGCGACTCAAATAGAAATTCACGGCGTCGTAGAGACAGTTCCGCAGGTTGCCGTGACCCTGGTCCCGTCTTTGCCGTGTCTGCGCAGTAAAGGCAGATGAGGGTGTCGACTTCGGCTGCGGCACGAAGTAGTGTCGCATTATCGTCTATACGCAAATCATGATTAAACCAGAAAAGCCCGACTTTTTGCATGGTGAATGTCTCAACGCTAAAAAGAATAAAAAGAGGTAAATAGCTCCATATTTACGCTGAATGGGTAAATTCAGACCTATCAGAGGCTGTTTAAAAGCATCTGAATTGTTTTGGCGCACGTAACAACAAGCCTAAGACTAGCATTTTTACGCAAGAGCAAAGCAATCTTACATGCCTGACCAAGTCCACTTAGAAAAAAAGCGATATAGCCTGACTGCAATGCTGGGCGATGCCGGTTCACTACCCTTTATAATGCTTGCGGGTTTGATGGTTTTCGCCCACTTAAATGGGGCGGGACTGGAGAGTGTCTCTCTGGCAGGGCTTTACCCGGCTCACGTTTTTATTGCCTACAGCGCAGTCATTCTGACTTTTTTAGGGGGGGCGCTTTGGGAGCGAAGTCGGCGGGCCGAATCAGGTGGTTCAAGTGATCTCGCAAAAGCCATGATTGTCTTGAGTAATTTTGTTGCTCTGACTGCATGGGCATGTTTGCTGCTGGCCACCGTTGGAGCAACGATGATGATCTTTGCAGTGTGCCTACTGGCGGGGGGATTCTTAAGCCTGCTCTGGGCCGATGTCATGACTGAGTCACGGTATTTTACATTGAAATTATTGAGCAGCAGTTATGGTTTGATGCGGGTACGAATCACATCATTGGTGGTATTGCTGCATATTCTAGTTGCTGCGCTGATGTTCCTGGAGTTAAACGTATGACGGAATTGACTATTTTTTATGACGGTGGCTGCCCACTCTGCGTTTCGGAGATGCGTCATTTAAGCAGGCGTGACAGTGCCCAAAAAATCAGCTTGGAAGATATTCACGCTGAGGGTTTCGTTCAGCGTTTTCCCTACATTGACCCCGTGCGAGCCGATCAAATTCTGCATGGTCAGTTGGCTAATGGCGAGATGATCTATGCACTTGACGTTACGTATGAGGCTTGGGCGTTGGTCGGGAAACGTCATTGGGTGGCTATCCTTCGCTGGCCCTTGATTAAACAAGTGTCGCACTGGGTTTATTTGTTTTTTGCCAAACACCGCCCGCGGATCTCAAAGTTATTGACCGGTAGTGAGCGTTGCGAGGTCTGTGAAATTAAGCGGGGTGAACTATGAGGGAATTAAATACAGCACTTGTTCTTGGTGCCAGTGGAGGTCTTGCTCATGCAATCGTTAATGAATTAATCGCTGACGCTGAGATAGACACTGTAGTGGCGGTGAGCCGAAAATCTGCACCGGAATCTTTCACCGGAACTGAAACGTCCGTCCCAATTTGGATAGAAACTGAGTATGTGGAATCAGCAATGGCGTCAGTGGTCGAACGTTTGCAGCCATTTGCGGGGAGCGTAACAAGGGTAGTTATTTGTCACGGTATTTTGCATAGCGACACGTTGTGGCCGGAGAAACGCCTAGAAGATATTGATGCCGACGCACTGCATGCTGTATTTCAGGCCAACACCGTGGTTCCTGTCCTGTGGTTAAAATTGCTGCACCGACTGTTAAAAAGCAATCAGCGCTGCGTGGTGGCTGCTCTGAGCGCTAGAGTTGGGAGTATTGGCGATAATCGTCTAGGCGGTTGGTACGGCTACCGCAGCTCCAAAGCTTCGCTCAACATGATGTTACGTACGCTGTCCATTGAATATGCTCGACGGGCGAAGAACGTCAAAATAATTGCCTTTCATCCAGGCACCTCAGATACTCCCTTGTCAAAGCCATTCCGCCGGTCAGTGCCCAATGAAAAACTGTTTACTCCCCAGTTTGTTGCCGAGCGCCTATGTGGAATCATGCGTAATGCAGAAATTGATGGGCAGCTCTCGTATTTGGACTGGGATAATAAATCGATTCCCTGGTGAGGCAGTCACAATAGCAGGTGTCTGCCAGCCCAGCATCGCCGGTTACATTGGCTTGTTGTAGGAGCTTTTGACGAGACTGGATAACCATTGCCGTTTTGGTCGGCCCAAATCAGGACGACTGTCTGTCATTGCTTCCTAATCGCCAAGGTCTTAGTTTTCATAGGTCACAGCTAGCAATCATGTAAGATCGCTGTGCGCGAGGATCAGTTGTCTAAAAGGATTCGTGAGAACGGCCATACTTGATTTTGTATGCATGCTTCGCTTCGGATCAGGCTTTATCGGCAGCGCCTAATGGTGTGAGCAGTGGCCCGTTTCCCCAAACCCACTGATACCAAAGCTTGCTGTTGTCTGTGCCACCCCGCAAAGCACATGGGCTCTAATGTTGTCTTGACCTCTTCAGATAATCACATCCCTCCATGACCTGAACATGGTTGCAAATGATCAATAAAAAATTCTCAACGCTCACGTTAGCCGGCAACATTTAGGATGAATTCAGAAGATACAAACATTGAAAATGTAGAAAAAATCTTTTTTGTAATACCCAGCAACCAAAAGATAGCGAGGAGCTGTAGTTCGAGCAGCATAGATTAACTCGCTAAACAAACTCGAAGTCACTGTTCTTCCCGGCGGAGGATCATCGTTTAACAGAATGTCAATAAAGCTAGTACGTTGATTAATAGTCATGAGGGGGATTTCAGTGCGTCAGTGCCTTGGGTTTTAAACCACCATCGATATGTCGATGATGGTTTTGCCAGCCACCGCGTGCTCAGATAAGGGCGCTTCCTAAGAACGAACCCCGCCGCTGGCTAGAATTACCTCGCCGGTGATCCAGTCGGACTCCGGAATGCACATCAGATAAATAGCGTTGGCGGCATCTTCGGCGGTACCCATTCGATTTAACGGCGAGGCACGCTTAGTGTGTTCTAGTTGTTCATTGCTCAGACCAACCTTGCGGGGCTGTCCTTTTACCATTGAAATGTTGGGTTCGGTTTCGTAGGGACTGGTGAGACGAGTTTCAATAGCGCCAAAAGCAACGGAGTTAACCGTCACATTAAACCGGCCCCACTCTTTGGCGAGAGTGCGTGTTAGCCCAACGACCGCAGCTTTCCCAGCAGAATAAGCGACCTGGGTAGCGCCACCATGTAGGCCCATAGTCGATGAAATATTCACAACTTTGCGCACCGGAGATGAGTGATTAGCATTGGATCGTAGCCATTTCCCATAGGCGCGTAGGACTCTAAATTGAGCACTAACATGAATGTCGATCATAGCGTCCCATTGCTCGTCCGACATATTGTGGATAGCGCTATGCCAGATATAGCCGGCGTTGTTAACAACAATATCCAGCCCGCCAAAGTGTTCAATTGCAGCCGCAATTATTTGATCCGCTGCTCCTGGATCAGTCAAGTCTGCAGGATAGGCAACGGCTCCGGGCAATTCATTAGCTATTTGCTGTGCAACATCGGCATCAAGATCGTTAATCATAACATGGGCCCCAGCATCGCTGAGTTTGCGGGCTGTTGCGGCACCAATACCTCTACCAGCGCCCGTGACTAATGCATATTTACCTTTTAAGCTGCTCATAAATTCCTACCCCTGTTATGGAAAAATGACATGACCGTACCGTAAACTGACCTGATCTACAAAACTTATACGCCTGTAAATGGTTAAATGTATTGTCCCTCAAGCTGTAGTGTTGCACTCTATTTTCTTTGTATGGGTAATAACACCTATTGCACGGTGATTACGTTTTTTCCCGTGTATCTGTGCTAAAATTTGAACTCGATAAAAGAAATAAACGGTGGTGAAATTATGAAGGGCATGATTTTCTGCGAATTCCTAGAGATGGTGGAAGGGTCCTTCGGTCTTGCTGTCATGGACGAGATGGTCGAGTCGTCAGATCTGCCCAGTGGCGGTATATATACGGCGGTGGGTACCTATGACCACCAAGAATTGATCACAATGGTTATACGACTGTCTCAAATCACCGAGACCCCATTGCCCGAGCTTTTGCTGGCCTATGGACAAAATCTGTTCAGTAAATTAATGGATTCACTTCCCGGGTTGCTGCAAGACAACCAAGATTGTTTTGAATTCATAAAAAATATTGACAGTCACATTCATGTCGAAGTGGAAAAGCTATATCCGGAAGCAGAACTGCCTTCCCTGAGTTTTGATACCATAGACGACGACAATATGGTTCTGCATTACCAGTCATGTAGACCATTTGCCACGGTTGCTCATGGATTGTTGTTGGGATGTTCAGTCTACTATGACAACGGATTTTCGGTGAATGTTGTTAACAGCGATCAAGCGTCGGATAATGAAATCAGCTTTCGCTTAACGCGCACAGTTGCTGTTGTCTAAGATGAGTGAGACGGGCGGCGATGCTAACGATCCTTCCGAAGAAGTACTGACCTTAAGGCGGCAGGTATTGCGTCAAAAAGCTGCCCGCAAACAAGCTGAATCTATTCTCGAACAGAAGAGCTATGAGCTCTATCAAGTTAATCAAACCCTTCAAGAATCGATTGCCCGGTTAGATCAGCATGTAGCGGATAGAACCGCCGCGTTGACAGCGGCGAGAGACCGCTCAGAGGAGGGGGCACGCCAGCTGGAAAGAGTTAATGAGCGTTTTGCACGTGTTGCAGAGGCCAGTGGCGCAGGCATATGGGAGATTAATCTACAGACTAAGGAGATTTACTGCTCGCCAAAACTTGCACGAATTTTCGGCTATTCAGTAGCAGAAACAACCTACCGGTTAAAAAACTACCATCTTTTCAAAGGTGCGGGAAGCGAAGAGGTCAACAAACAGTTTGGAAGGATAAATATATCGAGCACCCCTGTCGACTTAGAATGCCAGATTGTTGTGGGTGATGGCTCATCTCATTGGTTTAAGCTTAATGCGCTTATGCATAAGGATAATAATGGTAAACCCTTGCGGCTGACGGGTGCTTTTTTCGATATCAATGAGACGGTAAAAAATAGACTGTTAGTTGAACACATGGCAACGCATGACACATTGACAAAGGTAGCCAACCGCGCATTGTTCAATGAAAATCTCGAGAGAGCAATCAAGGAATCTAAAGAGAGTAACGAGTTATTTTGTGTTGCGATTGCGGATCTTAATTCGTTTAAAGAAATTAACGATAACTACGGGCACGTGGCTGGTGATCAGCTACTCCGACATGTTGCCGATAGCATGCAGTCTGCAGTCGGAAATACTGGAACCGTTGCGCGTCTTGGCGGGGATGAATTTGCAGTCATCTTGCGAGATACTAAAAATGCTGAAAATGTACGTAAGATTTGCGAAAAGATTGTCGCTCAGTGTACCAAACCTATCCTCCACGATGACGCCGAAATCAATATTCATATCTCTCTAGGTGTATCGACCTACCCGACGGACGGTAGAAATATTTTTAATCTTACAAGGCATGCAGACCTGGCGATGTATCACGGAAAAAAAGCTGGGAATAATGAGTCAAGTTGTTGTTTTTTCTCTTCTGAAATCGATGCTAAAGATCGTGCAGCGCGTGAGATTAAGGTGGATATACGCCGTGCTATAGAGCGGCAAGATTTTATTTTGCACTACCAGCCCAAATATAATATTTTGACCAATAGGGTCGAGGGCGTAGAAGCCTTAATCCGCTGGCCACGAGAGGATGGGTCCTTTACCCCCCCAGATGAATTTATTCCTCATGCGGAAGAGAGCGGTCTCATTAATGAACTCTCAGCTTGGATAATTGATGAGGGTTGCAGACAAGCTGCCGAGTGGCACCGACAGGGGCTAGCGATACCGATTGCGCTAAATATGTCGCCAGTGCAATTTGCCAATGGGGATCTGCCCTACATATTTCAGGCGGCTCTGCGTCATCACAGTTTGCCGGGCGAGATGATTGGCATTGAGATTACTGAAAACTGTTTTATCGAAGACGAGAACTTGGGTCAAACCAACAACCAGCTAAAAATACTGAATGAGCTAGGTATAGAAATCAGTATTGACGACTTTGGCACAGGCTATTCAAGTTTAAGCTATCTGCACCAGCTGCCCATTCAGGTTATAAAAATTGACCGGTCATTTATTGCTCAGTTGTTCGTTAGTGCCGAGGGCACGGCGATAGTTGACGCGATTATAAAGCTCAGCCATGCGCTCGGTAAAACACTGGTCGCTGAGGGCGTCGAGACAAAAGAGCAGTTAGCTTGGCTCCGAGAAAAAAAATGCGAAAGTGCTCAAGGTTATTATTTTTCGCCGGCCTTGAGTCCCGTTAAAATCCTCGAATTGGTCCAGCAGAATAAATAACGAGCCGATCATAGCTATTCTTATTAGATAGGGCGATCTCCGCGCAATTTTTATCTAAGACTGTAACTCTACAAGCACTAGGCTTGACGAGCACCCTTAGATCGGCACGTTGCATCCATCCTCTTTTTGGGCGTAGGCGCAGTCAGTTTTTATTTCGAGTCAAGCGCTACTGAATTAGTATGAAAAAGGATTCACCAATGAAATGCTTACAGACAGTTATTGTCGTTCTGGTTTTGACGGTTAGCCCGCTCTCGGTTTTCGCTGAGAAAAGCCTTTTATTTATAGGCAACAGCTTCACCTACGGCTATGGCTCAGCGGCGAAATTCTATCGCGCAGACTCGGTAACCGATCTCAACAATGAAGGTATCGGCGGAGTGCCTGCGCTGTTTAAGTCTTTTACCGATCAGGCCGGTTTGAATTACGACGTATACCTAGAAACTAGGCCTGGCAGCGGGCTGGACTTCCATCTAGCTAACAAATTGGATGTCATAGGGCAGCGGCCTTGGGATCGAGTGGTTATGCATGGGTTCAGCACACTGGACAGCAGCAACCCAAATGACCCCGCCGTACTTATCGATACCACCGCGCAGATGTCAGACTTTCTGCGGGGTCTTAATCCCGACGTTGAAGTATTCCTCACCGCTACCTGGTCGCGTGCAGATCTTGTTTATCGATCAGGCAGCCCATGGAGTGGAACACCGATAGCCCAGATGGCCATAGACGTGCGCGCCGGATACGATGCAGCCGCAGCAGGCGCGGACGCTGTTAAATCGGTAAATGCCGTTGGCCAGGCCTGGACAAGAGCGATGGAGAGCGGGATCGCAGACCCCAACCCCTATGACGGGATCGACACAGACCTAATAGACCTGTGGACGTGGGATCACTATCACGCAAGCGACTACGGTTATTATCTCGAGGCATTAGTTGTCTTCGGTAATCTCACGGGACGCGATCCACGCTCACTTGGCGACAATGAGTGCTCGGGTTTTGAACTGGGCATGTCTCAACAACAGGTCAGGGGACTTCAGCAAGCCGCTTACGAACAACTCGCTAGCGAGAGTCGAGTAGAAGCAGCTCCCCTTTTACTTCCGGAACCCGTTCAGCCAAAGCCCTGTGTTACAGCGTTGTAGCGTAAACAGACTCTAGCAGACACTATTGTGCTCGCCTGTGTTCTCATCTCACCCGAAAAACTAGCCTGCTACTGCTACTTCGGTGGCCTTTAGCTCAATATATTTAGCGGGTTAGCGCAATTAATAGTCAAGACTTGGAAAGTAGGCATGTCGATATCGGTTGACGTAAGCCGTGGTCCAAAAAACTTCTGGTGGGATTTTCTGTGTGTTGATTTGTGTGCCTGATGTAGCTAGGCCACTATCATTTTCAATATATCATGGGCTAAATCACTGGCATTAACTGTCCCAATTTTCATTGGATAATCTTTTCAGTGCAATAATCTTCCGATTGTCTTTTCAAATAAAAAATTCTAACGTTGACGGTATCGCAGGGTTACTGGCGCCATAGATAATAATACTTGGCATGGCGAAATGGCGGGCATGCTACCATCGAAAAACGTAATTTTTGAGCAGCTATCGCTTGACGAATACTCGATTCAGAATTCGGTTTCGTGATCAAAAAACCATCGGAGATATTGTCGTAACCCTCACTGGATTGTTGGTTCCTATCTCCGGGTTGCCTAATTGGCTTCGGCGATAGCCTGATCAGTCTGTTGTTTTGTACTTGCAATTGCATTTTTCTTACAACGACTCATCTCAGCTGGATCAGAGCGATTTAATGGTGATAATTCGGAGAGTTCTTGGCACGACTCTTTAGCAACGCTTTCGATACGTGAATTAAGCTCCGCTACATCAGCGTACTTGGCTAAGTCAAGATCGTTGATACTCACTCGTCGCTTGAGCTCCATAATTTCAGTTTTCAAATTGGGAGTAGTTGTGCTTTTGACGTGAATACTCTCATAGGGCGCACGGATAATTATTTCTTCAATCAGTTCTTGGGCAGCAACTAAATTGACTGAAAAGTAAAATCCTGTGGCTATCAGAGCGAGAAATATCGGTGGCTTTGATCGAATCACATGTTTCATGTTGCGCTCCACATAGTTGATAGGCAGCTTCACTGGCGTGAAGATTCCGGCAGCGAAAAAATTTTCGCCATATCTATTTATACGTCAGAATAGAATTTATACCGTTGATCTGTCTCAATAAAGCCGGAGGTTATTAGGTTTTCGATCATTGACAATCCATGTAGAGAGGAAGCATCTTGCCTCTTGCCTAGTTCCAGCTCGGATAAAATTATGGTTTTATCATTGTTACCCTATTGAGACGGACATTGACGATGACACCAACACTCTGCTTTTTCAGAATGCATTACTTCAATCGTTTCTCCCTGCCATAGAAACATCAATATTAATGATTGATTTAAGGGATAGCTGAATTATGATAGAGGGCGTTTTAGGTAACACGAATTGACCTTTACGTTCCTTCCTTCGTCCGAAAATCGGCGCAGACGAATAATTATTTTGATGGAAATAAGTTAGGCAATGAAAAAATATATTCGTTAACCCGGTACAAAAGTAGAAAGTTTGAAATTAAATGCGATTAAAAAAATAAAAACGTTAGAAAAATTACTAACACTAGGGATGTGAAAAAATGAATACATACACAGAATATAAAGTTGTACATATAGCTGAGGGTGGCTGTGGCACTATATTTTTAGGCTCTTCAGGCCTACCGCTGAAGAAAGTAGAGGCGGAACTCAATGCTCTGGCAAGTGAGGGCTGGCAACTAGTTTTTCAAGTTTTAGAGCAAAAAAGATTCTGGCTTTTCTGGAGTCGAGAAGCGGCAATAATAACAATGGGAAGATAGGTCATTGAAAATAGTTATGCTCAACCTCATCCGCCTTTACCGTTCGACGGGAGGGGGGCGACGTTGGTTCCGTATAGACTGTAATTTTGAACCAACATGTTCTGCTTATGCTTATCAAGCTATTGACAAGTATGGGGTAAAAAAAGGTGTAAAAATAGGTGTCTCGAGAATCAGGTCGTGTGCACATAAAGACAGTTTCTGTAAATGTATTGATCCTTTACTTTAGGAGAATGGGTTGCTGAATCAGGATGAAGTGGAGCGGCAAGAAGATGAACTCCGGCAAGAAATTAATAGGCTGTCAGATGAATATAGAAGCCTATTTTATTCAGCCGTTAAGAAAAAAATTAAAGATCCCGATACATATGCTGCTTTAAACTGGTTTTTTGTTACTGGGCTTCACCACTTTTATCTTGGCAAATGGATGAGTGGCCTCGTTGATCTCGCCGCCTTCGTATTAGGTGTCGGGCTGATGATTACCGGGCATATCGAAGTGGGTATTGCCCTTATTGTTGTTATCTCAACGATTGAATTGTGGGCGCTTTTTAGAGCTCAGCTTATTATTCAAGCATGGAATAACAAGCTCTATAGAAATGAGCTTGATAAGTTTAAGTGAGGCATGCGGATGAAAGAAGTCACTCTGAAGACGTGACCATAGGCTGTCAAAATCAAAGTGGAGATATCAGCGTAGTCATCGATTGATTCAAAGGGTGATGGGTGCTGTTGTCTGTCCTGCGTCGACATGTCACAGAGACATAGCCATTGCGGTTTTAGTGTTGGCAAACAAAAAAGGCCACCCGGAGGCAGCCTTTAAAGTATTGTAAGTATTTGAATTACTTACTGAATATGGCTCCGCCTGCTGGGCTCGAACCAGCGACCCAATGATTAACAGTCATTTGCTCTACCAACTGAGCTAAGGCGGAATTGTCACCGACCGATGTCGATGAGGCGCGAATATTAAAGGGCTGATGGGTTGTCGTCAACCGTTTTTCTGCGCAAAGCCAATGATTTTCGCTGCAAATATCCGTCTTGAGCATTTTTTAGCCCCTGCGGGTACTCTACTGTTGGTGGAGAAGGCTTCTACTGTAGTAAACTCTCCGCTTTAGGTCGGAAGTACTGAATGTCTAAGCCGTTCAAAGTTGTATCAAAATTTGCCCCCGCTGGAGACCAACCGACAGCCATAGCGGGCTTGCTCGAAGGCGTTCGAGCTGGCTTGCGAGGTCAGACTCTGCTAGGTGTGACTGGGTCCGGTAAAACCTTCACTATCGCCAATGTGGTTGAAGGTATTCAGCGTCCCACCATCGTTATGGCCCCTAACAAAACACTTGCGGCACAGTTGTACGGAGAATTTAAAGATTTTTTCCCGGGAAATGCCGTCGAATATTTTGTCTCATATTACGACTATTACCAGCCGGAAGCCTACGTTCCATCATCCGATACCTTTATCGACAAAGATGCCTCGGTAAACGAACATATCGAGCAGATGCGTCTTTCAGCCACTAAGGCATTGATGGAGCGATCAGATACGATTGTTGTTGCGACTGTGTCGGCCATTTACGGTTTGGGTGATCCTAAGTTATACATGAAAATGATGTTACACCTAGACCGCGGCGATCAAGTGGATCAGCGAGCTATTCTGAGGCGTCTGGCCGAGTTGCAATATACCCGCAACGATATTGATTTTGCCCGAGGTACTTATCGAGTGCGAGGAGATGTGATTGATGTATTTCCCGCCGACTCTGAGCAGGAAGCGGTTCGCATCGAGTTGTTCGATGAAGAAATTGACAGTTTATCAATATTTGATCCACTGACCGGTGAGGTCTATCGTCGTGTACCACGCGTATCGATCTATCCCAAGAGTCATTATGTGACCCCTCGGGAAACCTTGTTGGGGGCATTGGATAAAATCGAGGAGGAGCTGAAAGAGCGGCTTGAGCAGCTGAGAAATAACAATAAATTAGTCGAAGCTCAACGGCTCGAGCAGCGTACCCGTTATGACTTGGAGATGATCCGAGAGCTGGGCTATTGCAACGGTATTGAAAACTACTCGCGGTATTTGTCGGGCCGAGGGACCGGCGATCCACCCCCAACATTGTTCGATTATCTGCCCCCTGATGCCTTAGTGGTGATAGATGAATCTCACGTCGGAGTACCGCAAATAGGGGGGATGTATAAAGGAGATCGTTCCCGTAAAGAAACACTAGTGGAATATGGTTTCCGCCTACCGTCGGCACTAGACAATCGCCCGCTGCGGTTCGATGAGTGGGAGCAATTGGTATCGCAGGTGATATTTGTTTCAGCAACTCCAGGAAATTATGAAGCGGAGCATGCTGATAGGGTCGTAGAGCAGGTGGTTCGACCTACCGGTTTAACGGATCCCGAAATAGAAATTCGCCCCGCTACAAGTCAAGTTGATGATTTGCTATCTGAGATCCACAAGCGTACCAAGCTTGAAGAACGGGTTTTGGTAACTACTTTAACCAAGCGGATGTCTGAAGATTTAACCGATTACCTGAGTGAGCATGGGGTTCGGGTGCGCTATTTACATTCTGATATTGAGACTGTGGAGCGGGTAGAGATTATTCGTGATCTGCGGCTGGGGGTATTTGACGTGCTCGTCGGGATTAATCTATTAAGAGAGGGTCTAGATATGCCAGAAGTATCCCTCGTTGCAATCCTTGATGCTGATAAGGAGGGGTTTCTGCGTTCAGAGCGTTCTCTGATTCAGACAATAGGACGCGCAGCTCGTAACCTAAATGGTAGGGCTATTCTCTATGCTGATCGAATTACCGGTTCAATGGAGCGCGCAATTGGCGAAACTGATCGCCGGCGGGAGAAACAAGTCGAACACAATAAAGTCCATGGTATTACGCCGGTAGGTGTTGTTAAAGATGTGGCGGATATTATGGAAGGGGCCAGGGTTCCTGGCTCCAAGGGCAAACGCAACGCCAAAGGGCGGAAGGCCGCAGAACCTGCAGCGCACTATCAGGCGGAGGTTGCGGCAATGACTCCCAAACAGCTAGTGCAAGAAATCAAGCGGATGGAACAAAAGATGTTTGAGCACGCTAAAAATCTGGAGTTTGAAGAGGCTGCTGCAACAAGAGATAGTGTGTCGGAGTTGAAGCAGCGCGTTTTTATTAATGGTCACTGAAGATATTGTCGTCCTGTTCGACACAGTGCTTGTGCTCAGCCTTAAGGATCATTATACTTCGCGTCCTTTACGACCGTAGCTCAGTTGGTTAGAGCACCACCTTGACATGGTGGGGGTCGGTGGTTCGAATCCACTCGGTCGTACCAGTTTTAGCCTCTAGATCATCAACAATAGGCCGAAGCCTGTATTTACAGGGTTTCGGTTTGTCTTTTGCGGGCGCCGGTAGCAGCCTGATCACTTAATCTGATGACAAATAACGGTCGATACTTGGCTGTATCTCGCCTTGATGTAGCTACAGCTGAAAAAACAGGGCTCACAGAAAGTATGATTTCTGTGATTGTTGGCCAACGACTGCCGTTGGTATCTTGCGCAGCAGAACTACGACGATTGCGGCTACGCCGACTTTACGCGGAAGTGTAAAATTTTTATACTGTCCGTCCAATAAATACGACAAAACATACGTGTTAAATCACGGTCAAGAGATTTTGTGTCAGAATATTCATCGTCAAAAAAAATAATCACGATACGCAGTTCGTTGAGTTTTATCTTCGTCACTTCGCTCCTATTATTCAGCGCGATGCTAACAGCAGAAAACCAGTGTGAACTGAGTCTAAAGGACCTTCACAATACGCAAGTTGAAACGACGGTTTTACAAGATCAGTCCGCCGATGTGGTCTTGGCACCAGGGTCCAGTGTGTTGTCCGTAACCTGTCGATTGGATGTCCCCAGTGTGTTTAGCTTTCGTCATAATAGTAGGGATTTTACTTGGCGTGATATACGAGGAAAAAGCAGGGCATTAGTTTCTAATCGTGCTGCTTATTTGATTCCTGCTGGCGAATATGAGGGTGCTATAACAATCACCACTCACGAAAATGCTGATCTACGATTACAATTAATGTCTTATGCTGGTTTTGTTTCGTCCAGTCAGAAAGATAATTTGGCTATGGGTGTTTTCTATGGCTTGTGTTTCTCACTGGCGCTTTACGTATTGATCATAGGTCGCAATTTACGTGATATACGGTTCAAACTTTATAGCTTCTACATAAGTTGCGCCGGGCTTTTTTTCTTAGTGCAGGAAGGCCAGTTAAATCTTTTTTTTCCGGATATTGTTTGGATCGATAGCTGGCATGTGTCGATAATATTTGCTGGCTTTACCGTCTTCTCAGCTGTTCTTTTTATCACCCGATTGTTAGATATGCACATTCGTTGGGAGAAGTTCACACGCTATTTTCTGATCATGCCCGCTGGGGCCGTGTTGGTCATGCCGTTTCTCTCAGTGATGGCTGTAAATCATGAATTGTCAGTTTTGATAGATGCTGTGATGGCATTTTCGACACTAATCATTGTGGCTATCGTTTTCTGTCTCGTGTGTTATGCCGCTTACCTGCGGGTGCATACAGCAGGTATCGTATTTTTCGCATTATTATTGGTGCTTGTTGCGATGGTCTTCAGAGTATTATTAACTGAGACCAACCCGTTTTTATATCACTACGGCCTAATCTTGTCTTTTGCTATTGAATCATTTTTGTTTGCTATAGCGACGTCAGAGCGCATTAAACGCATTAATGAAAATCGAATAGCGGCGGAAGACGAGGCGGGGAAAGACGTCCTCTGTGATGTTATGAATCGCAGAGGGTGGAGTGCTAAGGCGGAACAGGTGCTCAAATTACAGGCTGATAAAGGCGGTTATCTGTGTTTGCTTTTTATCGATCTAGATCGGTTTAAGCGAGTTAACGACTTGCATGGGCATCAAGTAGGCGATGAAGTGCTCAAGGTGACGGCAAAAATCATAGCGAATGGTTCCCGTGAAACCGATGTTGTAGGTCGATTGGGTGGTGATGAATTTGTTGCTTTAGCGCATTTTATGAAACTGGATGAGTGCAAAATGATGGACAATAGGATCACCCAAAGATTGACTGATTTTGCAGTGCGCACGAGTGTCGGTGAGATCACTGTTAATGCCAGTGTGGGCAGTCAAATATTTGAGCAGTCGCCAGCAAGTGTTTCTGAGATGCTTCGTGCGGCGGATGGTGCTATGTATAAACAAAAGAAGAGTAGTGCAGGTGCGCATAAAATCCTGGCTGATTAATCGTATTTTTGCTCGGCGGATAACTTTTTAAAAAGAAGCAGTAACAATGACTGCTCAATGGGGACGTTGATGCGCTATTGTTGACTCGCAGCCTACTGCACTAAGGTTGTTTTCGATGATATGTTTACCCCTCAGTGCTGAGGGTTTTGGGCATAGTTTGATTTCGGCCTGCCCTTTTGGCTTCATACAGGTGCTTGTCGGCTTGGTTTATGATCTCGTCGAAGGCTTGATTACCATGCATTTCTGTGACGCCCATACTGACAGTAACGGCGATTTTGATACCCTCGACATCAATCAATTGGTCTTGCAATACCTGATGTATTTTCTGAGAGAGAATGTAGGCGTTTTCTGCTGACGTTTCAGGTAAGACAAAAAGAAATTCTTCGCCGCCCCAGCGAGCAATTGTATCTTGCTTACGGATTAGCTGTGTAAATGTCTCTGCAAGGCTAATGAGTACAGCGTCTCCGGTGTTGTGGCCATATTGATCGTTAACCTTTTTAAAGTGATCTACGTCGCACAAAATGATAGACATCGCTTGCTTATTACGCGACATGCGGCGTTGTTCTTGCTCAATCACAGTCAGTGCGCCTCTTCTATTGCAGAGTTTGGTTAGTTGATCAGTCCGGGCCAGTTGCTCGAACTGTTCGCTGGCTTGCAGGGTATCCTTGTAGGATTGTTCGATCGAGTATTCATAGCATGCCGCCAAAAATGTTACCGTTATAAAGGCGATAATGAGTCGCAGCTTGAATGCAGTTTCATAGTTAGCGCCGCCAAAAACGTCGGGAGGCAGAAATAAGATAAGGCATAGAATAGAAAGGGAAATAGAGATTTCTATCAGCCCTCGTTTGAGCCCGTGAAGAAATAGTGAAACAGGCGGAACAAGAAACAGCCATAGTGGACCGGTGTTTTCAACGCCTCCTGAATAAACAAGAGAGACTGTTAAAGCATGGAGTGAATATACGATGATGGCTGCGGATAGTGTGGAGTCTTTTGTCAGTTTATGGATGCGATACGCGACAAGGTAGACCAGCGAGGCGGCAATCAATAAAAGACCCAATGGATAGTCGGCTGAAAAAAGGGCTAGCACACCAAGACTACCGGTAATGGTCATTCCAACCATTGAAAATAGATCCACTACCTTAGAATGTCTATCCAGCATTTTGTTGGTTTTTATGTGTTCTTTAACCTGCAGCAAAATGTTTCCCCGTATATTGTGCCCATGAGTGTGCGTTGGATTATCTAGGTGGTTTCCTGTAGTCCGCCTCAGTGCGGGACATAATTCGCGTCGTCAAAGATACAACATATCCTCCATTTGATACACCCCCCCCCCCCTCGGTCGGCGAAAATGTTAAAAAAGATCTGTTTTTCAAATATTGAAAAAGTTGTGTAACGTCAAAAAAGATTTCTACGTCGCTGCTGCTAACGGCCCCGACGCTAACTACGTGGCGGGTATCGTGACGATTCGCTCCAGTTGTTGTTATCAATAAAAGTGAGCAATTTGTGCCGCTGGGCTGAGGGGCACAGTGGGCCATTCCCGACAAGGCATCTGATTAGTCGAGTTCAAGATAATCTCGCATCACGGCAAAAATCTGCGGCTGAGTTAGGAAGGTTGGTACTCGCCCAATGGCTTCTTGATTGCCAAAGATGGGCACATTGGCACCCGTGTGTTCTTCGGCGGAGAAATTATTGGTAGCATAATTGATTGCCATCAATGAGCCCTCTGGTGTTTTTATTCGGGCAAGTTTTCCCGGCGTAAAGATAGGTATGGGGAACAATTTGAAGAGACTTTCGACGGGTACGATTTGCGCGGCCTGGCTGTGATCTGCAGTTACCAATATCAGTGTATTGGGATGGGAGTCAGCGAAGGCCGTTGCGCTTGCAAGTGCCTCGTTGAGTTGCTCAACCTCACCAATAGATCCGCATGGCTTGCGATAATGGGATTGTTTATCAATAGAGGCGGATTCAATCATCAGGAAAAACCCCGGCGAACCTGCCTTTTGTAGAGTTTGCAGTGCCGCGTCGGTCATGGCTTTGAGGGAAGGCATCCCGGAGAATTCTGGGTTAGCTTCACAGACCATAACTGCTGGTTGAGTGACATCGCCTAGGTAGCGGTGGATGTAATTTAGCCAGCCCGGTTCCGGAGATTCCGCTTGCCGGCCGTTTTCGCCGCGTAAACGGACTGGCATGGTGTCGGGTGAGAATAAACCCAGCAGGCGTTCGGCAGATTCAGCTTCTGAGAGTTCGGCCGCTGAGCTTACGGTGCGGAAACCAGCAGCGCTGGCAGCTCCTAGTACTGTTTGCGAGGAGTTGCCTGGCGTGAGTGGCTCAAAGTATTGGCTGCCGCCACCTAAAATGACATCGAGTTTGGACTCAGCCATCTGTTCGGCGATCGAGCCAAGGCCACCTTTATCTTTCGTTTCTTGAGCGCAGTCGCCCATTAAAATATCTCTGTAGACTACGGCCTGCATTAGATCTGGACTCTGGCATATTCGCGTGCTCATGTGCGCGACAAAGGCCGCCGGAGTGGCATCGGTAACACTGGAGGTAGACACAAGCCCGGTACGAAAACCTTGCTGTTGTGCCAGTTCAACAATGGTGGGTAAGATTTTATTATCTCCCGTTCCTGTGGATATACGACCCCGGCTGGTTATCTCACCGGTTGCTAGACTGGTAGCTGTGTTGGCAGAGTCAGAAACATAGAGTGGCTTGCCGTCCGGTTTGTTTTCAATAGCCAGTATTTGTACGGCACCCCGCATAGGCAGTTCATCGAGTGGTAATCGGCCATTTGCACCGACCAAGTAATTACGGGCGATAGTGATTTGCTGGTCATCCATGCCGTCACCGATTATCAAGATGACATTACGTTGTTCTGGCGATGGTAGTGCAGTCTCCATATAGTCTTCTGCCCAGGCCAGTGTGCTGAAGCTTGCGTTCAAGCAGGCAGCGATCAATAGGCCTTTCCATTGCTTAGATAACATGTTGGTCTTCCTGCGGACGTAAATTCGACAGTGTAACCATCAACACCGATGATTGCACATTTGCTTCCGTGGAGGTGGACAATGCCTAAGGCGATCGTTGTGCGAACTCATTCCTCTCAAACAAAATTAATGATGCGTTGGAGTGATCAAGGACTATTCTGGTGATGACTGATGAAGCACTGGCTCATACTGAATTTTTATTGTTTTAGGTGCCCCCGCAAAAGGCGTTAGCAGTTGCTTTTACCCGTGTGCGGTTAAAGATACACCTAATGAACGGGCAGCCGATGATGAGATGCAAGCCGTTCTTCCGGGCCTTAATTTCGTGACGTTCTGGGTCGAGGGCGGCGCGCAGATATTGCTAGCGCGCATAACTGCGTGCTACGTAACAGAGAAATTTGATGGCACTCCATAAACGCATCCACACAATATCGCCAATGACTTTGTGTACGCTGTGGAAACGAAGAGGTTGTTGGTGGGCGCTAGTTTTACGCGTCAGTAATCTATTGCTTCGGCGGCTGGTCGGTGGCGGCACTGGCTCGAACTATTTGAGATGATTATAATACATCGACATGCAGGGTCGGCTTTGGAGGCGCGCGGGAGGCGCCCGTGTGATGATCAACGCTGCTGGCGTCCGGTTGGCAGGGGTGAATAATTGGGTAGCTGGCCTGTAGCGCTTTCCATCGCTGTTGCCCTGTACATTGTATGAGTTGCTCAGGTGGCAGGTGTGTTGGGTTTAATAAGCGCTTTAAAGTAGATCCAAAAGCAGCGGTTTCCGGTATAAATAGAGCATACTGGGACATGACTAAAGACGGGTGATGATAGCCCTATAGCCCTTGGGGTGGTTTTTTCCTCAAAATGTTATAAAATAGCGGGCTCTGCGACGCCGAGGTAATTATTTCCTCTTTTATATCAATGGCTTAGTAGTTATTTTAGATTTAGATTCAGGCCGTAACTTCAATTTCTGGGAAGTTATGGTCCTCGGACGTCATCTGGTCACGCCGTAACATCTTACTGATTGTTTGGTTTACAGCCTGAAACCCATTTCAGGAAAGTTGATGACGGTGGAAAATGTAGAATGAAACAATTTTGATGGCATGGTGTAGCGTAGCACTTTGCTGGTCTTGACCGAGCTGAGAAAGCGGTCCGGCTGGTAGTGTGTAGCGACAATTTTATAGGAAGTTAGATATGACCAACGTTAACAATAAGTCTCGGGGCTTGTATCGTGAAGAATTTGAGCACGATAGTTGTGGTATTGGGTTTGTTACCAATCTCAAAGGCAAGAAGTCTCACGATATTATTGAAAATGCACTGACTATGCTCACGTGTATGGAGCATCGCGGTGGCACCGGCTTTGATGTTAAAAGCGGCGATGGTGCGGGTATTCTAATTCAAATACCGCATGATTTTCTGGTTACTGAGGCCAGTGGGCTCGGTATCAATGTGCCTGCGGTGGGTGACTACGGAGTGGGAATGGTTTTCTTTCCTTCCGCGCCGGAGCATGCGGAGCGATGCCGCGAAGTTTTAAATGGCGCTATGCTGGAGTTAGGTCTTAGTCTACTGGGCTATCGACCAGTGCCAGCGGATAACTCAATGTTGGGTGCTGCATCTCTTGAGAGCGAACCTCAGATAGAGCAGGTGTTCATCCAAAAGCCGACAGACTTAAGTTCAGAGGACTTCGAGCGCAAGCTATTTATACTGAGAAAGTACACGGCGCATACGATTAATGACACAATTGCCAGAGAGGCTGATGAGTTCTATATCGCCTCAATGTCCTCGAGTACCATCGTCTACAAAGGCCAATTTACCACGGCTCAGGTTAGGCAGTATTACCTTGATCTTCAAGACGACCGGGTAATCTCCGGCTTGGCAATGTTTCATTCGCGTTTTTCTACCAATACGTTTCCTGCTTGGCGTCGCGCTCAGCCTTTCCGCTATTTGTCGCACAACGGCGAGATCAATACTGTAAAGGGCAATATTAACTGGATGAACGCGCGAGAAGCGATGTTTAAGTCGGTAAATTTCACCGATGCTGAATTGAAAATGCTTAATCCGATTTGTAACCGCGGTAGTTCGGATTCAGCTAACCTCGACATGGCTATTGAACTGCTGGTTTTAAGTGGTCGTCCACTGGCGCAAGTGATGATGATGATGGTGCCAGAGGCCTGGCAGACCCAAGAAAATATGGATCCAGTCAAGCGGG
The DNA here is from genome assembly GCA_000169075.1 of marine gamma proteobacterium HTCC2143. Lineage (GTDB taxonomy): Bacteria > Pseudomonadota > Gammaproteobacteria > Pseudomonadales > Dasaniaceae > Oceanicoccus. The sequence continues at coordinate 360,326 of AAVT01000003.1, read as the reverse complement.
CTTTCTATGAATATTATGCCTGTGTCATGGAGCCCTGGGATGGTCCCGCGTCGATTTCTTTTACTGATGGAAAAATGATTGGAGCCACCCTTGACCGCAATGGCTTACGCCCATCACGTTATTTATTAACTGACGATGGCACATTAATCATGGGGTCGGAAACCGGTGCGCTGTGTGTTGACCAGTCTACCGTTGTTGAGAAAGGCCGCTTGCAGCCGGGTAAGATCTTTATTGCTGACCTTGAGAAAGGCCGCATCATTAGTGATGACGAGGTTAAGCAAGAGATATGTTCCTCACAGCCCTATGGTCAATGGCTCAGCGAGAATAAAATTCTTTTGAGCGAACTGGATGCTCCCAGTGCATCTATCGCTCAGCCACCTCTGGCTAATCTGAGAAAGTTGCAAAAAGCGTTTGGCTACAGCAACGAAGATCTCACTGTTATCTTGACGCAGATGGTTGGTACGGGGAAAGAGCCTCTTGGCGCTATGGGAACTGACACGCCACTGGCTATTCTGTCCGATAGGCCAGTACAGCTCTCTAACTATTTTAAGCAGTTGTTTGCTCAGGTCACTAATCCGCCTATCGATCCTATTCGAGAAGAGTTGGTGATGTCGTTACGAGGTTATGTCGGTAACTCACACAATTTGTTGGAAGAGACACCTGCTCATTGCCACAAACTTGAAATTGATCAGCCGGTATTGACGAACGAAGAGTTCAGAAAGCTGCAGTATATTGATCGTGGCCACCTGCAATCTAAGACGATTGATATCACCTTTCGCGCTACTGGCGATAAAGGTGAGCTTAAAGCTGCTGTTGATCGCCTTTGCCAATATGCTAAAGATGCCGTTAACGACGGGTATGCTCTGCTGCTGCTCAGCGATCGCACTGTCGACACAGACCATGCTGCAATCCCTTCAGTTTTAGCCACAGCAGCTGTGCATCACTATTTAATTCGTCAGGGCTTGCGTGCCAAGGCAGATATTATTCTCGAAGTTGGTGATATTCGAGAAACTCATCACTTTGCGACAGTTCTAGGCTATGGCGCTGCAGCGATAAATCCATATCTTGCACTAGAAACATTGTACGAACTGCGGGATGAGGGTGTTGTTGACGCCGGTTTGAATAATGGGCAAGTTGTTGCTAAGTATATAAAAGCGGTTAGTAGTGGTCTGTTAAAAATATTTTCTAAAATGGGCGTGTCTACGCTTCAGTCCTACCAAGGCGCGCAGATTTTTGAGGCCCTGGGTATCAATAGTGAAGTTATTGATGAATATTTTACGGGCACGATCAGCCGGATCGAAGGCATTGGGCTTGATGAAATTGCCGAGGAGGCGCTGCTGCGTCACCGAGAGGGGTTTATCACTGATGACCGTATTGCTGTCGATGATCTGTTAAATACGGGTGGTGATTATGCTTGGCGCAACGATGGTGAGCGTCATTTGTTTAGTCCAACGACTATTCGCTTACTACAGCATTCCACTGCCAGTAATAATACTGAGCAATTTAAAGAGTACGCCAAAGTTGTTGATACTCAGAGTAAGGAGGCCTATACACTGCGAGGCTTACTTGAGTTTGCGCCCGACCATCAGTCAATTCCTATTGAAGATGTTGAGCCTATCGAAAATATCTTCAAGCGTTTTGCTTCGGGTGCGATGTCTTTTGGATCGATTTCTTGGGAGGCGCATACAACATTAGCTATTGCTATGAACCGTATTGGTGGTAAGAGCAATAGTGGAGAGGGTGGTGAAGACCCCATCCGCTTTAAGCCGCTTGAAAATGGCGACTCCTTGAAGTCGCGGATCAAACAGGTCGCTTCCGGTCGCTTTGGTGTAACCAGTTATTATCTGACCAACGCCGATGAATTACAGATAAAAATGGCTCAGGGAGCCAAGCCTGGCGAAGGCGGACAATTACCCGGTCACAAAGTTGATGCTTGGATTGGTCGCGTTCGCGGATCTACCCCAGGCGTCGGACTCATTTCGCCGCCGCCGCATCATGATATTTACTCCATAGAAGATTTATCACAGCTGATTTACGATCTAAAGAATTCAAATCGTGACGCGCGGATTAACGTTAAACTTGTGTCTGAAGCGGGGGTTGGCACCATCGCGTCGGGTGTCTGTAAAGCTTATGCCGATGTTGTGCTAATAGCTGGTCACGATGGCGGAACAGGTGCATCACCGTTAAGTTCGATAAAACACGCGGGTTTACCCTGGGAGCTGGGTCTAGCGGAAACACATCAAACGTTGGTGCGTAATAAATTGCGCAGTCGTATTACGGTGCAGACGGATGGTCAATTAAAAACACCTCGAGATCTTGCTATAGCAACTCTGTTAGGCGCTGAAGAATGGGGTGTTGCTACTGCTGCGTTAGTTGTTCAGGGCTGTATCATGATGCGAAAGTGTCACTTGAATACCTGCCCGGTAGGTATTGCCACTCAAGATAAAGAATTGCGCGGTCGTTTTGCCGGTGAGGCAGATATTGTTGTGAACTTCTTTACCCTGATGGCTCAAGGTCTGCGCGAGATTATGGCTGAATTGGGTTATAGAACGATTAATGAAATGGTCGGGCAAACTCAAAGTTTGAAGCTTCTTGATAATATTGATCACTGGAAATATAAGGGTGTTGATCTAAGTCCTTTGCTCTTTAAAGAAGATAATGCTGACGATGAGACGTTGTATTGTTCAATACAACAAAAGCATCTCATTGACGATATTCTTGATCGTCAGATGATGATTGACTCGAAAGATGCTCTGGAGCATCAAACTCCAGTCAGTCTTGAGTATCCGGTGATCAATACTGACCGGACGATTGGGGCAATGATTTCTAACGAAATCTCGAAAAAGTATGACGCTGAGGGGCTGCCTGAAAATACTATCAAAGTTAAGTTTAATGGATCTGCTGGACAGAGCTTTGGATGTTTTTCCGCAAAAGGTCTTCGCTTTGAGCTTGAGGGAGATGCTAATGACTATTTTGGTAAGGGTTTGTCGGGCGCTAGCTTGGTTGTTTATCCTGATAAAATAGCAAAATTCGAGCCCAGCAAAAATATTCTGATTGGTAATGTTGCGCTTTTTGGCGCTACCGACGGGAAAGCGTTTATCCGTGGTGTGGCGGGTGAGCGCTTCTGTGTTCGCAACTCTGGCGCGACTGCTGTCGTTGAAGGTGTTGGCGATCACGGTTGTGAATATATGACGGGCGGTACAGCGGTCATTCTTGGTCAGACAGGTCGAAATTTTGCAGCCGGTATGTCCGGTGGTGTGGCTTATGTGCTAGATGACGATAAGGACTTTGCCAGTAAGTGCAACATGGAAATGGTTGAGCTTGAAACCGTTGAAAGTGCTGAGGACATAGCGCACTTGAAGGGCCTGATTAGCGAACATCAAGAAACGACTCAGTCGGATGTGGCTGAAGGGCTATTAGCGGATTGGGACGGCGCACTGAAAAGGTTTGTGAAGGTTATGCCCGTTGATTACAAGCAAATGCAGGGTTATATGAGTCAGGCTCGTAGCACCGGTAAATTTGAAACTGAATACGATGTAGCGGTTGAAGCTTTCGACATGCATCTTGAAAATCTGGCGGCTCAATAAGCCTGAGCTGAATAGGAGAAAGTATTATGGGTAATCCAACCGGATTTATGAAAGTAGAGCGGGCTTTGCCAGAAGATCGTGAACCAGCGGCACGGTTAAATGATTGGCTCGAAGTTCATGAGCATATGGATATGGCTGATATTGAGTTGCAGGCCTCGCGTTGCATGGATTGTGGTGTTCCTTTTTGCCAGTCGGCAAAATCGGAATACGCACCGGTAGTAGCTGGCTGTCCGGTCAATAATTTGATTCCGGAATGGAATGATCTTATTTATCGAGGGCGCTGGGAAGATGCGTTGAAGTCATTACATAAAACTAATAACTTCCCTGAATTTACTGGGCGAGTCTGTCCGGCTCCTTGTGAGGGTGCCTGTGTGCTAGGCATCAATGCTGATCCAGTGACGATTAAGCATCATGAAGTTGCGATTATTGACCGAGGTTTTGAAGAAGGGTGGGTTGTTGCTCAGCCGCCTTCGTCTCGGAGTGGAAAAACTGTTGCGGTTATTGGCTCAGGCCCGTCGGGTATGGCTGCAGCTGCGCAACTTAATAAAGCGGGTCATCTGGTTACTGTCTATGAACGGGCCGACCGTATTGGCGGTTTGTTGATGTACGGTATTCCAAATATGAAGCTGCAAAAAGAAATTGTGCAGCGCCGAGTTGATTTGCTGGCTGAGGAAGGTGTTGTGTTCGTTACCAATACTGAAGTGGGTAAAACAATTTCCGCTGAAAAAATTGAACAGGATTTTGATGCGGTTGTGTTGTGTGTGGGTGCAACAGTGCCGCGCGATTTACAGGCACCGGGTCGTGAGTTAAAGGGTATTCATTTTGCTATGGATTTCCTTCGCACTAATACTAAAAGTTTGCTGGACAGTGAGCATAAAGATGGCAACTACATCAGTGCTGAGGGTAAAAATGTCATTGTCATTGGTGGTGGTGATACCGGTACCGACTGTGTTGGCACGTCGTTGCGGCATCACTGTGAAAGCGTAATCCAACTTGAAATTATGCCCCAGCCACCCGGATCACGGGCGTCCAGCAATCCTTGGCCTCAGTGGCCTAAGCGTTTGCTAATTGATTATGGCCAGGAAGAATCGATAGCTGTGCAGGGTGCAGATCCCCGTGATTACTTGGTGCAGACGACAAAGATTGAAGGCGATGAAAACGGTAATGTCACGGCTGTACATACTGTTGATATCGAATGGGAGCGCACTTCTGATGGTCATATGATCCCTAAAGAAGTTGCTGGTAGTGAAAAAGTGCATCCCGCAGATATCATTTTGTTGGCAATGGGCTTTATGGGCCCAGAAGGACCGTTGGTTGATCAGTTTGGTTTAGAAAAAGATCCTCGGTCTAATATTCTTGCCGAGTATGATCAGTTTGCGACCAGTAAACCGGGTATATTTGCTGCGGGTGATGGTCGTCGCGGCCAGAGCCTTATCGTATGGGCGATTGATGAAGGGCGTCGTGCTGCCCGAGAGGTCGATAGCTACCTGATGGGTAAGAGTTATTTACCGTAAGTTGCTTTTTATGGCGTCTATTTACGGCGTTTGACCCGTCTATTTACCGGTGTTCATCTTGAAGGCGAATCTAATGATTCGCCTTTTTTATGGCTAACGTTTAGCGGGATGTCAGATACCTAATACCTACGAAAATAAGCCCCCTGTTTAGTCGTTAAAAGAAACTCACCGTTACGGCTGTTTATGTCGCGCACTTATGATGGTCAGCTATGAGGATGCAGTGAGGTGATGCTATTAGACCTAGCGGTTAGCGGGGTAACAGATGGGTTGGCACTATGGCTGTTGCGGTTGTGTAGTTTGGGCCAGCGAGTATTTAAGGGGCGTCGCCGCCGGGCTATTCGCCGGTAACGCCACTGAAAATGTTCAGAGGCTTGCAGCGATGCAGTTCGTCGGCGGTCAAGCTATCTGTAGTAAATTAAATGCAAATCAATTATCGGCGAACGGGTTTAAGGTAACCTACTACATTGCTGAAAAAATGATAGCGAGCATATGAAAGACGTGCATCTCCAGAAAACGATGGGTCCTTTTACGGCTACCATGCTTGGCGTTGGAGCAATGGTCGGTGCCGGTATTTTTGTACTCTCTGGAATCGCCGCCGGTTATGCGGGGCCGGCGGTCATTTTGGCGTTCTTTCTCAACGCTCTGATTGCGCTAGCGATTGGAAGTTGCTACGCGGAGCTTGGTAGCGCCATGCCTCGTGCGGGGGGGTCATATTTTTGGGTAAAAACGGCATTGGGTAGATCGGCAGGCTTTGCGGTTGGCTGGATTGGTGTTTATGCCAACACGATTGTTTCAGCCCTGTATGCACTGGGATTTGGTGCCTTTTTCGTCGCCTTATTACAGCGGCTTGGCGTGGGAATAAGTGACGACTATGTTCTAGTTTTTGCAGCGCTCATTACGGTCGCGATCACTTATTTACAATACCGAGGCATTCGGGATTTAGGGGTGGTTGAAAATAGCGTGACGGTGATCAAAGTCCTCTTGTTGTGTGCATTAGTGGTGGGTGGTTTGATCATCATATCGAGCTCGAATGGCGGGGTTGGTAAATTAACGCCTTTCGCGCCGCACGGTATGACCGGCGTGCTGATGGCGATGGCGGTTATCTTTGTCGCGTTTGAAGGTTTTGAGGTGATAACGCGTACCGGTGAAGAGATGCATCAGCCGGAAAAAAATATACCGCTGGCGATTTATGCCAGCATTGGTATCTCTGTGTCACTTTATTTGCTGATAGCAGTCATTCTCATTGTTGCTGTCACAGGACCTGATGATCAACCGTCTTGGCAATATTTGGGTGATTTAGGTGAGCTTGGTATGGCGACCACCGCGAGGCAATTGCTGCCCTATGGTGATGTTATTTTCTATATTGCCGGTATTGCTAGTACCGCCAGCGCAATGATCGCGGCGACATATAGTGCGGTGAGGGTTACATTTGCCTTAGGCCGGGCGGGAGATTTGCCAGCGTTGCTCGGCTATATTCATCCCTTACACAACAGTCCAAGCAATGCGGCGATAGCCAGTGGCGCTATTGTTTTGGCGATTGTCATGATTTTGCCGATATCAGAGGTGGCGGGTGCAGCTAGTCAGATGTTTGCACTGCTATTTGCCGTTGTTTGTTTCGCTGCCTGGCGTTTACGTTTTACTCAGCCTCGTATGATTCGTCCATTCAGGGCTAGACTGCTGCCGCTCTGCGCAAGTGTTGGCATGCTGGCCGGGTCAGTGGTGATGATAACGCTATTGAATATTAGTCCGCTTGCCTGGTGGATCAGCTTTGTGTGGTTGGCCATTGGTGGTGTTATTTTTGTCATCAGAAGTCCGGCGCGCTGAGGAAGTCTGTGCTTATTTTGGTGATGATTTTTGTTCATGGTTTACACTATAATCTTTGTCATCGTTGTATAATCAACATCCTTATAACTTGAATCGTCGTGAAGAAACATGCCTTCAAAATATTGGAGTGATTTTGTCCAGGGGTTAGACCCCTATGTGCCTGGCGAGCAGCCTAAGCAGCAGGACTTAATTAAACTCAACACTAACGAAAACCCCTACCCACCCTCGCCCAAAGTGGTGGAGGTTTTGAATCAAGACGCGGTTAAGTTATTGAGGTTATATCCTGACCCGAGCAATTCGCTGTTGAAAACGGCGATTGCCAATTATTACAACATGGACTTGGGTAATGTCAGTGTTGGTAATGGTTCGGACGAAATACTGGCTTTTGCGTTTCAGGCGTTTTTCAAGCAGCGGTTACCGATTTTATTTCCCGATATTACCTATGGGTTCTATACGGTCTATTGCGGGCTGTTCGATATAGATTACACGCAGATACCGCTGGCGGATGATTTTTCGATTAAGCTTTCTGATTATCAGCGTGAGAATGGCGGAGTGATTTTCGCTAATCCTAATGCGCCGACGGGTATCGGAAAGAGTTTGCAGTCGATAGAGGTGCTTCTTCAGTCCAACACCGAGTCAGTGGTGATTGTTGACGAGGCCTATGTCGACTTTGGTGCTGAGTCGGCGGCTAGTCTTGTCGGCAGGTACCCCAACCTATTGGTGGTGCAGACGCTGTCGAAATCTCGGTCTCTGGCGGGCAGTCGTGTAGGTTTTGCTCTGGGAAGTACTGTACTCATTGAAGCGTTAGAAAAAGTGAAGAATTCATTCAACCCCTACTCAGTTGACCGTTTGGCTGAGGCTGCGGCTGTTGCGGCTATAGACGACGTTGCTTATTTTGAACAATGTTGTGCAAAAATTATAAAAACGCGTCAGTGGGTATCCGAACAGCTCGAAAGCTTGGGATTTGAGGTGCTGCCATCTCAGGCCAATTTTGTGTTGATTAGACCGACGAGTATTAGTGCTCCAGAATTGTTCACGCAGCTGCGCCAGCATAATATCGTGGTCAGGTTTTTTAAGAAGCCGCGTATTGATGCGTACATACGGGTCACCATAGGTAGTGATAACGAAATGATCGCCTTAGTCGATGCACTAAAAGAAATACTGCTGCAGCGCCGTTAAATGACGGCTCGGGCCTTTACAAGGAGGGGGGCTGTGGTAGAGTTGCGCGCTCGCTACGTTACAGCCTCTAGAAAGGCTTATCACACATCATTATTCATGCGAACTTTGGTAGGGTTCGCCACTGAAATAGGACATAGACATGCCTGTTATTACTCTCCCTGACGGAAGTCAGCGATCATTTGATCAACCTGTCTCAATTGCTGATGTTGCTATGGATATTGGTCCTGGCCTGGCAAAGGCTGCATTGGCTGGTAAAGTTGCGGGGGAATTAGTTGATACTTCTTATATCATCAGTGAAAACAGTGAACTAGCTATTGTGACAGAACGCGATGAGGAGGGTTTGGACCTGATTCGTCACTCGACGGCTCATTTGATGGCTATGGCAGTCCAGGAGCTGTTTCCCGGCGTACAGGTGACCATCGGACCGGTTATTGAAGACGGCTACTTCTACGACTTTGCCACTGGACATAGTTTCAGCACTGAAGATCTGCAGAAAATCGAAAAACGTATGTTGGAGATCACCAAAGACGATCTTCCCATCGAAAGAATGGTAATGACTCGAACTCAGGCGATTAAAGAATTTCGAGAGATGGGGGAGAACTACAAGGTACAAATCATTGAAGATTTACCTGCAGGTGACGAGATATCGGTATACCGACAGGGTCCATGGCGAGATTTATGCCGTGGCCCTCATGTGCCTAGCACCGGCAAATTAAAAGCCTTCAAATTAATGAAAGTAGCTGGTGCTTATTGGCGCGGTGACTCCAATAACGAAATGTTACAGCGCGTTTATGGTACCGCCTGGTCGAACAAGAAAGACCTGAAGGCATACCTGCATCGTCTGGAAGAGGCAGAGAAACGGGATCACCGTAAGCTGGGTAAAAAATACGATCTATTTCATATGCAGGAAGAAGCGCCCGGCATGGTGTTTTGGCATCCGAAAGGGTGGAGCATTTACACTACAATCGAAAGTTATATGCGGGAACAGCAAACGCTGAATAACTATCAAGAGATTAAAACACCACAATTGGTTGATTTCAGTTTGTGGCAGAAGTCCGGCCATGCGGATAAATTTGGCGACGACATGTTTACCTTAGAGGCAGATGGCCGCGACTTTGCCATCAAGCCAATGAATTGCCCCTGCCATGTTCAGATATTTAACCAGGGGCTTAAGAGTTATCGCGACTTGCCATTGCGACTGGCCGAGTTTGGTTCATGTCATCGCAATGAGCCTTCTGGCTCGTTACATGGGATTATGCGGGTACGTGGTTTTGTTCAGGACGATGCGCATATATTTGCTACTGAGAATCAGATTCAGCCCGAGGTATCAGTTTTTATCGACTTTTTGCATTCAGTCTACGAGGATTTCGGCTTCAGCGATGTTATCTATCGGTTGTCGACAAGGCCTGAGCAGCGTGTTGGTACCGATGAAAGTTGGGATAAGGCTGAGAAAGCGCTGGCGGACGCGCTCAACAGCAAAGGTCTTCCGTGGGAAGAATTGCCCGGTGAAGGGGCTTTTTATGGACCAAAAATTGAGTTTTCGTTGAAAGATTGTATTGGTCGAGTCTGGCAGTTGGGTACTATTCAGGTCGATTTTTCTATGCCTGGCCGATTGGACGCGCAGTACGTTGCTGAGGACGGATCACGTCAAACGCCCGTCATGTTACACCGAGCAATTTTGGGGTCTTTTGAGCGTTTTATCGGAATTTTGATTGAGCATTATGAGGGTGCATTTCCTACGTGGTTGGCACCTACTCAAGTAGTTATTGCCAATATCACCGACAAACAGGCCCCATATGTCAAAAAAGTGCACCAATCTTTGAAAAATAGCGGAATTAGGGTCGATGCGGACTTGAGAAACGAGAAGATCGGCTTTAAAATTCGCGAGCATATAATTCAGAAGGTTCCTTATCTTTTAGTGGTGGGTGATAAGGAGATAGAAAACCAGACCGTAGCCGTGCGTGCACGTAATGGTGAGGACCTTGGTTCCATGTCATTGGAAGCTTTTGAACAGATACTCAATGAGGACGTAGCGCGACGCGGTCGTGTTCGTTTTGAGAAAACAGCGGAGAAATAACGATTAAGCAAAAAGGTAAAAGCAAACGGGCTACGATTAATGATGAGATCGAAGCAACAGAAGTCCGTCTAATAGGCGCCGAAGGTGAACAAGTCGGCATAGTGCCCATCGAAGAAGCTCGCGCAGCGGCGGCTGAGGCGACACTCGATCTGGTACAGATAGCAGATTCCGATCCGATAGTCTGTAAAATTATGGACTATGGGAAACATGTGTTCGAAGCGAAGAAACAGCAGGCCGCGCAGAAGAAAAAGCAGGTCCGAACGCAGGTTAAGGAGATGAAATTTCGTCCTGGGACGGAAGATGGAGATTATCAGGTAAAACTACGCAACCTGGTACGTTTCCTTGAAAATGGGGACAAAGCCAAAGTGACATTACGTTACCGCGGCCGTGAAATGGCTCATCAAGAGTTGGGAATCGATTTACTCAAGCGCGTCGAAAAAGATCTCGAAGAGCTGGGTTCGGTTGAACAATTTCCAAAGATGGAAGGTCGTCAGTTGACGATGGTCATTGCCCCGAAGAGTAAAAAGAGATAGCGCGAGCTCACTGGTTTCCTGCCACCCCGGTGGTAATGTTTCATGGGAAAGTAAGGGCCGTTGTTTCTTTTGTTTTATTAATGATTAATTTCAGAACCGTTGACGGCTATTTAGTCTTCAGATAATCGGTTCTCAAATGCGGAGTATCTAACGATGCCAAAAGCTAAAGTACATAGCGGGGCAGCTAAGCGTTTTAAAAAAACCGGAGCTGGTTATAAACGTAAAAGTGCCCATAAAAGTCACATCTTGACCAAGATGACCACTAAACGTAAGCGTCAGCTACGTGGAACTTCTGAAGTTCACGCTTCAGATAAAGTGTTAATCGATCGTATGTTGCGTGCTAAATAAGCGCAGTCATCCTTTGAATATCAAATAATGGTTAAGAATAGGAGACTATTATGCCTCGCGTAAAACGTGGTGTGACTGCACACCGTCGTCACAAGAAGATTTTAAAGCAAGCCAAGGGTTACTATGGTGCCCGCTCACGTGTATTCCGTGTTGCCAAGCAAGCAGTTATTAAAGCTGGACAATACGCCTACCGTGACCGCCGTCAGCGTAAACGTCAGTTTCGTGCCCTGTGGATTACTCGTATCAACGCACAGTCGCGTGCTAACGGGTTGTCATACAGCCGTCTGATTGCTGGATTGAAAAAAGCGAATATCGGTTTGGACCGTCGCGTATTGGCTGATTTAGCTGTGCACGATAAGCCAGCTTTTGGCGCTGTAGTCGATCTAGCGAAAGCCGCCTTAGCGTAAATTATTAGATTGGAACGTCGTTCCATTTAATAACAACTGAATAGGGAAAGGGCTGGCGCTCTTTCCCTATTTTTGGTTTCGTGCTCCGTAGAATGTTTTATAACAAGTAGAGAATAGACAATGGAAAATCTGGAGTCTCTGGCGAATGAAGCTCGAACGGCCATAGCCAGTGCCGAAGATCCTGCTGCACTTGACCAAGTGCGGGTGGATTACTTAGGTAAAAAAGGCAGTATCACCGGTCTGTTGAAAGGTTTGGGTAAACTATCGGCCGAAGCGCGCCCTGCCGCCGGAGCTGAAATTAATCAAGTAAAACAAGCTCTACAGGAATCGATTGCTGAGCGTAAAGATATTCTTGAAGGCGCCGCAGTTGCTGAAAAGCTAGCGGCTGAAACCATTGATATCACTTTGTCAGGGCGTGGTCAGGCAACGGGTGGCTTGCACCCCGTCACTCGAACCATAGAGCGCATAGCTGATTTCTTTGAGGCGATAGGTTTCGAAACAGTCGAAGGCCCGGAAATTGAGGATGACTACCACAACTTCGAAGCACTGAATATTCCGGCTCATCATCCGGCCAGAGCGATGCATGACACCTTTTATATTGATGAGTCAACGGTTTTGAGAACACACACTTCTCCCGTTCAAGTAAGGGTTATGGAGTCGTCTGAACCGCCATTAAAAATCATTTGTCCGGGTCGTGTCTATCGCTGTGATTCGGACCTGACGCATACACCAATGTTTCATCAGGTCGAAGGCCTGCTGATTAGCGAAAACAGCAGTTTTGCCGACCTCAAAGGGATTGTTGAAGAGTTTCTGAGAGTGTTCTTTGAGAAAGAGCTGGCGGTACGGTTTCGGCCTTCTTATTTTCCATTTACTGAACCCTCAGCGGAAGTGGATATTCAATGTGTGATGTGTAACGGCGAAGGCTGTCGTGTATGTAGCCAAACCGGGTGGTTGGAAGTTATGGGCTGCGGCATGGTTCATCCCCGGGTGTTTGAATATTCCAATATCGATACAGAAAAATTTACCGGTTTCGCCTTTGGTATGGGTGTAGAGCGCTTGGCAATGTTGCGTTACGGCGTTAATGACTTGCGATTGTTTTTTGAAAATGACCTGCGTTTTCTGGAACAATTCCGCTAGCGGCGACTCGAGCGCTGGGGGGCGGTTGCCCGACGCTAAAAATAATGAATCGCAGAGATTGAATGACAAAATTTGATATCAGCGATAGTCAAATAGAGATTTAAAAGACCATGAAAATTAGCGAAAATTGGCTGCAAGAATGGGTTAACCCCGGCGTGTCTATTGAGGACCTGGTGGAAAAGATCACCATGGCGGGTTTAGAGGTCGACGGTGTTGAAGCGGTGGCCGGCGAGTTTACCGGCGTTGTTGTCGGCGAAATTATCGCCATTGAGCAGCATCCGGATGCAGACAAATTACGAGTATGTCAGGTTGCCGGTGGAGATGAAATCGTTCAAGTTGTTTGTGGTGCACCGAATGCCCGCACTGGAATAAAGATTCCTTTTGCCACGGTTGGCGCGGTATTGCCGGGTGATAGCCCTAAAGGATTTAAAATCAAGAAAGCCAAGCTTCGAGGGGTAGAATCCTTTGGTATGTTATGCGCCGAGCAGGAGCTGGGTTTATCCGATGCTAATGAGGGTTTGATGGAGCTGGCTGGTGATGCTCCGGTAGGCATTAACTTGCGTGATTATTTGGATCTGGATGACACCGTGATCGAGGTGGACTTGACGCCTAACAGAGCTGACTGTTTGAGTGTTGCCGGTATTGCACGTGACGTTGGTGTTATTTATGAGTGTGATGTGGTTGCACCGTTAATAGCACCAGTAAAACCACAGATTGATGATCGCTTGGCAATAGATATTGAAGCGGGGGCGGACTGCCCTCGTTATGTCGGTCGGATTATTCGTGGCGTCGATGTCGGTCAGCCTAGCCCTCTATGGATGCAAGAGAAGTTACGGCGTTCAGGTATTCGCTCGATTGATGCGGTTGTTGACGTCACCAACTACGTATTACTCGAACTGGGTCAGCCCATGCACGCTTTTGATCTGCGCTCATTAGAGGGCGGTATTCGGGTCCGTCATGCACAAGAATCAGAAAAAATGACTTTGCTGGATGGACAGGAGCTGGAGCTACAGGCAGGCACCCTGGTTATCGCTGATCACCAAAGGCCAGTAGCCTTGGCAGGAATTATGGGCGGTGAGGCGACCGCTGTGAAGCCTACAAGTCAGGATATATTTCTCGAAGCGGCGTTTTTTGCGCCGGTAAAGCTGGCCGGACGAGCCCGCGCTTACGGCTTGCACACGGATTCCTCGCATCGGTTTGAACGCGGCGTCGACTACCAGTTGCAAGTGCCTGCAATAGAGCGGGCGACGCAATTATTACTGGATATTGTTGGCGGCCAGCCTGGCCCTATAATCGAGTTGGTTTCAAGCGATATTCCCATTGCCGCTGAAATCGAACTAAGGGCAGCTCGGATAAAAAAATTACTGGGATTGGACATTGAAAGAAATGAAGTCACCGGTATTCTGACTCGATTGGGTCTGACGGTCACTACAACGGATCAGGGTTGGATAGTTGTAGCGCCCTCTTGGCGGTTTGATATTGCTATTGAAGCCGATTTGCTTGAGGAGATAGCACGGATATATGGGTATAACCGCCTGCCGGTGACTCGTATTCATTCAGATCTTGCGTTGCAAGCTAAGACGGAAACGAAAACAGGCCTGAGAGCGATAAGGCGGCAGCTGGTAGCTCGAGGCTATCAAGAGGCTATTACCTATTGCTTCATAGAGCCTAAGGCACAGCAGCTGGTGTGTCCTCAGGACGATACGGTGGCGCTAACCAACCCTATTTCATCAGATATGGCCGTTATGCGCACTAGCTTGTGGCCAGGTTTGCTGGGTGTGATGGAGCATAATCTAAACCGCCAGCAGTCCAGAATCCGGTTGTTCGAAAGTGGTTTGCGATTTATCCCTAACGGCGACGACTTACCGAAACAGGATGCAATGTTAGCGGGTGCAATTACCGGGCGTAGGGAGCCTGAATCTTGGTCGGAAAATGGTGAGCTTGTTGATTTTTATGATTTGAAAGGGGATTTGGAATCAGTGTTGGCCCTCAGCGGTTTGGGTAATAATACCGATTTAGTGTTTTTGGCGGGTGAGCATCCTGCGTTACATCCCGGACAAACAGCCGCAATTTGCTATCAAGGAAAGACGGTGGGGTATGTTGGAACGATTCATCCGCTGTTACAAAAGAAAATGGGTTTCGCCCAGCCAATTTATTTATTTGAAGTAGAATTGTCAGCAATTACCAGCGCGGAGTTGCCAAAGTTCACAGAATTGTCCAAATTTCCTGAAGTCAGGCGGGATTTGGCTATTTTGTTGGAGCGAGGTATCGAGGCCAATTCGGTGCTCAATGCTGTGCGAGAAGTAGCCGGAGATGAGCTGCGCAACCTCAGGTTGTTTGACATCTATGAGGGTAAAGGCATTGATCTTAAAGAAAAAAGTCTGGCTCTCGGCTTGACGTATCAGCATTCTTCACGCACTCTTAATGAAGACGAAGTAAATGCTTCTGTCGAGCGAGTGGTGAGCCAGTTACAACAAAGGTTCGGCGCTACGTTACGTTAAGCAACAAGTGCGTAAGGAACCGTGTGTATGACCGCTCTGACGAAGTCCGTAATGGCCGAAAAGCTTTACGAAGAACTAGGGCTTAATAAGCGAGAAGCCAAAGAGGTGGTAGAGCACTTTTTTGAAGAAATTCGATACTCTTTGGAAGATAATGAGCAGGTCAAGTTATCAGGTTTTGGTAATTTTGATCTGCGAGATAAAAGCCAAAGACCGGGTCGTAATCCAAAAACTGGGGAAGAGATTCCCATTTCCGCCCGTCGCGTTGTAACATTTCGGCCGGGACAGAAGTTAAAAGTAAGAGTTGAAGCGTATGTTGGAACCGAGCCACAACGATGAGTTACCGGTTATTCCGGGGAAGCGTTATTTTACGATCGGTGAAGTGAGCGAGCTGTGTGCAGTAAAACCTCACGTACTGCGTTACTGGGAACAGGAATTTCCCAATCTCAAACCGGTTAAGCGGCGAGGTAACCGGCGTTATTATCAGCGAGAGGATGTCATTCTTATTCGCCAGATTCGTAGTCTATTGTATGATCAGGGTTATACCATTGGCGGTGCTCGGCAACGGATGTCGGGTGAAGATGATGAGTTGGGAAATGGCGACTATCAGCTGATGATTCGTCAAATGATTACTGAGTTGGAAGAGGTCCTTCACGTGCTGAATGCTTGACGCAATCGGCTGGTCGTTGTTAGCAGTTTAGCAGCGACAACCATCACACTTTCTAAGTATGTCTAGTACAAAAACCCACTGATTATTGCTCTATTCGATGACCCCCGCTGTTGTTCGAAAAGGTCGAAATTCTGCCACCTTTCCTGTTCTTTGAAATAGGCTTTTGGTGTGAGTCAATAAGGAGTCTGGCCTCTCAGACAGTAAAGATCCGTATAATAACGTCTGCTCGCGCTCCGCGTAGCTTCGGCCGCGATTTTACTGTGTGGATCCAGCTGGATCGAGGAGAAGGGTGCTGGGCTGCGCGCTGTTGCTGATGGTAACTCTGGAACGAATCGGAGAGGGTTCAGTCAGTGGGCGGAAATGCTCGGCCCACTGGCGGTGCTAATGGTGGAAAAGGTGCCCGCATCGGCACCGAAATACAACGTATGACAAAAACTCTGGCACAAAATGACCACCAATAATCAGTTTCCTGTGATGATAGTCACTCTTAATGCTGCCTGTTTTTAAACTTATAAGTCGTTAAATTCACCAACGATATGTGAAATCGACTCCTTCGCATCGCCGAATAACATCCGTGTATTTTCACCAAAGAAGAGTGGGTTATCAACACCGGAAAAACCGGAGCCCATTGAACGCTTCAATACGAAAACGGTACGAGCTTCAGTCACATTGATAACGGGCATACCATAAAGCGGGCTGCTTTCATCGTTATTGGCCGCGGGGTTAACCACATCATTAGCCCCGATAACAATAGCAACATCGACATTGCCCATTCTTGGATTAATATCATCCATTTCAACCAATTGGTCATACGGTACGCTGGCTTCAGCTAGCAATACATTCATATGTCCCGGCATACGACCGGCAACCGGATGGATAGCAAACTGAACTTCACACCCATTGTTTTCCAAATGATCAGCTAATTCTCGGACAACATGCTGTGCCTGCGCGACTGCCATACCATAACCGGGAACAATCGCAACGCTCTGAGCCGCTTCGAGTATCAGGTATGCATCGCTTGCGATGATTGGTTTGACTTCCCCTTCAATTTTCGCCGTTGATACCTTTGCGGCGCCAAAGCCACTGAATAGCACATTACTGAGAGAGCGGTTCATAGCCTTACACATAATATTAGTAAGAATTAATCCACTGGCTCCCACTAGTGAGCCAGACACAATAAGTAGGTTGTTGTTCAACACAAAACCTGCGGCACAGGCGGCCAATCCGGAGTATGAATTTAGCAGGGCGATGACCACTGGCATATCGGCGCCGCCGATAGGAATTGTAATCATTATGCCGAATAACAGCGATAGGCCAATCACCGCCAACAGCCAGGGGCTTTCAATACCCGGATTTAGGCAGAACATGACGGCAGCGGCAATAATAGCGAGTACCAGCGCACCATTAAATAGTTGCTGGCCGCCAAATTGGATCGCCTTGCTCGGCAGTCTTTCGCTCAGTTTGCCATAGGCAATAAGACTACCGGTTAGCGTTACGCCACCGATTAATATCGAAAGTATAATCGTGACGTTGGTAAAAGTCGTGTTGGTAAGGGCAAACGCGGCCACTATACCGACGAGTAAGCTAGACGCCCCACCGAAGCCGTTGAATAGTGCTACCAGTTCTGGCATGCCAGTCATTTCAACCTTCCGCGCAGCGACAGCACCAATCAGTGCGCCAATAATCAGCCCTGTGACGATATTCTCCCAGGGTAGTTTTATTTCGTTGGCCAGAGTTACTACAATCGCGATGAACATACCAAGCGACGACAATAGATTACCTTTCCGTGCTGTAGCCGGGGAGCTCAGCATTTTAAGGCCGTAAACAAATAGGATCGCCGCTACGATGTAGGCGAGATTAATGATCATGGTCATATCGAGAGATTGTGTCATTACTGGCTCCTAGTTTCTTTTCTTAAACATGGCCAGCATGCGGTCAGTTACCATATACCCACCAACAACGTTAATGGTGGCTAATGCTACGGCGATTGTTCCCAGCCATAATGCCAAATCAGGGCTACCACTATTGGCGGCTGTCAAAGCGCCAACAACGGTAATACCAGAGATAGCGTTGGAGCCAGACATTAACGGTGTGTGTAATGTGGCAGGCACTTTTGAAATTAGCTCGAAACCCAGGAAAATGGAGAGCATTAGAATAAATGATAGGTATACAGCTTCCATGATTAGCCCCTTGCCTTTTGAATCATTTCGTTAGTCAACTCACCATCATGGGTGATAACACAGCCCTTGATAATTTCATCGTCCATATCGAGATCGAATTGTTGAGTTTCTTTATTCCAATATTCCAAAACCAGATTGTGTAAGTTAGCGGAATACATTTGGCTAGCATCACCAGCAACGCGGCCCGGCATATTCGCTAGGCCAATGACTTTGACGCCGTTAATTTCGATTTCTTCACCGGCTACTGAGCCTTCAACATTACCACCTGACTCTACTGCCAAATCAACCACAACACTGCCGGGTTTCATCGCAGCAAGCATGTCTTTGGTAACGACGATCGGTGCCGGGCGACCAAACAACTGCGCGGTAGTGATAACAATGTCCGACTGTGAGCAGATTTTCTTTTGGCCTTCGAGCTGCAGTTTCACCTGTTCTTCAGTGAGTGCATTGGCATAACCGCCGGCTGTTTGCCCGGTTTCGCCTAGGTCTATTTCAACGAATTTACCGCCCAATGACTCAACCTGTTCTTTTACCACTGGCCGAGTATCAAAAGCCTCAACTCTAGCTCCCATGCGCTTAGCGGTCGCAATCGCTTGCAGTCCCGCAACGCCGGCGCCGATAATGAATACTCGAGAAGGAGAAATTGTCCCGGCCGGAGTCATCATCATCGGGAGAATTTTATCTAAACGGTCGGCGGCCAATACCACCATGGCATAGCCTGCCAAGCTCGCCTGAGAGCTTAATGCATCCATTTTTTGAGCACGGGTGGTGCGGGGGATCATTTCCATGCTGATCGAGGTAATGCCTGCAGCTGCAAAGGCATCGACCAAATCGTTGTCATTGAACGGATCGAGAAAAGAGATATGAATAGCGCCTTTCTTAAGCTGGCTCACTTCTTCCAGAGCCGGCTTGCGGAGTCGCAAGATGATATCGGCATTGTTGAGGAGTGCTGTTCGATCGGAGATTATCTTCGCGCCAGCTTGCTCGTAGTCACTATCTTGAATGCGGATGGACAACCCCATACCTGACTCAATATGAACTTCCGCACCCTGATCAGTAAATCGCTTTACCGAAGCGGGGATAACAGGGACTCGGGTTTCTCCGGCCTCTAGCTCCCTTGGGATACCAATAATCATAAGTTGTCCTTCTCTGGTTGTTAGGATCGTCACAGTGACTCGCCCGTGTCAAAACGGTTTAAAAAGGTGCTCGCTGGCCAAAATAAATGCTGACAGGATCAGCCGCCTGTTCTTGGTAGCCGCAGCAGACAGTGTCGCGGCTCTTTTAAGCAGAGCTACCATACCGCGATCTACAGATAGCATCAAAATTTCCGATGAATAGCCGGTATAGCACCAGTGAATAATAGTATTTGAGCAACGTAGAATAAGTCATCGAGAGCATTAAGTCTTCGCTGATTCCCTGAAATTTCCAGTAAACACTGCATTGCCCGTTAATAATTAAATAAACGGCGAGGTATGAGTAGGTTTTTTTACGATCCCGGTTAGTTTTGGCCACTTTTTAGTTTATTCTCTACACTATTGAACACACTACTACTCGTATTGACTGTGAGAGCCGCCCGACTATGAGCACGAAAGACAATCTGATTATTTTTGATACAACACTGCGAGATGGCGAGCAGAGCCCCGGCGCTTCAATGACACGGGATGAAAAAGTCCGTATCGCCAAGATGTTGGAAAAAATGCATGTTGATGTTATCGAGGCTGGTTTTGCTATTGCCAGCGGTGGCGATTTCGATGCGATTAAAGCCGTGGCCGAAACGGTTCAAGATAGCACCATCTGTAGTTTGTCCCGGGCGATGCCTGCTGACATAAAGCGCACAGCAGAAGCGATAAAGAGTGCTAATTCTGGTCGAATTCATACCTTTATTGCCACCTCGCCGATCCACATGAAATATAAGTTGATGATGAGCCCTGAGCAAGTGCTAGAGCAGGCGGTAGGAATGGTTAGTCTGGCTCGGAACCTCTGTGGGGACGTTGAGTTCTCGCTGGAAGATGGTAGTCGATCAGAGTTTGACTTCCAGTGTCGAATGATCGAGGCGGTGATTGACGCGGGCGCAACGACCATTAATATCCCCGATACCGTGGGCTATGGCACCCCGGAAGAATACGGTGCTATGTTTAAGAACATCATGGAAAGGGTTCCGAATGCCGACAAAGCGATATTTTCGACGCACTGCCACAATGATTTGGGCTTGGCTGTTGCTAACTCGCTGGCGGCTGTTATGAATGGCGTGCGACAGGTGGAATGCACGATTAATGGCTTGGGAGAGCGAGCCGGCAATGCTTCTCTTGAAGAAATTGTCATGGCGGTAAAAACGCGCGCCGATGTGTTTCCAGTAACAACGCGTATTGACCCCATACATATTGTTCCCACTTCGCGATTAGTGTCTTCAATTACCGGGTTTCCGGTACAGCCGAATAAAGCCATTGTCGGTGCCAACGCTTTTGCTCATGAGTCGGGTATTCATCAGGACGGCATCTTAAAACATCGCGAAACCTACGAAATTATGAAAGCAGAAGACGTCGGATGGAAATCCAATAAGTTAGTGCTTGGAAAACATTCGGGGCGGGCTGCAGTGAGAGCGCGTTTTGAAGAGCTGGGAGTCACCTTCGAGTCTCCAGAGGAGCTTGGTCACGCCTTTGCTCGCTTTAAAGAGTTAGCGGATAAGAAGCACGAAATCTTTGATGAGGATCTGCAGGCACTGGTTAGCCGGGTAACTGCACCGAGTATTGCTGAGAAATTTCAATTTTCAAATTTAGAGGCAACGTCGAAATCCGGCGTTAAACCCCACGCTTCACTAACGCTCACTATTGCCGGTGTTGACCATCAGACTGAATCTGAAGGTGATGGTTTGGTGGACGCGGCCTTTAAGGCTATTGAAAAAATCGCTAGTAGCCAGACCGCGTTGCAGCTGTATCTCGTTAGCGCGGTGACACAGGGAACCGATTCGCTGGGTGATGTCACAGTCAGACTTGAAAAAGAAGGCGAAATAGTTAACGGCCTCGGCTCAGATACAGATGTTATCGTGGCATCAGTTAAAGCGTATCTGAATGCGCTTAATGTGCTGGACGCTGGTGTCATAAAAGCCCATCCCCAGAGCGGTGTCTAGCCGTGGTTAATGAATTGCAGCGACTTGGATATTTGAAGGCAATGGGTGTTGATGCCTACGTGCCACGCCTGCAATTGCCGGGTGCACTCGCATCAAGGTTGTGCGCTGTTCCCCATATTGAAGAGCCTGTACCCGCTGAGTTTGTAGCAGCTTCATTACATTCTATGCCTGCGGAAAAAGTTCCCGTTGCTGCAAAAGGGCATGCTGCAGCTGCGCACGCCTTATTTGTTGATGATCATGACAACAGGATTAGGAAACCAGTGGCAGCCAGCACGATGGCACCTGCAGAGATCCAGCAAACGTCGCAGGACGCACCACAATTTTCACTCTCTATTGTGCGTGCTTCCAACCTACTAATCATTGACGCCGGTCTTGAGGGGCACGTTAACCCGCAGGATTATTTGCAGCTGCTGCACAACATGCTTTTCGCACTAGGCGCAGGTAAGCAGCAGCTATCGATTGATGCGTTTGTCTGGCCGATGAATAAAAACAACCAGATTGATCAGGGTGAAATTGCCGCACGGCAAACATTGGGAGCCTTTCTTGCGAAGCAAGCAGATCAGATGAGCAAACGGTACTTTCTGGTAATGGGTGATTTGGCTTGTCGTTATGTTAGTCGTGATCCCTTACCGGTCGGGGAATTTGTTAAATATGGTCAGTTGGATGTGCAGCTCATTCGTACTCAAAGCGCTAGTCAAATGCTGATCGAGCCCAGTGTCAAACTCGAAGTTTGGCGTGATCTTGGTCCACTGCATCGCGTTCTTAAGCAGATCTAATGCATTTGCGAGAAATGCGGGTTCAGGACCTGTCAGTGGTCGCTGGTATTGAGAAATCCGTGGCCGCATTTCCCTGGCCTCACAGCCAATTTGCAGAAAGTTTGGCCGGAAAAGATAACTGCTCGGTATTGGTGATCGATGAACAAGTTTGTGGGTTTTCCATTTTCTCCAGTGTGCTAGATGAATCGACATTGCTTAACATTGCGATAAGTCCGGTGATGCAGGGCCAGCGACTAGGACGAAAAATATTGCAACAGGGCCTAGATAATCAAAAGAAACAGGGCATTATCAAATGCTTTTTGGAAGTAAGGCTCTCCAACAGAGCAGCACAGGCTCTTTACTATTCGCTGGGCTTCACCAGTATCGGAGAGCGAAAAAATTACTATCCCGCCAATAGCGGTCGGGAAACGGCGCTGGTGATGTGTAAAGATTTTTCTAAGTCACCCATCGCAATCGCTTAAAGAGGAGTTCGACAATGAGAGCAGTTGAGAGTCAGTGGTGGATTATCGAACTGCCGGATGAATGGGAGGCTGAGCAAGACGACGAGACTATTCTCATCAGTGACGAAGATGGAGTCGGGGAAATTGCGATTACAACGTTACAGAAGGAAAACGGTCCGGTAGATGACAGTGAGTTGCGGTTGTATACCGAAGATATTGAGTCGCAGTTTGGTCACGGGCAGGTGGTTAAATTGTTCGGATTGAATGGTTACTATTATAGCTATCAGGATGACGGAGATGCCCTACGAGAGTGGTATTTGAGGGGTGATGATTTACTGCTGCTGATTACCTACAGTTGTGACCTGGAGAATGCGGGCATGGACGACAGCGCGGTGGATGAAATCCTATCAACGTTGTTCATCAAGATGGATGACGGCGAGGAATAGATTAGCGTTTCAGCGACAGCTTGATAAAGCTGCTGAAGAGAGATTTTGATGAAGGAAAAAAAGCCCCGATATTTTGAGCGGCCGGATGAAGGTGAGGAAAGCCTGTCGCTTTGGCAGACAATCATCGTGGTGTTGTCATCTCATATCGGTGTGAGAGCAAAAGCCAGTCGAGAGAATGATTTTCGGCGGGCTAATGGTCTGCATGTTTTTATCGTGGCGCTGATATATTTTTTCGTTGTTTTAGTCTTGCTAGTAATGTTAGCTAATAGCATCAGTTAGCTGTGAATAACCTGTAAATCTAGTCTTTTTTCTCCAGATGTATATCATCGACAGCTATCTCCATACCTATCTGAGAACTGCGCGTTGCCTTGGTGACTTCACGTAAAAAATAGATCAGGCCAATAATGAGGGCAATCATTGCGGTAATAAAAAAGACCGCTACCAATACCGACAAGTCGAAGGGAGATAGCCCTCCCACGAAAAGCATGACCACCACCAGACAAACCAACAATGCGCTGGAAGTGCACAGGCGAATAGCTTTGTTAATCATGCTGATTCGCCGCCAAAGCGAGGTGAGTTCTTTTTCAATGAGCGTATAGCGATCTCCGGAGATGTTAGCCCGGCGGCGTTCGAGAACACGGGCGCGGTCAGTGATTCTACCCAGTCGATTGGACAGAACGCCGAGGAACGCAGCAATACCGGTTAGCAGGAAAACTGGCGCGACAGCCAGTTGTACGATATTCCCTATATCGCCAAATGCATTTAATGTTTCCAATTCAAATTCTCGATGTTGTGGTGACTAAATAGCTGGCGTAGTGCTAGCTAACGCTTGTGTAGTGCTGATGGAGTATCGATATAAATTGTTACGTTTCAGTGTCAGTCTTATAGGGTTACTCAGCCAATATTTATGATTGTAGTTGATACGAGACATCCTCGGCTCAATTACCTATAATCTCGCAGAGTTGACGCACCGGATTTACGTTCCGGATAGCTGAGGAGAATACCATGTTAGAGCACAAAGAACCGCCTAAGCCGCCACAAGAATACGTGGTTTGCGCCCTGTATAAATTTGTCACCCTCGACCACTATGAATCGCTAAGAACGCCCTTGATGGCGTTAATGAAATCACTGAATGTATTGGGCACCTTGCTGCTGGCCGGTGAAGGTATTAACGGCACCGTTGCCGGATCCCGCGAAAGCATCGACAGTTTACTAGCATGGCTGCAGCAGGATCCATGTCTGTCTAACATCGATTGTAAAGAGTCGTATACTAATAAACGGCCATTTTTGCGCGCTAAAGTTAAATTAAAGAAAGAAATTGTGACGATGGGTGTGGAGGGTATTGATCCCAGAGAAGTCGTAGGCACCTATGTGGAGCCGAAGGACTGGAATGCGCTAATTAGTGATCCAGAGGTTTTACTAGTCGATACCCGGAATGATTATGAAGTTCAGGTGGGTACATTTCGAGGCGCGATTAACCCCAATACAGAGACCTTTCGCGATTTCCCGCAATATGTGAAAGACAATCTCGACCCACAGCAACATAAAAAGGTAGCGATGTTTTGTACCGGCGGGATACGTTGTGAGAAGTCGACCGCGTATCTGAAAGAGCAGGGATTTAACGAGGTCTATCATTTAAAAGGTGGAGTATTGAAGTATCTGCACGAGGTGCCAGCAGAGGAGACGTTGTGGCAGGGTGAGTGCTTTGTGTTTGATGACCGAGTCACTGTCGATCATCAATTACAAAAAGGGCACTATGATCAATGTCATGCCTGTCGACTGCCCATTACTGACGACGACAAAGCCAGTGACAACTATGAAAAAGGGGTCAGTTGCCCGCGGTGTTACGAAAAGCTGACTCAGCAACAAAAGCAGCGTTTCGCTGAACGAGAAAAACAAATGCAGTTGGCTGACCGGCGAGGAGAGTTCCACATGGGTTCTGAGGTGGTTGAACAGCTGTATGAAAAACGCGAAGAAAAGGCTCGGCGGTTGAAAGCGTTAAAACCGCAAGATTAAGTCCAGCAGCAGGCAGTGTTGTTGGCGATACCACCGCTCACCGCTGTACAACTGCTGGCTTTTCAGGGGCTTTTTTGCCCCTGAGCTAATCTAAGCACCCTGATAGAGTGGTTTAACTAATTGTCGGTCATATCGGCATAGTGATTTGTTTGCGGTAATTGGATGGAATTAGCGAGCCCCTTAATAGTTAAAGTTTGCTGATTCATAGAGATATCCTCGTCGGCAATTAATCCTTCACCAAAGCGATAGATAGGCGCGTAGTCGCCATTGTCAGCGCGATGGAAATAGTCATCTGCTGCGGCAAGACTATTTTCGCGTTTCTGTCGATAAACACTCATCGCCTGTTCGCCATGCCGCTTTGTCAGCATGCTTTCAGTGCGCATTGGCGATAGTACGACGGCTGAAGCGTTGTTACCGCCAAAACCTTTAGAGTTTAAAATCGCAATCTCGAGATTGTCTGGATTGATTTGCTGATGTTCGGGACCCATTTTCAGACGCTGCTGGTGAACATCATCAGCAACGGCATCAATGGTCTGGATGCCGGGTAAAATGCCATACTGGAAGGTGCCAAGAGCGGCGGCCAGTTGATCGCCGCCGGCAGGTGCGATGGTGTGTCCCACATAAGCTTTTACCGCTAAAACAGGCCAGTCGCTAATATCAAATGCCTCCGCAACCTGGTCAAGAATTTGAGATTCAGTGATGCGGTTTTGTGGCGTACTTGAGCCGTGGGCGAGGACAAAACTTTTTTCACGCAGCGCCTGACCACCGGCTACTGCCGTAGCTGCCGCGGCTGCCTTGGCCATAGTAATGTGATTGCCTGGGCCAGGTGCCGTAATCGATTTTTTAACGCCGTCAGCGTCGATAAAAACATCAGTGATAGAGCCGAGACAAGGGGCGCCCAATTCAAGTGCGAGCTCGTCGTCCATCAACATGAAGTACTGGCTGGCTTCGCCAATGGTAAAGCCACAGTTGTTGCCAAAGGGACGGCTGGCGCGGCGATGATCTACGACCGTGTCGCCATAGGTTTTGACCATATTGTCATCAGTAGCCAGTGCACCCATCGTGCCAAAGCCGTCCATCAGTTCTGGTCCTATAGGTGCTTCACTGTTGCCCACCATAGCCACTCTGATTTTGCCCGTCTGTAAATCTGAAATGGCATGACGCAGATTTGATAGAAATGTTGCGCAGGCAGCGACTGAGCTGCTGGCTATACCCACATTGGCAAGTACATAGGCATTGATAAAATCTGTCGGCATAGAATTAATGCCCATCGCGAGTGATTTCGTCGTGACACGTTCGCCTTTCATCCGAGCCTGATGCATGCCGCCGTAGGCGTTGGCGTCCATTTGCCCAAAGCCGCTGCTTGAATAAACACCGACTTGATCCGGCTGAATATGTTTCAGCACGGTATCCCATTCAATGCCCATCGAACGCAACGCATCAGTGGCACCAAACAGTGCCATTTGCAGGCCGCGAGGCTGGAACCTAGAGTTGTACAGTTCGCTCATATTAAATCCGCTAGGAAGCTGTCCTGCGGCTTTAAATGGAAAATCGCGGAAATTGTCGATCTTTACGTTGAGGTCGCCGGCAACCGTTACCAGCACATGTTTGTCATCCTGAGGCTGAAGCGACCAATTGTCAGGTAGCTCTTTCGGCAGCTGATTTGTTGCAAGGACAAACTGTATCTCTCCGGTATGCTGGTTTGGATCTGGTTTTAAAGTGCCGTTCGACTGCCAGCGTAGGGCGTCCACATCAAAATAACTGGATTCGACGCGGCGCACCAGCGTGCCATCGATGACGCGTTGACCATATTGCTCAGCGACTTCGCTTGCCGTCAGAAGTTTGCCCGCTTCCCCGGCTGCCGCATCGCGGTAGTAACTTTTCCCTACATCCCCGCCTTCGGCTGTAACCAGCCCCATCATAACGGCAAGCCCAAGCAGGGTGTCTGTGCGTTCGTGGTCGGGTAATACGTCGATGATCATGCGGCGAAAGCTCTGAAAGCCGGAGGTTCGGCCGGCAGCGTTAACTCCACCCATGCCCACAATGACAGGTAAGCGCATAGTTGTTTCCTAGAAAAAGTAATTATTGTCGGTAAATTGCGGCTTAACTATAGCTCGATCCGCGGGACTTTCAAACAATTGATCAGAAGTGTTTTCCCTCTGGCGTAAACCTTAAAGGTTATTGCCAGAGGGTTATTTAATAGCTGTCAGCTCGATATGATAAATACGCGGCCAGTATTTACCTGTCACGAGTAATCGTTGTTCTTGGTGGTCAAAAGCGATGCCATTTAAGACATCTGTTTTGTAAGACTTTAGTTCGTCCGGGAGCAGGTTTTTTAAAAAAACTTTGCCAACCACATCGCCGCTTTGCGAGTCTATCATGACAATCCAGTCGCTTTGCCAGATGTTGGCATAGATAACCCCATCCACCCATTCCAGTTCGTTGATTTTAGGCACTGGAATGCCGTCGATAGTCACATGTAGTGTTCGAACAATGGAGAATTTTTCTGGGTCGACGAATGAGATTTGAGAGCTGCCATTGCTGACGATGAGGTTTTGTCCATCATTGGTCAGTCCCCAGCCTTCACCGTCGATGGGAAAATCACCGATTTTTTTCAGGGTGTCGGGGTGGTAAATAAAACCGCGACCAGATTGCCATGTCAGCTGAAAGAGTTGGTTGTTCAACAAGCTTAGTCCTTCGCCGAAGTAGCGCTGCAAAAGAGGCGTTGTTTTTATCGGTTTTGCGGCGTTGAGCGAACGTTTGGTTACCCGTGACTGGCTGCGCTGGCCAGCACTTTCATAGAGTAAACCCCGACGATATTCGAGGCCTTGGGTGAAAATTTCGGTAGAGTGCGGGTAACTTGCTACGATGTGATACTGGTATTCAACAACCGAACTTTTCCTGATCAGTGGGTTGGCCAATGAAACCGATGATAGGCAACTCAGCAGAATAATGAGTAATAAGTACCGCATTAATCGTAGTTCTGATTGTTGTTGTTGATATAAACGATGGCTTTGCTGACTGCGCGTTCAACGGTCTTGGACATTATATGCCGTTCCTGTGAGGTTAAATAGAATGACATGTCGACTTCGTGACGGATATATCGAGAGGGCAGCTCGTTGAGTGCAACACAGGCAATATCTGCAATATAAGCCGTGCTGCGATACTGTGTGGGTAGCTTCATTCTAATGGCGGCGAAAACTAGTCCTTCATAGTAGTTGTGGATACTGCCCATTCCACTGGGGAATGCCGTCGGGACATTAGGTGATGTCAACGGTGTAACCTCCTCAATTTTTTATCAGTTAGGGGAGCAACTTTCGTCCCATCGTACCGTGAAATAGGGCGCTTATCTAAATTTTGTTGCGTACCAGATCGCGAATAGTAAACCTTGCAGGATTTAGTGCGGTGATTAGATGTCTCGGCAGCGGGTGAGGCTCGCCGCAAATTAGCGATGCGAGTAGTTCGCTGCACAGAGGGGTAGAAGTAATTCCACGGGAACCATGAGCGATATTTAGATAGAGGTTGGGATGATAACAGCCGGGTGTAGCGATATTTTGATGTGCGTTTTTCCTGAGTACGCCATAGTTATCGATGAATTGGGAGTAGTTATGAGCGGGTCCGACCAGAGGCAGGTAATCTGGACTGGTGCAACGTAATCCTGCGCGTCCCCCTAGTGTCGACATATCAATGCTAGAGATTGGCTGTTTGAATAACTTCGGGACTGCACCTTCGAGACTGGTGAGATTGCGTTGATGATCAAAGGTTCTCAATGAAAGATCGGTATCACCATTGTCAAAGGTGGCTCCAAGGCTATGCCGGCCATTACTTGCCGGGGTGATATAACCTTCATGACAGATGATGGTGTTGAGATCGCTGTGAGTATAGCTTGAATTGAGCAGAGTCACTTGCCCGCGAATAGTTTTGACCGGGAGGTGGGCTGTTTGTTGGAACTGAACGGCATCTCGGCCATTGGCAATAATAATGGCATCGGCTGAGGCCACGGACTGATTTGCAGCTCCGCTGAGCTGCCACTTGCTGCCAGACAATTCGATATCGAGTACTTCAGTATGACGGACGATATCAATGCCAGGGTGTGCCGCCAGTGATTGACACAAGTAGGCTGGAGATAACCATCCAGCTCCGGGGAAAAACCACCCAGGATTGCCTACATCCACGCCTGCAATTTCGCTGGCTTGCTGCTGTGATAAACATTGGACGAGATCGGGTTGACCGCCGAAAGCATGCTGCAGTTGGGAAATAAGCTGTCGTTCTTTATCACTAATGGCCAATTGCAATAATCCGCAAAAAGCGAGCTGGTCATTGGGAACGGCTTCTTTGTGTTGCCATCGCCGGTAGTACCGCAGAGCATATAAATAACTCGCCATCGTAAACTGATTCAATGTGCCTGTTTTTGGTGATAATTTGGTGTACAACATGCCTTGTGAGTTACCAGATGCACCCTCGGCTAATGCTTGCTGACGCTCGACGAGTGTTACCTGCCAGCCCCGTTGCGCCATTGCATAGGCACTGGTGACTCCCGCAAGACCGCCTCCGATAATCGCAATATGTCTATCGACAGATATCTGGTTGCTACCATTGCTATTGACATACCAGGGGGCTTTTATTCCGGCAATAGCCTGTCGTTGTTTATTGTCAGGGACTTTTTTTTGATGGGTAAAGACCCCTTTCATCATCTCTCGTTTCTTTCCGAACCCTTTGACTTTCTCTATGTTAAAGCCGTAATCAGTCAGTGCCCTGCGCACTGAGCCGACGGCGGTAAAGGTGGAGAAG
Organism: marine gamma proteobacterium HTCC2143; assembly: GCA_000169075.1. Classification (GTDB taxonomy): domain Bacteria; phylum Pseudomonadota; class Gammaproteobacteria; order Pseudomonadales; family Dasaniaceae; genus Oceanicoccus. Next base: position 330,776 of record AAVT01000003.1, on the reverse strand, counting down.
GTGGTTTGCTCACAGCTTAAATCAGAGAGTAATGCGTATATACCGTCATTCCATAAATCAGGGTTTTTTGAGGGTGCAAACCCATCCAAAAACCAGGCATCTATCTGAAAGGACTGGCGGTGTTGCCATTGAGGATGGTCGCTGTCGCGTAATTGTTCAAGGCTGGTTTTGGCGTCGCCCAGCACTAAGGTCAGATTGACTGAGCCGTTTTCAAAATTGAGATAATGTTGTCCGGGGATGAGTACCGGATATTGGTCAATTAGCTGGTCGGCCATTACCTGCAGCTCGGGCCAGATGGACAATGCGCGACATAATTCTTCTCGTTTTAAAGGATGTTTTTCTACAGAGATGAAGTGTAGCTTGGCGCCGACCGGCGCTTGCTGCTGCCATAGTTGCCAGGCAGCGAGAAAATTGAGACCGGTTCCAAAACCTGTTTCCACAATGGTAAAACGGCTACCGGTTTCCAGCTGCTGCCAACGCTGCGCTAATTGATTGTGCTGTAAAAAGACATAGCGCGATTCATCTAGACCGCTAAGGCCGGAGTAATAGATGTCATCAAACTGGCTGGCAGTGGGAATATCGCCATCGAGCCACTGAAGTTTCGCGGTATCGAGCCGGTAGGGTGATTGTTCTCCTAGATTGAGTTCGGACATGGTAGTAACAATCGCGTTATAAGTTGCAGGGTTATGGCCGTCATAGGCAGTCTGATACAGCTAGCGGAGTTCTACTCAGCCAATTAATTCAAAAGGTAGGTGCGTTGAGGTCGTTTAGGCTCCGCCCTTTGTCAATGCAGGTAGCGGTGGCCTCTGTTGGTGCTGTTATAGCGACCACTTGCCGCCAATTCGGAACCAATAACAACCATGGTATCACCGCCATACAATAATGCCGAGCCTTGATATATCGTGTGACCTAATGACGGCGGCGTATTCGCTTTTACTTATCCGCGCTTATTTCGTTCAGCAATCGTTTTGACACTGAGTTCTTGGTGATGATCGACTCATCGCTTAATTATTAGCCAGACTGGGAGTTGCTACGAACTTTCGAAAAATGGCTAGTGCTAAGCTCTCCATCTGAATGCTGGCATGTTTAACCGATACTAATCGCCGGTAATACTGGGCGCGGTAGTGATTGTTTTTCAGTACCTGCCATCACTTCAGAAGTGCCTTTGGCAACAGTCTTGTTATGTTGGTTAACAACCAATGTACTGAGGGTGATGAATTTTTTGGCCTCCTTTTTTTCTATGACTTCTAAGGTAACCGTAATAGTGTCGCCCACCTTGACGGGGGCACGAAAAGACAGGCTTTGTCCCAAATAAATAGTTCCTGGTCCGGGTAATTCTAGCGCTATAGCGGCTGATATTACCGCTCCCGTCCATGCTCCGTGGCCAATGCGTTCACCAAACATAGTCGTAGCTGCAAAGTCGGGATCAAGATGGACTGGATTGACATCGCCTGATACGGCGGCAAATAGGATTAAATCATCCTCCGTGAGTGTCTTGCTAAAATTAGCAGTTTGGCCGATGGTGATTTCGTCATAAGTGAAGTTGTTGAGATTGCTCACAATTGTACCTTTTTGATAGTCTAGTTGAGTTAAGTGTACTGCATTTACGATGCTTAGGGTGTAACGGCAAAAACTCTGAGATGCCCGCTTGTATTTGTGCTGAGCAAATTACATTTTTTGCCATTATAATGTCGCATTTTAAAGGTATTGGCCATCACAGTGGAACACTCAATTTCTATTATCGCAGAGAATATTAACAGTTGTATGCTGGCTGATCGTTTTCCGTTGCGTAAAAAATTACAAGCGATTCGGCGACGCCTGCAAGACAAGCAGGACAGTGAGCGTCAACTGCAAGCGCTTCAGGTTCGGATCGAACAGTCTCTAAAGCTTGTTGAGCGCCGTCGAGAGATACCGATAATTGAGTTTCCTGATCTGCCGATTGCAGATAAACGCGATCAAATTGCCGAGGCTATCTCTGCACACCAAGTCATTATTCTTGCGGGTGAAACCGGATCGGGTAAAACAACACAGCTTCCCAAAATTTGTCTGCAGCTGGGTCGTGGCGTCACTGGTTTGATTGGTCACACCCAACCCCGTCGATTAGCAGCGCGCAGTGTCGCGCAAAGAATTGCTGATGAGCTAAAAACCCCACTGGGAGAAGGCGTAGGGTATCAAGTTCGATTTACCGATCATGTGTCCGAAACGACACATATCAAATTGATGACCGATGGCATTTTGCTAGCGGAAATACAGCGCGATCGATTCCTTAATCGTTACGACACACTCATTATTGATGAAGCCCATGAGCGCAGCCTGAATATTGATTTTTTACTAGGTTATCTGAAACAGTTATTGCCGAAACGCCCGGATTTAAAAATTATTATTACTTCGGCAACGATCGATGTGGAGCGGTTTTCTGAGCATTTTGATAATGCGCCAGTGATAGAGGTTTCAGGGCGAACGTTTCCTGTTGAAACGCTCTATAGGCCACTCGAAGATCTCACTGAAGATGGTGATCTTGGCGCAGCGATAGAAGTCGCTATTACTGAATTGATGGAGATTGAGAGCAGTGCCAAGGGCGATGTCCTAGTCTTTCTCAGTGGCGAAGGTGAAATTCGTGAAGTAGCCCGACACTTGCGAGATGTTCAGCAGGATGACATCCGCTGGCAGCATTGCGAAGTACTGCCCCTTTACGCGCGTCTTAGTAATGCGGAGCAAAATAAAGTCTTTAGTACTAACCATCGTCGGGGGCGTCGAATTGTTCTTGCAACAAATGTTGCTGAAACATCGCTGACGGTTCCGGGCATTCGTTACGTAGTTGATCCGGGCTATGCGCGCATCAGTCGCTACAGCTTTCGAACAAAAGTACAGCGACTTCCAATAGAACCGGTCTCTCAGGCAAGTGCCAATCAACGACAGGGTCGCTGTGGTCGAGTCGCCGAGGGGGTGTGTATTCGCCTCTACGATGAGGAAGACTTCAACAGCCGTCCGGAGTTCACTGACCCAGAAATACAGCGGACGAATTTGGCGTCGGTCATTCTACAGATGCTCGGTATGAAAATGGGTGACGTCGAATCTTTCCCATTTGTTGATCCTCCTGATCGGCGTATGATCAGTGACGGATTTAAATTACTCGAAGAATTGGGGGCTGTTGATAGTAAGCGGATATTAACGGACGTCGGTAGAATCTTAACGCGTTTTCAAGTTGATCCGCGGTTGGCCCGAATGATTATCGCCGGCAAACAACATAATTGCTTGCGGGAAATATTGGTTATTGTCAGTGCCCTCAGTATTCAGGACCCGAGAGAGAGACCTGCTGATAAACGACAAGCCAGTGATGACAAACACAGACGTTTCTGGCACAAAGAATCGGACTTTTTGTCTTTCGTAAACCTGTGGAATTATTATGAAGAAAAAAGGCAGGAACTCAGTCAGGGGCAATTGAGAAAACTATGTAGTAAGGAGTTCCTCGGATTTATGCGGATGCGCGAATGGCGGGATATCCACCGCCAACTGCGGCTGGTTTGTCGAGAAATGAAATATCAGGAAAATACCGATGAGGCCAGTTATCCGGCCGTGCACAAAGCGCTACTAGCGGGATTGCTAAGCCATATCGCCAATGTTGATGACGACAGGCAATATCTGGGTGCCCGCAACCGAAAGTTGCGACTATTTCCTGGTTCATCATTGTTCAAGAAGTCTCCCAAATGGATTGTTGCGGCTGAGATCACTGAGACCACTCAAGTCTTTGCTCGTTGTTGTGCCCGAATAGAACCGGATTGGTTAATGGGTATTAATGAATCTTTGTTTAAGCGCAGTTATAGCGAGCCCCATTGGCAGAAAAAAAGTGGCAGGGTAATGGCGCATGAGCGACTCAGTCTTTATGGTCTGGTCATCAGTGATCGTACGAGTGTTCACTATGGACCTATAAACGTTAGGGAATCTCGAGAAATTCTTATTCGAAGGGCGCTAGTTGAAGGTGAGGTGTCGAGTAATTCGCCGACCAGTAAGTCGCCTTTTTTCAGACATAACAGAGAGCTCGTCGAAGCAATCGAAGCTTTAGAAGATAAATCGCGGCGACGCGATATCTTGGTTGATGACCAACAGTTATTTCAGTTCTACGATGAACGGGTTGCTGAAAATATCACCACGCTCAAACATTTCGAAAAATGGCATCGCGATATAGTTGCTAAGCAGCCGCAGCTCTTGTTTGTTAAAAAAAATCAATTGATGCGTCACGGCGCATCTGATGTTGATGAAGTTCAATTTCCGAGTCTACTGAGGTCAGGAGATGTAGAGTTCTTGATAAGCTACCGCTTCGAACCGGGACATCAAGCGGACGGAGTAACGGTCACTATTCCAATTGGTTTATTAAATCGCGTGCCACGCTATCGGTTTGAGTGGCTAGTTCCAGGCATGTTGCGCGATAAATGCATTGCTTTGATTAAATTGTTACCTAAAAATTTCCGTAAAAAAATTGTACCAGTACCCGAATTCGTTGATAAGTTTCTCGAAAGGGTACGTGTTGATGATGTGGCACTAATTGAAGTGCTGACGCGCCAGCTACAGCAGATGATCAATGTTAAAATCCCTGCCGATAGTTGGCAGCCAGAGTTGATGGACGATTTTTATCGAATGAACTTTCGGGTTATAGATGGCGATGGAAAACAGTTGGGACAAGGAAGGAATCTTGAAAAGTTATTGGAAAATTTTAGAAGCCATGTCAATGAAACACTACAACAGAAAACACGCGAACGGTTTCATACAACGAATATAAAGCAATGGAGTTTTGGAGACCTACCTCAACAATATGAGTTTCAACAGGCGGGAGTCACTGTAACTAGTTATCCAGCACTGGTCGACTGTAAAGATAGTGTCGCGATAGAATTGATGGATTACCCCCGTCAGGCAGAGCAACAGAGTCGCCTCGGTTTGGTGCGACTTTATATGCTACAGATACCGCAACAAGTAAAATATTTGCGAAAGGAACTGTTGCGAGGTAATACTATTAGCCTGCAGTTGGTAGTGATGGACCAGCAACGTGATCAGTGGTTGAGTGATTTGCTGTTCGCCGTTTTCTATCGAGTATTTGTTGAAGACAGAAATGTGCCCCGTGGCAGCGATGAATTTCAACAGCGGTTAGTCAGTAGCAAACACAATTTGGTTCCAGTTGCCTCTGAAATGGCAGCGCTGTTAGAAGACATTGCTGGTCATTACAATACGATTCGAAAATTACTGAAAAAGACGAATGAGTTAGCCTGGGCGTTTGCTGTTGCAGATATACAGCGACAATTGTCGGGGCTGGTGTTTGCTGGCTTTATTATTGATACGCCCTATTTTTACTTGCAGCAGTATCCACGTTACTTGATGGCAATCATTCAACGCTTGGAGAAACTTAGGGGTCATTATCAGCGAGATAAGCAGCTATCAACGGGTCTAGACAGGTTAAGTGAGCCGTTACATGCAGAATGGATTAATAGTGCCGATGCTCTGGTTCGAAGTAGTCAACTGTCGGAATTTCGGTGGGATCTTGAAGAATACCGTGTATCTTTGTTCGCCCAGCAATTAGGCACTCGGCACGCGGTCTCTGAGAAGCGGCTTCGAAGCCAGTGGAAATTGGTAAAAGACTCATTAAGTGATGTTCGAAGTTAATCTCTTAATGATGGGTACCACATTGTTTGCTGTCAGTTATCTCAAACGCCCCAGCGTTCTTATCGCATGGGCGCCACAGGTGGGAGGTAGTGGCACTTTAATAACAAAGAATTAGGCTTAATTATTCGATTATTCTGAACTTGCGATTGCTTGGACAGTCAGAATCATTGCATTGCGAACTAAAATCCCTGCATGAAATACTGATACTGATCAAATAGTTAACGTTTTTTATTTGATCTAGAAATTGAACTTGGTAGTGTATAAAACGCAGAGCCAGGGAGCTGGATAGCCGGCACCCTCGATAAAACAACAGTTAGTCACTTTGAATAGTAACCTCAGGCAACCGGAGATTTTTATGTCTATGTCAAAAACCAATAAACTGGCTACAGCGCTTGGCGCGGCCTTTCTCGCAACATCAATCGCACCACTGGCATCCGCCGACGTCAATCCATTTTCAGCGACTCAACTGAATGGCGGCTATGATTTGGCTAATTATGCTCATCATGGAGAAACTGAAGGTAAAGGCGCTGAAGGCAAATGTGGTGAAGGAAAATGCGGAGCTGACAAAAAAGCGGCAGAAGGTAAGTGTGGCGGCGACAAAAAAGCTGAAGCAGAAGGCAAGTGTGGCGGCGATAAAAAAGCCGCAACAGAAGGTAAGTGCGGCGAAGGTAAATGTGGCGGTGATAAGTAACAATTCACCGTTAGCTGTAGTTTCAGTTGTCGGGGTTTAATATCACCATGCCCATCACTGAGTATCAGACAGTGAATCGAGAGCTTAAAGGCATGACCGCTGGCTTGGGTTTGCGGCGAGGTCTTATGGACTCGCTGTCGACTCTTACTGAAGGTGACTTAGATTTCATGGAGGTTGCTCCCGAGAACTGGATCGCGCTTGGTGGCCGTTTGAAACGTCAGTTCCGCGGTTTTTCAGAGCGATACCCTATCTTTCTGCATGGGTTGTCACTCAACATCGGTGGCCTGGCACCTCTGGATGAAGCGCTTGTTTTGGCTATTAAGGCGTTTATGTCAGAACATCAGTGCCCCATATACAGTGAACACTTAACGTATTGTGGCGACGACGGTCATTTATACGACCTTATGCCAATCCCTTTTACCGAGGAGGCCGTGAAACATGTTGTTGAGCGCATCAAGCGAGTTCAGGACCTACTCGGCAGGCGCATAGCGCTGGAGAATGCGTCGTATTACTACGCTCCTGATCAACGGATGTCTGAAAGTGAATTTATCAATGCGGTGATTAACGAGGCAGATTGCGATTTGCTGCTTGATGTGAATAATATCTTTGTTAACAGCATTAATCACAACTACGATCCCTATCAATTCTTGGGTTCTTTACCGCTTGCTCGAGCGCAGTATATTCATGTCGCCGGTCACTATGAAGAAGCAGAAGACTTACGAGTAGATACTCACGGCTCTGATGTCATCGACCCTGTTTGGAATTTGTTGAAAGCGGCCTATCAGCATTGCGGTCCCATTCCCACCTTACTAGAGCGGGATTTCAACTTCCCGCCAGTGGGTGAACTCATGGCTGAAGTCGCGACGATACGGCAGCTGCAGCAGCAGTCTAAACTGGACATGGTAGCTGGTCGTTCTAAAGTGCTGAGCTTATGACAATTGAGCAGGTTACGCGTCAGTTAACATCATATATTCGTGATCCAGAATCGGTTGATCGCCCTGAAGGGTTTGAGGCGCGACGATTAAACATTTACAGAGACTTATTTTACAAAAATATTGAGGGCTTTATCAGCAGCGGGTTTCCCGTATTGCGCTCATTATATGAGGACGATGATTGGCGTGATATTGTGCGAGATTTCATGATACAGCACCGGTGTCATACGCCTTATTTCCTCGAAATTAGTCAGGAATTCTTACTCTATTTACAAAATAGCCGTGTGCAAAGAGCGGAGGATCCCGCTTTTATGCAGGAACTTGCCCATTATGAGTGGGTTGAACTGGCTTTGGATGTCTCTGAAGAGGACTTGGACGCTGTTGCTGTGATCGCCGATGGAGATTTATTAGAGGGGGTTCCACGAGTATCACCACTGGCCTGGTCCCTGGCCTATCAGTATCCGGTACACCTTATTGGCGAAAAATTTCAACCGCAGCAAGTGGCTGAACTGCCTACCTACCTCATCGTTTATCGGAATCTTGACGAAGAGGTGGGATTCATGGAAATAAATTCTGTAACCGCCCGGATGCTCGAAATACTGCTACAGGATCAATCGCTGACTGGTCGTCAGGTATTGGCCCAAATTGCTGCCGAGCTGAATCATGCTGATCCCCGTCAAGTTGTCGCCGCCGGGCTTGAAATTATGCAGCAGCTGCGTGGATTGGGTATTATTCTCGGTATAACTGCCTAAATTCTAACTTTTTTGACAAAATATATAGCCACTTCACCGCGATCAAGACTAGACTCCGCAGTGAGGTTCGACTATTGTCCGATCTTTGCACCCTCTGGATAAAAATACTTCGATAAATGAAAGAACGCTGAGAATAATTTGTGAATCGACCTAAGGTGAAAAAATGGATGTGCATATTGATAGGGATGTTCCTATCGATAACTGTGTCCGCCTCTAATATCACCGGTACTGAGCCAGAGGTCTGGGATGAGTGGACCCGATACGTTAGCGATTTGATGGCTTACGATAAGGAAAATCCCGATCCATTGGAGTCGATTAATAGAAAAATATTTGTGTTCAACGACAATGTTGATCGAATTGCCCTGAGTCCTTTGGCTAGAGGGTTCGATAAAGTAACACCTGATGTAGCTCAGCGCGGTATAGGCAACGTATTTTCCAATTTGTTGGAAGTCACCACTATTTTCAACGACCTTTTACAGTTGAAATTTGGGCAGGCAGCATCCGATAGCGGGCGGTTTGTGCTCAATACCACCGTTGGCTTCTTCGGTTTGTTTGATGTTGCTTCAGCAGTAGGGTTGGAGAAAAACAATGAAGATTTAGGTCAGACACTCGGATACTGGGGGGTAGGAGCGGGCCCTTATGTCGTCGTTCCTTTTTTCGGATCTTATACTTTCCGAGATGGGCTTGGAGCTTATGGCGATATTTATTCGGACTATATTTCTGACATCTCCCATATTCCTACCCGCAATCAGGTATTGGGAGTCCGTGTTCTTGATCGGCGCGCGTCAGTGTTTGCCGCTGAAGGGCTCATTACTGGTGACAAGTACACCTTCCTGCGCGATGCTTATCTTCAGCAGCGGGAATATATGGTAAAGGATGGGGTGGTCGAAGATACCTTCGGCGAAGAGGATACTGAGTGGGGGGATGAGGACTGGGACTAGATTCTCATGTTCTTTTAATCGCGCTACGTTCAACCAGATTTGATCGGCAGCAGTGGTATCAGGGCGAGGTTATTGGTTCCCCTTGATTGACAACTCGTTGGTGTCATGTGCCACTTTCTCTTCCTTTCCCTCCATAACGACTGCCTTGCTTTTGAGCAACTGCACTAACATATCCGCGAAGGCAATGCCGTTTCGTTCCCAGTTATACCGTCTGCGCTTCAGGTCTTTGGAGGCCGTTTGATGCGAGGTCTCGTTTTATCAAACAGGTACTTTGGCCGCATCGGCAATATAGTAGGGCTAAACCCTTGAAGTTCAGAAAACTTAAGAGTAATGTTTTCCGCCATATTTGGTCTAGGTTAGCAGAGGTTTTCAGTCTGAAGCCTGAAGTAAGAGAAGAGTAGGCGAATGGATACTGCTGAACAGCAGTTATTGCTCATTGACAACGACGAAGTCGAGCGAAAGAGTGTTGCTGCTTATTTGAAAGGTGCGGGGTTTATTGTCCTCGAAGCGAGCAATGTCTCGCAGGGTCTGGATATTCTTGCCGATCATCAGCCCGAAGTGGTTCTGTGCGATCTTAACGCAACGGGCACCGATTCGGGACCATTGCAGGCAATTAAATCAGACTTTGCCGATACTCCTGTCATTGTCATGGCGACTGATGGCGTGATGAGTGACGTAGTCTGGGCTCTGCGGTACGGTGCGGCGGATTATTTGATTAAGCCAATTGCCGATATGGAGGTCCTCGAACATGCGATAAGTCGCTGTCAGGAGCAGCGGCAACTTCGCCAACAGAATCTTGATTATCGACAGAAGCTGGAGCAGGCCAATCAGGGACTGCAAGAAAGCTTCAAAGTTTTAGAATTGGACCAGCTTGCCGGCAGAGAAGTGCAGTTAAAAATGTTGCCGCCGACAGTGAAGCAGTTTGGCAAGTATCAGTTTAGTCATCGTATCATTCCCTCTTTTTATCTCAGTGGCGACTTTATTGATTATTTTACGGTTGGCGATGACTTTGTTGTTTATTTCATTGCGGATGTCTCGGGACATGGCGCATCATCAGCCTTTGTAACGGTATTACTGAAAAATATGTTTGCGCGTAAACGCAGTGATTACCTCCACCAGAATGATGCCTCTATCCTGTCTCCTGCTGCGATGTTGGATATCGCCAATCGTAATCTTCTAACTACTGATATTGGCAAACATGCGACCCTCTGCGTGGGGGTCATAGATCTTCGAACAGATACACTCAGTTATAGTGTGGCAGGTCATCTGCCGTTGCCGATGCTAACAGTTGATGGAGAACCGCAATATCTGCAGACAGAGGGGATGCCCGTAGGTTTGTTTGAGGCAGCGGAGTACACTGAAGCAACCATCTCGTTACCTCCCAGTACTGTGCTGACACTATTCTCTGATGGCATTCTGGAAGCTATATCCGTAAAAGGGGTTTTAGGCCAAGAAAGGTTTTTATTAGAGCAGTTGAGCAGGGGGCCTAATAGTATTGACGGCGTTTTAGAGGCATTAAAATTAAACGAGATAGGCGAAGTGCCGGATGATATAGCCGTGTTACTGATCACAAAAGATGTTCATCTCGGCGACTCGATAATACATGCCGATACCGGCAGCGACAGCGAGTGAGGGTAAATAACTCATGATAGCGGGAAAGATCCTAGCAGCAGATCATCAAGGCACTTTTGTCATAAAACTGGTGGGAGATGTCCGCTTAACACTGTGCACTACGATCGATGATTATTTCGACACGATGTTTTGCTGTACAAATTTTGTCGGCGTAGTCATTGATCTATCGGCAGTTGAAGGTATTGATAGCACATCCCTCGGGTTGTTAGCGAAACTGGCGATTCGGGCGAAGCGAACATACCAATTAATGCCTATCGTCTGGTGCCCTAACCCAGACATTCTGCGGTTACTCGAAAGCATGGGGTTCCATCAAATTTTTGATATTCGCGAAGCCCTTGAATTAACGAACGAGGAGCTTGATGAATTAGCGGTTAAAGCTGCCGATGAGGCCAGTACACGGAGCAAAATTATCGAAGCCCATCGAGTGTTGATGAATATGAATGAAAAAAACCGCGAAACCTTTGCTTCATTGATGTCAACGTTAGAAACCTGCTAGTGGTTTTTCAAAGCGCTAAGCTTTTATAACGGCAAGTTTTGCTCGGATAAAATCGCTGTGAGGGAGATATATCAAGTCGGCAATTTTTCGAATTAAATGATCTTCATATTTGCTAATTTCACCATCTGCAATCGCGACTTCCCACAGCATTTTTACCAGTTCAAAGCGTTGCTCTGCTGAATAATTGTCTTTCACCAGTTTTGTAAATTCATATAACGAGGTGGCCTGTTGGTTTTCTTCCTCGGCCAACTCAATCAGTGCCGTGAGTTGTTCATCAGTGACGGAAAAGCTTTTTTTTAAGGCTGCTTCAATGGCAATTTGTTCTTCCCGATCTCGCCGGTAGTCTGCACGACTAAGTTCGATAAGTAGTGCAGCTGCGGCTAACTGAAGTTGCTGCTGCGGATCGCTATTTTCCTCAATGGAAAGCTGCACTGAAAAAAACTCTTTGATCTTTACAAACATGTATTTAACCTATTTTTATAATTCGTAATAAAGGTCTTATGCAGACCCATTAGCTTCTCAATAATTTTTCGAGTTTAATTTGGTCAATTGTGAAGTTTCTTATACCTTCGGCCAGTTTTTCGGTAGCCATGGCATCTTCATTCATTGCCCAGCGAAAACTATCTTCGCCGTTGTCTGATTTTTCGACATTACCGATCGAGGTGTCGGGGGACAACTTTCGCTGGAGTTGGCCCATGTCTTGTTCCAATTCATTCAATAGTTGCGGGCTTATGGTTAGTCTGTCGCAGCCAGCCAAGTGTTCAATCTCTCCGGTGTTGCGAAAGCTGGCACCCATGACGACGGTGGAATAATTGTGTTGTTTATAAAATGAATAAATTTTAGATACCGAAATCACTCCTGGATCCTCGTGGGGGGCATAGTCCGTTTGTCCTGACTTAGCTTTATGCCAATCGAGAATGCGGCCGACAAACGGTGAGATAAGAAATACGCCAGCATCTGCACATGCTGCAGCCTGAGAGAATCCAAACAGCAAGGTTAAATTACAATTGATACCTTCGCGCTCTAGTATTTCTGCTGCGCGAATGCCCTCCCAAGTGGCAGCAATTTTTATAAGGACCCGATTGGGTTCAACGCCGGCTTGCGAATACAACTCGATAAGCCTATGTGCCTTTCTTACCGTTGCATCGGTATTGAATGAAAGCCGGGAATCAACTTCCGTTGATATTCTACCGGGTATAATTTTTAGTATTTCACTGCCGATAGCCACTGCAATTTTGTCGCTACAATTGCTTAGCTGCTGCGCCGCGTCGCCACCTTGTAAATTGGCCCAGTCTTTTGCTTGCGCAATAAGTGCCTGATACTGTGGTAGCTGGGCGGCCTTCAGTAGTAACGAGGGGTTGGTGGTCGCATCCATCGGCTTAAAACGTTGAATTGCTTCGATATCGCCAGTATCGGCGACAACATCGGTCATTGCTTTTAGCTGTTCCAGCTTATTACTCATTGTTTACGTTCCAGTAGTTAGTCGGAGTGGATAGACCTCTCCAATACTTTAAATGAATGATGAAGAATCATTGAGACGATGATTCACATCTGCGCGATGTTGAGCTTCTAGCATCAATTCTCGAGCCTGATAAACCACGTTAATGCCTGCATCCGACCGGTGAGCTTGTTCGCTGATATGCCGTCGAAATAATTTGGCACCAGGTATTCCCTGGAACAACCCCAGAATATGCCGTGTCATATGATTGAGTGCAACATTGTTCTGAAGCTGCTCTTCGATATAAGGTATGTAGTCTAGCAGCACTTGATCACGAGTTTTGATAACTGTGGGTGCATTGTAAATCAGACTATCGACCTCAGCCAATAAGTAGGGGTTTTGATAGGCAGCACGTCCCAGCATGACACCGTCCACTAACTGCAGATGCGATACACAATGCTCGATACTGGTGATGCCGCCATTGATGATGACGTTCAAACTGGGGAAATCTTGCTTCAATTGATGAACCATATCGTAATGCAGGGGCGGTATGTCGCGGTTCTGCTTAGGGCTTAAACCTTGTAGCCACGCTTTACGGGCGTGCACGATAAACGTAGAGCAACCGGTGTCAGCAATAGGTTTAACAAATTCAAGCATCTCATCGTAGCTCTCCATCTCGTCGATGCCAATACGATGCTTGACAGTAATCGGCAGCGAGCTCGCATCCTGCATCGCACTGATGCAATCAGCAACCCGCTGCGGATGAGCCATTAGGCATGCGCCAAACATTCCGTTTTGTACGCGGTCTGAGGGACAGCCGCAGTTTAAATTGACCTCGTCATAGCCAAAATCAGCGGCAATTTTGGTGCAAGAAGCTAAATCATCGGGGTTGCTTCCGCCCAATTGCAGGGCCAGTGGATGTTCCCCCGTGTTATAAGTCAGAAAACGATCGGCGCCGGCATGCAATATAGCGCCGGTAGTGACCATTTCAGTATACATGACTGCATGCTGGGTAAGTTGGCGCCAGAACATCCTGCAGTGGCGGTCAGACCATGCCATCATCGGGGCAATGCTAAAACGTCGGTTGATTTTATTCATAGCAAGGGGGTGTTTAACTTCAAAACCATCCCGCCATATTAACAGGAATAGTGATTTTTTCAGCTTAGTAACCAGAATAATTATTAAATGATAGATTCTCAATGATTACTCTGGCCCCCGCGTTCGGGGCAGTGGTTGGGGTGTTCTGTGTTTTGCTGCCGTCAGATAAATGCCATAGCGCCACTCGGAAAATTGACCAGGCCGGGTAGGGCCATATTTAATTCAGTGTCATTCAAGCCAAACCATCGACCTAGTGGCGCGGCAAATTGCTCTACCGAGCTGGTGGGGATTAGTCTGCCATTACCTGCATCCTGACTATGTCCTAATTGCGGTGAAGGAATGTCACCGTAGATATCACCGCCATTGACCGCGCCGCCTACAACGAAGTGGTGCCCGCCCCAACCATGGTCTGTCCCATCTCCGTTAGCGGTAAGCGTCCTGCCGAAATCAGCTGCGGTAAAGGTAGTGACCTGTTCGGCTATACCCAGTTCTTCGCTGGCATTATAAAAGGCGGAAATCGCATCGCCGAGTTCTTGCTGTAAACCAGGTAGCTTAAGAGCTTGAGCTGAATGCGTGTCAAACCCTCCCATACCCACAAAGAATATTTGTCGTTTGGCGCCCAGAGTTTCCCTGATTGAGATGGTTTCTGCTACCGCTCGGAGTTGCTGGCCGAGATTAGTAGTGGGAAAAGCGGTCAATAATGCACCGGCAGACTCCAGGGCGTTATCCAGTAAATCATTGGTATCCAGAGTAGTGCGGCTAATATTGATGAAGTCGCGCGCAAACAGGTTGGTTCGATTGTCACCTTCCGAGGCAAAATGGTCACGCAGAATCCCTGCCACGCCGGAAGGGGATCTGTCGATGACCGAAATAGAGGGCACGCCATTAGTGCCGATTTGGTAAGGTTGGACATTGTCTCCCGTCAAAAAAATAGTATTGCCGAATAATGAGATTTGTCCGAATACGGATTCGCTATTGGCATTCATTAGTTTGTCACCGAAGCGACCTCCCCAGCCATATTGCGCGGAGCCTTCCGGAGCAAAGGCCATCCAGGTGGACTGCTGGTCATTGTGTGAAAAAAGTCGGCGTGGAAGCTGTGCGGATTTGGTGACAAAAGTATTTCGATTAGTAGGTTCCAGTAAGGGACCCACATTGCCGACAATGGCAGCTTTGCCGTTTTCGAACAGGGTGTGCAAACCCGAGAGCTCAGGGGGGAGTGCAAACTGACGTCCACCGAAGCTGCTTGCGGGGCTTAGAGCCAATAATTGGTCTCTAGTCCTTGTCGACCCTTCAGGTAAAGCCGTGTAGGAGTCCATTAACGTGCTGCGCGCAGTCACGAAGTCATTGTAGGAGCTTTGGTCAAAGGGCAGTAAGGTGTCGTGACAATCCATACCGCCAAATAAAAACACGCAGACCAATGCCCGATAATCACTGGTATCCCCAGCTTGGGCACCCATACTGGCCAGGCTGCTAAGTAAGGATGTTCCCCCCATCATCATTGGCAGAGCCATTGAGTGATTGAGGGCGTTTTTAAGAAATTTTCTTCGATTTTGCATTGTGGATTCCTCTACTGCCGTTTATCGCAATACGATATATTCGGGCGAAGTGATTATCATGATGATCGCGGCCTGAAGTCTCAGCAATCTATCTGTCTGATTGTCGGTGCTGAACTGGTCCAGCACGGTAGTGATTCTCTGGCGTGTTTTTTCAGTAAGTCTGTCATGGGATAACAAAAGATCGAGCTGGTCCAGTAGGTCATCTGCTGATAGTTCGGTTTCGATATAGGGCGTGTAGTCGGCCACAAAAGTGCGCGGCTGGTCGCTAAATAGTTTTGGGTTAGTACCCAGTACATAGGCTGTTATGAAATTAGCATAGCCGATAACAGTGTCAGCATTGGTTATTTGCATTTCCGGCGCAGTCAACCCTAAATCGCCAGTTTCCGTACCTGTGGCGATATACCCTGGCCGATAGAAGTTGAATACGGAAGGTGAACGATAAGGCTGTTGCCCCAGTGCTGTCGGTGATCCTGTATTAACCAAGAGCCGCTCATTACTACTATCGGCACTATTTATTTCAAAAGCCCTTGCCCAATGGGTAAAGCGCAAAACTGGCTCACGTAATTTTCCGAAGCTTGGCTGTTCCGCTACCTCAAGGTTTCTTGCTTCATCATCGAACAGGACAGCGGCGATAGTGGCTGCCAGATCGCCCCTGAGTTCGGTGCCGACAGCTTCACCATTTGGCAGCGTAAATTCACCGGAATTAAAAGCCATGGCAACTCTTTCCACATAAGCGGGAGAGGGGGCGCTGGTAACAAAACGTTGAATTAACTGACGGCCTAGAAAGGGACCGACGTTTGGATGGTTAAATATCGCATCCAGTGCAAGATCAATTGAAGTTTCGCCATCGGTATTCGTTGGAATGGTGATACCAAGGAATTGTTTGGACTCACTGGAGTGGAAGTCATCAAACATTTGCAGCGGAGAATAGAAAGAATCCGGGGCAATATCACTCAGCCCCAATGTGAAGCTATTCCCCGCAAAACTCAGCCCAGTGAAAACTTTTGCCAGTTCAGTAATGTCGTTATTGTCATACAATTCTATTTCATTGCCGTCGCTATCGAGGCGGGGTTCGCCATCGGTTCTAAGTTCAAGCAGGCCCAGGCTAAAAAGTTGTAAGACTTCCCGTGCATAGTTTTCATCAGGCACCCTGTTCTGAACAGGGTCGGCTTTTTGATTGCGCAGGTAGGTTAGGTAGATGGCCATAGCTGGTGAGTAGGTAACTTGCTCCAATAAATTCCGGTAATTATCGAAGGCTCCCCCTGTAAGAATATCCATATATTGAGCAGTCGCTCGGGGGAGATCTTCCAATGTTCCCTCGGTAGAAATCACCATGATTTGTGACAGTGCAAAAGCCATACGCTGACGTAGCTGGTCATCGCCTTCTATGGCGGCCTGCCAAAAAGACACGCGGGGTGCTATGGCGAGTTGAGACAACACATTATTGCGTTCATCCGGAAACCTTTCGTCATCTGGAAATTGGGATAGTAGATTATCAAGATGAAGAGTGGGTGGTTTTTCCAGTTCGGCGATAAACCATTCTGAGGGGCTGCTACCAAGCACATTATCGATACTGTTTGAGGACGGCCCAAAAGTGGCTTGGCTAAGAAAACGACTGGCCTCGGCGGCAGTAATTACTATAGGTTCGGGTTCTGTAACAGGCGGGTCAGGATTTTCTATGTCATCCGAGTTGTCGTTTCCGCTGGATGATCCACCTCCACAGGCTACAAGAAAAAGTAGTGATGCAATAATGAATAATGATCTAATTAAATTCATAGTTCGTTGACCTGATATGTTTTTGTATTAAAACCGCGTTAAGTGGATTAATTGATCGCTACTTATTCGAAGTATTCGGCATATTCAATCAAAATGGAATTAGCCACTGCTTTTAAATTGATAGGGTGTCCAGCGTCGTAATCATAGGTATCAAGATCAATGCTGTAGATGCTGATCAACCAAATGAATTCCGCTAAGTCCAATAATAAGCCGCCAGCGTGGCCGTGACCTTTTCTGTCTTTGAACAATGATGTTGCAGGGTTGTTACCTATTAAATCGGTTATCCCCGGTAGGTCACCGGCTTCAAACATATATCGTAGCTTAAATGCGGCAAAGCCATAGGGCATAGAAATAATTTCATTATCTGGATAGAGTAACCTAAGTGTTACAAGTTGGGATTTCCAGACTTCTAGTACTGTGCCGTCCCCCGCATAACTCTCTGCGTCAAAATAATTGCCAGGGTAATCTCGCCAGGGGAGACCAATAACAAATTTAGTGTTGGGGTTTTGTGATAAAGCGTAGTCAATCCAACGTACGTAACCCTCTAAAGCGGGATTATTTTCAAAGGTCATACCTAATAATTCTACTTCTCCGGTACCCAGTACCGCTTGGATATTGCTACGGTGTCCTTCATCATTCCACAGCGCAGTTGGGGTGCCAGTGACGCCACCTGACATCTCTATATATTGGGTGTGGCGATCCAATCCAAGTTGCTCCGCATGAAAGGGTATTTGTCTGGCAATAGGGACAAAAAAACTGTGACCCATAAATAGCGAGTTGTAACCCTCTGCATCAACCGGGGAGGGGCTGAAGGCATAGAAATAATTATCAACGCTCGCTTTTCCTTCAATCAGTGAATCGATATGATCGTTGACTGAGGCAATAATGGATTGCGTGTCTTCGAATTCCGCTGCTGTGTAGTCATAGTTATTTTCTTCAACGGTATCTGTGAAATAGTTAGCGACTTCGACTTTGTTTTGCAGCGACTGCAGATCACTGCCTGTCGCATCGTCGGCGATTTGCTTCGTTATAGAAGCCAGTGAAGCCTCTTCAGCCTCCAGTATTCCAATATAGAAATCCAATTCGGCCGGCTCGGCATCACGGCTAAAAATTTGATGATAGAGAGTATTAACCTGTTCACTACTACTTAAAAAATCGTAGTTTTCCTGAAACTCAGGGGAGTTGCCGAAGGCGTCCAGAGTTTGGGAAATATCATTACTTGTTTGAAAGTTTTTGGCCCAGTCGCCCTGTTCATCCGGTGTTGCAGGTCGGCCATAGGAGGCGACAAACATTTGCTGGGTGAGCGCCAGTGCTTCCTCCAGATTTAAACCCGATTTACCTTCCAGGGTGGCAACAAAAGTTGGGAAATACTCCATGATTTGCGCATCGTTGGCCCACTGTCCATTGGCGTCATAAAATAAATCCCACATGCCCTCAGTAACAGTGATTTTGGTTTCAATGCCTAGTTCCTCATACTTTTCTAGGACTGGATCGGCATAGATAGGGTTGTGGCCGTCATCATCTTCACGATCGGGGCCGAAAGCGAAATAAGTCAGCGGGCTATCATTCGTTATATTATCCACAGGGGACCATATGTCGGTGTTGACCCAAGTTCCTTGAGGTAGTGCATTATAGAAATAGCCCCCTTTAATCGCGGGATGACCGCTATGGAAAAGAGGCCAGCTCACGATTGAGCCCCGGGAGCGACCACCAACCACGATATAATCCGGGTCCAGATTGTATGTAGCGGCATTGGCTCTCACCCAGTCGAACATAAGTTGAGCATCGTCCCAGGCTATGGCAGTGTCTTGGTCTGCCCCTATGGTGGCTATGGATTCCCAACTGACAGTGGTATATCCAGCACTAACAATGGCATTGAGCTGCCCTAGGCTCATTCCGTTAGCCGTTCCACCATTGCCGTGGGCAAAAAGATAAACCGGGGTCGGTGACGCTGATTCCGCTAAATGAATATTGAGCCACTGTCGTTCTTCATCGCCGTAGGAAATGTTCTTATAGTCCCAAAGTTGAGGATTTTCAGGTTCTGGTACGGGCTGTGGGTTATATTCCAAGTCGGAGTTGTCGTTTCCGCCAGAAGATCCCCCTCCACAGGCAATAAGAAAAAGTAGTGAAGCACTAAGAAGCAATGATTGTATTAATTTCATAATTATCGAACCTGGCATAATTCTGCCCTAATAGAAGGCTGCTTAGTTTCCATTCACTTTTCAATCGAGGACAGTTGGTGACTGGAAAGTCATGCATTAACGGCATGGTTTCCGCCAACAGAGTCAAAAATAACTTGCAGCGTGAGCGTTAACCACGGTCGCGATTGTTATGCTTTTTCTTATAAATAGTAGAACTGGATTTACGAAGGCTGTATCGCAGGTGCGCACGCTCCCGTTTGGTCAATACCCCATCAGATCTGAAGCGCGCCTCCATGCGAGCAAGCTTGCGTTGCTCTAGCGTCAGACTGTGGGTCTCACTTCTAGTCAACTCACCGGATAAAAAGCCTTGGGTAATGCGTCCTTGCTGATTAGCCTGACGTTCATTGATGCCGGCTGCAAAGGAGTGGCTGGAAGCGAGGATTAGCGTGATGGTGGCCAACCCGTTCGTTAGGTTTTTCATTATCTAGCTCCTGATAGTTTTTAATAGGTGTGCTTATAAAAACGTATCAGGGTCTGAAGGGTTGACATCGCATACGATGATATTTGAACTTTTTAGCTGTTTTGCTCAGCCAACCAAAGGTAGAACTCCAAATCCTCTTCCATAAGGTCCATATCCTGGTTGGTTAATACAACCTCCAGCACAAGGTCCTGATCTCCATCGGCAAGTGTGGGGGTGCTGGAATCGGGTATATTGAGCATCACAACCACAAGCAATAAAGCAGCACAGGTACCCATTGCAGGCAGCCACGGCAGTAAGCCTGGGTTGGAGTTGAGCTTGGAATCCGGCTCGGCAATTGCGCTGAAACGAGCCGCATCTAGGCGATCACTGATTTTTGGGCTAATAGTCTCTGCTTGTTTATCCAGCGCATTGGTTACACATAAGTCGATATCGGCATTACGCTTTGCCCTTTTCTCTGAGTCTTTCATAAAACCACCTCTTGTAGAGCGTTTGCCAAGGCTTTGCTGGCTCTTGAATAATGTGTTTTCACGCTACCTGCTGAACAACCCATAATGGCTGCGGTTTCTTCGGTACTATGTTCCCACCATGCACGTAAAATAAACGCTTGCTGTTGTCTGAAAGGCAATTTACGTAGCGCCGCATTTATTGCATTGGCTGTTTGTATAGTCTGTTGTGATTTCTCTGGTTCTTCGCGAGGAATATTACTGTAGTCAATCGGTAGCTCTTCTTCGCTTATTTTATCCTGTTGCCACCACCACATGATTTTTCTAACTTTTTGCTTGCGATACCAGTCCTTGATGGCATTTTGTAAAACTCGCTGAAACAGCGCCGGCCATTCTTGTTCGCTTTTGTCAGGATAACTCTTTGCAAGTTTGAACATACTGTCTTGTACAATATCCAGTGCGTCATCCTCATTGTCGGTTGCCAACTTTGCCGTGATAAAAGCGCGTTTTTGCACGCTGGTTAAAAATTGATTGAGCGTCATCAACGACTTCCCTCAGAGCTACCAATAAATGCGTGTTGCAAATTCTGCATAGGGCAAGTGCTCCTCTAGAGAGTCTGCCACAGTGAAGCTGAAGGATAACCAATATCGAGGAAAATACTCTGCGGTAGCAAACAAGTAATCCCTTGTCTGTCTATCAACAGCCGATTGAATTCTTGAGACTCCGAGTTGTAGCGAAGATGTTTCCCATGCATAGGTGCCGTCAGCCGAAAGGCGCCAATCGATTAAGCCGTATATTTGTGCTAGTGCCTGCTGATCAAGTAGCTGTTGAATACGGTCGCGCGCACCCAGCAGTGCAATATCTTCGCTATAATTGACTTTCTTGCCGTCTATCCCCCACTGCCAGTTTCCTAGAAATAATTTAGCCTCTGCAAAATAACCTTTATTATCGGTGCTCAGACGTGTATTCCTAATACGATCCAGTAATGGACTTCCTCCCGTCAGGTCTTCTTCAATCAGATCGATTACTAGTGAGTCAATATGGGCTTCCGCGTCTCCTTGGCTAACTCCAATAGCGACTAAATAATTACTCGGAAAATACTGTATTGAAAGTTTATAGTCTTTCTGTTCATAAACATCACTTTTGCCGAAATATTCATATTCAAACTTGACTGACCAAGTCTCAAAGGGGTTGCTGTTAATACCCGCGCTGAAATAATTGAGGTCGTATCGAGCCCGGTCTTCACTGGTCTTGTAATAGTCGAAAAAAAAGTCGTAGCTAAAAGGTAAGCTCAGTGCACCGCTCAGCCCCGCAATACTTAAACCATCTACGCCGGCTCCATAGTGAAAACCGATGCTGTTATCAAGCTCTACATCCAACAACCAATCATCGAGGTTAGCTAATGCAGATGAGGAATAGGATAACCCTGCAGCAAGCCACACGAACAACGCGATAAAATGAACAGCGATTGGGTGATGCACTAAACCCAGTTACTCCTTGCTATCATATTGGCCTTATTGTTGGTTTTTAATTTGCCGTTTCAGGCGTCTTTTTTGTGCCGGCGTTAGTTTTTTCCACCGTTGCTTTAGTTGTTTTCGTTTTGCCGGAGTCATGGTTGAAAAACGTTTGAATTGATTACGTATTATGGCTTTACCCTTAGGTGAAAGTTGCTGGAATTGTTTTTGGCGTTTACTAACAGCTTGTCTTTCGTCAGCGGTTAGTTTATTCCAGCGCTGCATGCGTTGTTTGGCTTGCTTGCGTTGTTCGCCTGACATACCTTGCCACTGGTCCGCAGCTTGTTGCAGCTTTTGCCGTTTGTCGGTGCTCAATGAGTCCCAGCGGTCTTCAAAGCTGGATAGCGTTTGCTTCGTATCAGGGGGTAGCTTATCCCACTCGTCTGCAACAGAAGCTATTGAATTGCAGCCAAGTAGTAATAGCAGTCCATAAATACTGTATCTTAGCCATTGGCTATTCATGACTGCTCCTCTTTTCACCTTGCTTTATAGGCATCGCAACATCCTCAACTCCGTGATACATAATGACTTCAAATGTCTCTTCATCAGTAGCGCCAAATTCAGCCAAAAATTCTAATAGCTCTTCATCAGGGGCTTGCTCCTGCCTGCTAGCGCCAGTCGTGTCCAGTACCGTTCGCTCTTCTGCATGCACTGGTAACGGCATAGCAACGAGGCATAGGATCCAGCATGTGAACTTCCCACTCGATAATTTGCGCATGAATACTGTCTCAGACCAGCTTACTAAGCCCCAAAGGGCTCTATGAAACCAACGTCAGAAAGTATAGCTCAAGTTAGCGAAATTGATGGTACATAAAGTCCGCTCAGTACAGCGCTATAGTATTAAACGTATGTCTGAGATTTAGGTTGACAGACAGAATGAGAAAATTCATTGGTTGGAGTGGGGCTGCTTCAGATCGATCTATAGCTACTTCCGATATGATTCTGCCTAAACTGGTACTAGCTAAGGACTTTCTCATCAATCTTTGAGGGCCTTATTCAGCCTATTTGTCCCGATAGGGTCCCGACTAGTTTTTATTTTTATAAGTTATCGAAAAGTCTAAATGATATTGGTCTTCGCTCCAATCGATTATCGACTCTATTCAGCGCATTCCGCCCTCTGAAGCCCCCGTCATTAAGTGTTTAGACCCTGTTTCTAGGATCTTCTGTTCACTTCCTGATTTAACCATTATTTGCTATCTACATGGCCAGAAAAGTGCCCAGAAAAGTTAAGCACTTGGGAGGCTAATTAATGCTGACGATCACAGCACGAAAAAGCAGGAAATCGGCAGACTGCAAGGCAAGAATTCGTATCAAGCGCGCAGAGACACTTGTACACCCAGACGCTTAAAAATTCCCAAAAGAGCGACAGCCCAAAACGCAGACGGGTCAGGTGTCTTAATGGTCAGACGCCCTTTGCGCATTGCGACCCACTTAAAACTGATGTCCGTCTACAACCGAAAGCGAGTAAAAAAACCATTCAAATCCAACTGCAACCCAGTGGCTTAGTGTTCCAGCCGCGACCATTAGACTATGGTTAAACGGTCAGAGAGGGCTCATCACTTGCCATCGATAGCCGTGGTAGGTTTTGCCGAGCATAACAGCACGATACGCCGCCAGTATGTCAGTGACTGAATATGGGTAAGCCCCGTTCTTCGGTACCAGATGATTAACACGGATGACTCTAACTATGCGGCTCACATAATAAATCCATTAGCTATACGATGTTTTGCGTAAATTAATTATTAATAGATCAAAACAATATAGCGTTTAGATGAATCCTGTTGCTGAATTCCTTACACTACGGAGTGTGAGCTAGCATAAGGGAGACGTGCAATGGAAAGTGCAATGGAAAGTGCAATAGAGAGTGCAATAGAAAGTGCAATGGAATGCAGAAATGGGGAGGCTGAAGCCCGTCACATTCGCGCCAATCGATACTTTTGCATCAGTGGTCAATGGTTTTTCTCGACGCGGGAGTACCTGCAAGTGGGGCCGTTTCTCACTAAGGACGATGCCACAATAGAGCTGTCTTTTTTCCTACGTCATAGAGACGAATGGGGTGGCTACGCAAGACAATATATGTCCGACTTCAGCGGCTAAGGGTTTAATGATATTTGCTGATAATCGGCTTGGTGGCTATTCCGGCGGTGGATCAAATCCATAATAAGCTTGGAATCCAGCTTGACGCATGATGTACGTTGCCAATTCTGCTCGACGATCATTGTCTGGCGTAATGATGTAAAGAGCCGATGATGACAGCTGGTCTAATTGCAGCCGTAGAAAGCTGATTGGAATATTGTCCGCTCCTTCTCTGTGATCTCGCTTGAACTCAGTCGCAAATCTTACATCAATCACTTTCATCTCGGGTGAGCCTTGCAAGGTCTCGCGGGGAAGTGGTTCGACTAATCGGCACTTAATCAGGCTGTTGAAGGCATCGATGTTGAGTCGGCCCAGTAAACCATCAGTCGACATAGTAACGGTAGCATTGCGGGTTGTATCAGCAACCAGTGCCTCGTCACCAAAATAATTACCAGCGTTTAAGCGAAAACGTTCGCCCTTGAACGGGCCGTTAGCCGCAGTCTGGACACTAGCGGTTCCTTGTTTTATTAAATAGAAGTAGTCGCCTGGCGTATTCGCTTTGACAATACATTCGCCAGCTAAGACGGTAATATTTTCAAGTTGGGACATAAGTTGGTGGATCATGGTGTTGGATAGGTTTTCCGTCAAACTTGATCGGATGAAGACATTCTCCCAGTCCTCCTGAAAGTTGTCATCAATAAGTGCGTCGTCATCCAAAGAGACACCACCTTCGTCCAAATAGTTAATGGAATAATCTTTTTCGGCGACCAATATCGCATCTAAGTGTTGTAAATCTATGGTCAATAGATGACAGTCTTCAGCGGCCTTTATCTTAGCGCTACCGGCGTGATCCAAATGACTTTGCAGAGACTCGCGGGTACTTTTCTCTCCGGCGCTCAATATCAAACGATGATCAAACGATTCTCTGATTTCGACACTGCCATCGACTAGGAAATAAGCCATCGAATTGTGATCAAAGCTACGGATGATAGTAGTGCCCTTACTAAAAAATTGTAGATTTATATGATTCATTAGTCGAGACCGGTTTTTTTTGAGAACCTTATCGAGGGGGCTGAATCGATGGATATAATCGGCTAGTTCGCTATCGGTGATTGCTGTCATAAGATATCTCGCTGAGTGCTATTGAACATACGTGTTGCGATGGAGTTACCATAATGTATTCGCCTCGCTGAAGCCGATACTGGCATCACAAAAACCAGATGTTGTGTGTGGTCAGTGAGTACGGTTTATCAAATGAGATAATCTAGGGGCTCATAGGGTCGATAGAGGTTGCATTTAGCGTAGAATCGATGGGAAATTGCGAGTTCGGCTGTGTAATATGGCGTTCGGATAGCCACCATCCGGTGATTATCGGACGAGTATTTAGCGATCATTTTCCTGATTAAAGTTTACCCGGGAGCACTCTACAGACCTTTTTTTCTGCTAGAATTGCCGCAATTATGACTGGATAGGCAGAGGTTTTACTTTATTATGGCGGACGCAATAATGTCGCATCATGCAGCTGACCAAAAATTGGTTCGAGACCATCTTAACCGCATTGACGATCACTCGCCTTTGACAAGCGATCAACAAGAGCAGATCAAACAGCGTATTAGAGCTCTCTTGGTTGAAAAAAATGCGGTTTTAGTTGCCCACTATTATACCGACCCTATGATCCAAGAATTGGCTGAGGAGACCGGCGGCTGTGTATCTGATTCATTGGAAATGGCACGTTTCGGCAGAGATAACGAAGCAACAACGCTGATTGTCGCCGGAGTTAAATTTATGGGCGAAACGGCAAAAATATTGTCGCCTGAAAAAACGGTTTTAATGCCTACGTTGGAAGCAACCTGTTCTCTGGATATCGGTTGTCCCGCGGAGGAGTTTTCCGCCTTTTGCGATCAACACCCCGATCGGACGGTGGTTGTTTACGCCAATACCTCTGCGGCCGTTAAAGCAAGGGCCGATTGGGTAGTCACATCCAGTATCGCCTTGCAGGTGGTTGAACATCTTGATGCGCAGGGAGAAAAAATATTGTGGGCGCCAGATAAACATTTGGGTGGCTATGTGCAGCGAGAAACCGGGGCCGATGTACTAATGTGGGACGGCGCCTGCATTGTTCACGAAGAATTCAAGGCTCAAGGCTTGCTGGATTTAAAGGCGGTATACCCGGATTCAGCCATTCTTGTTCACCCAGAATCACCCGAGCCTGTTGTCGCACTGGCAGATTTTGTCGGTTCCACCTCACAGATAATAAATGCGGCAAAGACTCTGCCAAATGAGCAGTTTATCGTTGCCACGGACCAAGGTATATTCTATAAATTGCAGCAACAGGTACCTGATAAAGACTTTATTATTGCCCCTACAGCAGGAAGCGGAGCAGCCTGTCGGAGTTGTGCTAATTGTCCGTGGATGGCAATGAATGCACTCGACAATCTTGCTGACGCTTTAGAATACGGCAATAGTGAAGTTCACGTTGACGTGAGTATGAGAGAGCAGGCAATGAAGCCACTCATCCGAATGCTTCAATTTGCTGCAAAATAACGGCGATCACTGAATCGTTATACTGTCGTTTCCTGGCGGTAGCTCAAAGGTTCGCCATCTCAACCTTCATACGGTTTATCTGGGCAATTCGCTCCTGAATGCGTATCGTTTCTAAATGATCATTTCTTACCAGAGGCAGTGCATAACTGAGCTGTCTAGACGCTATGTCTAATACGCCGATCAACAGAAAATACTCTGCTCTAGCTTTGTGTACACCAATAATATTTCCAGCGAGGCCGTGTGTTTCGGCCAACAGATACCACACCGACGGATCGTTGGGTTTGCGTTTGACGTGCTCTTGCAATAGCTGTTCGGCCCTGTGAGGCTGATTGGCGGCCAACAGGGCTTCTACCATTGCCATCGTCAGAGGATGATTACCGGGGCCAATTGATAAGGCATCATTTAGTAGTGATATGGCGCCGCTATTGTTCCCCTGGGCGATATCGAGTTCGGATTGGGCAGTGATGTAGCATATTTTATTGGGAGAAGGGTTTCTTAGCAGCGTGAGCAACTGCTGGGCTTCATCAAATTGGCCATTGGCCGTTAGGGCAAGCGCTAGCCCATACTGATCAGCATCAGGCGAGTTGCTATTGGTCAGGGTTTTTGCCCGAAATCGTTTGACCGCATCTTTACTGTTTTCGATAAAACTCAGTTCGACCCGCGCTCTCATTAACTGGTAGTCGAGGTTGTCTGCGTACATCTTGCGAGGATACTGGCGAGAGCGGCTGCGAGCGTCGCTAATACGGCTTTCGGTGACTGGGTGGCTCAATAGGAATTCAGGAGGCCGGCTTCCTGCGTAGCGGGCAGTTCGCTGCATGATTTCGAACATGCTGGCGGCGGCTGTCGGATCCATGTCGGCCTTTACCATGGTTTGCATTCCACCTCTGTCCGCTTCTGTTTCATGAAGTCGACTATAGCGAAGTTGATTTTGCATGGTGGCCGCTTGCGTAGCAGCAATTGCCGCCATTCCGCTTTCACCGCCAGCTGTAGCAGCCAGTATGATGCCTGCTAATAGTCCCGCGAGGTTAGGTATCGTGCTGCGCTGCTGAGCCTCAACCCCCCGGGCGAAATGCCGTTGACTGAGGTGTGCCAATTCGTGAGCGACAACAGAGGCGAACTGAGCTTCCGTTTCAGCCTGCAGTATAAGGCCGTTGTGAACACCGATAACACCGCCGGGAACAGCAAAAGCGTTAATCGAGCGATTGTTAACAACGACGATATCGAGACGTCGGTCTTTTAATTCGCTAAAAGTAGCGAGATCGTAAACCAGATGTTCAACATAATCTTGCAATAGTGGGTCAGATACTGTTTCCGCTTGGTTACGGAACATTCGGAGCCATGTCCGGCCTAGCTTATGTTCCCGCCCTAGTGAAAACGTAGCGGATGCTGAATCGCCCAGTACGGGCAACTCGATCTGGTCGTTGAGCTGAGAGAAGGACGCTACCGGAATAAGTAGCCAGCCAGCAACGAGCAATAACGCTATAAAAATTTTGTTTTTCATATAGGGGCCGATGTTACCTGTTTCTCTGTGAAGCGGCTACCGGTTGTGGGCATGAGCTGCGTCCTTTGGCCTTTGCATAGACCTAAGATTTCTAATGATACTAATAATTCCATCAAATATGGAAAATAGTGGAATACCTTGGGTCTGTTCATTCATGCGGCTATACTAGCGTCTGTAAAAATCACCCAACAACAATGAATAGATCGGTAGCTAATGAGTGCAATAACAGTTGACGTGGATACAACGGGATTGATGTGCCCTTTGCCATTGTTAAAGGCTAAAAAAGCGTTAAATGGGGTTGATAGCGGCGATCGGGTGCGGGTGACATCATCGGATCAGGGGTCATGGCGCGATTTTTCAGTATTTACAGAGCAAAGCGGTCACCTTTTGCTTGATAGAAGCGAAGTCGGCGGTATTTATACGTATTTGCTGCAAAAGAAGTAGTACTTCGTCACGGTCAGCGAAATTAACGGGGAAGTTATGTTTCAAGTATTGCGGAAGTGGTTAGACCAGATATTTATCGAGGAGGAAAGTATTATTCTCCTTCTGTTAATTGCAACGGCTCTTGTTGTTTTGATGACAATGGGTAATGTACTGGGGCCAGTAATAACGAGTATTATTCTGGCCTTCATGATGCAGGGTGTTATTACGCAATTGACGAAAAGACGCGTTCCTCGATGGTTAGCGATTAGCGTGGCGTTTTCAATTTTTGTAGGTACATTTTTTGTCGCACTTCTAGTGGTTTTACCGCTCGCCTGGAACCAAATGACAAATCTGTTTAATGAGCTACCGGGAATGTTGTCGAAGTGGCAGCAGTTGATGCTGGTTTTACCTGAACAATACCCTTCGTTTATCTCTGAAACTCAAATTCAGGACTGGATACTGTTAGCTAAAGCAGAATTAGGTCAGGTCGGTCAGGTGGTTGTATCATTTTCTATCTCGAGTATTCCCAACTTGATAGGGTTGCTTATCTATCTTGTGTTGGTTCCTATTCTGGTGTTTTTCTTTCTCAAAGACCACTTGCTCATAGTCGCCTGGTTTAAATCATTCTTACCGCATGAGAGGCCAATGTTAACCAAAATTTGGCATGAAATGGATGAGCAGGTTGCCAATTATGTGCGCGGCAAAGCTATTGAAATTGTTATTGTTGGGGTTATTAGTTATATCGCCTTTGTGATTCTGGGGTTGAACTATGCGGCATTGCTAGGGCTATTGGTCGGATTATCTGTGGTTATTCCCTATATCGGTGCGGCTGTAGTTACTGTTCCTATTGCCTTAATTGCGTATTTCCAATGGGGGTGGGGTAGCGATTTCCTGACTCTGTTAGGTGTCTATGCCGTCATTCAGGGGCTTGATGGCAATGTGCTGGTGCCACTTTTGTTTTCAGAGGCGGTTAATTTACATCCAACGGCTATTATTTTGGCCGTGCTGGTGTTTGGCGGTTTCTGGGGTTTATGGGGCGTATTTTTTGCGATTCCGCTCGCCACACTGATAAAAGCGGTGCTCAATGCTTGGCCTTCCTCTAGGCATGATGCGATGTTAGCTGAGCAGTAAGTGGTTCAGCAGATACGTCAGTTTCTGACGACAGCGATTGTTCTGTCTTTGCTGGCTGGATGCCAGACAGGAATCAGTGGAAAGAATGACAGTGCCCTTGTTCAAAGTGAAAATGATTCGCGTCGCTATCAGTCTTTGACACTGCCTAATCAGTTAAAGGTTTTATTAGTCTCTGACCCCCATGCCGATAAGTCGGCAGCCTCATTGGATATTAATATCGGCAGTCGCCAGGATCCGTCAGACTATCAGGGGCTGGCGCACTTCCTAGAGCACATGTTATTCCTCGGCACAGAAAAATACCCTGATGCAGGTGAGTATCAGCAGTTTATTAGTTCGCGAGGAGGTCGTCACAACGCCTATACGTCATTTGAACATACTAATTATTTTTTCGAGATTGATCCCCAGTATTTCGATGGGGCGCTTGATCGTTTTGCCCAATTTTTTATTGCGCCACTGTTTACTGACCAATATGTAGAGCGAGAAAAGAATGCGGTGCACTCCGAGTATATGTCAAAGATCAAAGATCAGGGGCGGAAGTCGGCAGATGTATTTAAGGCTATTATCGATCAGTCGCACCCTTATGCAAAGCTGAGTGTTGGCAATCTGGAAACACTGGTTGACAGGAAATCGGCCGATGGAAAAGGGGCGCTGAGAGATCAGTTACTAGAGTTTTATAAGAAAAATTATTCGTCTGGATTGATGAGATTAGTGCTGGTTGGTACGGAGTCGTTGGCCGAATTGGAACAGCTTGCTCGGGATAAATTTTCATCGGTTAGAAACAGTGATCGTCGACTTGAGCCGATTACCCGACCAATTCTGAGTGCTGTTGATTTACCGTTGATGGTGAAAATAAAGCCGGAAAAAACGGTTAGGACTTTATCTGTAGCGTTTCCTGTCGATGATCCCCTTCAGTTTTATCAACAAAAGCCGGTTTATTATCTGGGAAATATTCTCGGCCATGAAGGCGAGGGTAGCTTGCTGTCATACTTAAAAAGGCAGGGCTGGGCAGAAGGATTGGGCGCAGGTCTGGGTGTCAGTTATCAAAAGGGTGCGACATTTAATGTGTCGATTTTATTGACGGAAGCGGGCTTGGAAAATGTCGATGCGGTAACAGTAGCGTTGTTTCAGACAATAAATCGCATACGCGCCTCAGTTGACCAAATGAGGCTGTACCAAGAACAAAAAAAGATAGCGGCTCAGCAGTTTCGGTTTCAGGAAAAAGAAGCCTCGATGACCTATGCTGCTCGGCTATCGTCAGATATGCACTATTACGATGAGCAAGATATTTTACGCGGCGGTTATATGATGGATGGTTATGATGCATCGCTGGTTGATCATTATCTTGGTTTTTTGATCCCGGATAACACCTTGCTCACTGTCACCGGCCCTTCTGTAGACGTCGATCGACAGACTCACTTTTACAAGGCGGAGTACAGTGTGGGCAAAACACCACTGAGTCTGCTAGAACAGTGGCGGAGTGCAGGTTTAAATGCATTAATACAGCTCCCCCGTGAAAATATTTTTGTTGCAGATGATCTTTTCATACTGGCAGCAGACGATCGCGATGCTGATCCTCAGTTATTGACTGGCAGTGCGGGACTCAATCTCTGGTTTAAATCTATCGATAAATTTGTATCGCCGAAAGGCAATTTACTCGTTGATTTCAGGTCGCCGGGGGCAACCAATACGCCGGAACATAGCGCACTGCTGAAATTACTGATTGCCGTTACTGTCGATGAGTTAAATGAATTTTCATACGCTGCTCGGCTGGCGGGGTTACAGTATTCTTTGAGCCCGCATCTCAATGGGTTTTCGATCAAGGTAGGAGGGTTTACTGAAAAGCAAGGCATGTTGCTGGACAAAATATTGGTATCCATCCGATCGCTGGATTTTGATCAGCAGCGTTTTGAAAATATCAAGCGGGAACAGGTCAGGCGTTTAACAAATTCACGGGCATCGAGACCGACGCAATTACTAATGAGTCGGATAACAGATCTACTCTATAAAAACAGGTGGACTGATACGCAATTGCTTACAGCCTATAGTGATATAGATATCGATGCCTTGAAATCATATCGCAAGATGTTGCTTTCATCGGGGCAAGCCGACACCCTTGTGTACGGAAATTATTCCCAAGAAACGGCAGTGCAATACGGTGAAAAAATTGCAAACGCGCTCATCGATCGCCCGGTGATGCAGCCTGCCATCGCGATAACTGCGTTACCTGAGCAGCCTTTTTCCAGCGAAGTGGACAGTGATTATAGCGATGCGTCCGTGGTTATATATATTCAGGCTGCTGGTGCAGAGCCATTACGCCGAGCTGCGATGGCTGTTACCGCGCAGCTGCTGCGGTCTGATTTTTATAACAGCTTGCGGACAGAAAAACAGTTGGGCTATATCGTTAGCTCCGGGGCATATCCGGTACGAGATGTACCGGGATTGTTTTTCCTTATCCAGTCACCGGTTGCTGCTCCTGAGGTATTGCAGCGGGAAATATCAGGGTTTCTGCTGCAACAATTTGATCAGTTGGCTGAAATGGACAATAAAAAATTTCGCAGCCAAAAAGCTGCAATTTTGACGCGTTTACGCGAGTCGCCACAGAATCAGAATGAGCAAGGGGCCAGGTACTGGCAGGATATAGTGCAGGGGTATTATCAGTTTGATTTTAGGGGTGGGCTGATCAATGCGCTTGAAAGCCTGACCCTGGAGCAATGGCGAAGCTATTTCGTCTCTGATGTGATTCAAAACCAGCGGCGTTTGACGGCGTATACCGTTGGAGATTTCAATCAGCAGCTCGGTGTACAAGGCCAAAATATTGAGAATATCGAGGGATTTAAAGCATCCTTGCCATTTTATCAATTCCCTCGTTGAATGAGGGATGAATTCAACTGTGAAATTTCGGTAAACCCGTCTATCCTAGACGTTAATGAATACTGTTTTTTGTCAAAATATTAGAAAGTTATAAGCGGTCTTTCGGTCGTCCTTAGTTGCTGGCGGTCTGCATAAGGAGATGCTTGATAATGTTTTGGTTGCTACTAGGGATGAAATTGCGGTGCGCCTCGCTTTAATTGTAGATGATTCAAAAACTGCACAGATGATGTTGCGGAAGATGCTCGATAAGCTGCATATCTCGGTTGCTACTGTAGAATCTGCTGAGCAGGCTTTAGAGTATCTGCAGGCTAGCCACCCCGATGTCATTTTTATGGATCATATGATGCCTGGCATGGACGGTTTCGCGGCGGTCAAAGCGATAAAGTCAGACCCTTCGGTTTCTGCCATCCCGATTGTTATGCATACGACCAAAAAAGGCGATATCTATGTCGGTCAGGCCCGGGCCTTAGGGGCCGCAGATATTCTGTCCAAGCCTGCCAGCGATGAGGAGCTGGTCGAGGTTCTTGCGCGGGTTAGAAAGCAGGCCGTGGCAAAAATTGCGGCCAAGACAACTATGGAAATGGCGGTGGTTGTAGTCGATGAAGAGAATGATACCGAACAAAATCTTAATGTCGGTCCCGAGCCGCAAGTCGTCATCCGGCCGCGTGAAGAAGAGGAGTCATTTTTTGGGTCATCTCGGCAGTGGGTGGTAGCAGTGATATGGCTGTTGCCTATTCTGTGGCTACTTAATCTCTACTGGGCAAGTACCAATAAGGTCAATTCGTTGCAACAGTCGCAGCTTGAGCTCTATCGAGGCCTTGAATGGTCTATTAATCAGCAAGCATCCTATGATTATGGTGATCAGCCCATGGCCGACGATCGCCTGCAGTTGTTAAGCGCGCTGATAACACGCCTCGAGCGATCGGGTTTTCGGGGTATTATTCGAGTAGAGGGCCATGTCGGCGAATTTTGCTTATCGCAGCTGCCACTGCAAGACGGTAGTGCGATGTTGATGCTGCCGCAGCCCGAGCTTTCTATGGCGACCTGTGATGTCATTGGTACATCCAGCTCAGCAGCAATGAGAGCGTCGATCGCGCAGAGCCCTGCGTTTACTCGTTATATCCAAGGTCTCCAGCTTCGTGATATCGGCATCCGCGTAGAATTGATGCCTCACGGTTCAAGGTATCCTTTGTACGATTATCCTGTCGACGCAGGGGGTGTTACTACGGGTGATTGGAATGCAGTCGCGCTGGGAAACAACCGTGTGAATTTCCGATTGATCCCGGTTCTGTAGTTTTACTACAAATTTTGAAAAACTAAATAGTCATATTTAACAGTAGCTTGAAAAAAAACTGTTAGTTATTTTAGTTCTTAATCGATAGACCATTGAAATTTATTCTAAAACCTGTAAAATTTTTACGAATTAAGCCCCATGGTCTTGATATTGAGTCAATTGGCTTCGCTAGAA
This sequence comes from marine gamma proteobacterium HTCC2143, assembly GCA_000169075.1. Classification (GTDB taxonomy): domain Bacteria; phylum Pseudomonadota; class Gammaproteobacteria; order Pseudomonadales; family Dasaniaceae; genus Oceanicoccus. The sequence goes on along the minus strand of AAVT01000003.1, from coordinate 297,219 downwards.
TTAGATCTGCAGTAGTATATCCAAAGCTATTTTCAGCCCTTGCGTTATTCGATCTATACTTATGTGCAGAGCCAGCCTGTGTGGCTCGCTAGTGGGGCGGCTTTTTAGTCTTACAGCATTGCAAAAACTAGTCAGGGTATAACTATGCAGGATATTGATCCAACGGAGACGGCCGAATGGCTGGAAGCTTTAAGTGATGTTCTTGGTCAAGCAGATGGGCCGGACAGGGCTACGTTTCTTCTGAAGACGATGGCGGAGCGCATGGCTCAGTCGGGCAGCCAGGTTCCCGCTGCCATTACAACGCCTTTTCGTAATACGATTAAACCGACCGACGAGCGTCGCATGCATGGCGACTTGTTCATGGAGCGCCGAATTAGATCGTTGATACGTTGGAACGCTTTGGCAATGGTGATGAGGGCAAATGACAACGATGACGGTTTAGGCGGCCATATATCCTCTTTTTCGTCAGCAGCCACGCTGTACGATATCGGGTTTAATTACTTTTTTCATGGCAATGACGACTCACCAGGAGACCTGATTTACTATCAGGGTCACAGTGCGCCAGGAATGTATGCTCGTTCCTATCTAGAAGGACGAATCACCGAAGAACAATTGGACAACTTTCGTCGCGAAGTCGGCGGCAATGGTTTGTCTTCCTACCCGCACCCTTGGTTGATGCCTGACTACTGGCAGTTTCCCACGGTCTCTATGGGCTTGGGGCCTATTCAGGCTATTTATCAGGCTCACGTCATGAAATATCAGCAGAGTCGAGAGCTCGTTGACCACAGTGGCCGAAAAGTATGGGCATTTCTGGGAGATGGAGAGTGTGATGAGCCAGAATCGCTCGGAGCTATTGCGCTGGCGGGCAGAGAGCGGCTCAACAATTTGATATTCGTCGTCAACTGTAATTTACAGCGATTAGATGGTCCTGTTAGAGGGAACGGAAAGATTATTCAGGAACTTGAGGGGGTATTTCGAGGGGCTGGTTGGAATGTTATTAAGGTTATTTGGGGACGTCACTGGGATATCCTCTTAGAGAAAGATCAAACAGGGTTACTGAAAAAACGGATGAATGAAGTCTTCGATGGAGAGCTACAGAACTACAAGGCAAATGGTGGGGCGTATACGCGTGAACACTTTTTTGGCAAGTATCCGGAGTTGCTCGAATTAGTTAAAGATTTATCGGATGACGATATCATGTATCTGAACCGCGGTGGTCATGACCCTTACAAAGTTTATGCTGCCTATGCCGAAGCCGTTGAACAGACTGATAAGCCGACGGTGGTATTGGCTATGACGGTAAAAGGTTATGGCATGGGTGCTTCGGGTGAAGCGCAAAACGAAACTCACTCGTTAAAGAAATTGGACATTGAAAGCCTCAAGACATTCAGGGATCGTTTCGCGATTCCAGTCAGTGATGATGAGTTGAAGGATGTACCTTATTATAGACCGGCACAGGATAGCCCCGAGTTAGTTTATATGCGGACTCGCAGGGAGGAGCTGGGGGGAAATATACCTTCGCGCAACTCTGACTTTGATGCGCTGACCGTACCATCGCTAGAGGATCTGAAAAGTCAGTTAAAAAGTAGCGGCAAACGGAAAATATCCACCACAATGTCTTTCGTTAGAACGCTATCGACATTAACTAAAGATAAAACAATAGGTCATCGTGTTGTCCCAATCGTACCTGATGAAGCGCGTACATTTGGCATGGAAGGGATGTTTCGACAACTGGGTATCTATTCATCACAGGGACAACGCTATACGCCGCATGATGCTGATCAAATCATGTATTACAAGGAGGATAAAAAAGGTCAAATTCTGGAGGAGGGAATCAACGAGGCCGGCGCCTTTTCCGCGTGGCTGGCAGCCGCGACATCCTACAGCAACCATCGATTTCCGATGATACCGTTTTATATTTTTTACTCAATGTTTGGTTTTCAGCGCATCATGGATCTTGCTTGGGCTGCGGGTGATAGTCAGGCACGGGGTTTTCTGATGGGTGCAACCGCAGGGCGGACAACACTGAATGGTGAAGGGCTTCAGCACCAGGATGGCCATAGTTTACTGATGGCGAATATGATTCCAAATTGTGTTGCCTATGACCCCACTTACGCTTATGAGCTGACGGTTATTATTCAAAATGGTCTAAAGCGGATGTATACAGAGAAAGAAAACTGCTTTTATTACATTACTATTGAGAATGAAAATTATGTCCATCCTGATATGCCTGCGGATTGTGAGGAAGGTATTATTCAGGGCATGTATTTGCTGGAGCGGTCCGCCGGTGACATGCCGCATACTGTGCAATTAATGGGTAGTGGCGCCATTTTGAGAGAAGTACGAGAAGCCGCTAAGCTACTGCGCGATAACTATTCTATCAATGCAGATGTTTGGAGCATGACGAGTATCAATCAGTTGCGTCGTGAAGGTCTTGAATGTGAGCGATGGAATTTGATCAACCCTGAACAACCAGCTAAAACGGCTTTCGTGGCTAGGCAATTAGAGCAGCATATGGGGCCGGTTATCTGCGCTACGGATTATATAAAGTCCTACGGAGAGCAAATTGCCCCGTTTATCCGGCGTCAATACCGGGTGCTTGGCACGGATGGATTTGGTCGGTCAGATACACGTGCTAAATTACGTTATCACTTTGAAGTTGATCGTTATTTTATCGTTCTTGCAGCATTGAAGTCACTGGTAGACGAGGGAAGTATCGATGTCTCTATTGCTACCGCCGCAGCGAAAAAATTTGGTATCACCGGCGACAAGACCAGTCCAATGCATTGCTAGGTAAAGGGATGTAGTGAGTTAGTCTTATGGTATTGATAATTGGGAAATTGATGTGTCTATAGAATTGATAAAAGTGCCAGATATAGGCGGTACAGAAGGCGTAGAAGTGGTTGAAATTTGTGTGGCTGTTGGCGACCAGATTGAGGCTGAGCAGTCTCTCGTTGTGCTTGAATCAGACAAGGCTTCAATGGAAGTGCCATCACCGATGGCGGGAAAAGTGACGGCAATAGAGATTGCTAACGGTGACGAATTATCCGAAGGTGATGTTATTTTAACGCTGGAAATCGTTGGTCTGTCTGACGAGTTAAATACCGCTGCCGATACGGCAGATGCACTTCCTACACCTACACCTACACCTGCACTCGAACCTGAACCTGAACTTGAATCAGAGGCGGCTACTGATCTTCGCAGTGATGAAAAAAATGCAGTACCACGTCAGGATGTGTCTGAACAGTCATCCGCTCCCAAAATAGAAGTGATTAGTGTTCCCGATATGGGTGACGCTGAAAATATCGATGTTATTGAAGTGTGTGTCCGTATCGGCGATATGGTCACAGAGGGTGACTCACTGATTGTTTTGGAAACAGACAAAGCGTCAATGGAAGTCCCCTCGCCAATCGCCGGTAGGGTAGTTTCACTGGCCGCTAAAGAAGGGACGACTGCATCAGCGGGAATGGAAATACTGCAGTTAGAACTTGTCAACGATCCGGCAGCTGTTACTCAGTTAGCCTCGTTCTCAAAGAAACCTGATGACTCTTTTCTGGATCCCATGGACACTGGCTCGGCTACTACAAGTCAGGCCGCCAATGCGGTAGCAAGTGCTACCTCTTCATTACCCGTCGAGGTTAATTCACCCAGCGATTTGGTTTATGCCGGCCCCGCCGTGCGTCGATTGGCGAGAGAAGTTGGGCTGGACATTGCTCTGATCAAGGGCACCGGTCCACGCGGGAGAATTATAAAAGATGACCTAAAGTTAGCCATAAAAGAAGCGCTAACGGCGATGCCCGCGACGCAGCCGGTGTCTGGTATACCGGCTGTCCCCGACATTGATTTCAGTAAGTTTGGTGAAGTTAAACTTGAGTCTTTATCCAAAATTCACCGGGCCACGGCTCAAAACATGCATCGTAGTTGGTTAAATGTTCCACATGTCACGCAGTTTGACGATGCGAATATTTCTGATCTGGAAGAATTTCGTCAATCGTTGAAGGCAGAAGCGGAACGGCGCGGTGTAAAAATTACGCCACTGCCTTTTCTGTTGAAAGCCTGTGCTGCAGCACTGCGCGAAAACCCAAAATTCAATGCATCGTTGCATACGAGTGGCCATCAACTGGTTTACAAACAGTATGTAAATATCGGTATTGCCGTTGATACCCCGCTGGGACTTGTAGTGCCTGTCATTCGAGATGTAGACAAGAAATCAATTTGGGAGTTGGCCGCAGAAACCGTCGAAATGGCGCAAAAAGCCAAGGATAGAAAATTAAAAATAGACGATATGCAGGGCGGTTGTTTTACGGTATCGAGTCTGGGAAATATTGGCGGACAAGGGTTTACACCGATTATAAATGTGCCTGAAGTTGCAATATTGGGGGTTTCCAAACTGTCAGTAAAGCCGTTGTGGAATGGCACTGAATTTGTTCCAGCGAAAATGCTGCCGTTGTCGCTGTCCTATGACCACCGGGCTATAAACGGCGGCGACGCTGGACGTTTCCTTACTTATTTGACGGCTATATTAGCGGATATACGACGCTTAGCACTATGAGTCTGCCCCCATCTGGCTATCGAAACGCGTGATTTATAGATCCAGGGGCTAGGAAATATGTCCGGTCACTCTGACCCGTTTAGCGCCGGCAGCAGGTTTCTCCTTCGAAGCGTCCTGATGTTGCTTGATCTGAGTATCGATTAAGTTTTTTAAGGCAATAATGAAACCCGTAAAAATGAACGCGCCCGGCGGCAGAATGGCTAATAGAAATTGTTTATAGTCGTCGAAAACAACGACCTTCCAGCTAGCAGCGGATTCACCAAACAGCAAATCCATATTGTTGAATAATGCCCCCGTACCAACAAGCTCTCGCACTGCGCCAAGCAGGATGAGAATGACCATAAACCCAGCACCCATTGAAAGACCATCATAGCATGCGGGCAGTAATGAGTTTTTACTGGCAAATGCATCGGCTCGGCCAAGGATGACGCAGTTAGTGGTTATTAGGGGAAGAAAAATTCCTAGAATTTGAAAGAGTTCATAGGTGTATGCCTGCATGAGTAGCTCGATGCACGTCACGGCGGCGGCAATAATCATTACAAAAGCGGGCAATCTTACGGCGTCAGACACAACTCCGCGAACCAGTGATACGCAGCTATTGGAAATCACCAGCACGGCTGTTGTTGCTAGTCCCATACCGATGGCGTTAATAACCGAACCAGTAACGGCAAGTAATGGGCACAGGCCCAGCAACTGAACAACCGCCGGATTGTTTTTCCATAGACCGTTGAGTGATAATTCCTTGTAGCTAGGATTCGCCATAACTTATTACCCCGCTGATGCCCACGGTGTTATCTGATGCGTGGTGCTGTTTCTTTAGCAATTCATGTTGATGTTTTTCAAAGTACTGCAGCGACTGTAAAACCGTGTTAGTAACCGCGCGAGGAGTAATCGTGGCACCGGTAAACTGATCAAATATGCCCTTGTCCTTCTTTACTTTCCACTGATCTATAGAAGGATTAACGAGTGACTTACCGGTAAAACTATCGATCCATGCGCTCTTTTTTCTATCAATAGCATCACCAAGTCCGGGTGTCTCACGATGAGACAAAACTCTCACTCCTGCAACAGAGCCATTGACGTTTATTCCAATTATCATATCGATATCTCCCGAGTACCCGTCACGTGCTGTAGCGGGAAAAATGACCGCGACGGGAATATCGTCCTTTCTTGCGATGTAATAATTTTTTTCAAACCTGAGCCCTAGGAGATCTTGGTCAGCAATCGTGTAGGCATCATCCAGCATGGAATTATTGTGCTGCGATCTGGGTATGATTTCCAGTAGAGCCTGTTCCTCGGCTATGCGAATGTTTTGCTGTATCTTTTCTTTCGATCCTAAAAAAGTGCCAGCGATAATCGCCGTACTAATAAGAGCAAATAGGCCTAGCAAGAGGGCATTGCGGGCTATGGCTTCTCCAATCATGGCTATTGACCTCCTTCAGATTTGCTGCGATCTTTTTTAGCATGACCATAGGTGCGCGGCTGTGTGTAGTAATCAAGAAACGGAGCAGCAAAATTCATCAATAGCACAGAGAATGCCATCGCATCGGGGTAGCTACCCCAAAGCCGAATCAAGTAGAGTAATACGCCGATAAGAGCGCCATAAATAATCTTACCTTTATTCGAAACGGCAGAAGTTACCGGGTCAGTAACAATAAAAAAGGCGCCGAACATCGTTGCGCCACTGAGAAGATGGAACAAAGGTGAGCCACCGGATATGGAGCTGCCACTATCATAGAAAAAAGCGGACATGACCGTCAAAGACACAAGCATACTTATTGGCGCATGCCAGGTGAAAACCCGTTGTGTTAGTAGAAAAATGCCGCCGGCTAAGAACCCGATATTGGCCCACTCCCATCCTAGCCCTCCCCACTGACCAAATTGAGGGAATTTGGTCCAAAGATCCTCAACAGTTAGCGTCGAATTTTGTTTGAGTATGTCTAAGGGGGTTGCCATTGTGATGCCGTCAAGACTGAAAATTGGCAGCGCGTCACGGCCTGAGAAGAGCACTGTGATCGATTCTATAAGCGATGGCAGCTGACCGTCATAAGCTTGTCTGGGCGACGCCCACGTCGTCATTTCAATTGGAAAAGATATCAGTAAGACGACATAACCGACCATTGCAGGGTTAAAAGGATTGTAACCAATACCACCGTAAAGATGTTTCGCTATCAAAACAGAAAATACAATCCCTACCGTAATTAGCCACCAAGGCGAATAGGGTGGTATTGAGATCGCTAATAGCACTGCGGTAACTAGAACACTGAAATCACTAAGGTAAAATTTAATCGGTCGTTTGCGTAATGCTAGTGCCAGCGCTTCAGCGCCGAGAGCGGCAATCGATGCCCAAACTATATTAATTAATACTCCCCAGCCGAAATGCCAATGCAGAGCAAGTACGCCGGGTATCGTCGCAATTAAGACAAGCTGCATCACCTTACCCGTATCGAGCGGTCCTGAGGTGTGAGGCGATGTAATATTAAGCAGTGCCATGTTGTTTTATTCGGTTGATGAAATTAGGGTTAATCGTGATTGTTATTTTGAAACTGTTGATAAGCGGCATCGGCATCTGCCAGCTTCAGGTCCAGTTTGGCAACAGCGTTAGTCAATAGGTCAATATGTTCGCCTTCTTGTCGCTGTTCTTCTGCCAGTTTCTGCTGAGCTTTTTGCAGTCGTTTAGTGACTGCACTAACGGCATTTTGCAAGCGCTCCTCATCGGTCATGCTGGAGGCGGCATCTCTTTTTGCGAGAGCTTTGGCAATAGCATCTTGGGCGGCGTCACCGGTTAATATTTTCTTTTCTGCCGGCATACTTGAGCTATCCGATAACGCCGGGTTAACGGCATTAAACGTGATGAGCTCCTGTTTCGTTTTTAGGTATTTGCTGTTGGTCTTTTCAACAGCGGTCCGAAACGCTTCGACATTATCTGAGCCTTGCTGTTCGGCCTGCTTCAACTTCTCTTTGGCCGTGACTAGGCGCTTTTCTACATTTGCTAGGACTTCTTTCAGCCTTGCTCTATCGAGAGATTCAGTGGCATTCTCGGCAGCGGGTTTTTCTGATTTAACACTAGCCTTTTTTGCTTTAGCGCGATCTATTGCTGCTTGTATCGGGTCAGGATTATTGTTGTCGCGAGCTCGCTCTTCTGCCGCTAATTTACGGGCTTTGCGTTTGGCTTCTTTTTCTGCCTCCTGCCGGTCTAATCTTTCTTGCCGCGCTTCAAACCGCATTTTGGATTGCTCTGCTTTGATTGCGTCTTGTTTCTGTTCGCGAATATCTGCTTTTGATGCGCGGTAATATTGCACCAGCGGTATATTGCTGGGACAAGCATAGGAGCAGGCTCCACATTCAATGCAATCCATGAGGTTATGATCTTCCAGCTTTTCGTATTCCTTTCCTCGGGAAAACCAATAAAGTTGTTGTGGTAGTAGTGAGGCCGGACAAACCTCGGCACACATCCCGCAGCGTATGCATGCTTGCGCGGGCGTTGGCGGTGGCAACTCATCTACGGTCGGCGCTAAAATACAATTGCTGGTTTTTACAATAGGCACATTCGAATTTTCAAGGGTGAAGCCCATCATTGGCCCCCCCATTATTAAGCGCGAACATTTTTTTTGATGAAAGCCGCTGTGGTCGAGTAAGTAGCTCACCGGCGTGCCTAGCAATACCTCGTAATTAGTATTATGGTCACAGGCATTTCCAGTGACGGTTGTAATGCGGGATATGAGTGGTTCACCATGAGCAATTGCGCGATAGATAGCTACGGTGGTTCCGATGTTTTGGCAGACAATACCAACGTCCCCTGGCAAGCCCCCAGCGGGAACTTCCTTGCCGGTTAAAATTTGAATCAGCTGTTTTTCTCCACCAGACGGGTATTTTGTTGGGAAGCTTACAACATTGATTGCAGTTCCTTCTGCAGCCCGGTTTAGAGCGGCGATTGCTTCAGGCTTGTTATCTTCAATGCCAATTAAAGTTTCTTTCATCGGATTAATTAGGTATCGGAGTATCTCTATACCTGCGATGATTTCATCCGCACGTTCCCGCATTAGGCAATCGTCAGAGGTAATATAAGGCTCGCATTCGGTACCGTTGATAATCAACGTTTCCACGGTCTGCTCGCCGCGAACACTTAACTTCACCGCACTGGGGAAACCAGCACCTCCCATGCCTGCTATGCCGGCATTGCGAATATGGTTGACGAGTTCAGTTCTATCCAGGTTGAGATAATTGTTAATGCCCTGATGCTCAATCCATTGATCTTTGCCGTCAGATTTTAGAGTGATACAAGGTGCTGACATGGTTGATGGGTGTGGCACTGGGTTGTCTTGTATAGCAATAACTTCCCCTGATGTAGAAGCATGTACCGCTACTGATACTAATCCCTTGGCTTCGGCAATCATTTCACCTTTCAGGACTTTTTGGCCCACGCCGACGATAGCAACGGCGGGTGCACCAATATGTTGTGATAGAGGAAATACTAACTGCTCAGGTATGCCTGCGAATTCGATCGGCAGCTGATTTGACTGGTCTTTGTTTTCCAATGGGTGGATACCACCATGTATATCCCAGACTTTTCTCAAGCTGCTACCTCCTTATCAGTCGTGCGGTCAGTGGCAAGGATTTCAACCGGCTTTGGCAAATTCCAACGCCAGGATTGCAAGGTCGTTTCAATGGGTAACATATCAATACAATCGACAGGACAGGGCTCAACACAGAGATCACAGCCGGTACATTCACTGACAATGACTGTGTGCATCTGCTTGGCTGCCCCGAGTATTGCATCCACCGGGCAGGCTTGAATACACTTGGTGCAACCGATACATTCATCTTCGCGAATATAGGCGACTGTTTTAACGTTTTCTTCGCCATGCTCGGCATCGAGAGGCACGGCTTCAACATCTAAAAGGTCTGCCAGTGCCTGAATAGTAGATTCGCCACCAGGGGGACATTTATTGATGGCTTCGCCATTGGCAATGGCTTCGGCATAAGGTCTGCAGCCAGGATAGCTGCATTGACCACACTGTGTTTGCGGCAACAAAGACTCGACCTGATCTGCTATTGGATTTCCTTCAGTTTTGAACTTGACGGCGGCAAAACCCAATAGACCGCCGAAAGGTATCCCTAACACCAATAGGGCCAGCAGGGCGGCAAAGAACGGATATTGGGCGATAAGTTCAGTCACTGTTTACTATACCAGTCCCGCGAAGCCCATAAAGGCGAGTGACATAAGTCCAGCTGTTATCATTCCTATCGCGGCGCCTTTGAAGGGTGCGGGCACATCAGCAACGGTGAGACGCTCCCGCATTGCTGCAAACAAAATCAGTACCAATGAAAAGCCGACAGCAGCACCGAAACCATAGAGAGCAGACTCGAGAAAACTATGTTGTTTGTTAATATTGAGTAGGGCCACCCCTAGTACGGCACAATTGGTCGTGATGAGCGGCAGGAACACCCCCAGAACTTTATACAGCATTGGGCTGGTTTTACGAACGACCATTTCGGTGAACTGAACGACAACTGCGATTACCAAAATAAATGAGATGGTCTTTAGATATTCAAGCCCTAACGGTAGTAGCAGCCAGTTGTACGTCAGCCAGCTGACAATGGACGCGAGCGTGAGCACAAAGGTGGTTGCACTGGACATGCCAATTGCGGTTTCCAGTTTATTGGAGACGCCCATGAAAGGGCAGAGCCCAAGAAATTGCACTAGCACAAAATTGTTGACCAGGATGGCGCCGATCAATAGCAGGAAGTAATCTGCGATCATAGTAATAGTCCGTCCGTCATTTTACTTTCATCCCCGGCTTAGCACCCTCATGAGGTTCCAGTAACCAAAGGTCGCTGCCGCCGGGACCGGCCGCCAGCACCATGCCTTCTGACATGCCGAATTTCATTTTTCTTGGCTCAAGATTAGCAACCATCACGGTGAGCTTACCCACGAGGTCTTCAGGTGCATACGCGTGTTTAATGCCAGAAAACACTTTTTTGATACCGTCGTCTCCCAAACTAAGAGTGAGCTCAAGTAATTTGTCCGCTCCCTGCACATGTTCTGCAGCTATAATTTCAACAATCCGTAAGTCGATTTTTTCAAAGTCTTCAAAACCAATAGTACTCGATGATTGCTTGGGCTTGGTTGGTTTTTTCGCGGGCTTTGGCACCTCGGCCTGGCCCTGTTGACTAGCTGTTACCATCGCCGCGACATTGTCTTTGTCGATACGTGTCATTAGGGCTTGGAATGGGTTGATTTGATGGTTCAACAGTGGCGTTAGTTCTTTGTTCCAGTTGAGATCTGCATTGAGGAAGGAGGAAGCCTTCTCTGCAGTAATGGGCAGCACCGGTCGCAGGTATATCATGATAAGACGGAACAAGTTAATACAGAGTGATGCGACATCAACTACGAGCTGTTCTTTACCCGCTTCTTTGGCAAGTTTCCAAGGCTCTTGACCGTCGAAATACTCATTGGTGGTATCAGCAAGCGCCATAATCTCCCGGATGGCTTTGCTGTATTCACGTTGTTCATAAAGCTCAGAAATTTCTTCACCTTTAATGACCGCCTGCTGCCATAGTTCGGCATTGGCAAGTGTCGGTGACATCACGCCATCACGACCTTTGGTAATAAATTTTGCCGACCGCGAAGCAATGTTAACGACTTTGCCTACGAGGTCAGAATTCACTCGTTGTACGAAGTCTTCTAAGTTTAAATCGATATCATCGATGGACGCCGACAGTTTGGCTGCATAATAGTAGCGTAAATATTCTGGGTCTAGGTGTTCTAGGTAGGTCGACGCCATTATAAATGTGCCACGCGATTTCGACATTTTCTTACCATTGACGGTAATAAAACCGTGAGCAAAGATCGCATTCGGCTTTCGATACCCAGCTGAATGAAGCATTGCCGGCCAGAATAAGCCGTGAAAATTGATAATGTCTTTGCCAATAAAGTGGTAGAGCTCGGCCTCGGAGTCGGCGCCCCAGTAGTCGTCAAAATTGAGGCCGCTGCGGTCGCAATAGTTTTGAAAGCTGGCCATGTACCCGATCGGGGCATCAAGCCAAACATAGAAATATTTGCCAGGGGCGTCAGGAATTTCAAAGCCGAAATACGGCGAGTCACGCGAAATATCCCAATCTTGCAGTCCCGCTTCCAGCCATTCGCCCAGTTTGTTGCTGATCTCTTTTTGCAGGCTGTCGCCGGTTGTCCAGTCACGTAAAAATTGCTCAAAGTCCGGCAAAGTGAAAAAGTAGTGTGTTGAGACTTTTTCGATAGGGGTGGCGCCAGAAACTGCTGATTTGGGATCGATCAGGTCAGCAGGGCTATAAGTCGCACCGCAGGCTTCACAGTTATCACCATATTGATCCTCTGTTTTACATTTGGGGCAAGTTCCTTTGATATACCGATCGGCTAGAAACAGGTCTTTTTCTGGATCGTAAAGCTGCATGATCTCGCGGCTGGCGATATGACCGTTAGCTTTTAGCTTCAAATAAATTTCTTCTGAATAACGTTTGTTTTCTGCTGAGTGGGTTGAGTGATAATTGTCAAACCTGATTAAAAACTGGTCAAAATCTTTTTCGTGCGCGGCTTGTATATTGGCAATTTGCTGTTCTGGACTTATCCCATTCTTTTCCGCCGTTAACATGATGGCCGTTCCATGAGCGTCGTCGGCACACACATAAATACAGTCATTGCCCTTTTGACGCTGATACCTAACCCATATGTCGGTTTGAATAGTTTCCAATAAATGCCCCAGATGCAGGGGCCCATTGGCATAAGGCAGAGCGCTGGTCACCAGTATCTTTCGTGCTGGGTTGTCGGGGCTGTTCACGGGCATAGCTATATGTATTACCAAAATTAGTGTTAGGGGCCGTTGATCAAGAATAAACGGCCGATACTATAGCTGTTTTGTGTGAATTTTTCATTATCAAACTGACGCTAAGAGTCTGTTTAAGCTGTTATTTTTGAGCTTATGCTAGTATCCGATTAAAATACTTAGTTTTGATCTGCGGGGATAGCTGTAGAATGGCCGACGATTAGTCCCTGCGATGGTCAGCGAAGCGGGAATATGTATCCTTTCATTTGCCGATAATGGTTTGAATTCATAGGAAAAGCGATGTCCGAAGTCACAGAACTCGAAATAGAAAAAGCCCTGGAAAACTACTCAATTCCTCTTGTGAGTATAAATATACCGATTGGCGACGTAGTTCAGTCAATTTTACTCGAAAATGGGTCCGTTAACGTTACGATCGTACTGGGTTTTCCGGCCGCTTCAATCATCCAGAAACTGCATGATGACATGGTGGAATTACTCAGCAACGTGCCTGGAATTAATTCGGTGACTGTTGATATCAGTTGTGATGTGTTGTCGGCTAAAAGTCAGCGCGACATTCGTAGTATGGACAACGTTAAAAACATCATTGCTGTTGCGTCGGGTAAGGGCGGAGTTGGGAAATCGACCACAGCGGTCAATTTGGCGTTGGCATTGGCGGCTGAAGGAGCGCAAGTCGGATTATTAGACGCCGACATTTATGGTCCCAGTCAGCAAATGATGCTGGGTGTCGGCGCTAGTCAACGGCCGCAGCAAGAGGGTCAACAATACCTATTGCCAATCGAAGCCCATGGCTTAAAAACTATGTCTATGGGTTACCTTGTTACCGATAAAACACCGATGGTATGGCGTGGTCCGATGGCTGGGGGTGCTTTGACCCAGTTGCTTACGCAGACATGGTGGGGTGACTTGGATTATTTGATTATCGACATGCCCCCTGGGACCGGCGATATCCAACTAACATTGACGCAGAAGGTGGAGCTAGCTGGTGCGGTTATTGTTACCACTCCGCAGGACATTGCACTACTGGATGCGCAAAAAGGTATTGAGATGTTTAATAAAGTTGAGGTTCCGGTACTCGGTGTTGTGGAAAATATGGCGATTCACATTTGTAGTGAATGTGGTCATCAAGAACATATTTTTGGCGCCGGTGGCGGCGATCGCATAGCCGAAGAATACCATGTGCCGTTATTGGGCTCGCTGCCGTTATCGCTCGCCATTCGGCAAGATGTCGATGCGGGCTTACCGACGGTAGTGAAAGTGCCTAATGGTGTTGAAGCGGCTTTGTATGGAGGTATTGCTCGTAGTATGGGGGCGCAGCTATCGCAGCAGACTGATGCGACAGTGATGCCAAATATTACGATGCAGGATGACTGACGTCAGATGCAAGACAGGTCTCCGAGTGAACATTGATTCTGAGTGTTACTTCGACCCCGGTTGGTAGTGATTAGTGTCTGGTGTCGGACTCACTAAGCCGTTATCATTCGGCACTAAATTACAGACGCTTTGACCACTTTCTTACAGGACTATTATGAGTATAAAATCTGACCACTGGATTCGTCGCATGGCTGAAAGTGAGGGGATGATAGAGCCCTTTCAAGCCGGTCAGGTTCGGTATAACGACGCTGGCGAACGACTGATCTCGTATGGTACGTCCAGCTATGGTTACGATGTTCGATGTGCTGATGAATTTAAAATTTTTACCAACGTTCACTCGGCAACAGTTGATCCAAAGAATTTTGATGAAAATAGTTTTGTCGATATTAAGGCAGGTGAGTGTATTATCCCGCCTAATTCTTTTGCCTTGGCGCGCACCGTTGAATACTTTCGTATTCCCCGCAGTGTGTTAACTATCTGCTTGGGTAAGTCTACCTATGCGCGATGTGGGATTATTGTCAATGTCACGCCATTGGAGCCGGAGTGGGAAGGGCATGTCACGCTTGAGTTCTCCAATACAACAACACTGCCGGCCAAAATTTATGCAAACGAAGGCGTCGCGCAAATGCTATTTTTTGAGTCTGATGAGATTTGTGACGTTAGCTACAAAGATCGGGGCGGTAAATATCAGGGGCAAACTGGGGTAACGCTTCCGAAAACATAAGGCTGGCATTAACGGATGGACGGTTTACACGTATTTTTTATGGTTCTTGTCAAAAGTACCTATGCAGTGATACTAGTTTCGATGATAGCGACTGCGACAGCCGACGAGAAGCTAATCAGCATCGATGGGCGTGAGATCCTGCTAAGCGAAGATGGGCGCTGGGTTTATATCTCCGATGATCGGTTGGTGACGGCTGCTGATGGTCGACAAGTTCGACTGAAGGCGAATGGCAGTTGGGAATATACCGGGGATGTACGATCTTACCAACCAGAGGAAGCTGCTGATCGAAAATTTGTCGGCGATCGACTGCTGAGTATTTCTCTGGTTGATATTGTTATTGAGTCGGTGCGAGGCAAGAAGTCTGAATCGCATAAAAATTCGCGAAAGAAAACGCGGTCCGTGTTCCATCTGAATTTTTCGCTGGATCGAGAAGCTGAAACCTCGGTTACTCTGCCGATGGCATTGGGCGATTTTTCAGTTTCGGACACTGACGGGCGGGAGTATACGGTGGCAAAAGTTACCGCGGAAACCACAAGGGTGTCGGCAGGTGAAGAGGCATTTGTATCTGTAATTGTAGATGGGTCGCCGCATTGGTGGACCACAAAATCGATGATATTGACCATCAAAAAAAAGGCACTGGGATCTGGGCGGCGGATAGTATTAACGCGAGCTATGTCGACGGCGAAGAAAAACAACGTCGGCAGTTTCTAGAGTTTGACGGTTAGAGCATCATTTATTTTTAGTTAGTCAATTGGTTTTTCAATGGATATTACGGTTGCTCATGCGTTTCTCTTGTTGGCGACAGGCCTTGTGGCAGGAGTAATAAACACGCTGGCTGGCGGAGGCTCCAATTTGACGCTGCCGGCATTGATGATTTTGGGAATGCCTGCAGACATTGCTAATGCCACCAATAGAGTGGGGGTGGTGTTGCAAACCGTTGTCGCGACGCTGGGCTTCCACAAATACGACAAGCTGCCTGTTGACGACATTGGGCCGGTATTGCTGCCGACGCTAATAGGGGGTTTAGTGGGTGCAGTCGCCGCCTCTTTTGCGCCGACTGGTCTGCTCAAGCCTCTGCTGCTCGGTGCAATGGTGACTATGACCGTTGTTATGCTGGTTAAACCATCACTGGTTTCACCACCTGCGGGGACGGTACCTTTTAGAGTTAAGGATCGGCCTGCTGCCTGGTGGTGGTTACTAGTGGCGGGTTTTTACGGCGGATTTGTTCAAGCCGGAGTCGGCTTCATTTTGATTGCAGCGCTGGCGGGAACGCTCCGCTATGATCTTGTAAGGACCAATGCCCTTAAGGTGGTTTGCACGCTTGCATTTACCCTAGTTGCATTAGCCATTTTTGTTGTTCGCGATCAGGTGCTGTGGGTGCCAGGGTTAGTGTTGGCTTGTGGTATGATGTTGGGTGCGCAAATCGCTATAAAATTTGCTATACGGGCCAAGCCGGCGACGTTGAAATGGTTTCTATTCGTCATGACAATTTGTGGTAGTGCGGCAGCACTGCTCTTCTAGTATTATCACCATTCGTTCATGTCCTAATCTATTTACAAGGAATATTCATGCCCTATACAGACCAAATTATTGAAGAAGTTAACATCCTCGCCCGTTACAACCTTGATACAAGCCAGGAGGGAATTAAGGTCCACAGTAGCGCTGAGTCAGATGTTATAGAGGCGACTGAGCGGCTGTTTAACAAGGGCCTGGTCTCTCAGCAAGACGGCGGTTACTTAACTAGCCTAGGTCGAGATGCTGCCGAGCACGCTCAAAATCTTTTATTCATTCTCAATTCAAATTAATGGGTGGCAAAAAATACTTTCCTAGAGATGTCGAGTAGACGATGTTATTTGAGCCTTCTCACGTCGATACTCTAAAGATAGGCGCGTTTTTTGTGGCACGTGCAGGAGTTTACTAAGCATTCATATGTCTTCTTCATCGATAAAAGCTCCATCGTTAACAGACGCGCTGGTCCCTCTTGTTAGTTTGATTTTTTTACTGGCACTGTCTGTTTACCTTTTTGGCGAAGACGCTTCCTATGGCGCCAATCAAATCTCGCTGATGCTCTGCGGCCTATTAGCGGCTGTGATCGGTATGAAAAATGGTCGCAGTTGGGACGATATGCAGGAGGGTATTCGAGACAGTATTGCGATGTCGATGACCGCGATTTTGATCCTGTTGTCTGTAGGTATGTTAATTGGGTGCTGGATTATCGCTGGAACTGTCCCAGCAATGATTAGTTTTGGCTTGGCTTTACTCTCCCCGCAGGTATTTTATCCTGCAAGCTGCTTAATTTGTGCTGTTGTCGCGTTGAGTGTTGGCAGTTCTTGGACGGTGGCCGGCACGATTGGCATTGGCCTAATCGGCGTCGCGCAAAGCATGGGGCTATCACTTGAAATAACTGCTGGGGCGATTATTTCTGGCGCTTATTTGGGTGACAAACTGTCGCCGCTTTCCGATACCACTAATCTCGCTGCATCGGTTGCCGGGGCTGAATTGTTTGCCCATATTAAAAACCTTATGTGGACGACAGTCCCCAGTTTTTTATTGAGTCTGATATTATTTAGCCTGTTGTCGATCGGTGTAGAAGCGACTGCGAGCGAGTCGGAGATCAATCAATTGGATGATATCCTTCGACAGCAGTTCCACATCGCTTGGTATAATTTGTTACCGGTCGTTGTAGTGTTCTTTTTAGCACAAAAAAGATGGCCGGCACTGCCTACGCTTATTGTTGGGGCGCTCTCAGGCTTGGTGATGGCGCTGTTTTTTCAGTCTGATGCGATTCTTCGACTGGCGGGTAATGATGCGAGTATCGGCGGGGGGATGACCTTGGTTAAAGGTCTCTGGATAGCGGGGTTTGACGGTTACCAATCACAATCAGGCAATGAAGTTATAGACAGCTTACTGAGTAAGGGCGGGATGAGCAGTATGTTAAATACTGTGTGGCTAATTATTGCAGCGATGATGTTCGGCGGTGCCATGGAGCGCGCTGGTTTTCTCAGCTGTCTGTTAGTGAAATTATTAGCATCCGTACACAGTGTAGGTGGCTTAATCCGCTCGCTTATTTTTACAGGCATAGGTGCTAATATTATCACCGCCGATCAGTTTATTGCTATTGTAGTGCCGGGTCGGATGTATCAGGAGGAGTTTCGTAAACGAAACTTGCATCCTCTGAATGTGTCAAGAAACCTGGAAGACTCGGCGACGGTAACGTCTGTATTGATTCCCTGGAATACCTGCGGCGCTTTTATGGCAGCAACGCTTGGTGTGGCGACACACGCGTATTTTTTGTTTGCGTTCTTTAATTTGATCAATCCGTTGATCGCAATTGTATATAGTTATATTAATTTCAGGATTTTGCCATTGGGGCACGAGCCAGACAGTAAAACGAAACTACGAAACAACATTTAGCAGAGGTGCACCTGTGGCATTTGAGAAAACGTATCCAGAAATCCGCGACGCGGTCAGTAAATTATGCAGCCAATTTAGCGGTGACTATTGGCGAAAGCTAGATGACGGTAGCGAGTATCCAACGGAATTTGTTCAGACTTTGAATGATGCGGGATATTTGTCCATTCTGATTCCTGAGGAATATGGCGGCAGCGGTCTGCCATTATCGGCGGCCTGTGCTGTATTGGAAGAGATTCAGCGCAGCGGTGGTAACGGTGGTGCTTGTCATGCGCAGATGTATACCATGGGGACTCTGCTTAGGCATGGAACTGAAGCGCAGAAAGAAAAGTATCTTCCGAAAATCGCCGATGGGTCGCTGCGATTGCAGGCTTTTGGTGTCACCGAGCCTACCAGTGGTACTGATACATCGCGTATTCGTACTACCGCGGTCAGGGATGGTGATGATTACGTGGTCAATGGTCAGAAGGTCTTTATTTCGCGCACAGAACATTCAGACTTGATGGTGCTCTTAGTCAGGACTACGCCTCGGGATGAATGCAGTAAACATACGGACGGTATGTCGGTGCTGTTGGTTGATATGCGGGATGCGGTCGGAAATGGATTAACAATTAAACCGATTAATACCATGATGAACCATGCGAGCACCGAATTGTTTTTTGATGATTTACGGGTGCCGGCAGAGAACGTTATTGGCGGCGAAGGCAATGGATTTAAATGTATTCTCGACGGGATGAATGCAGAGCGCATATTGATTGCGGCGGAGTGTATCGGTGACGCGCGCTGGTTTACCGAAAAGTCATCGCACTATGCGTGTGAGCGAGAAGTGTTTGGTCGACCCATCGGCCAGAACCAGGGTGTTCAGTTTCCGATTGCCCGGGCACATATTCAAACTGAGGCAGCAGCGCTAATGGTGCAGCAGGCGGCCGATCTTTATGATCAGGGAAAACGTCCCGGTGCCGAGGCTAATATGGCAAAAATGTTAGCGTCGGAAGCTTCCTGGGCTGCTGCTGACGTCTGTATTCAAACGCATGGAGGCTACGGGTTTACGCAAGAATACGATGTGGAGCGCAAATTCCGCGAAACGCGGTTATACCAAGTTGCGCCAATATCGACCAACCTTATTCTGTCATTTGTGGCCACGCAAGAATTGAATATGCCGAAATCTTTTTGATGGCATTACCGCTTGAAGGATTATTAGTTGTCGCGATGGAGCAAGCGGTAGCAGCGCCGTTTTGTTCTTCACGACTGGCCGACGCAGGTGCTCGGGTGATTAAAGTGGAGCGTCCAGAAGGAGACTTTGCTCGCAGTTATGATCATGTCGTCGATGGTGAAAGCGCCTATTTTGTTTGGTTGAACAGAGGTAAAGAGTCTATATGTCTTAATATCAAAGACTCTAGGGATTGTGAATTGTTGGCCAAAATTCTTAAAACCGCCGATGTTTTTATTCAAAACTTGGCGCCCGGTGCTGCGCGTCGCGCAGGGTTTGATTCAGCGCAATTGCGACTGAGCAACCCGGCACTGATTACCGTTGATATATCTGGCTATGGTGAAGCTGGTCCCTACCGAGATATGAAAGCTTATGATTTACTGGTTCAGTGCGAAACCGGTTTGGCGTCAATTACCGGCGCCCCAGAGCAGCCCGGGCGCGTGGGCGTTTCGCTGTGCGATATTGCCTGCGGCATGTATGCTCATGCAGCTGTCTTGCAGGCATTGTTAGAGCGTCAGCAAACTGGGCGGGGGCAGGGGTTGTCTGTTTCCTTATTCGATGCCCTTGCCGATTGGATGACCGTACCGTTGTTGCATCAGGACTACACTGGCGAGGCTCCCAAAAGAGTAGGGTTGAATCATCCGACAATAGCGCCCTATGGAGCTTATGCCTGTGGAAGTGGCGATCAAGTTGTCATCTCTATCCAAAACGACAGAGAATGGCAGAGTTTTTGCGAAGGCGTATTAAAGCGACCGGAGCTGTTTGACAGTGCTCCTTATGCAAGCAATCCCGAGCGCTGTAAAAACCGGAAGTTGTTGGATGCTGACATTAATTACGTATTTAGCCGGCTTGACCGCGATGAATTGATCAGCCGTTTTCAGGCCTCGAATATCGCGTTTGGATCTGTAAACACAGTGGCGGAGCTATCAAATCATGCACAATTGCGCAGAGCTAGTATTGCAACCCCGTCGGGCGAGGTCAATATCGTAGCACCGCCGGTTATCTTTGCTGGAGAAAACCCCGGTTTAGGATCTGTTCCCGCGCTAGGTGCTCATACTGCTTCGGTTAGGAACGAATTTCATAATGAATAGGATCTTTACGTGAGTGACGTCAATATTGCTGAATTGCGAGCGTGGATAGGGAGGCAAGAAACGCTTACTGATCGATTAACGCCATTTCAGGTTAATGGCCTGTCTGCTGTTCTGGGTTATCCCGAAAGTAGGGCAAAACCGGGCGCTGAATTGCCACAGCCATGGCATTGGATGTATTTTTTACCGACTGTGAGTGCGACTGAGATAGACCTTGATGGGCATCCTAAACGAGGGGGTTTTCTGCCTCCGGTGCCGTTGCCTCGGAGAATGTGGGCGGGCAGCAAGTTGGATTTTCTGGCGCCTCTAATCGTCGGTGAGATTGTCGAGCGAGTATCGACCATCGAGGATGTTGTACTGAAATCTGGGAGTACCGGCCAGCTGGTTTTTGTGACCGTCGCGCATGAGATCTTTTGTGGCGAAAAGTTAGCGATCAAGGAGCGGCAAAACCTAGTCTATCGAGAAGCGAGCTCCAGTAATGCAGCGCCGCCGGCAAAGCCTGCACCGGCTGACCCGGACTGGAAAAGAAACGTTACACCGGATCCAGTGATGCTATTTCGCTATTCGGCATTAACGTTTAATGGTCATCGGATTCATTACGATCGGGATTATTCGACCCAGCAGGAGGGTTATGCTGGGCTGGTGGTGCACGGACCTCTGACGGCAACATTGTTACTGGATTTGTTATTTAAGCAAATACCGGATGCTAAACTTTCATCGTTTAGTTTCCGGGGAGTAACTCCGCTTGTCGATACCGATGTGATTAGCTTGCAGGGTTGTCGTCAGGGGTCGCAGATTAAATTATGGGCTCTTAGTGGGTCCGGTGCACTGGCGATGAGCGCAGAGGCAACATTGGTTTAGGTGTGTTAGCCATTTAATAGGACGAATATCATGAGTGTAAATTTGCCGTTGTGGCGGTCAATGTTGTTTGTACCTGCCAATGTCGACCGCTTTGTCAAAAAAGCGCATGAGCGCGATGCTGACGCCATTATTTTAGATTTAGAAGATAGTGTTCCTTTGGCCGAAAAGGCTACCGCGCGACTGCGTATCGGGTCGGCCGCTCAATTAGTGGCGCGTGGCGGAGCCGATGTCATTGTGCGAATCAACAGCTCCTTGCGTTTAGCTGCTGCAGATTTAGAGACCGCCGTTGATGCAAGGGTTGCGGCGATTTGTATCCCTAAAGTCAGTAGCGCCGAGCAGTTGCAATGGATTAGCGAGGCAATTGATCAGCTGGAGATAGAAAAGCAATTGCCTCTGGGTCACACCCGTCTAATTGCACTGGTCGAATCGGTAGCCGCTTTGCCGAAGCTGGTTGAAATTGCCAGTAGTACCTCTCGATTAGCGGGTTTGATTATTGGATCGGAGGATTTTTCAGCCTCTGCGGGTATGGAGCCAACCGCGGATGGTTTGTTATACCCGAATCAGCAAGTTGTATTTGCAGCCCGCGGTGCTGGCATTGCGCCGCTGGGTTTTATTGGCTCTATAGCTGAGTACAGTGACAAAGAGGCCTTTCGTCAAACTATTCGGCGATCACAACAATTGGGTTTAGTGGGGGGATTTTGTATCCATCCTGATCAAGTAAAAATTATGAATGAAGAGTTCTCACCCTCTCAGGAGGATGTTGAGAATGCGTTGGGAATAGTCGCGGTATTTCAACAGGCTATAGAGCAGGGTTTTGGGGCGGCTGAGTATAAGGGTAAGATGATAGATGCGCCGGTGGTTGCCAGGGCTCGCGAGTTACTCGCCTTGAATAAAAAAATCCAGTCACGTGGCTGATGTCAGCGTCGATAAGTCTGACTGATAAAAATGTTTGGGCTAGTAGATTGCAAGGATCGTGCATCTCGACCTGCCTAGTAACGGCCTCTGCAATTTACGGGCTCTTGCAGTTGCTGTAAACTGCCGCGCTGTCTCACCTCTCACAAGTAGGTCAAAATAACGTCATGATTGAAGTCGGCGCGATTAAACAAACGATTAAAGATTTGTCTGAAAGGACGGAAGATCTTCGGGGGTATCTTTGACTACGATATTCGCAAAGAACAGCTGACAGAAGTTGAGTTAGAGTTAGGAGAGCCGGCTGTATGGGATGATCCCGGTCGCGCGCAAGAACTTGGTAAGCAGCGCGCTGCATTAGACATTGTGGTGTCTACCATCGATAAACTGACGGTGGGAGTTTCGGATGTAGCTGAGCTACTGGAAATGGCGGTCGAGGAAGACGATGCCGACACCGTAATGGAGATCGAAAACGAGTTACAGTTATTAAACCAGCACCTTGCAACTCTGGAGTTTCGCCGAATGTTTTCCGGTGAAATGGATGCTAATAATGCGTTTCTTGAAATTCAGTCGGGGTCGGGTGGAACAGAGGCCCAGGACTGGGCTGAAATGATTTGCCGAATGTATTTGCGCTGGGGAGAATCCAAAGGTTTTTCAACAGAGCTGATGGAAGCTTCAGATGGTGATGTCGCGGGAATTAAAAGTGCAACAATACGCTTTTCAGGAGAGTATGCATTTGGGTGGTTGAGAACTGAAACGGGCGTTCATCGTCTAGTTCGCAAGTCGCCGTTTGACTCAGGTAGTCGTCGTCACACATCATTTGCGTCGGTTTTTGTATCGCCGGAAATTGATGAGGATATCGATATTGAAATTAATCCGTCGGATCTACGCACCGATACCTATCGCGCCAGCGGTGCGGGCGGGCAGCATGTCAACAAGACCGATTCTGCGGTCAGAATTACCCATGAACCATCGGGAATCGTAGTCCAGTGCCAGAGTCAGCGGTCCCAGCACCAAAATCGAGACTTTGCGATGAAGCAATTAAAAGCAAAGCTCTATGAGATGGAAATGCTCAAGCGCAACGAAGCCGCTCAGGCTCAGGAAGATAATAAAGCAGATATAGGCTGGGGCAGCCAAATACGATCTTATGTTTTGGATGACCAACGAATCAAAGACTTGCGGACTCACGTGCAGACCAGCAACTGCAATAATGTTTTGGATGGTGATCTCGACTTGTTTATAGAAGCATCATTGAAAATGGGATTGTAACAATTCATGTCAATGCCGTTGGTCGGCAATGACGCACACATAAGCGAGCGGCAATAGTTGTTCGAGATAGAACAGAGTGAAATTGGAAATGACTGAAACACAAGACACTGAGAATAAGCTAATAGCAGAGCGTCGGGCCAAATTAACCCAGATACGGGAGCAGCGCAATGCATTCCCGAACAGTTTCCGGCGCAATGCATACGCACAAGATTTACACAACGAGCTGGGCGAGAACGGTAAGGATGAGCTAGAACAGCTGGATCGAAGAGCGGCAGTCGCAGGACGTATTATGGCTAAACGCGGTCCGTTCTTGGTGTTGCAGGATATGTCAGGTCGTATTCAAGCCTATGTGGATAAAAAGAAGCTCCCAGAACAGCAACTGCCAGAAATTAAAACATGGGATATTGGTGATATTATTGGCTGTGAAGGCCCTGTTCACAAGTCGGGTAAGGGTGATCTTTATGTCTACATGGACTCGGTGGAATTGCTGACCAAATCTTTGCGACCACTGCCTGATAAATTTCACGGCTTACAAGATCAGGAAATGCGTTACCGGCAGCGATATGTTGACCTGATTGTCAGTGACGAATCCAGGGACGTTTTTAAACTCCGCTCCAAGATGATCAGCTTTATGCGCCGTTATCTTGATAATGCTGACTTTATGGAAGTAGAAACGCCGATGATGCAAGTGATTCCAGGTGGTGCCACAGCGCGCCCATTTGTCACTCATCATAATTCGTTAGATATGGACATGTACCTGCGGGTTGCACCAGAACTGTATTTAAAACGCTTAGTTGTTGGTGGTTTTGAGCGAGTTTACGAAATCAATCGAAACTTTCGTAATGAGGGCCTATCGACACGCCATAACCCGGAATTTACGATGCTCGAATTCTATCAGTCTTACGCCGACTACAAGGAGTTGATGGATTTAACCGAAGACATGCTTCGGGAGATGGCTAAAGCGTTACTAGGTACCACGATACTGTTAAATACAGTTAAAAACGAAGATGGGGAGATTGTCCAAGAGAAGCATTATGACCTGTCTCAACCCTTCACTCGTATCAGTGTTTTTGATTCAATTTTACACTTTAATCCGGATATTTCGGCGGAAGCATTGGCTGACGAACAGGCAGCTCGCCAGATCGCCGAGCACTTGGATATCCCCTTAAAAGACGGGTACGGTTTAGGAAAAGTACACATTGAAATATTTGAGAAAACAGTAGAGCATCGTTTGGATCAGCCTACATTTATCACTGAGTATCCAACTGAAGTTTCGCCTTTAGCGCGTCGTAATGATAGCAACCCAATGGTTACTGACCGGTTTGAGTTTTTTGTCGGTGGGCGTGAAATTGCCAATGGATTTTCCGAATTAAATGACGCTGAGGATCAAGCTGAACGTTTTCTTGCACAAGTGAAAGAAAAGGCGGCGGGGGATGACGAGGCCATGCACTACGATGCCGACTACGTAGCCGCACTGGAATATGGATTGCCGCCTACTGCTGGGGAGGGCATTGGTATCGATCGCTTGGTGATGTTGTTTAGTGATTCACCGTCAATCCGCGATGTCTTGCTGTTCCCTCATATGCGACCACAGAACTAATTTTAACTCGACTGGCGGTGACTGAGTGGCATGTGGACAGTGAACGTCGTGCCGCCACCGACCTCGCTGTTGACCTGAATTTTTCCGCCCATCAGATCGCAGTATTGTTTGCACAGAGTTAACCCCAGGCCTGTGCCACCATATTGCCGCGTTGTTGATGAGTCTGCCTGTTTAAAGGCTTCAAAGATAATGGACAACTGTTTTTCAGTCATTCCTATACCGCTATCTGAAACTGTAAAAATCGCCATTGTTGAATGTCCCGACGGCCCAAGGCGAGCCGATATTTGGATAGCATTCTGCTCGCTGAACTTGCAGGCGTTGCTCAAAAGATTGGTAAAAATATGCCGAAACTTGGTAGCGTCGTTTTTGAGGAGAGGTATTTTTTGGTCGCCGCTATAGATAAGAGTGTTGTCTCTTTGGCCGGCCAGAGGCGTCATGGTGGCGATAACTTCACTCAAAATAGCGTTGCTGTCAAAGAGTTCGGCATAGAGCGTCATATTTCCTGATTCGATTTTCGAAAAATCTAAAACATCATTAATTTGATTCAGTAAATGTTTTCCTGCAATTAGAATATTCTTCAGGTCAGACTGTTGGCCTTCGTTATTCACGTCGTCAGGATCTATTTCTTCTAACATCATTTCACTGTAACCAATGATGGCATTAAGCGGCGTGCGAAGTTCATGACTCATATTAGCGAGGAAGTCGCTTTTAGCATTGTTGGCAAAATCTGCATCTTCTTTTAGTTTTTTAACATCCGCCATCGCCTGCCGCAATTTTCCTGACATGGCGTTGAAGGCCTCGGCAGTCTCACCAATTTCATCTTTTCGGATGACCGGAATTTTGTAATCAAAATTTCCCCCGCCAACGATAATAGATCCTTTTTTTAAAGCCTTAAATGCATTATTTGTATAGCGAATTAAAAGAGTGCCTAGTCCTATCGTTAGCAATATTGATAAGATGAAAACACCTGTGCTGATGTTTCGCGTCAAAGATTCTAGGGTCGATATTTGTTCGAATTTTTTGTCAGATATTGCAATTAATTTATATTCGAGCTTTTTTAGTGCTGTAACTAGAGTCGTATAGGTCGCTAGTACGTTCCGGTTGATGGTGCCTTTACTCTCGTCGGATATGGCCGTGTCGAGATGATTTTTTTGCAGGGCTGTAGCCATTATCTCAGTGTGCCGCGAGACAATAGAAAATTCGGCGATAGCTGCCAAGGGGATAGATTTTTTGAGCGTTTGGATTGTGCTCTTTATCCTGGTCAAACTTCGCTGCAATTGTCTTTTTGATGGCAGTATAAACGATGGCTCCAACTCCGTAGCCGGCGTGTCAGCGAATGCTTTTACAAACAGACTTTCAACATGTTGCTGTATTTTCATTGTTTGGAGTTGACTTGATATCGCTTGTTGCAATTCATCAAGACTCTTATTCCGCGAGCTATTGACCCAGGAATCAGTGCCTACATTAATAGAAAATAGCAGTAAGATCGCAATGATTGATAAAGTAAGACGTACGCGTAGGCTCATGTTTAGTTATTTTTTTTACCCAGATATTGTTCGATCATAGCAACGAGGTGATCAAAGTTAATAGGTTTGGTCGTATAGTCATCACAACCCGCGGCGAGGGCTTTATCTCGATCACCGCTTAATGCGTGTGCGGTGAGGGCAATAATAGGCGTATCTAAAGTAGCTTTTATTTCACGACTGGCTGTCCATCCATCTTTTATCGGTAGTTCCATATCCATAAGAATAAGATCCGGTTTTTCGAGGGTGGCTTTTTCGACGGCAATTGCACCATTGTTGGCGGTCGTTACACGGTATTGGCGTCGTTGCAAACGCCGTGACAACATATCACGATTCATATCATTGTCTTCGACAAGTAGTATTAGAGTCATGTTCTCAGCCTATTGCTTCTGGATTTTTAGCGCTAGTGTCACTGTTTTTCGTCTTTGCAGGACTTGCGCCTTCCAGTCGATAAACTTGAATAGCTGTTAAAATACCCTTGGCTTGAATGTGTTGAGCGGGGCCAACAGCCAAAGAGGATCGGCAGTCATTGCGGGTCGCTTCGGTGATTAATATTTCGCCGGCCTGGCAGTAGCCTCCAATTCGAGAGGTCAGATTGACTGTGTGCCCAACAATCCCGTATTTGGCGCGTTTCTCCGAGCCTATATTACCTGCGACGACAAGCCCGGTATTGATGCTGACGCCCATGGATATTTCGGGGAGTTGATCTGCTCTATTTTGTTGATTGATAAGTACCATCGCCTGCTGCATAGCGATTGCGGCCTGAACTGCGCGGTCACTATCATCGTCGCTGGTGGTAGGTGCACCAAAAATTGCCAGAATTGCGTCGCCGATGAACTCATCGACAGTTCCGCCATATCTCATGACGACATCGCTCATAACGCCTAGGTAATTATTCAATAGCCGAACCACTCGCTGGGGCGGTAATTGTTCAGCTATCGAGCTAAAACCTCTAATGTCCGCCATTAAAACGGTAACCTTACGTTGACTACCGCCGAGATCCAGGCCTTCTGGATTTTCCAGAATACGAGTGACAATGTCTTCAGACAGATAGCGACCAAATACGCTGCGAATGAAATCCTGATTGCGCTCCAGTTCTCGGCGGTATTGTAGTTCTTTGTTATGCCAGCGTTTGCGCTCGACCCCCGCGCTTATTCTCGCTTGTAATAAAATGGGATTAAAGGGTTTGAATAAATAGTCTTCAGCACCCGCTTCAATGCAGCGTATGACGCGATCTGTTTCCTTGTTTCCGGAAACTACAATGACAGGGATTGCCCGCAATTTTTCGTCTTGTTTCAGCAGCTCCAGAAGTTCGTCTCCATCCATTTCAGGCAGAATGAGATCGAGTAATATGAGATCGACCTCGTTTTCTGTCAGTACGGCAAACATGGATGTTCCATTGCTGGCTTCTAAAACAGTCGTTTTATTGAGTTGGAGATACCGTTTTAATAGATCGCGACTTTCAATTTGGTCGTCAACGATGAGAATGGTGCCGCCGATAGTCTTAATTGATGGGCCCGTTGTGTCAGCGAGTGGATCCTCTCGATCATCATAGGCTGACAGCTGATGACATAAAGCCAGAATTGTTTGTAAAGAATCATAAAGCAGCCCATCAACAGTCTGTTCCATTTCTTCAAGAACAAATTCGCTGTAACCAATGATCGCACTGGTTAAATTGCGCAGCTCATGTCGCACAGTTGGATTGTCGTATATCGTTCCTCGAGACACCGATTGAGTAAAATGTCTGAGTTTAAGTCCTACCGTTTTTAGGGTCTTTAAATCACCCTCCAGCGATGTGCTGCCTATCAGCTCGGCAACGGGCTGCAGGACGTCAATTCGATCGACCAGCTTCTTGGCGTCAGGCAGCCATAGCGGTCGAGTGCGGTGGGTTTGATTGTTTTCCATTATCGTATTTTGCCATTCATGGTCCGTAAGTATATATCACCACGAGAAAAGTTGTCGTGTAGGCAACTGGAAATGTAAATTCGCTGTGCTATATTTTAATGCATCAGTATTAGGAGGCAGGCTTGTTATTATCGCGGTCGAGCTTCCAATACGTTGCATGGTATGAGGGCCTGGTGTCCGATCTGTAAATTAATCATTACTGATGGCTACGATATATGATTTTAGATAGCGTTGAGATTTTTGAAGGTTTAACTCCGCAGGAGTTAGAGGTGCTCGCAAGCAGTGGCGTGATGCGCACGTATCCAAAGAATACGGTAATTATCAACGAAAATGATCTTGCAGATTCGCTGTATATTATCGAAACAGGTCGCGTGAAGGTCTATTGCAGTGACAAGAATGGCAAGGAGTTCATTATGAATACGCTCGGGGCAGGCGATTATTTTGGTGAACTTGCATTGCTTGACGATGACCGGCGATCCGCTTCAGTCCGAACGCTGGAGAAAGCCAGTTTTCTGATTATTTATAAAGAAGAATTCAATAAGGTGCTTTTGAATCAAGTCAATATTGCGGCAACTTTGATCCGCAACCTGACTCGTAGAGTGCGGAAACTGACACAGGATGTTAAGGCTCTGGCTTTGCAGGATGTCTATGGAAGAGTAACGACGGTATTAACAACCCTGGCAGACGCCCGAGAGGACGGTACGTCAATAATTCCTGAAAAACTGACCCAGCAAGACATAGCTGATCGCGTTGGTGCTTCTCGTGAAATGGTCGCTCGTATCCTAAAAGACTTAACTATCGGTGAATATATCGCCTTTGAAGGGCGAAGTATTGTTCTGAACGGCAAGTTACCAGAAAATTATTAAACCGCCGTTTGGGTTGGCGGTCATGACAGTTCCAGCAGCACACTGTGGGTTAATACCAGCAAAACAAAGTGGGACAAGCTCGATAGTGCCACAGCGATGGTGCTGGTTCCGCCAGCCTTAGTTTTTTCGTATCGAATCACCACCCACTTCGCGGGGTTATCAATGTGCAGTGCTCAACCTAGAGCAGCCTGTCAATCGGTGTTATTAGAAACGTGCCGCCAACTTGCTACCGAATGTTCAGTGTAGGTTTATAGCAAGGTGGCACCCGCGGGCGGTCAGACTTTACGTCAGGTCCTGTTCAATACTGACCACCGTGCTTTTGATAGCGCCTTTAGCGAGTTTGGTATGAATCGACTGGCCAACCGTTGCCGTTGCTGCATTGGTGATCACTTGTCCTTTAGCATCGGCCACAATCGCATAGCCTCGATCTAGTGTGGCCAGAGGGCTGACGGCGTCAAGTAAGTGCATGGTGTTATCGAGCTTCTGTCGGCGATGGGTCATTTGCTTGGCTACCTGTTGTTCAAGTCGACGATACAGGTTTTGGTAGCGCACGGTCAGTTGACGGGTCAGGTGTGCCGGTGTTTGCTGCTGTAATCGAGACTGAATAAGATCTATGCCCAGTTTTTGTTGCTGACAACGATTGCGCCAGCTGTTTTTTAGCCTCAGTTCTAGTTCATCAAGTCGTTGGCTATGTTCTTGAAGGCGGCTGCCGGGATGTCGAAGCCTAGTTTGCTGCCAGTGTAATCGTTGCCTCGATGATTCTAATTGCTGTAGCATTCGCCGGATCAGTGCTTGTTCGTAGCCGGTAAAATTTGCCAGTATTTCTTGTCTATCTGGACTCAATAACTCTGCGCCGGCAGAAGGCGTCGGAGCCCGATGATCGGCGACAAAGTCGGCAATGGTAACGTCTACTTCGTGGCCGACCGCGCTGACCACCGGCAGATCACTTTGAGAGATGGCTCTCGCAACAACTTCCTCATTAAAAGCCCACAAATCTTCCAGCGAGCCGCCCCCGCGGGAAACCAGGATGACATCGACGGGGAGTGATCCACTGGCAGCAAGCTGGTTGACTAGGCTGATGGCCTTGGCGATGCCAGCAGCGGCAGCCTGCCCTTGCACAGGGGTTGGGAATATAGTGACAGGAATACTCGGAAAGCGCCGTCCTAATACCGTGAGGATGTCGTGGATAGCGGCGCCGGTTGGTGACGTGACAATCGCTATGTGTCGGGGTAGCGTCGGCAGAATTTGTTTATGTTGTTGGTCAAATAACCCTTCCTGAAACAGTCTGTGTTTAAGTTCGTCAAATTGTCTAGCGAGTAAACCGTCTCCAGCCAACTCCATATGCTCAACAATGAGCTGATAGTCGCCTCTGGCCTCATACAAACTAAGCTTTGCCCTCGCCATGACTTGTTGACCGCTATCAGCCTGAAACCGTAGTCTTGCGTTGCTGGTGCGAAACATGGCGCAGCGAACCTGCGCATTGCTGTCTTTAAGAGAGAAATACCAGTGTCCTGAAGAGGGGCGTGACAGGTTAGAAATTTCACCAACAATCCAGACCGATGGAAAATTGCCCTCCAGTAAACGTTTCGCCTGCCGGTTGAGTTGACTGATGGTTAATGTATCGCGTTTTGGTGTTTGAATATCGGTATTTGTCTGCATTCTGCTATTGTAGCGCAGCTTTGGGTCCTGCATAAAGCGGCTGGTGTTATCGATATACAGCCCTTATTGGGCGAAATTGAAACTAGTGATTTACGGCTAAACAACAATCGATTAAAATGTCCGGTTTTAAGTCCCGCGTGGTTTAACTTTCAACGCTGCGGGACTTGGGTCCCACTGGCTACACTTGTCCGCGCTGGTTTATCTTGTTTCTTTACAGATAGTCGGGGCGGGCGGTCTTTAACAGGAAATTGATAATGCTGCGAATTGCCGAAGAAGCCCTCACTTTTGATGATGTTCTCCTCTTGCCCGGTTACTCTGAGATAACCGCCAAGGATGTGTCGTTGAAAACCCAGTTCACCAAAGGTATTCAGTTGAACATTCCACTGGTATCGGCTGCTATGGATACGGTCACCGAATGGCGCTTAGCCGTGGCTATCGCGCAGGAAGGCGGCATCGGTATCATCCACAAGAGCATGAGTATTGATCAGCAGGCCTATCAGGTTAGGGCGGTCAAAAAACATGAAAGCGGCGTCGTCAAAGACCCAGTCACCATTGACGCCTCAGAACCCATTCATCGTTTGTTCGAAATCCGTGAAGAGCACAATATTTCCGGTGTGCCAGTTTTGGATAACGGCGAGCTGGTTGGTATCGTGACCAGTCGCGATGTTCGGTTTGAAACGCACATGGATCAACCGGTATCAACCATCATGACAACCAAGGAGAGGTTGGTAACGGTTAAGGAAGGTGAAGACCTTGATGTGGTTAAAGAGCTGTTGCACAAACACCGTATTGAAAAAGTACTGGTTGTTAACGATGCCTTTGATCTGTGCGGAATGATCACCGTCAAAGACATCAATAAAGCTCAGACGTTTCCGGATGCTTGCAAAGATGCTGCTGGCCAGCTTCTTGTTGGAGCTTCCGTTGGTACCGGTGCTGACACTGACGACCGCGTGGCAGCATTAATTGATGCAGGTGTTGATGTACTCGTTGTAGATACCGCTCACGGTCATTCTATAAATGTTCTAGACCGGGTGCGAATGATTAAGCAGGCTTACCCTCATATGCAGGTCGTCGGTGGTAATATCGCAACCGCGGCAGCTGGTTTGGCCTTGGTTGAAGCGGGGGCTGATGCGGTGAAGGTAGGCATAGGTCCTGGCTCAATCTGTACTACGCGGATAGTCACCGGCATTGGCGTACCGCAAATTTCCGCTATTGCCAATGTTGCCGCAGCACTTAAAGGGTCTGGTGTGCCGATTATCGCTGATGGAGGCATTCGTTTTTCTGGCGATTTATCCAAAGCGGTTGCCGCCGGTGCCTCAGCAATTATGATGGGCAGTATGTTTGCCGGTACCGAGGAAGCTCCGGGTGAAGTTGAGCTCTTTCAAGGGCGAACGTACAAATCATATCGGGGCATGGGGTCGCTTGGAGCGATGTCCCAGACTCAGGGTTCTAGTGATCGTTATTTTCAGAGCGCAGATTCTGGTGTAGAAAAACTGGTGCCGGAAGGTATTGAGGGCCGCGTCCCCTATAAAGGTCCGCTGTCTGCCATTATTTACCAAATGATGGGTGGCTTGCGTTCAGCAATGGGATATACCGGCAGCCGCGATATCGAGACGATGCGAACAGTCCCACAGTTTGTGAAAGTGACCTCTGCGGGTATGAGTGAAAGTCACGTTCACGATGTCAGCATAACAAAAGAAGCACCGAATTATCCCAGTGCTTAATCGTTAGACTTAGAATAGATGGTGGCAAAACTACAGTACTTGCCACCGTCTCTTTACATAGGTGGATAGCGATGTGTCGCGCTGCCCGAGTCTGATAATTTTTGAGCAACCTGATCGTTTAAATAGTAGTGTTATTTGACCCGTTCGAATTTGAATGGGCCCACCTTGAGAGTTAACTATGTCGGTTGATATCCACGCACAGCGCATCCTTATTTTGGATTTTGGTTCCCAGTACACCCAGCTGATTGCGCGCCGTGTGCGTGAAATTGGTGTGTATTCTGAGGTTCGCGCCTTTGATATGGATGCTGATGAAATTAAGGCGTTTCAGCCCCGCGGTATTATTTTGGCTGGCGGGCCGGAGTCAGTTACCGAAGGGCAGTCGCCACGCGCTCCGGCTATTGTCTTTGAATTAGGTGTACCTGTTCTGGGTATTTGCTACGGCATGCAAACCATGGCAGAACAACTCGGGGGAAAAGTGGCCTCCTCTGAGTTGCGAGAGTTTGGTTATGCACAAATCAAGGTGCAGGGTAGTTCTGCATTGCTGCATGATATAAAAGATCATGTCGACAGCAAAGATGGTGCCGCATTACTGGACGTGTGGATGAGTCATGGCGATAAGGTGTCCGAGATGCCGGTGGATTTTCAGCTGATGGCGTCGACAGAGTCTTGCCCAATTGCTGGCATGTACCACCCAGAGAAAAACTTTTACGGCATACAATTTCACCCTGAGGTCACCCATACTTTGCAGGGTAAGCGTATTTTTGAGCACTTCGTATTGGAGCTTTGCGATTGTGATGTGCTTTGGACACCGGCAAATATTGTTGAAGATGCAGTTGATACCGTTAGAAGTCTCGTCGGTACGGACAAAGTATTGTTGGGGCTTTCCGGCGGAGTCGATTCATCTGTTGTGGCTGCATTGTTGCACCGTGCGATTGGTAGTCAGTTAACCTGTGTGTTTGTCGACAACGGCCTGTTGCGTAAAAACGAAGGTGATCAGGTGATGGACATGTTTGCAAAAAACATGGGGGTGAAGGTTATTCGCGCTGATGCGGCTGATATTTTCCTGGGCAATTTGGTGGGGGAGAGCGACCCGGAGAAGAAGCGCAAAATTATTGGCAATACGTTCATTGATATATTTGATCAGCAGGCGGCACTGATACAAGATGTTAACTGGCTAGCGCAAGGGACAATATATCCCGATGTCATTGAGTCAGCGGCTGGTAAAACGGGTAAAGCACATGTCATTAAGTCGCACCACAATGTTGGTGGTTTGCCTGACGATATGCAATTTAAGCTGATAGAGCCGCTGCGAGAATTGTTCAAGGATGAGGTGCGCAAAATTGGCCTTGAGCTTGGTTTGCCTTACGACATGGTTTACCGGCATCCGTTTCCGGGTCCAGGGTTGGGCGTACGAATCTTGGGTGAAGTCAAAAAAGAATATGCCGATATTCTTCGAGAGGCTGACGCAATCTTTTTAGAAGAGCTTCATGCCGCTGACTGGTATCACAAAACCAGCCAGGCCTTTGTGGTGTTCCTGCCGGTGAAATCTGTTGGGGTTGTTGGAGACGGTCGTCGTTACGAATATGTTGTTGCCCTACGGGCGGTAGAAACGGTCGACTTTATGACTGCGCGTTGGGCGCATCTGCCTTACGAGCTTTTAGAGAAAGTGTCGAACCGCATTATCAATGAAATCAGTGGTATTTCTCGGGTTGCCTACGATGTATCGAGTAAGCCGCCAGCGACTATTGAGTGGGAGTGAGGATATCTATGTTGTTTTTTAGAATTTTTCTTTTGGCAATAATTTTTGTCGTAGGGGTTTACACGTTTCCTGTGGTGATGGACTACGGATTACTGAGTTTATTCCCAAATTTTTTCGGAGAGATTGGGCAATTGAATTGGCAGGGGCAATTCAATTTAGACTTCTTCACCTTTCTTTTGCTATCTGGCTTTTGGCTGGTGTGGAGGAATCAGTTTTCGCCACTTGGATTTGTGCTCGGACTTGGAGGTGTCCTGTTAGGTGCGCCTTATCTTGCCCTCTACTTGTTGTATCTGTCTTACCTAACGAATGGCGATGTACCGAAGATGCTACTTGGTGCTCGAGTGGATAAATGACGAATCAGCTTTGGTTCACCTATCAGTATTGCGTATTTTGTGGACTTGAAGGCGTTGAGAGAGCGCAATCCACAAGGAGTCGAAAAGCCCAGTTTGAATGACGGCGTCAAGTTACAATGTTTGTATCTACACACAACCTAAACCATTGATTCTGTGTGGTAATGTTTTTGAAGGCAGAGTATTGAAACAGAGCGAGAGTTACAAACGAGTTACAAACTACTTGCGTCGCCTCTACAGCCCTTTGTTTACAAGGGCTCTTGCGAACACCACTATGGAGTGGGAATGAAGGGTGGCTCTGAAATCCTTGTAAACACTGGGTTTCAGTACTTCAATTTGCTAAATCTAATTTTATAAGTTATTTATTTTATGTGCTTTCAAAAACCTTACTACACAGATTGCTACACGCTAAGGTAACTGTTGCGCTTCATAAGTTACTTAACATCTTTAGTCATATGATATGACTTCCAGACGCTTACTGGTTAACTGAGGACTTTTCTATTCCACCAGAAAATAACTGGCGTTATTAAAGGACTCTTCTGAGTACGTCTAGTGCGTCGGAGCAGAACCACTGACCTCATAGTGGCAAACGGGGCGGGGAATAGATATCTACCATGAGCACAGATACTGATCATCACTACATGGAAGCCGCTATAAAGCTGGCTCAAAAAGCAGGTGCACTCGGAGAAGTCCCTGTTGGTGCGGTGGTTGTGCTCAACGACAAAGTTATCGGTGAAGGGTTTAATCAGCCTATCAGTCTCTCTGACCCAACCGCTCATGCTGAGATGGTTGCTATTAAAGATGCGGCCAAAGCTTTGCAGAACTATCGTCTTCCCGAAGCTACCTTGTATGTCACGATTGAGCCCTGCACCATGTGTGCGGGCGCCATGGTCCACGCTCGCGTAAAGCGTGTGGTGTACGGGGCAACTGAATCAAAGTCGGGAGTTGCAGAAAGTAATGGTTGTCTGTTTGATAACACCTATCTCAATCATAAAGTGGAAGTGGTGGGCGGAATTATGGCCGAACGTTGCTCTAATCTGATATCGGATTTTTTTGCGGCACGACGACAGCAGAAAAAGCGAAAGTCTGACTAGTTTTTTCGGCTCTTATCTTCCCACTGGCGCGACTTTACTTCACAATGCTGCACACGTATTAATGGCATCTGACGTTTAAGAGTGAAACTTATGAGTGAAGCACTACCTGTTGTAGCAATTTTGGGCGGTACTGGTGAATTGGGTACTGGACTGGCGCGTCGTTGGGTGCAGGCGGGTTATCAAGTGATTATTGGGTCTCGAACCGCAGACAAAGCAGAAATGGCCGCCGATAGCTTGCGCGCTACAATGGACGAGCGTGGCATAGACTCAGTCAATGTATCTGCTATGGAGAATCTTGAGGCGGCAACAGCTGCTGATATCTGTGCGATGACAGTGCCCTTTGCACACCATAGTAGTACTTTGGAGCACGTACGAAGTGCATTAGTGGGAAAAATTCTGATCGATGTAACGGTACCGCTTGTTCCTCCCAAAGTCGCCCGTGTGCAACTGCCAGCTGAGGGTTCCGCGGGACAGATTGCCCAGCAGCTTCTGGGTGATGAAGTGATGGTGGTATCGGCATTTCAAAATGTTGCTGCTCATCACCTTCAGGAAGGACATGGATTGAGTTGCGACGTCATTGTTTGCGGCAATAAAAAAGTGGCTAGAACTGAGGTCATTTCTTTAGTTGAGGCAGCGGGTATGCGGGGCTTTCATGGAGGAAGTATCGCGAATTCAGCGGCCACAGAAGCACTAACGTCGGTGCTCATATTCATCAATAAACAGTATGGTTGTCACGCGGGAATTAGTATTACCGGCGTTGATGATGAAGCGTAGGCAGCTGTGTCTGCATTAACGCTAACAACGTTATTGGAATTCCCGCTGGTTGAGCCCGGCGATAATCTAGTCGATCAGCTGCTGGCGTCGTTGGATATCACTGCTGTTGCACTAAAAGATGACGACGTGTTGGTTCTGGCGCAAAAAATAGTGTCTAAAGCTGAAGGGCGTTATGGTTATTTGAATGAGACGCAGCCGAGCGAAGCGGCTATCGAGCTGGCACGAAGTATCGACAAGGACCCGCGTCTCGTCGAACTGATTCTTGAAGAATCAGTTGAGGTAATACGCCAGCGTCGCGGCGTGGTGGTAGTCGAGCATCGTCTGGGCTATATTCATGCAAATGCCGGCATCGATAAATCCAATATAAGCTCCGACGAAAATAACCCTAGAGTGCTGCTATTGCCGTTGGATTCGGATGCCAGTGCCGCGCGTTTGCGACAGGCACTAGCGGAGCGTATCGGTAAAAACGTTCATATAATCATTAACGATAGTGCTGGGCGTGCCTGGAGAAACGGCACGGTTGGTATGGCTATTGGTACCGCTGGATTCGAGCCTCTAGAAAGTTTAATTGGTGAAGAAGACTTGTTTCAGCGTCCCATGGAGGTAACAGAGGTGGCTGTTGCCGACGAGCTCGCGGCTGCGGCCTCCTTTATGATGGGCCAGGCAGACGAAGGGTCTCCCGTTATCCATATCCGTGGCGCTAAACTGAGACCTTCTAAGCAGGGCTCACGGAGTCTGATTCGTGAAAAATCCAAAGATATGTTTCGATGATAAAAGCGCTGCCAGTTAAGCGATACTTAGCGCTGTCCGGGGGTGTCGGGGGCGCAAAGTTGGCTCTGGGTTTATCGAAAATATTAGATCCAGAACAACTGACTATAGTCGCTAACACCGGTGATGATTTCGAGCATCTAGGATTATCAATATCGCCTGATCTAGACACCGTGATGTACACGCTGGCGGAGATAAATAATAAAGAGCTCGGCTGGGGCCTGGCCGGCGAAAGTTGGGACACTATGGACGCGTTAGCCAGACTCGGCGGCGAAACCTGGTTTCGTTTAGGAGATAGGGATCTGGCTACCCATTTGCAACGGAGCACGCTGTTAGCGTCTGGCGTCAACCTGTCCGGCGTTACTCAATCGCTTTGTCAGCAGCTGGGTATTATCCATCCGATCATCCCGATGAGCGATGACCCCGTGCGAACCTGTGTTAAAACGGATAAAGGTGATTTGGCCTTCCAGCAGTATTTTGTTCGAGAGCAATGTACACCGGAGGTCGAAGGATTTTATTTTGACGGTATCGAGAGCGCTAAACCGCAACCACAAATGATGGACTTATTGGCCGGCGATGAGCTCGCAGCCATTATTATATGTCCATCCAACCCTTTTGTTAGCGTCGACCCCATCTTGGGGCTTGCGAATGTCAAAGACGCAATGCGAAATAATTCTGCCCCGGTAATTGCAATCTCACCGATAGTCGCAGGAATGGCGATAAAGGGCCCCGCCGCGAAAATGATGTCGGAGTTGGGTATACCTGCAACGGCAGCGGAAGTTGCTCGGTTTTATGGTAATCTCATCGACGGATTTGTGCTCGACGAGTCCGATTACGGACTGAAATCTGAGATTGAACAGTGCGGTATTCATGTACACTGCACCAATACAATAATGAAAACACTGGACGATAGGATTGATCTAGCCAAAGACGTATTATCGTTTATTGACTCGATTGATGATAAAACAAATAAAAAGAAGAAGGAAAATCTTTAATGGTGTGGGCACTACTACCGCTAAAGAATTTTGTTGAAGCCAAACAACGTTTATCCCCCATATTGGATAATGAAGAACGCTATCGATTATTTCAGATGATGGTCGCAGATGTTCTCGATGTCTTGGCTGATCATGCGGGGATTGAACAGATTGTGATTGTATCTGATGACCCTGAAGCGGCCAACTTGGCTGCCCAATACGGTGCTTTATGCTGGTCAGAAAAGCGCTTGTTGGATGAAAGCAATGTGGTTCCGTCGCCAGTAAACGGGTCCCGCAGTATGTTATCGATCGTTGTGGATGCTGTCGCGGCAAAGCTTGTTTCAAAAAATGTCGACGCTATGTTGGTTGTTCATGGTGATTTGCCCCTGCTCAATAATGCCGAGCTGGATCAGCTACTGGCTCTCCACTCAGAGACCAAAGGCCCCGCGGTTACCATTGCTCACGATGTCGCGAGGGATGGCAGTAATTGTGTTGTTGTCAGTCCGCCTGATGTCATTGCTTTTCATTATGGAGTTGGCAGTTACGACAAGCATTGCAGGGCAGGACATCAGAGTTCAGCAGTTGTCAGTAGCCTGT
The DNA here is from genome assembly GCA_000169075.1 of marine gamma proteobacterium HTCC2143. Lineage (GTDB taxonomy): Bacteria > Pseudomonadota > Gammaproteobacteria > Pseudomonadales > Dasaniaceae > Oceanicoccus. Next base: position 258,408 of record AAVT01000003.1, on the reverse strand, counting down.
ATTTGCCGGGTGCCGCCCGTGATATCGATAATCCTTCTGATCTTATTGTTTTATGTTCAGAGTATGGAGTACAGAGGAAAACACTGATGTTTCTTGGCGAGAGTGGTATTGCTGATAGGTTGAAGGGGAAAGAAAACACGCAGGGTGATCTGTTGCGGGTTCTTGCAGACGATGTGGCGCAGGGACATTCAGCGACAGGTGCGGTCGCATTAATGCTCGCAGAGGCCGAATATGCAAGTGAAGAAGCTACTGTGGAGTTAATGGCGTTAGCCAGCCAAGTGCGTGATAGAGGTTTTCGTAATGTTATAACGTACTCACGCAAAGTCTTTCTCCCGCTGACACATTTATGCAGGGATGTATGTCATTACTGCACTTTCGCGCAGACGCCAAAAAACGTTCAATCGCCTTATATGAGCGTGGCTGAAGTGCTTGAATCCGTTAAGGCTGCGCAAGAGCAGGGATGTAAAGAGGCCCTGTTGACCCTGGGTGAAAAACCAGAATTGAGATATAGCGCAGCCCGCAAGGCTCTTGCAGACATGGGCTTTAGTACAACCCTTGAGTATGTGGCCCATGTTGCAGAGGCTATTGTAAGAGAGACCAACGTATTGCCGCATATTAATGCCGGCTGCATGAGTGATGAAGAAATTGCCATGCTGCGACCGTTTTCTGCATCAATGGGTATTATGCTGGAGTCTGCCTCGGCTAGGCTTTGCGAAAAGGGCATGCCACATTACGGCTCTCCAGATAAAGACCCCATATTGCGAATGGATACCATTAACAGGGCAGGCAGGGCAAAGGTTCCCTTCACGTCCGGTATCTTGATTGGCATCGGCGAGACGCGGCGGGAACGGATAGAATCCTTACTGCTGCTAAGAGAAAGTCATCAAAAATACGGGCATCTGCAAGAAATTATTATTCAGAATTTTCGTGCTAAGGAAGGCACTAAAATGGTTGCTGCGCCTGAACCGGATTTAAATGAGTTGTTGTGGACGATTGCCGTTGCTCGGCTTATCTTTGGTTCAGAGATGAGTATTCAGGCGCCGCCTAACTTGAGTCCCGGTGTACTACCAAAAATTATAAGTGCAGGTATTAATGACTGGGGGGGAATCTCTCCAGTGACTCCCGATTTTGTTAATCCCGAGGCTCCTTGGCCTCATCTGGATAATCTCGCTGTTGAAACAGCCAGCGCAGGGAAATATTTGCAGGAACGCTTAACCATTTATCCAAACTTCGCCATTAACGGCAATGATTGGCTGGATGAAAAATTACAAACACCAATATTGCGAATGATTGACGCTGAAGGATTTCCTCGAGTCGATCATTGGTCGCCGGGAGATTCTATTGCCCCTCCGACGGGTATTATTGGTCTACTCAATAAGACATCGCTGGCCTCCGTTTCTCTCGACGTTGTATCTATTGTCGAACGAGCAAGGCGGGGAGAGGAACTGGCGGAAACCGAGATTGTACGATTGTTCCAGTCCCGAGGCGATGATATGGCGTATGTCTGCCAGGCAGCCGATCAGCGACGTATAGACTGCAATGGGGACGAGGTCAGTTTTGTTGTTAACAGGAATATCAATTACACCAATATTTGCTATTTTAAGTGCCAATTCTGCGCTTTTTCGAAAGGCAAACTGAGTGAAAATTTGCGTGGACGTCCCTATGACCTAGGACATGAAGAAATTACCAGACGCTGCGAAGAAGCCTGGCAGCGTGGTGCTACGGAAGTCTGTATGCAAGGGGGGATTCATCCTGAATATACGGGTGACACGTACATTGATATCGTAAAGGCGGTAAAATTGGCGACGCCTGAGATGCATGTACACGCCTTTTCGCCTTTGGAGGTATGGCAGGGCGCTGCAACATTGGGCATCGGCGTCGATGAATTTCTGCTTAGGTTAAAAACGGCCGGTTTGAATACCTTACCTGGCACTGCTGCAGAAATTTTGGATGACGAGGTTCGGGCAGATTTATGTCACGATAAAATCAATACGGCGCAATGGCTTGAGGTGATGGAAGCTGCCCATAATGCAGGATTTAATACAACGGCCACGATCATGTACGGGCATATTGAAAAATTGCAGCACTGGGCTAGGCACCTGCTTCGGGTGAGACAATTACAGGAAAAAACCGGCGGGTTTACCGAGTTTGTTCCGTTGCCATTTGTACATATGGAGGCGCCGCTTTATCTTAAAGGGAAGTCGCGCAGTGGGCCGACTTTTAGAGAGTCTTTATTAATGCATGCAGTTGCACGTTTGGTGTTGTCTCCGTTGATTAAAAACATTCAAACCTCATGGGTGAAAATGGGAGAGCAAGGTGTGGTTGCCTGTTTGCGCTCAGGAGCAAACGATTTGGGTGGTACCTTGATGAACGAATCGATTACTCGTGCAGCGGGTGCTGAGCACGGGGAAGAGTATTCCGTCGAGAAAATGATTAGACTGATTGATTTAGCCGGTCGTCAGGCTCGTCAACGATCAACTGATTATCAGGGTGTGGCGCAAGAGAGAGTGCATGCAGCGCGCCATGCGAAGCCATTGACTGATGTGATAAATGCCGTTGAAAAAAAGTACGATAGGAAGAGCGTGCAAAAAATCCCGTTGATAGTGAACGGTTGACGGGCTTGTTTTTGCGCACAGTCAACACTGCTTTTCCGCTGTGTTGTTCGGGGGAATATGACTAAAAGGTATCGATCGTATGTGGATTCGAGGTAAAAAAAATAGGCTATTGGTGGGCCGATTTAAGATCCTACTTTTGGCCCTGTTAGTAGTGAGCCTTACCGCGTGCACGGCGAAGGTCTCCTATCGCTTTCTCGATTGGATTATCGCCTGGTCAGTTGACGATTATGTCGAATGGAATAGCCAGCAACAGCAACAGTTTGACCAAGTTGTGTCGGATAAATTGGCGTGGCACCAAGGTACGCAACTAAAACGCTACAGTGAGTTTTTGGCTCAGATCAAGCAAGAGATGCAACAACCGTTGTCCAGAGAGCTGCTAGAAGAGCGGATGGAGGAGGCGGAGCAGCTATGGACCGATACAGCGGAGGAAATTGCACCCGAGGCTGTGACCCTACTAATGACGCTCAGCGACGAACAGGTTGACGATTTCAGTGTCAATCTGGTTAAAAATAATCGCAAAATGGAAAAAAAGTATGGCTCCGAAAGCCCGGAAAAGCTAGACAGGAAACGCATTAAAGAGGTCGAAAAAACGATTGCGCGGTTTATTGGCAGATTGAATAGCGATCAAAAGGAGCTGATAGTGTCATGGTCTTCGCGGCTGGAAAATACCCGTGGGCCGTGGATAGAGAGCAGGAAAGGATGGACATCCGCATTTACTCAGGCCTTAAAAGAAAGGCAAAGTACGATGTTTCCCGGCCGGGTTTATACCTTGTTAGTTCACCCTCAGTCTCTTTGGAGTGACCAATATAGATCTATGGTCGACAACAACATAGGCCATGCAGGCGGCCTTATTATTGCCCTGCAGGCGAGTTTAACCAATAAGCAGCAACAGCGGCTCAATAAGAATCTCGATGAGTGGATCGACGTATTTGATGACCTGTCTTCCTCGGCTGAAATTACGGTGGACGAGGCATTGCAATCGTAATGACGGCTATCCCGTTGAGGTTCATCGCCGGTGGCCCATCGCTAACGCTAGCGCCCTCATGGTTTAAGGTTTTATCTGAAGAGTTTCAACAACCTTATATGCAGTCACTGCAAGCTTTCCTTGAGTGCGAGCTAGATGATAAAAAAATCATTCTGCCGCCTCCTGAGCTCTGGTTTAATGCGTTTAACAGCACGCCGTTCGATAAAGTGAAAGTGGTGATTCTCGGGCAGGACCCCTATCATGGATCCGATCAGGCACATGGTTTATGTTTTTCAGTCAGGCCAGAAATGCCAATACCTCCGTCTTTGAGAAACATCTTTAAAGAGCTGCATCGTGAATTAGGTGCTCCGAAAGCATCTCATGGTTGTTTACAGCGATGGGCTGATCAGGGCGTTTTGATGTTAAATGCGATCCTCACAGTAGAGAAGGGGCAGGCGGGCTCTCATCAAGGTAAAGGGTGGGAGCAGTTCACAGACCGAGTTATTCAACAATTGAGTGAAGAAAAAAAGGGTGTCGTGTTTCTATTGTGGGGCAGTTATGCTCAGAAAAAAGGGCGACTGATCGATGAAAAAAAACACTGGGTCCTTAAAACATCGCATCCTTCGCCGCTATCAGCACATCGGGGTTTCCTTGGCTGCGATCACTTTACCCAAGCAAACGATTATTTACGGCGGCAAGGAAACACTGCGGTAGATTGGTCGCTCGATTAACCTTGTAATAAAGTCATTGCAGCTTCCATGTCTTCAGACAGATCTTCCGCCTCATGGGTATTAATCTCGTGGGAAAGTCCCAGTCGATTAAACGCACTGATTGAGCTCCAATCCATTTGTGTTAGTGCATGTTCGGTTCCCACATAACTTTGTAAATTAGCGACCAGAACAACGTCGGAATAATCCACAGAATCAACAACTCGATCAAACTGCAGGTGTTCTTCAGGCACGCGCCGCAGCGCTTCCGGGAAATCCCAGACTTGCAATATTTTGCTGCCAATTTCGGGATAGGACATTGCTATTAATTCATCGAGCATAGGAATGTCTTTTAATAACTTGCGATTATCCTCGGCGTAAGTGAGAACCGGTAAAACACCAATTTTATGAATCAGCCCTGCGAGCGTAGCCTGATCAGGTTTTAATGATGTGTAGTGTCGCGCGAGCACGTGGCTTATTCCTGCTACTTCAGTGCTGCTGTTCCAGACTTCACGCATTTTTTCATCGATAATATCGGATGTTGCTTGAAACATTTGCTGCATAGCAAGCCCCGTTGCGAGGTTGGCTGTATAGTCGATCCCAAGGCGACTAACAGCCATCTTTAAGTCTTCAATTGCTCGGCTAGCTCTCAGCAGGGGGCTATTGGCAACCTTAATAATGCGGGCGGTGAGGGCGGCATCATTGGTTATTACGCCAGACAGCTTGTTGACATCAATATCGGGGTCAGCGGCAGCTTCGCGAACCTGAAGCGCAACCTCCGGTAACGTCGGAAGCGTAATTTGGTCTTTTTCGATCGCCGTTATGATCTCATTTTTAATGGGAAGTAGCAGTTCGTTCATACTATGGCCTGATGGGTAATTTATTGATCGCCGGTGGAATCGACTAGGAATTCAACTGCCGTCACTAGTTATAGCATAAGGTAAGGGTAGTATCTCTACCGGATACTGTCGTTCTCCGGCAACGACCCCAGTATCGTCGAAGTTTTTACTAGAAATTACGGCCAGCGCTTCGCTGCTGCCGTCACTGAGGTTAACGATATTGACGATATTCCCGATACTAGAGGGGGTTGTATCGTTTGAAAACTTAGGTGCTGTCGGATAAAGGTTGCTGCCAGCTACCAGTTCACCCCGATTTGCCGCTATTTTGACCCGATACATTGGTCGTTTCAGTTTCCCCTTGTATTGCATTCGAGCAACAATTTCCTGACCGGTATAACAGCCCTTGTTGAAGCTAACTGCACCGGTAATCTGATAATTCAACATTTGTGGAATAAACATATCAACCGTTTGTTCTGAAACGTCACCAATGCCTCTACTAATGGCTAGCAGCTCCCAAAACCGAGAGCCCTTTAGCTCGAGCCCTTTACTTAATCGAGGCCATAGTTGCTCTAGTTCACTCTCTAATATCCAGCATTCGTGGATTAATCCATCGGTATCTAATTGAATAGTAAAGTTATCGTTTAACCAAGAGGTCTGATAAATGTCTGAGGTGGCGACATTAAATAACGACTGAATTGTATTTTTCGCTGTTTCACCGGCTAGACAGATGCACACGTATTGATCGCTTTTGACCTCTTGCTCAGCCTTGGAGAAGACAATGTATTTGGAAAATACAGACTGGGTGCTCTGCAGTACTGACGTGCGCAAACGTAACAGATACTCGTTAGGTTCTTTGCTCGCTAGCAAGAAACTGCTTATAACTCGTCCTTTGGGTGTGCAATAAGCGCCAAGAGTGCTGTGGCTGCAGGTCACTAGATCTACGTCACAGGTTGTTTGGCCTTGTAAAAATTTAGAAGTGTCTGGGCCGCTGATGGATAATAGTCCGTAATAACGGATGACCGAAATAAAGTTGTCGCAGCTTTCGACGCTTAATGGGGGTGTGGTTTGATCGTCGATAACCGTGTGTTGTTGAGCGTCGACACTTAGGCCAAGCGAAGAAAGAAAATTGCAAGCGTCAGGTTGATTCATCATGGGGGCTTCAATAAAAATAACAGAAGCCTATAGTATTCGTTTGCGACCTCGAAGTCAGCCGTACTCGCACAATACATCGTTGAGAGTGTTGTTAATTTCTCGGTGGTAGCTATTGCCTTATTTGTCGCTGCGATTAGGGTGTTTGCGGCCGACAATAACGCTATAATATAGACTTCTTAAAAAGGATTATTCGTTTTAATGAGTACAGAAAGTGATTATAACCGTATTCGTTGGGCCAGCCGCCGTGGCATGTTGGAGTTGGACTTGATTCTAGGGCCTTTTGTTGAGCATTGTTATCGAGGTCTGGATGACATAAATCGACAACGTTATATCGATTTATTGGATGGCGAAGACAGTGATTTATTTTCTTGGTTTCTTGGTCGAGGAGTGCCTGAAGATCCTGAATTGCGCTGTATTGTCGACCAGATTAATCAATTTACGCGTAAAAAATAGCGTAAACGCGTCAACCAATGTGGCAATGGACGGCCCAATGGAAATACCCCCTAGGCAATGGAAAATATACTCATCACGCTGGATTAGACGTTACGTGACTGGGTTGTTTGCGCTAACACTAGTAGCGATCGTGAGTTTGCCCGTCGGAAAGCTACCGGTTTTTATCATGGTAGTGGGCCTGTGGCTTCTGTGGCGCAATTGGCGACGCGCCGGCTGTCATTCAGGTGAAGATTGGCAGCAGCAAATTATCTTTGCTAATGATAGTTGGTTGCTGAAGACACCAACAGAAAACTATCCCGTGTATTTGCACTCGGCGACAGTGTGGCAATGGCTCGTAGTGATGAATTTCAGGGGCGTTGTAACGGGTCGGCGTTACGATGTGCTGTTATTGCCAGATAGTATAGACCGAGAGCAGCTAAGGCGGCTGCGAGTAGTGCTGCGGTATCTACCGGTTTACGGTTTGTCACCGGCAGCATAGTGCGGCCAATTTAGTCAGCAGCAGAGCTGACTCTAGTTGCGGGCGTTTGGCGTGAGTATCGTGTCCAAGGCCTCCGGCAGCGCATTTGGATAGTCCAGCGTATAGTGCAGGCCTCGACTTTCTTTTCGGGTTATTGCCGACCGTATGATCAATTCCGCCACCGTGGCCAGGTTTCTAAGTTCTATTAAATCGTTAGATACTTTATAATTGCTGTAATAATCATTGATTTCTTGTTGCAGTAATTCGGCACGTCGCAGCGCCCGTTGCAGACGCTTATCGGTACGGACAATACCGACATAGTCCCACATGAATCGACGTAATTCGTCCCAGTTATGCGAGATCACCACATCTTCATCGGAGTCGGTTACTTGTGATTCATCCCAGTCAGCAGCCGCCAGAGGAGCCGCTGCCGAGGTAAGCTTCGTAGTAATATCTCGAGCGGCAGAGTGGCCATACACCATGCACTCTAGTAGGGAATTACTGGCCATACGGTTCGCACCGTGGAGGCCAGTAAAAGAGGTTTCACCAATGGCATAAAGGTTTGGAATGTCAGTGCAGCCGTTCGTGTCAACCATAACACCTCCGCAGGTATAGTGGGCTGCGGGGACTACGGGAATAGGATCCCGAGTGATATCAATACCCAGCTCCAGACAGCGTGCCTTTACGGTGGGAAAGTGATGAAGTAAAAAGTCAGGCGATTTATGACTGATGTCTAAGTAGACACAGTCACTGCCCAGTCGTTTCATCTCATGATCTATGGCTCGGGCTACTATATCCCGGGGCGCCAATTCTCCACGTTTATCGTATCGATCCATAAAGCGTTCGCCATTGGGGAGCAGTAACTTACCACCTTCCCCTCGAATGGCTTCGGTGATCAGGAATGATTTTGCTTGGGGGTGGTAAAGGCAAGTTGGATGAAATTGGTTGAACTCCATATTGGCCACCCTACAGCCGGCTCTCCAGGCCATGGCTATACCGTCTCCACTGGCCCCGTCTGGATTGCTTGTATATAGATATGCTTTGCTAGCACCGCCTGTGGCAAGTGCAATGAACTTTGCCTGAAAAACATCGACATGGTCGCTATCTCCATTGAGCACGTAAGCACCCTGACAACGACCCTCTTCGGTAATCAAGTTGATAGCCAGTCGTTGCGAAAAAATATGAATGTTATCTGCTTCGAGGGCTCGCTGAGTTAAGGTTTCTGATACAGCGCGACCGGTAGCATCTGCCGCATGAACAATTCGCCGTTGACTATGACCGCCCTCTTTAGTTAGGTGCAAGGACTGCTGTTCATCGGTATTACGACTGAATTCGACACCTTGGTCGACCAACCAGTCAATGGTGTCACGACTGTTCTCAACCGTGAACCTAACCGCATCGGCATGACAGAGATTGCCGCCCGAATTCAGCGTATCTTCAAGGTGAGACTCAACACTATCATCTTTGTCTAATACCGCCGCAATGCCACCCTGAGCCCAGTAAGTTGACCCTTCTATCAGGTCGCCTTTGCAAATCATGGCAATTTTGGTAGTAGACGGCAGCTCTAGTGCGAGTGACAAACCTGCCGCACCGCTGCCGATTATCAGCACATCGTGTTGAAAATGTTTACTCATGGTAGTGTCTTGCTAAAGTGGAGAAGGGGTGGACTATAGTCAGTTGTTGCTTGAGAATACAGAAAGTATAAACCCGAGTCGTCTGATTTTAACAATATTAATGAGAAAAATCTGATACTTGAGTGAACTTCTTTCAAAGACAATGTTCTGAACACTGTACGAATGATAGTTATTTCCAGTTCACAAGAACTTATGAAAGAGGCAATGGTCTACGGAATATGGGACTACTTGGAAGAAAGTACAATAACTCAAAGCCGTTTGCTGAAAAAAGCAACGATCGGCGTTTGGCAACAGGGGATTCAATGATCAGCTCGCAGGAGTCAGATCAGCAGTTGGTAGAGCGCGTGCAAAAAGGTGATAACACTGCCTTTGATTTGTTGGTTCTTAAATATCAACATAAAATATTTGGCTTGATATCTCGCTATGTCAGAGACTCAGATGAGATTCAGGACGTTGCACAAGAAGCTTTTATTAAGGCCTACCGCGCGCTGCCAAAATTTCGTGGAGATAGTGCGTTCTACACATGGCTGTATAGAATTGCTATTAATACGGCCAAGAATCATCTGGTTTCGAGAAGTCGGCGTCCGCCAGCTACTGATGTCGATGTTGAAGATGCAGAATACTACGAATCCGCATCATCTCTGCGCGATATAGAGAATCCAGAAAATGCCCTTTATGGAGAAGAGTTGAAGCAGGTCGTTGAGAGTGCTATGAAAGAATTGCCAGAGGATCTGCGTACAGCGGTAACATTGCGGGAATTTGATGGTCTCAGTTACGAAGATATTGCCGACGTGATGGAATGCCCCGTAGGGACCGTTAGGTCCAGAATATTTAGAGCGCGTGAAGCGATAGACAAGCGAGTAAAACAGCAAATTTTTGGTGCTGAATCGGACGATCATCTGACGCTGGTTAAAAATTAAACCAGGCAATGAGTGAAGGCAAATAATTAAATGATAAAAGAGACAGTCGATGAGTGATCAATTGCGGGAGTCTATATCGGCTCTGATGGATGGAGAGGCAGATGAGTTGGAGTTGCGACGAATCATGTCGACGGACAATGATGAATCTGTAAGGAGTACTTGGGCTCGCTATCATTTGGTGAGGGAAGTTATGCAGGACAATGATACCGGTGCGTATCGTCATCTCGACATATCCAGTCAAGTTAGCATGGCAATTGGTCACAATAATGGCCGGCTGTCCGAAGAAAAAATTGATCAACTGGAATCGGTAGTCGCCCAGAAAGTTAGTGATGATCAGCAGAAAACAATTGTCTGGTGGCGCCCGATGGCTGGATTTGCAGTCGCTGCATCGGTGGCCATGGCCGTTATTGTTGGCGTGCAAACTTTGGAAACGAATGCGACCTCAGAGCTTGCCAGTGGATTCCCGGTCGCCAGCAAAGCGCCGATGACAAGCAGAGTATACCCTGTTGCGGGCGCTAGTATGCAGGCGTCAGGAGGCGCTAGTAATGCGGTGCGGTATCAGTCGTCAGAGCTTCCCGGTGATATCGCAGCAAGCCGTGCGGCAGCAGACTTGGAGGCCCGCCATAGGCTCGAAAGATACATGTTACGGCATACCGAGCGTGCGGTATTAAATAATGGTCAGGGAATGATCTCCTTTGCGCGGGTTGCCAGTTTTGATAAGAAATAAACCGATGAAAATCTATTCACAACATCGAACTTACTCATGATGTCAGCGCTGAGACATTTGCCATTGAGTACTATCGGGCTATTTGTGTTCGCGTGTCTCATCATGCCGGCTGGTGGCTTGGTCTACGCAGATGATAGCCCTCAAATTGCACTGAGTCGTATGTCGCATAGTTTTCGTGAGCTCGACTATCATGGGACTTTTAGTTTCCAGCGGGGAAGTTCTACTGAGTCCTTTCGCATAGCTCACTCTGTTATTGATGGTGAAGAGTTTGAGCGGCTAGAATATCTTGATGGTGAAAAACGGGAGATCGTTCGGCGAGGCCACCATCTGAACTGTATTCATCCCGGGCATAAATTACTCCGTTTTTATCAGCAGCAGCAGGCGCAGCTGGGTTCATCAGCGAATGCAGGTGTTGGAAGTTTTTATGAGTTTGCGGTCAATGGCACCGGTCGCGTTGCCGGTAGAGAAGTTGTTAACTTGCAGATCATTCCCAAGGACACGCATCGGTTTGAGCATCATTTGTCGTTGGACAAAGAAACTGGACTGCTGTTGCGTACTGAGTTGATCGGTCCGGGGAAGACTGTTCTTGAACGGTTTCAGTTTGTAGAAATTACTATTGGCGAGCCTCTTGCCGGTGAGCAGTTTGTGGATGCTGGCGCCAGTTATCAGGCCTATCATACGGAGCCTTCGGTGACTGCCAATGTGGCGGGAAATACTGTGGGAGACGGCTGGACAGTGCAATGGATGCCTACAGGATTTACGTCGACGGTGGCTAATGTAAAGTTTGTAACCGGTGATATAGCGACTTTTACCGATGGGCTGACCGTTTTTTCGGTATTTCTTGAGAGTGATGTTGACTTGAACTTAGTGCAGCGAGGGCTTGAAGGAAGAGCTCAGAAAGGCGCGACAACGGCCTATACTCGCTTACTGGTGTTAGCTGACCGGCCTCATCGGATTACGGTTGTTGGAGAAATTCCTGCCCAAACGGCGCAGCAAATAGCACAATCTGTTAGGCTGGTCAGCTCTCGTTAGGCTAAATGGGACCCGCCTTCGGCGGTTTCCTTTGGATATCCCCGCTATGATGAAAGAAACAGGCCGCATTGCCGCTATTGAACCCGATTGTTTGTGGGTAGAGACAATACGCCAAACGACGTGCAATAGTTGCTCGGCACAAAAAGGCTGTGGCCATGGCATTTTGGGGAAAATTGGAAGTGGCAAGAGTCATTATGTGCGCGTCTTATTAGGGGGTAGTTCTCCCGAGCAATTTGTTGTTGATGACGATATCGATATAGTTATCCCAGAGAGTAGCTTGGTGGCTGGAGCTATGGTCGTCTATCTTGTCCCTATTATCACCATGCTAACTGCGGCTATCACTGTTTCTCAGTGGCAGTCAGGGGATTTTTGGGTCTTTTCTGGCTCAGTTGTGGGTTTTATAGCGGGACTTGGCTTGGTGAGATGGCATGCACTCAACAATCGGAATAATCAGAATTACCAACCTGTGGTGCTGGTTGGGCAAGAATTTACTAAGGATAAAACGCTGAGTATTGTTGAAATCCAATAAAATTGCTGGTTTTTACTTATTTCTGTAGGTTACTCGTGCATGAGCGCTTTTTGACCCCCCCTTTTCATGGCGCCCTTGTAGGCTTTGCTGTAAAATTACGCGCTTCAATTCATTACCCGGTTTCTATCCTGCGTGAGTGACATAACACTAATCCGTAACTTTTCCATTATTGCCCATATTGACCATGGTAAATCGACCCTCGCTGATCGGTTTATACAGACCTGTGGCGGTTTAAGTGCCCGTGAGATGGACGAGCAAGTGCTCGATTCCATGGATATCGAAAGGGAGCGGGGAATAACCATCAAGGCCCAAAGTGTCACCTTAAACTACCAGGCTAACGATGGAAAAACCTACCAGCTAAACTTTATCGATACACCCGGGCATGTCGATTTTTCCTACGAAGTTTCACGCTCGCTAGCGGCCTGTGAAGGTGCGCTGTTGGTGGTCGATGCGGCGCAAGGGGTAGAGGCACAGTCGGTCGCCAATTGTTATACGGCGATCGAACAGGGATTGGAAGTACTGCCCGTGCTCAATAAAATGGATTTACCGCAAGCTGACCCCGATGTGGTAAAAAAAGAAATAGAAGAAATCATTGGTGTTGATGCAACCAATGCGATTCCAGTTAGCGCAAAATCCGGGATGGGTGTGGACGCGTTGCTTGAGCAGTTGGTCGAACTGATACCTGCACCCGAGGGGGATCCTGATGGAGCCTTACAGGCGCTCATTATTGACTCATGGTTCGATAATTATTTAGGCGTAGTGTCGCTGGTAAGAGTTAAGAACGGCGTTCTTAACAAGGGCGAAAAAATCATTATGAAAACTCAGGGTAAATCGCACATTGTTGACAGTGTCGGTATATTTACGCCAAAGCGACAGGAAACTGGTTCACTGGCTGCTGGGGAAGTTGGCTACATTGTGGCGGGGATTAAAGATATTCAGGGAGCACCTGTCGGTGACACTATTACTCACACATCAACACCTGACGTCGAGCAATTGCCGGGCTTTCAAAAAATTAAGCCACAGGTTTATGCCGGCATGTTCACGGTGTCATCCGACGACTACGAAGACTTCCGGGAGGCATTGGCGAAATTAACGCTAAATGACGCGTCCTTATTTTATGAGCCCGAGTCTTCCGATGCGCTGGGGTTTGGTTTTCGGATCGGCTTCCTTGGCATGTTGCACATGGAGATCATTCAGGAGCGACTAGAGAGAGAATATGATCTTGATCTTATAACCACCGCCCCGACCGTTATCTACCAGGTCGAGAAAAATAATGGCGATGTCATTATGGTTGACAACCCGTCGGCCCTGCCCGGTGCGGGCGATATTAATGAGATTCGCGAACCGATTGCCGATGTCAATATTCTGGTCCCGCAGGAGTATCTCGGTAATGTCATCAGCTTGTGTGTTGAAAAGCGTGGCGTACAAAAGGATATGCAGTTTCTCGGCCACCAAGTGTCTCTTTCATATGAAATACCTTTAAATGAAGTAGTTATGGATTTCTTCGACAGACTTAAGTCTGTCAGTCGGGGTTATGCATCCCTCGACTACAGTTTTGCTCGCTTCGATAGCGCAAATTTGGTGCGATTGGATGTGTTGATCAATGGTGAGCGAGTTGATGCTCTGGCGATGATCGTTCACCGTGATCATGCACAGTCAAAAGGACGCTCTTTGACCGAAAAAATGAAAGAGTTGATTCACCGGCAAATGTTTGATGTTGCCATACAGGCAGCTATCGGAGGACAAGTAGTGGCTAGGCAAACAGTAAAAGCTCTGCGAAAAAATGTCACCGCGAAGTGCTACGGTGGTGACGTTTCTAGAAAGCGAAAACTGTTAGAAAAACAAAAAGCGGGTAAAAAGCGAATGAAGCAAGTGGGAAGTGTAGAAATACCACAAAGCGCCTTTCTTGCTGTACTAAAAGTAGACAGCTAGCCCATTTAACGCGTAACCGGACAAACAGTATATGGTCGACAAAATACTCATCGCTATCTCATGTATTTCATTGCTGGCTTGGTTCATTCAGGAGAAATTTGCACGAGCTTCCCTGCAGTCTAATCTCAATGCGTTAATTGACAAAAAACAGTCGCTGACGAGTGATCAGTTGCAAGACGAGATCATGCCTGCGTGGAATGATGTGCTGTTCAAGGTCGTGGCTGTCATATGGATCGCCTGGGCTATCTCCGTGGTGATGGTAAAAGACGGTGATTTTGCGTTTGTACTGGTTATGCTGACACTATTCTCGGGCTTAATATGCGGTCTTGATGTCATTCTTTTCTCAAAAGCTCGAACAGCTTATGCTGACTCTAAAGCGGTGATTGATTTTCTCGCAAAATATACGGAAGAACAGCGTCAGTCATTATCGCTGTATATCAGAGAGGACATGATTGTTGGCGAATACGCCAAATCCTTCTTTCCGGTTTTAGCATTAGTTTTACTATTGCGCTCCTTTGTCATTGAGCCCTTTCAAATTCCTTCTGGGTCAATGGTGCCGACGCTGTTGGTCGGTGATTATATCTTGGTCAACAAATATACTTACGGCCTGCGGCTGCCGGTAGTGGGGACAAAAGTAGTCGAAATTGGCGAACCACAACGCGGTGACGTTATGGTCTTTTTCCCCCCCCATAAGGATATCTATTTTATTAAGCGAGTTATTGGGCTTCCCGGGGACACAGTCAGCTACAAGAACAAAGTACTGTCAGTAAATGGCAAGCAAGTCTCGCAAACACTGCTGGCAGAATTACCCCCAATTAGGCCTATTGTTGAATTGATGTCTGAGGATCTTGCTGGCGTCGATCATCTGATACATAAAAATAAGCGCGCGGTTCGCAATGATGATTTCAGCATTACGGTTAAGCCTGGTCATTACTGGATGATGGGTGATAATCGCGATAACAGCAGTGATAGTCGTGTTTGGGGACAGGTTCCAGAGGACAGGATTGTTGGAAAAGCCTTCGCTAGATGGTTACATTGGCCGACGTTTACTGATGTCCCAACCTTCAGTCGAGCTGGATCTATCTATTAAAAGTTAAAATTGTGACCTTATTAGCAAGCAAACTGATGAAAATTCACTAGACTAGGCTTAAGCGTTCGTAAACTTGGGAGCAAAGGCGATGAATAACCAACTGCGGCAAAAGGGCGCATCTTCGTTAAGTATTTTGTTTGTTATGTTAGTCGGTGCCTTTGTATTGACCTGTGCCTTGAAGCTGATCCCGGTTTATATGGAGGGATATACCTTAGATAGCGCGATAAAAAAAGCGGTCGATAACCGAGAGTATGACGGTTTAACCACCGGTAAAATAAGACGTAAGATTTCGAAAACGTTTGAAATGAATATGATTGATGGTATTAGCTACCGCGACGTCAAGATCAGCCGAGCCAAAGGTAAGACAAAAATTGATGCGACCTATGAAAAACGGGTGCCATTTCTTTTTAACGTCGACGTTGTGATTAAGTTTGACAAGTTTATTTACGAATACCAAACCGAACTGTCAAACTAAATTCAAATAGAAAATTACAGGAAACTCATTGGGTAATAAAAAAACCACGCATCACCTCTTGATTCAAAAGTTAGGCCATGAGTTTAACGACCCGTCTCTGGTGGATTTGGCGCTTAGTCACCGCAGCGTCGGGGCGAAAAATAACGAAAGGCTTGAATTCTTGGGTGATTCTATCGTTAATTTTCTGATGGCTGAGGCACTGTTCCAAAAATTCCCTGAGTGCCGTGAGGGCGAGCTGAGCCAAATGCGTGCTCAGTTAGTAAAGGGTGAGACTCTTGCTGAAATTGCTAAAGAGTTCTCTGTTGGCGAGCACTTGAATTTGGGTCCGGGTGAACTAAAAAGTGGCGGCTATCGCCGCGAGTCAATATTAGCAGATGCTGTGGAAGCGCTGATAGGCGCTATTTATCTTGATGGCGGCATGGCGGCATGTAATGAACATGTTCCGCGTTGGTTCGAGTCTCGCCTCGATCTCATATCGCCTCGGAACAGTAATAAAGATGCTAAAACACGGCTGCAGGAATGGCTACAGGCACGAAAAATGCCGTTACCGCAGTATGTATTGATAAATACGAGTGGCAGTGACCATCAACAGCAATTTACCATCGAGTGCGATATACACCACTTGCAGCAACGGTTCACTGGCGACGGGAGTAGTCGTCGGGTGGCAGAGCAGGCCGCCGCAGAAGAAGCGCTGACAGCATTGCATCAATCCGAATAGCCAACGGACCTAGCCGGGTCCAGATTAAAAAGAATCAGTTATGACAGAGCAGACACACTGTGGCTATGTAGCCATCATAGGCCGTCCAAACGTGGGGAAATCAACACTGTTGAACCATATTTTGGGACAAAAAATCAGTATAACGTCAAGAAAGCCACAAACGACTCGGCATCGAGTTTTAGGGATAAAAACTGAAAATAATACACAGGCCATTTTTGTAGATACTCCGGGTATTCATAAAGGTACCGAGTCTGACAAAGCGATTAATCGCTATATGAATCGCGCGGCAAGCTCGACAATTACCGATGTCGACGTAGTTGTGTTTGTGGTCGAAAGGGGAAAGTGGACTGACGGAGATGAGTGGGTATTAGAGCAAGTAAAAAGAGCGGAATGCCCGGTTATACTGGTCATCAACAAAGTCGATCAGATGCAGGATAAATCGCAATTGCTGCCTTTTCTTGAAGCCTGTCAGCATAAAATGAATTTTGTCGACATAATCCCCTTGTCGGCATTAAATGGAACAAACCTGACTAATCTTGAGCTAAGCATACAAACGAAGTTGCCGATGGGAGGGTATTTATTCCCAGAAGATCAGATTACCGACCGTAGTTCACGATTCATGGCAGCTGAGCTGGTTCGTGAAAAAGTGATGCGGCAACTGGGCGAAGAGGTGCCCTATGCGATGACGGTAGAGATCGAAGACTTTAAGGATAGCGGGAAAAGTTTACACATTCACGCTTTGATCTTGGTGGAGCGCGAAGGACAAAAGCGTATCGTCATCGGTAATAAAGGGAGTCGCCTGCGGTCTATAGGTCAGGATGCGCGGCTGGAAATGGAAAAAATGTTCGAACGCAAAGTTATGTTAAAATTATGGGTGAAAGTGAAGTCTGGATGGTCTGACGATGATCGTGCTTTACGCAGTCTTGGATACAATGACTTCGACTGAATTCCCGGTTACAAAATGGGAAAAAACCTCACAGGTATAATGCGACAATATGCGTATCGAATCCCAGCCCGCTTATATACTTCACACACGGAACTTTAGAGACAGTAGCCTGATTGTCGATTTTTTGAGCGCTGACTACGGTCGCGTCAGTGGTGTGGTAAAAGGCGTTAGAGCAACGTCCAAAAGTGCAAAACAACGCCGGGGTTTGTCACAACCATTTGTTCCTTTACTAATTAGCTGGAGTGGGAAGTCTGATTTAAAGACAATCATCCAAATGGAGCCTCGTGGTGCTCCGTTGCAGCTGCAGGGAAAGCGGCTTTTCAGTGGTCTCTACGTCAATGAATTGCTATCCAGACTGCTACAACAAGACGATCAACACACCGCTATTTATACCTTATACGAATGGATAGCAAAGTGTTTGGTGGGTGATAGTGAGATCGATATAGTGCTGCGACAGTTCGAATTACAATTGATGGAGTACTTAGGTTATGGGCTGGATTTTACTCAAGAAGCAGAAACCGATAACCCAATAATTCCGGACCGCTATTATGTTTATCGGGCTGGCGAAGGATTGTTTGCTGTACCGGATGCGGAGCTTGCATCGCGCGGGCATTTGGTGAACAGAACATTTCAGGGCGAGGACCTACTCGCTATTGCAAGCGGAGCATTCACCGATAATGCTCGTCATGTCGCTAAGCTTATTTGCCGTCAAGCCCTCCGCCTCCATCTTGGTGAAAAACCCCTTAAAAGCCGTGAGTTATTCCACTAAAATCCATGGTAATACCCGGCTGTATTCGAGGTTATCGGGGCATCGCGACGCTAGCCGCATTGACGTTGTCAGTGTATGATCTTTGGGCCGGAATGTACTCAGTAGACATGCGCCGTAACATCTTAAACAGGTCCAATGCACATAGGTTTGTTGTTTTATGGAATTCCCAACGATTGAAGATTATGTGGGCGGCAGTCCTCTTGTTAGATTGCAGCGTATTAACGGCACTACGTCCTCTAATACTATTCTCCTTAAACTAGAGGGTAATAACCCGGCCGGTTCAGTTAAAGATAGACCTGCGCTCAGTATGATAAATCGGGCGGAAGCGCGCGGTGATATTAAAGCAGGGGACACGCTAATAGAGGCGACAAGCGGCAATACTGGTATTGCACTAGCGATGGTGGCAGCAATCAAAGGGTACAACCTAAAGCTGATTATGCCATCCCACATGAGCCAGGAGAGAAAATTAGCGATGGCTGCATACGGTGCAGAGCTTATCGATGTAACCCAGAAAGAGGGCATGGAAGGAGCCAGAGATTTGGCGTTGCAGATGCAAGCTGATGGTCAGGGCGTCGTTTTGGACCAGTTTGCTAATGTGGATAATCCAATGGCACATTACGAGGGAACGGGGCCTGAAATATGGCGTCAATCGCAAAAAAGAGTTACCCATTTTGTCAGTTCTATGGGGACAACAGGCACGATTATGGGTGTGTCGAAATTTTTAAAAGAGCAAAATCCCAACATCGAAATTGTCGGATTGCAGCCCTGTGACGGATCAAGTATTCCGGGGATACGGCGCTGGCCAGAGGCGTATCTTCCTAGTATTTTCGAACGCACGCGTGTTGACCGGGTTATAGATGTCGATCAGCGGGATGCTGAAGTAATGATGAAGCGACTTGCGGCAGAAGAGGGTGTTTTTTGCGGTGTGTCGTCCGGAGGGTCCGTTGTTGGTGCTCTGAAGATTGCCGAACATGTTGAAAATGCAGTGATTGTTGCAATTATCTGCGATCGTGGTGATCGCTATCTGTCAACGGGTGTTTTTGATTCAACGTTACAGAAATGATCCCTGTGCTTTGGATGCGTTAGTTTGTACAAAATGTAATACAACAAAATAAGACGTTAAGATGGTTAAAGTTCGAGAAGAACATCCGCAAAACGAGGACGGCTCCGTTGATATTAATCGATGGTTAGCGCGTTTTCCTGCTAACTCTGGATTTGACATCCCTATCCTGCAGGCCGCCTGTGATATGAGTTATCAGGCTGAGCAGCGGGCTATCGCTGTGTCAGATAAAGCGTGGGATGAACATACCAGCAGCTTTAGAATTGGTTTGGAAATGGCCGATATCCTTGCCGACTTGCAGTTAGATCAAGAAACATTGATTGCCGCTATTTTGTATCGCGCCGTTCGTGAAGAAAAACTGCAGATTGAGCTAGTAGCGAAAAATTTTGGTGAAGAAATTGTTCATTTGATCAACGGCGTTCTTAGAATGGCGGCGATGAGCACAGTGATTACCGGTGATAATCCCGTTCTGGGACAAGCCGAAGCTCAGAAGGACAATATCCGCAAGATGCTGGTCGCCTTAGTGGATGATGTGCGAGTTGCGTTGGTGAAATTGGCTGAGCGCACATGTGCCATCAGAATGGTAAAGAATAATCCCGCCAAGCGTTATCGTGTTGCTCGGGAAGTGCATGATGTTTATGCGCCATTAGCTCACCGTCTTGGGATCGGCCACATTAAGTGGGAGCTTGAAGATTTATCATTTCGTTATCTTCAGCCAGTTGCTTATAAAAAGATTGCCAAGTTGCTGGATGAAAAGCGGCTGGCTAGGCAAAGCTATATTAATGAAATTGTTGGCCGATTGAATACTGGGCTAACGGACAGTGGCATAGAAGCAGATTTGTCGGGACGCGCAAAACATATCTACAGTATATGGAGAAAAATGCAGCGCAAGGGCATTGGTTTTTCTCAGGTTTATGATATTCGCGCAGTGAGAATTTTGGTGCCAGATGTAAGAGATTGCTACGCCGCGCTGGGCTTGGTGCATAGCCTTTGGAGAAACATTCCCAACGAATTCGATGATTACATTGCTAACCCTAAAGACAACGGGTATCGGTCTTTGCACACGGCGGTTATTGGACCCGAGGGAAAGGCCCTGGAAATACAGATTCGTACGTTTTCTATGCATGAGGAGGCAGAGTTTGGTATTTGCGCCCATTGGCGTTACAAGGGTAGTGATAATCAAGGAGGAAATAGCTACGAAGAAAAAATTGCCTGGCTGCGGCAGGTGTTGGACTGGCACGAAGAAACGGATGCCGGTCCATCTGATGTGGCGGAACATTTTTCGCGCGCGCAGGATCGCATCTATGTGTTTACACCCGAGGGGCACGTTGTGAATCTTGCTCAGGGCTCTACGCCGCTGGACTTTGCCTACCATGTGCATACCGAGGTAGGGCACCGTTGTCGGGGTGCCAAGGTCAATGGGAGAATTGTTCCGCTCACCTATCAGCTAAACACCAGTGACCAGGTCGAAATTTTGACCGGGAAAGAAAATGCACCTCGTAGAGATTGGCTACAAAAAAATCTTGGCTACCTTAGATCGAGTCGTGCGCGAGTAAAGGTCCAGCATTGGTTTCGACTGCAAGCCAGAGATGAAAATATAGCGGCTGGACGGGCTTTGCTGGAAAAAGTGTATAAACGCTTGGCACTAACGAGCCTGGATTACAAATCGGTCCCTACCTATTTTGGCTACCAGGCGGTGGAGGATATGTATGCTGCGGTCGGAGCCGGTGATATTTCTTCGACGCAAGTTGTTTCTGCTGTTCAGCATCTGTTTAATGAGCGCGCAGACGAGCCTGTATTATCACCGACAGTAGCACGCAGCGATCCGCGTCATGATGACGCTATTATGATTCGTGGGGTGGGGAATTTATTAAGTCATTTCGCCGGCTGTTGCAAACCACTGCCTGGCGATATGATCATAGGTTATGTGACGAAGGGGCGAGGAGTCAGTATTCATCAGCAGGATTGCAGTAAATTATTGCAGCTGGAGTTTAAAGAGCCGGATCGTATTATTGAAGTAAGCTGGGGTGATGCTCCAAAAAGTACATACCCGATAGATATTGAGATTAGAGCCTATGATCGCAGTGGATTATTGCGAGATATTTCAGCGATGCTCGCTAATGCCCGTATTGATGTTGCTGCAGTGAATACTGAATCAGACAAAAGCAATAACACGGCGACGATGAGATTAACGCTAGAAATTACAGGGTTGGACGCTTTGAACGTTCTGCTTGCGCGGATTACACGCCTACCTAATGTACTATCGGCACAGCGAGTCGTTGAGGGATAGCTTTGGCAAACTACTCGCTGGATGATTTGTTGTACCTAATGAGCCGGCTGCGAGATCCGCAAGACGGATGTCCATGGGACTTAGCCCAGAATTTTTCGTCGATAATTTCTCACACAATAGAAGAGAGCTACGAATTGGCAGATGCTATAGCATCTGGTGATACAGAGCATATGTGTGAAGAGCTCGGCGATGTTCTTTTTCAGGTAATTTTCTATGCTCAATTAGGTGCAGAGCAGGGACATTTTGATTTTCCTACCATCGTCTCTAGGCTGGTTGAAAAGTTGATTCGTCGTCATCCTCACGTTTTCCCCGACGGCGCCTTGCAAGCGCGGATGGGGTTTCAAAACGGTTCGGCGGATGCGATAAAAAAGAATTGGGAGAACATCAAAATAGCGGAGCGTCAGGGAAAGCGGTTAAAGGGCGTGTTGGACGATGTTCCCTTGGCTTTACCCGCAGTTACCCGGGCGGCAAAAATGCAGAAGCGAGCGTCGAAAACAGGTTTCGATTGGACAGATGCAGACGGCGTTTTAATCAAGTTACAGGAAGAAATAAGTGAGTTAGCTGAGGCGAGGCTCACCACCAATAAGAGCGAGATCGAAGGCGAAATAGGTGATATTTTGTTCACGGTCGTTAATCTAGCGAGGCATTTAGAGGTGGAGCCTGAAAGCGCTTTGCGGACTACCAATAAAAAATTCGAAGCTCGTTTTAGCTATATCGAAAAAGCTCTTCAGGCGCGAGGGAGTTCGACTGAGGCTGCCTCTGTCGAGGAAATGGATGTATTATGGGATGAGGCGAAAGAGCGAGGCCTTTGACTGGGGTGCGTACGATTTCTATGATTCAGGGATCTTCATCTTAACCTACTGATAAATAATGGGTTTTTTGGTCGCTGCGATTTAATGTGACGGGTGGGCCGAGCGGGCGTGAAATATGCTCCAGCAGACACTTGAGCTTAGCGGGCGACCTGTGTATCGTGTTTCGCCTTTCTGATGGTATCGGGAGATTTATGGATTCTCAGCAATAAATCGAGCCATCCGCTTATTATGACAACTTACTCAGGAGAAACGCCATGCGTGCAATTTTGTTAGGGCCGCCAGGTGCAGGTAAAGGTACCCAAGCCCAGTTTATTTCAGAAAACTATGGTATTCCCCAAATTTCCACTGGTGATATGCTTCGCGCTGCGGTCAAAGCAGAAACGGAGATGGGCTTGAAGGTAAAAGCGGTCATGGATGCTGGTGACCTAGTGTCCGATGACATCATCATTGGAATTGTAAAGGAGCGTATCACCGAGCCAGATTGCGCAAGTGGATTTTTATTTGATGGATTCCCGCGCACGATCCCGCAAGCCGAGGCACTTCAGGCTGCCGGTGTTGAAATCGATATGGTGCTTGAAATTTCGGTAGATGATGAAGAAATTGTCACGCGAATGAGCGGGCGCCGAATTCATGAAGCTTCGGGACGGGTTTATCATGTTGTTTTTAACCCGCCAAAAAAATCTGGTGTGGATGATGAAACCGGGGATCAATTGCTGCAGCGGGAAGACGATAAAGAGGATACTGTGCGCACACGGTTAAAAGTTTACCATGACCAAACTAAGCCGTTGGTGGCTTTTTACCAAACATTAGCAGAAAGTGACGGTCCACAATATCGCATGGTAGAAGGTGTTGGATCCGTTCAGGACATTCGTGACAAAGTAGTTGCTGCGCTGAGTTAATGTGCGAACGAGTAGCTACTTCTACAACCCTCTGCGGGAGGGTTGTAGACACTGATTCGTTTCGCCCGAAACGATCTAAACCAACGCCTGTTACAATAAAGCAGCGCTAATGCTCTAGTCTAGTTGCTAGCTGTTCTTCCGGCTAACCACCTTCTCGGTAAACAAGGTCTAGCATTTTAGTGTCGCCCCCACGACTACTTGAGCAATGCTTTGTTTACAGTCGAGAGTAATGGCATCAACCTGCATTGTAATACTCGATACAGCATGCAGGATTAGCGTCGGACCTTTTCACACCACGAGTCCTTTATCGATGAAATTAAATCTCCGGCTCTGTCTGGCAGCTAAAATAATAGCGGCAACGTGGTTGCTTTTAGCGATACCCTCCGGAATCTTGGCTGTTATTTTTGATACTGACTCTTATGGATGCTGATTGCGCTTGCAGTTGTTACAATAAAGCCTCGACAGTCATTATACGCATAGACACATATGACGCAGCCAATAGAAGTTGATTAATAATGACTGATGTGAAGTCCAGTGACGAACTGTTAGCTGCTGGCGGCCCTATTGATCGACAGTGGCCTGAATTTGTAGCTCGTGAAGGCCAACAGCAGATGGCCATTCGCGTTCAGCAATCAATAGATGACCAAGTATCGTTGCTCGTAGAAGCGCCCTCAGGATCTGGAAAGACATTAGCGTACCTTGTACCGATTGTGATGACAGCTCAGCGAGCCATAATATCGACGGCTAGTCGATATTTACAAAGTCAGCTATTCAAACATGATTTGCCATTGATCCAGGGGCTCCTAGGGAGCCACAGAAAGGTTGCTCTCTTACAGGGTCGAAGCAACTACTTATGCCCTTACTATCTGGATAAAAACACACTGAGACTGCGGTCTGAACAAGAGAGCAGCGGTGGCTATGATAGACAGAGCTATCAACAGCTGACTCGTCTGTCACAACGGTTTCGGAACACTGGTATCGGAGAGCTGTCGCTGTTGGCTCCTGAATTAGCGCCTGGTTTACTACCTCATGTTACTAGTAGCCGGGACGACTGTCTTAGTACTCAATGTCCCGATTTTTCACGTTGCCCACTGATGGCAGCAAGGCAGCAAGCGGAGGGCGCTGATATCGTCATCGTCAATCACAGCCTGCTTTTTTCAGATCAAGTTATGCGTAAAGAGCAATTGGGGTCATTATTACCCTCTGCCGGTGTGGTGGTGGTGGATGAGGCGCATCGTATTAGTGATTTTGCCCAAACAATTGTAGGGCTGAGGCTGAGCAGTGGAACATTAAAGTCATTGTGCCGAGACGTTTCACGCGCAATTCAGGTCGGGGCGCCAGAACAGCGCTTGATACTGAGTCGGCTGGAAAAATTGCAAAGTGGGTTATCCAAATTGGACGCTCACATACCCTCAGCGAAACCTTATCACCGGCAGCAACATGTCGATGTCATTAATCAGTTATCAATAGCGCTAAGGCAATTGCGACGTGACCTAAATATAGTTAAGCAACGAGATCACAGCTTTGTTCAGCTGGAAATACGGACAGGATTGATCGTCGATAGGCTGAATGAGATAGTCTCTTATAAGGGTTTGTGTTGGGTTCAGGGTCGGGAAAATGGGTTTGTTATACAAACGATACCTCTAACAATATCACTACTAATCAAGGAACTATTTCAACAGAGCCCGTGTAGTTGGATCTTCACTTCGGCCACCTTGACGGTCAATAGTAGTCCCGACCGATTCAAACGTGTGCTGGGATTGGATGCGGTTAACTTCTATCAGGCCAGTAGTGATATCGATTTCCAGCGACAGGCAATGCTGTATACGCCGAAAATTCCTGTCGATCCTAGGAAGGACGAATTTTATGATTACTATGTTGAGCAGTTGTTGCCTTTGCTGGCAGCGGCAAAGGGTCGTGTTTTGTGCCTGTTTAGTAGCTATCGAGGTCTAAATGCCACTGCGTCTCGGTTACGCCGCAAAGGTAAGGCTGTGTTGATTCAGCGTTCTCCGCGAGACCCGCGCAGAGTCGATAATTATAAACTGGTCGCTCAATTGAAAAACCAGCCGCAGGGGATTTTATTGGCAACGGGCAGCTTTTGGGAGGGTGTTGACTTGTCAGGCTTCCCTTTGTCAGCTGTGGCCATTGATAAATTACCTTTTGCCCACAGGGACGATCCACTTATACAGCTTCGGTCACAGGAGTTGTCAGGGCATGGTGTAGACAGTTTTTCCGAATATCTGTTACCGGATGCTATTGTGCGTTTGCGGCAGGGTTGTGGCAGGTTATTGAGGCGAGTCAGTGACCGAGGCGTTATAATGATCGCCGACCCACGATTGCAGAGTCAGGCCTACGGGCAGGATTTTATGGCTAGTTTACCCTCCATGAGGCGGGCTGTAACCGTGTCAGAGATTGAGAGTTTTTTTTCCGAGAGTAAGAGTGAATGAAATTATTAGCCCTGGATTGTTCCACTGAGGCCTGTTCAGTGGCATTGCTGGATGACAGCAGTGGAAATATATCCATCGATGAAATATTTGAGTTGGCACCTAGACAGCATACGCAGCGCATCCTGCCATTGGTCGAGCAATTGTTAAGTGATAGTCATGTGAGTTTGAATGAGCTGGACGCGATCGCCTATGGCCGTGGTCCCGGTTCCTTTACCGGACTAAGGATCTGCCTAGGAGCCGTTCAGGGACTTGCTTATGGCGCAGAGCTGCCGGTAGTCGGGGTGTCGACGCTTGCAGCACAAGCCCAAGCCGCTCTAGACGACGGTAAGGGAATTGATGGGCTGATCCTTAGTACACTCGATGCGCGTATGGATGAAGTCTACTGGGGGGTATTTCAGTTGCAACATGGGATGGCGAAACTGCTGGGCTCAGAGCGGCTGACGGCACCTGAGCAGGTAGAATTGCAAACGACTGCTGAAGCCGAGGGTGACTTGATGGCGATAGGCAGTGGCTTTAATTACGCTTCCAGAATGCCTGTTAATCAGCGCGTTGATTTATGGCGCGGAGATCTTTTACCAACGGCTAGCGCTGTTGCAAAACTGGGGTACGTGGATTTTAATAACGGTGCAGCACAGTCGGCTGCAGAGGCAAGGCCTGTGTATTTACGCGATGAAGTCGCGTGGAAAAAACAGACGCAGCGGGGTTAGAATGAGTCGGCTATGGTGTGAGGCTTAGTCTATTGTTAAATGGCTATTCACTATTTGTTCTAGTCTGCCTATAATGTGGAACGTTGGACTGACGCAGATTGCCAGGTGATAGTCGGTTTTATTTGCCAGCGACTTACTAGCGTTACTAGGTCTTCCAAAAGCTATCGATAGCGTCATTTAAAAACATTGAGTAGTTATCTTGCAGATTTCTGGCTTTCCCCTCATTACACCCTCGGCCCCACAGAATCGGCGTTCAGACAATGTCGAACGCGGGCAAAGTGATGTCGCCATTGAGGTCGATAGGGAAAGTAGCGAAGACCGACAAAGCCGATCATTGGACGAAAATCGTGTTCTCGCGGAAGATTTTCTTCAACAGCGAGTCGAATCAACCCGGGCTACTGATTCGATGCAATTTCGACAGCAAGTTGAGCAGAGCGACTTACCGCTGAATACTCAAAAGGCGCTGCAAACGTTTGCGGAGAATTCGCCATCGCCAGAGCAGCAACTGGGGATTGAACTAGTGGGTGTCGACACCTACGCTTAGTTTTTCTCGCACGCTCCCCTTGATGATTCATTGATACCAAAAGAGACATTCATGGATATCGAAACATTTAATTGTGATTTGCTTGAGTTTCTGGCTGCGTCGCCCACGCCGTTTCACGCAGTACAGCAGATGGAGATAAGACTGTCACAGGCAGGCTTTGTCGTTTTACGTGAAGCTGACGATTGGACGCTTCACGCAGGTGGACGATATTGTGTAATAAGAAATAGCTCTTCAATTGTCGCTTTCACGCTGGGCGAAAAAAGTATCCTAGACCAGGGGTTAAGAATGGTTGGTGCTCATACCGACAGCCCCTGCTTAAAAGTAAAGCCACAGCCCGAACTGTTCAAAAAAGGTTATTTTCAGTTGGGTGTAGAGGTGTATGGCGGGGCTTTACTTAATCCCTGGTTTGATCGGGATTTGTCTCTTGCGGGACGCGTTAGCTTTCGAGACACATCGGGCAACATTGGCAGCGTCCTGATTGATTTCAAGCGG
This sequence comes from marine gamma proteobacterium HTCC2143, assembly GCA_000169075.1. Taxonomy (GTDB): domain Bacteria; phylum Pseudomonadota; class Gammaproteobacteria; order Pseudomonadales; family Dasaniaceae; genus Oceanicoccus. The sequence continues at coordinate 231,198 of AAVT01000003.1, read as the reverse complement.
GCTATAGCTACCATCCCGAGTCTGGCTATTCATTTAGACAGAGAGGCAAATAGCGCTAGAAGCATTAATGCGCAAACAGATATACCACCTGTAGTCATGCAAACAAATGATAAGCAGACAAGCTTTCGTGAACTACTATTGGCCCAGATACGGCAGGAGCATCCCTCATGTGAGGCATGCAAAGTCCTCGATTACGAGTTGAGTTTCTATGATGCGCAGCCAGCTGCCATCATAGGTCTGCACAATGAGTTCATCGCCAGTGCCCGGCTAGACAACTTGCTATCTTGTTACATTGGCCTGCAGGCTATTTTGGCTGATAGCACCGAGTATCGCGTGTTGGTGTGCAACGATCATGAAGAGATCGGTAGTCAGTCTGCTGCGGGTGCTCAGGGGCCCATGTTGAGGTCGGTAATAAGTCGTTTGTTGGCCAATGAAAAAGAGTTTACTCGTACGATCGATCGCTCGATGATGATATCGGTCGATAATGCGCATGGTGTTCATCCTAACTTTTCCGATCGCCACGATGCCAATCACGGTCCTTTACTCAACGGTGGGCCGGTAATAAAAATAAACGCCAACCAGCGTTATGCCACAAACAGTGAAACGTCGTCATTATTTCGTCATTGGTGCGAATCTGCTGATGAGCCGGTTCAGGCTTTCGTAGTGAGAACTGATATGGGGTGTGGAAGTACCATCGGGCCAATTACAGCCAGTGAAATCGGCGTTCAAACGCTTGATATAGGCGTGCCTACATTTGCGATGCACTCTATCAGAGAGCTGGCCGGCAGCAGTGACGCTTACAGTTTATACAAGGTGTTAGAAATGTTTTATCGTACTGAAGATGTTGCGGTTGATAGGCATTAGAAATCGGTGACACTTTTGATTCGGGCCCTTGAGTTAAGGGCCCAGCGCTTCACTATTTGTCGACAACTATGTCAACGTCCTCAGCTTGAGGGCCTTTGTCTCCGTCAACGACAGAGAACTCGATTTTTTGCCCTTCCCTAAGTACCTTGCGCCCATTTCCGCTAATCGAACGAAAGTGGACAAAAATTTCTTCCCCTGAGGCTCGTGTCACAAAACCGTAACCCTTACTGACGTTAAACCATTTCACTGTGCCAATTTCACGACCCTTTCTGCCGGAGGACTTACCGGAAGATTTACTGGAAGGCGTCGAAACAGATGGTTTGATGCTTGGGCTAATGAATGCGCCTAGTGCGGTAGCAATAAAGATTATAACAAAGCTAACGGGATTAATGATGGCGTTAGAATCTGGGTTGCTTATAAATTCTATGGATGCCGCTGCAATTGCAGCAAGAGTTGCGCTGAGGATGATTCGATATAATGTGCTCATTGGTCTCTACTTCTAATGATAATTTGAATGTATCGTAGTGTGACCCTCGTACGAAGGCCGATTCAGCCTATATTGGCCGGTAGGTATTCTATCACTAATCGCTGTCAGAAGTGGCGCTAATGATACACAGTTGCTAAGCCCATCTTAATAGACTGTCTGCAAATACCGTGCTCTAACAAGCAAATAGTACACATCGTTATTGCTACAATCGGTCGACATTAGGGGTGTGTTATCGGTTTCGATGTGATTCATAACCGCACTATTCTTGTAATAACCATTCTCGGAGCGACACATTCTGTCTGGCGTGAGCGCAATGAGGATTGCTTTTACGCAGATTCATCCATGGGTTTTGGTCTTGTTGGTGATGGTATGGGCGGATACGCCTGCGGTGAGTTGGCGAGTGACTGGGTAAAAGCTACGGTTGAAAAAGCGGTCGCTAATCATGAAGACTCGCGAGTGGCCATAACCAGTGCGCATACGGTGTTAAAAATTTTGCTGCCGAGGACCCCGCTCAACAAGTTACCGGTGATCGCGCCAGAAATAATACCCAGTTCGGTAATGCGGGAGGCGAAAATGTGTAATGGACGGGCAAAATAGTCGTCGAACGAGACGCCTGGGGAATCTCCTGCCACGGACAGAGGACCTCCGGACACGCAAGAATGGTGTCATGTTGCGGATGTAAATTTCATAGTGAGTCAGACGCAGGAGAATGCCCGTTCCTGATCACTACTCCGAAGGTCTTATTAGCCTCCAGCGCCGCAGCTGTTACCGGTATTTTGTTAGCTCTTTAAGTCGTACTGTATAGCCTGCTTACGGTTTACAGTTTACAGACGTCTTCGGCTTGCAGGCCTTTCGCGCCCTCGACGACGGTGAATTCTACCTCTTGTCCTTCGTCTAAGGTTTTGTAACCTTCCCCTCGGATAGAGCGAAAATGGACAAAAATATCCGCCCCTTCGGTTTGAGCAATAAAACCAAATCCCTTGGCGTTGTTAAACCATTTGATGGTCCCAGTTGTACGATCTGTCATACCTATCATCTCCTTTATCGCTACTAGATGAGTGAGCTTGCTGATTGTAAAGTGACAAACCGGCCGTGAGAAAGCAGCATGAGAAATGTAAGGTGCGTATTGACTGCAGGTTTTATATAGGCCGACATGGCAATCACCGTTAACCAGTTGACGATGTCGTTAATTTTTACCGATGAATATCACGGCCGATAATCTCAGCTTGTATTATTATTGATCGATAGTAACGCCAGACAAATACCTCTGTCCACTGCTACAGTGCAATTAACGACAGCTGGCGATAAGAGACTGTTGCAGGCAACATCGTAGCAAAACCACCAGCATCATCCGATGATGCTGGTTTGAAAGACTACAGCGTAGAGATTTGTTGTGATTGTTGTTCGAGTTTTATTAGAATCTTTTGCTGGGCAGATTGCTTCTCCCGCTCCTTTTCGACGACATCAGCCGGCGCCTTGTCGACGAATTTTGGATTGTTGAGTTTGCCCTCGATGCGATCGAGGTCTTTTTGCAGCTTATCGATTTCTTTACTGAGCCTCATCAATTCGGCGTCCTTGTCGATCAGGCCTGCCATTGGCACCAGAATTTCCATCTGACCAACCATCGACGTTGCTGACATGGGTGAATTTTCACCCTCTTGTAGCCATTGTATATGATCGATTTTAGCCAGAGTCATAAGAAACTGTCGATTATCTTCCAGCCTTCGAGCGTCTTCTTCACTGCCATTTTTAACCAATATGGGAATGGCCTGTGCCGGTGAAATATTCATCTCGCCTCGAATATTACGGACGCCAATAATGACGCATTTTAACCATTCGATATCAGCATCTGCTTGAGCGTCTATGAGCTCGGCATTGAATTCAGGGTATGGCTGTAACATGATGGTATCGCCTGATTTCGCCGACAGAGGTGCAACACGCTGCCAGATTTCCTCAGTGATGAAAGGCATAAACGGGTGCAGCAATCGCAAGGTAGTTTCGAGTACCCGTATCAGTGTCCGGCGAGTGCCTTTTTTTAGGCTGGCAGGGGCGCTATCGTCCCATAGGACCGGCTTTGATAACTCCAGATACCAGTCACAATATTCATTCCAGATGAACTCATACAGCGCCTGAGATGCCAAGTCGAAACGGTATTGCTCCAGTGACAGGGCAACTTCGCTTTCGGTGTGCTGCAACCGGGAGATAATCCATCGATCAGCAAGGCTTAATTGATAGTCATTGTTGTTGTCTTGCCCGCAATCATGTTCTTCCGTATTCATTAAAACATAGCGGGCTGCATTCCATATTTTGTTACAAAAATTCCGATAGCCCTCTATACGTCCCATATCGAATTTGATATCCCGGCCCGTTGATGCGAGAGAATAATAGGTGAATCTCAATGCGTCAGTGCCATAGGCGGCAATACCCTCTGGAAACTGCTTGCGAGTAGCTTTTTCGATTTTTTTGGCCATTTGCGGCTGCATCATGCCACTCGTTCGCTTATTAACAAGTGACTCTAGGTCAATGCCGTCGATCAGATCGATAGGGTCGAGAACATTACCCTTGGATTTAGACATTTTCTGGCCGTCTGAATCTCGAACTAAGCCATGTATATAGACTTGATTGAAGGGTATCTCTTGCTTGAAATGAAGCGTCATCATAATCATCCGAGCAACCCAGAAAAAGATAATATCGAATCCGGTGACCAGCACACTAGTCGGATGGAACGTCCTTAGGTCGGGGGTATTCTCTGGCCAGCCAAGTGTCGAAAAAGTCCATAGAGAGGAGGAAAACCAAGTGTCTAACACATCATTGTCTTGCTGCAGCGGCAGATCGCCCAGTTGATGTTTTTCTCGTACTTCATTCTCATCCCGTCCTACATAGATATTACCTTCACTGTCATACCATGCAGGAATACGATGTCCCCACCATAATTGACGAGAAATACACCAATCTTGGATGTCTCGCATCCAGGAAAAGTACATATTTTCATACTGCTTGGGGATAAATTCGATATCGCCATTTTCAACTGCTTTGATGGCAGGTTTGGCAAGTGTCTTAGCATCGACATACCATTGCTCGGTGAGGTACGGTTCTATAATGGCGCCGCCACGATCTCCGCGAGGAACTTTCAGCGTGTGGTCATCAATCTTACCGAGTAATCCAAGAGCATCTAAGTCTTCAACGACTTGTACCCGACACGCAAATCGATCCATGCCCCGGTAGGGTATGGGAGCATTATCATTCATTTCCGCGTTATCAGTGAGCAGGTTGATCATCGGCAAATTATGACGTTTCCCCATCTCATAGTCGTTGAAATCATGGGCAGGCGTTATTTTTACGCAGCCCGTGCCAAACTCCATATCGACATAATCATCGGCAATTATAGGTATTTCTCTGCCGGTTAGAGGAAGTGTGATCATTTTTCCGATCAGGCCTTGGTAGCGCTCGTCCGCAGGGTTAACAGCAACGGCTGTATCACCGAGCATAGTTTCAGGCCGAGTAGTGGCAACAGTTAACTGGCCGGAGCCGTCGCTTAATGGATAATGGAAGTGCCAGAGGAAGCCATTTTCTTCTTCGGATACAACTTCTAAATCAGATACGGCGGTATGCAAAACCGGGTCCCAATTAACCAGTCGAGTTCCGCGATAGATCAACCCTTCATCGTAGAGCTTAATAAATACTTCTTTAACGGCGGCGGAGAGTCCTGGGTCCATCGTGAATCGTTCGCGAGACCAGTCTGTAGAAGCGGCCATACGTCGCAACTGCTGCGTTATGGTGCCGCCGCTTTGTTCTTTCCAATCCCAGACTTTTTCAATAAATTTTTCTCGCCCTAGCTTTTTCCTATCAATACCCTCTGCTTCTAGTTGACGTTCGACCACCATTTGCGTCGCGATGCCGGCATGATCAGTGCCAACTTGCCATAAGGTATTGTCACCTTTCATTCGATGATAGCGTATCAATACATCCATGATGGTTTCCTGGAAGCCGTGCCCCATGTGCAGGCTGCCAGTGACATTGGGCGGAGGTATCATAATGCTGTAGGGCTCGCCTTCTCCGCTGGGGGCGAAATAGCCCTCACTTTCCCAGTGTTTATACCAAGAGGCTTCGATCTCAGAAGGTTGAAATGTTTTATCCATTTTTGATAGCTACTTTGTATTTAGATTATGGGAGGCTAGGCGGATGTATTGTTCGCGCAATCGCCTAGTATACAAGACTTATCGAGCGACAGAAAATACTAGGGGCAGAGATTGCCTGATTATCATACTGTAGTCTTAATTGAATTTTTCAGCTAGACGCTTGATCATTTCGGGAGAGCAGAGTGATAGCCGCTTACGCAGTTCGTTTTCTACTGTTGGGATCACTTCATCTACAACTTCTTGGATTAGCAATTCAAGGTTAAAATTGTCATCTTCAGTGTTATTGATGTCGTTTAAATGGATGCCTGATTCTACTGAAGGAAAAAACTCCTGTTGCTCCTCCTGGTATTCCTCAGACTGGGTGGCGCCCAGTTCTTTAAATTCGTCGCCGCTGGCGGGCAATTGCTCCGAAGATAGATAATCTTCCGCATAATCATCGGGGAAGGCAAAGGGTTCTGCGGTAACGTCCCGCACCTGAAGCATTGGGCCACCATCATCCGCAGTCGCGTGCAGGGCATGCTCGTTGCTATCGGGGCTAGTGTCTAATTCATCTAAATTGGGTTCTGATAAGGTGCCGTCGGTTCCTAAGTCCCTAACAATGTCGTTAAGTAGCGGCACATCAATCTGGATTTCATTCTGATGATCGTCGAGGATTCCTTTAATCGACTGTAGTTCGTCAAGAAAAGCATTTTTATTAGTCGACGATGACTTAGGTGGGGGATCGTTGTTGTCCATAAAAAACCGTTATTGCCTGCTGCAATTAATAGTTGTGTTAGCGTCGGAGATCATGGGTATCTAGATGATAACCACGATTCTTGTAGAAACGATAATTTGCTCGAGTTGATTCTGTCACTGCGGAATCCTGAACTACAATCTCTGACACTCGCTCAAACCGACTGAAAAACTCCGGCACATGGTCCGAAAGATTGATTAGCAGGCCATTATGATCGCCAGACATTTGCTTGTCTTTTCCAAAGCCTATATGTAGTGGCTGTTCATCGGTACTGTTATCGTCTATTTTGTGAGGAATAAAACTCGTGTTTCTCCACGACCATAAGAGCTCATCCAGAGCCTTCGCCTGATCACCGTCACTGCCATGAATATAGATTTCGTTGCCAAGTTTGAACGCTTTTTCGGCCAAACGACAAGCGAACAAGTGTCTTTGCTCGCTGCTATCGTAGGGCAGAATATAAAAGTCTATCTTTGTCATGCTAACTTACTTTGGTTGATAAGGTATTGGGTCAGTAATCCTACAGGTCTGCCGGTGGCTCCTTTATTGGCTCCGCCATGAAACGACGTCCCGGCAACATCGAGATGCGCCCAGCGCATCTTTTTGGTGAAGCGGGACAGAAAACAGGCCGCTGTTATACTGCCGCCCTCGGGACCACCAATATTGGCAATATCAGCGAACTTACTATCCAGTTGCGGTTGATATTCATCCCACATTGGCATGTGCCAAGCACGATCGCCCGAATCTTCGCCGGCGTTTAACAGCTCAGCAGCGAAAGCATCGCTATTGCTGTAAATTGCAGAAGCATGTCGGCCGAGTGCAACAATAACGGCGCCGGTCAGAGTTGCCACATCAATGACTGATTTTGGCTTAAAGCGTTCTGCATAGGTGAGCGCGTCACATAACACGAGTCGCCCCTCTGCATCTGTATTGAGTACCTCTATCGTTTGGCCCGACATACTGGTAACTACATCACCAGGTTTGGTCGCCGAGCCGTTTGGGAGATTTTCAGCAGCCGCTATAATAGCCACTACATTGAGAGGCAGTTTCATCTCTGCAATGGCCGCCATTGTGCCTAAAACACTGGCAGCCCCACACATGTCATATTTCATTTCATCCATCTTCGAGCCAGGCTTTAAACTAATGCCACCGCTATCAAAAGTAATTCCTTTACCGACCAGTGCGTGTGGCTCTTGGCCTTTCGCTGCGCCCTTGTATTCCATGACAATCAGCTTAGCGGGTTGATCGGTCCCGGCGGTGACTGAAAGTAGTGAACCCATGCCCAGTTCAGCCATCTTTTTTTCTTCAATGATACGGGTTGTTAGTGTTTTATATTGACCTGCAAGGGCCTTTGCTTCGCTGGCGAGGTAGGTTGGTGTGCAGATATTCCCTGGCAAATTCCCCAATTCCTTAGCAACATTCATCCCGTTTGCAATAGCTTTTCCTTCGGTAACTGCTGAGCGCAAGATTTTATTTGGTTCGCAGGCAAGGGTAATTCGTTTAATCAGGGGTGACTTTCTAGGGTGGCTCAGGGTGCGAGTGTAACGGTAGTTTTGGTCGCCACCTATCAGGGCAACTTGGCCGGCTATCCAGCCACTGTCTTTGCCTGCGACACTAATATTGTCTAAAAACAAGGTGGCATCAGTGATTTCGTTCTGCCCCAAAGTGCGAAGGGCAGTGCCCAGCAGTTTGCGAATTGTTGCAGGGGAAAGCTTTTTCCCTTCACCACAGCCGAGCAATAAGATTCGCTCTGCAGCAATGCCGCTAACGGCTGGAATTAATAAGGTCTCGTTTAATCCTCCTTTAATATCTCCACGCTTAATTAAGGACTGAATAACACTACCGTTCATCTTATCGAGAGTTTTAGCAACCTTAGATAGCTTACCTTCACTTAATATCGGTACCACTAGGCACTGACTGCGCAGTGCCTCCGGATTGGCAATAGCTTTTAGTACAACATCCATAACAGGTTCCTTAAAATAACGACAAAACGGGTTTATTGATAGATAATGCCTGCCCATACTACAGGCACTTAGCAAAAACTCCCTAATAGCGGCTAGTGTAAAGGCTCGGCGTTAAGGTTTAAAGCGTAACATGTTAGGATTCTATCAATTGTGATTCTCTTCCGTTATTTGGCCAAGGAAATACTCATTAGTCTGTTTGCCGTCAGCGCAACCTTACTGGTTATTGTGATGAGTGGTCGGTTTGTAAAATATCTCGCCCAAGCTGCTGCAGGTAAGCTATCCCCCGATATTCTATTGAATATCATGGTTTATCGGCTCCCCAGTTTCCTCGAATTGGTGTTACCACTGAGTCTTTTTATCGCCATATTGCTAGCTTACGGGCGGATGTATGTCGAAAGTGAAATGACAGTAATGGCCGCCTGTGGACTCTCCGACAGACGATTGGCGGTTTACACGCTGGTACCGTCAATATGTGTTGCAGTGGTCGTTGGTTATCTGAGTCTATATGCCAGCCCTATTGGCATTGGCAAGGTCCAAGAAATCTTCGAGGATACGCAAAACTCTAGTGGCTTAGAATTACTGATTGAAGGGCGCTTTCGGGTCGACGAGCAGTCCGGGAGAGTCACCTATGTCGAGTCTCTGGATAACGACGTGGGCATAATGCAGGACGTTTTTTCTGCAGAGCAGTCGCTCGGTAGTGAGGGCGAGGAGCAGCTAACGGTGATATTCGCCGAGCAGGGAAATATTCAGATGAGTGATGACCAGCAGTCTCGCTATCTGGTATTAAGAAATGGTTATCAATCGGTCGGCCAGCCGGGGGGGTTACGTTATCGAATTAGTCAGTTTGACGAGTATGGTCAGTTGGTAAGAGACCCAGCCGTTCAGAAAACGTTGTATAAGAGAGCTGATGCGCGAACAACGGAACAGTTACTGAATTCAACGTTGCTTGAGGATAAAGCGACGCTGCAATGGCGCATGTCATTGGTGATTTTGGTCCCCGTCATTGCTTTAATAGCACAAGCGTTGAGTCGCACCAGTCACCGTCGCGGTCGCTATGTGAAAATGCTCCCAGCTTTTATTATCTACATTACCTACTTGGTGGCACTAAATGCAGCGCGAGATGCCATAGGAAAAGAAAAAATCTCTTCAGATTTGGGTATGTGGTGGGTTCATTTGGTGTTTTTAGGGTTGGGTATAACATTACTGTTTGGTGGAGATTGGTTGCGGCGATTTCGTGCGCCGACCGCGTCAACACCGGTAGCATCTTTACCATGAATAAATTAGGCCGCTACATATCGACTACCATTACTGCTAGTACTCTTTTAGTGCTCTTCATGTTGCTAGGGTTGGATGCGATAGCCGCGATTGTTGATGAAATGGGATATCTAAGCGGCAACTATGATTTTGTGGCAGCCTTACGTTTTGTCATTTATTCAGTGCCAGCTACTATGTTTGACCTCTTACCCTTTGCGGCCTTAGTTGGATGTTTGGCAGGGCTTGGTACGCTGGCTAGTGGCAGTGAGCTTGTTGTCATGAGGTCAGCAGGTGTATCTACCTTGCGCATCGTATGGATGGTTATGCGGCCAATTATCGTGGTTATGATTGCGGGCATGTTAGTTAGTGAATATGTCGCGCCTGTTACAGAAAGTATTGCTAAAAGTGAGCGGGCTATTGCCTTAAAAAAATCGCAAAATATCGTCAGTCGCGAGGGTTTGTGGCATCGGGAGGCGAATCGATTTATGCACTTTAATGCAGTGCAGCCAAACGGTATTTTGTACGGGGTAACCATGTATCAATTTGATGAACAGCATAAGCCGCAGAGCACGCTATATGCTCAGCGGGCTATTTATCAATCGGGTGAATGGTTATTGGAGGATGTCGTCGAAAGTATAATAACCGATACCCGGGTTAGAAAAATTGCCTCTCCGTCAAAACCTTGGTCGACAGAGCTGTCTCCAGAGCTACTTAATATTCTGATGCTAGATCCTATCGATTTGTCGATTGCGGGAAATGATCAGTATGCTAACTACTTGCAAGCGCAAGGTTTAAATAGCAGCCCCTATAGACTGGCCTTTTGGAAAAAAATACTGCAACCATTATCGACACTGGCACTTGTGTTGCTAGCAATATCCTTTATTTTTGGTCCTCTTCGGGAAGTTACGATGGGATACCGTATTTTTATCGGAGTTTTGGTGGGGATCGTTTTTCGCACCGCTCAAGATATTTTGGCACCCGCGAGTTTGGTTTACGGATTTCAGCCAATCTACGCGTCGCTTATCCCGATTGTTATATGCGCCGTGTTAGGGCTTTGGTTTTTGCGGCGGGCGCGATGAGTCGGTAAGCACCTTTATTTTTTTTTCGGCAACAATACCATACGGGTTTTAGATAATTTGTCGTGCCAGCTTAGACGATCTTTGTTGATAAGAATCCACCAGTAACCGGCACCAAAGCAGAGAGTTGATAGCAATGCGGCAAGCAGCCGTGTGATGCATTGACGAATGGTAGGGCCCTTGCCATCCATATCCACAAGCTGTAATCGCCAGGCTTGCATGCCCAGTGTCTGACCGCGCTTGGTCCAAAACCAGCAGAAGAAAGTGACATATACGAATAATAAATAAAGTTGAAATGGCAGGCCGTCGGCCACCAGTGGCAAGGCGGTAACAATTTGCTCATTGGCTATGGGTTCTATTTGTTCAGGCCGAAAAAACACCGCGGGTATGGTTGCGGTGAATAGTACCCCGAATACCAGCATCGAGTCATAGACGATTGCCGCAAGACGGCGAAGCAGGCCCGCGGTAGGCAGCGTGGCAGGATGATTTATCATAATAGCAAACATTAAAAAATTGAGCGTCGAGTCTAGCAGAATGTTGCCAATAATGCCTACGCACAAAGGCAGGTTGATGGTAGTTCTAGTGTGTTTTGGTGCTTAATGATGTTATCGCCACTGCCGGTCATACAGCACAGCCGTATCATCGATAGACACTGAGTATTAAGTAATGGTAATCAAATCGGAAACTGACGTTCGGCTCCATTGATGATAATGTGCAAGCAGCATGGGCCTATCTACCTTTGGTGATAGCCGGTAGGCCTGAATGTATGAATTTAAAAAATGACCAACTAATGGGGTTTGCATGCGCATACTGCTAATTGAAGATGACATCAGTGTCGCGGATTATATCGGCAAAGGATTACGGCAGAGTGGGTATTCCGTTGAACATTGTGCAGACGGAGAACAGGGCCTGGCGTTGGCTCAGAAGAGCGAAGAGTACGACGTTTTAGTCGTCGATCGCATGCTTCCAAACATGGATGGCTTGACAATTATCCAGACACTGAGGGCTGCTGACAATAAGTCGCCAGTGCTTATACTCAGTGCGTTAGGAGAGGTAGATGACCGAGTGAAAGGTTTGAAGGCTGGAGGCGATGACTATCTCGTTAAACCTTTTGCTTTTGTGGAATTGTTGGCTCGAATAGAAGCTTTGTTGCGTCGTCAAAAGTCGAGTACCAGTGAGACCAAACTTAAAGTAGCGGACTTGGAAATGGATTTGCTGGCGCATAAGGTAACTCGGGGAGGCGGTGGCTTTAATCTGCAGCCTAGAGAATACAAATTGCTGGAATATTTGATGAAGCATGCGGGCCAAGTTGTCACTCGCACAATGCTGTTAGAGAATGTGTGGGAATATCATTTTGACCCACAAACCAATGTTATTGATGTTCATATAAGCCGGCTTCGACAAAAAATTGATAAAGATTTTGATCAGCAATTACTGTCTACCGTGCGTGGTGCGGGTTATATGCTGCGGGATCCTGAAATTCAGTAAGGTTGTTAGAATGAACAAGGTTGCTCCTAGTCAATGATTATTAACAAAATTCTTGCCAGTTACACCTTTCGATTTTTGTGGGCTTATGTGATCGGCCTCAGTGTGTCCGTGCTGATCGTACTGATGTTGGTCTACGCTACCTACTCTTATGATTACTTTAAACAATTACAAGGCGCGGTAGCCGACGAAATTGTTGCGCTGGAAGAGGTTTATGAGAACACAGGATTTGGTGGGTTAGAGCGATTTATCGGTGAAAAAATTGAAAAAGGTGAGCTTAATCGGTTTTACTATTTGGTAGTTGATCAAGAGAAGAGAAAGCTCGCGGGCAATTTAGATGACTGGCCCATCTATCGTCGATATGACGATGGCTGGCTTGAGTTTCATCTGGAAATTCTGTCATGGAATGACCAAAAGCGAGAACTCCGGTTTATCGGTCGTTCAGAAGAAATTGGTGACGGATATAGGATGCTAGTGGTGCATCATCACGGCGAGTTTCGGGGCTATGCCGAGGCTATTCGCGGTGCATTAGTTCGAAGTATGATGGTCACCATCGTCTTAGGGACAATTGGCGGGGCGATCGTTGCGGGACTGAGTGTTAGGCAAATCGATAGAACCAATAAAACCTTGCAGAGCATTATGTCAGGTGATTTGTCGGACAGGATTGAATCGGCCTCTATGCGTGGCGAGCACAAGGAATTAGCGCTCAATATCAACCTTATGCTGGATCGGATTCAGCAATTGATGGAAGGGCTTCGGCAAGTCTCTGACAATATTGCGCACGATTTACGAACCCCCCTCACGCGATTGAGAAACCAACTAAGCGACATGCAAGACCAAGCTGTTTCTGATCGGGAAGATCGGGTGCAACCGCTGATTGATGAAGCTGACGGGTTGCTGTCGACGTTCAGCTCACTATTGCGGATCGCACAGGTGGAGTCAGGTAGTCGACGAGCAGGTTTTACCCGACTTGATCTGCGCATTATATTGCTCGATGTTATCGAGCTATATGAGCCCCTGGCCACAGATAAAGCGATAAAGTTCGTCTCGTCATTACAGGCGGAAGCGTTTATTAACGGCGACAGAGATCTTTTATTTCAGGCCTTTGCTAACTTGATTGATAATGCGGTCAAATACACGCCTGAAAATGGTTGCGTTAACGTTGAGCTTGGATCAGTCGGGGAGGAGGCTTTCGTAACCGTCACGGATAGTGGTCGCGGGATTTCAGCAGTAGATCAAGGTAAGGTATTCGAACGATTTTATCGGGTAGAAGCCAGTCGCAGCCTACATCCGGGCAACGGTCTTGGCTTGAGTTTAGTATCGGCGGTTGTGAAGCTGCACTATGGACACATAACGCTATCAGACAATCAGCCAGGGCTGAGGGTCGAAGTTCGATGGCCTCTTGTTGACTAGTCCTTGGCAACAGATAAATGATCAGTCTCTGGTGATACGGCGACGACAGGCGTATCGGTTTTTTCGAGTAAATTCACTCCGGCTTTAGCCACTGAAAGATAGTCAGTGTTGGGATTTAATGGGGTTCTCGTATCCGCTAATGCTTCCAGGCTCGAGCCGGCGGGTGCGAGGGTTAGGCCGTCAAAATCGACAATCAGCGGCGGTGCTGCTGGGTGTTTCTCGGTCAGCAAATCTTCGCCAACAGCGGCGACGGATAGGTGGCGTGTATCGGGAGCCTCGGGGAGTTTGGTAGTGTCCACTTCAGGTCCGGAGAAAACGGACGCCATTTTTAATGCACTGGTATCAATAGACCGAATGTCTGGCTTCATGCGCTCATGCTGTTGCAACACATCACTGCCAGCGGGGGCAATCGACCAGCTTCCGAAGTCAGCCTGTTGTTTTGCTGCGGGAACGTTTTCGACGCTTCCGGGTTTTCTCGTCGGTGGTTCCCTTGTGGATTGCGGCTGATTGGTAGTCTCTGCTTGGATGCTCGAAGGTTTCGACGCTGGCGCTTGCTGATGTTTCTTAAAGGTCACCATGAGACCGGCCTGATGAAAAGCGGCTTTGTATTTCAACGCTTCATCCCGGTTAACTGCACGTTTTAAGGTTTGCGTCTTCCCGTTAAATATTCTGGCGATATTATCGGGTGAGCTATTGAACAGTTTGACTAGTTTAGTCTGAGCCAACTCTGCGCTAATACCTTCCACGAGTTGACCGAAAAACACGATGTCATAAAGCTGTTGGTCCATAAGTCCCTCTTAGCTAATTGATGCTATCGTAGTATATAAGATTTTGCGGTTTAGGAGCTAGGGCGCACTACACTATCGCCAGTCATGATTCGGGGGCGCTAATCCACCACACATTGAGCAATTCTCTGCACTTTGCCAACAAACGATATGGGTAGGTCGGATTAGGCCAATATTTGTTGTTAAAGGGCTCTGCCTGTGTTCTTTTACTCGGTACAGCGAAAGGGGTCGGAACATTATTTCGATGGAGGGGTAGGGTGTTCCTTGGATAGATCTATCTGGAATAATATGGGATAACAATCTACCTACTTCTTATCAGTGCAGCCCAGTGCCATCTTAGTGTTTGACTTGCCAGACTCGACCGATGTCTTTGTGGAAGCTGGTTAGCACGCCAGAATAATTGCGGCCAAGGTTGAAACAGTCAAGATGAATACCGTTGCATCCACAACATTAGGGGGTGATAGACGTCACTGAAAATAATTTTTCAGCCACTTGCTGAGTTATTGAGACGGCGATAAACAGCTGGCCGAATAGAAGCAAAAGGGCGCTGCCATTGGATTTCATGTAGCGTGTCGACACGGAATCTCTCCGATGCAGATCTCGTAGAATTCACCGAGGTATGTTTGGCTCAATACAACGCCAAAGGCCGCTTGCTGGACGTTGAGGTAACCGACAAGTACGTTGATGGCCGACCCCAAAAATGTGCGGTTTGCGTTTTGATAGATCTCCGCTCAAGGTACTTTTTATCGGTAGATGATTGCGGCACAGGCTGATTGGCGTTGGCCGGTTGGAAAATTTTGCCAATCAATACGCTCAAAATCGACTGGGCTTATACTGGCCAAATGGTTTCAATCAATCAGGATGAAATAATGGTTAACTCCACGATCGCCAGATCACCACGAGCGGCATTGCGCAGTTGCTGATGATAAGGCCGGTGGGCAGAGCGGACTGCGTGTGCAAAAAAAGGTGAGTTTGATCAAAGGGATTGCATCCTGCTCGCGTAACGATCACACTTCGAGTTATCGAAATTTACCGAAGTCTCACACATCGATATGGGTAGAGAAATGTCCGTTCAATCTGAAATAAGTAATAAACTCCAAGCATTTTTTTCGCCATCACACCTCGATGTTGTTAATGAAAGTCATATGCACAATGTGCCGCCGAATTCGGAAACACATTTCAATGTGGTTGTTGTTGCGGCGATATTTGATGGTAAGCGCAGTGTTGCGCGTCATCAAATGATCTACAAACTATTAGCAGAAGAGATAGCGGGTCCTGTGCATGCACTAGCTTTACACACCTATACGGTAACTGAGTGGCAGGAACGGAACGCCAGTGTACCTGTATCCCCGGATTGTTTGGGCGGCAGTCAGTAAATTTGTTATAAATTACAGCGCTCGAATATCTTGTTTCAGACTATCGGGTAGGTATTGTTCCATTTGCTGTGGCGGGGGTATTCTACTTTTTGCCACTTCATTCCAATTTAACAAATTGTAAAAATGTCGAATGTTCTGCACATAATTCACTGGCTCATTGCCCCTTGCGTAACCATGCTTAGTCTCTTTGTACCAGCGTCGCTTTCGCAGTAACGGCAGGCTATCTTTTACATCAGACCATTTATCAGGGTCACCGGAACGACCTTCGGTTATTTTTCGAGCATCTTCCAAGTGTCCCATGCCAACATTATAGGCCGCTAATGCAAACCAAGTGCGGTCTGGTTCCTCGATTCTCTTCGGAAGGCGCTTTAGGATGGAGTTGAAATAACGAGAGCCGCCTTTTAGACTTTGTTCCGCATCAAGGCGATTCTGGATGTTCATCTCTTTAGCCGTTGGCAGAGTTAACATCATCATACCGCGCACACCCGTTGGCGATTTTGCCCGTGGGTTCCAGTGCGATTCCTGATAACTTATTGCGGCTAAAAGGCGCCAGTCAATGCCATATTCGATGGCGACTGTTTCGATAAGCTCTCGATACTTAGGCAGTCGTCGTTGAATTGCCTGATTAAAAGTCAGTGAGCCAATGCGATTGACTTGTTCGCTATGGCTGTAGAAACGTTCTTCTAATTGGCGCAATTGTCCATTTTCATTGATTTTTTTAAAAAACAGTTGCAGGTCATTTGCTAGCGTTGGAATTCTAATTTCCCCTGGCATAGCCCAGGCTAGTTGTCCCGGCGGGCCGATCTCAAAAGCAATGTTCAGTCGGGGGTAGAATCCACGATTTGCCATATATTCGTTGGAGTCGAGAATCGTATAGTCAATTTCTCCCTCTGCCAGCATATCAAGCAAGTCGATGGTTTCTACGTCGGTAGCTGTTCTCCACTGAAGATTCTTATGTTCGAGTTTCAATCGGGTCAATATCTCGTCATGGCTACTGTTGGCCATGATCATTATCTTACTGTCGGTCAGGTCGGCGAGAGATTTGGGCCGGATACTGTCTGTGCGATAGACGACAAACTGCTTGATATCGAGATATCCCGGCGAAAAATTGAGTCGTTTTTGGCGCTCATCAGTGATGGTCAGGCCAGCCGCAGCGAGGTGTACCTCATTTCGCTCTAAGGCGAGGAAAATATCTTCTAGACTGTGGACGACGGTGACCTCAAGTTCTACACCAAGATATTCACTGAAAAGCCGAGCAAGTTCATACTCATAACCGGTGGGGCCGTTGCGATCTTCGAAATACGAAGTCGGACCATTGCGCGAGATAATTTTCAGTGTGCCCTGCTCACGAATGGACGACTCATGGCTTTGTTGGTCGCAAGCCGAGACCAAGCTAGCCAAGATTAACAGCAGTATAGAGCGAAGATACGTTCTTCCGTGTTTTGTGCTGCAGGCTAATGACAGATACATACTCTCCATTTTATAGGCAGTCGCGGCGGTAGTCTTGGTATTTATTGATGATCTTGGCTTCAATTTGAAAAATATAGCCTAATCGGACTTAAGTCTCAGTTCAACTTCCAGTAGAATAGCCCGCTTTCCTGTTTCCTGACATTGCTCTTGCTAGAAGGCTTTTACGCAATATGCTAATTACCCGTGGCGCATCCGCCCTCTCTGAATTTCGTACTCATAAGCTGTTTAATACGCTCAAAGCTGCTATTCCTGAATTGAATGCGGTATCGGCAGAGTTTATTCATTTTTCTGAATTGCAGGAAGACCTGTCGCAAGAACAGCAGAGGGTGCTCGGAAGGCTTCTACAATACGGGCCAAAGGCTGCCGAGGTAGAGGCAGCAGGAGCGTTATTGTTGGTTGTACCGAGGCCGGGAACGATTTCTCCTTGGTCAAGTAAAGCGACGGATATTGCTCACAATGCCGGCTTAACTTCTGTACTGCGCATCGAGCGGGGTATTGCCTACTATATTGATTCTCATACAGATCTTAGCGATGAACACTTAAAGTTGGTTAAATCGGTCATTCACGATCGTATGGTTGAATCGGTGCTGCCGGGTTTGGACGACGCAGCGGTATTGTTTCGGCACGAACAACCGACACCACTAACTTCAGTGGACGTGCTTGCGGGTGGGCAAAGCGCATTGGCGGATGCCAATGTAGCCTTAGGCCTAGCATTGGCCGAGGACGAAATTGACTATCTGGTCGATAGCTTCCGGGACTTGGGCCGTAATCCAACGGACGTTGAGTTGATGATGTTTGCACAGGCAAATTCGGAGCATTGTCGCCACAAAATTTTTAATGCCAGTTGGACCATTGACGGGGACGAGCAGGACTATTCGCTGTTCAAAATGATAAAAAACACCTATGAAAAAGGTGGCGCGGGTGTGCTATCAGCCTATGAAGATAACGCCTCAGTTATGGAAGGTAGCTACGCGGGACGCTTTTATCCAAATCCTGAAAACCAAACGTACAGTTACCACAACGAAGATATTCACATACTGATGAAGGTGGAAACCCACAATCATCCGACGGCTATCGCTCCTTTTTCGGGCGCCGGCACAGGCTCAGGTGGAGAGATTCGCGATGAAGGTGCCGTCGGTCGAGGCTCCAAGCCCAAGGTGGGTTTATCGGGTTTTACGGTGTCTAACTTGAATCTCAGCGGTCATTTACAACCATGGGAAATCGCCTATGGCAAGCCCGATCGAATTGTAACGGCGCTGGATATTATGATTGAGGGGCCGGTGGGTGGTGCTGCATTTAACAATGAATTTGGTCGGCCTAATCTTAATGGATACTTCAGGACTTATGAAGAAAGCGTCAACGGCGCTGATGGTATTGAACGACGCGGTTATCACAAGCCGATTATGATCGCTGGAGGTTACGGCAATATCAAGGCAGAACATGTCGAAAAACATGAATTCCCCGCTGGTTGCAAATTAATCGCTTTAGGTGGTCCCGCGATGCTTATCGGTTTGGGTGGAGGTGCTGCCTCCAGTATGGCGTCTGGAAGCTCCAGTGAAGACCTCGACTTTGCCTCAGTGCAGCGCCAGAATCCTGAGATAGAGCGGCGGTGTCAGGAAGTTATCGACCGGTGCTGGGGTATGGGGCAGGATAATCCTATTGCGTTCATCCACGATGTCGGCGCCGGTGGCTTATCAAATGCATTTCCCGAATTGGTCAAAGACGGTGGTCGCGGCGGTAACTTTGAGTTGCGCGCGGTGCCTAATGATGAGCCTGGTATGTCGCCTCTCGCCATCTGGTGTAATGAGTCACAGGAACGCTATGTGATGGCTGTTGAGCCCGATGCTCTGCCCGTATTTGAAGCTATTTGTCGACGCGAGCGCTGCCCCTATGCAGTAGTTGGAGAGGCAACCGATGAGCATCACCTGCGTGTAGGGGATCGCTATTTCAACAACAGTCCTGTTGATTTACCGATGTCTATTTTGTTTGGTAAGCCACCTAAAATGCACCGTAATGTTGATCGCATTGCCTATGAGATGCCGGCGTTTAAGACGGCTGATATAGACCTTGGTGAAGCTACCTCGCGTGTTTTACAGTTGCCAACGGTAGCGAGTAAAAACTTTTTGATCACTATAGGTGATCGCTCTATAACTGGCATGGTGGCGCGCGATCAGATGGTAGGTCCGTGGCAGGTTCCGGTAGCAGACTGCGCAGTCACAACAGCCTCTTATGATAGCTATTGCGGTGAGGTCATGGCTATGGGAGAGAGAACGCCAATGGCCCTGATTAACGCTCCTGCATCGGGACGCATGGCGGTAGGGGAAGCAATCACAAATATTGCCGCAAGCCGAATCGATAAAATATCAAATATTAGGCTTTCTGCAAATTGGATGTGTGCCGCCGGTCATCCGGGCGAGGATGAGAAGCTGTATGATACGGTTAAGGCCATCGGTATGGAGCTGTGTCCCGCGCTTGGTATCACGATACCTGTCGGCAAGGACTCAATGTCGATGCGCACGGCTTGGCAGGACAATGACGAGAATAAGTCGGTTACATCACCGATGTCGGTTGTTATTTCAGCGTTTTCGCCGGTGTTAGATGTGCGTAAGACGGCAACCCCGCAATTGAAAACGGATCGCGGTGTAACTGAGATATTGCTTATAGACCTTGGTCTTGGAAAGAACCGTATGGGCGCAAGCTGTCTCGCGCAGGTTTACAACCAGATTGGTAATGTTGCCCCAGATGTTGATGACCCCCAATTATTACGAAACTTTTTTGCCGCAATTCAAAAACTGCTAGAGCAGAATTTACTCCTCGCTTATCACGATCGATCGGACGGTGGTCTGCTGACAACAGCTCTGGAGATGGCATTTGCCGGCCATTGTGGAATCGATTTAGATATTGCGGGCCTAGGTGAAGACACTATCGCCGGACTTTTTAATGAAGAGTTGGGAGCTGTTGTGCAGATTGCCAGTGGCGACCGCGGCGCGGTGATGGCAGTTTTTGATCAGCAGGGCTTGAGCCAAGCAGTGTCTACGCTGGGGGGCGTTAATGGTGATGACCAAATCAGAGTTCGTAGCGGTTCAAAGCTACTGATTGACCGCAAACGAGCTGATTACCAAAGAATGTGGAGCGAAACTAGCTTCCGTATTCAGTCTCTAAGAGACAACCCAGAGTGTGCCCAGCAGGAATTTGATCAGTTGATTGCGCACGATCCCGGGCTATCCGCCCGAGTGACTTTTGACGTGAATGATAACCTCAGCGCCCCATTTATTAACACAGGGGTTCGTCCGCGGGCGGCTATTCTGAGGGAGCAAGGCGTAAACGGACAGCTTGAAATGGCAGCGGCCTTTGATCGGGCCGGTTTTGAGGCTGTCGACGTTCACATGAGTGATATTTTGGAAGGTCGGGTCAATCTGGATACCTTTAAGGCAATGGCAGCCTGCGGTGGCTTCTCTTACGGGGATGTATTGGGTGCAGGAGAAGGTTGGGCCAAAACGATTTTATTTAACAAGCGTGCCCGAGACCAATTTCAGCAGTTTTTCCATCGGGTGGATACGTTTAGTCTAGGCGTGTGTAATGGTTGCCAGATGATGTCGAACCTGAAATCGCTAATACCGGGAGCTGAGCTATGGCCACGCTTTGTTCGTAATACCTCCGAGCAATTTGAAGCGAGGGTGGCATTGGTTCAAGTTCAAGAGTCGCCATCGATTCTATTGCAAGGCATGGCAGGGTCACATATGCCCGTAGCTATTGCCCACGGAGAAGGGCGCGTTGAGTTTGCTGATAGTGCTCACCAGCAGGCTGTAATGGCCAGTGATACCTCAGCACTTCGTTTTATTGATAATCAATTACAGTATACGGAAACATACCCTGCTAATCCAAACGGCTCACCAATGGGGTTAACGGGTATGACCACAACTGACGGGCGTGTCACTATTATGATGCCGCACCCTGAACGCGTTTTTCGAACCGTACAAAACTCGTGGCACCCCCCGGAATGGGACGAAGATAGCCCGTGGATTCGCCTGTTTCGTAATGGTCGCGTTTGGATTGATTAATCAAGGTTGAGATTGCATTATTCGTCCCCATATAGCGCTATTACGGCCCCGGTTTTTTGTGAGCACAGTGGGTTCGCAGGTCGGTTATAATAGCTACATGAAAGTAGACATAAAGACGTAACGGCGAAGTGAAGCTATCGCCCTATTTGGAACCTCTATGCTAAATCAATACCCTCTTTGGAAGTATATTCTCATACTGTTAGTTGTTGTTGTCGGTTTTTTCTATGCGGCTCCCAATCTTTATAGCCCTGACCCTGCGGTGCAGCTGTCAGGCGAAAGCAGCGCAACAGTCATCGATGACCGAGCGTTGTCGATAGCAACAAAGGCGCTGAAAGCGGCGAACATCGATTTTTTTGGTGAGGAAGTCAACGAAAAAGGGACTAACGGCCTGATTCGTTTAAAAAACCGAGAATCGCAGCTGCCGGCGCAAAAAGCGATTCAGCGCGCGTTGGGCGATAGCTATATAGTTGCTTTGAACCTAGCTTCTACCACTCCGAATTGGTTAGCTGATTTTGGGGCACAGGGGATGAAACTCGGTTTGGATTTAAGTGGTGGTGTGCATTTTTTGTTGGAAGTCGATACTAATAGCGCTATTGCCAAACGCATGGAGTTTTATACGTCTGGTATTAAGAAATCACTAAGAGAAGA
This sequence comes from marine gamma proteobacterium HTCC2143, assembly GCA_000169075.1. Classification (GTDB taxonomy): domain Bacteria; phylum Pseudomonadota; class Gammaproteobacteria; order Pseudomonadales; family Dasaniaceae; genus Oceanicoccus. Next base: position 209,446 of record AAVT01000003.1, on the reverse strand, counting down.
CAAAATTCGTGGTTTTATCCGTCTAGAAGAGGACGGGAGTATTCGTGGGAAATTTAAGACGGAGGAGTTGAGAGAGCAAGCAAATAGTAAGGTCCGTACTGAATTCAGTGAATTGGTCCGTCAGTCGGTCGATGATGACGGTGATTTTTATCTTTACATGACAATTTCTGAAGCAAAAATCAAAGAAATTGAAAATTATGCAGTCGATCAAAACCTGACGACCCTGCGCAACCGTGTCAACGAACTCGGTGTTTCGGAGCCGTTGGTGCAGCGTCAGGGTCGGAATCGTATTGTCGTTGAGTTGCCGGGAGTTCAGGATACCACCAGAGCTAAGCGTATTATTGGCAAGACAGCCAATATGGAATTTCGGTTGGAAGCAAAATATGATGCGCTAGCATCGGCAAAAGAAGAATTTGAGTTTCGTGAGGCGGGCCGTCGAGGCGGTAGTGCGTTCCTCGAGCGAGATATTGTGATTACCGGAGAACGGGTCGCAAGTGCATCGGCAGGATTTGATTCACAAACGAGTCAGCCACAAGTCAACATTACTCTCGATAGTGAGGGCGGGGCAATGATGCACCGAGTGACTCGCCACAATATCAAGCGTGGCCTTGGTGTGTTGTTTATTGAACGCAAGTCGAGAACTCGCTATGAAACAAACGCCGCGGGTGAAGAAGTTGTTATCAAAGTGCCTTACGATGAAAAGAGAATTATCAGCCTAGCAACTATTCAGGATGCTCTTGGTGTGAGTTTTCGGATCACCGGTTTGGGAAACCCAGCGGAGGCTGCTGAGCTGGCATTATTGCTTCGCGCTGGCGCACTTGCAGCGCCTTTAGAGTTTGTTCAAGAGCGGACAATTGGTCCCTCGCTTGGTGCAGAAAATATTGAATTGGGAATCATGTCGGTTCAGATAGGTCTCGCTTTAGTTGCTGTTTTCATGATGGTTTATTATCGCCTATTTGGCGTGGTTGCCATGCTGGGCCTGAGTATTAATCTGGTCCTTCTGATTGCTGCCATGTCGATTCTCTCGGCGACCCTAACTTTACCTGGAATCGCGGGAATTGTTTTGACTGTAGGTATGGCGGTGGACGCCAATGTGCTTATTTTTGCACGTATTCGTGAAGAGCTTAGGGCTGGGCTGTCTCCGCAGCAGGCGATTAATGCGGGCTATGACAGGGCCTTTGTAACCATTATGGATGCCAATATCACGACGCTACTCGTTGCACTCATTCTTTATGCCGTGGGTGCCGGTCCGGTTCGCGGCTTTGCTGTAACATTGTCTCTGGGTATTATCACCTCAATGTTTACAGCAATAGTGGGTACCAGGGCATTGATAAACATGATCCACGGCGGACGTAAGATTCAAAAACTATCTATCTAAGAAAGCTTTAGAATTAAACAGGATTGGGAATTAACGTGTCAGAACAGCAAGCACAAAGTAAAAAAGTTATACCATTTATGGCCGGTCGAAAAGTCGCGATGATTCTTTCGTTGGTGCTGATTATTGGCTCTATTGCTTCACTGGCCTTAAAAGGTTTGAACTTTGGTCTGGATTTTACCGGTGGAACACTGGTGGAAGTTGGCTATAGCGAAGTTGAGCCATTAAGTAATATACGAAATACGATAGAAAGTGCTGGTTACAAAAACGCAGTGGTAGTTCATTTTGGTTCTGAAACTGACATCCTTGTGCGACTACCGCAAGGCTTTAGTGATGAGTTAGGTGAGGAGTTGGTAACGGCGCTGGAAAAAGATTTTTCAGGGGATATTGATCTCCGCCGAATTGAATTCGTTGGACCGCAGGTAGGTGACGAGCTGAAGGAGCAGGGCGGCTTGGCTATGCTGATGGCGTTAGGTCTGGTTATGTTGTACATAACTTTTCGATTCCAATTAAAGTTCTCTGTTGGTGCCGTATCTGCTCTTGCTCACGATGTTATTATCACCTTGGGCGTATTTTCGTTTTTTCAGATTGATTTTGACCTTACAGTCTTGGCGGCTGTCTTAGCGGTAATTGGTTATTCTCTGAATGACACCATTGTCGTGTCGGATCGCATTCGGGAAAATTTCCGTAAAATTCGAAAAGGCACAGCAACTTCAGTGATTGATATTTCACTCACTGAAACACTTGCAAGAACTCTGGTAACATCATTCACAACGCTACTAGTGCTTACGGCGTTATTTATTTTTGGCGGCGAGTTGATACATGGTTTTTCAATTGCATTGTTAGTGGGTGTTTTTGTCGGGACTTATTCCTCCATTTACGTCGCGGCGAATGTATTGTTAGTGTTGAATATATCTAAGAAGATTTGATGCTGCCGGTCGAGGAGGCTCAGACATGGATCAAATGCCCTAGTTTTAGTGGCTTAAGGCGATCTCTGAATAGCCAATAGATCGCTTCACTATTTGTTGATTTACCACGTATTGGATTTCCAGTTGCCTCTGTCCTATACATGCTATAGCAGGTTTTCCGTGCGCCAGTCGAGGGGCGTAATCTGGCGCTAATAACGTTGCAGTCGCGAAAAAATGACTGAGAAATAACCCTCTTGTCACGGGAATGTCCAGAATCAATCTGAACGGTAAGTGGGGATTTACGGCGTGCGAGTTGGCGAGAGACATCGGTATGGCCTCGGGTCGTCGATGGGCGGCCCCTAGGCTGATGTTCGTTGTGGTCACCAAATCAAGAAGTTACCGCTGATGGAACTGCAAGTCTATTCCACCGAGGCCAAATGGCGCGGCCTTCGGTGATATTGTCTAGACTAGATATCTTTTAAAAACGGCTGAACTGTTTGCAGTAGACTCTTAAAGCATTTAGGGTTTCCGGCAACAATATTCCCGGATTCTAAAAAGTCATTGCCGCCTGCAAAATCAGAAATGAGGCCGCCGCTTTCCCGAATTAATAAAACTCCGGCTGCAATATCCCATTGGCTCAAGCCAATTTCCCAAAACGCATCCATTCGTCCTGCAGCAACATAGGCAAGATCTAATGATGCAGCACCCGCTCTCCGGATTCCGGCTGTTTGTTTGGCAACGGCCTCGAGGCTGCAAGTGTATGCTGGTATATGTGCTTCGCTTCTGGATTTAAAGGGAATGCCGGTCCCCACAAGGGAGCCGTCCAGTGATTTGCGAGAGCTAACGCGCATCCGGCGCCCGTTTAACTGTGCTCCCTTTCCTCGGCTAGCAGTGAACTCTTCTCGACGAATAGGATCAAGTACCACGCCATGAAGTAATTGTCCCTTGTGGAGACAGGCTATTGAGATGGCGAAATGAGGAATACCACGAACAAAATTAGTTGTGCCGTCTATCGGATCGATTATCCACTGATAGTCGCTGCCAGTATTTCCCTGTAAGCCTCCTTCTTCGCCCAAAAAAGCATGATCCGGATGTGCCTTCGAGAGGTGATAAATCACCTCTTTTTCTGCTGCTTGATCGATTTCGGTCACGAAGTCATTTGGGCTTTTTTCGATGACGTCTAGGTTGTCCAGGTGTTCAGTGGCGCGGGCGACAATTTCGCCGGCGGAACGGGCTGCACGAAGTGCAATGTTTAACATGGGTTCCATGAGCTGACCTTGGGGCTGAATTGGAAGCGTGTAATTGGGCGCGGAGTATAGAGCAAGAAGGACTTAGAGGCGAGGATTCCGGCGTTTAGGTCTCTTATTTGCCCATTAGCCGGCGCCGCAGTGGTTGTTTCGTAGAAATCGTTCAATTGTCACTGTCTCTCGATGTTGAGTTTCTGGTAAACTCGCCGCTGCCCGATTTCAACGAGAGTAAGTCAACGTGTCGTTTAATCCCCTCCATAATGCAAGAGTGGTCCTGGTTCACACCAGTCATCCCGGTAACATTGGCGCAGTAGCTAGAGCCATGAAAAATATGGGGTTGAAACAGCTATATCTTGTTCAGCCTAAATTATTCCCCCATGAGCGTGCGGGTTGGCGGGCAGCCAGTGCAGGGGATATTCTCGACAATGCTGTCGTGGTTGACACCTTGGAAGATGCCGTTGCCGATTGCGGCCTCGTTGTGGGTACGAGTGCTCGGGGCCGCAGAATTCCTTGGCCGTTGGTTAACCCCCGTGTTTGCGCCGAGCGGGTCTATCCAGAGTTGACAGAACACCCTGTCGCCCTGGTGTTTGGCCGAGAAGATCGTGGCTTGACGAATGAAGAGCTGCAAGTCTGTAATTTGCATGTCAATATACCGGCAAGTGAAGATTATACGTCGCTCAATTTGGGAATGGCGGTGCAGGTAGTCACTTATGAGTTGCGTATGGCTCATCTGTCGGGTGCTCTTAGTACTGATGATATGCAAGAGTGGGATACAAAGTTGGCCAAGTCTGAAGATATCGAGCGGCTGTTTGTGCATTTGGAAGAAACACTGATTGAAATGCAGTTCTTGAAACCTTCTGCGCCAAAGCAGCTTATGACAAGGTTGCGGCGCCTGTTTAACCGAACTCGAATGGACGACCTTGAAGTGCAAATGATGCGCGGTATTTTGTCGTCATCGCAGCAATGGGTACGCAAAGCAAAAGGAGAAAAGAGCAAATTCTGAACGGGATGCTTTCTGCTTCCGGCCTAAAAAGCTAGTGTTTCTGTCATCCAAGTCTGTGTCTTAATTAGTTTCTCCTGGATTTTGGTCCTCAACTACAGTGCGGGCGTACTGTGTAGGATGCCTCATATATCCGACTGTTTTAGTGGGTTATATACTTGACTAGTTTACTATGGTATTGCATAGTATCGATGAAGATCCCTCCGGAAGAGACCTTATTATGCGATTAACAACCAAAGGCAGATATGCGGTAACAGCTATGTTGGATTTAGCTATTCATGTTGGTGCGGGTCCGATTAGTTTGGCGGATATTTCAAGCCGACAAGGTATTTCACTGTCTTATCTGGAGCAGCTTTTTGCAAAGCTGAGGCGAGGGGAGCTGGTGTCCAGCGTACGAGGCCCTGGTGGTGGTTATTTACTCAGTCGGGGTGGGGCTGACATATTTGTTTCCCAGATTGTCGATGCGGTCAATGAAAAAATCGACGCGACGGGTTGTGGTGGAGGCGGTGATTGCCAAGACGGAGAAACTTGCCTGACGCATCATTTGTGGTGTGATTTGAGTGAGCAGATACATTCGTTTTTGGGTGGAATAAGTCTGGCGAGCTTGGTTGAGAAAAGAGAAGTTCAGGATGTTTCAGCACGCCAAGATAATTTGGAGCGTTTGCAGGCCCAAATTCCAATTTCAACCGTAATCTAATAGAAGTGAAAAGTTGAGTAAGAGACAGACATGCAGCTGCCAATTTATTTAGATTATGCTTCCACCACGCCGGTGGATCCCCGTGTCGCCGAAAAGATGGCGGATTGCCTGACAATGGGAGGTGTTTTTGCCAACCCCGCTTCTCGGTCACATGTTTATGGGTGGCAAGCTGAAGAGCAAGTTGAGTTGGCCCGTCGCCACGTGGCGTCTTTGCTAGCTTGTGACCCTCGGGAAATAGTTTGGACGAGTGGTGCTACGGAATCTAACAACCTGGCGCTCAAGGGTATTTTTGAGTCGGCAGAGTTTGCCGGAGGTTTAGTCACATCGACTAGTGAGCACAAGGCGATTATTGATCCGGCGAAGTGGCTGTCGGAGAAAGGCGTTACTGTACATTGGCTTGAACCCGGCCGTGATGGTGTGATCGATGTAGAGAAAGTGCGGCTGGCAATAAGTGATCAGGTTCGTCTTGTTAGTATCATGCTGGTCAACAATGAAACCGGTGTTATAAACCCGATTGCAGAAATCGGTAAACTATGCCGAGAGAAAGGTGTGCTGTTACACGTCGATGCGTCCCAAGCTGTGGGCCGGGTTGATATTGATGTCAGCAGGCTATCTGTTGATTTAATGAGCGTGTCCGCACACAAATTTTATGGGCCTAAAGGCGTTGGGGCCCTTTACGTAAGAAGGTCGATTCAATCGCAGTTGAAGCCTTTGATACTCGGTGGCGGTCATGAGAGAGGTATGAGGTCGGGTACATTAGCGACTCACCAGCTGGCTGGAATGGGAGAGGCGGCGCGTCTGATCAAAGAGCTAGAAGACGTTGAAGCTGACGAATTGGCTGCAAAGCGTGATTGTTTGTGGGCGGGAATCGAGGACTTGCCAGGGGTGCGGCGTAACGGCGGTAGTCAGAATATCAGCCCAAGCCATTTGAATGTTTGTTTTAGCGGTGTCGACGGAGAAACGTTACTGCTTGCTCTTAGAGAATTAGCAGTGTCATCGGGTTCTGCATGTACGTCGGCGAGTCTTGACCCTTCCTATGTACTAACAGCCATGGGGATCAGTGATGAAGATGCCCGTAGGTCTATACGGATTTCAATTGGACGATTTACGAGTGACGATGACGTGAATAATGCTGTCGATCATATTCGCAAAATTTATACTGAATTAAATCAAACTCAATCGATTTAATTATTGAGTCACAACGAGTTAGAGACATGACTGAACAGATTGATCAAGCACTAGAGAGAGAATATGAAGCCGGGTTTGTTTCGGATATAGAATCGGAAACCTTTGCCCCTGGCCTAGACGAAGATGTCATTCGTCGAATTTCCGCGATGAAAAGTGAGCCAGATTGGATGCTCGAATGGCGACTTAAAGCTTTTAAAACCTGGCAACAAATGGAGGAGCCAGAATGGGCGCACGTGGACTACCAAAAGATAGATTTCCAGGCGATTTCATACTACTCAGCGCCCAAAAGTATGGCGGATAAGCCAAAGTCACTGGATGAAGTTGACCCAGAGTTATTGGCTACTTATGAGAAACTGGGTATCCCCTTGCTTGAGCAGCAAATGCTCGCAGGCGTTGCCGTTGATGCAGTATTTGATTCTGTTTCCGTAGTGACGACCTTTCGGGAAAAATTATGGGAGGCAGGAGTTATCTTCTGCCCCATTTCCGAGGCCGTGCAGGAATACCCTGAATTGGTTAAGAAGTATTTGGGAAGCGTGGTCCCTCAGCGTGATAACTATTTTGCCGCGCTCAACTGTGCTGTATTTACCGATGGATCATTTGTTTACATCCCGAAAGGTACTCGATGCCCAATGGAGCTGTCGACCTACTTTCGTATTAACGAGCAAAATACCGGTCAGTTTGAACGCACGCTAATCATTGCGGATGAAGGCAGTCACGTCAGTTACCTCGAAGGGTGTACCGCGCCGCAACGAGATGAAAATCAATTGCACGCAGCCGTCGTAGAATTGGTTGCGCTTGATGACGCTGAAATAAAATACTCCACGGTACAAAACTGGTATCCAGGCGACGAAAATGGCAAGGGGGGGATCTATAATTTCGTTACTAAGAGGGCCGTTTGTCATACCAATGCCAAAGTTTCCTGGACCCAAGTTGAGACGGGATCGGCCGTTACTTGGAAATATCCCAGTTGTATTCTGCGCGGAGATAACAGCATTGGAGAATTTTACTCCGTTGCTTTGACCCGGGGAATGCAGCAGGCAGATACCGGAACAAAAATGATCCATATGGGGAAAAATACGCGGTCAACAATTATTTCCAAAGGTATATCGGCAGGGCGTAGTAATAATAGCTACCGGGGTCTGGTTCGGATGGGTCCGCGAGCGGATGGTGCGCGCAACTTTACCCAGTGTGATTCTTTGTTAATTGGCGATCAGTGTGGCGCTCATACTTTTCCTTACGTAGAAACAAAAAACCCAACTGCCATAGTCGAGCACGAAGCGACTACATCAAAAGTGTCGGACGACCAGATGTTTTTATGTCAGCAGCGAGGCCTAGATGCTGAAAAGGCTGTGTCCATGATTGTGAATGGTTTTTGTAAAGAGGTTTTTAAAGAGTTGCCGATGGAGTTCGCTGTAGAGGCGGGTAAACTATTGGAGATTAGCCTAGAGGGTTCTGTTGGATAGTGATTGTTGATATCACGCGGAGTCGAAACACGTAGTTGAGAAAGTTATAGAGCCATATCTTGTATTAGATCTGGAACGGATCGTCAAAAGTTATTACGGGTAAAGAATGAGTATGTTATCGATAAAAAATTTACACGCCAGCGTCGAAGATAAAACTATTTTAAATGGGCTCGATCTGGATATTAAACCAGGAGAGGTCCATGCCATCATGGGTCCAAATGGTGCCGGAAAAAGCACTTTAGGGTACGTCGTATCTGGCCGCGAAGGTTACAATGTGGAGCAGGGGACTGCTGTGTTGGACGGGGTTGAACTGCTGGAATTAGACGCGGAGGAGAGGGCGAGAGCAGGTTTGTTTTTGGCTTTCCAGTACCCGGTAGAAATTCCCGGCGTCAGTAATATGGAATTTATGAAAGCGTCTGTAGACGCCCAGCGCGAGGCTCGAGGGGAAGCTGCGCTCAGTTCCAGAGATTTCTTAACGATGGCCAAAGAGGCTTGTTCGAAAGTACAGTTGCCATTGGCGTTTCTAAAACGCGGTGTTAATGAAGGTTTTTCCGGCGGCGAAAAAAAGCGTAATGAGATAATGCAAATGCTGTTGTTGGAACCAAAGTTGTGCATTCTGGATGAGTCTGATTCAGGGCTTGATATAGATGCTCTGCAAGTCGTTGCTGATGGTGTCAATAGTCTTCGGTCGGACGATCGGAGTTTTATTGTTATCACTCACTATCAGCGGTTGTTGGATTACATTAAGCCTGATTTTGTTCATGTCTTGTCAGAGGGGAAAATCATTAAAACAGGTGGTGCTGAGCTTGCTCACGAATTAGAGGCGCAGGGTTATGCGTGGTTGACAGGAGACAGTGCTGAAAATACTGCGGAGACTTCTGCATGAGTACTTGGTTAGCTAATGCAGTCGATCGAGGAGGTGCAACCAACGACTGGCTCTCTCCGAAGCGCCAGCAGTCCCTTGAATTGTTGCAGCAGTCACGATGGCCAACGAGAAAGACAGAGGCTTGGAAGTATACATCGGTCAATATGTTAGTTGATGCAACATTTGCCGAGACGTCTGATGGTATTTTCGATGCGCCTGAGCTTATTGACAATCTCGACAGTATTGACCTGCTGTTGGTCGATGGCGTGTTGCGTTCGGATATAGGAGACCTTCCCAGTGGCTTATCTATTTATTCCATCGCCGATACGCCGATTGAGCAGCGCGAGTGGGCTGCTGAGGTTTTTACAGGGGCGAAGCCATCAAAGCACTATTTCGGCCTCGTTAACGATGTTCTCGCGACTGCGGGTGTGCTGATTGACGTAGCAGAAGGCGTTAAGGTCGACCGTCCGATTAGAGTTATTTGCCGTCAAAGCAATGGCTGTGAGTCGCATACACGGATTTTAATGCGACTAGGGAGCAATGCGGAGGCGGTAATAATCGAAGATTTTGCCGGCGAAGTAAAAAGTTTTAACACCGGGTTCTCTGAATATATTGTTGGCGAGTCGGCCACGCTTGAGCACTACCGAATTGCTATGAATACGGGTGAGGCCATTAGCATTGGTGGCTGCCATTTCAATCTTAATTATCGATCGGCGCTCAACAGCACTGTGGTTGGACTTGGTAGCAGTCTGTCAAGGCTAGATATTGATGTGAATCATATTGGTGAGTACGCGACGGCAAAGCTTAATGCGTTCTACTTACTAAATGGTTCAGAGACTTTTGATTTACATAGCTCCATAGAGCACATAGCTGCCAATGGAACAAGCGAAGAAAACGTACGTGGAATTGTCGCGGATAGTTCCAGGGCTGTGTTTAATGGTCGCATTCATATTCATCGCAACGCTCAGAAAACGCTAGCGGAACTTAATAATCGAAATTTACTGCTGTCTCGTAACGCTGAGATCTACACCAAGCCCGAGCTCGAGATCTATGCCGATGATGTGCGCTGCGCTCATGGCGCAACCATTGCGGAAATTGATAAGGAGGCATTGTACTATTTACAGTCGCGGGGTATGAGTAAAGCTCAGGCGCAAATTATGCTGAGTTTTGGTTTCATTAACGAATTAGTTGATCAAATGCCTAACCAGAATCTCGCCGCTTGGTTGCGCCCGCATCTGCGGCGTCGCTTTGCGGAAATGGAGTCGACGCAATGAGTATAGCTGCGGTCGAAATGAAAAAGTTCGATATAAGTGGTATCCGGGCCCAGTTTCCGATCTTGTCGCGTCAGGTCGATGGTAAACCTTTGGTTTATCTAGATAATGCAGCGACAACGCAGAAGCCTCAGTGTGTGATCGATGCGATAGTGGATTATTACAGCACGTGCAATTCCAACGTCCATCGTGGGGCTCATCAGTTGGCAGATGAGGCGACTCGACGATACGAGGATGCGAGGGATGCGGTTGCTGAATTCATTAATGCCAATGCTCGAGAAGAGGTTATTTGGACGAGTGGGACGACGGAATCTATAAACATTGTCGCGAATGGGCTGGCGGAATTATTATCTGTTGGTGACGAAGTGTTGGTCACTGAAATGGAACACCATGCTAATTTGGTCACTTGGCAGCAGGCCTGTAAGAGCAGTGGTGCGACACTAAAAATAGCTCCAATCGACGATAGTGGCGATGTCGTAATGGACGAATATGATGCGCTGCTTAATGAGCGTACGCGATTGGTGGCTTTCCCGCAGGTATCAAATGCGCTGGGAACTGTTAATCCTGTTGAGGATATGTGCAAGCGCGCCCGCGCGGTAGGTGCTTGGGTGCTGATTGATGGTGCTCAGGGTATCGCGCATGAGCCGGTTGATGTTCAAAGTCTGGACTGCGACTTTTATGTGTTTTCCGGCCACAAGCTCTTTGGTCCTACGGGTATTGGTGTATTGTGGGGAAGAAAACAAGTATTAGCCAGCTGGCCTGTGTGGCAGGTCGGTGGTGAGATGATCTCAGAGGTGTCATACCTCGATGCGGTTTGGAATGAATTGCCTTATAGGTTTGAGGCGGGGACGCCAAATATTGCCGGCGCTGTTGGCTTGGGCGCAGCGGTCCGCTGGTTTTCTGGCTTGGATTTTCACTTGGTGAGAATGCATGAGGCTGCATTGCTTGAGAGTGCTACGCGTCAAGCCCGTGATTTTGACGGACTAACCATCGTCGGTAATGCAAAACGAAAAGTCGGTGTTTTGAGTCTCATCATGGACACCGGGCACCCTGCGGATATTGGTTTCCTGTTAGATCGGCAGGGCATTGCAATACGCACCGGATATCACTGTGCCGAGCCTTTGATGGGGCGGCTTGGTCTGCCGGGGACGGCCAGGGCCTCGTTTTCTTTATACAATACACTCGAAGAAGTGGATGTTTTTTTTAAGGCGCTACAAAAAGTTAAAACGATGCTGACCTAGGTGTTTAATTCGAACGAATAAGTGTGAGGAATATGATATGACAGTTGGCACTTTTGATCCGTCTTTAGAGGCTGTAACGATGACGGAGGCAGCATTGAAACATTTCGCCAGAGCCCTTGAAGGCGCGGAGGGAAAAATGGTGCGCTTGAGTACTAGGGAGAGCGGTTGTACGGGTTACGCTTATGTGTTGGACCTAGTGGATGATAGTTTGCCTGATGATATCGTTCTCTACCCAAACGAGCCTGTCAGGCTAGCGGTCGCGCCAGATGCTCTCAAAATTTTGCGGGGCACGGAAATAGACTATGTGGCAGAAGGCGTGAATAGCGTGGTGAAGTTTAATAACCCCAATGTTGTAGCTGAGTGTGGCTGTGGCGAAAGCTTTAGCGTCAGCTAAGGGCGATAATATGCAACAGTTAATGGTAGTGACCCAGCGGGATTGTCCTGCGCGACGGGTTCCGTCGGGAGAGGCGGTAGTCATTCCGAATGGCCAATTTGTAACTATTAATCAAAGTTTGGGAGGCAATTTTACCGTTACCTGGCAAGGAAATATGCTGCGTATCGACGGAACTGACGCGGGGGCAATAGGCCAGCATGTTGATATCCCTAGTTTTTCCGATAGTGGTGATGGGATCATTCAAGAGGAGCAGGTTTGGCAGGCGCTGGATGGTATCTTTGATCCGGAAATTCCAATCAGTTTGGTGTCACTGGGGTTAATCTATTCCGTTGCTATTGATCAGGCAGCCAAAAGTGTTGACATCGTAATGACATTAACAGCTCCTGGTTGCGGGATGGGGCCGGTACTCGTCGGTGATGTCAAATATCGCACTGCGACGGTGCCCAGTGTTGAGGCGGTAAACGTGGAGTTGGTTTTTGACCCGCCCTGGTCTCGAGAGATGATGAGCGAAGAAGCGCAGTTGGAAGCGGGAATGTTTTTCTAGAAAATATAGGTGATTAAACAATTGGTAACAACGGCGGAAATTATTGACGATTTGGCTTTTTTTGACGATTGGGAAGAGCGTTATCAGTACATTATCGATCTGGGCAAAGAGCTGCCTGCAATGGCAGACAAATTGCGGACCTCGGAAAGGCTGGTGAAAGGATGTCAGAGTAACGTCTGGCTTGATGTGGATCGAGCTGATGATAAATTGCTTTTTGCTGTTGATAGTGACGCTTACATCGTGCGAGGTTTGTTAGTGTTAGTTCTAGCGGCTTTTAATAATAAGACAGCGACAGAGATTGTGTCCTTTGATGTGGATAGCTATTTCAAGCAGCTGGACTTGGAGCGGCATCTGAGCCCCACAAGAGGTAACGGTCTGCGTTCAATTGTGGCAAAAATTCAAGCGCTGGCGAGCGCTAGTCTGGCTTCATAGGCACGCATTACACCCCTTCTGAAAAAGACCTTCCAGTCCGCATATTTTTTACTAATCTTGGCCTCTTTCGCGTATAATGTGCCGCTTCAAAATTTCGCGGCTGGAAGTTAGTTTCCAGTCTTAAATTTCAGTTCTATGCGCGGGGCGATCTTCGGCCAAAAGCGCGTAATGATCTATCGATACTACGGAGCCTATTATGGCAATTGAACGTACTTTTTCTATTGTAAAACCAGACGCTGTTGCAAAAAATGTAATCGGCAAAATATACAGCCGTTTCGAAGAGGCAGGTCTGTGTCTAGTAGCCTCAAAAATGCTGCAGCTGAGTCGTGGGCAGGCGGAAGGTTTTTATGCTGAGCATAAAGGCCGCCCTTTTTTCCCCGCATTGATCGAATTTATGACTTCGGGTCCGGTAATGGTTCAAGTGCTAGAAGGTGAAAGTGCCATTTCTAAGAATCGTGAGCTCATGGGTGCAACTAATCCTAAGGAAGCTGAAGCTGGAACTATTCGCGCCGATTTTGCCGACTCAATTGATGCCAATGCTGTTCACGGCTCAGATTCGGCAGAGTCAGCAGCACGTGAAATAGCGTACTTTTTTTCTACATGTGATCTCTGCGGCCGTGCATAATGACTAATCGCCGAGATAGCCGGTTGCGGTTATTTTGGTGTCATGCATTAGTATCACAGGCAGTTTTTATGTGATCTTAGATGTCGTGGAAACAGCAGGGGTAAATGATGAGCACCACTGAAATTTTTACACCGATGGAAGCCCCAACAGAGAAAACCAATCTGTTGGGGCTTTCGCGTGAAAAGATGGAAGCCTTTTGTGTCTCTCTGGGCGAAAAGCCTTTTAGAGCGCAGCAGCTTTTAAAATGGATTCATCATCAAGGTGTCGACAACTTTGATGCTATGACGAACATTAGCAAAGCGCTTCGATCTCGATTAATTCAGTGTGCGGAAATTCGTCCTCCAGAAATTGTTTCTCAAAACGATTCCGTCGACGGCACTCGAAAATGGGCAATCCGTATTGCCGGTGGAGGCTTAGTAGAAACGGTATTGATTCCGGATGGAGATAGAGGCACTTTATGTGTGTCGTCCCAAGTCGGTTGTAGCCTCGATTGCAGCTTTTGCTCAACAGGAAAGCAGGGATTTCAGCGAGATCTGTCAGCAGCTGAAATAATTGGCCAGGTCTGGCTGGCAATCAACTCCTACGATGCATTTCCTTCGACCAATAAACGCATTATTACCAATGTGGTAATGATGGGTATGGGTGAGCCGCTATTAAATTTTGATAATGTCGTTCAATCTATGAGTTTGATGATGGACGATTTTGGCTACGGTATCTCAAAGCGCCGCGTTACGCTCAGCACCTCGGGTGTTGTCCCCGCCCTAGATAAATTAGGAGACGTGAGTGAAGTGTCTCTGGCAATCTCCTTGCATGCCCCCAATGACGAGCTGCGCAGTCAGTTAGTGCCGATTAATAAAAAGTACCCAATTGCTGAATTGTTGGCTGCATGTGGTCGTTACTGGGCAAAGCAGACAGATACCCACCGTGTTACGACCGTTGAATACACGCTTATTGCAGGGGTTAATGACAGTCGCGAACACGCGAAAGAGTTAGCTAAGTTACTGAAAGATTTTCCCTGCAAAATTAACCTAATTCCATTCAATCCTTTTTCGTTGTCCGATTATCAGCGGCCGAGTAAGAAAACGATCGATCAGTTTTGGCAGGTACTAAGTAATTCAAGTATTGTTACAACGGTTCGAAACACGAGGGGCGATGATATTGATGCTGCGTGTGGGCAATTGGTTGGACAAGTGGCAGACCGCACTAAGCGTAGCGAACGCCACAGGACGAACTATACTGAAAGTCAGGTAGTCACAGTTCGTTAAAACAACCCTTGAGGATAGGCAGCATGGCTTCTTCGGTAAAGAATAAGATGTATAAATGCAGTTTGCTGTCAATTTTGTTGATATCGCTATTCTCTCTGACAGCATGTATTACGACTGAATCAGGTGGTATTGGTGATAAAGCTGATGACCAAAAAGCTGTCGAGTACTCGGTACAGCTAGCGCTTTCGTATATTCGTAATGGGAATTGGGATGCGGCTAAGCGACATTTAAAAACAGCGCTCGAAATTGATGACTCCTCGGCGGAGGTTTTTTTAACCATGGCGTTGGTCTTTCAAAATACCGGTGAAGGGGATCGCGCGGAGGAGTATTACCAGAAAGCAATTAAACTAGATCCAACATCATCGAGAGCGAGGAATAACTACGCGGTATACCTTTACAGCGATCGGCGCTATGAAGAAGCGGTTAAACAACTAGAGCTCGTGGTCACTGATACTCTTTACGATAAACGTCCTGCGGCGTATGTTAATTTAGGTCGGTCTTACATGCAGCTGGAAAACCTAGTAAAGGCCGAGGATGCTTTTCGGCGTGCTTACTTAATGAATAAACGCAATGTCAGCCTTCGATATCAGCTGGCTGAGGTTTATTATCAGATGGGAGATTATCCAAAGTCACAGCAATATTACGACGCGTACAGAAACGAGGTGGAACAGCAACCGGCAGCGGCACTGTGGCTAGGTATTCGGTTAGCGGATAAATTTGACAACAGGGATTCATTATCAAGTTTTTCTCTGGCCTTGAAAAACTTGTATCCCACGTCCAAAGAGTATTTGCTGTATAAAGATGCCTATGGAAATTCCAAGTAGGGCTTATAGAAAATGCAGAATGGCTGGATAGCTTGATAGATGAGTGAAGAAACAAACGAAACCCCTGGGCAACTTTTGCGAGTAGAGCGTGAGAGAATGGGTTTTTCTGTCCGTCAAATGGCTGAGAAATTGCATTTGCTGCCTTATCAAGTCGAGGCATTGGAGGCGGATGATTATCTAATACTAAACGGAGATATTTTCTGCCGTGGATATCTGAAAACCTATGCAGGCTTGCTAGGTATGGACGCAAAACTGCTGGTTGATGCCTATATGAGCATTCGTCCGGAGCGGCCGGAAAACGATTATCCAATGACGGCAAGTACTTCGCAAATCCAGCGTCCGCATAAGGGTCGGAGTATCCAGTATTGGTGTCTCGCTGCATCATTGGTCGTTATCGTTGTCTTATGGTTCTACGGTTCTCGGGTGTCCGTCGATGGCGGGGAAGTGGTTGGGGTCGCGGAATTTATTGTTGATGGCAGTGGCGAAAACGCAGTAGCGGCAACCGGCAAAAGAAGGAAAGACAAAACGACTGCTGATAGTCTCAGCGCTCCGGAAACTGCTGTGGGCAACAGGCAATCTAACATTATTGGGTTATTACCCGCCGATATTTCACTGGACGAACGTGACATAGCGGTTACGAGTCCGGAAGGGTTGCTGAGTTTTCGGTTCAGTGGTGACTGTTGGGTTAAAGTTACCGACGGCCAAAATGTCGTTTTGTTCGCGGAGTTGAAGCAGGCAGAAGAGAGGCTGCAATTATCCGGGGTAGCTCCTTTTAACGTGTTACTCGGGTTTGCGGCCAATGTCGAAATGGAATACAACGGCGAGCCAGTCAGTATTCGTGTAAATCAGAAAAATAATTCAGCCAATTTCACCGTCGGTCAGTTATAGTCCGGCAACTAGCTCTGAATGCAGAGTCGTTAACGTAGCAAAAGGTAGCGGTAGATATGCAGATGGAATCACCCATAAAGCGACGAAAAACCCGTCAGATAATGGTTGGTGATGTCGCTGTGGGCGGTGATGCACCTATATCGGTGCAGAGTATGACCAATACAGATACGTGCGATGTGGCCGCGACCGTTGCTCAAATCAGAGCGTTGGAAGACGCTTGTGCTGATATCGTCCGTGTGTCTGTGCCAACTATGGACGCCGCTGAAGCGTTCAAGGCAATACGGGCGCAGGTGTCTGTGCCGCTGGTAGCTGATATTCATTTCGATTATAAAATTGCGCTGAAGGTTGCTGAGTATGGCGTCGACTGCCTGAGAATCAATCCAGGCAATATCGGTAGAGACGATAAAGTCCGAGCCGTCATTGATAGCGCTCGTGACAAAGGAATACCGTTGCGCATAGGCGTTAATGCGGGCTCATTAGAGAAGGAGCTACAGCGCAAGTATGGCGAGCCGACGCCGGAGGCTCTTGTCGAGTCGGCGATGCGCCATATCGATATTCTTGACAGTTTAGATTTCCAGAACTTTAAACTGAGTGTTAAAGCGTCGGATGTGTTTATGGCGGTAGCCGCCTATCGACAAATATCAACGCAGATAGACCAGCCGTTGCATCTTGGCATTACCGAGGCCGGTGGTCTTCGTGGCGGAACGGTTAAGTCCTCAGTGGGTTTAGGGATGCTGTTAATGGATGGTATTGGCGATACCATACGCATATCTTTAGCGGCTGATCCCGTTGAAGAAGTAAAAGTGGGTTATGAAATCCTAAAAAGCCTGAAGTTACGCTCGAAGGGCATTAATTTTATTGCCTGTCCGAGCTGTTCACGTCAAAACTTTGATGTAGTAGCGACCATGAACGAACTGGAAAGTCGCCTCGACGATATCACTACACCGTTAGATGTAGCTGTTATTGGCTGTATCGTTAATGGCCCTGGTGAAGCTAAGGAGGCTGAAATTGGTTTAACTGGCGGGACTCCCCAGCACCTGATTTACGTTGACGGAAAAAAAGACCACAAAATTGGCAAAGAAAATTTAGTGGATCATCTCGAAACGATGATTCGCAATAAAGTGGCAGCAAAACAGCAAGCTGAGCAGGATCTAATCGCTGTTCAACCATAATATCTACTGAAAGCTAGCGGAAATATACCTTGTCAAAAATACAATCTATACGTGGCATGAACGATTTGTTGCCCGAAGAGTCTGCCCTGTGGCAATACCTTGAGTCAGCTGTAAGGGAGGTTCTTGCGGGCTATGGCTATCAGGAAATCCGTTTCCCTATCGTTGAACAAACAGAGTTGTTCAAGCGGTCGATAGGTGAAGTAACCGATATCGTTGAAAAGGAAATGTACACTTTCAATGACCGCAATGGCGAGAGCTTAACGATGAGACCAGAAGGCACCGCCAGCTGTGTTCGGGCGTGCCTGCAAAATAGTTTACTCGACAATCAACAGATCCAAAGACTTTGGTACCACGGCCCCATGTTTCGTTATGAGCGGCCGCAAAAAGGTCGGCTAAGACAGTTCCATCAGATCGGCGTTGAGAGTTTTGGCGTAGCGACGCCGGACGTTGATGCAGAGCTCATTTTGATGACGGCTCGTCTTTGGAAGCGTTTGGGTATTAGTGAATACCTCACACTGGAACTAAATAGCATCGGCAACCTCGAAGCTCGAGAGAATTACAAAGTGGCGCTCGTCGACTACTTGAGTCAGCACTTTGAGCAACTGGACGAAGACAGTCAGCGCCGATTGGAATCGAACCCGCTGAGAATCCTTGACAGTAAAAGCGCTCAAACACAAGCTCTTCTAGACCAAGCGCCTGCGTTGGCTGACTATTTGGATGATGAGTCCAGTGACCATTTTGATGAATTGAGAGGTGTACTAGACGCGGCCGGTATTGGGTACTCGATCAATCCTCGCTTGGTTAGGGGGCTTGATTATTACAGTAAAACGGTTTTTGAGTGGACAACGGATCAACTGGGTGCCCAAGGTACTGTTTGTGCTGGCGGCCGATACGATGGTTTAGTGGCACAGTTGGGTGGGAAACCAACGCCCGCTATCGGCTTTGCTATGGGGCTCGAACGTCTTAGTCTTATCGTTCAAGTGTTGAATAAAGTGCCAGATTCAATAAATAATAATCCAGATGTTTATTTCGTTGTTGCGGGAGATAAGGCAAAAGCCGCCGCGTTTCAGCTATCAGAGCAGTTGCGTGATAAAATACCGTCACTGAAATTGCAGCTACACTGCGGCGGAGGCAGTTTTAAGAGCCAATTTAAAAAAGCCGACAAAAGTGGGGCGTCTATTGCATTAATTATTGGCGATAATGAAGCAGAGCAGGGTGTAGTTAATGTAAAATGGCTACGCAATGATATCGAACAGAACACGGTAAATAATGGCGAGTTGGCTGATCTTTTGGTAGCAGCGCTGAATTAGTTCCATATCTGAGGGAGGCGCCCTCGTAGCGTCAAATGTCAGAAATACCGATCATTCAGATGATCAGAATTGAGAAGAGAGTAGAGAATGTCAGATAGCTATCGTACCGAAGAAGAACAAGTCGAAGCGCTAAAAGCTTGGTGGCGGGAAAATGGAAAATCGACTTTAGTCGCCATTGCACTGGCTGTTATGGGCGTATTTGGTTGGCAAGGTTGGCAAAAGCAGCAACAGGCTGATCAAAGTACAGCTTCAGCTATATACCAAAATTTATTAACAGCGGCGAATGGCGACAATGGTCAGGCTACGCTGGCTCAAATTGCGACCGCAAATCATTTGGCAGACACACTAAAAGCAGATTACACCGGAACAACATACGCCCATTTTGCTGCACTTTATAAAGCAAAATTTGCAGTGGATGACAATGATCTAAATGCTGCAGCAGCAGAACTTCAGTGGGTGTTAGATAATGGTGCGATAGACGAAGTGCGTATACAGGCTCGCTTACGGTTAGCGAAAGTTTTATTGGCTGAGGGTCAAATGGACGAAGCTATGAAACTGACCGTAGGCGAAAATAAGGGTTATAGCGCCGCATTTAGTGAAGTTAAGGGAGATATCCTTGCGGCTCAAGGTGACAGCGTTGGTGCCCTTTCTGTCTACCAGCAAGCCCGAGATATTGCGGCTACGGGAGAAGGTGGACAAAGTCTGCTAATAAACCTAAAAATTCAACAACTCGAAAATGCCCAGCAAAGTGATGAAAATCAGACTGGGAATGATGAGTCGGCAGCGAATGACTCCGCCAAAAAAGGGGATGTTTAATCCATGGTATTGATGACTAAGTTGTACAAGCTCGCCGCACTGTTGGCTGTTACATTGTTGATGGCTGCCTGCGGTTCATTTGATGGAGAGGAAGAGCAAGGTCCTGCTCCCTTGCTGGACTTTGACATTGAGAGAAAGTTTGTCAAAGTCTGGAGCACTTCTGTTGGTGATGGGCAGGGCTATTTATACAACCGGTTAACCCCCGTTGTTGATGGCGAAACTATTTATGTTGCTGCTTCTGACGGACAGGTCGACGCCATCTCCAAATCGACGGGTAAAACCTTGTGGAGTAACTCTGTTGATAAATTTGTGGTCGGCGGTATAGGTGTTGGCGACGATATTCTATTGCTAGGTACGGTGAAGGGCGAAGTCATCGCACTGAATAAAAGCGACGGAGAGCTGATCTGGACAGAGAAAGTTGGTGGTGAGATTCTAGCGGCCCCGCAAACAGATAATGCTAGGGTTTATGTACAGACATTTGATGGTCAGTTAATCGGATTGGATATAGAAACCGGTGAACGTGTTTGGTCCTATCGTCACACCCTGCCTGTTCTTACGTTGCGTGGTACCAGCACGCCGTTGATTTTTAGGAATGCCATAATTGCCGGCTTTGCCAATGGTCAGGTTGTGAGTTTCGACGCCGAGACCGGAGCCGTGCGTTGGAGCGTCCGGGTGGCAGTTGCTAAGGGAGACTCTGAGATTCAACGTATTATTGATATTGACAGTGCTATATTTGAAGATAATGGTACGGTTTATACGGTCAGTTACCAAGGTAAAATAGCTGCCATTGAACCCGCTTCTGGCCGCAAATTATGGTCAAATGACGCGTCAAGCCATGTCGGTATGTCGTCGGGTTTCGGTAATATTTATGTGTCCGGTGAAGATGGTAGCGTTACTGCCTTTGAAAAAAGCGGGCAGGGTGCTCGGTGGGCGCAAACGGTTTTTAGTCGAAGGAAATTGTCGGGCTCTGCAACGCTCAGCAGTTATGTGATTGTTGGCGATTTTGAGGGTTATATACATGCTCTGTCGCAGGTAGACGGGCATATCGCCGCCCGAACTCGAGTTGATTCGAGTGGTATTCAAGTCGATTTACAAACTTTTGACAATAAGTTGTTGGTTTATAGTAACGACGGAAAGTTAGTAGCTTATAAGTTGGAAGAGCCTAAATAAGTCGATTTTTCTAGCTCGCTGACGATACGCTCTCGTCAGCTCGTTTCATTGCTGTCCCTCAGAAATGAGGGGCCCAAACGGTTTTTCTCATGGTTCCAGTAATTGCTTTGGTAGGTCGTCCCAATGTCGGCAAGTCGACATTGTTTAACCGCCTTACGAAGACTCGCGATGCGCTGGTAGCAAATTTACCAGGTCTAACACGTGATCGTAAATATGGTGAGGCGCGTGTTGGTAGTCGCCGCTTTATAGTCATCGATACAGGCGGTATTACCGGCGAGGAAGAAGGCATTGATGTAGCAATGGCACAACAGTCTATGCTGGCTGTTGATGAAGCTGACGCGGTGTTCTTTTTATGCGATTCGCGGGCGGGGTTGACGGCAGGTGATCATGCTTTGGCGAATAAACTGCGACAATCCGATAAGCCGGTCTATTATATAGCGAACAAAATTGATGGCGTTGACCCCAATGTAGCCATGGCGGATTTCTATCAGCTAGGCATCGAAAAGCTCTATCCGATGACGGCAACACATGGCAAGGGTGTCCGGAACTTACTGGACGATATGTTGTTACAGTTTCCTGATTCCAATCAGGAAGAAGAAGAGCAGGACAAACATCGTGGGACAAAGATCGCTATTATCGGCCGTCCTAATGTAGGAAAGTCAACGCTGGTTAATCGTTTACTGGGAGAAGAGCGAGTCATTGTATTTGATCATCCAGGAACGACTCGCGACAGTATCTATATTGATTATGAAAGGGAAGGCCAGCCATATACCCTAATAGACACGGCAGGAGTTCGGCGGCGTAAAAATGTTAGAGAGACGGTCGAGAAATTCTCGATTGTTAAAGCACTAAAAGCGATCGATGATGCCAATGTGGTTGTTTTGGTAATGGACGCAGCTGAAGGGCTGGTCGATCAGGACTTACATCTGTTAGGTCACGCTATTGATGCTGGTCGCGCACTAGTTATCGCATTGAATAAGTGGGATGGATTGGACATTGATCACAAAACTTGGGTGAAGCGTGAATTAGAGCGTCGCTTACAGTTTATTGATTTTGCAGAGATTCATTTCATTTCAGCATTGCATGGTACTGGCGTTGGTCATCTCTATGAATCAGTTGATAAAGCCTACCGATCGTCGATGGAAAAATTGCAGACGAATAAGCTAACACAGATTCTCGAAGGTGCGGTGTTCGACCATGCTCCGCCGATGATTAATGGCCGGCGTATTAAATTGCGCTATGCGCATGCCGGTGGTTCAAATCCTCCCATTATTGTTATTCATGGTAATCAAACGGCTAAAGTACCAGCTAGTTATCGTCGTTATTTAGAGAAAGTTTTCCGCCGTGAGTTGAATCTTATCGGCACACCGATTCGAATAGAATTTAAAGCGGGTGAGAACCCATACGCCGAAAATCGCGGTACGTTGAGTAAGCGCCAGACAGAACGTAAGGCTCGTGTTAAGAGTCAGGTAAAAAAACCTAGGAAATAAAGCCGCCCCATCACTGGACGGCATTATTTATCGGGGCGTTCTCATCGTCACAAACTCTTCAGCAGCAGTAGGGTGAATGCCTATCGTACTGTCGAACAGTGCTTTGGTTGCCCCTGCCTTCATTGCAATAGCCATTCCTTGAACAATCTCCCCGGCATCGTCACCCATCATATGAATGCCGACAACCTTATCCGTGGCGGTATCGACGACAAGTTTCATGTAGGTTCGTTCTTGCCTTCCGCCAATCGTGTGCTTCATAGCGCGGAAATCAGACTCGTAAACAGTTATTTCACCGTACTTGTCTTTGCCTTCCTGTTCGGTTAATCCGCATGTTCCAATGTTTGGCTGGCAAAAAACAGCGGTTGGAATAGTGTCGTAGTCAACGCTCGTCGGTTGGTCGTTGTACAGTGTTTTCGCAAGTGCCATTCCCTCTGCAAGTGCTACAGGGGTTAACTCCATGCCGCCGGTGATATCGCCCAACGCATAAATGCTGGGTTCAGTAGTCTGGAAATGATCGTCCACTTTTACTGTACCATTATCATTGAGCGCGATATTAACGTTTTCAAAACCTAAGTCTTGTAGATGAGGATTGCGGCCGGTTGCGTAAAGAATAGCATCAGCTGCTATTGTGGTACCGTCGTCAAGTGTTGCTTCTAAGCTCCCATCGGCAAGCTTTTCAATTGCCGCGATATTGCTGTTAAAGCGCAGGTTGACGCCGGCTTTTTCAATTTCTTGGGCGGCAAATTCTCGAATATCCTGGTCGAAGCCTCGTAAAAACAGAGGGCCGCGATAGAGCTGCGTTGTCTCAGCTCCGAGGCCATTAAATACACCGGCAAATTCGACGGCAATATAACCACCGCCGACCACGAGTAGGCGCTGTGGGAAATTTTCAAGGTCGAATATCTCATTAGATGTGATTGCATGTTCGCTGCCCGGAATATTCGGTATAAATGGCCACGTGCCGGTTGCCAAAATAATCCGCTCCGCACTATAAGACTGACCATTCACCTCAACGGTATGAGCATCAATGAAGCGCGCGCGACCATCAATAATATTAACCCCAGCGCCTCCCAGCATATTCTGATAGACATCATTCAATCGTGAAATTTCTGCAACTTTGTTGTCTCGCAAAGTAGGCCAATGAAAGGATGGTGCAGAGGTCGTCCAGCCAAAGCCTCTTGCATCACCGAACGCATTGGAAAACTGAGAGGCATAGACATACAGTTTTTTGGGTACGCATCCAACATTGACGCAGGTTCCTCCCATGTAACGATCTTCGGCAACCGCAACACGGGCTCCAAATGACGCAGCCATACGGCTGGCTCTAACGCCGCCTGATCCAGCGCCGATGACAAATAAGTCGTAGTCGTATGATGTGTTAGTCACAGTATTCTCCTATAAATCTTTTCAATAGGTTGGTATTTTTTGCAACCCTTATAAAAACGAAATTATAACTATTCGTTCAATATCGATCGCACAGTGTTTGTTAAAAAATGGTGGCTATCACTGCATGATAACCTGAGTCGCCGTCTTCGATAGGCAGATCGAGCCGATTACACAGGCGTCAGGGCAGTCACTAGCGCGAAGAGCGGCCACGCATTGGTCTACTTGGTCTGAGGGCAGTGCCGCTAGCAGTCCACCCGCTGTCTGCGGATCAAATAATAGCGGGTAGAAGGGGTGCTGGCTAAACTCTTCTGCATTGCTGAGCTGTTGGTCTGCACGACTATTTTCTGGATGAAGTGTGCTGAGCCAGCCAGCCTTAGTGGTTTCAGCGGCACCAGTCAATATAGGCAGCTTGTCCATGATGATCTGCGCTGAGCAGTTAGTTGTTGCATTGAGCATCTCTAATAGGTGGCCCAATAAGCCGAAGCCGGTAATGTCAGTGCAGGCCGTAGCTCCATGTTGGTGAATAATCGAGGCGGCCTGCCTATTACTAATCAGCATTTGCTCCAGTGCGTTGTCAATCCAGTTTCCCCGAGCTTGACCTCTCATATTGGCCGCAAATAAAGTACCACTACCAAGCGGTTTTGTCAGGACTAACACTTGGCCGTTATGTAGGTTGCTCTTAGTCAGGAGTGCATTCTTGGCTATTGTTCCATTGACAGACAGGCCAAAGCCTAATTCGGCACCTTCGCTACTATGGCCACCGATCAAGCTGGTTTCTTGCTCATTGAGACTATCGACAGCGCCACTCATCAGTTGTAATAAAGAATTTTCAATCAGTTCTTCGGAGCCATAGGGCACGGTGGCGATAGCCAGCGCAGAGTGTGGTGTTCCGCCCATGGCATAAATATCGCTCAGGCAATGATTCGTTGCTATGCGTCCAAGTAGATATGGATCATCAATAAAAGCCCGAAAATAATCGACTGTTTGCAGCCACTGCCTACCCTCGGGAGGATTGATGACGGCTGCGTCGTCTGGGCTCCTTAAGCCAATTTCAATATCGCTGTTTTCGACCACATCGAGCTTTGCTAAAACCCTGCTGAGTATACTGTTGCCAATTTTTGCGCCACAACCGCCGCATCGCATTGAGTGATCATCAACTACTTTGTCGCCAGCATTACTGATAGGAAGCACTCGGAATTTATTCATAAACCCCCGGTCGATGAAATCTTTCCATCGCCAAACCCACTGACCGGCGACACTGAACCCCGCTTTAGAGGCGATAGCCTGCTTGTTCCCCGTCATTAAAATACTTAAGAAGTTTTTTTGCGGCTTATAGGGTTTGAGAGGCTTACCGCTAACGACTAAGCGTAGGTTGTCCGCTAAATACTGCCCGGCTCGCACAGCATAAACGCCACTTTTAGCCAGCGGTTGAGGGTCGAAGCTTGCAATATCACCGGCAGCAAATATGGTGTCATGGGAAGTGCTTTGAAGAAAATTGTTGACACGAATAAAGCCATTGGCATCGCAATCGAGTCCGGCTTTTTTTGGCCAGTCGGCACTACCTGCATGAATTGCCCAAATCACCTCGTCAACAATAATCGCTTCACGACCATTAAAATTCAGCTGTTCTCGATCGCCATAGCTAACAGCGCTGCTAACAGTGTGTCCCAAAAATAACTCAATCCCTCGTTCGCTTAGCATCTTGGCGATATAACGTTGAACTCGCCGGTTGTGGCTGGGCAGCAATTGATCACTGCCGCTAAAGACGGAAAACTTTAATAACTGGGAGTTAACGCCTAGTTCTTTTTGCGCTTGAAATTGGCATGCCATTGCCACTTCAACGCTCGCTGCACCGCCACCAACAATAGCGATAGCTGTGGGTCGGGGTTTGTTTTTGCAGCGATTTAATACATCATGCCAATGGCTAATAAAAGTAGATATAGGTTTTACAGCTGCACCGATACCTTCAGCCCCGGGGATATTACTCAATGCGGGCTGCGATCCTATATTAATCGAAAGCCAATGGTACGAAAGGGGTGGTCTTTGGGCACAAAAAACCTGTTGTAGTTTGGGCTCAATTCCGGTTACTGAGGCTTGAATCAAGCTGATTCCAGACACTTCACAGAGTTTACGCAAGTCGATATGGGCGTCAGCATCATCGTAATGACCTGCAATCATTCCGGGCACCATACCAGAATATGGTGTTTGGATATCTTTACTAATCACAGTTACCTGCAGCCCTGCGATAGGTCGCATCCCCAGTTGTTTGATGACGGACAAGTGGCTGTGGCCACCACCAATCAGTATTAACTGTTTAGTCGCTGGAGCGGGTTGGAATGTATCCATAGAAGTAATAATTTAAGACCTTTCGAATTATGGACTTAACTAACAGCACTATTGTGGATTATTCTCCCTCGGATGTGTAGTCAAGGACGCGTTATTCGGTGATTTAGTGGCATAGGTCTAAATGAGTAAAAGACAATACAGGCGAAATAGGATTGCGTATAATGTCTGGCTAAATTGGACGATTTATTACATAGGACCTGGTGGCTTTTAGACCCTGGGTCAAATATACAGTATATAGGGGTTTTCTATGCACGGTTTGATGATGGACACACCATTAACAATTACTTCTGTGATGAAACATGCGGAGAAATTTCATGGGGGTACTGAGATAGTATCGGTGACCAATGACAATCCGCGACATCGCTATACTTACACTGATGCGTTTACTCGAGTGCGTAAACTGGCGAATAGCTTACAGCGGCTCGGTGCCAAGCCTGGGGATCGCATAGCGACTTTGGCATGGAATGACTATCGTCACTTTGAGCTATATTACGCCGTCAGCTGCTCAGGCATGGTTTGCCACACAATTAATCCCCGCTTATTTCCCGAGCAAGTTGAATACATTGTCAACCATGCTGACGACACATTTATTTATACCGATGTTCTATTCCTGCCACTGTTAGAGCAGTTGCAAGCTCTTATGCCTAACGTTAAGGGCATTATTGTCTTAACTTCGGAGGACTGCATGCCGGAGACGTCGATGAACAATGTTTATTGTTATGAAACCTTATTGGCGTCAGAAAACGACAGCTTTGAGTGGCCTGAGATTGACGAACTAGAAGCCTCTTCTCTGTGTTATACCTCCGGTACCACCGGTCACCCAAAAGGTGTCCTTTATAATCATCGTTCTACCGTGTTGCATTGTTTGGGCGGCAGTTTGCGTGATGTCATGGGTCTTAACAGTAATGACGTTATTTTGCCGATCGTCCCCATGTTTCATGTTAATGCATGGGGGATACCGTATGGTGCGGCAATGATCGGGACAAAGTTAGTATTTCCGGGCTCGAAGATGGCCGACGGTGAAGTATTAACAGAGCTGATTAATGAAGAGAAAGTTACTTTTTCGGCGGGCGTACCTACCGTGTGGCTAGCTTTGCAGAACTACTTGGAGCAAACGGGTAAACGAATAGATCCACTCGATCGAGTTATTGTTGGTGGCGCAGCATGCCCGGTTTCCATCATGGAAACCTTTGATAAGTACGGCGTATACACACATGTCGGCTGGGGTATGACAGAAATGAGTCCACTGGGAACCTATAACCCTAAGCTGGATAGGGATGCCCTTGGTGAAGAAGCATTTGCCCGCATGCGGGTGAAGGCTGGACGGGGAATGTACGGTGTCGAGATGAAAATTGTCGACGAAGATAATAAGGAGTTACCTTGGGATGGCGTCGCTTTTGGCGGACTTAAAGTTCGTGGTCCCTGGGTGTGCAGCAACTATTTTAAACTCGATGACAGTAACGCGCACGACGATGAAGGTTGGTTTGATACCGGTGATGTATCAACAATTGATGCCGATGGCTTCATGCAAATTACCGATCGGAGTAAGGATGTTATTAAGTCGGGCGGTGAGTGGATTAGTTCTATTGATTTGGAAAATGCCGCCGTAGATCATCCGGCAGTTGAGGAGGCTGCTGTCATTGGTTTGTACCATGAAAAGTGGACCGAGCGCCCACTGCTTCTGGTCATTAAAAAAGAGGGTGCTGAACTTAGTCGGGAGGAAATGTTGGGCTGGTTTAAGGGCAAAGTAGCAACTTGGTGGACCCCCGATGACTGTCTTTTTGTCACGGAGCTCCCACACACAGCGACTGGGAAACTCAGCAAAAAAGATCTCAGGGATCAGTATAAAGACTACGTATTTCCTGCATAACTAAGAAAGTTCCAGTTAATGAATAGCGGCACAATAAAATATGGTGTTCGATGGTGTCGCTTATTCGATAAATACAGTCGAAACAAATAGTACTGTACTAGTCATTTGTTAGTCAGCGATAACGCGGGCTTATGGAGAGAGTAACGATGTTTGAATATTCCGCACCTGTCAAAGATATGAGTTTTGTGCTCAATGAATTAGCTGGTTTATCGGACCTATGTGAGTTGCCACGGTTCGAAGAAACTAATCCCGAGCTGGTTGACACCGTACTTGAAGAAGCGGGGAAGTTTGCCGTGGGAGTCTTGGCACCGCTTAATACCGCGGGTGATTTAAATGGCGCTCAATGCGTCGATAATGCTGTTGTAGAAACGGCTGGTTTTTCGCAAGCTTATCAGCAGTTTGTCGATGGCGGTTGGGCCGCATTACCTGGCAATCCGGAATACGGCGGTATGGGTTTGCCAGAAAGCGTCGGTTTAGCGGCTATGGAAATGTGGGCTGCAGCGAATATGAGTTTTGGACTATGCCCCATGTTGAGTCAGGGAGCTATCAACGCTATAGAGTCTCACGCCAGTGCCTCCATCAAAAACACATATCTTGAGAAAATGATATCGGGCGAATGGACCGGTGCGATGAACCTAACGGAGTCTGATGCGGGTTCCGATCTTGCGGTCATCCGATCGAGTGCCTTGCCAGAAAAAGACTACTATCGAATTAACGGTACCAAGATTTATATTACTTGGGGCGACCACCAGATGACCGAAAATGTAGTGCACTTAGTATTGGCTAGAACGCCAAATGCACCGGAGGGTGTTAAGGGTATTTCCCTTTTTCTGGTGCCTAAATTTTTAGTGAATAGCGATGGTTCAATTGGCGACCGTAACGATGTCTATGCGGTCTCTGTCGAGCATAAATTGGGTATACATGGAAGCCCAACCTGTGTCATGAGTTTTGGTGAAAATGAGGGGGCCATTGGTTATTTGATTGGAGAGGAAAATAAAGGGTTGGCCTATATGTTCACTATGATGAACCACGCTAGGCTAAATGTTGGTGGCCAAGGGGTTGCTGTTTCCGATCGTGCCTATCAGCAGGCTGCCGCCTACGCTAAAGATCGAGTACAAGGTCAAGCTCCGGGGGACCGTGAAAAGGGTTCAATCATTCGTCATCCAGACGTGCGCAGGATGCTAATGGTTATGAGATCACTGACGGAGGCTTCACGTGCGCTTTGTTATGTCACCTCATCCGCCTTCGACCATGCTCATCACGCAGTCGATAAACAAGAGCGAACGTTGGCTAATTTTCGGGGCGAATTATTAACCCCAATTGCTAAAGGATGGTCGACTGAAGTTGCTCAGGAAGTGAGTTCGTTGGGGCTGCAGGTGCACGGTGGGATGGGTTTTATTGAAGAAACCGGAGCCGCGCAATTTATGCGTGACGCACGTATAACGACGATCTATGAAGGTACTACGGGTATTCAAGCCAACGATTTTGTTGGGCGAAAGCTAATGCGGGACGAAGGCCGAGAATTTGGACGGCTAATTGAAGAGGTAAGAGCGACCAGTGATCTGTTAAGTGTTGGCGGAGCTGAGTTTTCGACGATAACAGCATCGTTAATCGAGGGTGCCAAGACGCTAGAAGAGCTATCAGGCTGGTTACTGCCGCGGGCAAAAAATAATCAGCAGTTACCGGGGGCTGTTGCGGTCAATCTACTGATGGCTGTTGGTACGGTGTTAGGTGGCTGGCTGCTCGCAAAATCGAGTCTTATCGCAAAGGAAAAAATACAAGAAGACGAGCCATTTTATAGCGCAAAAATGGTTACTGCTCGTTTCTATGCAGAGCAAATTATGCCCCGTGCAGGTGCATATGGCAAAGCTGTACTATCGGGTCATGATTCAACGATGGCACTACGAGATGACCAGTTTTAAGCCGATGTTAAGTGGTATTTACTATGTTGACTGATTTTTTTGCTCACTTTTTTTCAACACAACAGGAGTTGCTCTGGTTTGCTACGATAGCCATAGATTTGGGCTTTGCTGTGCTGTTGTATCGTATGTTCGGTCGTCAAGGCTTGTATGCCAGTATTGTCATCAGCCTGCTATTGGCTAATTTGCAAGGCCCTAAGTTGACGGAAATATTTGGAATGCAAACCAGCATGGGGGTTATTTTATATTCCAGTATTTATTTTTCTACGGATTTATTAAGCGAGAGGTATGGCAGAAGGGAAGCTAATCGAGCGGTAATGGTTGGGTTTGTCGTCAGCATCATCATTATCGTTATGATCAGTATGAGTTTGATGTACCTCCCGTCGAGTAATCCCAATACTGCAGTCTTTGCTGCTAGCATCCATGAGGCGACTCAGACGCTGTTCAACTTTACCCCGCGGTTTATTCTCGGGTCGTTGCTCGCGTATTTTATCAGCCAACGTTTCGATGTTTGGATTTTCCATTACATCAAGGAGAAAACTCAAGGGCGTCATTTGTGGCTGCGTAACAATCTTTCCACGATGGTATCGCAAGCGATTGACACGGTTATTTATGGCGTTGTTGTTTGGTGGGGCGTGGTTGATTTCACCACTGCTATGCAGCTTGCTTTAGCCAAATATGTGTTTAAATTACTGATTGCTTTGACTGACACGCCGTTTCTTTATTGGGCGAGAACCTGGAATGTCGATAGTAAAGACTGGGTTGTCGAGGCAGAGACTGCTAAATCACGTTAATGATTTACTAAGCCAGCTGACACGAGGCTTTTCGGGCCTCAATGGATAAAGTGAAGTAAAGGTGATGCCAGTTGTGCGGATTGTTAGCCGATTCTTTGGTCATAACGCTGGCTAAGAACATTGTAAAACTGCTCGCGCATCTGAGAAACTTCCTTTTTCAGGCCGCTGGCCTCCTCGATACTATTAAAGCGGCCAGGGTAAATCTGTTTTCGAAACTGTGCCATTTTGGTTGTATACAACTTGAGTGCTTTTTCGAGTTTTTGTTCGCCCAGCAATAAAAGCTTCGATTCTGCAATTGCTACTTCTTCATAGACATCGACTAATTGAGTACTTAATTCGTCGAGTTCTTTTTTCTGGCCGGGGGACATTCGATCACGGCTTATGCCTATTTCGGTAACCAAGCTAGCATATCGGCTGAAAACATGGCTGACTTTTCCGGCGTGCTGGGCTACTTGCTCGAGCATATTGATACGGCGTAAAGCTGTCTGATTATGTAGCTTTTGCAATTTCTCTTTCATATACAGATATAGGGCTAAACCGCCAAAACCTGCTCCGGAAATAAAGATGACTACTGTTTCCAGTAAGGCGGAAGTTTCCATAGGTAAAACTGCTTTTCTGTTAGGGTTTATGCTGATTATTTCGGCGTTCTAGCCGCCGCTAAGTTTGACTTTATAGCCCTTGGTCTGCAGCGCAAGTTGTAGAGAATTTCGTTGATCTCCCTGTATTTCAATGATCCCATTTTTTATCGAGCCGCCGGTACCACAGAGCTGCTTTAACTCTTTTGCCAATGCTTTTAATTCCCCCTCAGCTAGCGGCAATCCGGTAATCAGAGTAACGCCCTTGCCTTTACGTCCCTTAGTTTCTCTCGACAGGCGCACTGTCCCATCACTTTTTGAGATCACCGGTTGTTTGCAGTGACATTGCTGAATCGGTTTGCTGCAATCAGGGCAATGACGACCTTGGTCGGTAGAGTAGACAACTCGATTCATGGTAAAACTCTGTAAAATTATCTATAGGTGATCCCGCTGTTGGGTCATTATAATGCATGGATGGTCCATGGTGTTCGTCAATTGAAAATTAAGGGAAAAACAGTGATCCAAGAACTGGAAGTTATCAAGCAACAACTAATCGATTTGCAGTCACAGTTGGCATTTCAAGAGGATACCGTGCAGTCATTAAATGATGTTGTTACTCGGCAACAGCAGCAGATTGAGAATTTGCATGAGCTGTGCAGCAGTCAGAAGCTACAGTTGGACGAGATTAACAGTGATATGGGTAAAAATGACCTCGACGAAAGACCACCGCATTATTAATAGTTAGCACGATAGGTAGGGTTGTGTCGGTAAGAATACCCCTCAGTGTGTCTGTATAAAAGGGTCAAATTTTCTAATATTCCTTTGCTATAAGCTTAGATTTTGTAATTATAAGTAATTGATTTTATTGATTATTTATAGTTTCTAATTTATAGTCGCGGTCCAGTCTGCAATAACTCCTGAACAGATAGTACCAGCGACTTAATTATGGTTACGGATATAAAAACTATGGATCTGGCTGCACTAAACCAGACGCTAAAAAACGAAGCGCCGGTGGACATAGTTCGCTGGGCCACAACCTTGGGCAAGTCTATTATTGCGACAACCAGTTTTGCACCCAATGCCGCTGCGATGTTGCATGTGATTACTGCGGCAGATGCGGCAATACCTGTGGTTTGGATCGACAGTGGTTACAACGTTCCTGACACTTATCGTGCCGCTGAAATTATTATGGAAAGGTTAAAGCCGAACATGCAGATTTATATACCTCAATGGACGGCGGAGCGGCGGAGCGCCATCATGGGCGGAATACCCCATCCAGACGATGACCCCGACGTTCATGAAGAGTTTACTCGCCAAGTTAAGTTAGAGCCCTTTCAGAAGGCATTGGATGATTTGCAGCCAGAAGTTTGGGTTAGCGGGATTCGTCAAGAGGAAACGGAATTTCGGAAAAGCTTAGATATATTGTCGATCGACAATCGGGGTATCTTAAAAGTAGCTCCTTTTTTTTACTGGACAGAGGAGCAAGTCGTAGGCTACATGGCATTGAACAAACTACCTAGCTGTAAGCACTATTTCGATCCGACTAAAGTTGAAGACGGTCGCGAGTGCGGCTTACATACTGCCGCATAGCCTTTTTTTCATCGACTAGCTTGAATAAAGGGGCGGCAATGTTTGTTGGCTATTTTCCGACTTTTTCGGGCCATCCTTCCTGATACGACTTACCGCCAGTAACAATTGCTCTCCATTCCAGCTATGTTGACTGCTTTCGGTTCCGTAGAGGGAATTGTCCAGTTGGGATAATTCTTTGGCGAGCTCCTCATCATCACTGCAGCGCTGAACATCCTGTAGGTTATTGATGGTATATTCGTGCCAATAATTGTTTGCCCATTCAATACAAGCTGCCCGCACCTCATTGATCTCGTTGGACTTACAAGCTGAGCTTAGTCGTGAGAAGGCAGTATGCTCTGACAACAAACCACCGCTTTTTGTGGATGGCACTAAAGACGGGGCGGCAAATCGTGCACCGCGCCACCATAGTAATAAAGTGATTGCCCAAGCCAGTGCTAAGCCGGCAGAAATTATTTGCCATAATCGGCTGCTATTGGATGTTGAGTCTGAGGTGATCTTGCTTACAGTGTTCGCTTGACTATGATCGACGGCGAGCGGTGTACTTGCCCCCTGAGTATTTTGTAGAGCCGGCTTGATAGTGAGTTCTCGGGAAGCTATGACAGCTGTCCTGTTCTGCTTGCTGTTAGTATCCCACCAGTTAAATCGTATTTCTGGCAGGAGCAGCGTTCCTGCCACCGTGGGTATTATCGCAATGCTACCGGAACGTGACGATGTTACTCCTTGAGCAGAAACCGAGGACTCAGTGTTTCCTTGGTCGGGGTATAGTTTGGCTCCCGGGATCGACGGGAAGTTAAACGGTGGCAGCTGTGAATCTAGTAAGCTTATCGCGGTGACGGATATTGTCCGAGTAATGGAATCACCAACGCGAATATCATCGGGTAATCTGCTCCATTTCTCGGTTAATTGTATGTCTTTTGCGGGGAGCCAGATACCAGTCTTAATATCGATTGGGGGGGGCAATACTTCAATCTTATGCTGCTCCGACATTTGTCTTAGCGTTCGTCCTTGTCCGGGGAGGCTGAATACAGAACGCCTGGCAACCGCTTCAGTAGCGGTAAATACTAGCTCGGGTATAATTAAACTTCCGGTTTTCTGTGGGAATATCGCATATTGCAACTCGTGAACACGGTACGGCGTATTTTGTATTTTTCGTTGGTAGGAGTTTTGACCCAGTTTTTCCATAAGAGCATCATCGAATTCAGGCTCGGTTAGATTCATATTGTCTAAAGTGATTGACTGAAAAATCCGCAGGGTAAATATGATTTGTTGCTGCACATAGATTGAATTGCTGTCGACTTCCGACTCTAGATAAACCGGTTTGACCGCGCCGGCAGATATCGGAGGACTTGCCCGAACAATGACTGAAATAGGCTCTGTTTTTTTTCCATTAACAGCTATAGATGGAATTGTTAGCCGTCCTTTACGCTTAGGCGCTAGTGTAATGATCCATTCTGTCCAGGATTCTGATACACCATTGCGAATGGTATGGCGGCTGCTTTGTCGATTGCCCAGCACTTCAAAATCAATATAAATTGAGTTCAAATCTGGGCCCTTGAAGGACCCGGTGCCACTTACCCGTACGGTGAAGGTTATTGTGTCGTCAATCGAAATGACACTGCGATCAATGCTGGCCATAGGCGTTGCCACCGCAGTATTCATCAGAGCGCTGAGGAAAATGAGAAGCGAGAAATACGATCGCAAGGTTACCACTGAGGCTGCTCCCTTTTTGTTGCGCCCTGTGATTGGCGAACTTGATATTCATAGTTGAATTTTCGACGTAACAATCCCGACGGATCGTCTGGAATTCCGCGTATCCACTGTTCCATGGCTTGCTGTTCTTGCTGTTCTTGCTGTTCTTGCTGTTCTTGCTGTTCTTGCTCTGGCGTCATTTTTGTAGCTTCGGAAGGTTGTTGCTGGGCATCATTATCTTGCTCTTGCTCTTGCTCTTGCTCTTGCTCTTGCTCTTGCTCTTGCTCTTGCTCTTGCTCTTGCTCTTGCTCTTGCTCTTGCTCTTGCTCTTGCTTTTGCTCTTGCTCTTGCTCTTTTTCGTTTTCTTGCTGTTCTTTCTGGTCACTTGGTTCAGATTGAGGTGGTTCCTGTTGGTCTTGTCGGTCGCCGCTGCTGTCCTGCTGCTTGTCACCCTCTTTTGGGTTGGTTTTCTGGTCATCGTTTTGCGATTCTTGTTGGTCTTCGCCGCTCTCTGAATCGTCGTCTGACTGTTCTTGCTCTTGCTCTTGTTCTTGTTGCTGTAACAATTGCTCAACTAACTGTTTATTAAATTGCGCGTCTTCCATAGTGGGTTGTTGTTCTAACGCATTTTCATAGGCGTCGATTGCTTCGTCGAGTTTTCCTGACTTGGCCAAAGAATTGCCAAGATTGTAATGTGCGTCAGCATCTTCTTCCTGACCAAAACCCGCCGTAGCTCCTTTGTAGTTACCAGACCGGTAGTCTGCGCTTGCTCGCCATTGCTTATGTTCAAAATACCTGGCTGCTTGTTCTGGGTCTCCCTGTTGCATTGCTACTTCACCGCGTTGATCAGGGCGTTGCCACAAGTCTTCCCATTCGAGGGCGTGGCCAGTTTCTGGCTGTAGGATGACCACCAGTGGTAAAACTAATAGCCAGCCACGACGAAATGCTAACAGTGCAAAAGGTAAGATCAAGAAAACTAGCAACGGTCCACGATCATCCCACTGATCAAAATTTCGTTCAGTGACCGTTGTTTTTTCGTTAGCACGAGGAATAATCGTGGGTAGTAAAAACTCCACATCACTGTCATCAAGGCTGATATCGGTGTAACGGCCACTATTCTTTTGCGCCAAACTTTCCAGCCGCGATCGATCTAATTGCGGCACGATAATATTTCCGCTGTTATCTTTAAGAAAGCTGTTGTTGAAAGGTATCGGAGCGCCATCAACCGTGCCGATTCCCATGATCGATAATTCAAATCCGAGATTACGCAGTTCACTATCAATATCATCAACGTCGTTTTGAGTAACACCATCGGTGAGTAACAATACCCTCCCGCTAGTTATGCCAGCGTTTGTAAAAAGTTGTTTAGCCAGTGTTAGTGCCGCTACGGGATCGCTTCCATAGACTGGCATCATGTCCGGGGTTAATGCCGGAGCTAAGTTGGCGACGGTTGGGTTGTCATCGGTTAGTGGCGATACAACGTGAGCGTCGCCTGAATATGCGATTAATGCGGAAAGACCTTCATTGCGATGATTGAGTATATCGAGAACTTTATGACGAGCCCTGACTAATCTCGATGGTTTGATATCTTCTGCCAACATTGACAGTGACAGGTCTAACACAATAACTAGGGCATCCTGACGCTGATGGACCGGCTGAGGTAGCTTGATCCAGGTTGGCCCAGACATAGCTACAGCGGCGATGATCCACGCAATGAGTAAGGCAAGCCATGGCCAGCGTGATGTCTTACTGATGCCCTTATCGACGAGATGCTGAAGTAGTTGCGGGGCGATTGCACCATGCCAACTAACGGCGCTGCGCTTGAGTTGCCAAAACAGTATCGTCACCAAGCAGGCGGGTATAATACTTAGCAGCCAGTAGGGTCGAAGGAAATGGAACTGTTCCAATAATAAAGGTGACATTAGTGGTTCAGTTCTCCGGGGGAAATGGCTGGCGGCTCTTTGTTGGTTTTGGATAAATGCAAGCCGTCTCTCCAAGGGAACTTGATAAGCGCTGTAAGCGCGCTAAGAATAAATGCTAGGCCGAGGGGCCAATAAAATAAAGACTTCTGTGGGCGGAAGGTTTCTTTTTTATCCTCGACGGGCTCTAATTGATCGAGTAGTCGATAGATTTTCTCTAGCTCTTGAGGGTTCCTTGCCCGGAAGTATTGACCTCCAGTCGCGGTTGCGACTTGTTGTAATGTCTTTTCATCGAGGTCGGCAGAAGGGTTAACCCGTCTCGAACCGAAGCTGCTGCCCAGCACGCCAGGCATGACCATTTCGTCGGCGCCGACGCCGATCGTATAGATAATAATGCCGTTGTTGGCAGCGATTTTTGATGCGGGTATTGGGTTGATTTTACCGCCATTGTTTTGACCGTCAGTTAACAATATCATCACATGTCGGTCGCCCGGGCGATCTCGTAATCGTTTCACTGATAGACCAATGGCATCACCGATAGCGGTATTTTCCTCTCCGGCAAAACCGATTTGAGCTTCTCGCATAAATCGCTGAACAGTGGTCTGGTCAAAGGTCAAGGGTGCCTGAACATAGGCTTGGCTGCCAAATAAAATAAGGCCAAGACGGTCTCCTTTTCGCCGTTGAATGAATTCATTCAGTACCGTTTTAACGGCAACAATTCTAGGAACTCGATCGCCGTTAACTTCCATGTCTTCGATTTTCATGCTGCCTGAGAGGTCAACAGCCAGCAGTAGATCTCGTCCACTGCTCGGTAAATTGATTGGATCGCCAATCCAGGTTGGTCCAGCTGCTGCCAGCACTAGACTGCACCATATTGTAATGACGACTGCGGTTTGCAGTTTCGCCAGTCCAATTACGTTCTTTTTGTTGTGCTGAAGTTCTGACAGCTCACTAAAAAATGGAACACGAACAGCCGCTTGATGCTGTTGTGCTTTCGGTATAAGCCAATATGCCAACAGCGGTACTGGCAGCAAGTAAAGTGCCCACATAAGATTAAAGCCGATCATTTAGAGGCACCGCTTTTAGGGAAATCATGACGCATTATCCACTGCTTACACAGTAGTTGAAGCGTCTCCGGGTCCAATTCCGGTACAGAAGGGGCGTAGGGGCCATGGTTCAATACCCGGCCCGCGCCCTGATTGAATTGCGTAGTTTTACCCGTGAAGTCTAAAAAATCTAACCATTCGTTACCGCTTAAAGCGGCGATATCGGTGGTCGACTTGGTGGCGAGTGCGGTTTGTTTAAGCAGGTGATTAAGATGTTGTAAATAGAGCGCGGGCTGCCCGAAATACTGATCTAAATTTGCTAGCTCCCTGACGGCTAGCACCCGATATCTATTGCGTTTCTTTGACCGATACAAAAAATTGCAAACAACAAGCAGTAGCAAGATAAGAAGTAGTCCAACGATCCACCAGCCGGGGGCCAATGGCCAAAAACTAATAGCATCGGGTAAGTGGATATCACGCAGTTGGGCTAAGGGGTCTTGATCCGGCATATTACGGCTTAGCTCCCTTGGATCGGCGACGAGTTGAGCCATAGTAGGTCAGCAGACTTTGTAAGGGTGCTTGGTCTGTGCCAATTTGGATAAGGGGTATACCTAGTTTTCCGAGCTGCTGTTTGAGATCGTAGCGGTGCTGTTCAAAATGTTCTTCATAGTGTTGACGAACTTTTGCGTCGCCAGTCTGAATGATATTGCGTTGTTTTCCATCCGTTACCGTGTATTGTCCAGGAGGTGGTAGTCGTTGTTCCAACGGATCATAAACGAAGATGGCGGTTATTTCGCAATGGCGTGACAGTTGATATAAATGTTTGAGAACATCGCCTTTATCATAGCCGGAAAAATCACTGATGATATAAACGGCGCTACCCGGTCTCGCAACGCGACGAAGTTCTATTAATGATTCTTCCAGTCCCTGAGTCGGGGACTGTTCGATACCACTGTCTCGGTCTAGAAGTTGGTTAAATTCTAGCATCAGATGAATTAACGCTAACGCGGATTGTCGACTGCGTCGCGGGCGCACTTCCTGATGGCGACTGTTACCGAATACCAAACCGCCAACACGATCGTTATTCTGTAATCCGGACCAAGTGATCAATGCGCCAAGATAACAGGCCATCACGGATTTAAAACATGTTTTGCTACCGAAAAACATTGACTGGCGTTGGTCTATCGCGACCAAAGTAGGGCGCTCTCTCTCTTCCTGAAAAAGTTTGGTGTAGGCTTTTCCGCTGCGCGCAGTCACTCGCCAGTCTATTGTGCGAATATCATCGCCGGGTTGATAGGCTCTCACTTCCTCGAAGTCGATACCTCTACCTCGAAAATTCGTCTTATTGGGTCCCGCCAACAAGCTCAAAGCTTTGCGGCGCTGCTGAAGTTTTAAGTCTTTCGCGGAAAACCGGGCGCCAATGAGACCGGCCAGATCGATGTAGGCACCGGTCAAAACAGCATTCATGCGGTTACCGTTATCAGAAATCGTCATGGCTAGTATCCTTACCCTACAGGAACCAGACGCAGCAATTCGTCGATAACATCGTCGGTACTGATTCCGTTTGCTTCGGCTTCAAAGCTCAGAATAAGACGATGACGCAACACGTCTGCTGCGATCGATTGAACGTCATCCGGGCTGACAAAATCTTGCCCGTTTAGCCAAGCGTGTGCGCGGGCACAACTGTCCAGTGCAATGGTACCGCGAGGACTTGCTCCAAACTCAATCCATGCAGTGAGGTCACTGCTGTATTTTTCAGGATGACGACTCGCCATGATGAGTTGCACTATGTATTCCTCTACTGCTGGCGCTGAATGCAATGTAAGTATTTGTTGTCTGGCCGAAAAAATAGTGCTCTGCGGTAAGGGTTGAGGCGCAGGTGTCGGCTCACTGGCGGCGATGGCCTCACTGCGAACCAGCTGTAATATTTGCCGCTCGGCTTCCGTACTTGGATAGTCGACTCGGACATGCATTAAAAAACGGTCCAGTTGTGCTTCGGGCAATGGGTAGGTGCCTTCCTGTTCAATAGGATTTTGGGTCGCCATTACTAAAAATAGCTCCTCAAGGGGATAGGTGGTCTTACCGACACTCACTTGTCGCTCTGCCATGGCTTCTAATAAAGCCGATTGAACTTTCGCCGGCGCTCGATTAATTTCATCAGCGAGTACCAGATTATGGAAGATTGGTCCTTTTTGGAATTGAAAGGAGCCATCTTCGGGGCGAAATATATCGGTGCCCGTGACATCGCCAGGCAACAAGTCTGGGGTGAACTGGATACGATGAAAGTCGCCGTCAACAACGTCTGCTAATGATTTGATCGCTTTTGTTTTGGCCA
Source organism: marine gamma proteobacterium HTCC2143 (assembly GCA_000169075.1). GTDB lineage: Bacteria > Pseudomonadota > Gammaproteobacteria > Pseudomonadales > Dasaniaceae > Oceanicoccus. The sequence goes on along the minus strand of AAVT01000003.1, from coordinate 169,792 downwards.
AGCCTGGAGCACCCTCGACGAGTAAATGGCCGTCGGCTAATAAGGCAATCAATAATCGTTCAACCAGTTGTTGTTGTCCGATGATTTGGCTTTCCAGCCATGTTTTTATCGTGTCTAGGTCGTGCCGTTCGTTCATTATTATCTACTTCATTTATCAAAAGGTGACGGTTGTATTGACAGTTCTGCCATTGCTGGCTTCATCGTCAATGATAAAGCTATCTGTCTAGCGGTTAATCGCGCTTAATATTGTTAGTACCGATGCGCTGTTAAAGTGCCTCTAAAGTCCGGTTTGAGCAACATTTGACCCGGATTAGACCACAAGTTCCTGTTAGCAGCGCTATTGTTCAAAATTCTAACAAAATCGATAGCTTAAGCTAAGCTTTTAAAGGAATTTAAATCGTCGAAATGGTAAACGGACGCAAGTCTCTGACAGGCATGCTAGGGTTATTTTTCTGATATGGTAAGGCATGGTATCGCATCAAGGTGTTGACAGGCTAATTAGTCTGCTACATTCGCTGATAATAGATTGATCACTATATCCCCGCGGCGGTTCTGTTGGTCGACTTATTAATAAATTTTACTCGAGTCACCAAAGGGAAACGTTCTTGGTATAGGGTAGCTGGGTATTTATAGAGTAACGATGGAGCAGGGTTATGTCGGCTGAAGAGCACGCGAGTTGATGGATAAACTGATTGTTGATATCACGATAACGGCAACCGAGTATCTTAAATACTATCAGGTCCCTAGTGCCGTCGTCTCAACCCTCGGTAGCGATGGTCGACGGGTACGGTTCCCCGCTAATATTCTACAACCGTTTGTTACTCATCATGGAATTTCAGGGAGGTTTGTCATTGAATTTGACCAACAGGCAAAATTTCAGTCGATTACAAGGCTGTAGAATTAACAATGTCGTTGGTTGAAAGTTTATGATGCTCTAGATCAAAGACTGACTCGATTAACGTTGAACGGGAGTGGTAAACAACATAGCCTGTACATGATGTATACGGGAAGCTTGAGAGAGGCATAGAAATAAGCCGTCATGAATGGATTTTTGATGAATAGAGCTAGGTTGAATAAGGTAGAAGTTCGGGGAGAAGCGCCCCGTGAAATTAATAGAGCGGTTCAAGATCGGGACGCTTTTTTACTGGAACTTTTCGAAGACCCTCGGAATCAACGAGAAAGACGAGTAAGGCGACAGCTTGATTTGGTGCCTAATACTGGCTGCAGACGAAGTCAGCGACGTCGGAATAGGGCCTACCTGAATGAAAAGGACTGGTGGATAAAGCGGCGTTACACTAATGGCGATTGACTATTCACTCGTCTCTGGCTGTTTAATACCAAAACCCTAAAGAGATTATACTAGGCTGTTTGAATTTAGGCCTGACTGTTTGAAAGTGCTGTGTGGTTACAGGAATGGACCGTCAACACACAGGCGCCTGCCGTCAGGGGCATTACAAGCCCCGCAAATACCGACACCACATTTTGTCATGTAATCAATAGCGCTGTGAATTTGGTGATTGCCACAAAACTCTTTTTGTACGGCGATTGCCGCATGGACCATCGGCTCTGGGCCGCAATTATAAAAATAGAGATTTTCCAGCTCGTTGGCGGATAACTGTTGGAGTCGTTCGCGCAACATGTCGGTAACCCGGCCATTGTAACCACGACTCCCATCGTCAGTGGCAATATGGAGAGTGCTAATGGCTTTGCATTCATCAATAAAGTACAGTCGATCGTCGCTGCGTGCACCAACAAACATCTCAGGGCACTGCGGACCTTCGTCGCCTAAATCCCGAGCGAGTTGGTAAACTGCAGCCAGACCGGTACCGCCGCTGACGGTCATTATTTTTGCACCCTCAGGCGGATTGACCGGCATGCCGTGAGGGCCGCGCACGTACGCTTCGGCACCGGGTTCCAGATCAATCAAGGTCTTTGTGAAGGTGCCAAGATTGATAACAACCAGAGAAAACGGATCATCAGTCAATGCTGAGAACGGTTTTTCGCCAAGACCCGGAATCCACAAGAAGACAAACTCACCTGCCTGGACGCCTACTTTCTTATTGAACGTAAGTATGGAAATGTCGTCGCAAATCTTCTCATTTTTTACCAGTGTGACCGAGTCAAAACTCATGTCGATATCGTACCGAACTAACGATTCGGCCTTTTCAGTGTCAGCCAATAAATCGCTGCTGAGCGCAGAAAAATAGTCGCCTATTTGTGCCGTCGTCATGCCTACCAAGGCTGATCCAATGCCGATAATTTTTGCGCCTGCCTTTTGGAAGCTGCGAACATTGTCGGCGCTGCTGATACCCCCGCAGGCAATAATAGGACAGTCCACAGCGTTGCTAATTTCATCGACACATTTCAGTGCAATTGGCAGCACACCTTTCCCTGACATCCCTCCCATGCCATTACTGAGGACCGCCTGTCCGTGACTATTGTACTGCCCGGGTCCAACTGTATTAACGCCACAAATAGCATCAGCACCGCCGGCAACTGCAGCGGCTGCTATTTCTCCGATATTAGGCACGTTAGGTGTGAGCTTTGGAATGACCGGTATAGTCACAGCCGCTTTCACGGCAGCGGTTATTTCTCTGACGAGATCTGGATCCTGACCCATGGCCATGCCGTAGCCTTTGGCGTGAGGACAGGATAAATTAAGCTCTAAGCCATCGGCGAACGGCGCCATGATTTTTGCGACTTGTACATATTCGTCGACATTGCCGCCAAAGATAGAGATTAATAAGAACCGGTCCTCAGGAATGTCCAATCTAGCCATCAATACCGCTGCCTGTTCAGCGCCAGGGTTGGTGAGTCCCACCGCATTTACGAAACATCCCGGTGCATACTGACTCAAAACAGGTTCCCGATAACCGAGCCGGGGCTCCGGTCCGATACTTTTGGTAGTCAATACACCAACCTCAGGAATGGCATCAAAAAACGCCTGAATGATGGGGGCTGAGCAGGTCACGATACCCGATGGGATAGTGAACGGACCTGACAGGGTTTTGCCTAAAAATTCTGTTTTCAAAGGGAGTCGGCTCTTGTGGCTAAGTAACGTCGACCCGTATTTTACAGAGAACGGAAGAATAACGCACTAGCCTTTCAGGTGAGAACCTAAAGCAATAGTGAAATTAGTCCTCATACACTGCCAATAGTAGTACCAGTGTATGAGGTAGAGCGCTTACGATAAGCCGTTGAATTTAAACCTTCCGGCGATAAGGCAGCTTACGCCGAGTAGCATTAGCAAGCTCACAGCCGGTTCCGCAACGCTAACTGCTTGGTAGTCGTCATCAAAGCTCGAATCTATCGTGTCTATAATGGGAGAATACCGGCCTGCGGCGCCCGGTGAACCTATGTCTCCCGAGCCATAAGTCCAATCACTGGGTGTCAACGAAAACCCACTGACGGTCAGCTCGGCGCTATGGCCTGCGGCGCCAAAAATAGAGGTGCTATAGAACAGGCTGTCTATTATTGTCGTTGCAGTTTCAAGGATAATTTCGTCACCGTTGTTTGCTAGGGAAAATGCCCGATAGGTGTAGTCAGTTTGGTAGCCACCATTACTGTCGGCATTGCCATTTCTGCCGAAAGTGAAGTAGGCACCGGCAGCCAATAGCGGAGCCATACCTCTGGATACAGCATGTTTATCGCCTCCATTGTCTCGCAACAATAGCCCGTTTAGATCGATTTCATCGTTCGTTGTGTTGATGATTTCAAACCATTCGCCAGCATCGTCGGACACCGCGGCAGGGTTCGCCATAACTTCAGTAATTAACAGATCGCCAACTGATAAATCGTCAACAGTGAGGTAAGCCGATAGCGAGTAAGAGCTTGAGTAGCACAGTAAACAAGCAGAGAGTGTTGGAACAAAACGATTGCCATGCGGCAATAAAAGCGCAGATAGTCTCATTATCATAATCCTTATGATGAGTGAATAGTCCATTAGTGTCTGAATCAGACCCAGTGAATATAACAGAGAAACTAGCGGCAGGGATAGATAGTGGGGTTAGCGTATAACTGATTTTTTAAAGGGTTATTGAGTAACAACTGGAAAGCTTGTGACAAGCTTCCCAGTTGTTAGTGTTTAGTGTAATTCCAATTTATGTATACCGGACACGCCGGTGTATCCATCCCATTGATCTGTTCGGCCCTCGCGCCAGCCGGTTAACCATTGCTGGCGAACATCGCCATTATCATGGGGGCAGGCTTCTTTATGGCGGCCGCTGGAACCAGCTTGATAGCCTTTCGAAAATGCGCGTTCAGTCATATCACGTTTTTGTCTTCTCATTGATTAAGCCTCGTTCTAATTCTCGGAATTATTTACAAATCACTGTGCTACTTGAACCATCGAGATGAGATCTGGTTGCAAGTAGTGTCATTTAGAGAGTCAAGGTCTGTGTACTATGGTCCTATGTTGTCATTCAATGAATGGATATAGTTAGTAGTGGTTCCGTGCAGGAATTGATAGAATCGCGCTGCGCCGGAAACACACTATAAGCAAATCAACAGCCGGCTGTCGACTACTGAAAATTCAGATTTTTATGGCGGTATGTTAGTCGGCTGATTGTCTGCATATAGCCTATAAAAAACAAATACTTAGCACTGGTTAAAATGTAAACTATACCTTCGAGTTATCCCGACTTTCATTGTTATCACCATATGATCTAAGACAATATCCCAACAGGCCCAGTAACTATGTCATCGCTAAAATCTTCTGTTCCAACCCAATCGTACTTTGCGAGCTGCCCTAAAGGGTTGGAAACTTTGTTGCTAGAGGAGCTGAAAACGCTGGGCGCGGACAACGCTAAAGAGACCGTCGCTGGCGTCTACTTTGATGGGCCACTGGAAATGGCCTATCGCAGTTGTTTGTGGTCGAGGCTGGCTAATCGGATCTTGATGCCGCTGGCGACAGTGACTTGCCGTAATGTCGATGAATTGTATAGTGGCGTAAAGAGTATCGAGTGGGACCGGCATTTATCACTTGATGGGACTTTCGCTATCGATTTTTCGGGATCTTTGCCTGGCTTAAAGCACGATAATTTTGCAGCTCTAAAAGCAAAAGATGCCATTGCAGATTACTTTACCGCGCTGATGGGGCGTCGCCCTAATGTTGACCGGGTTACCCCCTCGGTGCGGATTAATATCCGAGTTAGTAAGGGGCAGCTGGTGACTAGCATCGATATGTCTGGTGATAGTTTGCACCGTCGCGGATATCGGCAAAGTGGAGGAGCTGCGCCATTAAAAGAAAATTTGGCAGCGGCGATATTATTACGGGCAGACTGGCCCGGTATGGCTGCTAAAGGTGGGGTGCTGCTGGACCCCATGTGTGGTTCTGGCACCTTGTTGATCGAAGGCGCTTTGATGATGGCCGATATCGCGCCTGGACTACTGCGAACCCACTGGGGGTTTAGCGGTTGGTTGGGCCACGATGAGATACTTTGGCAAAGTCTGCTGGAGGAAGCGACTGCGAGACGCGATGCGGCTTCGCAACGCCAGTGGCCCGAAATTCGCGGATACGACGCCAGCCCGCAGTCTATTGACATCGCCGACGAAAATATTGATGCCGCTGGGTTAACGGGTCGCGTGCGGGTTATTCGAAAAGAGCTGGCCCGTTTTGCCAAACCCACGCACGCAGTGATCGACCAAGGTTTGGTGGTCACCAACCCGCCGTATGGCGAGCGTCTCGGCGATGAGGCATCGTTGATCCATCTTTACCGGAATCTCGGTCAAACGCTGAGGCGCGAATTTGAGGGGTGGTCAGCGGCCGTGTTTACTGGTAATCCTGATCTTGGCAAGCAAATGGGGCTGCGTAGCAACAGGCAATACCAGTTATTCAATGGTGCGATCGCCAGCAAGTTATTAACGTTTAAAGTTGAGCCGGAGTTTTTTGTCAACGACCCTTCCAGATCAGCAGAGGCGCCAGCAGCTGATGAGGCGAGCCGCGGTGGCTCACTCACCATGGAAATGCTGCCGGCTGGCGCGCAGATGTTTGCTAACCGCTTGCGTAAAAATCGCAAACAATTACAGAAGTGGCTGAAGAAAAATGAGATTAGTTGTTTTCGACTTTACGATGCGGACATGCCTGAATATGCAGTGGCGGTCGATTATTACGAGGGTTGGGTGCATGTTGCAGAATATGCAGCTCCTTCAACGGTAAAGCTTGAGGCAGCTGAGCAGCGTCTGCAAGAAGTGATGGCGGCAATACCGGTCGCGCTAGACATTGATCCCAAATTTGTTGTGTTAAAACAGCGCAGTCGTCAAAAGGGCACCAGTCAATATCGAAAACACGATGATAGTAATGAGTTTTTTGAAGTGAGGGAGGGGCAGGCAAAGCTTCTGGTTAATGTAAAAGACTACATCGATACGGGTCTGTTTCTGGACCACCGGCCAGTGAGGCTGCATATTGCTGAAAAGGCCAAGGGCAATAGGTTTCTGAACTTATTCTGCTATACCGCTACCGCTAGCGTGCAAGCAGCGCTGGCTGGGGCGACATTCACCGACAGCGTCGATCTGTCGGCTACCTATCTTGAGTGGGCTAACAAAAACTTAGCCCTTAACGGCTTTAGTGATACAGCACATCGTACGATACGAGCAGATGTGCTCGAGTGGATAAAAACCTGTGACAATCTTTATGATTTGATTTTGTTAGATCCGCCAACATTTTCCAATTCGAAGAAAATGACGGACACCTTAGACGTACAAAGGGACCATGTACAATTGATCAAGGACTCAATGAATGTGCTTTCTCGAGATGGGCTGTTAATATTTTCAAACAATCAAAGAAAGTTTGAATTGGATGGCGATGCCTTGACTATGTTTGATATTGAAAATAAAACTGACTGGTCAATCGATAAAGACTTTCAACGTTCTCGAAAAATACATCATTGTTATTTCATCAGGCACAACAAAAAATAACCTCGATACCAAGGTTATTTGATGCGTGTCTGTGCGCGCTGAGCGCGATTCTTTCGCGTTTTCGCACCACCAGCCAGCTTCTTACGAGGAGAGTTTTCCCGCACTTTGGTCCCTCCGTTGCCAGCTCTCGGCGGCAATCCGGTATGCTGGGTGAGCATTTTTTGCCCTTGAGGCGGTTGCCAGCTGCGAGGTTGACGTGATGGTACCAGATGTTTTTTCCCCTGACCTATGAGGTCAGACCGGCCCATCTTATTGAGCGCTTCACGCAGCATTGGCCAGTTATCGGCATCGTGGTATCGTAAAAACGCTTTGTGTAAACGACGATGTTTCAGTCCTTTTGGCGTGACGACGGTATCACTATTACGGCCGACTTTTTTCAGCGGGTTCTTTTCTGAATAATACATCGCCGTAGCCGTTGCCATTGGCGAAGGATAAAAGGCTTGAACTTGGTCAGCTCGAAAATCGTTGCTTTTCAACCACAGTGCGAGATTCATCATGTCTTCATCAGTGGTGCCCGGATGAGCAGCGATAAAATAGGGTATCAAGTACTGTTTTTTGCCGGCTTCAAGGGAATATTTTTCAAACATTTTCTTGAATCGGTCATAGGTGCCCATACCCGGTTTCATCATTTTTGACAGAGGGCCACCTTCGGTGTGTTCAGGTGCGATTTTCAGGTAGCCGCCAACGTGGTGAGTAACTAATTCTCGCACATACTCGGGAGTTTCTACCGCCAGGTCGTACCTTAACCCAGAGGCGATAAGCACTTTTTTTATACCGGGAAGTTCTCGCGTTTCGCGGTATAGATCGACCAATGGCATTTGATCGGTATCAAGACTTTTACAAATATTCGGATAGACACAGGAGAGGCGCCGACAATTTTGTTCAATCGTTTTACTCTTACAGTTCAGTCGCCACATATTTGCCGTAGGGCCGCCAAGATCAGAGATTACCCCGGTAAATCCGGGTGTTTTATCCCGAATATTTTCAACTTCCCGAAGAATAGACTCTTTAGAGCGACTTTGAATAATCCGTCCTTCATGTTCGGTGATTGAGCAAAAGGTACAGCCGCCAAAACACCCTCGCATGATATTGACGGAGAATCGAATCATGTCGAAGGCAGGAATTTTTGCGTCGCCATAACTTGGGTGTGGGACTCGCTGATAGGGTAAATCAAATACGGCGTCCATCTCTTCCGTCGTCAGTGGAATAGGTGGAGGATTTAGCCATACTTCTCGCTCGCCATGGCGCTGCACCAATGCTCTTGCGTTGCCTGGATTAGTCTCAAGATGGAGCACGCGCGATGCGTGAGCATAGTAGATAGGACCATTCTTCACTGTTTCATAAGAGGGCAGACGAATGACGGTGGTGGCCGAATCCAATTTACTTTTTCTGGCGCTGAGGGGGTCTATAATTGTTACCGTTTGAACATCGCTATCGGCAGTTGGATTGTCTTTTGCGCAATCCTCACTGCCCCCACTTTCGCTAACAATGTAGGGATTTTTATGTGTTTCAATTTTTCCTGGCGCATCGATACGAGTGGAATCGATAACTGTCCAGCCATCGGGTACCCTTTTGCGCACAAATGCGGTTCCCCGCAGATCCTTAATCTGATGTACGTCTTCACCACTAGCCAGTCGATGGGCGATATCAACAATAGCGCGTTCGGCATTGCCATAAACGAGTATGTCAGCTTTAGAATCCATTAATACAGATCGCCGAACTTTATCACTCCAGTAATCGTAGTGAGCGATCCGGCGTAAGCTGGCCTCAATTGAACCAACAATTACCGGTACACCTTTATAAGCTTCCTTACAGCGCTGGGAATAGACAACAACAGCTCTGTCGGGTCTTTTTCCGCCCTCATCATTAGGAGAGTAGGCGTCGTCATGACGTAATTTTCGATCAGCGGTATAGCGGTTGATCATTGAATCCATGTTGCCCGCAGCAACGCCAAAAAACAGATTGGGTTCGCCTAGCGTTTGAAACGCGTCTTTGGAGCGCCAGTCGGGCTGAGCTATAATACCCACCCTAAACCCTTGGGCCTCCAGAACTCGGCCGACTACCGCCATACCGAAACTCGGATGGTCGACATAGGCGTCACCGGTTACGATGATGATATCGCAGCTATCCCAGCCTAATGAATCCATTTCCTCTCGATTCATGGGCAGAAAAGGGGCGGGACCGAAGCATTCAGCCCAATATTTGCGGTGGGAGAAGAGTTGTTTGGGAGCGGTAGGTATATTCATGGCGCGCAGTATACGGTAAATTTTGATGTATTACCCTCGCAACTTATTGAAGCAGTGATAGTGTCGCTAGTTTGTTGAAATGACGGCGCTCAATCTGTCATAAGTTTGTAACAATTGCTGGTTCTAATAGTGAGTCAAAAAACGGCTAGAGTAGGTACTGATGGAAGAAAAAACCATATTGATCGTCGATGATGAGGCGCCGATACGCGAAATGATCCGTATGTCTTTGGATATGGCAGGATTTAATTGTCGAGAGGCTGCGGATACACGGGAGGCTTACAGAGTTATTGCTGACAGCAAACCCGACTTGGTGTTGTTGGATTGGATGTTACCCGGTGGAAGCGGTATCGAGCTGTTGCGACGCCTGCGTAAGGAAGAGCTAACGGCTGATTTACCGGTTATTATGCTGACCGCAAAAACTGACGAGGACAATAAAATTCAGGGTCTGGATGTGGGCGCTGATGATTATATTACCAAGCCCTTTGCGCCGCGTGAAATGCTGTCTAGAATAAAGGCGCTGTTGCGTCGTACCAGTACGGGTATTGGTGGCAGTGTGATTGAAGTCCAAGGTTTAAAACTGGATATTTCAAGTCATCGTGTATACATCGATACACGTCCTGTTGACATGGGGCCGACTGAATTCCGACTGTTGAGTTTTTTCATGACTCACCAAGAGCGAGCGTATAGCCGGGGACAGTTGCTCGATCATGTTTGGGGAGGTAATGTGTACGTCGAAGAGAGAACTGTGGACGTCCACATACGACGCTTACGGAAAGCGCTTGAGTCTGAAGGCGGTTGTTATAATGAATGTGTGCAAACCGTGCGGGGCACGGGCTATCGGTTCTCCTCGAAGTCTATCCCTCCAGCATAAATGATCTGCCTTAATTATGTGAAGTTGTGAGTTATCATCGATGTACAAATCTGACTGGAAAACTGAATGTCGCAATATCGGCCTGCTGCTATTGGCAGCTACGTTGGTTGGCTGGTCGATCGATAGTTTACCCTGGGTTCTTTTTATCTCAACCCTTGCATACCTAGCGTGGTCTTTGTACCAGTTGCAGCGCATTCATTCTTGGCTCTACGGTGAAGAAAAACCTGATCCGCCAGAAGCGAAAGGTTTGTGGGGTGACGTTTTTGACGGCATATATCGGCTGCAGCGTCAGGGTAAAGAAGAGCGGTTGCGATTGCAGGCGGTTGTTGACTACTTGCAAGACTCCTTTGCATCACTGGACGATGGTGCAGTGATGATTGATAGTCGAGGTAATATCGAATGGACGAACCAAGCAGCGGGTAAATTGTTAGGGCTACGGTATCCCGAGGACACAAAACAGCAGCTTGTTAATTTTATTCGTGCACCTGAGTTCATTCGATATTTTGAGGGCCAGGACTATTCAACATCATTACAATTGACCTCTCCGTTTAACGGTCATTATAAACTGCAGATTAGCGTGACTAATTTCGGCAGAGGCAGCCGCTTGCTTTTTGTTCGCGACATAACCGCAACTGATCGAATGCAACAGATGTTAAAAGACTTCGTTGCCAATGTTTCCCATGAACTACGAACGCCATTAACCGTAATTACTGGCTATCTTGAAACATTGTCTGACAATAGTTATTCGCTTGACGACGAGTTGCGTTGGCGACGTGCTGTCGATCAAATGCTGGTTCAAAGCCATCGGATGGAATCGCTGATTAAAGATTTGATTGTGTTATCTAGGTTAGAGTCACTGCCAGATATTGCAGAACAGCTACCGATGGCTATTCGGCCGATGTTGGAAGTTATTCGCGACGATGTTTTGACTGCGGTAAAATCACCGCGAGAGATTATTATCGACTGCGATGACAGTTTGCAGCTGGTGGGTAATAGTATCGAATTGCAAAGTGCTTTTTCTAACCTGATTATGAATGCGGCTAAATATACGCCAGTGGAAGGTGAAATTACTATTCGCTGGTTTGCTGATGGTCAGCACCTCTGCCTTTCCGTAGAAGATAATGGAGAGGGCATAGATAGCCACCATTTGCCTCGTTTAACAGAGAGATTTTATCGGGTCGACAAGAGTCGTTCAATTGAAACAGGTGGTACGGGGTTGGGGTTGGCAATCGTGAAGCACATATTGCTGCACCATGAGGCCGAATTAATGATTAGTAGCCAAGTTGGCAAAGGCAGTACCTTCAGTTGCCTATTTCCCCGTTCAAGAGCTTTGTCCCAACTAGACAGGGCCTAGCGGGTTTTACTGTCATCATAAGATAAATCCAGCGATTTTTTTGTCTCGTCATATTAGTGTCACAAATCTCCCGTAGAGTAGTTTTAACAGCAAACTTTGACTGTTTACTAAATCTTTTGGAGCAACGGATGAAACTGAAAAACCATCTTAAAAATACCGCGATGGCAATAACTGTCGCTGGTCTTACTCTGGTCAATACAGCTGCGGCAAATGCTGCCGCAAAGGTTGATCCAGGGCTACCCGATTATCAAAAAACGACCGGGGTTTCCGGAAACCTATCAAGTGTTGGTTCGGATACATTGGCTAACTTAATGACATTGTGGGCTGAGGGTTTTAAACGTTTTTACCCTAATGTCAATATTCAGATTCAGGCGGCTGGTTCATCAACCGCGCCTCCGGCATTGACCGAGGGCACCTCCAATATTGGTCCCATGAGCCGTAGAATGAAAGACAAAGAATTAGCTTCTTTCGAAGCCAAATATGGATATAAGCCGACCGCTGTTCCTGTTGCAATTGATGCCTTGGCTGTTTACGTGCACAAAGATAATCCGATTGCAGGCATGTCTATTCAAGACATTGATGCGGTTTTTTCTTCGACGCGTAAATGTAGAGGGAATGTCAACGTTGATACTTGGGGCAAAGCTGGATTGAGCGGCTCTTGGACCAATCGTGATATCCAGATATTCGGTCGAAACTCAGTTTCAGGAACCTACGGCTATTTTAAGAAGAAGGGACTGTGTAAAGGCGATTTTAAGAATACCGTCAACGAGCAGCCAGGTTCTGCATCTGTAGTACAGTCAGTGGCAACATCAATTAACGGTATAGGCTACTCTGGTATTGGCTACAAAACATCGAGTGTACGCGCGGTCCCTCTCAGCAAAAAGCCAGGTGGATTATTTGTAGCCGCTACTTCTGACAATGCGGTAACAGGTGAGTATCCCTTGTCTCGATATCTTTATGTCTATGTGAATAAGGCGCCGAATCAACCGCTATCGCCGCTGGATAGAGAGTTTATTAAATCGGTATTGTCTAAAGCGGGCCAGGAGGTTGTCGTGAAAGACGGATACATTCCCTTACCCGCTAAGGTCGTAGCAAGGCAATATTCGCTCCTTGGCCTGTAAACAGACGCGTTTTTTACAGTAGAAAAACAGCCGCGGATACTGTCCACGGTTTTTTTATGGTTAATGCTTAGCTGAGAGTAACCAAAGCTCTTACTGTCATATAACTGTAATAATTTTGTCATAGACTATTTTTTCTAAAGTGACTAAATCGACAAAAATCCGTTTATGAAAAACACCAGTATTGCGAAGGATCGGCTCGGTAAATGGCGAAAAGCTAAAGATACCGCAGCGAACATAACCATTACCGGCGGTGGTTTGGCGGTGCTCGGTGCGATTTTGCTGATTTTTTTCTATCTCCTCTATGAAATACTGCCGTTGTTTCAGTCAGCCAAGCTAGAGTTGGCTGAACGGTATGAGATCGTTCAGACGGGAGAGTCAAAGTCCGCTGAGACACTCTATTTAGGCATGGAAGAGCAGGCCGAAATAGCCACTCGCTTAGATGGCTCTGGGCACATAACCTTCTTTCGAACCAGTACCGGTGAAATTGTAGACAGCAAACAGCTTCCGGTTGGAGAAGGTGTTGATAGTTTTGGTCTCAACTCAGAACAGCAGCCATTGATGGCGCTCGCTGGCGGAGCCGGTGTACTGCTCGCTCAGCCCAATTACAAAATTAGCTACCCCAATGATCAGCGCTTGATAACACCCGTAGTCGATTATCCTTACGGAGAAGCGCTGATTGACATCGGTATCCCTGAAAGTAGTGGCGGGCTTATTGACACCATCGCGGTGCGTGATGGTGAAGAGGAACTGGTTCTAATCGGAAAAGTAGATAATGCTCTATACGGTATGCGGTTCATAAAGGAAGAGGATTTTCTAACGGAAGAAACGGTACTAATCGAAGAGCAGTTAGCGCTTCCGATAATCGATATTGATATTAACTGGATAGCGATAGGTTCTGATCAGCAATGGCTTTACCTTGTGTCTAAAGATGGCAGCTTCAGAATTATCAACCTGGTAACGGCAGAGATTATCGACAGAGGAAGGTTGCTCGATACCGGTACAGTGACAGATTTCCGATTTCTATTGGGTGGTATTTCCTTATTGGTCGCAAATGATCAGGGTGAAATTGTCCAGTGGTTTATGGTGCGTGAAGACGGGAAGCCCCCGCGGCTACAAAAAATACGTAGTTTCAGTAGTTCTGATGCCGCCGTTACTAAATTAGTGGTTGAACATCGAAGAAAAGGGTTTATCGCACTAAGTGCTGAAAGTGCGTTGGCAATTTTCCACACAACATCTTCCCGTTTATTGCTGGAAAAAACTGTCGCTGAGGACAATCGAAAGATTGCCACGCTGGCCATTTCTCCGCGGGCTAATGCACTGCTCACTCTGGACGATGCGGGTGGCTATTCATTCTGGTCACTTGAAAATCAACACCCCGAAATTTCTTGGAGTTCTCTTTGGGAAAAGATTTGGTATGAGAGCTACCCAGAGCCAGACTTCATTTGGCAGTCCTCGGCGTCGGATAATGATTTTGAAGAGAAATATAGCTTTACACCGCTGGCGTTTGGAACACTAAAAGCTGCATTCTATGCAATGCTGATAGCCGCTCCGCTAGCAGTGTGCGGAGCAATCTATACAGCTTATTTTATGACGCCCGGTATCAGACGAAAAGTAAAGCCGCTTATTGAATTAATGGAAGCCCTGCCAACGGTTATTTTAGGTTTTCTTGCAGGTTTATGGCTAGCCCCATTTTTTGAGCGCAATCTCGCGGGGGTATTTGCCATTTTCATTCTACTTCCATTCGGTGTCTTACTCTTTGGATTCCTATGGAGTCGATTACCGAAACCAATACGGCTTCGAGTACCTGATGGTTGGCATGCAATATTGTTGATTCCCGTTGTTATTGCGATTGTCTCGGGTTGTGTTGCCGCTAGTGGGTTACTTGAATTATGGTTCTTCGGCGGCGATATGCGAGCCTGGTTAACCTATGATCTGGGAGTTTCTTATGATCAGCGCAACGCTATGGTAGTGGGTGTGGCAATGGGTTTCGCGGTAATCCCAACTATTTTTTCCATTGCGGAAGATGCCATTTTTTCGGTGCCAAAATCACTGAGTTATGGTTCTCTTGCGCTCGGAGCGACGCCCTGGCAGACCTTGGTCGGCGTCGTTATACCCACTGCAAGCCCCGGTATTTTTTCCGCCTTAATGATCGGTATGGGTCGTGCTGTTGGTGAGACCATGATTGTATTGATGGCGACGGGTAACACGCCCGTTATGGATGTCAATATATTCGAAGGTATGCGCACTCTCGCGGCTAATATCGCTGTAGAGATCGGAGAGACCGAGGTAGACAGCTCTCACTTCCGGATACTTTTCCTAGCAGCTTTTGTGTTGTTCTTATTTACTTTTGTCGTCAACACTGCCGCCGAAATTGTTAGACAGAGATTGCGTAAAAAATATGGCTCACTATAGCAACTTAATTTTCCAGCATTGAGAGCCAAAAAGTTATTAACCAATGATAAAGACTAACTAATTCATGCATATCAATAACGATAAGAAAATCTCACTGAAGCAATGGGTGCGCAGTGGCGATCCGTTCATATGGATTAATGCGGCAGCGGTCAGCATTAGTGTGGTTGCTGTCGTTGGACTACTTTTGTTGCTCACGGTACGAGGTTTTGGCCATTTTTGGCCAGCAGATGTTATGGAGGCAAAATACACTTTGCCAAACAGTGAGGGCTATACCGTTGCAGGCGAACTCGTCGAAACGGAAAGTGTTCCTCTAGAGCAGTTACTGTCTGCGGGTTTTGAAATTGATTCCGGCGCTGCATTTATTGATCGCATGTTACTCAAGCAAGGTAATCGCGACGTAAACGGAGCTGATTTTGCTTGGGTTATAGACGACTACTTGTCAGAGAAGCGTTATCCGAGTCAGTTGATGACAATTGAGCGGCGAGAATGGGGGAATTTTTACGGGTATTTGCAGACGATAAAGCAAAATGACGCAGTGATGTCATCGGCAGATCTTTGGATGGATTTTCAACAGCGTATCGAACGCGCATTATTACTGTACGCCAAGATTGAAGAGATCGAAAAAGGTAATGTCGGCTCGATTAATTATCAGCTTGAACGACTGAGATTGTCAGAGCGCGGTTTGGCGCTGGACGACAATGTTTCATCAGCGGCACGAGCTGTGAAAATGTTAGAGATCGAGAGTGAGAGGACTCAGTATCAACAAGTTTATTCGAGTCTACAAAAAGACCTTGCGTCCCTTTACCAACAAATTGGCCGCGATAGTTTCATTGCAGTAACGATGGATGGTACTGCCGTAGAAATAAAGTTCGCTGCGGTGGTGCGAGCCTATCAAGCCAATGCGATGGGAGTGGCGCAAAAGTCACTCTTATACCTCGAAAAATTTTGGGAATTTTTGAGCGACGAGCCTCGCGAAGCTAATACCGAGGGGGGAATTTTTCCTGCTATATTTGGCACCGTTATGATGGTGATACTGATGTCGATAATGGTAACGCCATTTGGTGTGGTGGCGGCGGTATATTTGCGTGAGTATGCCAAACAGGGCTTGATGACAAGAATTGTACGTATCGCAGTAAATAATCTGGCGGGCGTTCCGTCCATTGTTTATGGTGTATTTGGTCTCGGATTCTTTATTTATTTTCTCGGCTCGGAAATTGACGAGGTTTTGTTTAGCGCAGCGTTACCTGCCCCTACTTTTGGTACTCCCGGATTATTGTGGGCTTCATTGACACTCGCATTGCTGACGTTACCGGTCGTGATTGTCGCTACCGAAGAAGGCTTGTCTAGAATACCAAAAGCGCTTCGGGAAGGCAGTTTGGCCCTCGGCGCCACCAAGGCTGAAACGTTGTGGCGAGTTGTCATCCCTATGGCAAGTCCGGCGATGATGACGGGGCTGATACTGGCGGTAGCCCGAGCTGCAGGTGAAGTTGCACCGCTAATGTTGGTGGGAGTGGTAAAATTGGCGCCTTCGCTTCCGGTAAATGGCGATTACCCTTACATTCATCTTGACCAGAAATTTATGCATCTAGGCTTTCACATCTACGATGTCGGGTTTCAAAGCCCGAATGTGGAGGCAGCTCGACCGTTAGTTTATGCCACAGCACTGCTGTTGGTTGTTATTATTGCCTTATTGAATTTTAGTGCCGTCGCTTTGCGCAACCGTTTGCGTGAAAAATATAAAGCGTTGGATATGTAGTTTTACCCTATGAAATTGAGAGTGTAATCTGTGAAAACTCATGCCATTGACCTAGGCAGTATCGGACGTAGTCAACAAAACCTCGATATTGGTGCGGAAGATATCAGTTTGTCAGTACGTAACTTAAACCTCTACTACGAAGGTAAGAAGCAAGCGTTGTATGATGTGTCCCTTGAAATTCCAAAACAGCGAGTTACCGCGTTTATTGGGCCCAGTGGCTGTGGGAAATCGACATTGCTGCGCTGTTTTAATCGGATGAATGATTTGGTCGATGGCTGCGAGATAGAAGGGGGTATTTTTCTCGATGATGAAAACATCTACCAAAAAGGCGTTGATGCGCCTTCTCTCCGTCGCCGAATAGGAATGGTATTCCAAAAACCGAATCCTTTTCCGAAAACGATCTATGAGAATGTGGCTTATGGTTTGCGTATTCAAGGTGTTAATAAAAAGCGCGTTTTGGATGAGGCGGTGGAAAAATCCCTGCGGCAAGCGGCACTTTGGGACGAAGTCAAAGATCGATTACATGACAGTGCGCTGGGCATGTCAGGTGGTCAGCAGCAACGGTTGGTTATCGCGCGCACGATTGCTATCGAGCCGGAAGTGTTGTTACTGGACGAGCCTGCGTCGGCCTTGGACCCTATTTCAACCTTAAAAATTGAAGAGCTCATTTACGAGTTGAAATCAAAATATACTATCGTAATAGTCACCCATAACATGCAGCAGGCCGCACGGGTTTCTGACTACACGGCATTCCTATATATGGGAAAGCTTATTGAATTTGATACGACCGACACATTGTTTACTAATCCTCGGCTAAAGCAGACAGAAGATTATATTACGGGCCGCTACGGATAATTAACACAAGGATCTGGACATGATTGATAAAGACGTACACAGCCATCATATTTCACAGCAATTCAACGTGGAACTCGATGACGTAAAAACTCACCTGTTGGAAATGGGCGGACTGGTTGAACAACAGGTAAGAAAAGCGATCAGCTCTCTAGTTGACGCTGATAGTGACAAAGCTGAAAAAGTCAGATCAGACGACAGTGACATTAACGACATGGAAGTGGCCATTGATGAAGAATGTATGCGGATTCTTGCTCGGCGGCAGCCGGCGGCCAGTGATTTGAGACTCGTCATTGCTATTAGTAAGTCGGTCATCGATCTTGAGAGAATCGGCGATGAAGCGGGGAAGATAGCGTTACAGGCGATTCAATTAGCGGAGTCTGGGGAGTCTCCCCGCGGCTACAAAGAGATAAGACATATCGGTAATCACGTTGGTTTTATGGTGCGAGATGCGCTAGATGCCTTTGCCCGATTAGATATTGATATGGCGCTTGCTGTTGCCAAAGAAGACAAGCTGGTTGATGAGGAATACGGGTCGGCAGTGCGAAGTTTGATTACGTATATGATGGAAGACCCTCGGTCGATCAGCCAAATGCTTAATGTTCTCTGGGCGCTACGTTCGCTTGAGCGGGTCGGCGATCACGCCCGTAATATCGCTGAACAAGTGATTTATTTGGTGAAGGGTACTAACGTACGCCACTTTGGTATAACCCAAATGACCGCTGAAGTAATGACCCCTGAAAAAAGAGGTCAGTAGCGCTGCTATTGAGCATTAAGAAAAATAGTGGCCCCTGGGCCCAGCGGCCAATCCATGAGTATCCACACCATAAGTAAAGCGGACCAGCTTGCCAGCAGTGCAATCGAGTAGGGTAGCATTGTGGCGATAATGGTTCCAATACCGACGTCTTTGTCATAACGCTGTGCGAAGGCGATAATAATACCAAAGTAGGGCATTAGTGGCGTAATAATATTCGTGGTGCTGTCACCAATTCTATAAGCAATTTGCGTGGCTTCGGGTGATATTCCAAGTAATAAGAACATCGGTACAAAAACAGGGGCAAACAGCGCCCACTTGGCAGAGGCACTACCAATCAGTAAGTTGATTAATGCGGCCATAAAAATAAAGCCCAGTAACAGCGAGCTATTATTGATATCCAGTGATTGAAGCATTGCAGCGCCATTAATAGCGGCAATTGCGCCCAGTTGGCTCCAGCTGAAATAACTGACAAACTGAGCGGCAAAAAACATCAACACCAAATAGCCTGCCATGGTACTCATACTAAGTTCCATGCCTTTGATAAAGTCTTCACTGCGATTGAAGCGACCACTAGTCTTACCGAAGATATAACCAGATACAGCGGCGTAAAAAGCGATAATTGTTACAATGCCTTTGATGAAAGGAGAGGACAATATGTCACCATTTTCCAGTCGGAGAAAACCGTCCGCTGGTAAAATCCCCCACAGTAGAACCGCGATAAACAGCAAGGTAAATATTGCCGTCGCTTTGAGTCCGCGTTTCTCAGCTGTCGTTAATGTGTTGTCATCACCCGCTTGCTGGGGGTCTTGGTAATCACCAAGGCGCGGTGACACAACTTTTTCAGTAACAACGGTTCCAACCACGCTGATAAGTAGAGTTGATGCTAAGAGAAAATAGTAATTACCGGTTGCACTGACGTTGTATTCAGGTTGCACAAGTGCTGCTGCCTCTGTGGAAATCCCTGCCAGTATCGCATCAACAGGGCCGATCAACAGGTTGGCGCTAAAGCCTCCAGAAACGCCGGCAAAGGCCGCTGCCATTCCCGCCAAGGGATGGCGCCCAACTGTAACAAATAGCATGGCAGCTAGTGGAATAAGCACCACGTAGCCAGTGTCCATCGCAATACTGGAGAGAACCCCGGTCAATACCACAAAAAAACTAAGTAGTTGACGGGGGGCTTTTAGCACCGTTGAGCGCAGTGCTGCACTGATCAAACCTGAGTGTTCCGCCACTCCGATACCTAATATTGCGACAAGCACAGACCCCACCGGTGCGAAGTGAGTAAAATTGGTAACGGTTTTGGTAAGAATGAGATGAAGGCCTTGCCTGCTGATCAGGTTAACCCCGGTTATTGTATCACCGCTGATGGGGTGTATAGCGGACACGCCAAAAGCGCCGGCAATCCCTGATATAAGCACGATAAATACGCATAAAAATATAAACAGTATTGTAGGGTGTGGGAGGGCATTACCTGCTTTTTCAACCTGTAAAAGTAGCCGGTTGATTACACTGGATTGGTTCATGATTGTACCCGCTTGTAGATTTGAAGTTTGGAGCTGCTAACGCCTAGCAGCGGTTCCAATACTATTGAGTTAATAAGTTGCGTTACCCGTTGATAGTGCAGCAAGATCGCGTTGGCGCTGCCGGCTATGTTCATCCTTTTTTTAGTGCTTGATAATAAGTCGGCTGGGGTTCCAAGCTGAGAAGCTCTCTCCTGATCAAATCTAGTGTTATCGCTGTTACCATTTGCTGAAATCGTTTCCGGTCGGTCGTCAAGGTCATTCGACGAGTCCTCAGGTTGTCTTTGTGACCCCATGCCATCCATACGGTGCCCACAGGTTTCTCTGCGGAGCCACCGCCTGGACCGGCAACACCAGAGACGGCTATGCCATAGTCAGCTCCACTGCGCTCTAAGGCGCCTTTTGTCATGGCGATTACCACTTCCTCGCTGACAGCGCCGTACATTTTGAGGGTTAACTCAGAGACGCCTACCAGCTGCTGCTTCATCCGGTTGGAGTAAGTAACAAATCCCGCTTCAAAGACAGCAGATGCCCCAGCAATCTCAGTGATTGCGGAGGCGATCAGACCACCGGTGCAGGACTCGGCAGTCGTTATGGTTGTTTGGCGATTTTGTAATAGCTTAACAACGGACTCAGCCAGTGTTGTAGATTCCTCACCGATGATAAAATCGCCGATCAGCTCGTGGAGTCTTTGATAGCAACGTTGCTGAATAACCTTATGAGATAAGTCGTGAATGATCAGTTTGACTTCCAGAAGGGGAATGCCGGCCCTAAAACTTAGTTCGACCTGTTCTGGCCATTCTCCATAATCATGGTTTACCATTTCTTGCAGCGTAGACTCACCTAAACCGAAGGTTTGCAAGCGAATGGTGTCAATCTGTTGATCATTAGGGTGGCGTTTACAGATGGTATCAACGATTGTTTGTTCCATCATTGTGCGTAATTCACTGGGAACACCTGGTGTGCAGATGATTAAACAGTCCTCGTAGACCATAGTGAAGCCGACAGCGCTGCCGGTCGGGTTGGGAATTATTTCAACGCCTTCTGGCAGGAACGCTTGTTTCAAATTTGAATTATTAAGGGGCGACTTTCTCCGTTCACACCAATCTTCTAAATGCCGGCGGGCGATAGGGTTTTCGACAAGAGGTTTGCCGGTAAGATCACTCAGTAACTGTGCGGTAAGGTCGTCTAGAGTGGGGCCCAAGCCGCCGTTCATAATAAGTATATCGCCGGACTCACACAGGCGCTTCATATCGGCTAGCAGCTCGAGTGGTTCATCCCCTACGGTAACTTTACGGTGAATGGAATAACCTTTTCCAGACAAAAATTCCGCAATCATCGCAGAGTTAGAGTCTATGGTGTGTCCTGACATTAATTCATTGCCAGTTAAGAGTAATTGTATTTTCATCTTGTTGTCTTTATAAGTCGTTGATATTCTATGGACTATACTACAAATAGTACGTTGGATTGAATGGCTGCGACGATCGCAGTGGCCGTGTTTTTTGTTTTTGACGATTGAATTTGTTGACAGGACTATGACCGCTTTATTTGCAGACGATTTTCATCATTTTCATTTGATCGAGTTGCCGTCAAAGCTGCTGCTAGGAGCTGGAGACTTAGCGGCAAAGGCTACCCGTGAGTTGGAGCCGCTGTGTGTCAGAATTAGCAATAGCGATAATGCATATACTTATCAGCCAGGTCCAAAGACTGTGAGTATTATTGCCGGGACCGAAGCGGCCTTAGAGATTGAGTTGGAGCTGGATTCTTGGTCGCTATGGCGAGATGGGTCGGTTGCAAGGGCAGAAATACATCGGTGTGTTGGAGTGGACCACGATAAAAGCGATCAGGCAGCTGTGTCTCAGTGGCGCATTGCTTTGGAAATAATTTACCGTAAATAGTGCATGCTGCTAAACGCGCTGATTAATCGCGTTTAGCTTGCATCGGTCAGCGAAGTAAGACTACAAAATAAAGGAGCTTTTTGTTATGAAAATACTGTTGGGTCTTTTGATTGTCATCGTCATCGGGGTGTTAGGTGCTGGGTTTTATATTGCGAACAATATGAATGGTTTAGTAAAAGATGCTGTTGAGGAGGTGGGCTCGCAGGTACTAAAAACACCGGTTAGGTTGAAGGCGGTTAATATTCAGTTATTGCAAGGAAGAGCTGAAATCTCGGGTTTAACGATTGCTAACCCCAGTGGTTTCGATCAGCTCAACGTATTTCAAATGGATAAAATAGCCGTTGAACTCGACCTTGTCTCTTTGATGGATAGCGTTGTTAATTTAAAAGAGATCAGTATAGACGGGGCTAGTGTTATCGCCGAGCAGAAAGGATTGGGAACGAATCTGCAGGCTTTGATGAAAAATCTGCAGGGCAGTAGTGATGACACTAGCGATACAGTAGCCGCCGATGACTCCTCCAGCCCTGAGCTATTAATCAAAGTTGGGCTGTTTCAATTTATCAACAGCTCGACGAGTCTTGTCAGCGAAAAATGGGGGCAAAGCGAAGTCTCTATCCCTGATATCAAGCTAACACAGTTAGGCGGGGAGCAGGGTTTGCCGCCTCAGCAGTTAGCAGAAGCAATCCTCAAGCCACTAATGAAGCAATTGAGCAGCGCGGTTGAGGAGCATTTAAAAGGCTTGTTCGAAGGAAAGCTCAAGGAGAAGCTTGAAGAAAAAGAAGACGAGTTGAAGAAAAAGCTCAGTAACAAAATTGCGGATGAACTAGGTGATGATTCAGACGACCGCATAAATTCGTTGAAATCCCTATTGTCGCGTTAGGCTATAACCATTTGCTCCAGCTGCAGTTGATAGCATGACTGGGTGGTGGGGCGCTTCTACTATGACAAATAATCCGGCCTGAGTGATTGCTTAGGGCCGGACTTTACTTGAAGTGACTTCGCTTGATAATCAAAGCAAGCGATTGTGGATTAAGCCTTTGCGGTTTCTTCGGCTTCCGCTTCGATCTCGGCTTCGACTTTTACGTCGGTTTCTTCGGTTTCTTCCGTTTCCGCAGGTTTCAACTCTTCTAACTCTTGCTCGAGTTTTTCAATGCTATTTTGATGCTCGAAGCTTTCCTGTTTGTGCTTCTTGTTGCTGGCGCTCAATAAACCATTGGCTGTGCGCTGTTCTTCGAGTTTCTTTTTGGTTTCGACCAAGTTCTTTTTTAACTTCTTCGCATCCAGTTGTTTCAGCTCTTTAATTTCTGACTTGAGCGCGATAAGCTCTTTTTGAGCCGTCTTTGCCTTGTTGCGTTGTGCTTCAAATTCGTTTTTGATGTTTGCGACCCGGCTGGACATCTCACGGTTTTCTTGTTCCATTCGCTTCAAATCACCGCCACCGCTTTTAAGCTTGGTGATTTCGCCTGCTTGCTCGACTATCTTTGCTTGCAATTTAGTCTGAGTTTCAAGATGAGCTTCAACTTTATATTTTTCAGCAGTTAGCTTTTTTTCGTATTGATCTTTGAGATTAGCTTCTAAATTGATAAGCGCTTCTAGTTGTTCGGCAGACGCCACAGTAATACCTCGAAATATTCAGTAATTGGTGTGAATCGTGTGTTTCGGTTAAATTGGTTCAACCAGTTCGTTAGTTACACACATCCTCGGTTAGTTCTCTAACGTTGAATGTTCGAAGCCAAATGTAGTGGCTTCATGGTAGCTTGGCCATCGTGTTTTGCGGCGACGCATCATACATTAATTTCGCCCTTAATTACTAGATCATTTTTTGCTCTGAAGGTGGTATTTAACAAATATGAAGATTTTACTGCTGTCTGCTTACGATGCGGTTAGTCACCGGCGTTGGTGTGACACCCTGATTGGGGCATTTACCGAGCACGAATGGACGCCTTTGTATTTGCCGCCCCGTCATTTTAATTGGCGTGTTAGAGGAAATAGTTTGAGCTGGGCATTTGGCCAGCGGCCATTATTAATGCGTGGTTACGATCTCATTATTGCAACGTCGATGGTAGATCTTTCGGCTTTGCGGGGTTTTGTACCCGCTTTAACGACGATACCAACGCTGGTCTATTTCCATGAGAATCAGTTCGCCTATCCACTAAATATCAACCAGAGAAATTCTATTGAGCCCAGCATGCTCAATCTTTATACGGCCTTAGCCGGTGATAAATGTGTGTTCAATAGCCATTTTAATCGAAACAGTTTTTTAACGGGTGCCAGCAACTTGCTCAGCAAGCTTCCGGATTATGTGCCAGCAGGCTTAATTGAGCAGATAGCAGAAAATTCGACGGTTATACCTGTACCCTTAGAGTCCAGTTGCTTTCAATCGCGAACTAACAAGAGCAAGGGCCCCTTAAAAGTACTCTGGAATCACCGCTGGGAGTATGACAAAGCGCCAGATCGGCTTTTCGCCGGACTGAGATATGCTTTGGAGCACGGTGCTGATCTGGAGCTGTATATCGTTGGGCAGCAGTTTCGGCGGTGTCCCGATGTTGTTAAAGAGATGAATGATTATCTACAGAGTCATTATCCGGGCGTGGTAAAAAGGTGGGGTTACATTGAGCGTGAAGATGACTATCTCGGGCTGTTGCGATCCGCTGATGTTGCTCTTTCTACTGCGCTTCACGATTTTCAGGGCCTATCGGTGCTGGAAGCTGTGGCAGCGGGCTGTGTTCCGCTTGTTCCGGCTAGACTTTGCTATGGGGAATGGTTTGATGATGCTTATCAATACGCCTCAAACATCGACGACCCTGCTGATGAAGCGGTCTCCCTCGGCCGTCGCCTAGTCACTTTGTCATCGTTAAAGGCCTCCGGTACACTGCCGGAATCTGTCGATGTGCATTTTCTTACAATGAATTCGATGAGAAAAGTGTATGAGGAAATTTTCCAGGAAACGATCGATCACCATAGAAACGCCTCTGACTAATCAGTATGATAGCTCGGCGATGGACCAGAGGCCGACATGAGTGGTTCATTTTTGTATTTTTAACACTGTGCTTACATTCTTGCATTGACCTAATCTTGAGTTTCAGAAACATGACAACAAAAGAAAGAGTATTAACGGGTATCACCACGTCAGGTACACCACACTTGGGTAATTACGTAGGCGCTATAAAACCTGCCATTATCGCCAGTAGAGACCCATCGTTGGATTCGTTTTTCTTCCTCGCCGATTATCACGCGTTAATTAAATGTCAGGACCCGGCGCAAGTTCGACAATCGACTAAAGAAATTGCAGCTACGTGGTTAGCGTTAGGTCTGGATGCCGAAAACTGCACGTTTTACCGTCAGTCAGACGTACCAGAAATCACTGAGCTGAGTTGGATTTTGACTTGTATGACGGCCAAAGGCTTAATGAACCGGTCTCACGCCTATAAAGCGGCAGTACAAGTCAATGAAGAAACAGGTGAAGACGCGGATAATGCTATCACTATGGGACTATTTAGCTACCCAATTCTAATGGCAGCGGATATTTTGATGTTCAATGGCCAACGAATTCCCGTTGGCAAAGATCAAATCCAGCACGTCGAAATGGCTCGGGTCATCGCTCAACGATTTAATCATCACTACGGCGAGTTATTTACGCTTCCAGAAGCGCAGGTCGACGAGGATGTTGCTGTGTTAAGCGGTTTGGACGGGCGTAAAATGAGTAAGAGTTACAACAACACAATTCCGTTGTTTTTGACGGAGAAGAAATTGCAAAAACAGATTAATAAAATTAAGACAAACCTGCTGGAGCCTGGCGAACCCAAAGACCCTAATGGTTCGACCGTGTTTCAAATCTGGCAAGCTTTTGCATCAGAACAACAAACGGAAATGATGCGCCAGCAGTTTGCGCAAGGGATCGGCTGGGGACAGGCAAAGAAAGAACTATTTGCATTAATTAATGATGAAGTTGGGCCAGCTAGAGCACGCTATGATGAGCTTATGGCCGACGGTGATTACATTGAAAGCGTTCTTCAAAAAGGCGGCATTAAAGCTAGGGCATACGCTTCAGAATTACTCATAAAAGCACGTGTCTCTGTCGGTATTGGTGCTATTCAAAGCTAACGTGATGCCGAGGCTAGAGCGATAAGGGCAGGAATTTTTCGTTAGGTAGTAATGCACTACACCTTAAAACCGCTTCAGTATTGAGAGGCCTCGGTGGCTAATTCCCCAAGTGACTTTTTTACGCTTCTCATCAGCCGTCAGGCTCGCTTTTGTTACCGTGTTGGCGCTGCTAGAGTAGAGTCCTTTAGTGCCGTTCAACCGATTGGTTGGCAATAGTTTGACGGTCTCAATTTTGATAGTAGTGAGTATTGATTCCGGGTTGGATTGCTCATTTGCCGAGGCCCATTGGCTGCACATTGATGCGGTGATGCATAATGCGATCATCAGGTCTCTTAATCTTTTTACAAGGGAATGTATCATCTTCATTGAATCGCTCCGAATGCAGTGAAGCGACTATATCAAGTGTCAGCATGAACTCAATCAGCGTATCCAAAGGTTGTGGGCCAGTGCACAGGGGCAGGGGAGTGTTTTTATAATACTTAAATAAATCAATAGGTTATGATTTGTAAATAGTTGGCAAATATAGGTGCGTAATCGGCAGTCGTTTTTTTGTTTCAGAAAGTAGCCCCCACCCATGCGGAGGCCCCTGAGATGACTAAAACGTGTAAGTGATATTGCCGTGATAAGATCGCGGCTCACCAATAAAATATCGGTCGCCATTAAAGCCGGTATAATCAGCACGCTCTGCGTAGTCGACGTCGGTTAGATTGCTGATGCGCAGGCCAATGCTGATATTTTTAGACAGCTGCTGAATCAATCGAAGGTTTAGTAAATTGTGTCCACCGTAACTATGCAAATTGTCAATGTCGGTATAATACTTACCCATCGACAGCCACTCCAGTTCGGCCCGTACATCCTCTGTTGGAGTCCATCCCAGTTGCACTGAGCCCATATGGCGCGGGGCCGTATCAATATCATTGCCGTCGGATGGGATAATGACTGCGGAGGACGGTCCTGGTGTACTAACATTGTTGGAATAAGAATGACGGGCGAAGGTGCCAGCGATATTAATATGCCATTGTGACGATAGCTGCCATGCCACATCATACTCGAGCCCATAATGCTCTGACTGTCCATCGGCCAGATTTAGTCTGTCTGACGATTGGAAGATAGCATTGGTCTTTTTCATAAAAAATGTTGTTAGGCTAAAGCTGATGTTTTCAGCTGCACCTCGGAGCCCAATTTCTAAACTGTTAATCTCTTCTGAGTCAAGGTTTGCTGTCAGCTGGCCATTTTGCAGCCGATACATTTCTGTGGCTTGAGGTGCTCGAAAGCCGTGGGCTAATCTTACAACACCAGTCAGGGCGTCGTTGATTTGATGGTTGATGCTGGCGTTGACGGACCAGTTGTCAAAGTCATCCGTGCTGTCTGAGGGTCTTGTATAGCGACATCCAATGGCTCCGGTGAAGCCGTTGACGCACTGGGAGCCGTCTTCGGCGGTGTTTCCGTCGATCATCCGGTTGTCGTAATCGTACTCAAGGTATTCGTAACGACTGCCCGCAGACAAGATGGTTGTCGGTAAAAGTTCATAGTCGGCACTGATGAATGCAGCCAGCAGCTTAGCGGTGACTTCATAATTATATTGCTGCCCTTTTGGAAATGACGAAAAGCCCCCTTTTTGTGACTGTTTGAGGAATGCATCGGTGTACTCGGCATCAAATCCTTGGGTTAACATCAGATCCTGATTGATCGGGCGTCTATAGGCCGTTTGTATCCCTATACCTTTTTGACCATTCTGCTCCAACGGAGTGCCCGGTAAAAAGTGCATAAGAAAGTCCATGTCGGTGTAGCGCGCATAAGGCGTTGCGATAAATGAACCACCATTATCAAGAGCTAGCGTTAGCTGACTTTGTAAGCGATAGGACTGTGTGTCTCGGAAGGCCTCCGGGTTCGGGTTTTCACGCTTGCGATCCCTCTCTTTATAAGCGTCTTTTCCCTGCACATAGCCGGCGGTTTCCTGATTGAGGTTATTAATACTCAACAGTGACTGGATTGAGATATTGTCGCGGTTGAAATCATGGCGCGCGGTGATTTTTTGCTGGTCATAACCTGAATCGTTTTTGTAGCCGCCATCGGTCGCGCCGTTGAAGTTGAGACGATAGCCATGGTCACCATTAGTACCGCTTTGACTGAGCTTAGTTCGGTAAAAGTCATTTGAACCCGCTTCGAGACTGCTGAGAGTCTCCTGGTCACTTGCAGGCGCTTTGGTAATGACGTTAATGACGCCATGGAGCGCGTCTGACCCATGTAAGACCGTCCCGGGGCCACGTAAAACCTCAATACGCTGAGCCTGCTCTGTATTGAGATCAAAGAGTTGATTTACGTTGCAAAAGCCAGTGGCTCGGACAGGAATGCCGTCTTCAGCTACTGTGAAAGATCCGCAACTGCCGGCGCCGGTTAAAACAGGAGATCGAATCGCTGTTAGGTGCTCTTGTCCATTACCACGACTTACCCATACCCCAGGAACCCGCGACAGGGTTTCGCTGATATGGATATGACTGATGGTGAGCAAATCTTCTTCCGACACAATCGATAAGCTGGCGGTTGATGCATTCAGTGACTGCTCGCTGCGGGATGCAGTGACAGTGACAATCTCCATCTGATCATTATTCGTTTGAGCCATGGTGGGTAATGTGTATGCCATCAATAGCGCAGCGGTAACAAATCGGCGGGTTGGGCCACTTTTTAGTGGAGTTAGATGCATTGTCGTCCTTTGTGAATTTGACGGCTAATTTAATAGCAGAAAGGTACACTTAAAGAGGTATATTATGTCCGGTGATTACTGGAGATGCCATCAATTTTCGCTAACCACCTCGCCGAGTGGTTGATTCTTCGGTAATGACAGCCAGAAGCCATCTTGTATCGAGCGGTTATAGGTTACGAACGTATTTACATTATTAGTGTTGGGATTTCATTAAGGGGAAAGTTTTTCATGGTTTCTAAAGCCACGATTCTAGTTTTGGGCCAGAAAACTGTTTTGCAGGAGCTGTTGTTTGTCGATTTGCAGCGTCAATTGACGGTGCTGCAGGCATCGGACGAAAACCAAATGATTGATAAGACCTTTGGTAATAAAAGAGTCGACTGCATTATTGTCGATATCCATAGTGTTGGGTGTGACCCTGATGATGTTTTTCAGTGGCTGAAGAAAGATAGTGCTACTAAAAATATTCCTATAATCGCTCTGGGCGACGCTGAAGACGATATCGATCTGTGGCTACAGGCGGGTGCTGTCGATTTTATGTTTAAGTCAATCCCTGCATCGATTGTCGCGGCGCGGGTGAAAATTCTGCGGGACGTCATGATTAAAACCCAATTGCTGATTGACGTCGCGTCACTGGATGCCCTTACCTCTGTGGCTAATAGTCGACGTCTTGACGAGTATCTGGATGTGGAATGGCGGCGTAGCTTGCGAGAATATTATCCGCTATCGCTGATTAGAATTGATATTGACAGCTTTGCAGTGTTTAACGATCAGTTTGGTATCGGTGCCGGTGACGATATGCTCAAACAGGTTGCGGAATTGCTCGATAGTCTGACTAACAGAGCGGCGGACATGGTGTCGCGTTATGATGGTGATGAATTTTTTATTCTGCTGCCGGGCACAGAGTTGAACAATGCCTTACTGTTGGCAACGCGAATGATGGCGGGCATTGCTCTTTTGGGCACTCCGATTGGCAACGACGATAACGCGGGGCTGCTTTCTGCGAGTGCCGGGGTGGCAACGATTGAGCCGTCTGCAGACAAGCATCGCCAGAGTTTGGTAGATGAAGCGGGAGACATGCTCGAGCGGGCTCGACAGCGGGGAGGTAATCAGGTTGAGGGCGTTGCAATTTAGCGGGTGTGTGATAACTAATTAGCTAGTGGCGATATCCAATCGGCTGTGGGATCATTTGCTATTAGGGTTAAGTTCGGTGCCACAATGGCGACAATAGTCTGCATCAACCTCATGGTCTGAACTCTCACAATTACTGCAGCGTCTACCATTGCGATCTCTTCGCATCTCTGTCATGAGTTCTGCACTGATTATCCCGGTCGGTACTGCAATAATTGCGTAACCCGTTAACATAGTCAGTGCTGCAACCATTTGCCCCAAAACCGTTTGTGGCGTGATATCGCCATAGCCGACAGTAGTGACGGTCACTATGGCCCAATAGATACCACGAGGAATGCTGGTAAATCCGAAAATAGGTCCTTCTATAACGTACATGAGCGAGCCAAATATAGTCACGAGAATCATCACGGAAAAGAGAAAGACAAAAATCTTGCGCCTTGCCATCAGCATCGATCGCATCAGTATATTGGCCTCACCACTGTACTGTAAAAGTTTTAACACGCGGAAAATTCTCAACACCCGAAGCAGGCGAATAATCAGCAGCAGGCTTGCAGCGGGAAAAAAGAGTGAAATATAAGTCGGTAGGATTGCCGCCAGATCAACAACCCCATAGAAACTGGTGATATAAGCTCTTGGATTTGGTGAGCAATAAATCCTCACCAAATATTCAGCGGTAAATAAGAAGGTGAAAAACCACTCGATAAGATGCAGTTCGAGGGCATAGCGCAGCTGCCATGATTCAATAGAGTCGAGAACAACGGCAACCACACTCAATAAGATAGTGGCGATAAGTAATATGTCGAATAGGCGGCCGGCTGGCGTGTCGGTGCCAAAAATGATGCGATAAATTCTTTCTTTAGGCGTTTCTATTATTTTACTGGCCATGAGTTTTATTTACTTGCGGTAGTCTAATAATTATCAGGGCTCCACCCAAAATCGATTGAGCTATCTCCAATTTACCGTTGTAGCTTTCAACAATGTCGTTAGCAACATCAAGCCCAATCCCCTGACCTACGTAGCGTGTGTCGGCCCGATGCCCTCGTTTTATGAGGTTTTCTCGGGATGATATCGGTATCCCGCTGCCGTCATCGTGAATCTCAATATTCAGGCCAGGGGGCATGTTATTTGCTGCCACCGCTACCTTACTATTGCTTGCTTTACAGGCATTGTCTATTAAATTACCCAGTACTTCCATTAAATCGCGCTGATCGCCTTTAAACACGGCGTTTTCTGCGATGTTTATTTCAAAGGCTAAATGCTTCTCGGCGTAAACTTTTTTCATCGCACTGATTAGGCGATCAACACAGTTTTCAACAGAGATCGCCTCAATTAGCCCATGGGGACTAACTACGACGGCGCGCTGTAGTTGGTGCTTTATAATTTCATCCATGCGCTGGGTCTGTTCGCTAATCAGCGCGTTGTGAGTGTTGTCGAGCTCTGTATGAATAACAGCTAGCGGTGTTTTTAAGCTATGCGCGAGATCGGCAAGGGTTGAGTGGTAGCGTTCTCGCTGCTGACGCTCGCTGTCGATTAACTGATTCAGGTTATTGGTCACATGATAAAATTCTACGGGGTAGTTTCCTTCAATTCGATTTTTTACGCCGCTCTCAATCAGCTTGAGATTAAGCGCAAGTCGTCTCAGCGGCTTAGTTCCCCACCGCAAAATCAGCATGAGAAGAGCTGTCAGCAGCAAGCCGATAATTAACAGCCAAAGCCTTAGGCGTTGCTGAAGAAGGTCTATGTTTTTAAGAATGGGCCGATTGTCCTCAAGGACAGTAAAGATAATCTGCTGCGGTATGTCGCCGATGATTTCCCAAGAGACCAAGTGGTGATAAGCAAAGTAACCCGGTACGATTTCGTATTGCGATGTTCCCGGCTTATTTAATGTGGTTTGGAATATACTGCTGTCGAAGGTCAGCGAGGCCGCAGAATATGACTGCCATAATATGCTGCCGTCAATGTCGCTAACAAATCCGTATAAACCGGATTCATATTCATCAAACCGAACCTCTCTCAAATCGTCGGGTAATTCGATCTGGTCGTTGCTAATTCGAGCGGAGTAAAGCAATGCATGGTTTTGTAGGCGTAGTTTTTCTTGCTGAGTTTCATACGCATTTTCAAGGGTTAACTGATTAACGGTATAATCAATCAGTCCTAAGAAAAGACTAAGCACCAACACACTCGCAACCAATAGTCTGCCAAAGAGAGTGTTGATCACGTAGATAAACTATTCTGTGGTGATGCCCCGAGCATAAAGCGATAGCCCTGTCCGCGGACCGTAACTATCGCTTTCAACTGATTGTCGGGATCAATTTTTTTTCGTAAACGACCTATAAATACCTCTATTACATTGCTGTCACGCTCAAAATCTTGGCTGTATAAGTGTTCCGTTAACTCTGTTTTTGAGACGACTTTGCCGGCATTATGAGCAAGGTATTCAAGCGTATTGTATTCATAGCTGGTTAAAGTCATCTCGGTGTTGCCAATCAGTGCCACTTTCGATGTAGTGTTAATGGTCAGAGGGCCAAAGCTCATGCTGGGTTTGCAGCTGCCAGCGCTCCGTCTTAACAGGGCATTTATACGCGCATTGACCTCTTCCATCTGGAACGGCTTTACAACATAGTCGTCGGCTCCTGCTTCCAATCCTTCAACCTTATCTTGCCAGTCACTGCGCGCAGTTAGAATAAGGATGGGAAATTGCTTGTCATTCTCGCGCAACTCTTTAATCAGTGTTATGCCCGAGATCTCAGGCAAGCCCAAGTCGATAATGGCAAGATCATAAGGGTATTCGGTGGCAAAATAGAGACCTTCGCGGCCATCTTTGGCGACATCCACAGCATAGTTTTGCCTGCGCATTGCGGTGCGGAGCTGCTGGCGGATATGGTCTTCATCTTCGACAATTAAGATTCTCATAACGAAGCTCCGATTGAGTAGTAAGTCTAATATTTGGTGGTGGAAGCTGAATCTTTCAAAAACTGTTGTTAGAACCCAAATTCAACATAGCATGCACTTGTGGGTCTTTTGACCGCTACGAAAATGAGGATGCATGACTATTAGATCATCGGCAGACCTTTCTGGCGGCTTTGATTTGTTGTTTAGAACAGTCGTCTTTTCTACCCCTGCCGACACACCATTTGTTACGATTGTCCCAAGCACTAATGTCGGCAGAATTCCCATTGGAGCACTTTACGACGTAGTGGGAATAACGATTATTGTTATCAACAATATCTTGGATATGCTTGATGCTGAGCGGTTTGCTAGCAAAGGCACCGGTGTTAACGATAAGAGTAACACCAAAGAGTATAAGTTTTCGTAAAGTAATTATTCTCATTGCGCCACGTCCACGGTGTAATGTTCATTCTATTGAATCTTTTTAAACTTGAGTTCATTATAGCTAAAAAATCAATCTTAACTAAGTAGTGTGTATATATTCAGTCTCACTGTGGAGGTACGCTACTTCAAATGAGGGGTGGCTGTGTTTTGTCCGCGGTCCTGTTACCTTGCGGCTAAGAGGCGTTTGTAATTCTTTTGCTACGATCTGCAACTACGAATGAAAAAAACATGTCGAAGTGCGATAATATGACGACCAATTGTGGTAGTTTAAGCCGTATGAGACGTCTTAATAACCGCGACTGAGCGAAAGGTTCTTTATACCCCTTTGGAATAACTATGTTACGTATTTTTCTTGCCGCGGCTATTCTATTTTTGATGCCGTTGTCTGCTTCTGGTCTCCAGGTTGTCCAGCTCGATAAGACGATGGAGCTCGTTGATTTGTCTAGAGGTGAAAGTACCTTTTATAAATCCAGTCAAGCGCATAGAGCGTTTTCAAGTGCGCCAACTAACCCCGCTCGATTTGTTACTGACCTCGAACACGTCGTTCGGGTAGATCAACGCAATGGAGGTAGTTATTGGTTTTACACCTCGGTCACTAGCGTAGACAAGGATCTTCACTGGGTATTAAACCCGTCTAACTCGATTATCGATCACATACGAATCTTTATTTATTCAAAAAGCGGTGTTCGTGAAATCGTCACCGGTCATCTTCATTCAAGGGAGTTCGGCCTAGGCTACGGCGTCAGTCTGGATATTCCTGAAGGCGAGACGGTTGAGTTACTGATAAATTTTGATAGTCGGTATTTTTCGAGTCAGCCTAAGATTGAAATCGAGCAGCTAGGGCATTACAGGATGCGTCTGGGTCAATCAGTCGGATTAGTCATGCTTTGTTTCGGGGTTGTGGCCGGGTTGGCAGTGTTCAATTTGTTAAATGGATACTTTGGTCGAAATCGGAGTTATATCTACCTGTCGGCCTATGCAGGCACAGTGTTCATTGCCTGGGGAGGGCTGACTTTATTTAGCCAGTGGTTGAAGGATTACAGCTACACAGCATTGATCGCGCCGTTTTTTCTATCAATTGCTGCAAATACACTATTTTTAATCCATTTTTTAGAACTGCGAAAGACACACCCCCGTCTTTCGAATCTTTCTTATGCACTGGTAATCTCGGCAGTTTTTCTAGCAGCTTCCGCGCCATTCTTTCCTCCAAGCCAATACAGAATTGCCTACGATATTACATTTTTGTGTTGGTGGTTGATGGCCACCTTCACTAGCGTCTACTGCATGATTCACGGTTATAAGGCTGCTAGGTTCTTCATTGCAGGGTATATAGGAGTGCTCATCAGCGGATTTATTTCTTTACCGACGATACTCACAGTCGAATCTGTATACAATCAGAATCTGGTTGTATTTTTAGTTGCGCAAGTCCTATATCTGTTGGTTTTATCTATGGCGATGGCTGATAGGCTTAGTATTACCCAAAAAGAAAAAAACAAGACGCTCGAGCAGCTCTATGCAACTAAAGTGACGGCGGAGGAGAGCGCTCGAGTAGCAAATGGGAAATTGAAAAAAGCGCTCGTAAAGGCCGAGAAAGAGGCCCAAATAAAAATAAAATTCATAAGGACAGTTAGTCATGAGTTAAGAACGCCGCTAAATTCCATCATGGCGTCGGTAGATCAGTGGCACGAGACCAATGAAAAAGATCACCAGCGTGATTTGATGGGCTTCATACATCACGGAACAGCGCGTTTGCAGACGCAAGTTGATAATCTTGTTCTGCTGGCCGAAACCGATGATGATGCCTTAGTTGTCAACGACGTTGATTTCGAAGTTCGTCCGTTATTGGAGAAAGTCTGTTTAGGTCTAGCGGGGTTAGTTCACGAGGATGTCGTTTTTTCCTACAAACCCGCGACTGGGGCTGGCGTGAATCAATTGCCAAGGACACTAAAAGGGGATGCGTATTTGATCGAGCATTTTTTGCGGGTGGTATTGGAAAATGCCTGCAGTTACACG
This sequence comes from marine gamma proteobacterium HTCC2143, assembly GCA_000169075.1. Taxonomy (GTDB): domain Bacteria; phylum Pseudomonadota; class Gammaproteobacteria; order Pseudomonadales; family Dasaniaceae; genus Oceanicoccus. The sequence continues at coordinate 134,808 of AAVT01000003.1, read as the reverse complement.
GAGAGGGGGGGTATTCAGTTTTGTGTTGAGTGGGACCGTGATGAAAGCTCGCTCAAGGTTGATGTTATCGATACGGGTAGTGGAATGAGTAGGACGCAACAAAAGAACATGTTCGATTCCCTCGTCAATGTGAGTCGTGGTGAGGCGCGTGCGTCTTCTGGTTTAGGCTTAGGCATAACGATCTGTCATCGACTTAGTGACTTATTGATGGCTGATTTCACCATGGAATCTGAAGCTGGGGAAGGCACCACGGTACATATAAATTTGCCGATGAAGCCCGGAACTCAGGGCTTGGCAGTCATTCGCAATGAAGTAAAACATCTTGGACTCGTATTAATAGTTGAAGACAACACTATAAACGCTAAGGTGTTGGAGCAATTGGTCACAAATTTAGGGTATAAGGTTGACGTCGTCCACAGTGGTCAAGAGGCACTGGAGCGATTGATTGCACAACCTTACAGCCTTGTTTTGATGGACTTACAAATGCCGGTCATGGACGGACTTACAGCGGCCATCTGGATTCGGCGTCGTGGTGTGAATACGCCTATTATCGCGGTATCAGTAAATAGTGATGCCAAGGTACGTCGTCGTTGTATAGAAGTTGGCATGAATGATTTTATCGTCAAGCCTGTACGCAGGGCAGACATACAGCGGGTATTGGAACGACAGATTTCACAAGCTGAGTCCAGCTAGTTGATCGGTGCTTAAGAGCCCTCATCGATGACTTGCTTATAACCAAAGGGCCTAAATTGATTGTCAACGGATGCTGTGTCGCTGATTGGGTGACGATGGCAATTGATCTATTGATCTATTGATAGGTTTTTGGTCAATTGATCGCCAAAAAGAGTAGATATAGTGGCAATTGCTCATTTATACTATGGATTGACAAAAAGGAGTCGCAGTTATGCTAATTTTAACGAGAAGAGTCGGTGAAAACCTAATCATCGGCGATGACGTCACTATATCTGTTTTGGGTATTAAGGGAAATCAGGTGCGGATAGGTATCGATGCCCCGAAGAATGTGCAAGTTCATCGTGAAGAGATATATGATCGAATTCAAGCTGAGAAATCTGCGGGAGATCAACTCAGCAATGAAGTTAACGGAAACGTTGCCGATAACTAGGGTTCACAGATAACGATTTTTGTTATTTTGTTATTTTGTTATTTTGTTATTTTGTTATTTTGTTACTCTGCTATGTTGATGCTTCGAGTCTGCCAAGGAAGGATGACTGAACTCGAAGAGGTCAATGACTTAACAATTGGCGGGCCTGATGTGAGTGTATAATCTCAGCAATGTGATTTATTTTTGACCTGCTAATCGCCTCATCGTTTTACCATTGCCACGCAGCATGTCGAGGTTGCTGCGGTATAGTCTACCCCCGCTGGCCTCAATCGATTCACCAACGACTTTAACGTTCGTACAGGTCTTCACCAATGCTCCCGAAATCATTCATCGCAGGGCATTGCCGAATGGACAGGCATCCATCGCTATGAACAGTAAAACCCTTCACAAAACCCCGCTAGACATACTAAATTCAATCTTTGGTTATCCCTCGTTCCGAGGTCATCAAGAAGAGATCATCGATAGCATTGTTGCCGGCAATGATGCCTTGGTGCTAATGCCCACCGGGGGTGGCAAGTCTATGTGTTACCAAATCCCCGCCTTAGTGAGAGATGGGGTAGGTATCATTATTTCGCCGCTAATTGCATTAATGCAGGATCAAGTTGATGCAATGCAGCAGTTGGGTGTCCATGCGGCATTTCTGAATTCAACGCTAACAGTCATGGAGCAGCGGCGGGTGGAGCAGCAATTACAAGACGGTCAGCTGGATTTACTGTATGTAGCACCCGAGCGTTTACTCCAGCAGAACACTTTTCAACTGCTATCTCAGTGTGAAATTGCTCTTTTTGCCATTGATGAGGCTCATTGTGTAGCGCAGTGGGGTCATGATTTCAGAGCGGACTATTTAGGTCTTGGCGTGTTGCATGACAATTTCCCCGATGTCCCTCGAGTAGCGCTGACGGCAACGGCAGATAGCCGCACTCAGAATGAAATTCAGCAACGACTGACATTGACCGATGCGCACTGTTTTATCAGTGGGTTTGACCGACCCAATATTCGTTATGCCATTGCGAATAAAACAGCACCCAAAAAGCAGTTGCTGTCGTTCCTTCGCAATCGTCTGCATGAAGCGGGCATCGTCTATTGCCTTTCTCGAAAGAAGGTAGAAAGCACTGCACAATGGTTGTGCGAACAGGGTTATACGGCACTGCCTTATCACGCAGGTCTGTCCAGCGAACTGCGGGCCTATCACCAGAGTCGCTTTCTGCGAGAGGATGCCGTTATTATCGTAGCCACAATCGCATTTGGTATGGGCATTGATAAACCGGATGTCCGTTTTGTAGCGCACCTTGATTTGCCAAAAAGTATAGAGGCTTATTATCAGGAAACGGGTAGGGCGGGCAGAGATGGGCTGCCATCAGACGCCTGGATGGTTTATGGGCTACAAGACGTTGTACGGATGCAGCAAATGCAGGGAGAATCAACCGCTTCTGATCAATTTAAGCGAACGGAGCGGCACAAGCTTGATGCCATGCTAGGGCTTTGCGAGGTCACTAGCTGTCGTCGTCAGGTGTTGCTAAATTATTTTGGCGACCAAGCACCGGATCAGTGCGGTTATTGCGATAATTGCCAAATACCACCCGAAACATGGGATGCCTCAGAGGCCGCACAAAAAGTGCTTTCTAGTATTTATCGCAGTGGTCAGCGCTTCGGAGTAGTGCACATTGTCGACATATTGAGGGGCAGTGATACGGAGAAAATTCGCCAGCACGGGCATCAGCAACTCAGCACCTATGGTATCGGCAGCGATATCTCTGAAGTGGGGTGGAGATCTGTGATCCGTCAGCTCGTTGTGCGAGGCCTGCTTAAAGTTGATCTAGAAGGCTACAGTGGCTTGCAGTTAGAAGACAGCTGCCGACCGGTACTAAGAGGTGAGCAGCGATTATTTTTGCGCAAAGACGAGGTGGTATCATTCCCTTCCAAACAAAGAAAGAGATCATCGAAGAAGTCCGATGTTCTTCCTGAGCATCAGCAGCTTTGGGATGCCTTAAGAGCGTGCAGGAAGCGACTTGCGGATGAATTTAACGTCCCCCCGTATGTCATATTCCATGACGCTACATTACTAGAAATGCTTGAATCCAGACCAATGTCTAGTATGGAATTACTAACAATTACCGGCATTGGAGATAGTAAGTTGGATCGGTATGGACGCGATTTTATTGACGTGATTTGCCGGCATGCCGAGGCGGATGTGCTGTGACTGACGCCCGGCAAGGGACCACGCTCGAACAGTCTTTTGAGTACAGAATAAAGCGCCAACGCCGCAAGACAATAGCACTCCATGTGCTCGCCGATGGCACTGTTGAAGTTAGAACACCAAACTGGGTGCCAAAATATGAATTAGTCGATTTTGTAGAACGGCGTTCCGAGTGGGTTATTCAGCGTCGTCGAGAAGTGCTGAGGGACTTAGCGAACCAACCAACCTTCTGCGATGGCCAGTACCACCGATTTCTAGGCGCGATGTTCCCCTTGCGCCTGTCAACCGCGAGACGTGGCCATGTCGACTTCAGAGACAGTGTTTTTCTCGTTACGGTGCGAGATAAGGATGATCCGGTGCAGGTTAGTAAAGTCATGGAGCGGTGGTATCGGGAAAAAGCTATCGAGCTTTATGAAGAGCGTATGTTTGCCTGTTTCGAGCAATTTCCCGACTGGTTTCAAGATAAATATGTGATACCGGAAATTACTGTAAGAAAAATGCGTCGCCGCTGGGGCAGCTGCTCCCGAGCAGGTGAGGTGACATTAAACTTGGCGCTAATAAAAATGCCGATACGCTGCCTGGACTATGTCATCGTGCATGAGTTGTGTCATCTTGAGGCGTTTCATCACGGCAAAGCATTCTATCGGCTGCTTGCCTTAGTAATGCCCTCATGGAAGGAGCATGAAAATCTTATTGAGCAACTATCATAAGCCAGGGGTTGCCGCCCAGCTCATTTTATTCGTCAAAAATGGCGACGGCCCGGGTCCAGCCGGCTGAGCCGCCTCTCACCTTGTGAGGAAAACAAGAAATAGTAAAGCCTGTGGAGGGTAAAACTTCGAGGTTATGAAGTTTTTCTAGGTGGCAGTAACACATGTCACGGCCCGCTTTATGTCCTTCCCAAATCAGCGAAGCGTCGCCGGTTTCTAGAAATTTTTCTTTGGTATGCACAAAAGGTGCATCCCAGCTCCAGCCATCCGTGCCCGTAACTTTTACACCCTGCTCAAGCAAATAAATAGTAGCGTCATAACCGACGCCACAACCGCTGGAAACGTAATCATCGTGCCCGTATCTTTTACCAGCCGACGTGTTAACGATGACAATATCTAACGGTTTCAATTGATAATGAATACGATCAAGCTCCTGCCTAATGTCTTCAGCGGTGACTACGTAGCCGTCGGCAAAATGACGGAAATCCAGCTTCACGCCATTTTGGAAGCACCACTCCAGTGGGATCTCATCGATTGTTAAGGAAGGTTTGCCTTTGTCCATGGTTGAATGGAAGTGATAAGGCGCATCCAAGTGCGTCCCATTGTGCGTACTCAATTGGACCAGCTCAATTGCCCAGCCCTCGCCGTCAGGCAGTTGATCCCCAGATAGTCCCGGGAAAAAAGAGGCCACAGTGTCGACTGAGTCGGAGTGCTTCACGTATTGAATTTTCGGCTCAGCACCAGGTGGGTCGGAGATGACATCATTTTCAAGATAGATCGAAAGATCGACAAATTTTTTGGTCATATGCAACACCCGTGTCCTTTTTTATAGTTATTGGCAGCTTAGCTCAGATCGCTACAGCGATAAACAGTTTCCCTGCACTGGCTAGCTATTAAGTGGGTAAAAAAAAGCCGGTCATTGATTTGACTGGCCTTAGAAGAGAGTTGCAGAAAGTATGTGACTACGGAAGCAGGTGAGCTACCGCGTCGCGTTCACCCGTCAATTCAGCTTCGGTCGCCTTCATTCTCGCCTGGCTGAAATCATTAACATCGAGACCCTGAACAATTTCCCATTCACCGTTGTTACAGCGACATGGGAATGAATAAATGAGTCCTTCAGTAATACCGTAAGAGCCATCTGAATAGATGCCCATGCTTACCCAGTCATCGCCATTAGTTCCCAGAGCCCAGTCGCGCATGTGATCAATAGCTGCATTTGCTGCAGAGGCTGCAGATGAAGCCCCCCGAGCTTTAATAATTGCTGCACCTCGTTGTTGAACGGTCGGAATGAAATCGTTTTCGTACCAGCTTTGATCGACCTGAGCAATCGCTGACTCGCCGCTGACTTTTGCGCTGTATAAATCGGGGAACTGAGTCGCCGAGTGATTACCCCAAACAACCATGTTGGTTACGTCAGACACGGTTTTTCCTGTCTTCTGTGCGATCTGGGTCATTGCTCTGTTGTGATCAAGTCGCATCATAGCGGTAAAATTACGTGGGTTTATGCTGGGAGCATTTCGCTGAGTGATCAGCGCGTTGGTATTGGCAGGGTTACCTACGACCAATACTTTAATATTTTTACTGGCGTTACCGTCGATGGCTTTACCCTGCACTGAGAAGATAGCTGCATTTGCTTCCAGTAGGTCTTTACGTTCCATACCCGGTCCGCGAGGACGAGCTCCAACAAGTAATGCATAATCGGTATCTTTAAAACCAATATTTGGGTCATCCGTACAAACCACTCCGGCTAGCAGAGGGAAGGCGCAATCGTCCAGTTCCATTTTAACACCGTCAAGGGCTTCCATCGCTGGGGTGATATCCAATAATTGCAGAATCACGGGTTGATCATTTCCGAGCATGGCTCCTGAGGCAATGCGGAATAACAGGGCATAGCCGATTTGACCAGCGGCTCCGGTAACGGTAACGCGTACGGGTTGTTTCATGGAAAGTTTCCTGTTTTAGCAGTGTGTTGGTTGATAGCGTGAATAATTAGGCCGACGTATTTTAGTGATTTGGGCGCTAAATTTCCACCGAAAATACCGTTTCTGGGACTATTGTGGCGATTGATAGCCCAATTCTCACTCGCTAACGGGTAAAAAGAGAAGTTTTCAGACAAAGTCACTGCCCAATAGCCGGATAATGCGATTAAAAAAAATTGAGTAGTATGACGAATAGATAATTATGCATCTTTGCCCTTTCGCCCTGTTACGTCAGCTGACGGAATCGTATGGTAAAGCTGATTTTATCGTCAAAACCCGATAGAATCGCCGCCTTCGGCAGGTTTACGGCTTATTAATACCGAGTTCCGACGAATTAATTCCAACGAGTTTAAGCGTTTGGACGGTTGTATTCGTTAAAGCGCGATAAATTTCCGCGATTTGACGACCCTGAAATTGGGGGTAGTGAACCAACAAACACTTCGCCTGAGAAGAACAGGGTCAAAGATCTGACAATGAAGAGCAAACAGCAGCAAAAAATCGATTACAACAAACTACAAAAACGTCTTCGCAGGAATGTCGGCAACGCTATTGTTGATTACAACATGATTGAGGATGGTGACGTGGTGATGACTTGCCTGTCAGGCGGCAAAGACTCGTTTGTCATGTTGGATATATTGCTACAGCTGCAAAAGTCCGCGCCGGTAAACTTTGAGCTGATTGCGGTAAACCTGGACCAAAAGCAGCCGGGGTTTCCCGAACATATTCTTCCTGAATACCTTGAAAAGCTGGCAGTGCCTTTTTATATCATCGATAAAGACACCTACAGCGTCGTGAAATCGAAGATACCCGAGGGCAAAACTACCTGCGGTCTTTGTTCTCGGCTTCGTCGAGGTACCTTATACTCTTTTGCAGAGACTATAGGCGCAACTAAGATAGCTTTGGGACACCATCGGGATGACATGGTGGAAACACTGTTTCTTAATATGTTCTATGGCAGTCGATTGAAGTCCATGCCACCCAAACTCCGTTCAAATGATGGTCGTAATGTGGTGATACGACCATTGGCCTATTGTAAGGAGAAAGATCTCATTGCGCTTGCTGAGCATCGGGAGTTTCCTATTATTCCCTGCAATCTGTGTGGTTCTCAAGAGAATCTTCAGCGACAGAGTATAAAGGTGATGCTGCAGGATTGGGAAAAACAGCATCCTGGTCGTGTCGAGAACATCTTCAGATCAATGCAAAATATTTCTCCCAGTCAGTTAGCTGATGTCCATCTGTTCGATTTTGATCAATTGCCGATAAGTAGAGAGGGCGAGAAGGCCGGCTACGCCTATCAGGGGCCGGTCGTGAGCTCTTCAAATATTCAAACAGGTGTGCAGATTATAGATGCCAGTTTGGTTGAATAACTGAGGTTATTAACCGCCGGCCGGTTTCTCAACTTGCCGTCGGTCTGTTAAAAACCGCGGTGATGGCAGTTACATCAACCCCCTTTCACAGGATAAAACTCAGGGTCACTGCTATTTAGGCAAGTTGGCCCGAATTATGCTTTTCACTTCTCTAAATGGCTTCATGCCGTTGTTTTTGTCAAATTGTTGTCGACACATCCTATCACCGAGCGTTGGCTATTGGCCGGATGTCGGATGAGTGTCATTAGTTTGACTGTAGGTTTACTGTTGTGAAATAGGGGAAACTGAAGATGATCACTAATCGAACCGATATTAATAGTGTGTTAACGCAAATGCGGGAACTAAAGTCCCAGGCGATGGGCAATGCTGACATTCAGCCTCGATCTGATGTTGAAGCTGCATTGCGAGTCGGTGGCGATTCTAATCAAATTACCGGCGCTGCAAAAGGGCCGCAGTTCGGCGATATGTTCTCTGCGGCAATCAATTCGGTTAACGAAACACAGCAAACATCGGCGAACCTGTCTACCGCATACCAACAGGGTGACGCAGGTATTAGCTTGTCACAGGTGATGGTTGCATCGGAAAAGGCCAGTGTTTCGTTTCAGGCTTTGACGCAAGTGCGAAACAAAATCGTAGAGGCTTACCAGGATGTAATGAACATGCCAATCTAGGCATGGGTATGACTTAGGCACATTCTAATTATCACTAGCTAGCAGAAAGAGGCTAATCCATGGCAGCATTACCGGCACAAACCGGAGACGCGGCAGCTCCAATCAGACAGAATGATTTCCTCAATGGCTTGGGGAATATTGGCATATTGCGCCAATTATTTTTAATGGTCGGTTTGGCTGCCAGTGTCGCGATGGGTGGTGCGATTGTACTTTGGTCGGTAGGTGAAGAATATCGCCCGCTCTATAGCAGTCTCGACCATATGGACCCTGGTGAAGTTTTAAATATCCTCCAAAGCAGCCAGATTGATCACAAGGTCGACGAAAATACGGGAGCCTTATTAGTCGCAGCTGATCAAATTCACGACGCGCGATTAAAATTGGCTGGGGCTGGCATTTCTCCAGATGGCAGCTTTGGTTTTGAAATGTTGGATAAGGAGCAGCCACTGGGAACTAGCCAGTTTATGGAAAGTGCTCGATTTAAAAGGGGTTTGGAGGGTGAGTTAGGAAGAACTATCGCCAGTATTCAAGCGGTCCGTGGTGCACGGGTACATTTGGCTATCCCAAAAACATCGGCTTTTATACGGGATGTCCGAAAACCCACGGCCTCTGTGTTCCTCGATTTGTATGGTGGTAGTGGCATTAACACCGAGCAAGTAAGGGCCATCGCCAATATGGTTGCCTTTAGTATCCCTGAGCTAACTATTCAAAATGTCACTGTGGTTGATCAGCGCGGAAACTTACTGTCCAATTTCGATGCCGATCAGGATATGGCAATGGCTCATAAGCAGCTTGACTATGTTCGTGAAATGGAAGGACGATTGGTTAAGCGCGTGAGCTCGATTCTCGAGCCGGTTTTGGGTGAGGGTAATTTTCGAGCGGAGATTAGTGCAAATGTCGATTTTACTCAGGTCGAACAAACGGATGAGCTATTTAACCCCGATCTACCGGCGATACGTAGTGAGCAAACGGTAGAAGAGGGCCGCGGCGGTGGTGGAGTTGGCGGCGTACCAGGCGCGCTCAGCAATCAGCCGCCCCGAGACGGTCAAGCTCCAGAGCAGATTGTTGACGGCGGAGCCGCCGCGCTGGCGGAATCGGTCAGTACTAGCCGGCGGCAGTCAGTTCGTAATTACGAACTTGATCGCACCATCAGTCACACCCGTCACCAAGTTGGCAGACTTCGACGATTATCGGTCGCGGTTTTAGTGGACAATACAACGAATATTGACAGTGAAACTGGTGAAATTGTATCCGTAGCAATAGAGCAGTCGGAACTGGATCAATTGGCTATACTGGTAAGAGATGCCGTTGGTTTTGATGCCGCCAGGGGAGATAGCGTTAATATTATTAATTCAGCTTTCGCCGTCAAGGAAGCCCCGGAAGTGGTGCCGATGGAAGAAGTGCCCATCTGGCAGCAACCGACGATAGAACGTTACATTAAATATGCTGGAGCGTTTGTATTGATTATGATGTTGTTGTTTTTTGTCATGCGGCCGGCATTTCGTAATCTTACTGATGGTTCCAAGGAGCTAAGAGAGCTGGAAGCGCAGCGGGCACTCGGTGATTTATCGGGTGATCTAGGCTCCGGTCTAGCGGATGAAACCGTAACGTTGTCAGGCGGCGAAAGTTTGCTCTTATCGGGTCCCAATAAAAATTACGAACAACAGTTGAGCACTGTCCGGGGATTGATCGCTGAAGATCCAGGTCGAGTGGCACAAGTCGTGAAAAAGTGGGTGGTAGCCAGTGAGTGATGATGTAAATTCGAGGAAAGACCTTTCCACACTCGATCAAGCGGCGATCTTAATGATGTCGTTAGGCGAAAAGGAAGCGGCGGAGGTTTTGAAACATTTGGGGCCGAAAGATGTTCAGCGCATTGGCACTGCGATGACGGCACTTGAAAATGTTTCGCGAGAGAATGTTGAGCAGGTGATGAATAATTTCCTCAGCGAAGCTGGTGCTATCACCGGATTGGGTATGGGGTCAGATGGCTATATTCGCAATATGTTGGTCGAAGCTTTGGGCGAGGACAAAGCGGGATCATTGGTTGATCGAATACTATTGGGCGGAAATACCAGTGGTCTTGATACGCTGAAATGGATGGATGCCCGATCAGTGGCAGAAGTTATTCGCAATGAGCATCCACAAATTCAAGCGATTGTTATGGCTCATCTTGACGGCGATCAGGCCGCTGAGGTGTTGACGAGTCTACCAGAGAAGGCGAGGCTTGATATTGTTATGCGCGTGGCGTCTCTGGATTCCGTTCAGCCATCTGCATTGCAAGAGCTGAATACTATTCTTGAAAAGCAATTTTCCGGAAATGCCGGCTCTCAAGCCAAATCAATGGGCGGAACCAAAGTCGCAGCGGAAATTATGAATAATCTCGAGTCCTCTGTTGAGACAGAGCTTATGGACTCAATCAAAGAGGTTGATGAAGATCTGGGCGTCACCATTCAAGATTTGATGTTCGTGTTTGATAATTTGAAAGCTGTTGACGATCGGGGTATCCAGTCTCTTATGCGAGAAGTCTCTTCAGAAGTTCTTATTCTTGCGTTAAAAGGTTCTGATGACGAGCTGAAAGAGAAGATTTTCAGTAACATGTCGAAGCGAGCAGCCGAGTTACTTCGCGATGACCTTGAGGCGAAAGGCCCGGTTAAACTCAGCGAAGTCGAAGGAGCGCAAAAAGAAATTTTGCTAATAGCACGTCGTATGGCTGATGCAGGGGAAATTATCCTCGGTGGCAGTGGCGAAGAGATGCTGTAGCGCAAGCAAGGGTAAAATTGTGTCTAGAATTCCCGTCGATAAAACTGCCAATTTTTCTTCCTGGCAAATACCGGAAGTCACAGAAGGCCAGTTCGTAAAAGTAGAAAAGTTAAAGAGCCGTGGCCCAAAAGGAGAGTTGGTTAATGTTGATAAAAATGAAGTCATTTATAATTCATTAACCGCGGGTCAGCTTGAGGAAATATCCAATCAGGCTTACGAAGATGTTCGTGAGCAGGCGCGTGCAGACGGTTTGAAGCAGGGCCAGGACGAAGGCTATCAAGCAGGCATTAATGCGGCACAAGAAGAGCTGAATAAAAACGCAAAAAATCTCAGTAAAACCATCGATATGTTGTTCAGTTCTCTGGCGGGACAAGATGACGATGTAGAGCAAGCACTAGTAAACTTGGTGATTGGTGTATCTCGTTCGGTACTGCGCCGCGAGCTGACCATTGATTCATCCCAGATTATAGCAATCGTTAACGAAGCCGTCGCCGAGTTACCGTTACGAGCAAGCGACATCACTATTTATCTGAACGAGCAGGATTTCCAATTACTTCAAGAACACAGCGAGATATTGGCTCATTGGCAGCTGGAAATCGATCGGACATTGACGCCGGGTGGTTGCCGCGTAACTAGTCGACAGAGCGTTGTTACATACAGCCTAGAAGATCAATTCCAACAAACGATAAATTCACTGGTAGACAAGCGTTTTTCAGAACTGTCAAACCGTACCAGGGAGCGAGAGACTCCCGTTATTGCTGCGGCGGATGATCAATGAGTCGCGATATGCGCCAATCATTTATCGATAGATTGCGTTGCTACGCGCTTGATGAAAAACTGCAAACGAGGTCCCGTGTGTCCGGCCGACTGGTTCGGGTGGTTGGCATGACGTTGGAAGTTGTTGGATTGGAGTTGTCGATCGGATGCCGATGTTTGGTGATGCATGATGACCAACGAAGTGTTGAAGCAGAAGTTGTCGGTTTCTCTGAAGAAAAATTATTTTTAATGCCTATTGAGCCAGTCACGGGATTAAAACCCGGTATGGCTGTTGTACCTGTAGCCTATGAAGACAAAGTTCCGGTAGGGATACAATTGTTGGGGCGCGTTATTGATGGTGCAGGCAGGCCTCTCGATAGTAAGGGCCCACTCGGATGCACTGATAGTGTTGATATGCAGGCTGAATTGATTAACCCGTTGCAACGAAAACCGATCTCTGAGGTACTCGATGTAGGGATTCGCGCGATCAATTCGGTGTTAACGGTTGGGCGTGGTCAGCGTCTCGGTCTGTTTGCCGGAAGTGGTGTCGGTAAGAGCGTTCTTCTGGGCATGATGACACGATTCACCGAAGCCGATGTGGTTGTGGTTGGCTTGGTTGGTGAGCGAGGTCGCGAAGTGAAGGAGTTCATCGAACAAGTGCTTGATGAAGAGGGGTTAAGCCGCGCGGTTGTAGTAGCATCTCCTGCAGATGATGCCCCGTTGATGCGAATGAGGGCAGCGATGTTGGCCACCAGAATAGCTGAAAGTTTTCGAGATCAAGGTAAACATGTTCTACTGTTAATGGACTCCCTTACGCGTTTTGCTCAAGCGCAGCGCGAGATTGCTTTATCGATTGGCGAGCCTCCTGCAACAAAAGGTTATCCACCATCGGTATTTGCAAAGATACCTCAGCTGGTGGAGAGGGCGGGTAATGGTGCTGATGGCAGTGGCTCAGTGACGGCCTTCTATACCGTGTTAACCGAAGGTGATGATATGCAAGATCCAGTTGCAGACGCGGCCAGAGCAATTCTCGATGGACACATTGTGCTCTCAAGAGCCCTGGCCGATGAGGGTCACTACCCGGCGATCGATGTAGAGGCCTCAATCAGCCGAGCGATGCCAAATATTATCACCGGTGAGCACCTAGCTGCTGCGCGAAGGCTTCGTCACTTGTATTCTCGCTATCAGCAGAGTCGGGATTTAATCAGCGTGGGCGCCTACGTAGCAGGCAGTGATACAGAGACCGATGCGGCGATTGAGCGACTGCCTGCCATTAGGCGATTTTTACAACAAGATCTTGATATAGCATTTAACGTCGCTGGCAGTGTTGCGGAAATGCGAGCTGTTATCAATCCGTCTGTGGTAAATTCATCGGAGTCACCCTCCTTGCAAATGGCTGCGTCATCAAATACTGGTGGCGACATATCGCCAGCGATACGATAGTTATTAACCAATGAAGAAGCCACCATCACAAAGACTGAAAACTGTATTGAAGTTGGCTCAGTTGCGCGAGCGCCAAGCCGCATTTCGGTTGGCAGAAAGTGCTAGGAATGCCGAGCTTAATGCGCAGCAGGGACAGCAACTCCAACAGTATAAGGACGAATATAGAGAGCAGTTTAAATCATTGGCACATACACAAGCTCATGCGGCTGATTTGGAAAATTACCAACGTTTTTACGGGAATCTGCAGGACGCGGGAGATACCCAACAAGAGCGAGTCGTCCTCGCCGCGTCGCAACAGGAGCAGGCGCGTTTAAAGTGGCAACAACAATATGCGCGTCAAAAGAATATGCAGTCGCTAGTTGCGCGCAAAGAAAAACTGGAACACAGAGAGGCTGATAATAAATTGCAGCGGGAACAGGATGACAGTCGTCGGAGCCAGCGGATTGATATGCCCGACTAGCTGTCTAGCGGCAGTAATTATGTCAATGCAGGACGGCTGTCGGACATTAGCTTGTCCAGTTTTTTCTGAGCTTTAGCGGGATTACTTAAATCAACAACGTCGAGCATTTCACATTCATCCCTCACCATCTCAGCAATTGTTACAGGGTAGTGTTTGCAATCATCTGGACGATCGTTATAGATACCGCAGGTATATTTGTTGCTGTGGGGCAGTTTTTGCAGCCACGGGCATTGTTTTAACTGATTCCCATTGGTCGGATTCATCCATATTTTACCGTTGCTGACATACTCGTAAATTTCTGGTCTGAATACCTCCCACCATTCAATTTCAGCGGTTGTCGCGGAGAGCCCACCATCACCATATAAAGTGCAGCATTTTCCGCAAGAGTTGCATTCTTTCACTGTGTTGTCCTACCTTTCAATGTATATTAATTGATCGACGGTCACCGAGACAAGTTCTGCTCTGCTGATGAATGGATACTGGTTCAGAGGATAACATTACTTGAGTCAACAGTTAGGTCGGCTGCGCGTCAACGTTGCACTTTTTGCAAAGGTTGGTCTATCCTTACGCTATCTAGTTAAAAATCGTAACGGTCTGCAGTGTCAGTAACCGATTTTTTGTTGTGGAAGATACAAATACCGTCGGGGAGTTGCCATGTCAATATCATCATCGCTGTCAACAGATGGACAAGAATTACAAATAAATATTGAAGGTAGGTTCGATTTCAACGTCCATTCGTCATTTCGAAGAGCCTATGAGGAGCCGGGAAATGAGGTTGGCAGTTACATCGTCGACATGACCGCCGCTTCGTACCTTGATAGTTCTGCGCTGGGAATGTTGCTCTTATTAAGAGATTACGCTGGCGGTGACAGTGCCAGTATCACCATTGTCCATTGCAATGATGATATAAAAAAGATATTTGCTATATCTAACTTCGAACAACTGTTTGATATTAAATAGCCCCATAACCAATATTTGTGCAGAGCAGTGATGGTTAATTGTCTCATACATTCGCTATGAAAAATCCCTTTGTAGTCGACGAGCTTAGAGTTGCTGATTGCCCATCTGTACCAATCACCAAAATACTCATAGCTGACGATAACAACACTGATCGCTTGCTGCTAAAAGCGATTTTATGTCAACAAGGACACGAAGTCTTTGTTGCTAAAGACGGCCATGAGGCCATCGAAGTGTTTCGTGAAATGCAACCCGATTTAGTATTACTCGATGTTCTAATGCCAAACGTCGATGGCTTTGAAGCTGCGGAGAAGATTCGGCAGCTGGCTGGAGAGGCGTTCATACCGATTATTTTTCTGACATCGTTACAATCAACAGATGCCTTGGTGCGCTGTCTCGATGCGGGTGGCGACGACTTTCTTCCCAAACCTTATAACAGTGTTGTCTTAAAGGCTAAATTGGACGCCTTTATTCGCATGGGAGAAATGCATCGAACAATGCAGCGCCAGCGTGATCTTATCGCTATACATAACGAAAGATTATTACGTGAGCAAGAGATCGCGAAGCGTGTTTTTGACAAAGTGGCCCATTCTGGCTGTTTGAATGCAGACAATATTCGATATTTGTTGTCCCCCATTGCAATTTTTAACGGCGATGTTGCCCTAGCTGGAGTCAGCCCTGCTGGAAACCTGATGGTTTTGCTTGGAGATTTCACGGGTCATGGGTTGGATGCTGCTATTGGTGCAATGCCCCTCGCACAAACCTTTTACAGCATGTTAGAAAAAGGCTTTTCATTACAAGATATTTTGCGAGAAATTAATGAGAAG
Source organism: marine gamma proteobacterium HTCC2143 (assembly GCA_000169075.1). GTDB lineage: Bacteria > Pseudomonadota > Gammaproteobacteria > Pseudomonadales > Dasaniaceae > Oceanicoccus. The sequence goes on along the minus strand of AAVT01000003.1, from coordinate 119,564 downwards.
CTTTACGATGTATTGCCTGTTGATGTCTTCTGCTGTGCGATTGTCGCTGACATCGACTTCAGCAATGGTGTGATGCAAATATGGAACGGAGGTCTCCCAGACGGTGTGTTGTATCGAAGCTTCGACGGCAAGTCGATTCCGTTGACGTCTCAGCATATTCCTTTTGGAATACGTAACACTGCACACTTTGATGATTCTGTCGCAACCTTTGAAGTTCAGCCCGATGATCGGCTTTTTCTTTGGTCTGATGGTATTCAAGAAGCTACAAATAACCAGTCAGAAATGTTTGGTGAAGAACGTCTACTAAAAATCTTTGAAAAAAACACTGATCCAGAACAATTATTTGACGAAGTGAACGAAGCGGTAGCCGAATTTATTTCCGATGAGGCGGTCAGTGATGACGTCTCTATTGTTGAGGTTAAAATTGTTGCACCCATCGATTTCCATGCCGACAGACCCGATTTCATAGGTAGCAATCCAGCGGGACCAAGAGATTGGAGCTTAAAATACGAATTGCGCCCTCAGACATTGAGTAACTTCGACCCGCTCCCTATGCTGTTATATGTTTTAAGACAGGTACCTTATTTGCGAAATTTTGGTGGACAAATTTTTACTGTGCTAACGGAGTTGTACACCAATGCACTGGAGCATGGAGTGTTGCAATTAAACTCGTCACTGAAAAATTCGACCGCGGGTTTTGACCACTATTATCAATTGCGAGAGCAGCGATTGTTACATTTACAAGATGGAACCATTGGAATTCAGCTAGATTACAAAGGTACAGGTAATGGCGGCCGACTAAAAGTCACTATCGAGGATAGTGGAGAGGGTTTTGACTACAAAAATTTGGAAAACGGGCTGTCTGGAGATGTTCCTTATGCCGGGCGCGGTATAAATTTAATGCGCTCGATCTGCCATTCTATTGAATATTTGGGATCTGGGAATGTTGTTTGTGCCAGTTTTGTTTGGGGTGATAGTTAATCTATCGGCCGTAAAATTGACTAAATGTTAACGGCCACGCAGTGTAGTCCAATCGTTGCAGTTAGCGGATAAAAAACAAGAGTAAAAGCATGAATGCCCCTCAACCTTCGCTAAATTATGTTGCCTTGAAGGAAGTGCAAGGTGTGATGGGGGACGATTTCCCTCTGTTAGTAGAAGTATTTTTTACGGACAGCGTTAAGCTGTTGACGGCGATACAGAGCGCTCTTGATGAGGGGAATACCGATTCCCTTCGTTGGGCAGCGCACAGTTTTAAAGGCAGTGCTGGTAATATGTCGGCAACAGCGCTAGCGGCTTTATGTCACGAGTTAGAAGGATTAGCATCTAGTGGTACTATCGTTGGAGGTGGACATTTGATGACTCAGCTTGTCGATGAGTATGAGCGAGTGAAGTCAGCATTAGAGGACATTTAGGATAAATTAACCGTGTGCCGGGTAGAAAAAGGATAGTTGGCAATCTTCTTGCAGTATCACAGGAGAGCGATTGCTGACTTTATTAACACACGGACATCACCATGAATTCTAACGGCCAAGGCCTGGATACAAACCCTCTGTTGGCGAGCTCGCTTGCGTCGTCTCAGGGTGGATTAAACCAGACTTCTAGTAATCCCCTTAATGTCGATAACGCATTAAATACTAAAGAGTTTTCCGATGTTATGGATAAACATCGGGCGGCTGAAAAGGTTGCTGCTTCGAGTCGAAGCGACAATACTAATAGCGAAAAATTGACCACTGATACACCGGTTCAGGTTGTACTAACAGCGGAGTTGTCGGTCTCCGAAGCTGTATCCTCAGCATTGCAGCTAGGATCTGAGGGCAATTTTTTGCCGGTCGACGGCGACAGATTGCCGTTAATCAGACCTTTCATGGAAGAGTTGGACTCCGGCGAGTTTAGAATATCCTCGGACATAGCAAGTCGCAATAACGACGAACTTCTTTCTCCGGAGTCTGAACCATCGGCCATTGACCTTGATGCGACCGCTAGTCATTTGCAGGCGGGTATCAGTCAAACCAAGCTTGCAGCAGATCTGGCGTCACAACAGTCTGATGTCCGCGCTGGAGCCCGCTCAGCGACAGTCGAGTTCACCAATGCTGCTGCCCCTGGAGAGGGTCACTTGGCATCGACTTTAAAGAGCATTGATGGAAATAGAACGACGGGTATGCAGGCGGACGCGTTTGGCGTTGAGGGATTGCGGCCCTCATCTTTGCCGACGGCGAAGGGCAGTATAGTGGCATCAGCAACAGCTTCTAACTCGCTAATAGTCGGCGGTGCTTTGTCAGAATCAGCGCAGACGCAGACTACTGCCGGCCCATCAAACAGTAAACAGTTTAATGAGCTGTTAGCTGGTACTCTAGGTTCCAGAGTCGGTCGGCAATCGCTAGGGGCTTTATCAACGGATTCAACGATAGGCGGTCAGGATGTTAAAACACAAGCTGCCGCGGTCTCATTAGCAGGCCTCGGCGCCTCACAAATCTATCAGGCGACCCATGCCGAAGCGTTCCCGGCCAGCGTTCCTGTAGCAGTGGGGAAGCCTGGCTGGAGTGATGCCGTAATGCAGCGGGTGATGTGGATGAGCTCGCAAAATGTCAACAGAGTCGACATTGCTCTGGACCCTCCAGAGCTAGGACCTCTCCAGGTGCGAATTGTTACCCAGTCGGATCAAACGTCGGTGGTGTTTACCAGTAATAATGTTTCGGTTCGAGAGGCGTTAGACCAGAGTTTACCGCGACTGCGAGAAATGATAGAGGGGCAGGGCCTCAACCTCACCGACGTCAATGTATCCGGGGAAAGCGCGAATGGGCAACAACAAGATTCAGCCGCTAACTCCGACGAAACAGATCGGGACGACCACGTGTCATCATCTGATCAGATCAATGGCAGCGATCTATCTGAGCCCGTTGTTAGCCCTGTGAGACTGTCGCTGGTTGATCAGTACGTATAGAATTCCAGCGCGTTTTCACTTCTACTTTATTAGACTACTGCTCATTTGTAGCCATCCCACGTTTTTTTCTACTTATTTATCTCTCTTAGACTAAACTTCCCCCAGAGTGACAATGTTTTGTCACTTGGGTTGTCTTAGTTTAACTCTATGATTTTAAACATAAAAAACTAAGATATCAGGGCTGGCACAGGTTTTGCTGTCAGAGATCTAACGGGCACAATAGTGACGGAAGTTTGGCATGGCGCAAGAAAACGAACAATTGACAAATGATGATGGCGAGATCGGTAAAACTGGCGGTAGTAAGCTAACGCTAATCGCTATCGTCCTTGCGACGCTCCTGGCGATAGCAGCTTCCATCGGTGGCACGTTGTATTTGCTAGGCTTTTTTGATGTTGACGAAGTATTGAGCGACGAAGACCAAACAGTTGAGGTGGATAATACCAGGCCAAGACCCGCCATGTATTTCCCGATCAAGCCTGCATTTACGGTCAATTTTCCAACCCGTGGTCGGCAGCGCTATTTGCAAGTCGATGTAGCGGTGTTAACCCGCGATCCAGAGGTCTTTAACGCCCTGCAAACTCATTTGCCGTTGGTAAAAAACCGTCTGATTATGTTGTTCGGAGGGGAAGTTTACGATGAGCTTCAGACTGACGAGGGTAAAGAATTGTTACGACAAAAAGCACTGGAGGTGCTGCAAGAAATCATAAAGCAAGAAGTTGGTGTCAATGGCGTTGAAGAAATTTTATTTACCAATTTTGTCATGCAATAGCAGAGTTCGAATATCAATATTAATGAAAATAATGAGGTTAACTGACTAACGTGCAAGATCTTCTATCTCAAGATGAAATCGATGCGTTGTTACATGGCGTTGATGATGGTGAAGTCGATACTGATACTGACATTGATGATGGCACCGCACAATCCTATGATCTTACAAGCCAAGACCGGATTGTTCGAGGTCGTATGCCGACACTGGAAATGGTTAACGAACGTTTTTCCCGCTATACACGGATCAGTTTATTTAATTTATTACGGCGTTCTGCAGACGTTGCAGTTGGTGGTATTCAGGTTCAAAAGTTCGGTGAATATGTCCATACGCTTTTTGTGCCAACCAGTCTCAATATGATAAAGCTCAGACCGCTTCGCGGGACGGGCTTAATTGTATTGGATGCCAAATTAGTCTTCAAACTCGTGGACAATTATTTTGGGGGTGATGGGCGACATGCAAAAATTGAAGGGCGTGAATTTACACCGACTGAATTACGTGTTGTTGAAATGGTCTTGCAAGAAGCGTTTGCTGACCTAAAAGAAGCTTGGAGAGCGGTTCTTCCCGTCGAATTTGAATTTGTGAATGCCGAAGTAAATCCCTCAATGGCCAATATTGTTAGCCCAAGTGAAGTGGTGGTGGTCAGTACGTTTCATATTGAGTTAGATGGTGGCGGTGGCGATATGCATATCACTTTGCCTTACGCGATGATTGAACCGATTCGTGAAACGCTGGACTCTGGTTTGCAAACAGATGTGGATGATATAGACGACCGTTGGATCAAATCACTGCGGGAAGATATTCTAAATGCAACGGTAAATATGGGCTGTAAAGTAGCCGAAAAAGAAGTTCCTCTGCGAGATATTATCGATCTAAAAGAGGGTGATGTCATACCAATGGAAATGCCGGGAGATCTGGTAATATCGGCAAATGGTATACCGATGATGTTAGCAAAATTAGGTCAATCTAAAGGTAATCTGGCGTTGCAAGTCGTAGAAAAAATTAATAACGAATAATCATTTTGGCGCGATAATGCTTGTACTGGTGGTTAAAAGTATAGTCGAACCAAGCAAAGTTTGTGTTGAAACTAGGTCTACATGTTTTGGAATATTGGCATGTGGAATAATTTCAAAGCTGTAATAAGTAATTAGAACATTATTTGAGATTCGTCACGATACCTACAAGTGAGAGAATCAAAGAGGAGTGGTTATGAGCGAAGATGATGAAAGTGTAGATCAATCCGAAACGTCTGAAGAGTGGGCTTCTGCAATGGATGAGCAAAATCAATCAGGGCAAAATAATGACAAGGGTGTCGATCCTCTGTCCGCTAGAGCCCAAACTATCGATGGAGCAAAAGCGGTAGAAATGGATGAATTAACATCTGATGTTTCTCCTTCAGGTAATGGGGCGCCTGACCTCGATGTCATTATGGATATTCCTGTCAGTATATCGATGGAAGTTGGGAACACCGAAATCAGTATTCGTAACTTACTGCAGCTAAATCAGGGGTCGGTAATTGAACTGGATAGATTGGCGGGAGAGCCGCTGGATGTTTTAGTCAACGGCACCTTAATCGCCCATGGGGAGGTCGTTGTCGTCAATGAAAAATTTGGCATAAGGATGACAGATGTTATCAGTCCTTCAGAACGCATTAAAAAATTGCGTTGATGACTATTCGCCGAGACCTGAGTGCGGTCTGTTTACTGGTGTGTTGCGTTATGTCGGGAATGGCAGTCTCTGCCGCTGCGCCAGAAGTTAGTCAAGTAGCCATCGAAAAACCTGAGCGAGGGCAGGGTTCTCCTGCGACGAGTGAGGGCGTCGAAGCCCTATCTGAAGCAACGAAACTGTCGGTAGATAGAAAAAGCGATGACAAAGACCAGTCTGCACCGTCGTTTGCTTTTAATCCTGCCAGTACTGCTAATCGGCCATCTGAAGTTGGGTCTGGAGTTGTCACAACCAACCCTCTTTCCGTCGTTGGCGGATTGTTCGCTGTTGTCTTACTTATCTTTTTTTTAGCCTGGCTAATGCGAAGAGTGACAGGCATACCCACAATGAGCGGCCAGCAAATGAAGGTAGTCGCAGCCTTAGCTGTTGGCGCGAGGGAAAAGATAGTCTTAGTTGATGTTGGTGGACAACAGATATTAGTTGGTGTCGCTGCGGGACGAGTTTCTCATTTGCAATCGTTTGAACAGCCCGTTTTGGAATCGCCAGTAGGTAACAGTGATTTTTCCAGTGCGATGAAAAAAATATTACAGAACAATCTAACCAGCGCAGCGGGAAAAAAGGGGCCTCAATGAAAATATCGAGTCTCCGGTTTTTACTGTTACTAGTTATTGTGTTTATACCATTTTCGTCTGTCTGGGCTCAGGATGCCGGCGGTTTGTCGTCGAGCGTTGACGCAGTGACTCAGATTGCTGCCAAGGCTGTTCCAGGAATTCCTGCGATGACGGTCACCACCAATGCCAGTGGTGGGCAGGATTATACTGTCACTATACAAATCCTGGCAGTAATGACAGTGCTGACATTACTGCCATCTTTTTTAATGATGATGACGGCATTTACCCGAGTGATCGTTGTTTTAGCTATTCTCCGTCAGGCGATTGGCCTACAAAGTACCCCGTCGAATCAAATCATATTGGGATTGGCAATATTTCTGACTATTTTTATTATGCTGCCTGTTTTTGAACAGGCTAATACACAAGCTTTACAGCCCTATATGAATGAAAAAATTACCTCGCTTGAGGCTATAGATGCTGCATCAAAGCCATTTCATGAGTTCATGTTATCGCAGACACGAGAAACAGACTTGGATTTGTTTATGCGAATATCTAACACTACCGGCATTCAAACGCCGGAGGAAACCCCTTTTTTTGTATTGGCGCCTGCATTCCTCACCAGTGAGTTGAAAACGGCTTTCCAGATGGGTTTTGTGTTGTTTATTCCATTTTTGGTTATTGATTTGGTGGTTGCCAGCGTATTGATGGCGATGGGCATGATGATGTTATCCCCCATTATTATTTCCCTGCCGTTCAAAATTATGTTGTTTGTGTTAGTCGATGGCTGGGTGATGATCGTGGGAACTCTGGCGGCAAGCTATGGTTATTGACGACACACGCCGCGTTACGATAGGCAGACTTTAGAGGTGAAAACATGACGCCGGGTGTGGTTATTGATCTATTTCGAGAAGCACTGCTGCTGATTATTTTGTTGGTATCGATTATGGTCGTTCCAAGTTTAATTGTGGGGCTGGTTATTAGTGTCTTTCAAGCAGCCACTCAAATTAACGAGCAAACACTCAGTTTTTTACCTCGCTTAATTACAACTCTGGGTATGCTAATTCTGGCGGGTCCTTATCTGTTGAATGAACTTATCGACTTCACCACCAGACTTGTCAGTACAATACCGACGTTAATCGGATGACTGTCTTAAATGCCTGAAATTGACAGCGCCGCGATTGGCGGATGGTTGGGGTCAGCGATGTGGCCATTTTTCCGCATAGGTGCGTTTTTTTTGGCAGCTCCGATTTTTGGAACGCAATTGGTGCCAGCACGGGTGCGAATTGTACTCGCGTTCCTAATGACATTAGCTATTGCGCCTAATTTGCCGCCGATGCCCGTCGTCGATGCCGTGTCTGTGTCTGCATTTGTGTTGACTGCTCAACAGATTTTAATCGGCGTGGCTATGGGCTTTTCAATGCAAATATTCCTACAGATATTTGTTGTTGGTGGTCAGATAATCGCTATGCATATGGGTTTGGGTTTCGCGTCGATGGTTGATCCTGCTAACGGTGTAACGGTTACCGTACTGAGTCAATTTCACCTGATGTTAATTACCCTGCTGTTCGTTTCAATGAATGGCCATTTGGCGATGATAGAAGTGTTAGCCGCCAGTTTTTACACATTACCAGTAGGATTTGCCTTTATATCGAAGACAGCCTTGTTAGATTTGGCGGGGCATGCGGGATGGATGTTTACTTCCGCACTTTTGCTAGCCTTGCCTGCAGTGGCAGCCCTGATGATTGTTAATATGTCGTTAGGCGTTGTTACTCGAGCCGCGCCGCAGTTAAATATATTCTCTATTGGTTTCCCCTCTATGCTGCTGCTCGGTCTATGTATCGTGTGGGTGACAATGATTGGGTATTTGCCTCTCTTCGACCGATTTACTCGTGAGGCATTAGCCATGATGACCTACTTGGTTGGTGGCTAGCGGGATTTCCCGATCGTTATTTTTTCAATGCGATAATTAAACCCCCGGTGGCCACTTCGGCATAACAATTGCTGTAGAGAGTGTTAGGGCGGTGCAATGTCGATTCATTGACGCTATTAATCTCTCATGAAACACGCTTAAGCAGAGCAATTCGCCGTGGCAGAAAATGACAACGGACAAGAAAAGACAGAAGAGGCAACCCCTAAGCGTCTCGAAAAATCAAGAGAAGAAGGGCAAGTTGCCCGTTCAAAGGAGCTGGGTACAGCATTAATTTTGCTGGCCGGAGTCGGCGGTCTTATTGTTTACGGAGGGGACTTTGGCCAGGCACTAATGGGCGTAATGCGCTTTAACTTTAGTATGCCGAGGGATGTCGCGTTCGATGAAAGTCTTATGCTTCGACATCTAGGAAACACGTCTATATTCATCATTGAAACGATGCTGCCATTTTTTGCTTTAATAGCGGTTGCGGCAGTGGTCGGACCAGTGGCTTTAGGCGGCTTTATATTGAGCGGTAAAGCATTGGTGCCGAAGTTAACCAGGCTTGATCCTATCAAGGGAATCAAGCGCATATTTTCCCTGACGTCCCTTGTCGAATTATTAAAATCGATCTGTAAGGTCTTGGTAGTCGGTTCGATGGCCTACTTTACCTTACGGAATGCGGAGATGGATTTACTCGATTTGGCGCACGCGGAGCTACAACCCGCCATCGTGCAGATGCTAACAATAGTGGCCTGGTCCGTCTTGGCCGTGAGTGCCTCGATGATTTTAATTGTCCTCATTGATGTTCCTTTCCAGATTTTTGACCATAGCAAAAAATTGAAGATGACTCTTCAAGAAGTTAAAGACGAGATGAAAGATTCAGAAGGAAAGCCCGAAGTTAAAGGCAGAATTCGGCAGCTTCAGCGTGAAATGGCGCAGCGAAGAATGATGGAAGCTGTTCCCGAGGCCGATGTTGTTATCACTAACCCTGAGCATTTTTCTATTGCGTTGAAGTACGATGTAGAGGGGGGCGGGGCTCCCATACTAGTGGCCAAAGGAGTCGATTTTTTAGCTATTAAAATTCGTGAGATAGCTAATGCCAACGACGTCATGATATTGGCAGCGCCGCCACTGGCCAGGGCCATCTATTTCACCACGGAAATAGACGATGAGATCCCCAATACGCTTTATTTGGCCGTAGCTCAGGTCCTAGCTTATGTCTTCCAATTGCGCTCGTATCAGCAGGGTAAGGGTGTTAAACCGAAGGTAGTTGGTGATATCGAACTTCCGCGCGAGGCACGCTATGACACCCAAGGTAATCCTGAGCCCGAAGCTTAAATTATGAAAAAAAGTCATCAGGGCGAAAATCGGACGGATTCTTGCATAGGTATTGAGAAGCTGGCGAAATATGCCTAATACGTCATTTTTTTGAACTCAGTAATGAAGACGAAATATAATCAATGAATGCACCGCATAACCCCGGAACACAGAGTCAATTAGCTGGATTAGGGCTTTTCGCACAGGGCAACCTAGGTGTTCCTGTGCTGCTGGTAACTATTCTTGGCATGATGATATTGCCAGTGCCACCATTTCTTCTCGATGTTTTCTTTTCCTTTAATATAGCGTTGGCGATTGTCGTTCTCTTGGTCGCAGTTTATGCATTGAGACCACTCGATTTTGCGGTATTTCCTACGGTGCTGTTGGTATCAACTTTATTCAGACTAGCACTCAATGTGGCGTCGACCAGAGTTGTGCTACTGGAGGGTCATCAGGGCGGTGATGCCGCTGGAAAGGTTATCCAATCTTTCGGCGAGGTTGTTATCGGTGGTAATTATGCTGTAGGCCTCGTCGTTTTTCTTATATTAATCATCATCAACTTCGTTGTTGTTACCAAGGGTGCGGGTCGTATATCAGAAGTAAGCGCACGGTTTACGTTGGATGCTATGCCCGGTAAACAGATGGCGATTGATGCAGATTTGAATTCTGGATTAATTAGTCAAGATGATGCTCGGTCCCGTCGCGAGGAAATTGCTAGCGAGGCTGATTTTTATGGCTCAATGGATGGCGCCAGCAAGTTTGTCCGAGGAGACGCTGTTGCCGGTATCCTGATCTTGAGCATTAATATTATTGGCGGGCTGGCGATAGGTATTCTGCAGCATGATCTTGAGTTTTCGCGAGCATTGGAGGTCTACTCACTATTAACCATTGGTGACGGGTTAGTGGCACAGATACCGGGACTGTTACTGTCTACAGCAGCGGCAATAATGGTTACAAGAGTTAGCGATGCTAAAGACATGGGTGCACAAATTTCGGCACAAATGTTTGACTCGCCAAAGGCGTTGATTGTCGCTGCTTGTATTCTTGGCTTTATGGGAATCATCCCGGGTATGCCCCACGTTGCTTTTTTATCGCTTGCCAGTGTCTGTGGGGGTATTGCCTACATTATCACTCAACGAAAAAATCAAGTTGAAGTGGATCGGGTTGAGCTGGAACAGGGTCAGCAGTTACAAGAAAAGAAGGACCAACTAAAAGCGGCGGAAGTGCCAGAAATTGGCTGGGACGATGTCCAGCCCGTAGATGCCATAGGATTAGAAGTCGGCTATCGTCTGATCCCCATGGTTGATAAAAGTCAGGGTGGCGAGTTACTGAGCAGAATTAAAGGGATTCGAAAAAAACTATCGCAAGAGGTTGGTTTTTTAATTCCCTCAGTCCATATTCGCGACAATCTTGATCTAATGCCAACGGCCTACAGGATCAGTTTGATGGGTGTAGCGGCAGGTGAAGCTGAGGTTTACCCGGATAGAGAGCTGGCTATTAATCCGGGGCAGGTATTTGGTAAGTTGGACGGCATACCCACCACGGATCCTGCCTTTGGTCTGGATGCGCTTTGGATTGAGCCCGGTATGAAAGATCAAGCCCAGACGTTGGGCTACACGGTCGTTGACACCAGCACCGTAATCGCCACGCATATCAATCAATTGCTATTAAAGCACACACACGAATTACTCGGCCATGATGAAGTTCAGCAAATGCTGGATATTTTGGCAAAGAACTCGCCGAAGTTGGTTGAGCACTTGGTACCGGAAACGGTTTCGATGACGGTGTTGTTGAATGTGCTGCGCAATTTACTGCGCGAAAGTGTTCCGATTCGTGATTTAAGAACTATCGCTGAAGCAATATCTTCAAATGCTCTGCTGAGTCAAGATTCTGGCGCGCTAACGGCGGCGGTAAGAACTTCCCTGCGGCGAATTATCGTCCAGAATATCTACGGCGCAGAGTCGATATTACCGGCTATTGCGCTCGATCCAGCTATGGAACAAATATTGCTTAAGTCAGTTCAGCAAGCACAACAAAGTGGGTTTTCTGACGATATTGTTTTAGAGCCAGGGTTAGCAGAGCGTTTGCAGTCGGCACTCATTGAAGCGGCGAAACGGCAAGAGGTGGCGGGTAAGCCATCAGTATTACTCGTTTCCGCGCCATTACGCGCTGTATTGGTGAAGTTTATTCGGCATACGGCGGTAGAGATGCAAGTGCTGTCTTACGCAGAAATACCTGACGATAAACAGATAACGATTGAGAGCACTGTCGGTTAATCAGACTGGGTTAAATTTTAGCTATTACTAGAGGCAATTTTGATGCAAGTAAAACGTTTCGTTGCGGCTAATATGCGCTTGGCGCTAAAAATGGTCCGGGAAGAAATGGGGCCGGATGCAGTGATTTTATCCAACAAGCGTTCCGGTGAAGGGGTTGAGCTGCTGATAGCGCTTGACAGCGTGCCGCAATTTGCGGACAACGAGATGAGTCGCCAAAGTGCGACGCCGACAGCTCAGCAAGTCGCCTATACGGATAATCCATTTCGATCCAGTAATACCGATAGTCTCGCAGCCGAAACCACAGTTGCCGCTAGTCATTTGGAGCTTGAGGTAGAGCGTATGCAGCGTGAAGCAAAGCAGCGTGCTAGATCGTTGGCATCGGTGCTGTCGGAAAAAAGCAAAGGCCAGCGTGAGGCCGGGATGGATACTGACAAGCTATCAACGAGCTCGATCGAGGCGAGCTTGCCGGATGATGTAGTCCATTTTACACCGACTCAAGTACCGCTCAATAAAAGGGCCGCCGTACCATCTGTGGAGATAGCTGAAGAGTCGATAGCCTCTGAGGAGAAGCCATCTGAGCCGATAGTTAACGAGGCGCAGTATGTCGCTGCTGCCGGAAGAAACGAAGAAGAATTATCGCAAATGCGGTTTGAACTGCAGTCCATGCGAGATTTGCTAGAACGTCAGTTTTCATCGATGGCGTGGGGTCAGTTCAGTCAGAGTAAGCCGCATCAGGCAAGTTTATGGAAGCGATTAAAGCGTATGGGAATTGGGGCGACTATTGCCAGTGAGTTACTAGATTGCGGTGATGTTGATCCTACAAAAAGCAGCAGGGGATCGATCGATATCTGGCAAACGGTAATGACGGACCTGACAGCACGCTTACCGATAGTCGGCAGCGATATGGTGGGTTCTGGCGGCGTATTTGCATTTGTCGGGCCAACGGGCGCCGGTAAAACGACAACAATTGGAAAGCTAGCTACGCGCTATGTATTAGAAAACGGGGCTGAAAATGTAGCGCTTGTTACCACAGATACAATGCGTATAGCCGCTCATGAGCAACTTCGTACATTTGGTCGAATTCTTAAGGTGCCCGTGTGTATCGTCGATAAAAACAATAGCCTTGATCGGGTTTTACATTCCTTAAGGCATAAATCGCTGGTTTTGATTGATACCGCAGGTTTGAATCGACAGGACCCCAAATTGCAGAGCCAATTATCCTCACTTAATGAACTGGGCGATAGAGTGCAGTCCATCTTGGTGATACCTACCACTAGCCAGCCGGATGTGGTGAGGTCTGCCTACCATACTTATAAAACCGATAATATGAATCTCTGTGTGTTGACAAAACTTGATGAAACTATGAGTTTGGGTGGTGCTCTAACTGTTATCATCGATAAATCTTTGTCAGTTGCGTATAGCACCGATGGTCAGGCCATCCCCGGTGATATAGCAATTGCAAAAGCTGATCAACTTGTTCGCAACGCGATTGATCTGGCGCGGCATAGTAGAGCAGACGATGAGTCAATGGCTGATGAGTTAGCGACGCTGACCTCTCGCCGGTCGCATGATCAATCGATGACAGCGTAAGCGCTCAAGTTTTATAGTTTAACAACTACATCGACTTTTGTTCGTGTACAATAGTCAACTTTATGCAAGGGTTTCCCAGTTGGGAATATTTGTATTGCAAACTTGGTCAGTGCCATTGCTAGCCAATGCAACGAGGAGTTTATTCAGGCAATGAGTAGTAGTCATCCTGTACAAGTAATAGCGGTTACCGGCGGCAAGGGCGGCGTTGGAAAATCTAATGTTTCTATAAATTTGAGTGTTTCCCTAGCAAATATGGGGCGTCGAGTGGCGTTACTGGATGCGGATCTTGGGTTAGCCAATATTGACGTATTGCTGGGTTTACGGCCGAATCGTAATCTTGAAAATGTGCTGGCAGGTGAATGTTCGCTGATGGACATTATGCTGACAGGCCCTGGCGGAATTCGAATCATACCTGCTTCCTCCGGCACGCAAAAAATGACGATGTTAGGATCAATGGAACACGCGGGGTTAATTCATGCTTTTAGTGAAATCAGTCATCAGATTGATGTGCTCGTGATTGACACTGCGGCGGGAATTTCAGATTCGGTGGTCAGTTTTGTTCGCGCTTCACAAGAAGTGTTAGTTGTTGTTTGTGATGAACCTTCCTCAATTACTGACGCATATGCACTGATTAAATTACTCAGTAAAGAATACGATGTTGATCGGTTTCGAGTGGTTGCAAATATGACTCGATCGCCACAAGAAGGTAAAAACTTATTCAACAAACTCAATCAGGTTACCGATCGTTTTCTCGACGTAACCTTGCAGTATGTTGGTAGTGTTCCCTTTGATGAGTCGGTACGCAAGGCCGTGCAAAGGCAGAAAGCAGTAGTGGAGCTGTTCCCCAGCTGTAAGGCCGCTATTGCTATCAAAAACATTGCCGAAACAGTCGATCGTTGGCCGCTTCCTTCCTCACCGCGAGGACATTTGGAGTTCTTCGTGGAGAGACTGGTTCAAGGCGTCTCTGGGCAGCAGTAACGGTACTGCCTTAAGGGATATGCATGTATAGCAACGTTAATAACAATACTATGGACGAAATGGTTGAGCGGTATGCGCCGCTGGTAAAGCGTATCGCCCATCATTTGATGGCGCGTATGCCGTCGAGTGTCCAGGTTGAAGACTTAGTGCAGGCCGGTTTGATAGGACTGCTAGAAGCAGCTCGCAATTATGACGCGTCTAAAGGCGCTAGCTTCGAGACCTATGCGGGCATTCGTATCCGAGGATCAATGATCGATGATGTGCGTCGTGGAGACTGGGCGCCACGGTCAATACATCGCAATTCGCGGCGCGTTTCCGAGGCGTTGAAAATTGTGGAGTCACGATTGGGGCGCGATGCTACTGATCAAGAGGTTGCAGCGGAGCTGAGTGTTTCTTTGGATGATTACTATCGGATGTTGCAAGATTCTGCATCGAGTAAACTATTCAGTTTTGATGAGATTACCAGTGGAGAGGATAAGCCTGAAGAACAATTACCTAGTTCAACCGCCAGCCCCTTTGATGGGATTCAGGCGAACGCTTTGCGGCAGGGTCTAGCTGATGCTATTGGGACTTTGCCGGAACGTGAGCGATTGGTATTGGCACTGTACTACGATGAAGAGCTAAACCTGAAGGAAATTGGCTTGATCTTAGGCGTTAGTGAATCACGGGTAAGTCAAATCCACAGTCAGGCCGCTACGCGCTTGAGAGGTCGTATGTCGGACTGGCAGCAGGAAGACACTGACTGAAATACGGTGTGTCGATCTACCGAGTAACTTCTTTAGCCCGAACGTTTATCGGCGGTTATCAAGATTAGTTATACACCTTAGCTGATTTATTTTTAATATAAAAACTAACAATAGGGTAGTGGAAATAGGTGCTGAAAAATTAGCAGTGTGTGGGCCGAAGCCGGAGCTAGTCGGACGAATTTTCGGTATAAACCTAGGCAAAAATATTACTGGAGGTGGTTTTGGACAAGGAGATGAAAATTTTAATCGTGGACGACTTTTCGACCATGAGACGGATCATAAAAAATTTGTTGCGTGACTTAGGGTTCACCAATATGGCGGAGGCTGATGATGGCTCAACAGCATTGCCGATGTTAAGAAACGGGGACTTTGACTTTGTTGTCACGGACTGGAACATGCCGGGTATGTCGGGTTTTGATTTATTAAAAGCTGTTCGTGCAGACGAGAAGCTTAAAACGTTACCGGTTTTGATGGTGACTGCGGAGGCAAAGCGAGATCAGATCATTGCGGCGGCCCAAGCAGGGGTAAATGGTTATATCGTGAAGCCATTTACCGCCGCAGTGCTCAAAGAAAAAATCGATAGGATCTTCGAGCGAGTCGGCAACTAGCTCGAGATGTTTCAGATGATACGTCACTAACGCGAGGAATTGGAACGCTATGGTGGAATCAGATCAAGGTAACCCCTCCGATGAACTTTGGCAGACGCTGACAAAGCGTGCTCGAGCGCTAGTCAGTGATTTAGAAGCGGGTGATTTCCCCGGTGCCTTAGCGTCAATAGAAAAGCTTAAGGCAGAGCGGGATCATAGTATTTACCGCGAGGTTGGGAAGCTCACGCGAGGATTGCATGAGGCGATCGCTAACTTCGATATAGACATCAGGTCAACGGGTGGCAATGATGAGACTGCGTCAAAAATGACCCTCGCGGAGGATTGTTTGGGTTATGTCATTAATCTTACCCAGAGTTCTGCCGATAGAACTATGGATATGGTTGAAGAGTCGATTCCACTTGCTTCGGAGTTGAATGAAGGAGCGCTGTTGTTGCGGCGAGAATTGCATACTTTGATCAAGGGACAGCTTAGTCCTGAAGAATATCTGGATCTGTATCAGCGTGTTGACAGATACCTCGCCGTAGCCGATGAAAATTCTGCCCAACTAGGGGGCAAGCTCAATACTATTTTGTTAGCCCAGGATTTTCAGGATCTGACCGGCCAGGTGATCAAGAAGGTTATCGATTTGGTTCAGGATGTTGAGATAAGGCTCGTTGAGCTGATGCGGGTGGCAGGCAAAGTTGAAGACTTAACAGGCATCGTCCAGGGCGCGAGGGCTATCGATTCTGTGGCTACCGATGACGATGGACTTAACCTATCAGCTGAAGGTCCACCGGTTAATGCAAAAAACCGAGAAGGGGTTGTCAGCGGACAAGATGATGTCGATGATTTATTGTCCAGTCTAGGCTTTTAATGGGTTCTCAGTTCCCGAAATGTCACCGCCAAATTATAAAAATACGTGAGCTGGAGGTCGTGAGTGTTCAGTGAAGACGAAGAAATACTGCAAGACTTTCTAGTTGAAGCCGGAGAAATACTGGAGCAATTATCCGGGCAGTTAGTAGATTTGGAGGGGCAGCCTGATAATCGCGACTTGCTTAATACCATTTTCCGTGGATTTCATACCGTGAAGGGCGGCGCTGGATTTTTGCAGCTACACGCGCTGGTAGATTGTTGCCATATTACTGAAAACCTATTTGATAGCCTGCGCACGGGGCGACGCCGTGTAACGTCTGAACTGATGGATATTGTGTTACAGGTTCTTGATGCGGTGAATGCTATGTTCGAACAACTTAGGCGGCGCCAAGAGCTGTCGCCAGCAGACCCGCAGCTGCTGCTGGCATTGGGACAGCTGGCAGACGGGAATGACTCAGATCGCGATAGCGCAGCGGCTATCCTCAGTAGCGGTTTTCCTGATGTAGACAATGCTGATGCAGAATTTGAGCTATTTTTGGCGGCGCTTACCCAGTCACCCGCACAGCAAAAAAACGGCTTAGAAGAGCCGTCATTGGACTCGATTTTTTCCTCCGGCGATGAGATAACCGATGATGAATTTGAAAGCCTGCTGGATCAGCTTCACGGCAACAATAAACAAACTTATAGCAGAACGGATGCAAACGATGCCGCCAGTCAGACGCTTGCTGATGACGATATTAGCGATGAAGAGTTCGAGGCACTATTGAATGAGCTCCACGGTGATGGTTTGCCGGGCAGCACTCGACTGGGCACGTTGTCAGAGACAGCAGTAGATGGGGCTGAACCCAAAACAGCGGCTTTGTTACCCCCTTCTGCAGGTGAGAAGGAGTTTGACGCCTTATTAGACCCGCTAAACGGCAAAGGCAAAGGATCGATTGATAGGGCGGTTGGGGTCGAGCCCGCATTCGAAAGGGTTTCGGTACCAACAGTAAATATCACGCGCAATGCCGAGGATCCATCCACTGGCGTCAGGCTGAAGAAGGTAAGTGCCGTGGAGACAACTGTTCGAGTTGATATTCAGCGGCTCGACAACATCATGAACATGGTAGACGAGCTTGTTTTGGTGCGCAATCGATTGGTGCGTTTGAACACAGACAGCGTCAATGCAGCGATGATTAAAGCCGTCTCAAATCTTGATGTAGTAACGGCAGACCTGCAGTCATCGGTAATGAAGACGCGGATGCAACCGATTAAAAAGATCTTTGGGCGCTTTCCTCGTGTAGTCAGGGACTTGGCGCGTAGTTTAAACAAAGAAATTGATTTGGAGTTACAGGGCGAAGAAACAGAGCTAGAAAAAAATTTGGTAGAGGCGTTGGCTGATCCGCTTGTTCATTTGGTTCGCAATTCGGTCGATCATGGAATCGAAATACCTGATGTGCGTGAGGCCTTAGGAAAGTCTCGCGTCGGCAAGGTTATTCTGTCTGCTGAGCAGGAGGGGGATCATATTCTTTTGTCTATTATTGATGACGGCGCTGGTATGGACCCCGAGATACTGCGTAACAAGGCCATAGAAAAAGGCTTATTTGATGCGAGTTCTGCGGCTCGCCTGAGTGAGTCAGATTGTTTTAATATTATATTTATGCCAGGTTTTTCCACCAAAAAACGAGTGTCTGATGTGTCTGGTCGTGGTGTTGGAATGGACGTTGTGAAAACAAAAATTGTCCAATTAAACGGATCTGTAGATATTGATTCAAAAATGGGAGAAGGCACCAGACTATCAATAAGGGTACCGCTGACATTAGCCATTATGCCGACCTTGATGGTGATGTTGTCTAGGCAGATATTTGCCTTGCCACTGGCGAGTGTCAACGAAATATTCGAAATGGATGTAACGCGCACCAATAAGGTTGATGGGCAGGACGTCGTCACTGTTCGGGACAAAATTTTGCCATTGTTTTATATCAAACAATGGCTAGTTAGGGACGCTGATAACTCAGAGGGTTTCGGCAATGCATATGTTGTGATTGTAACTATCGGCAGCCAGAGGGTCGGGTTTGTTGTTGATCGATTAGTCGGACAAGAGGAAGTGGTTATCAAGCCGCTTGGAAATACGCTGCGTGGGACACCGGGAATTGCTGGGGCAACTATTACCGGGGATGGAGGTATAGCACTGATATTGGACCTTCCCGGTTTGCTAAAAAATTACAGTGATTAGAGCACAGCCATTATTACGGATGTTGGTTGTATGGCGCCGATGAACTCAGTTATGAGGAGTTAGTGCCATGTCTATCCAAAGTACGTGTTTGTTACTGCGGTTGTACTTTTAGAGGTTTTTATGACGATTTCTGTCCTAATAGTCGATGATTCTGCTTTCTTTAGGCGGCGACTCGTTGAAATGCTCAGCGAGTCCGCGAGCTTGGACGTAATTGGTACTGCGGTGAACGGCCAGGAGGCGGTAGAAAAAACGCTAATGTTAAAGCCTGATGTCGTTACCATGGATTACGAAATGCCAGTAATGAATGGTATAACGACGATAAAGCGTATTATGGCGCAGTGTCCCACGCCAATACTAATGTTTTCGTCGTTAACCTATGAAGGTGCTAGGATTACGCTAGAGGCCGGGGCGGTTGATTATTTGCCTAAAAGCTTCGATGAAATCTCAACAAAATATGCTGAGCTTAGCGATAAGCTGATTGAGAGAATACGGGCGGTGGCCGGAGCGGGTATAGCGGCAAGGTCGCCTCCGTTAGCGTTTGCGGACAGCGCGCAAATACCAAAGCTCGCGAGTCGGGTGACTTTAAACCCGCCCGCGGCGGGTGGCATGAGACGAGGTGCTCGTTTAAATAGCAGAAATATAAACGAAATTGCGGTTGTGGTAATAGCAGCCTCAACGGGTGGGCCAGTTGCATTGCAACGGATATTAAGTCAATTGCCCGCCAATTTTCCGAAACCGCTCGTACTTGTTCAGCATATGCCGGCGGTATTCACGCCCGCGTTGGCAGAACGCTTGAATAAGTTGTGTGACGTCGACGTCAGAGAGGCAGAAAACGGTGATACTCTACAGAAGGGTCTGGCACTGCAGGCGCGAGGCGGCAGGCAGTTGATGGTCGGTAAAGATGGCAAAGTGAAAATACTGCTGGGTGATGAGCGCATGAATTATAAACCCAGTGCGGATATTACCTTGGGTTCTGCAGCCAATGTCTTTGGGAGTAAAGTATTGGCGATAGTGTTAACAGGGATGGGTGCTGATGGCTGCGAAGGCGCAAAAATTTTAAAACAGAAAGGTGCATTGATATGGGCTCAAGATGAGGATACATCATTGATTTATGGGATGCCTATGGCTGTTACAAAGGCTGAATTGGTCGACGAAGTGTTGTCTCTGGATCGAGTCGGTTAACGATTATGCGAATTAAAGTAAGGTTTTTACGATGGATTTCTTGAGTATATTTGGTGTGATTCTGGGTTTTGCGGCAATAATAGGCGGCAATTATCTAGAGGGTGGGAGTCTCTCGGCATTGGCTAATCTGCCGGCGGCGGTCATTGTTCTTGGTGGCACCTTAGGTGCGGCAATGCTGCAGACACCATGGTCAGGTATGAAGCTGGCGTCACGTCGGCTAATTTGGGTTTTTGCCTCGCCGACTTATGCCTTTAACAAAGGTGTCGACAAGATAGTGCGTTGGGCGATTGCTGCCCGTAAAGAAGGTTTACTGGGGTTAGAGGCGATCGCCGAGGTAGAGCCTGATTTTTTTGCGCGGAAAGGTCTGCAGTTATTAGTTGATGGCTGCGAGCCTCAAAACATTAGGGCGGTGATGGAAGTTGAGTCGGTCATGCTAGAACAAAGAGATGTCGACGCCGCTAAGTTTTACGAAAGTATGGGAGGCTATGCCCCGACGATCGGCATCATTGGAGCCGTGATGGGGTTGATTCAAGTAATGAGCAATTTATCGGACCCGAGTAAATTGGGTGCTGGTATAGCCATTGCTTTTGTTGCCACCATTTATGGCGTTGGACTTGCTAATTTGCTGCTGTTGCCGATTGCCAGTAAGTTGCGAAGTATTGCTCGGGTAGAGGCAGAATTTAGAGATTTAATCATAGAGGGTATTATTTCCATTGCGGAAGGAGAAAACCCCAAAGCTATTGAACTCAAACTAAACGGTTTTTTACACCGCTAAAGCAGCAAGGAGACGTCCGTGGCCCGTCGCCGCATTGTTGAAGATTCTGTCAGTCATGACCGTTGGTTGGTGTCATATGCTGATTTTATAACGCTATTGTTCGCATTCTTTGTGGTGATGTATTCCATTTCACAAGTTAATGAGGGCAAATACAAAGTATTGTCTCAAACTCTGTCAGAGGTGTTTGCGCGGCAGGGCCCTGGAGTACCAGAACGGACGTTGGATCCCTTTCAAATTGGCGATGTTGTGAAGTCTAATCCACAAAGTTTTATTGAGCTGGAGGCGGAAAATGACGGCGATAACTCAGGTTCTAGCGCAAACGAGCAGTCAGAGCGGGGCGCTTTGCCTGCAGAGTTTGAACAGATAAATCAAAAAATTGATGAGGCGCTTGGCGGGCTACTGAAAAGTAATCAAGTGACGGTCCGGGGTAGTGAGAAGTGGTTGGAAGTCGAACTCAAGTCGTCATTGTTGTTCGGCAGTGGGGATTCAACGTTAAGTGTGCCTGCAGTCGGCGTACTAGAGAGTATCGCCTCAATTCTGAAAGACCAAACGAATCCGATCCGAGTCGAGGGTTTTACAGACAATCAGCCGATCAATAGCGTACGTTATCCGTCGAACTGGGAGTTGTCGGCAGGAAGAGCATCCGCAGTTGTAAAGTTTTTTATTGAAGAGGGTCTCTCTGCAGATCGTTTAGCGGCTATCGGATATGGCGAGCATCAGCCGGTAACAGATAACGACTCAGAGGAGGGGCGCGCGGAAAATCGACGTGTCGTGTTAATGATTTCCAAAACGGGGGAATTACGTCCGAACCTTCGTGAAATAACCTCCGCTGAAGAGCTGCAGGTGCCGCAAGTTGAGTCTTTACAGGGGGCAAGCGGCGGGATTGAAATTATAATTCCTGGTGTGAGTATTGAGCGCGAAGAAAGCCCGGGGATTGACGTTGATGCAATCAACAACGGTCAGCCGATCGGTAATGGCGTTAGGACGATCCAGCTTGAAGGAGGTGGACTCTTATTTACTAATGATACGCCTCGAGAAGATGATGAAGAGTAGTTGGCCGGTAGGCAGTCGGTAGACGACTACCAACATAAAAGATAATCAATGCATAAGTTTTGTTAGCGTTAAGTGAGGATAAGAAATGCGGGTCTGGGCCGTAGCGAATCAAAAAGGTGGTGTTGGAAAAACGACCACAGCGGTGACTTTGGGCGGCTTACTAGCAGAGCGAGGCGAACGTGTATTGCTGCTTGATCTAGATCCACATGGTTCGATGACCAGCTACTTCGGCTACGATCCGGACATTCTAAAAAGCAGTAGTTTCAATTTATTCGCCGCAGAGGACCTGACACTTCCTCAGTTCGAAAAATTACTGCTCGCGACATCGAGTGAATACCTGACATTATTGCCGTCGAGTATGGCACTAGCGACCATAGAGCGACGAGCAACAGTTGAAGGGATGGGCTTAAAAGTCTCACGGGCTCTCGCTTTAGCTTGGGATAAATATGACTATGTTCTAATCGATAGTCCGCCGGTGCTGGGCGCGTTAATGATTAATGCGCTGGCTGCTAGCGAGCGATTATTAGTGCCCGTGCAAACCGAATTTCTAGCATTAAAAGGACTCGAACGGATGATTCGCACTATTTCGATGGTCACCCGTTCGCTTAAGAAAAATCTTCACTACACAATAGTGCCGACTATGTTTGATCGGCGAACACAGGCATCAGTCAAGACGCTGAGAGCTATGCGAAATACCTATCCTGAATCGATCTGGCCAGCAATGATCCCGGTCGATACTCGATTTAGAGACGCTAGCAAGGAGGGGGAAGTTCCCTCCCAGCATGCGCCGGGCTCTCGTGGTGTTGGTGCGTACCAATCGCTATTGAAATATCTACTGCTGCAACAGCAGCAGAGAAAGCAGGCTTGAGGCATGTTGTCAGTGAAGCATAATCCATGAGCAGCAAACCTTCAGACAGTGGTAGCGGCAATGATCAAGATAATAGCGAAGGCTTCGTGCAGGATTATCTGGATTTATTACTGGGCAATGAGTCGGTTGACGGAGCGGCAGAGCCTATAGCTCCCCGAGCGTTAAAACCTATGGTTAGCCCGGCACTTCAGCGCCGATCCTCGGATTTCGCAGCGCCTTTGGTGATGGTCGCTGGCACGGATATGAAGCCGATAGCCGTAGCAAAAAATTCGTCAGTAGCGGTGCAGGGCAAATTTCAGTCTCGAGTTTCAATCCCCCTTGATGGTGAGCGGCGAAAGAGGCCGCCGGCAGTCAACAGGGCTGAAAGCCAGTCTACTTTACCGGTGACCCAGTGGTTAAACGGCAGGCCGCTCTGGGCGCAGCGCAAATTTGAATGTGTGCTCTTTAAAGTCTCCGGTTTGACAGTGGCGTTACCGTCGGTCGAATTTGAAGGCATTTACCCTATGGCGATTGAGTCGTTAGTTGTCAAAGATAAAGGGTTATCATCAATGGGCTTGTTGTCGATAACAAACGGTCCTATTTCGGTAATTGATACGGCGAGTGTGGTCATGCCGGAGCAATATGACGGCGCTATGCGCGAGCGATTTAATTATGTGGTCGCCATTAAAGGTATGAGTTGGGGCTTGGCCGTCGATAGTATAGTCGGTGCCCATGTTCAAGATATTGCTGCAGTGACCTGGCGCAGTGATCGCACAACCCGGCCCTGGCTAGCGGCTACCGTGACCGATCATGCGATTGCTATTGTTGAGGTCAACCTCTTAAATGCGATGTTTCAGCAGTCCCCGCAAAATTGATCTTCTGGATTCCTTGGTGTTAGTGGCATAAAAAGTGCTTAATCTATCGTAATTGTCTAACGATGATTGTATTTTGACGCGTTCGCACAGACGTTGGGCTTCCGGAGGCAGGGTTTATGGTTTCACATCCCAGTAATGGCAGTAATGGCAGTAATGAGCCCATGATGCAGTGGGTGACTTTTCGATTGGGGAAAGAGATTTACGGGGTCAACGTAATGCAGGTACAAGAGGTTTTACGTTATACCGACATAGCGCCAGTACCCGGTGCGCCTTCCTTCGTACTCGGGATTATTAATCTCAGGGGTAATGTCGTCACTGTAATAGATACCCGGCAACGTTTCGGCTTGCCCGCTGTTGAAATCTCTGACCAGACTCGAATCATTATTATCGATGAGCATAATGCCGTGACAGGTATCCTGGTCGATACCGTAGCGGAGGTGGTTTACTTAAACCCGTCAGAAATAGAATCCGCGCCGAATGTTGGGGGCAATGACAGCTCTCGATTCATTCATGGTGTATGCCAGAAAAATAATGAACTACTGATTTTGGTGGAGCTTAACAAACTACTCACCGAGCAAGAGTGGTCGGAAACGAGAGAGTCTTTATGAATATGATCGGATTAACACCTATGATATTTCTGTGTGTTGGGTTGTTGGCATTATTTGGCATTATCTGGACGTTTGGTCGTCTGCGCAGATCAGGTCAGATAGCCGCTAATCACATTGCGGCATTAGAAGCCGAAATTGCTGCAGTTAATGGCGCAGCGATAGGGGTGGGTCAGCGGCTAATTGCGGTAGAAAAAAAGCTCAAGTTGTCTATCGAGCATCAACAGCAAAAAATGGATGACAGCCATGTCGGTATTCAGCCCTACGATCAGGCTACAACGCTGGCGGAGCAGGGAGCCGACATTCAGCAGTTGGTGGATCAGTGTGGTCTTCCTGAAGCCGAAGCTAGCCTGCTGTCATTGCTGCAGGCGTCTGCTCGACAAGTATCGGTTAAGTAACTCGTTGACCGCGTCATCAGCCTCGCTATCAATCGGCTGTTAGTCGGGTAACTAGCATATCACTCTGTGACGGGTCTGTGGGCGGCTCCCATCCCTCTGGAAATTTCCCCTGTATCTTGTAAGCAAAAGCTATTACTTGAGCAATACACAAATACAGCGATTCCGGAATTTCTTCTCCTACACCGATATTGACCAGTAGTTCCAATAAAGCTTCGTTCTCAAACAGGGGTATTTCATGTTGCCTTGCAATCGCTATGATTTGCTCGGCAACCTCGCCGCTGCCCGCGGCGCTGACAATTGGCGCGCCGGAGCCGTCATACTGTAACGAAGCGGCTTTCTTTTCTGGGATATTAGGACGGTTTTTTTTCATGTTCGAACATCGACCAATTGTTTGTAGATTGGAATATTCTGTTTCGGCGGCAGACCGAGCTTGCAGTCTACTTTTTTAACATTGACACCAATTTTTTCCAGATTCAACTTCAGGCCATTTATTTCACGCTTTACCTCAAGGTGGGTGTTTTCGAGTTGCGACCAAACAGTAGCCGAAACCGACATATCGATAACCTTTAACTGTACATTCATTTTACCGAGCTTATGCAGATCAAAAGCAAGCATAATCGTCCACAAATCCTGACCATTTTTGTTACTGCCGTCTTGCTCTTCATCAACCAGGTGTTGGTCAATGCGCACGTCAAGATTGTCTATGTTTTTACCATGAATAATTGGAATTTCCAGCGTCCAGCTATTAATCGGGCCCTGATTGTCGGGGGTGTTCTGTTGTCTATTTGCAAGTGTTTCTAGCTGGTTCAGCTGCGTTCTCGCCAAGCTTGCCAATAGCTGGCCGCTGAGCTGACGCAGTAAGACATCGACATTGCGGTCATTGCTGGAGCCGGTGCTGGAGGAGTTCGCCGTGTTGCTCGCAGCTAGATCAGAGGGGTATCCCTGAAAGAGGGCCGACGGCTTCAAATTCTCGCTGGATTCTCCGCTAGCTGACGGCACTAAAGGCGCGCCGGGAAAGCTAGGTTTAGCCGTGATTTTTTCTGTCAGAACTGCTGCCTGTGCGCCGTTTTGCGAGCCCGCTGTATTATCTGTTAACAGAATGATCCGCTGGATGATTCCTTTGAAGTCAAGGCTCAGGGCGCTATTGGTTGAGCGCAGGTTGCTGCCGGTTGTGATGTTGCTATTGTTAGGGTTGTTTAGAGACAGTTGTGCTAGTTTTGCTTCCAGAAAAATACCGCTATTGCTAATGACTTGTTTAAGGGCGGTTGATTGCTGCAATTGCTGTGAAGACGGAAACAGTTTGAGTAGCTGGGTGGCGTTTTGAGTTAACTCTTTTGGCCAGCTCGCAGATGGCTGCTGGGCGATTTTCAGCAGTAACGGCAGTAGATTTTTAAGGGGTTGTTGGTGTGGCAGAGTTTTACGAAGCCCCTGTTCAATGAGTGAGCGATTTTTACCGGACACTGTTAGCAGTGGGTTTGACAGGGCGGCATGTGTTTCGGCCGACCGACTCTTGGACGATGGCGCCGGTATCGTTGTGTTGGATGTCCCCACCAACAGTCCGGTGGTGGGCAGCGTAGCGCGACCCATTAAAGCGGTGCTATTGGATGCACTGCTGCTCACAGGGTTGGTAATGGCGAGGATGGTGGCAAGATTACTCTGAGTGATCGTTATTTGGAGCCGGCTCCCCGCAGCGATGGGTGCGTTAGTAATGAGTTCAAATTTTTGTTGGCCGACACTGATATTAATTCTAAATTGCTCGCTACCGGCGCTGGTGGATGCAGCGATCCGGCTATTGGATGTTACCACGGCATCCATGACACCGGATTTCGCCGTTGTATTCAGCAGATTGCCGCTAGGTGATTTAAGCGGCAGCTGCTGGTTGATCAATGAATCAGTATTTGCTTTCATTGCTGAAGACGTCATCTCTTGATGCAAAATTTCCGCCTTTAAGAGAATGGCGGGGATTATTTGCTGGATAAAATAACCCGATGACACTGTCATAGGGTGCGGCGCATAATTAGGTATATAATAGCGACCGATTGGCGCAAGCGGAAACAACCATTACAACAAAAGCTGTTAATGACTCCAATAGTGTCAGCTAAGAGAAAGAATAGTGGCATGTTTATGGTAGCGGCTGGAGTCCCAATAACTTTGCCGCTATTTCAATAACTTTGCCGCTAGATCAATAATTAGACCAGAGAAGGCTAAATAACTCCGTGACTTTGTTACTTCAAACCGTTGATTTGTGCTGCGAAAGGGATGGCCGCCGCCTAGTTGACCAGCTCAACTTGACTGTTGAGGAAGGTCAAATTCACCAAATTGAAGGGCCTAACGGCAGCGGCAAGACTAGTTTGTTACGAATTTTGAGCGGCCTTTCTTCGCGTTACAGTGGCAACTTGCACTGGAGAGGTAAGGCAATGTCTAGGGTGAGAGCGGAGTATTTGGCTGAATTGACGTATCTTGGACATAGTTCTGGGGTAAAGGCTGTGCTGACTCCTCGTGAAAACTTAATGTGGCATGCGGCATTGCGGGGTTTGGTTGATGACACCGCGCAAGCGTTGGTTATGACGGCTCTGGACAAAGTAGGGCTGTATGGTTACGAAGATGCTGCCTGCTTTACGTTATCAGCAGGCCAGCAGCGGCGGGTCGCGTTAGCCAGATTGTTTCTCGGTCAGTCGGCGCTGTGGATTTTGGACGAACCTTTTACGGCTATTGACAAGCATGGGGTTGGAGAATTGGAATATTGGATTGCAGATTATGCCAAGTCAGGGGGTGCTGTAGTACTCACCACACACCATGAGTTAAATATTGATCATGCGATCCAGCGTGTCCTGCTTGGAGGTACGTAATGGCAGCCTATCAACCCGTGGGGATCGGTTTTGTCGCGACCCTTCGTCGTGATTTACTGTTGGCGTTCCGGCGTCGAAGTGACTTCTTTAACCCGTTGGCCTTTTTTCTTATTGTTTGTTCGTTGTTTCCGATGGGGGTGGGCCCCGACCCTAAGCAGCTGGCAATCTTAGCTCCGGGGATAATGTGGGTCGTTGCATTACTGGCATGCTTGCTCTCGAGTGATACTTTGTTTCGCAGTGATTTCGACGACGGTAGTTTGGAATTAATGTTGTTAAGTCCATCGTCACTTTACCTACAAGTGTTGGCAAAAACGCTGGCACATTGGCTATTAACTGGATTCCCCTTGACAATTTTGTCGCCGTTACTGGCCTTGCTGTTACAGCTACCGGCATCCGGAACGGTTGCAATGATGCTGGCGATGGCTGTTGGCACGGCGAGTTTGAGTTTTATTGGTGCTATAGGTGCGGGATTAACTGTTGGGTTGCGCAAAGGCGGGTTACTTTTATCGCTGATCATTTTACCCCTTTATGTGCCGGTTTTAATTTTTGGTGTGGGAACAGTCCAGGCGGCAGTTGATGGGTTTAACTATTTAGGACCCTTGGCTGTGCTGGGAGCACTGCTGGCGCTTGCCGCAACACTGGCGCCACTGGCAATAGCAGCCAGTGTCCGAATAAGCGTTGATAATTAGTCGTCGTCTTTGCTCGTGAGCTGAACGCGGTCTATAGACTTTAGGTGATAATAGCTACCGCGATCATCAGCACGCAGGCTATTCCAGTTAGTATTGCGATGACCAGTCCAACTTGCTTCACGGTCCTATTGTCCTGGTTCATTTGGCTCGACTCTGGCTTCATTTTGTCCTCCGGCACAATGTCATTATCATTGGTAGTGGGTAGCGGGCTTTGAGTATGATTTTAGGTCTGTTCACCCTATGTGGCATTGATTCACCTCAAGCAAACTGATTTTGTTATGAGTGGTCGTTTTCCGTCGCACAAACCACTTAATAAGCAAGCTATTGGCTACCGATGTAGTCGCTTTCTTGTATAATGGCCGTCTGTTCAATTGGGCTGATTAAACAACTATGTGGACCTTTTTTCATAAGATGGGCTCGCCCCGCTGGTACTACCAAATTAGCGGCCAGTGGTTACCATGGATCGCCATTGTGACGGTTTCGTTACTTGTGGTGGGCTCGATCTGGGGATTGGCGATTGCGCCTATGGATTTTCGTCAGGGTAATAGCTACCGGATCATCTATATCCATGTTCCCTCTGTGTTTGTCGCCATGTCTGGCTACATGGTGATGGCGATAGCCGCCGCTATTACATTGATCTGGAAAATGAAGTTGGCAGAGGTGGTGATGAAGTGTTGCGCACCTATTGGCGCCGGCATGACCTTTATCGCATTGCTCAGTGGGTCACTATGGGGCAAGCCAACATGGGGAACTTATTGGGTTTGGGACGCAAGGTTAACGTCAGTATTGATTTTGTTTTTTCTTTATTTGGGCGTGATCGCGCTGTATGAAGCATTTGAAGACAATATTTCGGCCAGCAAAGCTTGTGCGATATTAAGTTTAGTCGGCAGTGTGAATATTCCGATTATTCACTGGTCCGTAGAGTGGTGGAATAGCTTACATCAACCGGCAACGTTAAAGCTGACCGAAGAGTCAACGATGCACCCGGAT
Organism: marine gamma proteobacterium HTCC2143; assembly: GCA_000169075.1. Lineage (GTDB taxonomy): Bacteria > Pseudomonadota > Gammaproteobacteria > Pseudomonadales > Dasaniaceae > Oceanicoccus. Next base: position 90,827 of record AAVT01000003.1, on the reverse strand, counting down.
ATGCTATATCCTCTGCTGATCATGATTGCCGGTTTGTATTGTCTATTTGCATTGCTACTGCTATTGCATACTCGCAGCGAAATACTTGTACGCGAGCGGGGTACCAAGTGGGTAAAAGAACTTATTGCGGCTAAATAAATGGCCTATTAAAAATTTTTATGGGAAGTCGATTCGCTTATGCAGTTTGATAGTTTTTCAGATTTTTTGACGATGGGAGGGCATGGTGTTTACGTCTGGACAGTATACGGAATAGCTCTTCTAGTACTTTCAGCTTTGGTCATCACTCCTCTGCGTAGGGATCGTCGCTTTTTTGTTGAGCAATCCATGTTGCTTCGTCGTGATCGAACCGTGGATCGAAAAACAACTGATATTGACAGCGAATAAAGGTATTTATCAACGTGGCTATGCATCCGCAAAGAAAACAACGTTTAATTGTCGTTCTTCTAATAGTATTTGGTACTGGTATTGCTGTTGCCTTGGCTAGTTTTGCACTCCGTGAAAATATTAACCTGTTTTATCCTCCGGCGGAGATCGCCGCGGGTAAAGCGCCTGTCGGTAAACAGATTCGCGCTGGTGGTATGGTTTTGGTTGGCAGTATAAAGCGTGACCCCAATAGCCTGCGTGTGGACTTTGTGGTGACGGATTATGATGCCAAAGTCCCAGTGGTTTACACCGGTATTCTGCCGGATCTGTTTGATGAGGGTCAGGGCGTTGTGGCTTCGGGAAAGCTTGATTCCAATGGTATTTTTCAGGCAACTGAGGTACTGGCAAAACATGACGAAAACTACATGCCACCAGAAGTGCAGTCTGCACTCGATGCGGCAACTAAAACAGCCGAATAATGTGTCAGCCGAGAGTGTTTAGATGATTCCAGAGTACGGACATTTTGCGTTAATTGTTGCCTTAAGCCTAGCGCTGCTGCTGTCGTTTGTTCCCCTCTGGGGCGCTATACGCGGTAATAACTATCTAATGGCACTCAGCAGATCACTGGCTGTCGGTCAATTTACGTTTATTGCGATTGCTTTCGCCGTCTTGTGTTACGTCTTTTTAAAGGACGATTTCACGGTGGTCATTGTTGCTGCCCATTCCAATAGTCAGTTGCCATGGATCTATAAGTTGAGCGCGGTTTGGGGTAATCATGAAGGCTCATTGCTGTTATGGGGGTTGATTCTTTCCGCGTGGAGTCTAGCGGTTGCTATGTTTAGTCGTCAGCTCCCACTAGATATGTTGGCGAGAGTGCTTTCGGTCATGGGTATGATCTCGGTCGGTTTTCTGTTGTTCTCACTGCTGACCTCTAATCCCTTCGATCGACACCTGCCTGACTTTCCGGCGGAAGGTAGCGACCTTAATCCACTGCTTCAGGATTTCGGGTTGATTATTCACCCGCCAATGCTCTACTTCGGATACGTTGGCTTTTCGGTCGCTTTCGCCTTCGCAATTGCAGCCCTGAGTAGCGGTCGCCTGGACGCCGCCTGGGCAAAGTGGTCCCGGCCATGGACTAATATAGCCTGGGCCTTCTTGACCGCAGGTATCGCATTGGGTAGCTGGTGGGCTTATTACGAGCTGGGCTGGGGGGGGTGGTGGTTTTGGGACCCGGTAGAAAATGCTTCTTTTATGCCCTGGCTGGTAGGTACCGCGTTGGTTCACTCGTTGGCGGTAACTGAGAAGCGCGGTGTGTTTAAGAGTTGGACTGTGTTGCTAGCTATCTTCGCTTTCTCGCTAAGTTTGTTGGGTACTTTTTTAGTGCGGTCTGGCGTGCTAACTTCCGTTCATTCTTTTGCTACCGACCCTGAGCGAGGTCTCTTTATCCTAGGATTTCTGATTTTAGTGATAGGTTCGTCGTTAACTCTGTATGCATTGAGGGCGCCAACGGTATCGAGTAAAAGCCACTATCGGTTATTATCGAGGGAAATGTTGTTGCTGGCGAACAATGTTATTTTTCTGGTATCGATGTTAACCGTTTTATTTGGGACTTTATTTCCGTTGTTAATGGACGGTTTAGGGTATGGTAAATACTCAGTTGGCCCACCATATTTTAATGCGGTTTTCGTGCCATTGATGGCCATTCTAATGGTTTTTATGGGAATTGGGCCTGCGGCACACTGGAAAAAAACACGCATCGGTGATTTGCGGTCAAAGCTTCTGGTTGCAGCGGTAGCAAGTGTTTTGGTCGGCATTATTTTTCCTTTACTGTACGATAGTGAGTACAGTATCGCTGCAGCTCTTGCTGTGTGCTTTGCAGCCTGGGTTATTTTAACGACCCTCGTCGATGTGAAAGAAAAGCTGAGAAATGCCAGTACGATCAGTCATGGTTTGAGACGGTTAAGCCGGGCTTATTACGGCATGGTCTTTGCCCACATTGGTTTTGCTGTCTGTGTGTTGGGTGTTTGTCTTACCACTCAATATAGTGCGGAAAGAGATTTGCGGATGGAGCCGGGCGATCAAATGGAATTGGCGGGATACAGCTTTCAGTTCCAAGGTACGCAGCCGGTGATCGGACCAAACTATAGTGGTGAAGAAGGTACCATTTCAGTATTTGAGGACGGTAGCATCATTGCTACGCTGCATCCCCAAAAGCGCCGCTACAACGCTCAGAGGGGGCAGACGATGACCGAGGCTGCCATTGATAACGGATTTTTTCGAGATTTATACGTCGCCCTCGGCGAACCGCTTGGTGAAAGCGCCTGGGCGGTTCGTGTTCATTACAAGCCTTTTGTACGCTGGATTTGGTTAGGTGCGCTACTGATGGCTTTTGGTGGAGGGTTTGCGGCATTAGATAAGCGTTATCGTATGCGCCTGCGAGAAAAATTGACGGGCGCCGAAGCCTTCACGAAGACGGGATAGTTTCCCTTATTATGCAGCGATTAAAGTTATTTCTACCTCTGATTACCTTTGCGGCTATTGCCATTTTTTTCTATACGATGGTTAGTCGCATTGATCAGGGTGAGTACAACCCTCAGGATCTCCCCTCCGCCCTCATTAATAAACCATTTCCTTCCTTTAGTTTAGCTAAGCTCGAGGACCTTACTGTTTCACTGCAGCAGAAAGATTTGTTGGGTAACATCACGCTGGTTAACGTTTGGGCGACCTGGTGTCCTTCCTGTCACGTTGAACACGGGTACCTCAATTATCTCTTCTCTGAAAAAGACATGATTATTGTCGGAGTTAATTACAAAGACAAGGCGCCGGCGGCGCAACGTTGGTTGCAAACCAAAGGTAATCCTTATCGCTTTAATATATTTGATCCCGACGGCATTTTGGGCCTCGATTTGGGGGTGACTGGTGCACCGGAAACTTATGTTTTAGACCACCGTGGTTTTGTTCGGTTTCGTTATCAGGGGCCGCTGAACGAAATGGTTTGGCAGGACAAGTTTCAGGCACTGATTGAGCAATTACAACAAGAGCAGTTGGCTTATAATGGCAGGGGGTCCAGATGAGGTTGTTGGCTTTATTGCTCCTGCTGTTTTCTCCCGCATTAATGGCCGTAGTGGAAACATATCACTTCGATGATGATGAAAAACGAGACCGCTATCAGACTTTTGTAGAGGAATTACGCTGCCCTAAGTGTCAGAATCAAAATTTGGCGGGTTCAAATTCGCCGATTGCTAAAGACTTACGTCGTGAGCTTCACCGGTTGTTAGAAGAGGGGCGTGATGACGAGCAGGTTGTCGAATATATGGTCAGTCGTTACGGGGAGTTTGTTCTTTACCGTCCTCGGTTTAATCCGGAAACGGCAGTGCTGTGGCTGGCACCGATGATTTTTTTGGCACTTGGTTTAGCTCTTGTGGCAATGGTGTTTCGACGGCAAAAGAAGCCGGCTGGTGCGGCGACAGAAACGTTAAACGACAACGAAAAGAAAGCCTTAAATGATATCTTGAAAGATCAGGATGTCGGAGATACCAATGGTTGAAACCCTGTTAATTCCGTTGATGCTAATTGTACTGGCGGTTTTCTTCCTGTTGTCGCCGGTGATGATGAACCGAAGTCTACAGCGATCCAGTCGCAGTGGCGTCAATATAGAATTTTTTAAAAGTCGGCTAAGTGAGCTTGAATCAGATAGAGCGCGAGGGATTTTGGATGATGATGAGTTCGAGCAGCTTAAAATAGAGTTGGAACGCCGGCTGTTGGATGAAGCCGATAGCGGCCACACAGCGCCGTCTGCGCACGTAAAGACCTCCTTTAAGACGGCTATTATGCTAGCGCTATTGATACCCATCGTGGCTGTGGTTGTCTATCAGCAAACCGGCGCCAAGGCGGATTGGGATATTGCCCAGACGCTGAAAAATATGCGGCTTAAAACGGCTGATGGAGAAGCTGCTGAGACTGACGTTAAGCAGCTAATCAGGCAGGTCGAAGAGCGGCTAGAACAACGGCCTGATAATGGCAGTTATTTGATGTTATTAGCTAACCAGCAGATGGGACTGAGAAACTATCCTGCGGCGGCTGCCGCCTATCAGCGGCTGAGGACAATTTATCCGGATGATGCCAGTGTGTTGGCTCAGTATGCGCAGGCCATGTACCTGTCTTCAGATCGTACTCTGACCACGAAAGTGACAGACATGGCTGAGTTAGCGCTGCGTCAAGATCCGCAACAGCCGACGGTGCTGAGTATGTTGGGTATGGCTCACTTTGAACAAGGTGATTATCAGCGGGCTATTGATTATTGGCAGCGGTTGCTGCCTTCGCTGGGCCCGGTTTCTCCCAACAGAAAAATTATAATGGCTGGGATTGAACAGGCAAAGTCGCGTTTAGGGTCGAGTGATACCACAAGCATAGATCGCCCTGATGTTATAAAAAATGCGAGTATTCAGTTGTCGGTGTCTATCGACGAGGGAATTATTGCCAGTAGCGACAGCGTCGTTTTTGTATTCGCAAGGTCTGCGTCCGGTCCCAGAATGCCGTTGGCCGTAGCGAAGTTAACGGTCGCTGATTTACCGGTGATATTAACCTTGGATGATTCGATGGCAATGGCGCCGGGGCTGAACCTTTCCAGCCAAAAGGAAATCGAAGTTGTAGCTCGAATTGCAAAGAACGGAATTGCCAATCCGGGTCCCGGCGATATCGAAGGCCGGGTGGGACCAATTAAGCTGGAAGAGGTTGATGGCGTAGTGGCAATAGCAATTAACAAGACACTGTAGCTAGCTCGCGTTTAGTGGCAGTTTTTGGGGCGCTAAAAATACTAAAAACTATAAAATCAGCGTAGTCCTTAAGTTCTAAAGGCTATACACTAGGCGGAGATTTTAAAAGGATTGCCGTTGATCGGGCAGATAAAAATCTCAAGGTATTAAAATAAATAATATCAAGCACTTACCTACCAAAGTTAAAGTAAAATGCGATTAAAAACTATCAAGCTGGCGGGGTTCAAATCCTTCGTTGACCCGACCAACGTGTCGTTCCCTTCCAATCTGGGCTGTGTTGTTGGGCCTAACGGATGCGGTAAGTCCAACATTATCGACGCTGTGCGATGGGTCATGGGAGAAAGTTCCGCCAAAAATCTTCGCGGTGAAAATATGACAGACGTCATATTTAACGGCTCCATAAATCGCCAGCCGGTGGGCCAGGCCTCCATAGAATTGGTCTTCGATAACAGCGACGGCACTGTCGGCGGTGAGTATGCCCGTTTCGCGGAAATCTCGATTCGCCGTAAGGTAACCCGAGAGGCAACATCAGATTATTATCTGAATGGTACCAAGTGTCGTCGACGGGATATTACCGATATCTTCCTAGGAACGGGGTTGGGCCCTCGTAGTTATGCGATTATCGAGCAGGGTATGATTTCTCGCTTGATCGAATCTAAGCCAGAAGAGCTGCGTGTGTTTATTGAAGAGGCCGCAGGAATTTCCAAATATAAAGAGCGTCGACGCGAAACAGAAAACCGTATGCGTCGTACCATGGAAAATCTAGAGCGGCTAACCGATTTGAGGGATGAGCTTGAGCGGCAGTTGCAGCATCTGCAGCGGCAGGCTCAGGCTGCGGAACGTTATACTGAGCTGAAAAAAGAAGAGCGCTTGCTTAAAGCCCAGTTACAGGCTCTGCAGTGGAGCACGCTGGATGGCCAAGTTAAACAGCACGAGCAAGAGATTCGTGGTTTAGAGGTGAAGCTGGAAGCGGTCATTGCCGAACAGCGATCAATCGACACTGATATCGAGAAAAGTCGAGATGTGCATACCGACTTGATGGACAAATTCAACGCAGTGCAGGCGAGGTTTTATGGGATCGGCGCCGAAATTGCTCGGACAGAGCAAACAATTCAGCATCAGCAAGAACGCAGTCGACAGCTTAAGGATGATCTTCAGCAGACAGAGCGAAACTATCAAGAATCGACCGAACATCTTCAGCTGGACACCGAAAAGCAGCAGCTTTGGAATGAAGAAATAGAGGAAATCCAACCTGAGCTGGAGCTGGCGCAAGGTTCGGAAGAAGAGACTGGCTCTGCACTTCAGACCGCGGAAGAGGCGATGCAGTCATGGCAGCAACACTGGGATGAGTTTAATCAGCAGGCGCAAGAGCCTCGGCAGAAAGCAGAAGTTCAGCAATCAAAAATCCAGCATTTAGAGCAGGCACTGCAACGTATTCAACAGCGCATCGAAAAGCTTGAAGAAGAAAAGCAGGGCTTGACGGCAGGCCCTATCGAAGAAGAAATCGAGATTCTGGGAGAGCAGCTTGCGGAAGCAGAGCTGCTGCATGAAGAGCAGCAAAGCCAGTTGCTCGGGCATAGCGAACAAATCAATCATCATCGAGGAAAGAACAACACGCTGGGCGATCAGTTAGATGATGCCCGCAACCAGCTGCAAAGCATGCGCGGTCGCTTTGCGTCACTGGAAGCCCTGCAGCAGGCAGCGTTGGGGCAGCAACCCGGCGCGATTAATGACTGGTTGCAAGCCAGCGGGCTGGACAAAAATAAGCGACTTGCTGAAGACTTAAAAGTGCAGCCAGGCTGGGAAACAGCGGTGGAAACGGTACTGGGTGATAACTTGCAGGCGGTCTGCGTTGACGGCTTTGATGCCGTCGCTGCGTTGGCAGAGTCGTTGCAGCAAGGTAGTGTAACTTTAGTCGACAATATGACTGCCACGACAGTGGCAGGTGGCGGTGGCCAGTGGCTGGCTACTAAGGTCACTGAAGGGCAGCAAGCGCTCAGTTTGCTAGCCGGAATATATGCTGCTGAAGACCTGGGTGCGGCTCTAGGATTGCGCGCTACGCTGCAGAGTCATGAGTCAGTCGTAACACCAGAAGGGTTGTGGATTGGGCCTAACTGGCTGCGGGTGGCAAAAGATTCTGATGAGCAGGCAGGGGTGTTGGCTCGCCAGCAGGAACTCGATACATTGGTGGAGGCGATTTCATCGGCAGAAACGGCGGTAGCAACACTGGACCGCGACTTAAAGGACGGACGGCAAGCGTTAGATAAGTTCGAAGCTGAACGTGAGTCTCTGCAGCAGGAGGTTCAGACACAGGGAAACAGGCACAGTGAACTGCGTTCAGAGTTAAGCGCCAAGCAAGTGAATGTTGAACAAATTAGCGTGCGGAGAGACCGCATCAATCATGAAATTGATGACGGCCGGGAGCAATTCCAGCTGGAACAAGAGAGTCTTGGTGAGTCTCGAATGATTCTCTCTGAAGCGATAGAGAGTATGGAGAGTGATTCTAGTCAGCGCGAAGAATTACTGGCAGAGCGCGATGAATGTCGCACGATTTTAGATCAGGCACGACAGCGTGCTCGTCATGACAAAGATTCAGCGCATCAATTAGCTATGCGCTTTCAGTCACTGCGGGCGCAGCTGGATTCAATGAACCAGAATATCGAGCGTACTCGCAGCCAAGTTCAGCAGCTTGAGCAGCGTCGCAACAGTTTACACGAGGGCATTAGTGGCGCTGATGAACCTGTAGAAGAAATGAAAATTGAACTTGAAGCACAGCTTGAAACGCGGTTACAAGTTGAGGAAGAATTGTCAGAAGCGCGCAGATTGGTTGACGATGTTGAGCATAAGCTGAGGGAGCTGGAAGGGCGCAGAGGCAGCGTTGAGTTGCGGACACAGGCGGTGCGTAGCGAGTTGGAGCGAGGGCGTGTAGAGGTGCAAGGTTTGCAAGTACAACGGCGCGCGCTCGAAGAACAACTGCTGGAGGCTCAGTACGATGTAGAAACCGTGCTCAATAATTTGCCTGATGATGCCAGGGAAAAAGCCTGGCTAGAGAACTTGGAAAGTATCGGTCGCCGCGTTGCCAGATTGGGACCGATTAATCTGGCAGCGATTGACGAGTACAAGTCGCAGTCTGAGCGAAAGACCTATCTAGATGCGCAAAATAATGATTTGGAAGAGGCGTTGCGGACTCTGGAAAATGCGATACACAAAATAGATAAAGAAACACGACAGCGCTTTAAAGACACCTTTGATCGCGTCAACACTAGCTTACAAGAGCTTTTTCCGAAAGTGTTTGGCGGTGGCACGGCTTATCTGGAGATGACCGGTGACGACCTGTTAAATACCGGTATTGCGATTATGGCAAGGCCTCCGGGTAAACGAAATAGCACGATCCACCTCTTGTCAGGCGGAGAAAAGGCACTGACTGCGATCGCGCTGGTGTTTTCAATTTTCCGTCTAAATCCAGCACCGTTTTGTATGCTTGATGAAGTCGATGCGCCGCTTGATGACGCCAATGTGGGGCGCTATGCCCGGCTGGTGAAAGAAATGTCCCAGCAGGTGCAGTTTATTTATATAACACACAACAAAATTGCAATGGAAATGGCGGATCAGTTGTTGGGGGTCACCATGCATGAGCCCGGTGTGTCACGGTTAGTTACTGTAGATGTAGATGAGGCTGCTGAATTAGCGGCCATTTAATGGATACAGAGCAGGGTAGATCTTAAGCGGTCATTAATGTTCAAATGGCAGCTCAGATCAGTATGCTCATTTGAGGCTAAAGGTTAACTAAATACAATGGAACTCGGTTTTCGCGACTGGATGATTATTGTTGGCGTGCTGCTGATTGTGGCGGTATTGATCGACGGCTATCGGCGTATGCGTAATGAGCGTCGCGGTAATATACGCATGTCTTTGAATAGGCAGTTTTTGAATTCATCAACGGCCAATGATGATAGCCCTAGCGAGTTGCCGAACGGCGGCGCACGGCAGGTAAGTGCCACTGCATCGCAGCATATCGATCGAGACAGTGTGCCGCCCCTTGGTGATGGTGAATTAGAAGGCGCTGATCTAGATCTAGATCAGCCTGCACCGTTATTGATGGAGGCTGTCGAAAAGCATGAAGCTGATATAGACCGTGTGGAGAATACCCATTCCGAAGCCGAGATTGTTGATGATCACTTTGAGCTAGAACCTCCTCCGTCGCCCGAGCAAGAGTCTATTGTTGATCCGGCGGTAGCTTCGGACGTCGACGCTGATATGGCTGAATCATTTCAGCAGGTTTCGACGACGGCGGAGCCGCAAGAGGTCATTGCTATTAACGTGGTCGCTAAAGGTTCTCCCTTTAAAGGGCCGGATTTACTACATATTCTGTTAGCGTGTGATTTGCGGTTTGGCGATATGAGTATCTTTCACCGCCATGAACAGGCCAATGGCAAGGGTGCTGTGCAATTCAGTATGGCTAATAGTGTCGAGCCCGGCTATTTTGATCTCGATAATATTGATGACTTTAGCACACCGGGCGTCTGCTTTTTTCTGAGCGTGCCGGGGCCCTCTGAGGCTATAAAAGCCTTTGAATATATGGTCGAGACGGCACAGTGTTTGGTAACAAATCTTGGCGGCGAAATGTTAGACGAATCCCGCAGCGCAATGACTAACCAGACCCTAGAGCATTGCCGGCAGCGATTACAAGACTTTGAGCGTCGCCAACTTACCCATCAAGCCTGATTTGTCTATAGGCCTTACGCACGCGTATTAATTTAATGACAGAAATCTCCGATCCTAAGCAGCAAATAGAAGAGCTGCGATCAACGGTTAATTTACATAACTACCGCTACCATGCTTTGGATGAGCCAACTGTACCTGACGCCGAATACGATCGGTTGATTCGGCAATTACAGGTCTTAGAGGCTAAATTCCCCCAGTTCATTACCAATGACTCGCCTACCCAGCGGGTGGGTGCAAAACCTTTGGCAGGTTTTAATCAAGTTCAACATGAAGCGCCCATGTTATCTCTGGACAACGTCTTTAATGCTCAAGAATTAAGTGATTTCGATCATCGCGTCAAAGAGCGTCTCGGTAAAGGTGTGAAATTTAGTTACTGTTGTGAGCCGAAACTTGATGGGGCGGCGGTAAGCTTGTTGTATCGGGATGGCAAGTTAGTGCGAGGAGCGACGCGGGGAGATGGCAATACTGGCGAAGATATTACTCATAATGTTCGGACTATACCGACTATACCTCTAGCGCTTATTGGTGAGGGTTACCCTAGGTTGCTAGAGGTGAGAGGTGAAATCTATATGCCGCGAGCCGGTTTTGACATGCTTAACAAACGCGCGCGAGCCAATGATGAAAAGCTCTTCGTCAACCCTCGAAATGCCGCAGCGGGGAGTTTGCGTATGCTAGATGCGAAAATTACCGCGGAGCGACCGCTAGAAATGTGTTGCTATAGCGTAGGTGTCATGGAAGGCGGTGACTTGGCGCCCAACCATAGCGGGATTTTAGCGCAGCTTCAGGGCTGGGGTTTTCGCATTAATAATGAAATGCGGGTCGTTGATGACGTTGAAGGTTGTTTGAAATATCACGATTATCTGTTGCGCCGTCGCCCTGATCTTCCCTATGATATTGACGGGATCGTCTATAAAGTTGACACCATTTCACAGCAGCAAAGCCTGGGATTTACTGCCAAAGGCCCACGTTGGGCAATTGCCCACAAATTTCCTGCAGAAGAAGAAATCACGACATTGCTCGATGTGGATTTTCAGGTTGGTCGAACGGGAGCCGTAACGCCTGTCGCTAGATTAGCTCCTGTATTCGTGGGCGGCGTTACTGTCAGTAATGCAACATTACACAACCGAGATGAAATCGAGCGTCTCGGAATTATGATCAATGACGCCGTGGTGGTTCGTCGCGCCGGTGACGTAATTCCTCAAATTGCAAAAGTGGTTCTAGAGAGGAGAGGAAGTGACGCGATTAAGATCGCATTTCCCGACTATTGTCCCGTTTGTGGCTCACACGTCGAGCGGGTCAAAATCGTTACTCACAGTAAAAGTGGCCGCAGAGAGGGAGTGGGTGTTGCTTATCGTTGTGTTGGCAGGCTAGTCTGCCGGGCGCAGTTGAGTCAGGCGATTATTCATTTTGCGTCTCGTAAAGCCCTTGATATTGACGGTCTTGGAGAGAAAATAGTTGAGCAGTTGGTTATCGAAGAACGGTTAAAAAGTCCAGCTGACCTTTATCGGTTGCAGGTATCGGATTTAGCAGCGTTAGAAGGGTTTGCTGAACTGTCAGCAAAAAATCTGGTTTCAGCGATTGCCGCTCGCAGAGCAGTGCCGCTGCATAAACTAGTATTTGCACTGGGTATACCAGACGTCGGCGAAGAAACAGCAAAGGTACTCGCGCGGGTGTTCGGCTCGCTCGAGAGAATCCGTGTAGCTAAGCCTGAGCTATTGATCCAGTTGCCCGATATTGGGCGTGAAGTGGCAGGTGAAATAACAGAATTTTTCGCTGATAATCATAATGCTTTAGTGTTAGACGATCTTGTTAGTGTTGGCGTTTGTGCAAGCGATGAGTGCGATATTGCTGCTGAATATCGCGGTGGGCTATCGTTTCCACAATTAATTGCTAGTTTTAATATCAGTAATATTGGACCAACAAGCGCCGCAAGAGTGGCTGCTCACTTTGGTACCATGGCGGCACTGATGGCCGCATCCATTGATGATCTTGCGATGGTCGAAAAATTATCGGTTAAAGCGGCGTCTGGCCTTTTCGATTATTTCCAGTGCACGCAGAATCGGCAGTATGCTGAGCAGTTGGAGCAGCAATTACTCGATTTTAAAATGCACTGGAATTGCGAAAAAGGACAGACTGAAAATTTGCCGCTGAGTGGAATGACATATGTCGTTACCGGGACTCTGGAATCTATGGGTCGTGATCTGGCCAAACAAAAGTTGGAATCGCTGGGAGCAAAAGTAGCTGGTAGTGTTTCTAAAAATACCCATTGCGTTGTTGCAGGGTCGGCAGCGGGATCAAAATTGGTAAAGGCTGAGCAGTTGGGGGTCACCGTAATGGATGAAGCGATGTTTCTAGCGCTGTTGGCTGAGTTCGATGTCTAAGCTATGATGGCCTCTTTTTTCACGCTGTAGATAGGTGGTTATGTTAATTTGTAAAAATCTACTGATTCTTATCGGTATTGCTCTAGTCGTCGGGTGTGCGACTCCGCCACAAAATACGGATAACATTTGTGAAATATTTTTCGAAAAAGACGACTGGTATGACGATGCCGCAGACGCTCGTGACAATTGGAATTCCCCGATCCCAGTGATGATGGCCATCATGCATCAGGAGTCGCGATTTAAACAGAAAGCCCGACCGCCACGAAAAATGATTCTGGGTTTCATACCTGGTCCAAGGCCATCCGACTCCTATGGTTACTCTCAGGCAAAAGAGGCCACTTGGGATTGGTATACAAAAGATAGCGGAAATTATGGTGCGGATCGAGATGATTTCGGTGACGCAATTGATTTTATTGGTTGGTACAACCACGTCAGCGGCAAGAGAAGTTCAATAAAATCAAACGATCCTTATCATCTCTATCTCGCCTATCACGAAGGGCATGGTGGTTTCAATCGCCGGACGTTCAATGACAAGCCTTGGCTGAAATCTGTGGCGAAAAAGGTGTCCTCGCGTTCCAGGCGTTTCGGGACCCAGCTGAATAAGTGTGAAGAACAGCTTCAGAGTCCCTGGTGGAATTTCTGGTCGTAGGCGGACTCCTTTCAATACTCAGCATGCCTTGTCCCACTTTGTGCTTTAATCTAGGTTCTCGGTTATCGCTACTTTCTCGAGATCAGCGATGCGTAGGTCGCTTCAATATTTGTCTGTTTACTTCATATAAAATAAGCACATAGCTACTGTTATTTGTAGTTTGCTATGGTTTAATTGAGGAGTTTTACTAGACTGTTAGAAGCGCTCAAAAAAAGACAAAGAAGGCGCGAAAAAATGAACAGGCGGCAACGCAGTTCAGCATATTAATCAGCTGTAGCTAATAGACCACTGGGAAGATAGCTTTGAAACCAACAAATATAAATGATCCCGAATACTTTCACAAAGTTGTCGATTGTCAGCTTGCTTGCCCTGCGCATACGCCGGTGCCGGAATATATTCGTCTTATAGCGGCTGAACGCTACACCGACGCTTATATGGTTAATTGGGCGTCCAATGTGTTTCCTGGCGTGTTGGGTCGAACATGCGACAGGCCTTGCGAACCAGCATGCCGCCGAGGACGAGTGGACGAAGACGAGCAGCCAGTTGCAATCTGCCGACTTAAAAGAGTGGCTGCGGACAACAAAAATGATGCTGAAGTCATTGCTCGGATGCCTAAAATACCGGCCACAAAAAATGATAAGCGGATAGCATTGATTGGCGGGGGACCAGCGTCGCTGACCGTTGCTCGAGACTTGATGCCACTGGGTTATATTGTCGACTTATACGATGATCAGCCGGCAGGTGGGGGTTTTATGCGCAGCCAGATCCCATCATTCAGATTGCCGGAAACCGTATTAAACGATGAGGTTAATTATATTTTAGATATGGGCGTCATATCGCGCTTTGATACTTATGTAGATAGTCTCAAGGACATTCTAGATAAAAACTATGATGCTGTTTTCGTTGGTACCGGTGCTCCCCGTGGGCGTGACTTAATCATACCCGGACGCGATGAAGGTACCGACAACATTCATATTGGTATCGACTGGCTTTCGAGTGTGGCGTTTGAGCATATTGAAAAAATTGGTAAGAAAGTCATTGTTCTGGGAGGGGGCAATACCGCGATGGATTGCTGTCGTAGTTCGCTTCGACTAGGCTCTGATGATGTAAAAGTTATCGTTCGAAGTCCTCGTTCTGAAATGAAAGCCTCCCCTTGGGAAATCGACGACGCTGAGCGGGAAGGAATTCCCATGTTCGAGAATCATGTGCCGCTGGAATTTGTTATTAAAGAGGGCAAGCTTGCCGGAATGAGGTTCGACAGAGTTCGCGCCGAGTATGATGCCAATGGCAAACGGTCTTTGATATCGCTGGGTGAAGAGCCGGTGATGGTTGAGTGTGACGATGTTTGCATAGCAATCGGTCAGGATAATTCTTTTCCATGGATAGAGCGCGATCTTGGTTTGGAATTCGGTAAGTGGGATATGCCCGTTGTCGACAAAGAGACATTTCAGTCGACTAATCCTAAAGTCTTTTTCGGCGGTGATGCCGCATTCGGTCCTGAAAATGTCATTACAGCGGTGGCCCATGGTCATCAAGCGGCAGTGTCGATCGACTTGTTCTTGAATGGAAAAAATGTGCAGCACCGACTAGCACCGGGAGCAACGCTGGTGAGCCAGAAAATGGGTATTCATGAGTGGAGTTATGACAGTGGTGTGGTTGATGATGTGCGCTATGCGGTGCCGCATACAGAAGTAAAATTAGCATTATCCGACAGAAAGATGGAAGTAGAGCTCGGCTTTGATCCTCTTACTGGATTTGCCGAAGCCCAGCGATGTTTGAATTGCGATGCGCAAACGGTATTTACAGAAGCAAAATGTATAGAGTGTGATGCCTGTGTTGATATTTGTCCCACCGATTGTATTACCTTTACTCATTCAGGGACGGAAGCAGAATTGCGGACTCGACTAAGTGCGCCGGCAAATAACCTTGATCAAGACCTTTATATCTCAACCGACAAGTTGCCAACAGGTCGTATTATGGTGAAGGATGAAAACGTCTGCCTTCACTGCGGTCTGTGTGCCGAGCGCTGCCCTACGGCCGCCTGGGATATGCAAAAATTCATGTACGAAGTGTCTAAAGCCGGCAGCGATTCGGTTCAGCTGGGGGCGGAGCAGTGACTATGACAGCAACGAATACTATAACATCGGTAAATGATCTGGTTATAAAATTTGCCAATGTAAATGGCAGCGGTTCAGCAAGTGCAAACAACATGTTTGCGAAGGCTGTTTTTCGTATGGGCCTGTCGGTTAGCCCAAAGAATATCTTTCCGTCTAATATTCAAGGTTTGCCAACTTGGTATGAGGTTCGAGTCAGTGATAAAGGCTATATCGGGCGACGTGGCGGAATTGACATCATGGTCTGTGTAAATCCTCAAAGTATGGCGAAGGACATTCAGGAAGTATCCCCCGGCGGTTTTTTCATTTACGACAATACTAAGCCGATGGACTTAAGACTTTTGCGTAATGATATTACGTTTATTGGTTTGCCACTGATGCGCATCTGTCTTGATGAGTACAATGATGATCGGCAGCGGCAGCTATTTAAAAATGTCATTTATGTAGGCGCGTTAGCCGCACTTATTAATATTGAATTCGACGTATTGACCGGCTTGATTGCCGATCAGTTCGAAGGTAAAGAAAAATTGATCGCACCCAATATCCATGCCATGGAGTTGGGTTTTCAATATGCTCAAAAACACTATCAATGCCCGCTAAGTATCTCATTGCAACGTCGCGACAATCTGGGGGATAAAATTTTGATGGACGGTAACACCGCCTGTGGTCTCGGTGCTGTCTATGGTGGCGCGACGATGGCAGGCTGGTATCCGATCACACCCTCGACATCAGTGGTTGAGGGTTATGAAAAATATTGTAAACGATTGAGAATTGATCCGGGTACCGGAAAGAATAATTACGCAATTATTCAAGCAGAAGATGAATTGGCCGCAATCGGTATGGTGATCGGTGCCAGTTGGAATGGCGCAAGGGCTTTTACCGCAACGAGTGGCCCCGGTATTTCGCTCATGAGTGAGTTTCTTGGACTTGCCTACTTTGCCGAAATCCCAACGGTGCTGATTGATGTGCAGAGAGCTGGGCCATCAACTGGGATGCCGACTCGCACGCAGCAGTCTGATATTACGGCATGCGCCTATGCGTCGCACGGTGATACCAAACATGTGTTGGTATTTCCATCAACACCAAAGGAGTGTTTTGACATGACCGCCGAGGCTTTTGATTTGGCTGAGCAGTTGCAAACGCCGATTATCATGCTGACAGATCTGGATCTAGGTATGAATGACACAATGTCTGATCCTCTGGATTGGGACGACAGTCGCCAGTACAAGCGTGGCAAGGTTTTCACAGCGGAGGATCTTGAATCAATGTCAGAGCGCTTTGGTCGCTATGTTGACGTCGACGGTGATGGAATTCCCTATAGAACTTACCCGGGTACTCATCCAACCAAGGGTTCCTTTTTTACGCGCGGTACCTCTCGCGACGAATATGCGGTCTATACGGAAGACGGAAGCGAGTACGAAAAAAATATGCAGAGGCTGTTAAAAAAATGGGAAACGGCAAAAAAATATGTGCCGGCACCGGAGATTATTATCGCAGAGAAAGGCAGCTCCATCGGAGTCTTGCACTTCGGTACGAGTACAGATGCAACGATGGAAGCTATTGACTATCTTACTCGAGATGGATTGGCCGTTGACAGTTGTAGGATTAGAGCCTTCCCATTCAATCAAGAAATAGAAGACTTTATCGATAGCCATCGGACGGTATTTGTCGTTGAACAAAATCGTGACGCGCAGATGCGCTCATTGTTGGTTAACGACTGTGAGATAAACCCGAAGCACCTAATCCCGGTGCTGAACTATGATGGTATGCCGATTACTGCGAGTTTTATACAGGGAAAAATTGTGGACTATATGGACCGTGCGAAGGTGACGCCCTTGCGGAAAGATTCAGCAAACGACAATACTGCAAACTTATAAGAGGGTGTTACCGTGAGTTATTTAAAACCAAGTTTTCGGCACCCCGATTTACCTGTCAATGATCTGGGATATACCAAGAAAAATTACGAAGGGGCAATATCAACACTTTGCGCGGGTTGTGGTCATGATTCGATAAGTAGTGCTATAACACAGGCAATATTTGAATTATCGATAGCGCCTCATAATATCGCTAAGATGTCAGGCATTGGCTGCTCATCGAAAACACCGACGTATTTTCTAGGGAACTCTCATGGGTTTAACTCCGTCCATGGTCGAATGCCGTCCGTCGCCACGGGCGCGAATATGGCAAATAGAGATATGATTTATGTGGGTGTTTCAGGTGATGGAGATACCGCATCAATAGGTATGGGACAGTTTACCCATGCGGTTCGGCGCAATGTAAATATGATGTATATCGTTGAAAACAACGGTTGCTATGGACTGACTAAAGGGCAAGACTCTGCAACTAGCGACGTAGGTTCAAAAAGTAAAAAAGGCGACCCCAATCCCTTTGAGCCGATAGACCTTGCCAGCATAGCCCTGCAGCTGGGAGCAACCTTCGTTGCGAGAAGTTTTTCCGGCGACAAAGAGCAATTGATTCCTCTTATCAAGGCGGCTATAGCTCATCAAGGGTTTGCTTTTATCGACGTTGTTTCACCTTGCGTCACGTTTAATAACAACCCGGGGTCAACAAAGGGCTATGAGTATGTTCGAGACCATCTTGCTGCAACAGGTACCGTTGACTTTGTACCAATGAAAGATGAGATCACAACCAGCTATGAAGCGGGAACATCTCAAGAGGTGACCTTGCACGATGGTTCAGTCGTTCATTTACATAAAGCTGACAGTCGGCTAGATATCCACAGTCGTCGGTCTGCTTTGGCGTTAATAAAAGACTATAAGGCGAATGATCAACTGCTGACGGGCTTGCTATACATGGATCCAGATTCGCAAGAGCTACATGAAACGATACAGTCGTCCAATAAGCCCCTGCGCGCGCTGACTGAGTTAGATTTGTGTCCCGGCAACAAGGTGCTGACTAGTATTAATGCGAGCTTACGCTAGCACAAAGTACTACCATTCACCGGTGTTTTTCATCGACAGCCAGGGCTCCATCGGTTCCAGCGATCCATCTTTCTGTAGCAACTCTACGGAAACGTTGTCTGGGGAGCGTATAAAGGCCATATGGCCGCAACGTGGTGGACGGTTAATAGTGACACCGGCGTCCATCAGCGTTTGGCAAGTCTCGTATATATTATCGACGCGATAGGCCAAGTGGCCAAAGTTACGTCCTCCCTCGTACCCTGATTCGTCCCAGTTATAGGTCAATTCTAGTGCGGGACCGCTGTTATCCTTAAAACTGTCCAGATCTTCCGGAGCACAGAGAAAAACTAGCGTAAAGCGTCCGGCTTCATTTTCGTAGCGGTTGGCTTCAATGAGCCCTAGATGATCGCAATAGAATGTTAATGATTCCTCTAGATTGCTGACCCTGACCATGGTGTGAAGATAGCGCATAGTAATTCCTGAAAGTTGAATGTGTATGTCCGTAAGTAGACATCTTCATTACAATAATATTAGTAGCCAAAACTATCAATAAAAGTGTCTAATGGGAAAGGTTAATCGTCTGACCATATGACATCAGATATGACTAAAAAGCAGTTTGCTACAATAATAGGAGAAGGTGTATGCGAGTTTATGACAAGTTTTATATTAACGGCCAGTGGGTTGATCCTGTTGTTGCCAAATCAATGGATGTTATCAATCCAGCGACTGAAGAAGTATGCGCGACTATTTCAATAGGGTCTTCTGCAGACGTTGATAAAGCTGCGATTGCTGCTCGGGCGGCGTTCAATACGTTCAGTCAAACCAGCAAGCAGGAACGGATTGATCTACTGTCCTCTATTTGTGAGACCTACCAAAAATATTACAACGATATTGCAGATGCGATATCTGAAGAGATGGGTGCACCTACTAAGTTGGCCGTGAATGCGCAGGCAGCGATGGGTATCGCCCATATGTCGACGGCGTTGGAAATCCTCAAAAGCTATGTGTTTGAAGAGACTGCTGGAAGTAGCTTGGTCTTTAAAGAGCCCATCGGTGTCTGCGGTTT
This sequence comes from marine gamma proteobacterium HTCC2143, assembly GCA_000169075.1. Taxonomy (GTDB): domain Bacteria; phylum Pseudomonadota; class Gammaproteobacteria; order Pseudomonadales; family Dasaniaceae; genus Oceanicoccus. The sequence continues at coordinate 71,833 of AAVT01000003.1, read as the reverse complement.
AATCACACCTTGGAATTGGCCGGTCAACCAGATCAGCTGCAAAGTGGCTCCCGCTCTCGCCGTAGGTTGTACCGTTATTCTTAAGCCATCTGAAGTTGCGCCGTTGTCCGGTTATCTCTTCAGTAAGGTGCTACACGAAGCGGGTGTGCCAGCAGGTGTTTACAATATGATCAATGGCGATGGCCCCGGGGTAGGTACAGCGCTTTCCTGTCATCCCGAAGTTGACATGATGTCCTTCACCGGTTCGACGCGAGCCGGCGCGCTGGTTGCACAAAATGCGGCACCAACGGTCAAACGAGTGACACAGGAGCTCGGCGGTAAGTCACCGAATATTGTTTTAGCAGACGTTGATCTGGAAGCAGCGGTAACTCGCAGTATTATGAGCATGTACACCAATACCGGTCAGTCCTGTAATGCACCATCGAGAATGTTGGTACCTGCTGATAAAATGGACGAAGCTGCAGCACTTGCCGCGAAAGTCACTGCAAGTGTTGTTGTTGGTGATCCTAAAGCTGAAGCCACTACGATGGGCCCAGTGGTCAGCGAAGTACAATTTAATAAGATCCAAAGTCTTATTCAACAGGGGATCGATGAAGGCGCTACGTTGGTTTGTGGTGGCGTCGGTCGTCCAGACGGTATTGATAAAGGTTTTTTTGTTAAACCGACCGTCTTCGCCGGGGTTAACAACAATATGACAGTAGCCCGGGAAGAGATTTTTGGCCCGGTGTTAACCATATTGCCTTATGACAGTATTGAAGAGGCTATCGAAATTGCTAACGATACGCCTTATGGTTTGGCGGGATACATCCAAGGTGATGACATGGAGCAAGTGAGAGCTGTCGCTTCTAAGATTCGCGCTGGGAATATTAACGTCAACGGACAGTCGGGAGACTTGAATACGCCCTTTGGTGGATACAAGCAGTCTGGCAACGGTCGTGAATGGGGCGCTCACGGATTTACAGATTTTCTGGAAATCAAAGCGGTCAGCGGCGCTAGCTAGCCAACGACACTGCGGCTATTCATCGTAATAGCCGCAGTTTTCCCTTCCTCGTCCCTTCAAAAACCGCGTTAGCCTTTATCGCGATTCCGCTTAGTATATTTGGTTGCTACCGCTTCTAATGGATTATCTGGCCATGGATGTTTTGGATAGCGCCCCCTCATTTCCTTTTTAACGTCGTGGTAGCTCGTTTTCCAGAACCCCTCCAGATCCTGAGTCACTTGCAGCGGGCGTCTTGCTGGTGATAATAATTGAACGATGAGTTTGATATTCCCTTCGGCGATAGTTGGCGTGCTTCTACAGCCAAACATTTCCTGTAATTTTACATTCAAGACGGGCGATGTTTGGCTGTAATCGATGCCGGCTTGGTGGCCCGATGGTACGGTTATCGTTAATGGTGCCAGTGCGGTTAGTTGCTGAGGTAGGGGCCAAGGCAGTAGTGTATTGAGAATTGCCTGCAGATCAAGTTTGTCAAAGTCACTGCGTTTGCCGATTTTACTCAAAAAGGGTGTCAGCCAATGTTCTAACGACGCCAGCAGGTGCTGATCGCTTACATCCGGCCACGGGCTTCGAGCCTTGTCATTACTGCTGCTATAGATGCGCCTCAATAATGTTACTCGAGCCTGCCACTGACGTGTCGATTTCGTCCACGGTAAAATGTTCAAACCCCGTTTTTGGATATGGGTAACGATGGCATTAATTTTCGATTCAAGTGTAATATTTTCCAGACGTTCTTTTCGCAGTACAATTGCCCCGACTGCATGGGTTTTCTCTGCGCTAAAGCGGTCAGTGTTTTCGTCCCAGTGAATGGAGGTCGAAGCATTTATCAAGTAACTGAGAGCACCATCAAACAAATTGATATCCAGCGGACAAGCAGAATAGATTCGATCAGTGTTGTTACTCTGTGGGGTTTTCTGAGTCTGAGTACTACCGACTACTTCAGCGGCTGATAACCACTCATGTCCACAGCATGGATCAGCAAAGTCTATTATTGCTGTGCGGCCGTTGCTCAATAAATACTGATTACTGTGGGCTGATTTTCGACGGGCAATGCGGTCAGGATAAGCGCAGGCTAATAAATATCCGGCAGCATTTTGCTCAGCGATAGCGTTAGCATCAGAGTCGTTTTCTGAGCAGCTCTCGTCTGCATCCGTCGACAAATCAGACAGTAATTTTTCAAATAGTAGTGCCTGTCGCTGTGCTCGCTGCTGCCATGATCGAAATTGTTTTTGGCAGTGTGATGTTCCCTGCACTATTGCGATCTGTGTTGTTATATCCGTATCAAAACGATTAGAAAGCGGGCTGCGGTCGGTCAGTAATACGGCTAGCGCTGCCGCAACTTTTTGCTGATTAATAGTCCGGCTGCGAAGTAACATATGAGCGAGACGAGGGTGGATCGGTAAAGAAACAAGTTGTGTGCCATGGGGTGTCAAAACCCAGTGGTCTAGCGCCGGCTCATTGTCTGTTAGAGCTTTTTGCTTATCATGTTGTTGTATTACCCCCAGTTGTTTCAGTAAATCTAGCGCCTGTGAGAGGGCTCCTCGTGGCGGTATATCAAGCCAAGCCAATTCCTCCGGCTCATGGATTCCCCAAGCGAGCAGCTGCAGAGTCAAACTGGCAAGGTCGGCTTGCAGGATCTCGGGAGGGGAATGCCGTGGAAGCAGTTTTTGTTGCTCCTCGCTCCAGAGCCGAAAACACTGCCCGGGTTCTAATCTTCCGGCTCTTCCCATCCGTTGAATACTGGAGTCTTGACTGATGGAATTAGTTTGCAAACGAGTCATCCCAGTCGCGGGACTAAATATCGGTTGCCGACATAATCCACTGTCTATGACGATGGTGATCCCTTCAATGGTTAAACTGGTTTCAGCGATATCGGTAGCAAGAACGATCTTTCGAGCCCCTCGCTGCCGGTCGGCTTGCGAAAGCGGCTCGATGGCTTGCTGCTGCAGAGCGAACGGTAGGGCGCCGTATAGCGGAAATATGTGTAGTAGCGAGGACTGTGAATCAGAGAGCGATGCAGAAAACCGGCCTCTGACATTATTGATCTCTTTATAACCGGGTAGAAACACCAGAATATCACCCTCTAGTGTGTTGGTGATTTCTATCAAGGCCAGCACGGTTCTCTTAATAATATCCTCGTGTTGCTGTTTTCGAGCCCCGTAATGAATAGCGACCGGATATTGTTTTCCGAGACTACTAATAATGGGCGTAGCAGCAGTGTCGGTCGGATCTTCCCGAGCACTATCGAGTAGTGAGGCAATGGCGCTACCGTCAAGTGTTGCAGACATAATAAGGATTCGAAGTGGGTTACTAGCATCTCGAAAGATTTCCCGGCCTTGCAGTGCGAAAGCCAAGCCTAGGTCGGCGTCCAGACTCCGCTCATGAAATTCATCAAAAATAAGCAGGCCGATATCAGCAAGTGAAGGGTCTTGTATCAGCATTCTTACCAGAATTCCTTCAGTGATGACTTCGATACGGGTATGTCGGCTGACTTTTGTTTCTTGCCGAACCCGATAACCAACCGTTTTCCCAACCGGTTCATTCAGTAGCGAAGCCATTCGTGTTGCAGCTGATCTAGCGGCCATTCGCCGCGGCTCGAGCATAAGTATTCTCTGTTGACCGAGCCAATTTTTTATTGGTTTGTCACTCTGATGCTTCAGAATAGAGAGGGGGACCAGCGTTGTTTTACCTGCGCCGGGTGGCGCTTCAAGAACAAGTTGCAGGTGCTGTTCGAGGCTCAGGTCAATGTTCGTGAGAACGTCTGAAATAGGTAGTTCGGGTAGCTCGGGAACAATGCTCACAATACGCTCGGCTTTATCTTAATGGGAGCATGTTATCAGTAAAAAGCTCGAGATCATCAGAGATATTGCTCCTAGGGACTGTCTTTGGTGGGCTTTTTCCAGTGTGTTTTGACTCCTACCCTTTAATTAAAGGCACTTTTTGCGGCGCGATGGAATTAATATAGGGTAAACTCCACCCTGTGATTTTTTCGACAATGACAATGAGACGATTCAATGACTGTTAGTGCGATTGGAATGACGGGAAGTGCGCAGAGTGACCTGGTTCTTGCAATGGGCTGTAACCAACAATGGCTGGACGTTGTTGATGCTGCGCTCGTTAATATAAAGGGTAAATGCAGCCGCGATGGAAAATTAATGGCGGGATTGCTCGAACAGTATCAATTAGTCAGTTATGACCTGGCCTTTTGCGTAGCAGAATTGCAGGCGGCAAAGGTGATGATACATTACGCAGAACAGGCCGATGGGCTTGATGACCTCGCTGCTGTAACAGCATTAATCTTTGTCACTGAGGCTGCCCAGTCGGTGTTCCAGAGGCTGCTAGTGCGGGCTGAGGATCTCGGTCTGGATCGAGAGATTATCATGGCGGGGTATATGCATGAGAACCAGCAGGCATTAATAACAACCTATTTAAATGCTGCCACGTTAGCATCATTGGGTGCTGATATATTGGATCGCAGCAATATGCAGCTACCCGCATTACTGGGGGAAGAAAAAGAAATGGTTCGGGAGAGTTTTTCACGCTTTTCGACCGATATTGTTATGCCACTAGCAGAACGCATACACAGGGAAGATTTGGATATTCCCGAGGAAATACTCAAGCCTGCGGCAGAATTGGGATGTTTTGGTAGTAGTATTCCCGAGCGGTTTGGCGGATTAATGCCGGATGATCGCGACGACAGCTTAGGGATGATTGTTGTTACCGAAGAGTTATCTCGCGGTTCTTTGGGCGCTGCTGGAAGCTTAATTACTCGTCCTGAGATTGCTGCAAGAGCGTTGCTCAAAGGAGGTACACCGGCACAACAGCAGCAATGGCTGCCAAGGTTGGCAAGTGCTGAAACCCTGTGTGCTATCTCAATTACTGAACCTGATTTTGGGTCAGATGTAGCGTCTATATCTCTTAAGGCGACACCGACGGAAAACGGCTGGTTACTCAACGGCAGCAAAACTTGGTGCACGTTCGCCGGTCAGGCGGAATTGTTGGTAACGCTGGCACGAACTGACACCGATAGCGGTCTAGGATTTAAAGGTTTGAGTATGTTTCTGGTTGAAAAACCAGCGTTCTCTGGTCACCAGTTTGATTACCAGCAGCCGCAGGGGGGGCGTCTTATCGGTAAGTCTATTTCGACCATTGGATATCGAGGGATGCACTCTTTTGATTTATTTTTTGAGGATTATTTTGTTGCCGAAAACAATCTGGTTGGCGGCGAAGAAGGAAAGGGTAAAGGCTTTTATTTCACCATGGCGGGACTTTCCGGTGGTCGTATTCAAACGGCAGCGAGGGCCACTGGAGTTATGCAGGCGGCATTTGAGCAAGCGGTAAGTTATGCCAGGGAACGAAAGGTATTTGCTAAACCCATCGGTGAATATCAGTTAACTCAGGTCAAGTTGGCGCGGATGTTGGCAGCCATAACAGCATCTAGGCAGTTCAGCTATGCGGTCGCCAGAATGATGGACGACGGTAAAGGGCAAATGGAAGCGAGTCTGGTCAAATTGTTCAGTTGCAGATCTGCGGAATGGGTTACTCGAGAGGCGATGCAGATTCATGGAGGTATGGGTTATGCTGAGGAGACTGCGGTGAGCCGGTATTTTGTTGACGCGAGGGTATTGTCAATTTTTGAAGGGGCTGAAGAGACATTAGCCTTAAAAGTCATAGCACGAGATTTAATCACCAATGCGTGATTGATAAATCACGGTGGTTATCGGCGATTGGCCGATTATCAAAAAAGAGAGCGGAGTATGCAAAAAATACTGGCTGGTATGAGAGTTGTTGAAGGTAGTGCATTTGTTGCGGCCCCATCTGGCGGTATGACATTAGCGCAGCTTGGCGCTGATGTTATTCGGTTTGATCCCATTGGTGGAGGCATAGATTATCGTCGCTGGCCGGTGACTTCAAGTAATCAGAGTCTTTACTGGCATAGTCTCAATAAGGGCAAACGTTCTATTGCAGTAGACTTCAAACGAGAGGAGGGCAGGGAGTTATTAACCCAATTAATTACGGTTCCCGGTGATGACGCAGGGTTATTTTTGACCAATTTTCCGGCCAAAGGCTGGTTAGCTGACGAATCTCTCCGCCAGCATCGGCAAGACCTTATTTATCTCAATTTGACCGGCGATCGTCATGGTGGCAGTGCGTTGGATTATACCGTTAATTGCCAGGTTGGGTTTCCACAGTTAAATCAATTTGATGATAGCGGTGGTGAGCGGCCTCTTAATAATCCGTTACCCGCATGGGATGTTATTGCTGGGCAGCAAATTGCACTGGGCATATTGGCCGCCGAGCGACACCGCCGTTTAACGGGTGAGGGACAGTTTATAAAACTGGCTTTGGCTGATGTGGCGCTGGCTACCGTTGGCAATTTGGGCTACATCGCGGAAGCAACAATTAATAATCAGCCCAGAGAGCCTATGGGAAACCACATCTATGGAACCTTCGGGCGCGATTTTTGTTGTCGCGATGGTCACAGAGTAATGATCGTTGGGGTTAGTCCTAACCAATGGCGATCAATTGTTCGCGCCATGGGCATTGAGGGTGCAGTTACATCACTGGCGGCTGATAAGGGATTAGATTTTTCCAGAGAGGGAGATCGGTTTAAGGCTCGCACAGCGCTCGCTGCATTGATTGAACCTTGGTTTGCTCAGAGAGACTTCGCAGACGCTAACAAGTTGTTGGACGAACACAATGTGTGCTGGGGAAAATATCAGTCGGTCAATGAATTGGTGGATATCGACCCTGAATGCTCGGAGGACAATCCATTGTTTAGCACTGTGGAGCAACCAGGTATCGGCAAATACCTGATGCCGGGCAGTCCTCTCTATTTTGGCGCTGTCTCGAGAGAGACGGTCGTTGCTGCGCCAGAGTTAGGTCAACACACTGATGAAATCCTTCTGGACACCTTAGGGCTGAGCAGCGGTGAAATTGGTCGATTGCACGATGCGGGTATCATTGCCGGTATAACGAATAATTAGCCGCAGAGCCGCAATTATTTGACTAGCGCCGGTAATCTCTGCTGGTATTTCGAGATCGTGAAAAATCAGCTTGAGGACGGTGTGACTTTACATTGTCATTATTGATTATTTCGATGTACTCTAGTGCCCCAGTGGGACCTAGGATGCCAACACTCAAGGTAAAATGAGTCAGTAACTAGGGGCTGGCACTATAAGGGTGCCGTTAGTCCATATTGACAGGATACTGCTAAAATCATCGGGGACATGACATGGCCGAATATTTTAAATCGGGACAATTGCGTGAAATTGAAGAAAAAATGGCCACAGCCACATCTTATGAAGATTGGAAAGAGGCGGCCTTAGAGCATGATGCTATCTCGGGCAGTGAAGTGTGGAAACTCCGCGAAAAGTCAAAAGGTTATGATTATGTTGAAATCCGATCACGCCTGAGCCAGCTTAAAGAATTGCGTAAAGCTGGTGATGACATGGGTCTATTGTTTGCTCTCAATGAGGGGATTCACGGCAACATGGGCGGCATGGGCAGAGCCTCCATGTACGAACGTGCTAAATTTGGCACTAAAAAATTGATCGCAGATTATGTCGACGAATTAGTCGCCAGCCTGCAGCATATTTCTTCATTACCCGAGAATGAAATATCTTGGGAAGATAAGATGGACTTTTTTGATCGCGCTAGTCACTGCTTCGGACGCTCTGCGCTGATGTTAAGCGGTGCGGGTTCATTGGGTCATTTTCATACCGGCGTCATTAAAGTCCTTCTTAAAAACCATCTGCTGCCGACAGTTATTTCAGGATCCAGCGCAGGTTCAATGATGGCTGGTTTGCTGGGTACTCATACTGATGAAGAGCTCGTGACATTGTTAGAAGAAAACGATGTTCTTGGCTTCGGTCAAGAAACGCTAGATGATAGTCAGGCGGGTGGGATGCGCCCACAAGTGGATATTGCGACGGTTCAGGCGATGTTGGCGCAAGCCATTCCAGATTTGACATTCCAAGAAGCTTATGAAAAAACGGGTCGACAAATAAACGTGACTATAGCGTCAGTTGAGGAGCATCAGAACTCTCGCTTGATGAACGCGATGACCTCTCCCAATGTATTCATTCGCACCGCTGTTATGGCGTCGTGTGCGGTGCCTGGAGTTTTCCCTGCGGTAAAACTAATGGCAAAGAATGTTTATGGGGAGGCTCAGCCATATCTTCCAAACCGCAGTTGGATTGACGGCGCTGTGACGGATGACTTACCTGCAAAGCGCTTGGCGCGACTTTATGGCGTAAATCACTATATTGTCAGTCAAGCCAATCCGCTCTCTTTGATGTTGTTAAACTACGATAAGGATTTGCCGGTCCCGCAAAGTTTGAAAAACTTTTGGCGTTCTATGAGTAAAGAGTTAGTGCGCGGTGGCGAGGCGCTCAGTCGTCGCTATTTGCGTGATTGGCCAGAGGTGGGGCGAACAATGAACATGATCTCCTCACTGTCTGCACAGGAATATACGGGTGACATTACAATCATACCCTCATTTAGCTTTGTGGATCCGCGTAAGCTACTGGGACAGTTGACGGTGACAGAAATTGAACATTTAGTTGAAGAAGGTGAACGGTCTACCTGGGGGATGTTAGAGCGGATAAAAATTCAGTCAAAAATTGGTAGAACATTGGATGTCATTCTTGATCACCATGCTGATCACGACGTTCGTAAAATCTATAAGAATAAAGGCTTACAGCGCAGTGCAAAAGCTGGCTGAAGGTAAGGAGTAGGATGCTGGCCCATGTGGCCGGCGTAGGTCGCCGAATACCCATAGGCGGTAACCGCGCCAGTAATTATCAAGGAATTATTATTATGAGTGATCCAAATGCAACGCCTCCAGTGGGTAATCAGCATCGCAATGATATGTACGGAAATATCGAATCGCGAAGCGAGTCAGACGAAGGTGTATCTAAACCGATACCGGCAGCAACCGTAGTATTGCTGCGCGACGGAGATGATGGCGTTGAAGTATTAATGCTGCGCAAGAACTCGAAAATTACCTTTGGTGGCATGTGGGTTTTTCCGGGAGGTAAAATCGACGCAGATGACTTTGAAGGCCCTGACAATGCATCGGGATCGCATGATCAACTGCAAGCTGCGGCTTATGCAGCGGCAGTAAGAGAGACCAGTGAAGAAGCAGGGATTGATGTCAGCGCAGATAAATTTGTTTGGTTTTCACACTGGACTCCACCACCTGGCCCCCAAAAACGTTTTGCTACGTGGTTTTTTGCCGCACATGTGACCGACGAACACCGCGTTGTCATTGACGACGGAGAGATTAAGGCTCATGCCTGGATTAATCCCGCTGTAGCATTGGCAAGGCATGCGGCGGGTGAGTTAGATTTAGTGCCGCCGACCTGGCTTACCCTGCATCATATTGCCCAACACAGTCCTTCAGTGTCTGTTATTGAACATTTTCAATCACGAGATCCGAAGGTCTATACCACTCGAGTGGTTATGAATGCCGACAGTAACCGCGTGGCGTTATGGCATGGCGATGCCGGTTACGAGCACTGGGAAGCGGGTATTGAGGGTGAGCGGCATCGTCTGGTGATGGATAACAATTCATTTGTTTTCGAGAATACGGTAGAAAAGTACTAGCGCCTATTGGTATTTAGATAGCCTTTGCCGGCAGCCAGGAAGTAGAGTTTTTGCAATCTGGCAAGCCCCTAAATGTTAGTTCTCGAGTTTTGCCTTAACAACGAGCGTTCCTGCCATTTTATCGTGCCATCCCTGTTTTTTTGAGTCGATCGCGACCCACACAAAGCCGAGCATGAAAGGAAGTATCGAAATATAGTAGGCGAAATATCGGCCTATCAACTGTTTTTTCGTGGGTTTCTCCCCGGTCTTCGCGTCAACAATTTTAAGATGGAAGATCATTTTTCCGGGGGTTGATGATTTGTACATCCAAAAAGCTATGATTGCTAAAGCAGGAATGAAATAGTTTAGGATTAGATTCTCGGCGGTGGGAAGGGTTGAATCGCTGATATTATGCATAGGTTCGCCAAGCAGTAAAATAAAAGGGGTGATGACAGCAAGAATCAACACGGAATCAATCATGGTTGCGGCAACACGGATCCAAAAACCTGCACAGTCTGGATGTTGCATAGCTATCTCCGGTTATTTGGCGATTGGGGTGTTGGATATTCTGCTACGTTTTCTGTTTGGAAGCCCATATAGCCAGTTTATGGCGAATAGATTGCTGCGAAACTTGCTCTTCAGGCAGCGGTTGCATTAATTTGTCATGAACAAGCAATCTATAAATGTATTCGATTTTTTCATTGGCGGAGTCAGTTTTTTCAAACTGAACGGCACCTCTTTTTTCGCCATAGATCATCCCCAGAGCAATGGCTTTTTTGATCAGCTCTTTTTCATTTTTCAATTTCTTCATCAAGAGGCCCGCGTTATTACTGGTGTTGTGTTGACGATAAACACAGTGTAACAGCGAAGCTATTTATTACTGCAATTAAAACCATCTTTAGAAAATTGTTAGGCTGAATTAATTGAATCTCTGACGGATAAGCGATTTCTAGCCCTAGGTTCTGGAGCCATAGTTGCAAGCCTGTTACAGTTGTAAGGTTGTTATTCAAATCTTAATGGAGTTGGTTGGTTGTGAGGATAGCTGTAATCGGTGCGGGTGCTGCGGGTTTGGTAACTGCACGAGAGCTCAGTCGTGGCGGTCATGATGTCTCTGTTTTTGAACAGTCTGACCGCGTGGGTGGTGTTTGGATTTTTGAACCCATCCCAGAAGACGATGCAATGGGTCTGAAGCCCAGCAAAGCGGTATTCTCGTCAATCTACGATTCGCTGCGGACAAATTTACCGCGTGATCTCATGGCATTCCAGGATTATACCTTCGACTCCATGGGCGGCGGAGAAGACGAATGGCAGCGATATCCTCACCATTCGAAGGTTCTGACATACTTAGAAAACTTTGCTGAGAGCTTCGATATTACATCTATGATTCGTTTTCAGCGTACAGTCTCTCGAGTCGAAAAATTGGACGCTGACTGGGTTGTCACCAGTGAACACGTACAATCTGGAGAAATCGAGCGGCAGCGTTTTGATGGTGTGGCTGTGTGCAGTGGCCATTATTCTAAACCTCGAGTTCCAGTCATTGCCGGAGTTGATACATTTTCTGGTAGGCTCATGCACAGTCATAATTATCGAAGTCCGGCGGAGTTTGCTAACAAGCGAGTGGTATTGTTAGGGACAGCTGCATCTGGCGTAGATATCGCAAGGGAAATAGCGACTGTGTCTGATCAGGTCTACTGGTGCGGCAATACATTCTCGCAAGTCTCATATGATGAGCAAAGTGGTTTGCATCGGTATCCAACCCCTTTAGCGTTTGATGGAGCGGCGATTCGCTTTCAAAATGCCCCCGCTCTGGAAAATGTGGATTATTTTATTTACTGCACGGGTTACCAATACCAATACCCTTTCTTGCAAACCAATCTTGTTAACGTTGTCGACAACTGGGTGAGCCCTCTATACCGCGATATTGTTGCACCAACCGACACCACGCTAGCTTTTATTGGTTTACCGTTTCAGGTTATTCCCTTCCCTCTGTTTGAATATCAGGCTAAATGGTGGGTTAATATGCTGTCGGGGACCAAGTCACTACCGTCAGTAAAAGCCATGATGATGGAAATAAGCGGTAAGATTGCTGCGCAGAATGAAGCCGGTATTAAAACCCATCATCGACATAAATTGGCAGAAAAACAGTTCGACTATTTTGATAGCTTGGCGGCTGATTGCGGAGAACCACCGGTGGCTGATTGGATAAAAGCATTAGCGATAGAGACGTTGCGATCACATGTTGAAAATCCGGGGAAATTTCGAGAAACAGCGCTAGTGGGTCAGGGACCTACGGTAGTCAGAGTGATAGAAAAGCAAAAGGAAGAATAAAAAATTAGCAAACATACTTGCTTAACTTCATTAATAAGAAAAGAGAAAACTATGGAACGAAGAAAATTTAAGCCGTTTGGCGAGCTCAGTGCTTTGACTTTGGGCGGTGGTGGTTTGGGTCAAGTTTGGGGCAAAACGTCAAGGGAGGAAGCCTTGGAGACGGTGGCAATGGCGCTCGATCACGGCATAAATCATTTGGATGTCGCGCCGATGTACGGCAGAGGTGAGGCAGAAAGTGTCGTTGGGGAAGCGCTGAAGGGCAGAAGTGTAGAGGATCTATACATAACGACTAAGTGTCAGATAGGTACCCCTGCGGATCACAATGTTTATGAAAAACTGAATGCGTCGTTGACCCAAAGTTTTAAAAATCTGGGTATGGAAAAAGTAAATTTGTTGCTGATGCATTCGCAGCTGATTGAAGATGATTACGAAATGTTTCGATTTAATGAACATAGAGAGAAAAATGCGACAACGTTGAGTTGCTATTTTGATGAGGTTATTCCTGCCTTTGAGCGGTTAAAAAAAGAGGGTAAAATCGACCACTGGGGAATTGGAGGAATAGGGCAGAAGGAGGCTTTACTGACGGCGCTTAATCATGAATCTCCGCCAGCAGCCGTCCAGTGTATTGTTAACCCCCTAAATTCTGCAGGGGCAATCGCCTATGTGTCAGAAACATTTGACCCACTAGTTATTCTGGAGGAATGTCAAAACAAAGACATACCGATCTTGGCAATAAGGGCTGTACAAGCGGGTGCTTTAACAGCGGCAATGGATAGACAACCACACGCATCAGGGTTCGATGCCAAAGATTTTGATGACTTTTTGAAGGCTGCACCTTTTCGACAATTAGCTCAAGAATGGGGAGAGTCGCCAGCGAGTCTCGCCCATCGGTATGCATTGAGTGTTCCCAAGGTGAGTTCGGTTATTTTAGGCGTAAAAAATAAGACTGAATTGGAGGAATGTCTGAAGGCAGAAACAATGGGCAAACTAAGCGCTGATGAAACAGTAGCGTTGGATAATCTATTTTATCAGCAATAGAGCGTTGGCAACTCTTAGAGTTCGTTTGCATCGGTCTGGGAGACAGTGTCGGGGTGAGAAAGGCAGGGCGCTGAGTCTTACTTTAACTGTTGTCCTTTTCGCCCACGGCAGGTCTGAGGCAGAGGCACTAGACAAAAATTCCAAAATTGGTTGATAATAATAAAGAAATTCGAACAATACATAGGAGTAGTGCGCATGAGCAATTTCAAGACAGTTATCCTTTTTTTTATGGCTGTTTTATTTTTGGTGCCGGCGGCAGTTCATGCTGAGGAAGAAAAGCCTGCGTGGTTGCAGCCGGAGGTCTTAAAATCGGCCGTCGCTATTAATATGACAGACGAGCAGAAGCCAAAGTTCCAAACGGCCATTACGGCTTACCTAACTGACTTGCAAAAATCGTATAAAAAAATTCTTCGTGGCCGTGACACTACTGATCTGCAACGAAAGATTAAGCGGATGAACAAGAAGTTGACGAAAAAAATGGACGACTCCATGGCAGAGTTCTTGAGCGAACAACAGATGCCAAAATATGAGCTGTATCGAGATGCTCTTATTAATGCGATGAAACCCTAATTTTTCGACATTATTTTCTGGAATCTTCAGGGTGAAATTAAGTCAGTGTTGAATGATTGGAAAGGTCATCGTATTTAACCAAAGCATGCGTAGGCCAAGAAATTATCGGTTAACCCCGTTGTTTGGTGCGTTACAGTTAAAGACGATTAATGCTGTAGCATCAATTCCGTTGGATAAGCTACAGTGGTTTTGTGCATGGCAGGCTTGTTGGTGCTGTATAAGTAGCTCTGCCATGTTTAAAGAATGTTGTGAAAACGTTCGAAGAAACTGACGTCAACAAGTTTCAAACCTTGACCCGCTCTGCCTGCTGTTGACGATACTCGCTCGGCGTCATGCCGCTCCAGCCTATAAATGCTCGGCGAAAATTGACCGTTTCAGAATAGCTCAGCAAGTGTGCTATGTCGGCAACGGTTAAATCAGTTTTGGATAAATATTCTGTAGCCATTAAGTATCTAACCTCCTCGAACAGGGTTCTAAAACTGACCGATTCTGTTTTCAGCCTGCGCCGCAGGGTGCGTTCGCTCATATTCAAGCGCTCTGCCACCTGAGATATATTGAGGAAGTCACCGGCGGATTGGAGCAGTAAACGCCTTACCTCGGTTGTTATCTTGTCGCCACTAGTGAGGCTTTGTAATATTCCCTCGCACTGCTGATGAAACACAATATGATCGGCAATATTGGCGGTTTTGACCGGAGTATCGAGAAGATGTTGCGGCAGAAATAATTGATTGCGTTCCGCTTCAAAAATTATTTCTAGGCCAAAAACTGACTGATAGACAGCCATGCTGGCGGGCTTGGAGAATGTAAGTTGCAATTCCGCTCCGTCTAATTGGCGTCGATAAAGCGAGTTTCCAATGGTAGTCAGTTGTGAAAAAGATAGTTCAGCAACAAGCTGCTGTTGCGCAGGTGTTCCAATTGTCAGGTTATGCCATAACAATAGTCCGCCGTCATAATACTGTGATGTCCAATATGGTCTGAAAAATGCCTTTCCATATCGCAGTAATAGCTCAATGGACTCTCTTAGATTGGCACAGCTCATCAAGGCAAAACCTAATGTGCCATAACTGTCGATTCGAATTTCTTGACCTAGGCGCAGTCCTAGATAAGGGTCATCGGTAAGTTCTGCTGCAGTCTCCAACAAAATTAAGGCATCGATACCATAAAAGCTGTCACCTGACACTGACATCCCATTTTGCTGGGAACGTTTAAACAGTTGCTCTGAGGTAATCCCCATTTTGGCGACTAGGGACAATAGCTGGGTTAAAATATCTCGCTGGAGTCTATTTTCCTGCATGTTTACACTCGCATCATCAAAATACCGAAGGCGCACAAATGGGTATAAATTAGCGTGGCCGAATATCATTCCCTGTGTTGTCTGCTGGACACTATAATCGGATACAGGGGAAATATTAAAGGACTAATTAGCTCCGATTACCCAATCGCCAGTATAAAGGCTCGTAAACTAGTGAATATAGAATGGGGTTTTTGAAAATGAATGCTCGGAAAGTGATAACTGTGTTACTGATTGCAACGGCTGGTTTTGTCGTGTTTAAAACCGTCTTTGACAAGCCTCGGCCCCACAACCCGAAAGTTTTTGGACTCCCTGAAAAAACACAATGGAAGCCGGTAGGTGCGCGTTCGGCGGGACAATATAACTACGATGTTATCCCCGAGCCGGATACGTTCAATGCCATTCATGTAAACGGCGCCAATTCGGACAGCGTCTGGGTCGCTGCCGCACCTATGTTTCAGCTTGACTGGGTTGCGGAGTCTGCCTATTTCATCGGTAATGGTCCCCTTGTTGATAACCAAGGCAATCTCTACTTTAGCCCACAGTTTTACCACGGGGAGCGAGTGGTGCTTGTGTCACTCGATGGCAAAACGGGCGAACGGCGTTGGACGATACCCGCGGACGACAATATACAAGCCAGTAGCCCGGCTTTTATATTGAACGACCCGGAAAACCCGGGATCACAAATCATTTATATCGTGGGCTTCGATCGAGTTATGGCTCTGCGACCAGACGGCGAGGTGATATGGAGCAAGGCCACCGGTTTAAGTATTCCTACCTCCCAGTACAGCAACAAATCAAAAGGAAAATTTCATAGTCTGAATTACCACCCGGCGACAGATTCACTGGTTTCCATTACAAAAGCCGGAGCATTATTCGCATTTAGCCGTAAAAACGGTGAGTTGATAGCACCGATCGGACAAATACCCGGCGCACCAGCCATCAGTGGCAAGGGTACCAAGATCCCCCAATTTGTCCTTAACAAGGTCGACCCGCTGATGGATCAGTCTTTTGGCAAAACCGATGAAGGTTTGAGCTTGTTCTCCTCCGCTGTGAACTATATCTATGGCAGTGGCGGTATTGTGACCAACTTTTTCAGTATCGACCCAGGTAGTAGCCGTATCTATATCGCAGCTACGGCGGACGATGCAGAAGATGGGACCGCAGACGGCCGGTCTGAGATCGGCGCAATTTATGCTCTCGACTTGGTTGATGACGGCAGCGGTGGGGTGGTATTCAAGATATTAAGCCGGAAGACCTTTCAAGGTGGTACTGGTTCAACCCCAGCGCTCAGCGCAGACGGCTATCGCCTCTATGTGTCAGATAACGAAGGGCATGTTATTTCTCTAGATAGTGACTTAGTTGAGGTGTGGCGTTTGGACGTGGGAGAGCCGCTGGTTGGTTCTATTACGGTGTCACCGGATAATCATGAGCTGTACGCCGTCACCGCCAGTGACGTCATCCAGATAATCGACAAAGGCGATAGTGGCAGCATGAGTTGGACTGCTGAGCTAACGGGGTTTGATGGTTATGCCAATGTCGATGTGCAATCCAACGCTTTGACGGCAACAGTAACTGCGAACGGCGTGGTTATTATGATCGGTGGTGGCAAAACGTTACTGGGCAAGACGCTGATGTTGCACATGGGTATGGGTCTGCTGGACCGAGAAACCGGTAAGCTGCGCTACTTTGCCGAAGGCCGCGAAGATTCCCTCGCCATGAGTGTTGTGGCTGCGGATGGTAGTATTTATGTCGCGCACTCGCCCTTACGGCGCGCCGTCGGTAAGGCCATGTATCCCGGGTTAACGGCGGATATTACCGGTGGTATCGCGCGTTTTAAACCGATTCGTTTGGATCTGCTGGTACGTGACGCTATTTGTGCCGCCGAGGCGCGTGGTGCCAATGCTACCACGCTTAACCCAACTACAGAATCGGCAGCGATCAATACTGACGTGCGCCAGATAAAGGTACTGATCAAGCAAGCTAGCGGAGCAATAAGCATGGCAGTCAGCGATGGTGACATGACGACTGATGATGCCGCCACTGTGGGTAATTTACTGGAACAAAGCAGCGCCAATCTGACGCTATCCAATGTAAAGCAGGCAGTAGCAGAAATGACCGCTGCCTGCGCTATGTTCGACTAAGGGAGATTAAAAGTGAATAAGATTTCTTACTTCGGTGGCTTAATTGTCGTCTTGAGCTCAGCTGCTGTAAACACCGTCCATGCATCCGAGCATTCACTTAGACCGGCGCTCGTTGGAGAGAGGGAGTCGTCGACGATGGCGGTTGACGTTAACAAACAACCGGCGAAGCTGTTATCAGCTTTCTTTGGGCTCGATAATGATCTGCCGTTTAGGGCCAATGCTCTTTGTTTTGGTGCCTCCGGAAAGGATGGTATGCCCGTTGTACTATCCCATACAGTGGCCCAGGAAACGCTGCAGCCGGAAGATTTCCAGATTGTCACGCGGTCCGGTGATGTACGCACACCTAAATGCGTAACCCTGCGGCCAGCGCAAGATCCTGGTGAACGCAGAACTGTATTGCTTATTGGTGACCTTGGCGACGCGGTTGACAACCCGCCGCTGTCTGTACAAGTTGTTGGTGATCTACTGTCGGACGGTGCGCCTGTGGTCAATTTTATCGGTGCCTACACGGATGTCACTCCGCTCGATGCAGGTCCTTCCATAGTCTTGGCTGAAGAGGTGCCTGAAAGTGAATGGGCAAGAAAGACTCGAGGAACTGTATGCCCAGCCGGCATTCAACAGATAGTTCGAATAACCTGGAACGGTGGAGTGCGCTTACCTAACGGCAATGAACCCGGTGACACCGAGCGCAGGCTTTATCGTGTGAGGGTAGAGCGTAGGGACGGTTCAAATGATGAGATCAACCCGGTCGCGCTTGCGGAGTTAGGGGACGGAGACAACAATCACTTCCTGTGTCTCGATACCGCAGACCCAGCTGTCGAGGTCAGCTTTCCGGCGGGGCGCCTAGTGGATCCGAATCAGGATTTGAACGCCTACACCCACATTGATGTCAGCCGAGGCGTGAACTGAAACACGTTGCCTACTTATGGCATGCTGTAGTGCAGTCAGTGCGTTAATACGTACCAACGCAGTAAAAACCCAATGAAGAGGACACTTAAACTATGAACATTAAACAATGGCTCAATCCCTTCGATCTTGTTGTTTCAGTCCGCACAGGCTTTGCCCTGATAATTATTCGGCGCGCTCTGCTCCTGTTTGCTGTGTTATCCGCGCCATTGGCTTTCAGTGCAGATATTTCAGGCGTCTGGAAACACAGCAAAAACACCGCCTGGATTGAGATCAGCTTGGCAGACAGCAGCGCTACCGTCCTTCGTAATGACAAGTTCCCTGAGCGGGTAGGGCGCACGATACTAAAAGATCTACAAGTCGACACTTCCACGCAGGGTTTGTGGCATGGCCTGATCTATGTCGAAAAGCTGGGAGATTATAAGGATGTTGAAGTTTCTCTACCTGAGGCCGGCCGGATGTTGTTAAAGGGGAAGGTCGGTTTTATGACTCGCACAGTAGAATGGCTGCGCGTCGATAACATTCGCTAGAATCTGCGTATCAGCTTAACAGAAGGAGTAACCAGTGTTTGATGGCCGTTATACTCTCTGGGGTTCAGAACATAGCCTGTTTACCCGTAAACTGCAGGCGATGTTGAATTACCTCGCACTAGACTATGATTTTAAATTGAAGACCGCTGACGCCGGAAGAACGCGCGTCCGTGGATGCCAAGCTGGGTCCGCTCGGCGTTCTTGATGCGTACCTGCTACCGGCACTTAAGCTGTAATAGCTGGCGAAGGCTCAGGAACGCTGCCCATGAGCTGAGGCTATGGTGGGCGGGGGTCTTTGACCAAGAGGGTTTAATTAAGTAGCTGGCTTGGCGGCGCCTTTATCGAATACGCTAGTGGAGTGTTTGAGAGCCGATACTATTGACTTCAAAGTAACAGCGTCACCGGTCCAGTGCAGTCAGTGATGAATTTGCCGCCGCCAGTGTGTCTTGTAAACGTTTTTGCTTCACTAGGGCTCGACCGCACAGCCAGAAGTGCAGTGAACCCCAAACGCCGACTAGCGTAAAATAGGCTAGCGCAACGCTCAGAGAATTTTCGCCATAGCGAGGGTTAAGAAAATCACTGAGCAACCCCACCAGCAATGGGCCCAGTCCCATTCCGATAAGATTGATAAATAGCATTTTGATGGCGGCAGATACGGCTCGCATATTGACTGGTGACAGTGTTTGTATCATGGCTAATGTCGGGCCGAGCGCATAGTTGCCAGCAAATCCCGGAATAATGAAAAGCAGCATCGCCGTGGTTAAATTTTCAGCCAGCAAGCCCATGATAAAAAACGGTATGGAAAAGAATGGAACCGCAGCGAGCATCCACATGCCGTACTGGAAGCCACGAATGGCAAGACGATCGAATAACTTTCCAGCCACCAGCGCGCCGATTGCCCCCAAGATACCAAAAACGCCCGCCATCAACATACCGGTTTGAGATTGGCTGAGATCATGTTCTCTGATGAAAAAGGTCGGCAGCCACTGCGTTAGGCCGTAAGACATCAATCCCGCTACCACCGAACCCGCAATAAGGTGTCGCATAGCAGGGTTTGCCCACATGCTGGCCGCTGTGGTGAGGATTGAAGGAGGAGGCGCAAGGGTTTGTGCCTCAAAGGCTCCTCTACGAGGCTCTTTTAGCCATTTTGCCATCACTAGGGCCAGCAACAAACCAGGCACACCGACCGATACCAGTGCGGCTCTCCAGCCGTAGGTTTCGGCGACCAAAGCACCGCCGACAAAACCTAGCATCATACCGAAGCTTCCTCCCAGCATTAACGTTGCCATGGCTAGGCCTCGACGTTGTGGGGGAAAGTAATCTGCGATGATCGAGTGGCTGGCGGGGTTGACTCCGGCCTCGCCAATACCCACCCCAATTCGAAACACAAGGAGGGTGATAAAGCCGGTTGCCATACCCCCAAGTGCCGTCATAAGTGAGAAGATAATTAGACTTGCGATAATGATGCGCTTGCGGCTGTATTGATCCGATAAACGGGCAATAGGCAGCCCCATCGTAGCGTAAAAAAGGGCGAATGAAATCCCGCCTAACAGCCCCAACTGAGCATCGCTTAAACCGAATTCTGCTTTGATGTCGGGAAATAGGATCGAAAGAATCATCCGATCGCAAATCGATAGGGTATAGGCCAACATGAGCAGCGCCAGTGTGGAACGGTGCCCTGCCAAAGGTTCGCTGCCAGACAGTGCGTAATGGCCGGATGCAGCAAGATTGCCGCGCTGATTATTCATTGTTATTCAGTCTCGAAAATCGACAGCTCATTAGCCGGATTCTCATCCATTATCTGTAAAATAGTTAATACCGTTAAGGGCGGTGCCAATGATTAAAATGTTGAGGTATTTATGGTGTTATCGATGGTTAGTTTAATCGACAAAGCTATTGCCTTGATCCGTCGCGCTATACCAGATGGGTGAGGACCAAGCCCGCTCTTGAATGGTGACTGGCAAATCTGAGCGAGGCGCTTTACCGGCGCGAAGAGCATCCCATGTGGACCAACGGCAGACAGGATTTTCGAGTACGCGCACGTAGTAAAAAGCCTCTTGCCCCGCTATGAAGTTAGGGTCTTGCCACAGCGTTTTAAGCTCGCCTGCGCCAACGTTGGCGGTAGTAGAGCAGTCTGCGAGGTCCACTTGTGCGCCATTATCTGGACAGCGGTGGGTTTGCGGATCCACTGTTAAACCATCTGAACAGGCAACATCATATACTTGCTCTTGATGCTGGCCGTTTTTAAGCCAGCCTTTAATAATTTGTATGCGCTGCAATTGGGCGGTGTTTGGGTCGGCTACGGCCCAGGTCAAAAACGTGGGTTGGTGATTACCGTCCGCTTGCAGGGTACTACCCATAGTAGTGCCATTTTGGTAGGCGTCTCTAACGAGCTCCGGGTTATTCAACGGTGCGTTATTGAATGCGTAGCTAGCAAAAAAGCGAACCTTTATCCGAGTTCCAGAAGTGGCAAACGTTTCCTTGCGACGTAGCGCATCATAAATGGCCTCGCGGGTATTTTCTTCTGCCCATACCCCAGCAATACCGGAAGCTCCCCAGTATTTGTAGCCCGAAAAATCAAGGTAGTTGTTCCCGTCGACTTCCTCGACCATCTCATTTGCCGTCAGTTTGACCAAGGTACCGTAAAGAAAACTAGCGGGTATAGAGCCGCGTTTTTCTGCAGTGCTGTCAAAGGAGCCAATCTTACCAAAGTAGTTATCCTCCTGCAGCGAGGCGGCACCGGTGTGCGTATCGCTAGATCCGATAGCACCAAATTTATAGGGGTTTGCGCCATCTTTTTCTTCCATAGATAGCCCGCGTTGCCAGGCATTTCTTACATAGCTACCCGGTGGGTCACTGTTGATCCGGGTAGAGGTACGCAGAGGGAATATTTCAAAATCAGCCCACTCGTCATTTTTTGACAACAACGGGTGAGTGTCCGATGTGCCTTTGACTTGGGTGATCTCTACCAGCGGTTCATTGCGCAAGCGCTGGTCGGCATACTCTTGATCAATGGCGTTTCCGGCCCAATCGGTAAACATAAACATGGCGCCGTTGGAGCCGTTGCTATTGTGTGGTATTGCCAAACTTTCTATATTTTGCTGACGCAACCCGTCCATCCAGTCCCACAGGCCTTCGGGGTTCATGCTGTTAAAGCGTGAGAATGGCACCGCGGGTAACCGTGCGGTACCACGAAAAATAACGTTGCGGTGCAGAGCCTCACGCTCTTCGGTAGACGAGGTGAATTCATAGCCGGCAAAGGTGGTGAACGTTCCGGGTTTGTAGGCTTCATCAGCCGCTTCGACAGTTTGTATCCAGGCGGCGTTGCTGGCGTCATTGACGACCGCGCTGTCGATAGTACCGTCGAGCAGATTAGCAACGACGTCGCTAACAAAATTACTGAACACTTTGCTTCTTTTTGCCAAGTCTAATAGACCGCCATCGACCGAATCATTGATGTTGTTATAAGGCTGGGCGAAATCATACTGCGAAACTGGCGTGCTGGTATCGGCAGCCTGGTTGATCAAACCAAGAAGAACTCCGTGATCAGTAACGGCGTAAAAATCCAAAGGCTGTGCTAGCTGCACCTCAAAGCCACCGGGGTGTTTAATAGCCTCGCCTTGGGCATAGCGATAGGCATCTGCCGGCGACGCGGTTGTGCCAAAAGCAGAAGCGTCAAAAGAGAGCGTGGTATGCACGTGTAAGTCGCCAAAGTAGGCATTGCGATCAGCGTTCGCTGAGGGGCGACTATGATCTAAATCAGGCAGTGCAGGGAACGATATGATGTCATCATTTGCGGCGATGACTGTATTGGTGGTCCGATAGTATTTTTGTGCTGCTGCGCGCTTATCCGATTGTGACGAATCACCCGAACAAGCGGTAGTCAGTGCGATGGCAGTGATCAGTGCAGATCGAAAGATCATAGGTTCTTCTCTATTGTTTGAAAACTGATTTTTTGTAGTTTTGACACTTCCATTATGGTGAAGTATTACCACTGGTAGGAATCATAATCGGCCAACAATTTAGGCGATGTTAGAGCTTGGCCTTGCGCCAAAGGCGGGATTGCTGGAACACCAATGAGTCTTTTGGCTGTATTAGTTTGAACGGAATATTTTGTTGGCTTAACCACTGTATTAACTCAGCACGCTGTGGTTCAACTGCTGCATGTATAGGTGCCAGTACCCGCTCGTACATCCATTGAGTGTAGGGTGTGCATAAGCGTTTTCCCTCAGCACCATTAATTTGATAATCAACCTTCCCAATAAAGCGGGGTAGTGTGATTTCCGCCGAGTGTTTATTAATCCAGTCTCTGGTTTTATCCATTAACTGATGAATACAGGGTAGCTGGTCTTGGCATTGCGAATGCAGAATAGGAATGAGGGTCGCTGGAATGTCATCATTTGGAAGCCAGTCGCCGATTTTCTGTGGTGTTTTATCCATTCGCTCAAGCCAAGCTATTACATTTTTTCTTGATTTAATTAAATGCTCTTTAGGATAAGGATCTAACGCTAAATGAGCATGTAATGGACCGTACACAGCGAAGTCTCCGTAGCATGCCCGTGCACCTAATAAATAATTGTATTTAGAAAAATGAATGTCTAGTTGATAGAGTAATTGCCGTCCATGCTTCTAGTGCGGGAGAATTTTTTTTATTGATCCCCAGTATAAATCGAGGAACGTTAGCAAACATCAGTGCAGGCATTATGCCACCCAAAAATCGCACTGCTTTTGGCCAGTGCGGTGAGCGAGATTGGCCGAAGGCATTCAGAATATATTTCAGGTTGTGTTTTTTAAAATTCCACCGGTAATGCATTGCCGGAAAAACAAGCCATTCGTCCCCTAGTAGCTCAAACAGGGATGACACGACTTGCTGCTTTAAGCCTGGAGGTGTGATTGACCGATCAGTATATGCTGATTCCAGTTCATCCAAAATAATACTGCTGTCTTGAATACAATGTCCCTGCGGTGTTTTTAATACAGGAATAACTCGCCAGCCATCGGTTGCCGGTTCAATAAACTCTTTAAATATTTTGTTAGTGGCGCGAACCTCAACAAAGGGTATGCCTTTGTAGTGCAAATAAGAACGAACCTTAACAGTATAAAAAGATACCGGTGACCCGTATAAATAAAAACTATTGTCCGCATGTTGAGATGAAGTCATACAAACATCATTCCTTAATGAGTCGGGGTGTTAATGCTAACAAGTGGCTGCCGGTGTAAGGACGAGGCGATTCTCTTTTAAGTTCACATTAGCGTTAATTTTCGGGGTCAAGCCAAATGGGGCTAGACCAAGCGCGCTCGCGAATGGTTGCGGGTGCGCGTGGATCGGGTTCGCGCCCGAGCCGGATCGCATCATAACTAGACCAGCGACAGGTCGGGTTCATCAACACGCGAGCATAGTAAAAAGCAGCTTGGTTGGGGTTGTAGTCAGGGTCATGCCAGACCGTTTTCAGTTCATTAGCACCGACATTCTGGCTAAAGCGACAGGTCTCAAGATCAACACTGGCACCGTTGTCGGGGCAGCGACCTGTAGCTGGGTCAATGATTAAATTATCACCACAGGCGATATCAACAACTTTTTCCTGGGTATTGCCGGCGTTATCGATCCAGCCTTTGATCATTTGTACTCGCTGCAAAGGAGCATCGATGGGGTCCTGAGTCGCCCAGACTAAAAATCCAGGTGAGTCTAGCTTGCTTGGATTTGGGCGCAACACGCCACCCATCGGCACGCCATCTTCTTGTAATGATTCAAGCGTTTTTTGATCATCTGCCGTCGCCAGATTAATACCCCAGCCTGCATAGAAGCGCATCGCCAGGCGTGGCCCAGATGTGGCATAGGTTTCGCGACGGGCGAGGGCATCAAAGATCGCTTCACGGGTATTCTCCGGGGCCCAAACGGCAGCCAGACCGCCCGATGTCTGGAATTTAACCAGAGATTTATAGGCCTCAGGGCTGCGATCCTCTCTCAAGCGTCTAAATGCAGAGGAGGTTACTGCACCGACTGCACCGGGAAAGTCCCATTCTTCGACGTCGCCAGGGTTAGAATTGTGGCTGTCGGTGGCGGCGATAAAGCCAACTTGCAGCGGATTAAAGCCCAACTCCTGTTCGAGTTCTAAACCGACTTTAAGGCCCTGACGAACGAAGCCGGTTTCGAAGGCGCAGCCGGTAATTTCTCCAGGCTGGCAAGGATCAAATACTTGCTCAAAAGCGCATTCTTCATCGGTAGCACCAACGCCAAGGGCGCATTCTTGAGCACCCTTAATCTGGAATATTTCGACTAACGGCTCGCGCCGTTGACGCAGGCGCCAGTCGGCCTCGCCATATTGCTGGCCATCCCAAGTGAAGCGTGAATAGGTTAGCCCCCATGCTTTGTTGGGATTATGTGGCATGGTTAAAAAGTCACAATCATCGAAGCAGGTGGCTTCTAATCCCCTCCACAGCTCAATGGCATTTGGAACATCCAAACTTGACAGCGCGCGTTTTGGAACTGTGTTGGAGCGGAAAATAACATTGCGGTGGTGTTTACCCTGCTCGGGCATCCCCGGTGAATATTCATAGCCAATCAGTGTGGTCAATTTACCTGGCTCATTGTACCTGTCGGCAAGGTCGACATACCGATTCCAGTCATTGGAGGCGTTTTCATAGCATCGCTCAGGCGCATTTTCACCAAATCTACAGGTCGGAAACAAACCAGCTTTAGGGGCTTGGCGACTCGTCTGTTGATAGACACCGGCGGGTTTTGATGGGTCACCGAGCTCTGCTGTGCCGCGAGCTCTGCCGGCCAGTATCTGAAAAATTTTTGGGTTAGGCTCGTTGGCCAGCCAGCAGGCACCGCGCTCACCGAGCGACAGATTTGGATCATCGCAGTGGGTACGGGTGCCAAAACCTTCAGCATGGTCAGTGATTGCCACAAAGTCCAGCGGGCGGGTCAGCTGCATGACCTCGCCGCTGGGGCTACTTAGTGGCTCGCCCCTAGCGAAGCGATAGGCGTCATCAATGCTTAGCGTATTGCCAAAAAGCGTGGCATCGAAACTTTCGTTGGTATGCAAATGTAACTCTCCCCAATACAGGTTCATATCGGGATTAGGTGCTGTCTGATAAACGGCGGCCTGCGGGGCAGGCAGGATTAATTTACTGTTATCTTGGAAGGCATAATCACGAGCTGCTGTATCCGGCCCGGACTTGTCGGCTGCGGCTTGCAGTGGTAGTAGAAATTTAACGAGGACGTAGCCAATGGCCACTAGAAGTAAGATCGCAATGCTCCAGCCGGCTTTCTTAAACATGGTATTTCCTCTGATTTTTTCTGGGTCGACAGATTTTGGATAGCTTAGTGGTATAGCAGGGACGAGTGGTAGTAAAAATCGTCGCTGATGCCGAGCGTCAGCGCAGAATCAATAAAGGTGGATTTTAGATAGCGATTCATTTGATGGGTTAATCGCCAGCTGCGTTATCATTGGAACCATCCTGCGGAGCTCAGTGTAGTGAAGCAGATACTTTGATGGGAATCATATTAGGTCAAATTAGCAGGGTTTCCTACTACAAGCCATTACGATGCATCGGTGTATTTCGGGATTTTATGCGGTCGTTTAGGGTCGGTTACATCTTTCCTTTCCTTCTCTGGCGCTTGCATTGAAACAAGTTGTTCAACTGAGCAGCACTAAACCTCGCTCGATACACCACATGGCGGACAGCCCGCCGAGCATATAAACAGGGATGGGTAATAGGTGATCATGGCCTACCGCGTCTTGTTTTAGTGCTCCCTGCTTTAGCAACAGTGTGCGCTTGATACACCACCAGAGCGCAAGCGCGAGTAAAACAAAAATAATCTGTCCAATTTCTATGCCGATATTAAAAAATAGTAGGGCAAGGGGAACGTTGTTTTGAGGTAGACCTATGTTGGCCAGCGCACCGGCAAATCCCATGCCGTGCAGCAAGCCAAAGCCGCCAGCCACTATCCACGGGTAGCGACCAAATAGTCCTTGGTTATTAGGCGTATTGATAATTCGGGCCAGCTCTAACGCCAGTATGAAAATACTTAAAGCGATGGTAAATTCAATCAGCGCTACGGGGTAAGTTAATAAACCCAAAGTGACAACTGCCAAAGTGACACTGTGACCCACCGTGAATGCGGTGATTGTCCAAAACAAGCGTAAACCACTACCAACGAGTAGCAGTAAACCAAAGACAAACATCAAGTGGTCTATACCACCCCATATGTGCTCAATACCTAGAGTGGGGTATTCCGTCATTACGGCTATTTGGCTCGGCGCCTGTGGTATTAAAAACTCCGGCTTTTCGGTGTTCAGCACACTCTGGTAATGGCGGCCATCGCGGAGGCTCAGCATGACCATAGCCGAAGCTTGATTTTGTGCTAGCCCTATAACACCCAGTGTTTGCCCTATAAACCCTTCGTCGCCGAGTTGATCGCAACGTAAAGTCCAGCTCGATACGGTGCCAGTACCCTCGCGCAGGGGCGGGCTTTCAGTGGTTACCCTGCAGCTGTCCGGCCATGTTGGCTTCAATGGAGTATCACTGGCGGTTTTGACTGGAGTTTTCCACAACACCTTGTAGTCATGCTGGGTCGTTTCAACGAATTTTAGTAACGACGGCGCAAACAGGTGCGCCTGAGCATGATTAACCGTTAGGGCTGCCAATAATAATCCGGGTACTAGCGATGCCATGATGCGTGCTGACAATTTCATTGAGGCGCCTCTATCGTCTTGCCCTCGAGGTCTTCTATGTCTGGGCGCCTTATATCATAGTTTTTTCGTAGGAGGTTTATGGCGTTTTGCAGTGCTTGTGCTTGCGCTGCATAGTCGAGGTCTCTGCGTAGCTGTGGCTCAACCTCTTTTAGCTGTGCATCCCGAGCAGGCTCCAGCGCGTTAAGCCATACATAGTGCAAGCCGAAGGCCGAGCGGATTGGTCCTAGCCATTGGGCTACTGGTTGGCTTACAGATTGTAATGTAGGCACCGCTTGCTTTAGGCTCAACACAAAAGAGTTGCCAAAGTTTTGGGCTAATTGACGAGGGGTTTGGCGGTCAAATTTGTACCCTTGCAAATAAGGAGAGCTAAAGTGTTTAGCTGCCTGAAAATCAAGGTTCTGTTCGGTAATGGTAGCAATAATCGATGGTGCTTCAGATTCTCGGTCTTGGTTGAAAAAAATGTGTTCAATTGAATAAAGTGGCGGTTTGCGTAATTCGCTAAAACGCTGGTTGAATTCAGCTTTTATGGCTTCATCACTTGGGGGTAGAGGAGGGTTATTGGCGAGTAAACGCTGCTCCATCATTTGAATGAGTCGTCTTTTGATGACGTTGTCATCCAAATGCAAACGCATGTCTAATGCTTGTTCAAACAGCTCATTGTCAGTTTTTCCATCAGCTAACTGCAAAAAATTCATATTGCGGATCAGTCGTTGGTAGACGATGTTGTCGTAACGGTGGATATTGAGCTCTAGGGCTCGCTGTAATAATACGTCTTTGCTCAGTTCTGTCTCTATTAGTTGGGCGCTTTGGCGTGGGGAGGGTTGCTGGCCGGTATTAGTACGCCACTGTTGTTGTAAAGCATTGATCCGTGCGTCGCTGAGTGGCCCAATCGTTGTTTTGGCTTCGGGGAAAACAGCGCCTTGCAATTGATAAAAAACAGCGCCCAGTACAATAAAATGCAACCAAGGTTTGTTTAGTTTAGTTACCCACTGCATCAAGCGTCTCTCTCCTGCGGCTCAGCCGCTTCAATAGTTGCAGCACTAACTCAGTCACGTCGTTGATTACTGGCTAGCATTAGCCAATTATAATAATACTGAATTTTTTGTTACGGTCGTCGATATTCCAACCGGTCATAATTAAACCATTTTGTCGTGGGCATTGTTACCTTGGAGATCTCTGGAGACTCTCTTCGCCCATCTCAACCTTTCAGTTACTGATTGATCGCAACAGCGTTTACATGGCGGCTCATCTGTGTATGCTTAATCTAAATTGGTACTTAAAGGAACTTGGCGGTACGAGAATTAACCGTGACGCTATAGAACCTTATCACGAGTGCCGCGCCGGTTGCGGCTGTACTTCTCCGAGATTTTTTTGAGTGCATGTCTACCTGCCACATAATAATAAGATTGCCGATAAGGGAAAGCTATGACCGCAACAAATTTGAATTTTGATCCAGAGGCACTAGGTCGTAAATACCAAGAGGAGAGAGATAAGCGAGTCAGGGAAGATGGCAATGATCAATATCAAGAAGTCACTGGTGAGTTCGCTTATTTTGTCGAGGACCCCTATATCTCAAGCGAGCTTCAGCGTGAAGCCGTTGACGAAGAGGTGGAAGTTGTAATTATTGGCGGCGGTTTTGGCGGTATGTTGGCGGCGGCTAGACTCAGAGAGGCGGGTATAGACGATTTTAGAATTATCGAGAAAGGTGGCGACTTCGGTGGTACTTGGTACTGGAACCGTTACCCCGGTGCATCCTGCGACATCGAATCCTATGTTTATTTTCCGCTGTTAGAAGAAACCGGTTTTGTGCCTAAGCAAAAATATACCAATGCCCCAGAAACTCTAGAATATTGTCATGTCATCGCCCAGAAGTATCGATTACATGAGGGGGCGATGCTGCAGACCGAAGTCACGTCTACAGATTGGGATGAAAATTTGAACCGATGGGTTGTTTCGACAAACCGTCAAGACAGTATTAAAGCACGTTTTGTCGTGCACTCTAATGGCCCCTTGAACCGACCTAAACTTCCGGCAATAACAGGCATTAGCAATTTTACAGGGCACACATTTCATACCAGTAGGTGGGACTATAAATATACGGGTGGTAACTCACACGGTGGATTGACCCATTTAAAAGACAAGCGCGTTGCGGTCATTGGTACCGGCGCTACTGCCGTACAATGCGTGCCTCACTTGGGTGCATCTGCGCAACAGCTTTATGTCTTTCAGCGCACGCCATCGTCGATAGACGTGCGTAACAATAAGCCCACTGATCCCGGCTGGATGAACACTCAGGCGCCAGGCTGGCATAATGAGAGAAGGCATAATTTTGAATCGATTATGGTTGGTGGTCAGGTAAAAGAAGATCTGGTGGCAGACGGTTGGACGGAGGCGTTTCGCTTACTGTTTGGAAATTTACGTGATAAAGCGCCGTCCAAAGTGCGTATAGCAATGTGGGCATTAACGTCGGTGGTTTTACCAGATTTATATAAGTTGGGTTTAAAGCAGTACCTCACTAAAAAAGTGACAGACTTTATGAATCTGGACCGCGAGATGGAGTTAGCCGACTACCAAAAAATGGAGGGTGTACGGGCAAGAGCGGAGCAAGTCGTTGACGATGAAAAAACAGCAGAGGCGCTAAAGCCTTATTACCGTCAGTTTTGTAAGCGCCCCTGCTTTCATGATGAATATCTGCCTACGTTTAACCGACCCAATGTGACACTGGTTAATACCGATGGCAAAGGCATTGAACAAATTACGTCGGATGGTATTATTTTTGACGGTAAAGAGTACAAGGTGGATTGCATCATTTTTGCAACAGGTTTCGAGGTGGGCACTGATTATGCTCGCAGGGCAGGGTATCAGATCAATGGCGTTGCCGGGCAAAGTATTTCTGAAAAATGGGCTGATGGTTTATCGACGTTTCATGGCATGCACACGCGGGGCTTTCCGAACGCATTTTTCTTTGGACCAGCCCAGTCTGGCTTTACAGCGACCTATACCTATTCTCTTGATGAACAAAGTGTGCATCTCGTGCATATATTAACCGAGGCAGCTAAGAAGGATGCTAAGCGAATTGAAGCCAGTGCAACTGCGGAAAAAGCGTGGGTTAAAACGATCATTGAAAAAGCTCGCTTGACTGCGGATTTCCAAGAAAAATGTACGCCGGGGTATTACAACAACGAGGGCAGTGTGAATACCAAACTACAAAATAATTTTTATGGCGGTGGGCCAATTGAGTTTTTTTCTCTAATGAAAAAATGGCGTAGAAAAGGGGGTTTAAAGGGGCTCGAAATTAGCTAATCAATTATGATTATATGAAAGAGCAGGCGGTAACGCTCTATAACCCTCAGAAAAATTACATTAAGAAAAAGCGGTAGAAAAATTGCGTAAGTAAACAGCACTTAATCTGGAACCGACAAAATGAGGAGGTTTAACCACATCATAAAATTACAACGGCCAAGCAACACGGGCTCGACCCGTACCGGTACGGTGTAAAAATCCTTAAAGACATTCCCTGTTGTGAATCCGTGGAAGACCATGAAGTGCTGTTGCCCTGGAATGTCGACGACGTCTTACCTCACAAACCTATCCGTCATTCGGTTCTCAGTTTTCCGTATCCCCTTCGGTTTTTACTATTTAATAACCCACAGGTCGTGAGTAGCGTGCTGGGTCTTATTAACCGTGCGATTTCAACAAGATTTTAGCCCACCTTGATGCAAAGTCCGGAGCGTCTGCAGCAGTGAATCAATCACCAGAGCCCCGCGCATCGCCGCAGTAAAAGCTATTTAATTAGGTATCAATAGCGAGAGGATGATTAAAGCTGCTCATGGATGAGGCTGGCAGGGCAGGTTATGGGTTAGAAACCGCAAAACGCTAAAAAGGCCTGCGCACCATTGATTGATGCATGATAATCGTAAAGCTGAGCATTAATAATAGCCGGTCGATTGCCAGTAACGAGGATCTTGTAGTAGTTTGAGCGATACAAGGGGTATTAATCCTTCCTATACCCTCAATGATTTTTGTATAGGGTTAATAAACTTGGAAACGAGCGGTTTAAAATGAGTGATTCAAAAAAAGAGGTAATGGAGAGCTTGCTTGCAGCCTTTCCCGCATGGACTGTTAAACCTTATGTGCATTGGGCCATTCATGTCTCACTATATAGCGCCAAAACGCGTTCCTATATGATTAAAAAGGGTATTCACTTTACAGAAACTTCCCCTATGGCAGGAGTGGCCGGAGCAAAAGACCGCTGGGCAGAGGTTATTATGCCAACCTTGGGTTACTCGACATTACCGGTATTGGATTTACCCGATGGCACGTTTATTTCAGACACAACAGCAATCGTCCGATATTTGGAAGAACAGCACCCCGAACCGTCCATGCTGCCTGCAAACCCTATTATGAGGGCGCTTGCTTGGCTCATATTCAATTACGGAACAGAAGGGCTGTTCCTCAATGCGCAGCACTATCGCTGGAGTTTTACCGAAAGCGCTGAGTACGCAGCGGCCGATATTGGGCGCGCCATAGCGGGGCCAACTAATTTTGAGGCCATCAAAATGATGGGGGAAAACTTTCAGGCCATGAAGCTGGAGAAATTTCCTACTGAAGTTGGCATCACGCCTGAAACAATTCCGGCAATCGAAAAATCAACCAAACTATTATTCGATAAGCTTGACGCCCATTTCCGGCATTATCCTTACATTCTTGGTGGCCGACCTTCTATCGCAGATGCTGCGATGATGGAGACGCTGTACGGGCATATGGGGCGCGATATATATCCCGCAAACATCATGAAGAAAACGGCTCCGGCCCTTTACCGATGGACCGAAACCATGAACCGACCCGGTATCGTGGATGCAGAATTAAGTCAGGTTGCGCAGGAATATCTGGCCCCCGACAATCTTCCGGACACTTTGTTGGATTTTCTCAAACTGGTGAGCGATGATTTTGGCCCGCAGCTTGATGCATCGGCAAAAGCCTATGAAAACTGGCTTGCGATCGCCCCGGAGCGCCCCGAGGGTGCGATTATTACGGTTGATGGCTCGGCCATGAACCGTCAAAAAATAGGAAAAATGACATATAGCCAACAGGGCGTAACGGTTAAGAGAGACGCCTGGCCGGATGTTCCCAATATGCATCAGTATGTTTTGGAAGTTGTTGCCGCGATGAATGCCAATGAGAAATCCAATTGGTCTGAGCTGATGCAAACTGTCGGCGGTGAGGTTTTTGTGAGCACGCGACTGTCGCGTCCGATTACTATCCATAAGCATCAGCCACCCTATGCCTATGTTCTAGGTCCAAAGTCTGTTTAATCCTAAAATTGCTCCGCGATGATCAATCGAGCATTTAACGGGTACAGCACTTTGAGCGGGTCAGATACCTACAAAGACAATGCATACGGGGCTGACGAAGACAGCCTGCTGACCCATGAGTCATCACTTGGCTATCAATTCAACCCTAGATTCAATATTCGCTATTTCGCCAACTGGAATGAGCATGTTGATATTAGCAATGGTGACCATCGGTTGGAATTTAATTACCAGCTATAGGCTAGCGAGTGACTCGTGAGTGCGGCGAGTATAGGAAGTATCAACCTCCCTTGGTTTAGACCAAACCACTCCAAGATAGTGGCTACAAGAGTAGCCTTGAGTTTTTTCAGCCAGAAGCTCAGGCCGTTACTGTTAATAACTCAATTGAGGTTGGTTTAACGTTGGGTCTGGAAAAACCTATTGATTTCCGTTTGTTTGATATAGATAGAATAGGCATTGGTTACCGCTACAGTAATAAAGTAAAAGTTTGGCGTCTAACTTTCAATATGCCACTGTAGGTGCGCTGCCTTGGCACCATCATGCATTAAAGCGGTTGTGGGAGAGCCGGCCGCCTCAGCAGCTTTGCGGCATTGCTGTACTCCGGGCGGATAGGGTAGAGTGGCCACGAATAGGGCGTTTGTTTTTCCTATACGCCGACATTTTTCGCTTGTTCGAGAAAACAATAACCCTGCTCCTGGAAAGCTCTTCCATACCGCGGATGCGCTATTTTTAGTTGCCTGAGAACCTCTTCCACGGTGTTGTATTCGCCCAACTTCCTCAGGCAAACCGCCATATAATAAAGCCCATCCCGATGCGTTGACGAGATCGACAACAATTGATCGAGCTTTTGTGCAGCTTGTTTTATATCACCATTTTGCAAGCTGGCTTTTGCTTGTTCCAAACGTTTTTCAAGTGATGGTTGAGCCGCGGGATCAGTGTCTGCTATGGTCATCGTGCCCCCAAAAATGCAAAAAAAAAGGCGTCCCATAGGAACGCTTGATTATATCTAAAAAATCTGCCCAGAAATCCCATAAAGCCAAGTATTTCAAGCACTTACGGGGGTCGCGGTACTCTCTCTAGGGCTGTAATTCAAGCAGGTGTGTTACAGGGTGTGTTACAGACTGTGTTACAGACTTAAACTGCACGTCACTGTTTGTTGGAAAACCTTACACATTGTTTATTGCGCCATCTGTAGGCGGATTGCTCATTAGAATCAACGGATACGCCCATTAATGGTAGGGAAATCGGTGATTGCGAGGGTCAGGAAAGTATATTCACCCGGAAAATTACACCATTCTCTTAATAACCCATGGAAATTTTGTCAGGATTTCTTACAACTTTTGTTTATATTAATCCTCAAAAAATCATAACATATTGATTTATATAACAATAATAAAGTTGGCCTAAAAAGTGCTCTGAGTAGTGGGCCAAGCTTAATCGACGATTAGCACGTTGGATTATTGGCATTAACTATTACTAATCAGCAAGGAAAGGCAAGCCCTATGAAATTTTTAACATCTATTGCAGCAGTAGCATTGACCGGTTGGGTCAGCGGCTACATTTGCAGCACCACTAGAACCAAGAGTATAGGAAGTATAAAGCGTCTTACATGAAACACCGAACTCGTTTACTGCGTAAGACCCAATTTCAACGTTCGAAGTCGGCAGCTACGCATTAAGTTATAGAAATAAGATAAGGATATAAATAATGTTTAAGAAAGTCACAAAGCTTTTAGGAGCAATAGCATTAACAGGATGGATGGGCGTTGCCAATGCGACGTTAATATTTGATTTTTCGTGGGATTCTAGTAATGGTAAAATCATCGGCGAAATATATGGGTTATCTGACGATGGCGTTAACATGGAGGCCACCGGGTTGGTATTGACGTCCGTCGGGGGTACGCAGGTTGATATCAACGTATTTGAGGATATCGGTTGGGACGTTCCTGTGAATTATTTCGACGTGTTGGAAGGTCAGATAGTTGGTTTCGATTTTTCTGCGAGCGCCCCGCGCGCGCTCACGAGCGCGCGCGGGGCGCTCTTGAGGTTCTACGACGATAGGTACAATGGTACGGCAGAGCTGCTATATAGAACGAGGCCGCGTATCTATGCCGGGTACGGCATCGGCACGTTCGTAAAACGCGCGACAGTCCCCGAACCCAGTTCGGTTATATTGATGCTGCTGGGTTTAGCGGGCTTGTCATTTGCTCGATACAGAAAACAATATTAATCGGCTTGTCATCTAGCCCTGCATTTACCCATCGTAACCAGCGGGTAATATAGTCATCAAGCATAGCGGCTCTTTTGGGGGCCGTTTGCTTTTGCTCCCTCTCTATAAATAAAGTGGGCTGACGTACTTTATTCACCGCGTTAGTTATCGTCTTCTCTGCTAAGCCCAATTCTGGCAGGCCAAATCGATAACCCAAAAAATCAAATTCTTTTTCAATACGCCCAATAAAGGTTTTATCCGGCGCTTGCTCCACTTTTAATTGATTAAAGTGTTGATTGACGGTTCTCACCGCTTTGCGCAAGTGCCAGCGGGTTTTGGCCAATACAATCACGTCATCCATGTACCTGCGATAAAAATAGCGTGTGTTACCTTCCATCTGTTTATCTAAGGCCTTTAAGTAATAAGCCGCGATAATCGGTGATAAGGGGCAGCCTCTTGATATACCGCAGTGTATAGACTTAAATGTACCGCCTCTTTCAACGGTGCGTTTCACAAACTGCACTAACAAGCGCCAGATAAACGGGTCGGTGATGTCTTTATCCAATTGCTTGAGCAATATCGTATGGTCTATCGACTCATAATAGCGCTTCACATCGGTTTTCATCACGTAGCGATAATCTGGCAGGGCTGCGTGCAAGGCACTCACGGTGGCTTTTAAACCTCCATGCCCTTTGATATGAGTACAAAGTGAGGATAATGATAATGCCTCCGGTAAGGCCATGGCTAACATTTTTAATACCAGCGCATCTTGTGATGACCACAAATGAAGGGTTTCACCATCGGCTTTGGTGACCACGCTCAGTGGCAGGAAGGTGTAATCCTGTTTGTGGAGTGTTTGCAGCAGTTCTTGTCGAACCCTATGCCAGTGAAAACGCAGGTGCCAGATATCCGCATTGGCAGGGAAGTTAGCACGCTGCTTACATAGCCATAAGTAGGCTGTATCGAGAGTGGCTTCGGTGAAAACGTGTTTGGCGGCTAGCATGGCTTAAGCATAGCTGAATGGCCGCTAAGGGAACAAACTTAGGGTGTTTTTAGAAAAGTTGACTGGCGGGTATTGGCACATGGCCGCCATTCACAGTCAAATAAAACCTGAACAGGTCAAAAGAACAAAAATCGCCTCAACCTATTGTTTTTACTATAAATAAATTTGACACGGTACGTTTTTCGGTGATTTTAAAGTGTATAACCACTTGTTATTGTTGGATAAAAACAAAAAAGGATCTGACATTCAGATCCTTAATTTCCTATCAGCCCAGACTTTCGTCGGCTTTTTTATTTTGTTGTGTCGTTATCTGATGTTCAAGATTGTTTGGTTAAGCTGGTTGTTTACTTCCAGCGCTCTTGAGTTAGCCTGGAAGTTCCGCTGAGCGATGATCATGTCGATGAGCTCAGTGGTTAAGTTAACGTTTGCTTGCTCTAGGGCTGACGAATTAATGTCGCCATAGGTTCCTGTTGTTGCCTCACCCGCTAGTGCTTCGCCAGAGAGAATACTCTCTTTCCATGCTGTACCACTTTGCTAAGTTAAACCTTGTTCGTTAGAAAAACGAGCTAATGCAACTCTCACTATTGGTTCAGACGTACCGTTAGAAAAAGTAGCACGAACCAAACCGTCTGGGCCAATATCTATGCCCGTCAAACGACCTACCGGCAAACCATCCTGCTCAAGCGATGTTACTTCAGAGTATAGGAAGTATAAAGCGTCTTACATGAAACCCCGAACTCGTTTATTGCGTAAGCCCCAATTTCAACGTTCGAAGTCGCCAAATCAATCCTTTTTGCTCAACCTGATTATCAACGGGTAATAATTGATCATTGGCACCTAGCAATGTGGGCAAACGAAATGCCACCTCCATCAGCTAAAAACGCACAAAAAGTGAAGGAAGAAGATTTTAGGCATTATGACTTATCAAAAGGCTACCAAAATCACTAGGATAAAGTTCAGGAACAAAGCTCATCTCTTGATGCAGATTTGTTAGAGGCAGAAGCAATATGGGGGAATAGACTAAACGAAAGCAGGGCATGAAGGCCGATGAGTCTGTGCGGGTTGATCGTCATCAAAGCATGACGTGGGCCGAGCGACTTAAGCGTGTATTCAATATCGATATCACGATCTGTAGCCGTTGCGGTGGCGCGGTGAGCAGTATTGCCTGTATCGAGGACCCGGCGGTCATCAACAAGATTTTAGCCCACCTTGATGCAAAGTCCGGAGCGTCTGCAGCAGTGAATCAATCACCAGAGCCCCGCGCATCGCCGCAGTAAAAGCTATTTAATTAGGTATCAATAGCGAGAGGATGATTAAAGCTGCTCATGGATCAGGCTGGCAGGGCAGGTTATGGGTTAGAAACCGCAAAACGCCATAAAGGCCTGCACACCGTTGATTGATGCATGATAATCGTAAAACTGAGCATTAATAATAGCCTGTCGATTGCTAGTAATGAGGGTCTTGTAGTAGATTGAACGATACAAGGGGTTATTAATCCCTCCTATACCCGGAGGGTGTTTTTCTGAGCAAAACCGCGGAACATATCCATTTAGAGTTTGCTGAACCACGCCGCTGTCTGAGCTTGGCGGTGTTTAACGTCGGTCTCTGTTGGGCCGTTCATTGGCTAAATTATAAGGTGCCAGTGTTCGGCCCCCTAGAGGTAGAAGAGCCCATGATCACCCTAAAAAATTATGCGCGCAACAAAGGTTGGCAGGGTGATACTGTCGGTATGATGACGGCGGTCTCCATGAACTCACTACATATCCACAGTACTGGAATTGAAGGGGAGCAAATTGTGGTGCTTTCCACCACTGGCATCGCCAATGCCCTGCGCGCCGGAGGTAGTGTGGGCTATGGTTTGCACCAGGAGGTGGTCAGAGAAGTAGGTACTATTAATGCTGGTATTATCACCAGCGCGACGCTCTCCGGTGCGGCTATGGTGGAAACTCATATGATTGCAACCGAAGCCAGGGCGGCGGTATTTCCGCAGTTGGTTATTAAGGGCGCGGTATCCGATGGCATAGCCACTGGTACTGGAACAGACTCGACTCTGGTCGTCAGCGGCCAGCGTTCAACTGCAGTTTGCTTTACTGGCAAACATACCGAGTTTGCCGAGCAGGTAGCGCGGCTGACTATGGCGTCGATTGCCGATTCACTAACCTCTACTGAGTGCGCTGCGTGAAAGTTTTAAATACCCGACTGATAACCCCGAGACTCTGCGGGCTGCTGTTATTAATTGCACTGCCGATGGTTTCCCTTTTGGGGTTGATGACCGGTCCGGTGTTTATTTCGCTGGCGGATATTCTCTCGATTACTTTGAGTGGCAACGGCGGCAATAGCCAAGAAAAGCTAATTATTGAAATTATTCGACTGCCAAGGGTGATCCTATCCCTACTAGTGGGCTCGCTTCTCGCCACCTGTGGTGCTCTATTGCAGGGCCTGTTTCGCAATCCCTTGGCCGACCCGGCATTAATCGGTGTCTCTGCCGGCGCCTCTGTTGGTGCCAGCCTGGTGATTGTGTTTGGCTCAATGCTCACGGCTAATGGTTTGTTGCTGGGTTTATCGGCTATCTCGGTGGGCGCCTTTGCCGGTGCCATTATCACCTCGGTGATTATCTTTCGCTTGGCGACCAGTCCCCAGGGAACCTCGGTGGCAACCATGCTGCTGGCGGGTATTGCCATTAGTGCCCTGGCTGGTGCTGCAACTAACACCCTTAGCTATCTGGCTGACAATGATATGTTGCGCCGCATCAGCCTCTGGCAAATGGGCAATCTTCAGGGAGCTTCCTGGGATCGAGTCGGACTCTGCGCCGTCACTGCGGGATTTTTAGGTCTGCTTATTCCTCGTGAAGCCCGAGCCCTTAATGCCATCTTGCTGGGTGAGTCCGAAGCTCGCCATCTTGGAGTTAATGTCGAGTGGCTCAAACGTCGGCTGATTATTTACTCGGCATTGGGGGTGGCGATCTCGGTGGCCGTAGCTGGTGTGATTGCCTTTGTTGGCCTTATGGTTCCTCATGTCATACGCCTGTTAGTGGGCCCAGATCATCGCGCTCTATTACCTCTATCGGCGCTGGCTGGGGCTATTTTGTTAGTTGCTGCTGACGCCTTGGCACGGGTGGTTATCCCTCCCGCCGAGCTGCCAGTCGGCGTAGTCACCGCGCTATTGGGTGCGCCGTTCTTCCTCTGGTTATTGGTTGTGCAGCGGAGGCGAACCTAATGTTAAAAATCAATTCAGTGGGCCTGACGATTTCGGCGGTGCCCCTATTAAATAATATTACCATCGACTGTCCGCGAGGCTCGGTCACCGCCCTCATGGGTCCCAACGGCGCGGGCAAAACCAGCCTGTTGAAAGTGATCTCTGGCGAGCACAAAGCCAGCCAGGGGGAAGTCGAGATTAATCGCCAGTCCCGAGAGGACTGGAAGCCCGCTGAGATTGCTCAGTTTATGGCGGTGTTGCCTCAGAGCTCCACATTGGAATTTTCTTTTACCTCCGAAGAAGTTGTGGCGCTGGGTAGAACACCTCATGCAACGGGCACAGTGCGGGATGCTGAAATCATCACTGCGGCCCTGGCCAAAGTCGACGCCAGCTATTTAGCTCAGCGCTCCTTTGTGCAGCTATCCGGTGGCGAAAAACAGCGTGTGCAGCTGGCTCGAGTGCTGGCACAGATTTGGGATCACTGTGAATGTGAAGGCGATGCCTCGACTGATGGCATACTGCTACTCGATGAACCCTCAGCCGCATTTGATTTGGCTCATCAGCTGATGCTGATCGAAATAGTGCAGCAGATCTCGGCTCGGGGTGTAACCGTGGTAATGGTGATGCACGACTTAAATCTTGCGGCTAAATGTGCTGATCAAATGGTATTTATGAACTGTGGGCACTGCACCGCGGTGGGCACGGTGTCTGAATTATTAACCCCTGAACTGATCAAAAAAGTCTTTTCGGTGGACGCCGAAGTAATCACTCATCCGGTGCAGGGCACACCGATGGTGGTGGTTTAAAATGCCGCCTATTAGCAGTTAATGATTAAAGGATAGCATTTATATGGCTAATCAGTTGCAACTGATACTTGGTGGGGCGCGCTCCGGGAAAAGCCGCACGGCAGAGCAGCGTGTCGCCGATTCTGGCCTGAATAAAATATATTTGGCGACTGCCACCGCCGGTGACGGCGAGATGAGCGCGCGGATTAAAAAGCATCAAGCAGACCGCGATGGTCATTGGCAGCTGCTGGAAGAGCCTTTGGGTCTAGCGCAAACATTGCGTGAACAGTCCCGAGTCGATAACTGCATTCTTGTGGATTGCCTGACTCTATGGCTAAGTAATTGCCTACATTATAACTGTTGGCCCGAGCAGCGACAGGCGCTGTTGGATTCTGTTGAGCAATTGCCCGGCGCGGTTATTTTTGTCACCAATGAAGTGGGTCAAGGCATTGTGCCTATGGGTGAGTTGACTCGGCAATTTGTCGATGAGGCCGGTTTTTTACATCAGCGTCTGGCGGCTGTGTGCGATCGCGTGACCATGGTGATCGCGGGCTTAGCGCAAGAATTAAAGGTGCCAGCCCAATGAACAGTTGGCTGCGAATACCTCCGACGGCACCCTGTGTCCAGAGTCGTGAATTAGCTTTTGAACATCAGCGACAGCTGACCAAGCCATCGGGATCTCTGGGTCGATTAGAGCAGTTAGCCATAGATTTTGCCGGTTACCAAAAAACCCCAGTGCCTCAGCTTAAATATCCGGTGATTCGTGTCTTTGCCGCTGATCACGGTGTAGTGGCTGAGGGTGTTTCTGCCTTTCCCCAGGCGGTGACGGCGCAGATGATTTATAACTTTGTTGCCGGTGGTGCTGCGATTACCGTATTGGCCAAACAGCATGCTGCTGATTTTTCGGTGATCAATCTTGGCACGGTTGAGCCGCTTGGTGAGATGCCTAAGTTAGTCAATATTCAAATTGCTGCTGGCACTGAGAATTTCTGTCAGACGGCAGCGATGACTCCGCAGCAGATGAAAACTGCTCTTGAGGCTGGCAGAGACAGCTGTACTGATCTGCCGATAGATTGCTTTATCGGCGGTGAGATGGGCATAGGCAACACCACGTCGGCCGCCGCTATTTTCTGTGCGCTACTGGGCACAGATGTGGATGATATTGTCGGCCGTGGCACCGGTGTTGACGACGCCGGGCTGCAGCGTAAACGCCAGGCTGTGCAGCGTGGTTTGGGCTTGCATGTCGCTGCCGAAACCAGCCCAGAAGAAATCTTGCGCTGTCTCGGGGGCTTTGAAATCGCTGCTCTGGTGGGCGCGTATATTGGCCATGCCCAGCGCGGCGTGCCCAGTTTGATCGACGGTTATATTACGACTGCAGCGGCTTTGCTGGCTTGTAGGATTTGCCCAAGCGTGGCTGACTGGTTAGTGTTTTCTCACTGCTCGGCGGAAGCGGCCCATGCGCTGGTATTGAATTCAATAGATGCACAGCCACTGGTCAATTTAGATATGCGTCTGGGTGAGGGCAGTGGTGCCGGTGTCGCACTGTCACTGATTCAGTCGTCTCTGTTACTCCATTCACAGATGGCAACCTTTGCCGAAGCCGGTGTTAGCGAAAGCTAAAAAAATATGACTAAAGCAACTGCTAAAGCAGAATTCACCTGTATCGATTTTTTACGTCATGGCGAGTGCGAGGGCGGCGAGATATTCCGTGGTAGCGGCAGCGATGTAGCACTCACCGATAAAGGCTGGCAGCAGATGCGCGACTCGGTGCAGGATATGGCTGGCTGGGATTCTATTGTTACCTCGCCGCTGCAGCGCTGTCGGCGCTTTGCCACAGAGCAGGCCGAGCGCTTGGCGATCCCCTTAGCGGAACATGCCAACTGGCGTGAAATCCATTTTGGCGATTGGGAGGGACGGTTCATGGCGGATGTCTGGAAAGAGTCTCCGGATCTAGTGGCCAGCTATTTCAAGGACCCCAATCAGTCAACACCGCACAATGGCGAACCTTTTTCCGAGGTCGCTGAGCGTCTTAAAGTCGCTTGGGACACGCTGTTAACCGAGCACCGGAACCAACATGTATTAGTTGTTCAGCATGGCGGCACTATACGGATATTACTGGCTTTAATCCTCGGCATGCCGGCCACAGCGATGAATCAATTTGAAGTGCCCTTTGCCTGCCTCAGCCGTATCAAAGTTTTCCACCACAGTGACTATGCCGATTTTTCCATGCTGGTGTCACACAATACCGGGAGTTCTGCGAAGTGAATGCTATTCGCCGAGAATGGCGCGCTCTGGCCTGTGCCATGCAGTTTTTAACCCGTATCCCACTGGCCACGCAGACGCTTTTTGACAATAAAGATTACGCCAATTCTCTCGCTTGGTATCCGGTCATTGGTTTAATTTTGGGTGGCTTGGTTTGGCTCTCAGGTGTAGCTCTGACAGAGCTGTCATCCGCTTCGCTGGCCGCAGCACTGTTACTGGCGGTTTGGGTGCTGCTTACAGGTGCGCTGCACCTCGATGGCGTTGCCGATGTTGCTGATGCTTGGGTCGGTGGTTTTGGTGATCGTGAGAAAACCTTTCAAATCCTTAAAGACCCGCGCTCGGGACCGATAGCCGTAGTGGTGTTGGTGCTTGTGCTGTTAGTTAAGTGGGCGGCGCTGGAAGTGTTACTAGGTTCCGGTCAGTGGTCGATTATCTGGTTGATTCCGTTATTGGCTCGCGGCGCTATGCCGTATGTTTTTTGGCGCCTAGATTATGCGAGTTCCAGCGGTCTGGGCTCGGCTCTGGTGGCGGGGCTCTCACGTCAGCGTGTACTGATTAGTCTGCTATTTGTGGTTGTAATAGTGATGCTGAGTTTGGCGTCGCAGTTGGACATTCTTCTGCTGTTTGTTGTGGTTTCTGTGCTGATCTATCTCTGGTGGAAGCGGGCTAGCTATCAAAAATTGGGTGGCTTCAATGGCGACTGTGCCGGTGCTTTGGTGGAGTCTCTTGAGTTAGGTCTGTTGTTGGGATTGGCAATTTACACAGGTTCGAGCCTGTGACTGCTGTGGCACTTTTTCTGGGTCTGCTGATTGACCATTTTGTCGGTGAGGCCAAACGCTGGCATCCCTCAGTGGGCTTTGGTAATGCTGCCTCTAGATTAGAGTATGAAGAGCACTCTCCGTGCACTCAAAGGCTCGGCGAAACGGCGCTGTTAGTGAGACTGTTATGCAGTGTCCGGGAGGGTTTGCAGCGCGGCTTCCAAAGTACATCGCATAGTATAAAGGCAGACGAGGCCGCGCTGCGCTGTGGCCTGCCATCTTTCAGTC
The DNA here is from genome assembly GCA_000169075.1 of marine gamma proteobacterium HTCC2143. GTDB lineage: Bacteria > Pseudomonadota > Gammaproteobacteria > Pseudomonadales > Dasaniaceae > Oceanicoccus. The sequence goes on along the minus strand of AAVT01000003.1, from coordinate 28,927 downwards.
AGCAGCAAGAGATTATAGATCGAATGACAACCCACAATTGGAGGCCCCTATGAGCCGTTCAAAATTAATCCTGATGGTTATACTCAGTTTTGCTGCTGCCGGATTGCGCGCCGAAGTAATGGTTGATGATGATTTGGGTAACACTGTGCGCCTGGAGCGGCCAGCGGACAGAATCGTCAGCTTGGCTCCTCATCTTACCGAGATTGTGTTTGCAGCTGGTGCCGGTGACAAGCTTATTGGAGTCGTGAGTTACAGCGATTATCCTCCAGCGGCCTTAGATGTTCCGATAATAGGCTCTTACAACAGCATTAATTATGAGGCCCTAGTGGCACTGCAGCCCGATTTGGTATTGGTTTGGAACTCGGGCAATGGCGAGGAGTTAGCCGAGCGCATAGAGGCATTGGGGTTAACAGTATTTGTTAGTGAACCTAAGCGTCTGCCGGATATAGCACGATCTATAAATAAGATTGGTACCCTTAGCGGCACCCTAGCGGTGGCCGAAAAGGCTGCGGCAGAATATTCAACGCGCTACCAGGCTCTAGAAGTAGATAACAGTTACAAAGCGCCGGTAAATGTCTTTATTGAGGTCTGGCATGAGCCAATGATGACCGTAAATGGCACCCATATTATCTCCGACAGTATTGAGCTCTGTGGCGGTGTAAATATTTTTGCCGAGGCTTTACCTCTAGTGCCGCGTATTAATGTGGAGTCTGTGGTGCGCGGTAACCCAGATGTGATTATTGCCACTGGTATGGCCGATGAACGTCCCGAATGGTTGGATGAATGGCTGATATGGGACGATGTCAGTGCGGTTAAATCGAACAGTTTGCATTCCATAAATCCGGACCTGATCGGTCGTCATAGTCCACGCATATTGCAGGGCGTGACTCAGCTCTGTGATTACTTTGATCGGGCCCGAAAAAACCTGGGGTTGAATCCAATCAAGCCAGCTGATGGTCTTTAAAGGAGCAGTTTTGAATACAATAATCACCCAACAAGAGCGCGATGATTTTTACAGGGTTTTGTATGGGCGCCGCGATGTACGTAGTGAGTTCTTGACAGACCCTGTGGCTGATGACGTTCTAGAGCGCATATTACAGGCTGCTCATCATGCTCCCTCGGTAGGCTTTTCTCAGCCGTGGAATTTTATTGTTGTGCGAGATTGGCAGATCAAGCAATCTATCCATGACCTGCATCAGCAAGCTAATGCCGAGGCTGCCGAGATGTTTGCCGATAAGCGACAGCAAAACTATCGTCAGATTAAATTGGCTGGGATCTTGGATGCGCCGATCAATATCTGTATTACCTGTGATCGCGAGCGTGGAGGTTCCGTAGTGCTGGGCAAAACTCACCAGCCGGAGATGGATATTTACAGCACCGTCTGTGCGGTGCAAAATTTGCAGCTGGCGGCCCGGGCAGAAAATATTGGTGTGGGATGGGTATCGATTATGGATAAGCAGAAGTTAAAGACTCTGCTCAAGATACCTGAGCGCATTGAGGTGGTGGCCTATCTTTGTATTGGCCATGTATCGCACTTTTACGATGAGCCGGAGTTGCAGGTTAAGAGCTGGAAGGGTAGAACTGATTTGGCGGAGCTGGTATCTACGGATCAATGGGATCCAAAAAACCAGATTTAAAGAGGCTAATTTTCTACGCCGACTCAGACAAAGGTTATCAATACGATTTTAGCCCACCTGGATGTAAAGTCCGGAACGCCTGCAGCAGTGAATCAATTACCAGAGCCCCGCGCATCGCCGCAGGAAACTATTTAATTAGGTATCAACAGGGAGAGGATGATTGAAGCTGCTCCCTTTGATGTTTACAGCAGGGGCTGATGATACCGGCGGTGGGTAATGGGTGAGTATTTACAGAGGGAGAAGCGCAGCCCTTTGGTATTGGGTAAAATGGCGGTGGGAGAGGGATTCGAACCCTCGAAACTTGCGTTTACACACTTTCCAGGCGTGCTCCTTCGGCCACTCGGACACCCCACCAAAGACGGGCGCTAATGTACTGGAGATCGGTGACAATGGCAACTAGCGCAGTGATTTTTAAGGTCTTTTAAATGATGTATGATATTCTCACAGGCCGAAATGTTTGAACAAGAGTCAAGTTATGAAGTGCGCAATAGTCCCTGTTACTCCCTATCAGCAGAACTGTTCGATTTTAGTTTGTGAAGAGACAAAAAAAGCAGCGGTGGTTGATCCCGGCGGCGATCTTGAAAAAATAGAGAGCGCGTTAACACAGTTGGACGTCGTACTTGAAAAAATATTTTTGACCCATGGCCACATGGACCACTGCGCAATAGCCGCACAGGTGCGGGAAAAATACGGTATTCCCATTGAGGGTCCGCATGTTGATGACAAATTTTGGATAGAGAAACTTCCAGAGTCTTGTCAAATGTCCGGCTTTCCCCACGCTGACGTATTCGACTCAGACCGCTGGCTGGTTGAAGGCGACACCGTTCAGTTTGGCAATCAAACGCTGGCGGTTCGACATTGTCCGGGGCACACGCCGGGGCATGTGATTTTTTTCAATGCTGAATCTCGGGTCGCGATTGTTGGTGATGTTCTATTTCAGGGCTCTATCGGTCGCACTGACTTCCCCAGGGGTGATCATGAGACCTTGGTACAGTCTATCCGTGAGAAGTTATGGCCGCTGGGTGATGATGTTGCGTTCATCCCTGGTCATGGTCCCACATCGACCTTCGGTCACGAGCGTGAGACCAACCCGTTTGTTGCCGATAGTCGCTATCGCTAAGCGTTAAGGTGTCATAGCGATGTCAGTTATCACTGTTCGGTGGGTACTTTGGGTATCTTTGTTGGTTTCGTTACCATTCCCGTTTTATATTGTTCACTGGGGCTTGCTGCCGTTAGGGGCGGTCTTAAAAGCTTTGGTGTTCGGTCATTTGCAGCAACTCTATGAGCTGTCTTTACTTCAAGTCGCGCTGGTACTCCTGCAGTGTCTAGTGGCGGCAGTCGTCTTCGGTTTAACAAGCTGGGGGTATGGTCGGTACGCGTCACAGTGGCAGGAAAAAATTCGCGGTTCAGTGGTGGGTATTGTTATGCTCTCGTTTTTGATCACTTTTTCATCGGTCGCCGTATACAGTGATCAACTGGTCGCAAGAAACACCGATGACAGCGTTAGGAAAGTTACCTTTCTTCAAGTTTATCCGTGAATTTTTTCGATTGACACACTATTTTCGGCAATCTGGGGAGTAAAACCCTCGATTGTGTATCTAAATGCCGTAGACAACAATTTGCATTGGCTAGGCTAGGCGTTAAGTCGTTTGGCACTGTCAGGAGCAATCGCTTAGTTAATAGTTTAAGGAGTATTACATGAATTTAGGTTTTACCCGACGCATGTCTCTAACCGTTTTATTGCTGAGTGTAGTGTCATCAGCGTGGGCTGTTTTGCCTGCTTTTGATAGTGACGGCCGGCAATTGCCGAGTTTGTCGCCCCTGATAAAAGAAGTCGGTCCGTCGGTCGTCAATATTTCCACGTTTACTACCCAGACTATGCGTCAAAATCCGCTGCTAAACGATCCTTTTTTTCGTCGGTTTTTTAACATTCCGCCTGATCAGAAAATGCCTCAGTCGCGCCGCACACAAAGCGCAGGTTCTGGCGTAATCATCAATGCTAAAGAAGGCACTGTAATAACCAATCATCATGTTATCGATGGTGCCGACGAGATACATGTTGGATTGGAAGATGGACGCAGTTATAAGGCAACGTTGATTGGTTCTGATCCCGAGGTTGATATCGCGGTATTGCAGCTCGAAGAGTTTGAAGATTTAATCGATATAAAAATTGCCAATTCTGACGGTTTGGAAGTGGGGGATTTTGTAATTGCTATCGGTAACCCCTTTGGCTTGGGTCAAACGGTCACATCGGGTGTTGTCAGTGCATTAGGCCGAAGCGGCCTGGGTATAGAAGGTTATGAGAATTTTATCCAAACAGATGCGTCGATTAATCCAGGGAACTCAGGTGGTGCCCTAGTTAATTTAAATGGCGAGCTGGTCGGAATTAACACCGCTATTATGGCGCCAGCGGGAGGTAATATTGGAATCGGCTTTGCTATTCCATCTAACATGGCAGATTCAAGTATTGACCAAATACTCGAGCATGGTGAGGTTAAACGGGGTCAGCTGGGGGTCATTATACAGGACCTTAGTCGTGAACTAGCTGAAGCTTTCGATATCGATAAACAACAAAGAGGCGTTGTCATCGCCGGAGTTCAGCCGGGATCAGCCGCTGAGTCGGCGGGGTTAGAGGCAGGCGATATAGTGATTAGTATCGACGGTGAACCGGTGGAATCGTCGGCTCAGCTGCGTAATGAAATAGGCCAACGGCGTATCGGACAAAAACTACGGGTCACAATCTTACGGGATGGTAAAACTAAGGTTGTGCAAGCGAAGGTAGGCGAGGCGGTGAGTCAATTGGCGAGCAACGGTAGTGTCCATCCTTTTCTGGAGGGGGCAAGCTTGGAGTCGTTTAGTGACGGTGGTGTAGAGATTACAGCAATAGAGCGCGATTCGACGGCGGCGGAATCAGGGCTGCGACCCGGTGATGTGATTTTGTCGGCCAACCGTTATAAGGTAGGCGACCTGGATGATTTAAGGAAAATTCTTAAGCAGTCCTCACAGCGCATTGTGTTACGCGTTAAAAGAGGGAATGCGGCTCTTTACCTCGTTTTGCAATAATCGAGGTGCAGGGGGTCATTGCACGGATAAATGTAGCGCTATGATCGCTTTGGATCTTTATAAAGATAGCGTACTATTAAGCTGAAGAAGCCACAGGCAATAGAGGAAGTACAATGAAGTTATCTCGTCAATATTCGACCGGTGTTTTTCTAATACTCGCACTGAGTCTCGTCGGGTGTTCTGGAATACCCGTCAGCACTGACTATGATACGAGCCGGCAGTTTCCGCAGCTGTCAACTTACGCATGGATGGTACCCAAGCAGAAACTGGTGGAAGACCCTACGGTTGACAACGACCTAATGAACAATCGTGTTATGAGGGCCGTTGATGCCGAACTGTTTAGTATGGGTGTTAAAAAAGCGACAGGTGATGCCAGTGCTGATTTTCTGATTACTTACCATGTAAGTGCGGAGAACAGGCAGAGTATCAATTCGTTCCACAGTAGCTTTGGCTACTACCCCTGTTGGCAGAGCTGTTATCGGTTTGGTGCTCATAACGATACTTACATCAGGCACTATAAGCAGGGTACATTTATGGTTGATGTAATCGACCCGGCGAGCAGCGAGTTAATCTGGAGGGGTATTGCCGGTAGACGTTTAACCGCCAAGACACCGCTGGAACGCGATGCCTACGTTAATGAAATTGTGTCTGCTATTTTGGCCGAGTTTCCTCCAGGGCGCAGCGCTTCTGGAAATTAGAGAGTTGGGCCTGATTAATAAAATAGGCTTGCAACAAGGGTTAAATTTCAGCACAATACGCCGCCTTTGAAGCAGCGTGTTTTTTGTTTCACTGTCGTTATGGTAGCCCTTTCGGTCCTCCCGCAACGTTAGATAGCGAACTCCGCCAGGCCTGGAAGGGAGCAACGGTAGTTATCAATGCGTGTGCCGGGATGTGGCTGACTGGGTTGCCACCATAACCAGATCTCTTATGGTTATATTGGTACATTAATTTTCTTCGGTTCTCTTTGGTTTCTTTGGTTCTCTGTAGTTTCGCATTTACGGGCATTGCTCAAGTTTTCTGACGTAGCAGGTTTTTCCGATGTTTAAGGATTCGAAAAATGACATTGTGATACACGATGAAAGTCATTTTGTGGCACAAAACGGAAATGGTTGCCGATTCACCGCAGTCTCAGTTCTTTGTTAAAGTTATTGCGTACCTATGTGCTTGTCACGGGGACTCTGGATACCTGCTACAAAAAGCAATCAAGACGTGGAGTGAGGTGCTTTCAGAATTAACAAAGCCCTCCCTCACGCTGTTATCGCAATTCCTTGTACTTTAACGATGCTAGTACTATCCGGCTATGTATTCTGTCCCCTGCAGTAGATAACACTCTTTCAGTGGGAGTTGATTTATTCAACTCGCTGTCGCTCTTGATGTGAGTCAATGTGCTTAAGGCCGAGTCGTTGATAATGATCTCCGGTGATCGCTCCGGGTATTTCATGTCGGCACTCACATTTCTTATGGCGCGTTGCTCAATAGATTATTGAGCATACATAAATTTCGTCTAGAAAAAGTGTCGTGGCTTAGCAATATTAAGGTATTTGCAGCGGTACCTACATTTTCCGTCATCTGGCGCGTTACAGTTCAGCAAGGGAGTTTGCTATGTCATTGGTCATCACAAGAAAGTCAGGTCAGTCTCTAAGCGTCGGTGACGCGACCATTACGTTTACCATTGAGAATGGCCGAATCAGATTGATCATCGATGCACCTAGAGAAATGAAAGTGGTCAGATCTGAGCTTGCCCAAGAGCATCCCAAACACTAGATACAGGGGTAAATAATGTCATGGGTTCAATGTTGACGAAGACCGGCACGCCCTCTGGCTTGATACTGTTTGCGGCCTGAATCGCTCAGCCCCACATAACAGGTGTCGTCATGAACATCACTGAGGGCGACAAGAACGAGTTAGTGGATACTCTGCTTAGGTTCTTCTAGCAGGTATCTAGATAGGTCAAATTGGGTACTTCGGCGCACCCAGAAAAGTCGGCTTGGTAATCGGCATATGGCGTCATAAAGCGTCAGATTAAAGCATCCTTCAGAGGTGGGGGTCGGTGATTTTTAGCTAGCCCATTGGGTGAAATAATCGCAAGCTATGACTTTTGTGTAAGTCGGACAGTTACCGCACGCTGGCATGATAATACCAACACCGAGGAGTGAGCTCCCAAGATGCCTTACTATAAGTTTCTCCCTTTACGTCCAGCTTGCAAATGAGCACCATATTCACCCTTTTTCCTTAATACGGGCAGTAGCGTCATGGTCAAAGGTCCTTTAGCCGATTTACTGTATCCAGGGTAAGTTAATCGCCTCTATACTTTACTGCCGAACAAATATAAATTGCCCCTGTCATATTGAGCGGTCGTATTCAGTCTCAGAATTCGCAAAGCAACTCGGTATATCGTTAATAGCGACACTCATACAGCCAATGAACCCTCTCAGGAGCGCTAATGCCCAGCACAGACGACCCCTTTTACATCATCGGACATCGAGGTGCCTCCGGTGAAAAGCTCGAAAACAGTCTAGACGGCTTCAAACATGCACTGAACCTCGGAATTGATGCGATCGAGCTCGATATTCGTGAGCACTCTTCGCGCCTGTGGGTGTTTCATGATCACAATCTTGAGCGTCTGACGGCTAAGCCGGGGGTTTTTGAAGAGCAAGCAGAGCCGTCAAGCATAAGGTTACTCAATGGTGATCCGGTGCCTGAGCTGCAACAGGTGCTGGACCTCTACTGGGGTAAAATGCCGGTTAATATTGAAATCAAATCGGTTACTAATCTGCAGTTGCTGCTCGATTTGCTGGCACGGTATCCCGCGCCGGAGGCCATGCCCACCGGTGTATTCGGTCTACCTTGGATTCTAATTTCGTCGTTTAATCACAGATCCTTGCTGGAGCTGCACAGGCTCGGTTGCCCGTGGCCGCTGGCACCGATCAGCAGTGGTATACCATTGCAGTTAAGCGTCGAGCTAGAGCAACTTAAACCTTTTTCATGGCATTTCGACGATGAGTATCTCGATCTTGATCAGGTACGCTACCTGCGCCAGCTGGGCGTAGCCTCGCTGGTGTATACCGTTAACGATATCGATCGGGCAAATTTCCTTAAACAGCAAGGTGTTGCCGGTATTTTCACCGACATACCCACTCAGATGAGAGTCGTGCGCTGACCAGCAAATTAATCCTCCATCAGAGTAATCATTGAGCAGCAGACACGACATCCAGTCCCGGCATATCTCCACATTGATTTAACCTGTTGTCTATTTTATCCATGCTTCTATCTATTACACACTGAGGAGGGCGATGACATTGCTGGCTTATAGCAAGAGTGAGCTGGATCTCAAGCCTGTGGTCGAAGGAGTTGATTTATTCTTCAAACTAACGAATTCTGGTAAGATTTTGTTGCCCAATCTTAAATGGATTTATAAGGTTATGGCGACTTCCTGCTGGTTGTGAGGAATACTATTGCTCGGTCCGGCATGCGGAAAAAATAACGGGGTCAAGAAGTGGCAAAGTCGTAAGGTTTGTGCGGTAAGGCTCCTTACCCAAAGCCGCACATGTCCACCTTTCTGGATGCTTCGCCCGCTGATTCCAGTCAGTAATACCCTTTAACTTAGCCCGGTAAGCTATTGTGTCCATTATCGGAGTGCTTAGACAAAGGCGTGCTTACTGTAGGGAGGCGGTGTCGTGAGTAGGAGTTTAATCCTTCTACTGTTGCTCAGTCTTTCTAGTATTCAGAGTGGACGAGTTGGGTACTCTAATTTCGTAACCTGCTTTGGCGCATAATTTGTGATGCATCTACTGGAATCTGCTTGAGTTCTAAAGCCTAATTCTGTACTGTAAGCCCCTGAAATATCTAGGTTTACTGAGGATTAAAGACGATCTGTGATGACCAGTTAGACATGCTTTAACACAGATGTAGCTGGCTCCGCTGCGCCCCTATTAAACCCTCCCTCACTGCCTACGCATGTTCTATGGCGGGTGTTTTAAAACGTCAAGACAAAGTTTTGCAGCTCTGGGGCGTTTATGTATTGCTTGCTCTGGTGTATTCTTCTCGGCTCAATAAATCGTTGGTGATAGTGGATGAGTTATCAGGTACTCGCTCGTAAATGGCGACCAAAAACCTTTCGGGAGATGGTTGGACAAGAGCATGTGTTAAAAGCGTTAATAAACGCGCTTGATCACAATCGTTTGCATCACGCCTATCTTTTCACGGGTACTCGCGGGGTGGGTAAAACCAGCATTGCCCGAATTTTAGCGAAGTGTCTGAATTGCGATGTTGGTGTCAGTTCCGAACCCTGCGGTCAATGCAGTGCCTGTCTATCGATTAGCGAAGGTCGCTTTGTTGATTTGATCGAGGTGGATGCAGCTTCTCGCACCAAGGTTGAAGATACTCGTGAGCTACTCGAAAATGTGCAGTACGCTCCTACTGCAGGCCGTTTTAAGGTGTACCTGATCGATGAGGTTCACATGTTATCGACCAACAGCTTTAATGCTTTGTTAAAAACGCTGGAGGAACCGCCGCCTCACGTTAAATTTCTACTTGCTACGACAGACCCGCAAAAGCTACCGGCGACTATCCTGTCGCGCTGCTTGCAGTTCAACCTCAAAAATATGAGTCCAGAGCGAATTGTAGTGCACCTGCAAAATGTGCTCGAACAAGAGATGATCACCTACGAGGAGCCTGCTCTGTGGTTGTTAGGGAGGTCTGCTGACGGCAGTATGCGTGATGCGCTGAGCCTAACAGATCAGGCGATATCGTTCGGCTCTGGGAAATTATTAGAGGCCGACGTTCGCAGCATGCTGGGTACCATTGATAGATCAGCGGTTTATGAAATTGTAGAAGCACTCATTGCTGAAAATGGTGCGCAAGTCCTAGCTGCAGTTAACAACATGGCAGAACATGCCCCTGATTACCTATCGGCTCTGGAAGAATTACTGATGCTTTTGCATCGAATTGCGATAGCACAAGCGGTACCTGATGCAACCGATAATAGTTTTGGCGACGGTGCCAAAATCATCGCGATGTCAGCGTTGTTAACCGCGGAAGATACCCAGCTTTTTTACCAGTTAGGGTTAACGGGTCGGCGCGATTTGTCATTAGCTCCCGATCTCCGCAGTGGTTTTGAGATGGTTTTGCTAAGGATGCTTGCCTTTAAACCTGCGGGGATTCCTCAGCTTCCCGAGCGGTCCCTGACAAATAGCCCGGTGTCTGTGGAGGCGCCACAACCGGTAAAAAAGCCTGATGCGGGTGTCCAGTCTATCAAGGCCGACACCCCTGTAAGCTTTTCATCTAAGTTAGGGCCGGCACAGAGCTCTGTAGTGAATGATATACAGCTGCAAGTAGACGGCGCAGTCACCAAAGCTATTGGTGAAGAGCCTTTGCATGCCGTTACAGTTTCTGAGTCTGTCGCTGTGCCTTTGGCTGCTCCTGCTCCTGCTCCTGTCCCTGTCGCGGTCCTTGTCGATGACACTGAAATGTCGCTGGACGAAAAGGGGCCGCTGAGCCTTGATCAGCTCCGTCCAGATAGCTGGAATGCCTTGTTTGAACGCTTAGGGTTCGGTGGTGTTGTTGGCAATATTGCATCGCACTGTATTTTGGTTGATGTTACCGATAATGCGATGTCTCTGCAGTTGGATGCGGCAAACGCCACTCTTTTTAGTGACAGCTATACCGCGAGAATTCAAGAGCATCTGACGGTAACACTGAATACTCCCGTGACGGTGAAAATTGAAGTTACGCCGCTGAGTGCTGAGACACCAGCGTTGCGTAAAAATCGAATGCAGAACGAAAGAAGAGAAGCCGCACTGCTAAGTCTGAAAAACGATCCGAATGTGCAGGTGTTAGTCAGTGATTTTGATGCAGTGCTCGACGAAGCGTCGGTTCAACCTGTTTCGTAAAGGAAAGCTGGCGCTCCGCTGGGAAAATCATTAGCAAGAGGTAGCTATGAAAATTAATGAATTAATGAAGCAAGCGCAGGAAATGCAGGAAAAAATGCAGAAAGCGCAGGAAGAGCTGGCGTCCAAAGAGGTTGAGGGTGAATCCGGGGCCGGGCTTGTCAAAATAGTAATGACCGGGCGACATGATGTTCGGCGCGTGTCGATTGACTCAAGCTTAATGGCGGAAGATAAAGAAGTACTAGAAGATTTATTAGCGGCAGCAGTGAACGACGCCGTGCGGAAAGTAGAATCTGGAAATCGAGATGCTCTAAGTGGATTGGCCGGTGGTATGGATATGTCCAATTTCAAGATGCCCTTTTAGTAGAAGATTGAATAACTATGGCTTTTAGTCCCCTGATTGATCAGCTTGTCGAAGCACTTCGCTGTTTGCCTGGTGTTGGCCCCAAGTCTGCGCAGCGAATGGCATTCCATCTACTCGAGCGCGACAGAGAGGGCGGCTTGAAACTGGCCGAGCAGTTAGATACTGCAATGCATGGCGTAGCACGCTGCAGTAGCTGTCGCACGTTAACAGAGCAGCCGCGATGTTCGATTTGTGACAATTTTAAGCGGGATCGGACGACGATTTGTGTGGTTGAAACCCCCGCCGACGTTTTTGCTTTCGAGCAGTCTGGCATTTACCGAGGTCTGTATTTCGTTTTGATGGGTCATTTATCGCCGATCGATGGTATAGGTCCTGCAGAGATTGGTGTCAGTGATTTATTACAGCGGTTGCAAGAGGAAGAGATACAAGAAGTAATTCTGGCAACTAATCCCACGGTCGAGGGTGAGGCCACTGCCTATTATATCACTGAGCAAGTTAAATCGATGGGTGCCAAAGTTTCAAGAATTGCACACGGCGTACCCCTAGGCGGTGAATTAGAATACGTGGATTCTGGTACCTTGGCTCATGCTTTAAACGGACGCAGGTTGGTGGATTGATTGTGATGGAAGATTCTAAGCACGCAGGCCGACAGGTACATCCGGTTTATATTGACGACAACGAAACATTAAGGAAATTTTGCCTGCAGTGGCAGCATGCTGCTGTGTTGGCGCTGGACACAGAGTTTATTCGAACGGATACGTTCTATCCAATCGGAGCGTTACTGCAAATCTCAGAAGGCACCGGTTGCTTCTTGATTGACCCGCTTTCGATTGATGATTTTTCACCTTTAACAGCTCTTTTGACCGACCCCGCGATTGTCAAGGTTCTGCACTCCTGCAGTGAGGACCTTGAAGTCTTTGAACGTCTGTTTCAGGTCTTGCCGCAGCCCTTAATAGATACACAAATCGCAGCAGGCCTAGATGGTTATGGCTTCAGTCTAGGTTATCAGAAGATGACTGAGGCGTTGTTACAGATACATGTGGCAAAGGGGGAAACTCGGTCAAACTGGTTGCAGCGGCCCTTAACGGAGTCCCAAATTCATTATGCAGCATTGGATGTCGCCTACTTGCCGGAGATGTATCAACAGTTAAAGCAGTCGCTGGAGTCAAAGGGACGCTGGCAATGGCTGCTCGATGAGTGCAGTCCGCTGACAAATGGGCAGAGCGATACGGATGCCATCACTCAATATTATAAAAAGGTAAAGTCTGTTTGGAAGCTTTCCTCCAGACAATTAGGCGTTTTGCGTTTGGTGGTCGAATGGCGAGAAAGTGAAGCCCGTCACCGTGATAGACCTCGCGGTAGAATACTGAAAGACAAGAGTTGTTTTGAAATTGCTCGTACACAGCCGCGAGATGTAAAGGCCCTGTCTTCGATTGAAGATGTCGGTCAAAGTACGCTGCGCAACTATGGCCAAGAATTATTAAAATTGGTTATGACCGGAATAAAGCTAGCTGAATCGGAACTGCCAGCACAATTGCCAAAACCTCTGCCGCCCCAGACTGGGACGCTGTTAAAGCAGCTGAAAGCCCATGTTAGTCATCGGGCGGAGCATTTGCAGATGGCACCAGAGCTGTTAGTGCGAAAGCGTGACTATGAAGAGCTTTTGCGTTCGGGTTTTAACAATCGAGACTACCAGTTGCCAGCCTCTCTCTGCGGTTGGAGGAAGGACGTTATCGGTGATGATTTATTGAATATCGTTTTAAAGCAGTCCACATAGGTCCTCTGGTCATGAAAAGAATCTGTACTATTTATCGTAGTCCTAAGCGTGAAGGTATGTACCTTTATGTTGACAAGGCGGAGGACCTATCACGAGTGCCTGCGCCTCTTCTACAGACCTTTGGCAAGCCAGAGCACGCGATGGTGCTAGTGCTGAGTCCGGATCGAGAGTTGGCGCGTGTCGATGTCATCAGGGTGTTGGCCGAGGTTGAGGAGAAGGGTTTCTTTTTGCAAATGCCCCCTCGTCAGGACGGCTATAACCGAGACCTTCATGAAAAGAATTCGAAAATTTCGCTAAGATGAATGACTTGGAGCCTCGTTTTTGGGAAACGAAATCACTGAGTGAACTGTCGAGTGATGAGTGGGAAGCGCTATGTGATGGCTGCGGTAAATGCTGCCTGCACAAGCTAGAAGATGAAGACAGCGGCGAGGTTTTTTATACCAAGGTGGTATGTCGATACATGGACGCGCAGTGCGGCTGCACGGAATACCAGCGACGCAATGAGTTGGTGCCCAATTGTGTGTGGCTGCGACCAGAGGATGTCGAAGAGTTTCACTGGTTACCGTCAACCTGCGCTTACAGACTTGTTGCCGAGGGGAAACCTCTGGCCTCGTGGCATTATTTGATCTCCGGGAGTAAAGACTCCGTGCATCAAGCGGGTATTTCTATAAAGGGGCGCGCACTGAGTGAGGACTACGTCCATCCCGATGGTTTTGAAGAGCATATTATTACGTGGGTTGAGTGAGCGGTTTGGCAAATGCCGGCTGAACATCATTCGAATCTAACGAAGATGGATTTAAAACTAAAACCCTGGCAGGTATAATGCCCCGCACAACGCTTGTATGACCCCGCTATGTTGAATACTTGGAATCGACCCTATCTATGGACACTGGCAGCGACTATTACATCTCTTGGTTAATTTATTGTTTGGCCGTTTTTTCATCGAATGCGTTATTGTGGCGTTTACTCGTTAGAGCCAGCAGTGTTCATTTAAAAATTTTGCTGCAACTCACTTTGTTGGCCGTGTTAATGACACCGGCATCACTAGAGCTGGGAACTGGGTACTGGGTACCGGCATTCATGATGATGATCATGGAGGGTTTGAATGAAGGTTTTGCCGCCGCAGCACCTCGATTACTACCGATGCTGTTAGTGCTAATCCTGCTTATTTTCTCAACCTACTTATCCCGATGGACCTGGCGTCGATTGTTCTCGGGTAAATTTTCCTCCCGCTAAGTTCTCTGTTTATGTTCATTGTAAATAGCTGCGCGGCACCTCATAAAAAGCTATTGTTTTTAATTAATATAATGGTATAACTTATTGTTAGTAATGGATTTTATAAAAAATTTTATCGAGCAATGATAAATGTGGCCGCGGTCTATTTTATAGGCCTTCGGTATATTCACATGATTTGAGAGTCTCCAATGGGTATGAAAACATCCGGTATTATCTGGCTGGCTGGCAGCATTTTTTTCACGATGTTTGCCTGGGGGCAACAACCTGAAAATGATGTGGCTCCTGTCCTCGGCAATGAGTTAACGCCCGATGTCAGGGTTGTGATCGATATATCGGGAAGTATGAAAAAAAATGACCCTAACTATTTACGCCGTCCGGCGTTGGAGTTGTTGATTCAACTTTTCCCTGAGGGTTCCGCGGCAGGAGTATGGACATTTGGTCAATGGGTAAACAATCTGGTTCCTAGTAATACCGTCACTACCGCTTGGAGAGCTAATGCCAGTGCTCAAGCGGAAAAAATTAGCTCAGTAGCCTTGCGTACTAATATTCCAGCAGCTTTAGAAAAGGCAATGGCTGATGTGAAGAGCAAAGGCACCGATTACAGTATTCATTTAATATTACTCACAGACGGTATGGTCGATGTCTCGTTATCATCCATAGATAATGAAACGGCAAGGCAGCGAATTGTGGCCGAAATTCTTCCCGCTTTGAAGGGTGCCGGTGTGACAATACACACAGTTGCTTTGTCACAGAATGCGGATTTGGAATTGATGGAGCTGCTGGCTGCAGAGACGGGCGGGCTTTCCGCCGTTGCTGAAACTGCCGAGGATTTATCGAGGGTTTTTGTTCAGGCCTTCGATGCTGCAGCCCCTGCTGAGCAGCTACCACTCGAGGGTAATACGTTTTATGTTGATGCCAGCGTCGAGGAGTTCACTACGCTAGTTTTCAAAAAAGATTCTTTAAGCGACGCCAGTCTCCTGTCGCCGGCTGGGAAAAAGCATTCTTTTGGGCAGCACCCGGCAGACATCAAATGGTTGCGTCAGGATAATTACGAATTGATCACCGTCAAATCGCCACTAATGGGTGAATGGACTATAGAAACCGAGTTGGAGCCTGAAAGTAGGGTCACGGTGATCAGTAATCTGAATTTAAAAGTAGCAGCTCTCAAGAAAGGCCAGTTCATTGATGATCCTGCAACAATAACGGCAGTTTTATATGATCAGGGCCAGGCACTAGTTAAGCCTGAGCTATTAAATCTGATTGATATGTCAGCGTCTGTCACTCGACGTGATGATAAGCAGCAATGGCTAGTTTCCTTGTCGGAGGTCGACCCTATCCCTGATAACGGGGTATACACAACTGAGCTCAATGTTTTTCAGCAGGCCGGTGTCTATGATATTTTGATTATAGCGAATGGCAAGACGTTTCAGCGTCAACAAGCACAGACGATCGCTGTCAGGGAGAGGTATGATATTCGGGCGGCAAGCACAGGCAGCGATCCGCTGCTACATACGATAAAGTTGTATGCAAGAAATACCGCTATTAACAGCGCGGCCACTGCTGTAACTGCGCACATCACGACCCCCACGAATGTCGTTAAAACATTGCCGGTAGAGGGTGTATCGGAGCGACGTTGGCGTTTGGAACTTCCACAGATGGAGCAGGCGGGTATCGTCAAGGTAGCCTTTGAGCTCGAGGGGCTATTTTCAGACGGTAGCCGTTTAGCTGAGCGGACACAAACAATTGAAGTGGAACATCGGAATGACGGACAGCAACCGCTACCTGAACTCCAAAACCCCGCAGTAGCCAGTGATCTCAATAATGTTGACGAGCAAACAATAAAGGAGACATCCGCTTCAATCATAGAGCGACAGCCGGATCCAATAACAGCCGAACCCACTGCTCTCGTGACCGTCGCCGATAAGCCCGCTAGCGATAACTTCGACTGGAAAACGGTATTGATGTATGTCGGTATTGGATTTGCGCAAATCGTGGCGATAGGTCTGATGGTTTTTGGCTACAAAGCTATCTCAGCAAGTCGGTCTAAATCCGCCGTGCTGAGTGCCGATGATGATCTTGGCGATCTGGTGTCGGTTGTTAGCGATACGCCTACTGTTGAACCGGCCAGTGATAGCTCGGCTACTGCAATTATGTCGGTACCGGTCGCGTTAGAGGCTCCAGCATCGCCGGTCTTTGAAGAAAGTGCTAGCGACCTGCGCAGTCAATCCGCAGACCAACGGCAGGGCAACGAACAGCCGGAGGCGGGCAGTGATCCGGATGGCGATGAGCTTACAGATAGTGAGGTTGAAATTGGCAGTGGTGCGTTAGATAAGCGCATTGACACCTCCCCAGAGGACAGTCTGGACATGGGCCTAGATGATGCCTTTGACCTGCCAGATGATGCCATTGATATAGGCGCGGATACTGAAAATAAAAGGTAGTGCGTTTTGGTATAACTATCTTCCCGCTAAGAACCTTGCCATTGAGAATAAGTCTGGTAGGCTATGCACCCATTATAAAGGCAATGAGATGGTTATAAGATGAAATTTCAAGGTACCGAAACATACGTTGCAACAGACGACTTGCAGATGGCTGTTAATGCGGCCGTGACTTTAGAGCGTCCTTTGCTCATAAAAGGTGAGCCAGGAACAGGTAAAACACTGCTAGCCGAAGAAGTTGCAGCGTCTCTGGGCATGCCGTTGATTCAATGGCACATTAAGTCGACAACTAAAGCTCAGCAAGGGTTGTATGAATATGACGCTGTTTCTCGGCTGCGGGATTCCCAGCTTGGCGATGGTAAGGTCAATGATATTCAAAACTACATTAAGAAAGGTAAAATGTGGGAAGCTTTTGAGTCTGACGAGCAGGTCGTTTTGCTTATCGACGAAGTCGACAAAGCGGATATCGAATTCCCCAATGACTTACTGGTTGAACTCGATAAGATGGAGTTTTTTGTTTATGAGACAGGCGAGACAATCAAGGCAAAGGTCCGTCCGATCATTATCATTACCAGCAACAATGAAAAAGAACTGCCAGATGCGTTTTTACGTCGGTGTTTCTTCCACTTTATCAAATTCCCTGATCGGGAAACGATGATAAAAATTGTCGATGTACATTACCCGGAAATTCAGCAAGATTTAGTAGCTCAAGCGCTGGAAGTATTTTTTGATGTTCGGGCTATCCCTGGATTGAAGAAAAAACCTTCTACATCTGAGCTGATCGATTGGTTGAAGTTGCTGATGGCGGACGATATTCCAGACGAAATTCTCAAAAATAGAGATAATACTAAAGCAATTCCACCACTGTATGGCGCGCTTCTTAAAAATGAACAAGATGTTCATATGTTAGAGCGATTAGCCTTTATGCACAGGCGTGAAACTCGCAACCAATAGTCATTGGTTGCTGAAGCAAAGCAAATGCATTGTTGGTACTAGATCATGTTAATTAGTTTTTTTCAGGTGTTAAAGCGAGCAGGTGTTCCGGTTTCTATTAAAGAATTACTGGACCTTTTGCTCGCACTAAAAAATGATTTGGCTTTTGCCAATATCGATGACTTTTACCACCTAAGTCGTACGATAATGGTCAAAGACGAAAAGTATTTCGATAAATTTGACCGCGCATTCGGCGCTTATTTTAAAGATTTGGAAACACTTGAGGATGTCATCGAGTCGATGATTCCAGAAGATTGGTTGCGGCACGAGTTCACCAAGCAGTTGTCCGAAGAAGATAAAGCGAAGATTGAGTCTTTGGGTGGTTTAGAAAAGCTCATCGAAGAATTTAAAAAGCGGCTTGAAGAGCAAAAGAAACGGCACCAAGGTGGCAACAAGTGGGTTGGCACTGGTGGTACCTCGCCATTCGGACATAGCGGGTATCACCCAGAGGGTATGCGTGTCGGAGGCGAGAGTAAAAACAAGAAAGCAGTAAAAGTGTGGGAAAAGAGAGATTACAAAAATCTGGACGACAGTGTTGAGCTTGGTACGCGCAATATAAAGGTTGCTATGCGACGCTTGCGGAAGTTTGCGCGAACCGGGGCTGAGGAAGAGCTGGACATGGACGACACTATTCGTTCGACAGCCCATAATGCAGGTCTTTTGGATATAAAAATGGTCCCCGAGAGACACAATGCGGTCAAGGTCTTACTGTTTTTTGATGTCGGTGGCTCGATGGACCCTCACATAAAAGTGTGTGAAGAAATGTTCTCCGCGGCCCGTTCAGAATTCAAGCATATGAAGTATTTTTACTTCCATAATTTTGTTTATGAGTCTGTATGGAGCGACAATGTTCGCCGGCATAACGAACGGTTGCAGATGCTTGACGTTTTGCATAAATACAGCAGCGACTACAAAGTCATCTTTATTGGCGATGCGTCAATGTCCCCTTATGAGATTCTTCAGCCCGGCGGCAGTGTCGAGCACTGGAATGAAGACTCTGGTGAAATGTGGATGCGAAGACTGAAAGAAACTTACGATAAGGTTATCTGGATTAATCCAGTACCACCGGAAGAGTGGCACTATACTAGCTCAATTGATGTGACTAATAAGCTGGTTGAAGGGCACATGTATCCGCTGACGGTAAAAGGCCTCGAGGAGGGCATGACCTACCTTTCTAAATAGAATGACGCTGCATTTATTGTTTGAAAGCTATAAGTGCAGCGGTGACGGCAACGTTTAGCGACTCGACACCATTGTTCATCGGTATGGATAATTGCTGGTCGGATAGCTTCTGAACTTCCTCTGATACCCCCTCCGTTTCATTACCCAAAATATAAACAACCGATTGTTGAGCCTGATATTCGAACAGTGACTGCTTAGCATGAGATGACAAAGTGCATATTGTCACGTCTCGATCACGCAATGCTCCCAAACCTTGAGCCAGAGTCTCGCAATGCAGTAAGGGGGCCTTGAATACCGTTCCAACACTGGCTTTAATCACCAATGGTGAAAGCGCAGCACAGCCTTTACGCGGAATGATCAGCCCATCTATGTTGCCCGCGCAAACTGAGCGAATAATCATGCCGACATTTTGCGGGTTAGTAATATTGTCTAATGCTATGAGGCGGAGACTGCGCTCATTGGTCTTTTGTTGAAGATAGTGATCCAGCGACTGATGTTTATCAACTTTAATGTCTGCAGCTACACCTTGATCCTGTTTACTGTTGCGAGAAATTCTTGAGAGTGACTTCCGGTCATGCCACTGAATTTCGACGCCTCTTTTTTCCGCCAGCTTGATAATTTCAGCAATGATGCCGCCGGATTTATTTGAGTCCGCCAAATGCAGTTTATATAAACTCATGGTGCTATCTTCCAGTGCCTCTAATACTGGTTTACGCCCGTAAATAGTAAGGAGATCGTTGAAGAAACGCTTTTTCTGCTGATAGTTTTTTGAATCATTCATGGCTAAATTTTCATTTTCATGGAGTTTGATGTTCTAAACATGTTCGGAATAATGGTTATCGGTACAACGTTTTATAGTCCCCGACTAGATTATAATCGGCCGGTTCTAGATTAGTAAAAACGTGCTCTGGCTGTGGCTATGATATTACTGTGCTGCAGCAATATGATCCATTTCCCGATCTAAAGTGGGTAGCACTGTGTGAAAAAGACTATGGCAGCGTGAGCGTAAAACGGCCTCCGCCATCGGCTAGATTGGAGAGTGCAATCGAGCCTGTCTTCCCTTTACATTCATGGATCGAAGCAATCTTTTGCGAGAAAAATAAGCCTAAGTTCGTACTGCCACTGCTGAAATCTATACTGCGGGGGCTGTTCCCAATGTGATCAATAATAGTCTGTGGATAGCCCTGGCCGTTGTCAATAATATCAATAGTTAGAAGATGGTCTTTAACGGACGCTGCTAGCAAAATTTTATCATCAGTGTACTTTACGCAATTGACTAAAATGTTATTTATCACACCGGCGATCAGGTTTTCGTCGAAGTAGCCAGTGAGGTTTTCATTGCAATCTATTTCTACTTCAACGTCATAAACCTCGAATAGCAGCTTCTGGCTTTCCACTTGCTCTTCAAGAAAATCCTGCACAAATACTTCTTCGAGGTTTAATGATAGTTGTTGATTTTGGAGTTTATATAACCCGAGTAAATGAATTAACGCATTGTTAATACGAGAAGCCTCGCCTCGTAGAATGCCGTAACTTCTTCGGTGCCCGGGACGTTGCTCTTTGCTGATATCGATCACTTCATCGAGTGAGGTCAGTAACATTCCCAGCGAGTTTTTGATGTCATGCACGGATGACGCGATTAATAATGAAAAATCAATGGGTTGGTCTTTGCTCATTTTTATTCCAGTAATTATACGATAGCATCAGTTGGTCGACATAAACTATGCAGATAACTTTATCTTTTCAAAGTGGCTGCATAGCGTTTTATAGCGTTCATATAGCGGGTTTTCATTAGTAATATGCGTCAGTTTGTCGATCGCATCTTTACACTGCTCTATGTGCTCCGCTGAACTGCCGTCGGCTGACATTTTGCGAACCAGTGCAAGCATTAAGTTGAGGTTGAGGCCAACATTGTTAGGGTAGTGTTGTATTGCTTGGCTAAAAAGTAGTATGGCTTGCTGATAATCTTTATTGGCAAGCAGCGCTTTTCCTTGATCATTGAGCACTATCGCTTTTTCCTTGCCCTTCTGGCTCAGGGTCTCATCAGACAATTTGTCAATAGTTTCGCCAATCTTATCGTCGTCTTGATAAGTTCTTGCAAGGTCTTTTAGTATAAATTGTGCTTCGTCATGTTGAGCCATTGATTGATAGGTTGCCGCCAGATCAAACATCAATTGAGGAGAAAGATTATTGGCAAGCTTTATTTCGCGCTGAATACGGTTAACTTGTTCCCTCGCGCTCTCAATTGCGTCGGTGCAGGCCAGAATATTAGCCTCGATAATATCCGTGTGGAGCTCAATATTTTCATGATATTTATATTTCTGTTTAGCTTTGAGTAATGTCTCCGTCGCCTCTTTGCTGCGCGACTGCGCAACGTGCGGCTGGTCGATGATTTCTGCGCAGATGCAGCGCGCCAGTTTTAAATAATTTTCTGGCGAGTCATAGACCGAATTATTACTTAAGCGAATAACTTTCCTTCGGGACTTGCCGGCGCTAATCCAATCTTTATTGAATTCGTAAATATCGGCTAGCCTTTCCTGACGGATTATCGCATTGGGGGATATTTTAATAGCTCTTTCCAGTATTAGCTGCGCGCCCGCGGCGCTACCTTGGAGATATTTGATTTCGGCTAGGCAGTCAAATATCTCGAGGCATAGGCACCCATCATCTATCAAGCTTTCAAATATTGTTGTAGCTTTATCGAGCTGCTCTAGTGCCATTAATGATTTGCCTAGTCCAATAGTTGCCCACTCGAGCTTTCGTTCTTTAAGGACACCGGAATAAATTTTTTCAGCGCTGGTATATTCACCTTTTTTGTAAAAACAGCTCGCCATGATGCGGTAACAACGCTGCTCATATTTGTCATGTTTATTAATTCTTTGCTGGCACAGGGCGATGGAGCGATCAAGGTCGTTGTTATCCATCGCGTTGTTGATAGGAAACAGGCATTCTTTTTCCATTACCATGCGATCGAGACGTTTTTGTAGTACGCCTTGTGTAAAGGGTTTGGCGAGATAATCATCAGGTTGATATTCAAATGCGCCAAAAACCATGTCTTTTGTAGTTTCAGCGGTAATCATCATATAAATCGCTGTATTCTTAAGCAGATTTTTATAACGCAGTTCTTCGAGTACTTGCTGGCCGTTTTTATTCTCTCCCAAGTTATAGTCTGCGAGAATGATGTCGTAGGTATTTTGTTCGCATTTGAGTATGGCTTCTTCGCCATTAGACGCTGTATCGCATCGAATGATGCCAAAATTATCCAGCATTCGTCGAATGGACCCACGCATGGCTGGATAGTCATCAATAACCAGTGCGGTCTTTTTCTTGTAGATTTTGATAGCATCCAACAAAGTGATGGCCATAAGATATAGCAGTCTCTCAGTGAGGAGTTCGCTGGCAAGCTGCACAGCCCCGAAAAAAAAGTGTTTAGATATCGGCCTTATAGTACAGGTGAGTTTGCCGATATTACAGCTATATGCAGATGTTACTGTCAAATGAATGGAGAAATTGTGAAGAGTCAATCAAAACAGAAAAAACCGACGGATGAATTAAGTCTACTAGCTTATGGTGCCGGTCTGGTCGCACGAATGTACCCGAACTATGCGCTTTTTACCGAATTAACAGAAACTAGGGATCATCTGGTGTTTAGCAATATCCTAAATTTAGTCTGGGAGTATATCAGCGGCAAAAATCAGCGGATTGATTTTGAAAAGCAGCAAGACAAGTTGGAGGCCATTACGCCGGACCCAGACAGCTTTGACCTTTATGGTGTCTGGCCAGCGCTGGATGCAACGGTTGCTTTGGGGTCTTTGCTAAGCGCTTGTGAACGTTGGGATGTGGATGAGATCAATGCTATTGAGTTAGTATCACTGTCAACAATCGACCAATATTTGGATGTGACAGCGGGAGGTGATGACAATAATCGACTCTACAGCGCCGAACGTCAATATAGCGAGGCGCTGTGTTCGGTCATTGAAGAAAATAAAGATAACAGGGGAGGGCTGGTCATGGCGGTTAAGGGGTTGGTACGTGACGTTGTCGTTAGTAATATCGGTCTTGAAGCCGGTTAACAGTCTGTAACCATTGCGTCAGCTGTTGTTAGGTCTTTATAATGTCGCGCGGGTTTGTTACGACGACTGTTGTTGGTATAGCAACCAAATCGTAGTGGGCTATAAAAATATTCATAAACACGCTTAACCACGCAATTATAAATGCGATCGTTATACGGTTATTGTGATTCTTAGGGGATTGGAATGGGTACTTTATCGATGCGTCTATCGACGTTATCAATTGCTTTAATGGCATCTGGTTTAGCGGCTGCTGAAGATACACTCAATGCGGCTAACACCAGCTGGATACTAACGTCGACAGCGCTGGTGTTGTTTATGACGCTTCCTGGTCTGGCGCTATTTTACGGGGGGTTGGTCCGGTCGAAAAACGTACTGAGTATTCTGATGCAGTGTTTTGCTATTACCTGTATTGCTTCAGTTCTTTGGTTCGTAGTCGGCTATAGCATCGCCTTCGGCGAAGGGAACCCTTATTTTGGGGGGATGGGGAAAGCCTTGTTGTCGGGAGTGACGTCAAGTTCTCTAGCGGGTGATATTCCTGAAACCGTCTTTGTTATGTTTCAGATGACCTTTGCCATCATTACACCAGCTTTGATTATCGGCGGTTTTGCAGAGCGGATAAAGTTCTCTGCCGTGGTAATATTTACCGCATTATGGTTGTTAGTTGTCTACGCCCCAATCACTCACTGGGTTTGGGGTGGAGGCTGGTTAGGTGAGATGGGTTTACTGGATTTTGCCGGTGGCACAGTGGTTCACATCACCGCCGGTGTTGCCGCTTTGGTGTCTGCAGTTGTGTTGGGCAACCGCAAAGGCTTCGGCGAAACCGCGATGCCTCCGCACAACATGACCATGACAATTATGGGCGCGGGTATGTTATGGGTAGGCTGGTTTGGTTTTAATGCCGGTAGTGCCCTCGCTGCGAACGGTGATGCGGGTATGGCCATGTTGGTCACGCACTTATCAGCTGCGGCTGGGACGTTTACTTGGTTGACGATTGAATGGATTAAATACGGTAAGCCCAGTGCATTAGGCGCAGTAACAGGCATGGTGGCTGGTTTGGGAACAATCACACCGGCATCAGGCTATGTAGGCCCCGGCGGAGCATTGGTTATAGGTCTCAGCGCTGGTATCGTATGCTTTTATGCGACGCTCTATATCAAACAGGTGTTGAAAATAGACGATTCGCTGGATGTGTTTCCGGTACACGGTGTTGGCGGCATATTGGGGACTTTTCTAGCGGGAATATTTGCCAGCGCGGAGCTTGGCATATTCAGCGGTCAAGGCTTGCCAGAGGGTGTCACTATTCTACAGCAGCTGGGTGTTCAATTAACCGGGATTGTTGCTACCTTTGTTTACGCTGGCGTGGCAACGTACATCATATTAGTCGTTGTTAGGGCGCTGGTCGGATTGCGAGTGACTGAAGACGAAGAGAGAGAGGGTTTGGATACTGTGTCTCACAACGAGCGGGGTTACGATTTGTAGCGGGGGATTTGGGCCCGGCTCGATAAGCGGCTGGGCCAATGGGTCCATTGATGAGATAGGTCTTAGCAATGAAAACGCTGATTTTGTATGGAACACTGGGCTGTCATTTGTGTGAGCAGGCGCTGGTGATGATTGCTCCTCTGGTTATTAATGAATACAACCTCGTAGAGGTTGATATTAGCGATTCTGACGAATTGATGGCGCGCTATGGTATTCGCATACCGGTTGTAGTGATGCAGGAGAGTGAGGCTGAAATTGGCTGGCCTTTCGACACCGTTCGTTTCCTTAGTTTTCTACAGACCTCGTCCTAACGAGGCAAAGCCCTTGCAAATCAGGGCTATAGCAAGACGGATGCTTGCTGCTTCTGGCAGGTATCGGCTGCAGATTATCAGGTTTATTCAACCGACAGATACTATCATCGTTGGGCTAACTAACAAGCTGAAAGGGACATCATTGAGGTAGCCGAGTGTGGTAGCTAAGGTTGGCCAATCGATGACTCCTCTGTATTGATCAGCGGTGAGTCAATACCAAGGCGATGCCCGTAGATCACTGAAAACGCAAGTACATTCTGTACATAATTCCGCGTTTCATAGAACGGCAGCGTTTCAATCCATATGTCGTGGGGCAGCGCAGCGGCCTGTCTATTTAGCCAACTTTTGACACGGTGCGGGCCCGCATTATAAGCCGCAGTTGCCAAAATCCTATTGCCTGAAAAGTCATCCAGTAATTGCTTTAGATAATTTGATCCAAGTGCAATATTCTTATCGGCTGAAAATAAGTCTCGGTTGGTGTAACTAACCCCCATTCTCTCGGCCACTTGTTTGGCAGTTCCGGGGAGCAGTTGCATTAATCCAGTCGCACCGGCAGGTGAGTAGGCGTCTTTTGCGAAGGCACTTTCCTGCCGCGTAATTGCGTATAACCATTCAGGGTTAATAGTGGCCGATTCGGCAGAAACGATCATGTCCGCTTGATATGCCAGTGGAAATCGAATGGAGAGATCATTCCAGCTATCAGCTTTGATCGTCGTATGAATGGCTTGTTGATGCCAGCCCCATTGGTGCGCCAGATGAGTAGCGTCGATTAATTGAGACTGGTCAAAACTGCGGGTAGCCGCTGCCCACTCTCGTCTGGCAGGCACAAAGTAGCCCATTTGATAAAACTGCCGGGCTCTAGTTATTTCGGGCGATAAGCTCACATCGCTACCGGACTGTCCGCTGATCAAGGCGCTGTGATTAAAGTCGTAGTCCTGTTGGACGATGTCTGCCGCAAGAAATCCGTAATAATGGCGCTCAGAAGCTAGCTGTTGAAGCATTTGCAACGTTTTTTCAGGTTTAATCGATTGTAGCGACCAGGTTCTAGCCTGCCAGTAGCGCCATCGAGGTTTTGCTCGATGTGACTCTGGTAGCAGTGAAATCCATTGCCCTGCCTGATGCCACTGCTGCTGTCTCAAGGCGAGCCGTATGCGCCATTCCATAAGATAATCATCATCGGCATTAGGGTCATTGGCAATCAGCCATTGCAGCGCATCATCGCGCCCAGAGGCTATGATTTGTCGAGCAAGCTTGTCCCTAATGGCGTGATTTTGTGAGGTCGAGAATGCTGTAAATCCTCGATATTTTTATCCACAAATTATTAGCAAGGTCGATATTTCTTGGTGCCAGTCTGCGCAGGCCATAGCTGATGATATCTGTCGTCAGTTTACTACCATCGTCAAAATCGTTAAGTTTTGAAAGGCGGTGGGGCTGGCGATGAACACTAATTAGGCGTCTGGTATAGGGTTTCAATCCAGCGGATGCTCGCTTGGACAAATATCTTGCCAGCAGGGTATTGTTATTGGCGAGTGCGAGTTGGACCCGCTCCCATACCAATTGATCAGTCTTCAATCCGGCCTGCTGCCAGCGCTTGAAAACCGGGTCGCAGGCATCCGGTTGGGATGCACCCTTCAGCCAAATCTCTGCGGTCATTCCAAGTGCGATATGCGGTTGGCCCGTTTGATGTAAGGCTTCCATGTACCAGCAGCGCAATGCAGTGCTAGCGAGGGACGCCTGATAATACTGAATATATTGAGGCCACTGCCTTTTACTCGCCAGCATGGCCAGCCATTTTTTGCGCAGTTGTTTGGCGGCTACGGTTGTCCCGTAATCGCTTAATACCTGGTCAACTTTTTTATACGGTAACTTTCTAAGTTCGCGTTGTAGCTGAGCTGTCACAAGGTAGGGATAAAGAGGGTACTCATTTAGCGCTTGGAGGCCTTGCTGCGTGCGAGTCTTGTGGCCCTTATTAATAGCGCTCAGCGTCTGTCGATAGAGCTGTTGGCTGGCGGCATCACTTTCAAGGGCCTGGACGGGTGTCCCTGCCATTGTTAATAGTAAGCCGACCAACAGGCCAGTTTTTAAAAACCAGCTTGCTAAAAAACGCGTTAAATAGAGTCTATATTTTGCCATGGTCATGTTCAATGGTAGAATCGCCGCCCGGAATGAGAGGCTTGCCTAATCTAGCCTCAGTGTAGCCTGATTTACAAGCTATAACCTACTGATAAAAGCAGGCTTAGTTAACGATTAGAGCAGTGAGTATAGCCCATCGCGGCATGGTCTTCAGTCTGCTTCGGTGAAATGCGAACAACTGCACAGCCTGCGCCAATCTCAACGAATGATACTTATTACTAAAGGAACGCTTAAATGCCACTGTTACGAGTGACAGACCTCGATCTCGCCTACGGGCATCATGTTTTGCTGGAAAAGGCAAATTTACAGCTGTTTCGCGGTGACCGTGTCTGCTTAGTGGGGCGTAATGGCGCCGGCAAATCGACATTGATGAAATTAGCACAGGGTGTGATCAAGCCTGACGGGGGAAATATTTGGACAAAGCCTTCACTGAAAATCTCTCGCCTGGATCAAGAGCTCCCAAAAGCCGATGAGCGATCGGTGATGGAGGTTGTTTCATCAGGGCTAGAATCTGTTGGGAATTTACTTAAAGAGTATGACCAATTAGCGGCGCAGCAGCTTGATAGCGCAGGACTTCGCAAGCTGGAGCAGCTTCAGCATGACCTTGAAGCTCAAGATGGCTGGAGTTACCAGCAGCGGATTGACGAAGTGATCAGTCGTTTGGAATTACCGAGCCAGCAACGGATGTCTTCGCTGTCCGGTGGATGGAGAAAGCGAGTCGCGCTTGCTAAAGCGTTGGTTACATCGCCTGACTTGTTATTACTTGACGAGCCGACTAACCATTTGGACATAGAGACGATCGAATGGCTTGAGCGACAGTTAATGGACTTCAATGGTGCGGTCTTATTTATCACGCACGATAGGGCGCTAGTGCGTCGACTAGCAACAAAGATCGTGGAGCTGGATAGAGGTACTCTGCGGACTTACCAGTGTGGTTACGACAATTATTTGGTTGAGCGGGCACACTTACTTGAAGTTGAAGATCAGCAAAATAAGTTGTTTGATAAAAAATTAGCGCAGGAAGAAGTGTGGATCAGGCAGGGAATAAAAGCTCGCCGGACACGCAATGAAGGCCGTGTCAGATCGCTCGAGCGACTGCGGGAGGAGCGATCACAGCGACGTAATCAGCAGGGGACAGCCAGCATTAACGTTGAATCAGCCAGTTCTTCAGGAAAGTTAGTCGCCGAAGTTGATGATATTAGCTGCAGCTTTGATAGCAACACACTTTTCGAACATCTAACATTTAATATAATTCGCGGTGACAAGATTGGTTTTTTGGGCCCCAATGGGGTCGGTAAGACAACATTATTGAAAATAATACTTGGCGAGTTGGCACCTACATCGGGAACGGTGAAATTAGGAAGTCGTCTTGATGTCGCCTATTTCGACCAGATGCGAGACAAGCTGGATAACGAAAAAACAATTGTCGATATTGTTGGTCAGGGTCGGGAGAGTATCGAAATTAATGGAAAATCCAAGCATGTCTTGAGTTATTTATCCGATTTTTTATTCTCACCTGAGCGGGCAAGAACGCCGCTAAAGGCGTTGTCGGGCGGCGAGCGCAATCGAGTTCAGCTCGCTTGCTTGTTCAGTTTGCCGGCAAATATTTTGGTTATGGATGAGCCGACTAATGATCTCGACGTGGAGACACTGGAATTACTGGAGACAGTTTTAGTTGATTTCTCCGGCACCGTGTTACTGGTTAGTCACGATAGAGATTTTATGGATAACGTAGTTACTAGCACTCTGGCCTTCGAGGGAAGAGGTATTGTCAGAGAATACGTTGGCGGTTATCAGGACTGGATTCGTCAGGGCGGAGTGTTTTCTAAATTACCGGCGGAAATATCTAAAGACAATCAATCGACGCATGATGACAGTCAGTCGATGCCTAATGCGCCGGTTGAAGAGAAAAAATCACAGCGAAAACTGGCCTACAAAGAGCAAAAAGAGCTGGAAGCTTTGCCTGTTATCATTGAAAAGTTAGAGTCCCGCCAAGCCAAATTGCAGGAAGACGTCAGCGCCCCAGACTTCTATCAGCAAGCGCAGAGCCTAATTGCTGATCGTCTAGATGATCTTGCCAAAGTGACCAGCGAACTAGAAAATGGTTATGAGCGCTGGGTAGAGCTGTCTGAGTAAATCGGTGTTTACGTGCCAACTCTGACCGCTAGAACATCACATGTCGCGCCATGTAATATGCCGTTTGCGGTAGAGCCCAGCAAAAGAGCGATACCGTGGCGTCCATGGCTGCCTACGACGATCAGTTCGGCGCCAAGCTCTTCAGCGAGCGAATGGATTTCGTTTTCAGCCCGACCTACGATAATATGCTGGCCGTCACTGCCGACACTGTATGGCT